>CAXXPU010000008.1:0-110177 GCA_963666875.2 Cloacimonadales bacterium (SeqCode)
TCATTATCCTCTTTTTGATAACAATCTAGCTCTCTTGATTGTCAATGAGAATTTTGATACATAGCGATACCGATATCATCATGAAAGAGGTTTTATGCACGGCAATCGACATAAATGTTTCGTGGGCAGGATCCACAATTACTTCAGCAGCAGCATCTTGCGGGTTCCGATCACCTTCCCGTCGATCTTGAGTTGATAGAAATAGACGCCTGTCGCGACACGCTTGCCGTTGCGGTCGGAACCATCCCATACAGCCTTGTGTCTGCCGGGCGTGAATCGTTCATCCAGAACCTCGCGAACCATTTGGCCGCGGATGTTATAGACCTTCAGTTCGGCTTGTGCGGTTTTCTTGAGGCTGAATTCGATCGTGGTCAGGGGATTGAACGGATTCGGGTAATTGCCGTGCAGCGTGGCGAATTTCGGTGCGGACGAGGACGACGACGCACCCTGCGGCCTCTCGTGGAAATTCGATTCCTCGTACGCGACGTGCAGGATACCGACCTGATCCGAAGTACGCACCTCGATATAGTAGAAATCGTTCGGCGCTTCGATTTCCGCAAAACCTGAAATATCCTGCCACTCACTCCACTCGACCAGACTCACGTCGTCAAACCAGTTCTGCCCCTCGGGATTGCTCTCGAACTCGCTGTAGATGTGGACATCGAAGAAATTCGTTCCGTCGGGCGGATCAATCTCTTTCCAGTAGTGTTGCCATTCGGTGGTGCCGCTGATATCGTCGTCGAGCGTGATTTCGCTCAGCATATATCCATAGGTCCGGGCGGTATGGTTGCGGATTATGAGCGTTGCCTCTTGGGCGTTCTCGGTCTTGATGTAGCCATGAAGCGTGTACAAGGCTTCGTCGGACGGGCATACAATGCGCTGTTCCAGATTCACCGTTACGCCGTCGTTACCGCTCCATACCTGTTGCCTCAACGATCGCTCGCCGCGATACGCAACCTCGTCGTCGTACGTCTCGTAACTGCTGTTGAGATTCCACAGCGAACAGCCTTCATCCTCCATATTACCCCACCAGAGATGCTCTCTACCCACGCGGAACTGGCAGTTACTCACCATATCTTCGATCTGCAACGAAGTAATGAATCCCTGATGCTCGAGTCGAACCGGACCGGATGTGTACCAATCGCCGTCCACGACCATATCCAGTTCAACTGCAACTTGCTCGGATTCGGTATCGAACTGGGTCGAATCCATGATGATGTACGCGATCAGATCTTCGCGATCGACGTCGAGCCAGGTGTCGAGATCCTTCGATTTCTGCGCGAGGTAATCGAGGATGTGTAGCGCCAGTTCACCCTGCGCCGGTTGCGGGATATAGTCGTCAATGAACACGGGCGTGACGGAGAAATTCTTGTATCCGTCCTCATCGACTTCCGTGTTCAAAATCATGGTCGGCATCGTCTCGGCGTAATCGAGGTCGAAGACGTAGTTGCCCAGAGAATGGGCGATCAACTTGCCGTTGTACGATTCGAATCCGTGAATGATGTGCGGATGGTGGATGATCAGAAGGTCTGCCCCATGATCGATGGCGAAATGCCGGATCTCGCGATCCCACATGTGCGGAACGTCGTAGAGTGGGGAGTAGTCCTCGTCGCCGTCGATATCGACATCCGGTTGCTCTTCGAGGTCGTAATTGCTGCCGGGTTCTGTCGAATATTCGCTCCCGGCATGCCACACCAGCGTGACCAGATCGGCGGTCTCCTGCACGGCTTCGATCTGCTCCAGGACGTAATAGGGTGTCAGGTAGGCGAAGCCGGCTTTGTTCGCACCCGCGTTCAGATAGGGCTGGTAGTTGTTGTATTGCCCGGTGCGGTCGCTGGACATCAGGAACGCGATGTTGATCCCCGCGATGTCGGCATAGACCGGCAAGCTGGCCTCATAGAGGTCGAGTCCGGCGCCGGAGTATTTAATCTCCTCCTGATCCAGCATCTGCTGCGTCTCGACGAGACCGTCCTCCATATAGTCGAGAATGTGGTTATTTGCCAGTGAGACGATATCGATTCCGCCGTACGTCAGCCCTTCGACATTGTCGGGATTACCCTTGAAATAGACGGTCTTGGTCGGATGTCGGTCGGTGGATGTCGTGAGCTGGCATTCGAGGTTGGCGACGGTCAGGTCGGCGGCATTGCCCAGGATGGAGAGGGTCGGATCGAAAATCGCTTCGACGCCCAGCGTGGGTATGATACCGTTCTGATAATCGTATGCTCGCGCCATCATGATATCACCCACGAAGTTGACGGTCACCGGCAGAGACGATTCGCCTTCATCCACGAAGATTTCGCAGGTCGCGTCGCCCCACATGCCGCTCTCGTCGCACACCTGAAGCAGGACGGTGTAGGAGTGGTCGTCCTCTATGGAAAAAACATGCAAAGGTTCAGCTTCATCGCTGGTCTCGCCGTCGCCGAACGACCAGAAATAGCAAAACGTGTCGCTGTCCGGATCGGTAACAAGGGCGTGAAACTGCACCGTGACAAAACGATCGGTACGTGTTGGTATCTCGTATTCGATTTCGACATCCGGCGGCACCGGAAGATCCTCGGTGATATTGACAATGTGATCGAACCAGGTAACGCCATCGACACCACTGTCGCTGTCGTTGATATATACGATGGATGTAATGATGGGATAGTATTCGAAGCGCGCCATCCAGTCGTCCGCCACCGGCAGCAGGATCGTATTCCAGGTACCTTCATCGAACGCGCCCTGATATACCGTCACCCAGTCGTCGATGTCCAGGAGCTGCGAACCGTCGAGTGAGTAGAAGAGCGTGTTTGCGCTGTCTTGAAGCGCGAAGCCCTGTATCTCGCTGTCAACTTCGACGTACAGTGCAATCTGCCAGACATCTTCCTCCATGACCTGCACCGAATCGACCTGCTGCACCTTCCATGTATTCCCGAAGAGCTTGAGCGCGTATTCCGAGTCGTTCCAGGTATTGAGGGTGTCAAGCGACCAATCGCCCGGTTCGGCGTCCTCATCGGGATAGGATTCGAGCTCGATCTCGCCGTCCTCGAAGTCCTCGATCACGATTTCGCGGCCTGCGGCGGCGTTCAGTCCGAATATCATTGTACAGATAAAAATGAGTATATACAAGCGCATAAGTACATCCTTTGTTGTGATTAATGGTCCCAGTTCTCACGGTCATGTTATTCATGAATCGTTCCAAAGCGCAAGAAAAATCCACACGGATATCATGCTTCGATATAGAATCAAATTTCCGAATGTGTCACGTAGCGACTCCTCTGAATGTTTGGTCTTCTTCTATTCGCAGTCGTCAGACTCATGGGGAGGCTCGCCTGCGTTTCACTCGGGATTCGATTTTGCAGGCAAAATCACAGGAGGTCGAACGCTACTGGGTACACAGACGTCCACGTCTTTATCTCTTCTGAAGAGGTTAACCCGGAGGTCGAACGCTACATTGAGAGAAGCTCGCCCGGAGGTCGAGCGCTACGAGAGAATGGTCACACTCCCCTACTGTAGCCGCCGATCTCCCAGACTGTGTGAAAATATGCATATCGATCTTGACTAAGTAAACGCATAGATTTAGATCGCCCCCGAGTGAGGGAATAATGCGCTACATCACAGGTGACGACCGTTATCAGATAACGGCGGAGTTTTGTTGTCTCGACGATCTGATCGAATCCGACAACATGGTTCGAATCATCGACCTTTTCGTAGATGAGCTTGATCTTGAGAGGCATGGTTTCACGAATACGAAGCCCAAGGATAAAGGTCGTAAGCCTTACAATCCAGGCGATTTACTGAAGCTATACATTTATGGGTATTTGAATCGGATCAATTCGAGTAGAAAGCTTGAACGAGAGTGCAAACGCAATATCGAAGTTCGCTGGTTACTCGGCAATCTGAGCCCTGATTTCAAGACCATTGCGGATTTTCGGAAAGATAATCGCGACAATCTCAAAAATGTATTCCGCGAATTCACCTACATATGCCGACGAGCTGATCTTATCGATTTCAAACTTGCCGCGATCGATGGAAGTTTCTTTTCGGCGGTCAACCATAACAGTAAGAATTACAGTCGAAACAAGTTACGAAAACTGATGGTGAAGCTTGATCGCAAGATTGATGAATATCTGGACGAGATATCGAGATTGGACAAACAGGAGCTATCGAAGATATCGGATTTGCAGCAGGCGATTGCGGATTTGCGAAGTAAACAACGGGAATACAGAGAGATGCAGGAAGTTCTGGAAGCTACGGGTGAAACGCAAGTATCTCTCACCGATCCCGACAGCAAAATGATGACCAAACCCCAAAGCAAAATCGACATGAGTTACAATGTGCAACTCGTTGTGGATTCAAAAAATAGTTTGATCGCCGAATGTGATGTGACCAACGATGGCAACGACAGAAAGCAATTGTCGAGAATGGTTGAGAAAGTTCTCGAGACCCATGCACCTTCGGAACTTTCGGTGGTGGCGGACGAGGGATATTCATCTGGAGAAGAGATAGATAAGTGTCACGAAAAGAATGTAGATACGTATGTTCCAGTACCGGGGAAAAAACCACCGCGAGAAGATGATCCATTTTGCCCTGCAAACTTCACGTATATCCCGGAAGAAGATTGTTATCTTTGCCCGGCAGGAAAGAAACTACCGAAATCATCCTTCAAGAAAGATGGTAGGCAGATAACCTATTGCAGTCGCAACATTTGTAAAGACTGTCCATGTTTTACGCAATGTGTTCCACCCGGATCGAAGTATAAGATCATTCACCGAAACACCTTTGAAAAGGCAATCCAGCGTCAACGCACAGTCAATCAAGAGAATAAAGAGAAACTAAAGCTTCGTCAAATGATTGTCGAGCATCCGTTTGGCACGATTAAACGGCATATGCGACTAGGCGATTTCCTCACCCGGGGGCTAAGGTCGGTCAATGGAGAATTTTCATTGATTGCTCTTGCGTACAATATGATGAGAGCTTTCAATGTCCTTGGCTTTGACAGGCTCAAGGCGGCCATTCGAGACCATTTCAAGCACGTAAGAACAATATGTGCTTTTATATGCTTATTTCTGGTCAATTTTTGTTGGAAGGCAACGCTATATGCCAAATCAGAGGCATTTTCGCGGTAGAAAAAGAGAGTCTCGGCAAAAGTCTCTCAGAAATTCGCCATCTCAGAGATAGCCCCAAACCAGAAATCCAATTATCACACAGTCTGTCCGAGCGGCGCTCCCTGATCCAAACAAAAGCTACCCTGTACCACGTTTCGATTGACAGCTCTTGCCGCAGCCTGTCAGTTTACCTGCGAGGTAATGAATGAAAGTTGCAATCTATATCTCCAATCACGGATACGGTCACGCGACCCGGATGCAGGCGCTGGCTCAAGAACTGACCAGATACGGTATCTTCTGCCACATTCGGACGAACAGACCGGAATTTCTGTTCGAAACACTGGACGATCAATTCTATCAATACGGAGATGTTACGCTGGACGAGGGTATGATCCACGAAAACTGGTGGACGATCGATTATCCTGCGACGCGTGAGAAGCTGATCCGTCGATATAACGATAGCGAGGAAATCGTCGCGTCCGAAGTGGAATTCCTGACGAACGAGAACATAGACCTCGTGATTGGCGACATCCCGCCGCTCGCGTTCGAGATCGCGCATCGTGCGAAAGTGTTCAGCATCGCCATCTCCAACTTCGACTGGCATTACATCTATCGCAAAGTGTTTCGGAACGACCCGGAAATAGCTGCCGTTCTCGACCGGATCGAAGATATGCAGCGCAAGGCGGACATCGCGTTTCGCCTTCCCTTCTCGGACGACGAAAGCCTGATCGGATTTCGGCGGGTTGTCGAGAAGGGCATCCTGGCGCGCAGTCTCCCGAAGTTACGCGAGAAATTCTGCCGCGAGCACGATATCGATCCGGATGATCTGATCGTGCGCATCGCGTTCGGCGGCGAGGGTGGCAATCCTATCGATATGGACAGACTGCTGCATGTTCCCGCTGTTACGGTGCTGACCAACGATCAACACGGCGAAGACCACGACAACTACCGCGCACTATCCGGCGAGCAGGCCTTTACAGAAGCGCTTGGCGCGACCGACGTCATCATCACGAAGCTCGGCTACAGCACCCTCGCGGAGCTGACGCAGATGGGCATCTTTCTCATCTACTCCTTCCGCGAAGATTATCCCGAAAATATCGTGCTGAAACATGGACTCGACGGATATTCCCGAAAAATCCGCGTTCCGCTGGACAGGATCGGGAACGCCGACTGGCGAAGCCTGCTCGAAGAAGCAAAATCTCGTCTCAACGAACCATACAACGCAACGATGTTCCGCAACTGCAATTGCGATATCGCACTGAGCTGCATCCGGCACCGCTTCGAGAATCAAGCCGGGAAAACCGCGCTCATCGATGTCGGAACCAACAATATCCAGATGCTGTGGGCGATCGATCGGAAAGCCGTTCATCGCGCGTCGCAGATATCTGCGCTGGGCAAGGACATGAAGGACGGCATCCTGGCAACGGAAGCAATCGAACGCGCGAAGAATATCCTGAACGACTACATCGACTCGGCAATGGCATTTACGGATCGAGTCATCATCACCGGCACCAGTTGCTCCCGCGAAGCGTCCAACATCCGCGAGATATCCGACTGGATCGAACGCCACTACAATCTCGAATACCGCATCCTCAGCGAAGAAGAAGAGGCGGCAATGACCGCGGAGGTCATTCGCGTCGATTTCCCTGAATATCCGCGCATCGTGTCCTTCGATATCGGTGGCGGCAGCACCGAATTCAACCTGCTGGAGAACGGTCGTTTACTCGAATCGATCAGCCTCCCGGTCGGCATCCGCAGGCTGGAGAATCTATTCTCGTCGGACACGGATGCAAAGAGAAGCTACATCGACGAACAACTTCAACGAATCGCCGCCTGGAAGAATCACCCGCTTACCTTGATCGGCATCGGCGGCAGCATCGCGAATCTGGCGGCGGTCAAAGCAAAACTCGTCCGATATAATCCGGAGATTGTACACAAAATGCACCTGAATGATTGCGACCTGAAGAATTTCATTGACACTTTCGGAAAATTAACCTACGAAGAAATCTGTAGGTTAATGCCCTTTGAACCGGCTCGTGCCGACTTGATTCGGACCGGTTCGATATTCATTAAAATGGTGATGGACTTTTTCGAGCAGGAAGAGGTTGTTGTCAGTGATCACGGATTGATGTTCGGAATGCTGTACAAGGAGACCGATATCCTGTAATCGATCAAATATTCGGGGTAGATATGTCTTCAGCGATCCAGATCGAGCATTTGACTCGCGGTGGAATCATCATCCGGTCAGAGTCGGAGAGCCTTCAATACGCCGCACCACCGGAGACCATCAAGGATACCCAGAAGCGCGCGGATGGCGTTCCCTTGCATTACCTGATTCCGCAGCAGATGTTCGATATCCGGCGCGGGATTTCTCTTGCAGATATGGAGTTCCCGGTTTACTATAACTTCTTCCACGGCGGAAGAAAGACCGTGGTCATCTGCACCGAAAACCAGCGCAAACGCTTGCAGCGCATCCTGAAGGAAGCGCTATTCGGTCCCGACAACCTCAGTCTTTCCAAAGATTTCATGAACGGATGGATTCCCGATCTGGAAGCCGAAATCCGCTATTTCAGAAGACATCCTTTCCGCCAGGGCGATCAGATGAACCTCTCGGATCTGGTGCAGTTCAAGGTTTTCAAAGACCGCGAAATGCAAGTCGGGCGCCTTCACATCCGCCAAATGGGCGACGGCACCTTCGACATCATCGATCCGGACGGTAATAAAGTTCACCTCTCGCATGACGACATCTTCACGGAACATCAGCAGTCCAGCGAAGTCAGTTACTACTCGTTCCGGCAACCGATCTACGGCATCACCATCCTCGGCGCAGGCGACGGCTTCAATCCGGATTCGATTACTTCCGGCATGATCGTGTGGGTCAACCGTCGCGGCATAATCGTCGATCCGCCGGTGAACACGACCGAACGCCTGGCGCGGCTCGGGGTCAGTCCGAAGCTGATCGACAGCGTGATCCTGACGCATTGTCATTCCGATCACGACGCGGGAACCATCCAGCAATTGATGCAGGAAGGCCGACTGAATCTCTACACCACACAAACCATTTTCTCCGGATTCCTGCGCAAAATAACAGCGCTCACCTGCATCGAGAAGGACCACCTCCGCAAGATGGTTTCCTTCCACCCGGTGAAGATCGACAAGCCCGAGCGTATCGGCGGCGCGGAATTCAGATTCCAGTACAACCTGCACTCGATCCCGACTATCTCTTTCCGCGTTTCGCTGCACGGCATCGACATGGTCTATAGCTCCGACACGCAGAATGATCCCGATTTCATCGAGCGGATGTACGAAGAGGGCATCATCGACGAGAAACGACGCGACCAGCTTCTGGATTTCCCCTGGGATTGCGACGTCGTCTTCCATGAAGCCGGTTCGAAGCCGCTGCACACGCCCATCGAATTCCTCTGCAACCTGCCGGCGAACGTACGCAGTAACATGTATCTGCTGCACACCGACCTCTCCAGAATCCCACCCGATTCAGGACTGAGGATCGCCCCCACGGGACTCGCCAACACCATCCTGCTCGACGTCGGAGAACTGCCGCACGATGCATCTATCGAGGTGCTGGACGTCCTTGCCCACATGGATATTTTCCGGGAGCTGCCCATCGAAAAGGCGCGGGAAATCCTGATCTACATCAAGCGTCAGATTTTCATGAAGTCGGACATCATCCACAAAAAAGGCGATCCGGCGCATTATTTCAGCATCATCCTGCACGGCGCGGTACGGATCGAGATCGACGGTCATCCCATCACAACGCTGAGCAAGGGCGATTTTTTCGGCGAGAAATCGTTGATCCTCGATCGACAGCACAGCGCCGACGCGATCGCACTCACGGACGTCGAGCTGCTGTCATTCGAGCGCGACGATTTCTTCTCGCTGGTTCAGGGTACCGACATCCTCGAGACGCTCGAGCACCTCGCCCGCATCCAGAACCGTGAACTGTGGCACCTGGTCGAAAGAAATCCCATCTTCGTGAATCTGACCCCGACACAGATCAACCATCTTCACCGGCTGTTCAGCCCCGAGATCGTCCGGTATCCAGAAGGAAAAAAGTTTATCCGTCAGGGCGATATCATCGATTCGTGTTATGTGATCCGCAAGGGCGAAGTGCAAGCCATGAAGGATGGTCAGATCATCGATACGGTCACCACCGGTGAGATTATCGGCGTGACAGCGCTGTTCGATCCAGAAGGCAGGGTCCATCACGGATTCCGCAGTGTTGGAGATGTCGAGCTCTACGCGATCAGCCGTAAAGCGATGATCGAATACGTCGAAAAATACCCTGGAGCTTACGCGAGGCTGTACTACTCGAAATACATCCAGAATATTCCGGAGGGTTCATGCTCGTAATCCTGAAGCCGAATGTCGCACCGAAAATAGAAGAAGATTTCTTGCAGCAAATCCGCAACATGAAGCTGGAATATTTCGAATACGATCTTCCCGACCGTAGAGCCATCTATGTACGTCACGACATTCCGCGAAACGATCTACACATCCTCACCCATCACGAAGCAGTCGATAATGTTGTGCGGCTCAGCGGACAGCATAAACAGGTTTCAGCCAATCAACCGGCCGTCTCGATCGACATCGGGAGCGACACGATTTCAAGGAGTACTTTCACCGTTATCGCGGGACCCTGCACGTTCATCGACGAAGACGATCTATCCATCGTCGCAGGCAAGCTCGCAGAGTCCGGGATAAAATTCCTTCGCGCAGGTGTGTTCAAGTTGAGGACTTCTCCATATTCCTATCCTGGACCGGGAGAGAAGGGTCTGGATATCTTGCGACGGGTGGCGGAGAAGTCCGGCATGCACTCGATCACGGAAGTGACGTCCATCGAAGATGCAAAAATGTCCGCACAATATGTGGATATCCTGCAGGTCGGTACGCGAAACATGTACAACGTGCCCATACTGAAGACGCTGGGCAAGATCGGGAAACCGGTGCTCTTGAAGCGCGGGCTTTCCAGCACGTACGAAGAATGGCTCTATGCCGCGGAGCATATTGCGGTTCAGGGCTGCACCGATATCATCCTCTGCGAGCGAGGCATCCGGACGTACGACAGTCATCTGCGCAACACGCCCGATATCGCGGCGATACCGGTAATGAAATCAATGAGCAGGCTTCCCGTGATCTTCGATCCCTCGCACGCGACAGGGAAACGGGAAATGGTCAGACCGCTCTCGCTGGCGGCGTGTGCGGCAGGCGCGGACGGACTCCTGATCGAGGTTCATCCCGACCCGGATCGTTCCCCCATCGATGCCCATCAGACGATCAGCATCGAAAGCCTCGACGAAATCCTGCAGGACATCGAGACGATACGCAAAGTATATCGCGATATCGATTCGTGATATAAAAAGCTCTGTTGCATATTGGTTGGATTATTTGATGCCATTCTGTAGCCGCCGATCTCCGAGTAGCGCTCTCTGATTGACTTTTTTTCACATTGATTTTTCAGTTTACACTAATTACACTAATCTTACATGGCTGTAATCGAGCAATCAGAGTAGAGAACGCCGCTCGGAGATCGGCTACAGAATCCAAAGAATCGCCATTTACCCACTCGGTTTACAAAAGAGCCTGAGAAAAAGCCCATGGAGGAGACCATGGGCTTCAAGATAAACTATCTACGCTGATTAATTCAGCTTCTCGTTCCCTACGCGGATAACGTCACCCGATCCATTCACGGACTGACTTATCGATTCAGGCGCGCCTCGATAGTGGACATCGCCGGAACCGTTGATTCCGACACTCAATGCCTTATCGACCGATATCTTGACATCGCCAGAGCCGTTGATGGTCACGCTGGTGGCAGTCGTGCTGAGGTCGAAGGCCATCACGTCGCCTGATCCGTTGACCGATACATTGCAGCTCCCTGCCGTTCCTTCGAGCTTTGCATCGCCTGAACCGGAAATGTTGATCGACACGTTATCGTATTCGAGATCGAGCTTGATATCGCCCGATCCATCGACCATTGCACTCAGTTTATCACCCTTGATCATGCCTTCCGACATGATATCGCCGGAGCCTTCGATTTTCAGGCTCTCCACATCCGGCATGCTTACCCGGATATTGATACCCTTATGACTACGGATGCTCGTTCTCTTCTTGAAGCTGATCTTCAGCGTTTCATCTTCCACTTCGGTCATGAGGTATTCCATCAGGTTGTCTTCAGCGCTGACTTCACAGAAGAACTCGTCGCTCTGCATGATTGTCACATCTGCCGAAATGCTGAGAATGATACTGTTGAAATTCGTTACTTCGCGATTCTCTTTGATTACGTTACCTGAACCGGTTATTGCAAAACATATTGTGGTTATAACAAGCATTGCGACGATAATCGTACCTTTCATAACTACCTCCTGATAAATTCGGCCGATGATTTCTCCGCTTTTCTCCTTAGATTCTTTGCTTGATGCAAGTTTGTAAAATGTTTTCTGACTCGATGATTTGCCATCCTTTCCAAAAGGAAAAAGACAGTGATCCCTATCGCAAGAACAACGACTCCCAATAAGTAAAGAGAATCGTTTTCAGGATCCATGACATATTCAACGGCCAGTATCAACACCCCTATCATGCAAATCGCAAATACGGTGATCCCGACAACCACCATCATTTTGCTGGACTTTGCAGTCTTGGTGAACATATACACTCCTTGAATTAAATTCATGGGATCGAGTTAATTTATGTCAAGGATAATCGAACTCACGCATTCCGTATCCACTGGAAATGTTTGCATGGATTTTATCGCGACAGTATCTCCGGAATCGTGAAAAAAAGGTTGCAGAAATAGCCTTAAATAAATAGATTGATAGTGATACGATTCTCCGATCGAAGTGCGGAAGGATATGGAATTAGAAATCGGGAAATCTTTTCCCGAGAACAATTTCCGTATATATTCTTGTGGATTGCGCATTCTCGACAGGGAAATTGTATGAAAAATCATTCATGGGATGTGTTATGGCTAAATTGAAAATCTTGCTGCCACTTGCCGTTCTGGTCATTCTGTCTGCCGCTGTTATTACCTACAGAGTTTTCTTCTACGAATGTTCCGATAAACTGGTCCCAAGACTGACGAGTATGAATTTCGAACAGGCGGTCGAAGTACTCGAAGCGCGTGGTATCGCATATCGAGTCAGTAAAATCGACAGCACCGAGGCGAATCCGACGGATCCGGTAATCGATCAAAATCCGGTAGGTGGTACCCGGTTGTGGGATGGCATCGTTGTCGAACTCATCGTCTCGAACCGTCCCATTCCACTGCCTGTAATCGATTCGCTCTCGATCGCCGAAGCTGTGCGACTCACCAATGAGTACGGATTCGATGTCGCGGACACGATATATGCCTATAACGATTACATACCGGAAGGCCTGGTCATAGGATACAAAGAGCGAAACAGGGCGACGGTCATCAATAAACCGGTCATCCTTGTCGTATCGAAAGGCTCGCCGCTCGCGACGATACCGATTGTCATCGGCAGGCATATCAAGCAGGCTGAAGAGGAGTTGCTGAAAGCCGGTTTCACGAAATTCAAGTATAAATTCGTATCGTCGAAGACCTTCCCGGAGAACTACGTCGTCGATATCGATCCGAAGGAAGGCAGAGTAAAGCGTACTACAACAATCTATATCTCATTGTCAGACGGCATAAGGAATTGACCGTAACTGCCATGCCGTCAGCGAGAGATGATTCATGAATCGTGTATTGATCATCGAAGATGAACCCAGCATGCGGGATCTCTATAAGAGCCTGCTGGAAGAGCAATTTTACGAGCTATCGGAGGCGGAGAACGGAACCCAGGCGCTGGAAATGGCGCAGGAGACACCGTTCGATCTGTACATCACGGATATCATGATGCCGAAGATGAGCGGACTGGAATTCCTGCGGGAACTGAAGAAAGTGGATGCCAATGCACACGTGATCATCGTTACCGGTTATGACGACATCTCCTACAATCGGAAGGCTATCGAATACGGCGCCTGGCGATATCTTGTCAAACCTGTCTCGCGCATTGAATTTCTGAACGTCGTACGCATGGGGCTAATCGAGCATCACAAGCTTATCGATCCCGATTTCAGCTTATTCGAACCGATGGAAAAGCCGCCGGAACCGGTAGCAGAACCGCCGCAGCAAACCGAAGCAACGATCGAACAACCGCCGCTGTTCAATGATGCCACGTTTGAGAAGCTTGGCTTGCTCAAGTCGGAAGATCCACTGGCGGCATACAAGAATAACGAAGACGATTTTCGCAAGTTGGTGGAAGAACCGCTTCAAAAGCTGCTGAAGGAAATCGCAAATCAATTGCCGGAGTACATGCAGTCTCAATTGGAGACAGAGGACAGACTGTTCGAGCCAATCGTGCGGAAGCAGCTCAAGAAGGAATTCGCAGTCAATTATCACTACGGTGCGTTCTATCCGAAGGGCGGCAATCGCAGCCAGGACGGACAGCTCTTCATCGCGATCAACGAAGACCGGTTCGAGTACGGCTTCATCATCGGCGAATATGGCGACGATCAACGGCTGGTCTTCATCGGGAATCTGCGAAATCACAAGGAAAAGCTGATCGAGGATCTAAACGACCTCGTGAAAGACGATTCGCTGATCAAAGGCACATTGCTTTTAAAACTGCTGGGCATCGATGAAGAAGACGAGAGCAAGGCGATGCCGATCCTGCCGACACCGATGAGCAGTCCCGGCGGAACACACGCCTGCTACCAGATACCGGCAGATCAAGTGGTGACATACACGCTGGAATCCATGGTCGAGATGGTGCTGACAGGATTCCAGAAACTCTATCCCTTGCTGGTTTTGACCACCGGCGCCGACGCGCTCGAGAAGCTCGGTCGATCATCGCAATACATACCGTCTCAGGAAGAGCTTGAGACCTGGCTGGAAAAAGAGGTGACCACGGATGTGTTCCCGCAGCAGGAACAAAAGAAGCCGGTCAGCATCACCGAATTCCCGCCAGTCGAGAAGCGCGCGATCGAACCGGAACCTGTGCTAGTTCCCGAGCGCAGAAGAGAACCGCAGGTCATTCGTACCGAGCCGATTCGCGAGAGTAGCTATCTTCTGTATCAGCCGCGATTCTACGCGGATGAAAACCCCATCGTTCCAGAACCCCCGGCGAGATGGAAATCGCTTCTGAAGCGTCGCCGTCAGGTCTATATACGGGGGGGATCGGACGTCGAATTTCTCGCAGAAAATCTTGCACGCAATATAATCAAAGACACAAGGGGATTCCGCGATACACTCGTGCTGCATCCTGCCTTGAGATACAGCGACATGGTCCGGCAACCGAAATCGATCTACCCCGATGGCTTCCTGCCGCTGTTTTTCGAGACCGCCACACCGATCGACGAGCCTTGTGTTTTGATCCTGAATCATTTCGACGCCTGCGATCAGCTCGAATTACTCGGCGAATATATCTATCTTCTGCAAAACCGCGACACACGGCTCTCCATCACCCGTTCCAGCGAATTCCTGCTCGTTCCGAAGAATGTATATGTCATCGCCACGGGCAGCCGCGAGATCGAGGATGTTCGTGTAAGGCAGGTCTTCCCCACCATCGAATACCATCCCGATTACTCGATCCTCATGGATTTCCTGCCGGAAGAGAAGGCCGGAGAATTTCTCGAATTGCTTCAGGAGTTTTTCGAAAAGCAGCCGGAGATGGAAAATCTTGTCGGCATCCAGCCGTTCCTGATGGAAAGCGAAGATCTGATCGAGGCGATGCCCGATATCTGGGACATCGACATCCTTCCCATGTTCGCTTCAGCTATTCAGAAAAATGGTGAGAAACCATCCGATTTCGTCTGGCAGAAGCTTCTCGACTCGAAACTCCCAAGCTGGAAATAGCTTTCAGCCCGTTATAGGGACAAGTCTCTCAGAGTCCGGTTTATTCCCACCAGCGTTTACACTATCTCGTTATTTGCGCGAAGCCGATCATGAGTAGTAAATGCAACAGGCATGCGAGGGCGATCTTCTTCTGCGGGATTTTAAGCAACATCGAGAGCAGCACCCACATCAGGATAAAACGAATGGTCAATACCGTGACAATGTGTTTGGATAAAAACAACAATCCCGCGACGATAGCAATTATACTGGCAAGAATCGTCTTCTTGATGATCTCGGGAAAACCGGGTCCGTCTTTGCCCGATACGAGCTTCAAAACGATACTCAATACGCCGATGGAAATAACAAGCTGGATGAGCATATCCAATGTATGTCTCCCGTTCTCACCCCACATGGATCGTTATTTCAGCTAATGGTTCTCGAGTTCCTCCAGCTTCTTCTTGATCGCTTTGACAAAGTCGTCCATCTGAGGTTCGAGATCGATCATGATCATCTTCGCCATACTGAAATCGCCCAGTTTACCGGCTTTTTCCAGATTGAGGACATTCTTCTTGATTTCGGGGAAATTGAAATAGTTCATGAAGCCCTTCATGCCATGTGCAGCCCGGTGAAGCGCCTTTGCGTCGTCATCGGAGATGGCTTTCCGGATGTCGCGCATGGCGAGTGGGAATTTCTTGGCGATCAGGCTGAAGGTCTTCTCGATCACTTTGAGATTATCACCGAGGCTTTCCTTGATGTAGTCCATCTCGATCGTCATCTCGATCTGCGGTTGGGCAGGACTTGTCACAACCTGGGTTCGATCGACGGTGGGGTCACCGGATAATAACCTGAGAAACAGTTGTTGCAATTCCGAGATTTTGATCGGCTTGAGGATCACATCGTCCATACCGGAATCCTTGCACATCTGCCGTTCATCCTTGATCACGTCCGCGGTCATTGCTACGATAGGCGTACGCCGTTCGGTACCGGACTCCAGTTCCCGGATCGCTCTGGTCGCTTCCAGTCCGTCCATCTCGGGCATGTGAATATCCATGAGGATGACGTCGAACATCTCGGTTCGTGCAAGCTCGACAACTTCTTTTCCATTGCGAGCAGCGGTTACTTTGTGGCCTTCCGATTCCAGTATTTCAATGATGATATCCAGATTGACCGGATTGTCCTCGGCAAGCAGCACCTTGCATTGGATATCGGGAATCGGCTCCGCGTTGCCGGGCGATTCTGAAAGCGCTCTGCTGAATGATCTCACTGGCTTTATATCGTTCATCAATCCATAAACCCTTTTCATTGTATTGAGCAATTCCGTCCGTTTGAGCGGCAGGCTCAGCATCTCGGTGATACCTTCGAACTGCGCATTCTCCATCATCGCGCTCTGCTTGAAGGAGAGCACCAGGAATATCTTCAATTCCGATAGCTCGATGCGATCGCGTATCTTTTCCACAAGTTCACAGCATCGACCGTCGAAGTGTTCGAGAATCAGGATGTCATACGCTTCGTCGGAACCGCTGTATGCGCTCAAACCCTCCACGATGAGATCGGGCGTGTTGATCACCGTGCAGTGAATGCCGTAGAATGCCAGCGTCTCCGTGATGTATTTCTGATTCACGTCGTTCCGCATCGCGATCAGCGCGTTGAGATTCATATTCTCGAACATCTCGATCTCCTTCTCGACATGTTCGTCTTCCAGCGCTCTCAACTGAATCGTGAAGTGGAACGTGGTTCCCGCTCCGTACTCGCTCTCGACCCATATATCTCCGCCCATCAGGTGCGTTAGTTTCTGCGAGATCGCGAGTCCGAGGCCGGTTCCGCCATACTTTCGGGTCGTAGAATCTTCCGCCTGTTCATAGCTTTGGAATACCTTTTCGATGCTCTCTCGCTTGATCCCGATACCGGTATCCTCAACAGCGAAATGAAGAGTATATACGTTGTCCCGCACGGTATCGGCACGGCACGAAATGGTAATGTGACCCTTCTCCGTGAACTTCACGGCGTTGTTGCCCAGATTGATCATGATCTGCTTGAGTCGATTCGGATCGCCATAGAAATGATTCGGCACGTCCGGCTTGATATATGCGAAGAAGTCCAGATCCTTCTGCTGCGCTTTCAGCGAGAGCATATCGGTGGTGGAGCTGAAAATTTCCTGAAGATCGAAATCAATTTTCTCCAGTTTCAGATATCCGGCTTCGATCTTCGAGATATCCAGAATATCGTTTATGAGGCTCAGAAGCGAATCGGCAGACGCCTTGATCACATCCATATAGCGCTGCTGACGCTGATCGATATTGGTCTTTTCGAGCAATGTCACCACACCGATGATCCCATTCATGGGCGTACGGATCTCGTGACTCATGTTCGCGAGGAATTCGGTCTTGGAGACGTTGGCGAATTCAGCCTGCTCCTTCGCTTTCAGGATTTCATTTTCACGACGTTTCGATTCTGTTATATCCAGAAACGTACAGACGAATCCGGGATTGTCTTCATCAAGATTCACGCATCGCGAGGTGAATTCGAAAAAACGCCCGTCTTCGAGCTGAATTTCGTTCGCGGTCGATTCGATGTTCTCTTCCATCGTAAGCCGCATCCATTCGATGAAGTCGTTCCGATTTGTGACCTTGCCGGCTATGGAGTTGAGTATCGTCTCGCATTTCATTGTATTCATGATCGATTTATCGATCTGCCAGAGATCAACGAAATTCTTGTTGTAAAACGAGATCTCCTTGCCGTCTGAAAGGATGATACCGTGATCGACCGAATCGATAGCAGCCTGAAGAGCCTCAGAGGACTTCAGCAGTTCCCGATCGCAACGATCGATGTACTCGATGCCTCGAATCACGATCAACTGCGTGACTTTGTTGGTATATTGCAGTTCTTCGATGGTGAAAATCACCGGTATCTTGTTCTCTTTCGAATCGATGAGGAACGTCTCGAATACCTGGAGATTCAGAGGATTCCATATCAGAGATTTATGCGCCTCCTGAACCTCGATCCTTGATCGCTCCGATAACACGGAAGGAAGCGGCTTGCCCTTCAAGGTATCGGCTTTGTAGCCTGTCAATGAACAGAGCTTGGGATTGACCGACTCGATCATCCCTTCCTGTGCGATAATGACAGCATTATCGTATCGATTGAGGAGTTGGGTGAAAATATTCGCCTGCTCCGTTTCAGTCGTAATATCCCGAACGATCATCAACGCGCCGTCGATTTTGTTGCTCTGGTCGAATATCGGATGAATATCGATCGAATACCACCATGACCGGTTTTCCGTCTCGTAACGATCTTCAATAAACAGAGCCGGTTCACGCCGTTCAAGCACTTCCTCGATCTTGGCTTGCAACTGACTGCCCGAATCGCCCAGCAACTGGATCAGCGTTTTATTATGCACACGCGAGGGCATGAAATTCTGTCCGCGGAACTTGAATCGATTGCAGAACTGGATGTGTCCCTCCGGATTGAAGAACCATATCTGGGTCTCGACTTCGGAAAGCAGCATCTCGTTGCGGAAATCGATTTTGCGAAGCTTCTCCTGAAGATTATCACAATCGGATTTCAATGACTGATTGCTGCTGACAGCCTCCGCATGAACCCGCTTTTCGCGAGCGAGGTTACGGGTAAGCATCTGATTCTGAGATTCGTGCAAACTGATTTCTTTGGAAAGATGACGCCGAATAATCAGCAGGAATATCAGAAAGAAGAACGTCAGAAAAATGAAGATACCCAGCGCAATCTGAATAGCGAAATGCGTATTCAGAATGACCTCTTTAATATTGAACGGCTGAATCAGATTCGAAAAATTCATTTATAACCTCTACATGAATTTCTGTCATGGAAACGAATGCTTCGATAAGATAGGAAGTAGATATCATACTTCCTGATCCGGCAACCCAGTAATTGATCGCAATGCAGATAAATCACTGATTTATTCAACTATTTGAAAATCTACTGGTTATCCACATATACTGCAAACATTAAATGCAAGAAAATTCATTCGGAAATCCTGACTCCCGTCACGCGGGAATCATTTATGCCAGTATGACTTGATAAGCTCCCCGAAAATCCTGTTGTCTTCCTCGTTGCTTACGGTTACCCGTAGCTTGTCCCCAAGCATTTTATGCGAGCCATACATTCTGATCGCGACCTGGTTCTCTTTCAGGTATTCAAAAAGCCGTTCAGCGTGATTTCCAGCGGAAAACAGGATGAAGTTCGTGGAGGATGGATAAGCATGCAGTTGCTCAAAGCGATTCAGCATTTCGATCATTCTGTCGCGGTTTTCGATGATCTGCCGGTTGTATTTGAGGAAGGGCTCGCGGTTTTCCAGGATGGTCAGCGCGAATGCCTGGATCATGATGCTCATGTGGAAAAAGGTCATCACCTTCTTGATCTCGTACATATTTTCCGGTGAGGAGAACATGTAACCGAAACGCAGCCCGGATGTACCGAAACCCTTGGAGAAGGTCCGAATGATAACCAGATTGGGATACTTCTTTATATATGGCGCGTAGGTGCGACCGGAAAATTCGTAGTACGCCTCGTCGATGAGGATCAGCTTGTCGGTGGAAGAGAGGATGCGGTGGACTTTCTCATCGTCAAGGAGGTTGCCGGTGGGATTGTTCGGTGTGCAGAGGATTCCCATCCGGCAATCGGGGTGTTCCAACAGCTTCAGATATTCGTTCTCGTCGAAATCGAAACGCTCGTCAATCTGGGCGAAGCGCGTGCCCATACCCACGGCGCGCGTATAGGTGATGTAATCGCCATACGAAGGCGCGATGGATACCGCGTACGTATTCTGCGACTCCCGTACGCTGGTGAAGAGGTAGTACAGCATTTCGTCAGCGCCGTTACCGAATTCGAAACACTCCGGTGTCGTGCCGTGTCCGATATAATCCGCCAGCGCTTTTTTCAGTTCGTCAGTCACTTCCGAGAAATAGCGATTTAGATGAACCGTCTCCATCCTGCGCAGAAATTGTTCGCGAACCACCTGGAACGGATCCATGGCGCTCTCGTTCAGGCACATCATCACATCGCGTTTGGGAACGGATATCACAGGCAGCTTACGGTCTTTCAGATCATGTCGAAATCGGTACATTGTTTCTCCCCGATTAATTTCCGAAAATGTGCGCGCGATTCCGTAAATGTCAATAGAAAAGTCTATCCGAACAATGTTTGATGGCATACGGCGCGATTATCTCAAGGTTTCGCGATATTCGTCGATATAACGTAGAGAACAGGGCATCGCGGCAGATATCTTCGAAAGAGAATGGATTACGAAAAAATATATTCTTCTAAAAATAAGTGGACAGAAAAACGCCGTATAATTTACTGTACTTATGATCTTTGAAAAGCGGGATGTCGTAGATCTCCAGGAGCCTATAGTCTTTCATCGGTAATTGCCGCGTACACTGCAATTTGCCTTTTGAAATTTTTCTATAGTCATCCTGCGAATCACCCAGATTACTTACCCTACAAGGAGACTACGAATGAGTCAAAAACTGTATGTCGGCAACTTACCGTATCAAACAACCGAAGAAGAAATTCAGGAAATGTTTGAGCAATACGGAACCGTCGAATCTGTAAAACTCATTGTCGATCGCGAAACCGGCAAGAAGAAAGGCTATGGTTTTCTCGAAATGGACGATGAGGGTGCGCAGGCCGCAATTACCGCACTGAACGATTCAATGTTCGGTGGAAGAAATCTCAAAGTTGACAGTGCACGTGAACGAGCGCCTCGCCCGAGAAACTCGTTTCAGCATCGTTATTAATTAACCCAAAACGCGATATCCCGCTAGATCATAACTTCCGCATACCGGAACCCAACTGTATATCCATCCTGTTTCATCCCGTTTACAAGCTCCACGTATTTCC
Organism: Cloacimonadales bacterium (SeqCode); assembly: GCA_963666875.2. Taxonomy (GTDB): domain Bacteria; phylum Cloacimonadota; class Cloacimonadia; order Cloacimonadales; family JAIOQZ01. The sequence goes on from CAXXPU010000008.1 coordinate 20,818, forward strand.
GTTCCTGCCAAGGATCCGCAACGCCGCCTGTCTTGTAATCCACGATCAGGATTCTCTTTCTCGCATCGTCGATCAAGAGCCGGTCGATACGATACTCGTTTCCATCCTCGCCGAAAACGGATATCTCGTTGAACACACGGCTCCAGTCGCTCGAAAAAATCTCCTGATGCTCTTGCGTCCAGCTCCTGAGACCATCTATGACCGCATCGATCTTCTCGATGGAATACATGCCGCCGAAATCACGATACACGGCGTCACGAGCAGCCTCGAATTCCTCCTCCGTACCCGTCTTCACCATCGAAAGGCACAGATGGACCGCCTCGCCTTTGAAGATCGAATCGCTCTTGTACGCCTGGATGAGTAAATGAGCATCCTTCGGGTCCGTCACCGCAGCCTCGCGATAGGCGTTCTGCGGGTGGACATGCCGCATGACCGACGAGATTTCGGTAACCGGCTTATGCTCAAGCTCTTCCGGTACGTCTTTCGAACAGGTAAATCCGCCGCTGCGATAGACGCCATCCTCGCCGATCCCCTCACGAACAACGCGATACAGCAAGCCCAGCAACGACTTGATCGTACCGCGCTCCTGCTGCGCCTTCTTCATGCCGTCCGCGAGATCCGAAGCCTCCTGCACGGTATAGACGAAGAGGTTGTTTTTCGCGCGGGTCAGCGCGACGTACAGGGCGTTGATCTCGTCCGTGAAATCGGTCAGCGCGTGATGCTCCATCAGATCGTTGATCCGCTGGAAAGATTTCTCCTCCGTATCGCTCAGGCAGTTCTTCAGCACGGAAACGTATTCGCTGTTGCACATGATCAGGTCGGTCGGCGAAGCGCCGTATTCGGACAGACGGTAAAATGTTTGCAGATCGAGCGTTCCGGCTCCACCGCCTCGATTGGAGAATTTCAGGTAAACAAACGTGCTGTCAAACTGCAAGCCTTTGGATTTATGGATGGTCATCAGACGAATCGCCCCGCTTTCTTCCAGCCCAACCTGCCCGAGCGCGTCGTCACCGCGACGTTTTTCCAGCTCGCGCAGGAAGTCGTAAACGCCCGAATCGAACCGTTGCACGTAGTCCATGAACCGTGCCAGATTGCGCAGATCGACCGTGCTCCAGCCGGTAGAACCGTAGCGCGATATCGTATCGGACAGGATGCGAAAGAGTTGCGATACGCCGTCGAATCCGGAAAGGAAATCGGTGAGTTCGGTCAGTGAACAGCCGGCGATCTCCGCAGCCATCCGCTTCAGGCAGTCGATCGTGTGCTCGGGCTGCTCGTTCTCGCGATACCACAGCAGCACCCGGTTGAAGAGGTCGTTGTCCATGCGGTAGTAGTCCGAACGAAGGAAGATCAGCAGATCGAGGAAATCATACCACGCCAGATAGCGCAAGAGGTGGATCAGCGGTTTGACCAGCCGGTGATCCGCCAGCGAGGCGCTCGATTCGTGGATGTACGGGATCCCGGCATCGTCCAAAGCCTGCGCAATCTGGTCGAGATCCCGGTTGGTTCGAGCCAGAATGACCGAGTCGTGCGCACCGTCCGCGATCCGTGGCGCGACCATCTTATCGACGAAATCCCGGTAGCACTGTTCTTTCTCGCGCGGCGCGTTCTTCGATCGGGTATGATGATCGAACCTCACTTCGACATAACCTTCATTCTTTTTCGGCAGGTGCTGAACGTCACGATATTGCCAGACGCCATCGTCGAGTACGCGACTGACAGTACCGAAATAGTCGTTCACGAAGCGCAGGATCTCCCGCTGGCTTCTGTAGCAGGTGGCGAGCGTCTCTTCCTCGACCGAGTGAAAGACAGTCTTCACCCTGTCCAGCAGTTCGCGCTCTCCCCCACGCCAGCCGTAGATCGCCTGCTTTTCGTCGCCCACGATGACGAAACCGCCGTAGTCCTCGACGCCATATCCGCTGGAAAGCTCGATCAGAAGCGGTTCGAGCAGCTTCCATTGCAGGATGCTGGTGTCCTGGAATTCGTCGATGAAGATGTAGCGCACACGCTGACTGAGGAACTCGTAGAAGAGGTTAGTCACCATGCTCGTGGCGGGGTCGATCAGACCCATCTCGTCCTGATGCAACGCCCGGTAGGTGTACCAGAGGATATCGTTGTGGGTAAATTCGCGCTGCTCGATTTTGATCCGATCATACTCGTCGGAAACGATCCGCGCGATGATCCGGATGATCCGCTCTTCTCTGCGGATGTCTTCGATCACGCCCTCGATCAGGTGCGGGAAGACGTCTTCCAGATAACGCTCCCCGGTATTTCTTCGCGTAGTTCTTGTACAGCAGTGTTTCGAGCTTGAACTTCGCGGCGTGAATCCGCAGGATGTCCGGCTGTAACAGCACCGGAAGCTTGCTTCTGACATTGCCGGGCTCAGCGTCGCTTCCGGCGATCAGGTCCTTCACATAGCCTGCTTTGAACAGCCCAACCGGTTTCTCGTTCTCGATACGGCATATATCATCGACAAGATTCGACATTTCATCGGCAAACCGGCTGTAAGCGCTATTATGCGTCAGGTTCGGTTGACCGTCGTTCAGCATGCCCTGGAAATCGAACAGCCAGCGGTTGTCGATCATGCTCTGGATCAGCTTGCGGTAGGCGGAGAGGTCCTTGCCGCGATGGATGTACTTCTGGAATACGCTGGAGAACGCCGTCATCGTATCGTCGTCCCGGATGATCTTCTCCAGAATCCGCTGATAAACATCCTCGTCGTTCTCGTTGACGATCGAGAACTCGTCGATTTGCATCGCGGGTGCTACCAACTGCTGGAAGACGAGCTGCGTGAAACCGTCGATGGTGCGGATCATCAAGAGGTGCTTGTTCTTGCGCATGCTGTCGAACACGCGCCCGAGGAAATCGATCTGCCTGTCGTCGAGCGGATTTTTGAGGATGTCGCGAAAACCGTCTTCCCTCCGCGCGATCGCGCCGAGGTGCTCGAAGATTCGTTCCCGGATCTCGGATGTCGCCTTTCTCGTGAAGGTGATGACCAGGATTTCGCGGTAGATGTCGTCGCGCGTGAAGCCGGTGTGAGCGCCCATCTTCAGCAGCGTCGAGATGAATTCGACCGAGATGCGGTAGGTCTTGCCGGTTCCGGCGCTCGCCCTGACCACGATCATTTCGCACCCCGCAGTCCGTAGAGCGGAAGATACGGTTCGTTGCGGTCGGTTTTCTTTTCCGACGGCAGGAAGTAATTGCTCATGACGACCGGCTCGAAAGCCTTCTCGATGATTGTCTTGAGTTCCGGCCATGAGGTCTTCGCGTCGTACGAGTTGAGCTGACTGTCCATCACGAAGTAGTAGCGCGATTCGCAGCTTCCGTGACCAGACGGCTCTCCCTGCTCGTCGGAGAATAGAATTCGCTCGTAGAACCGCGTCTGGAACTGCGCGAGTTTGTCCTTGAATCGATCGCTCGTGCTCGTCTTGAAGTCGAAGATCCAGAAGCGATTCGCCGCAGCTTCCTGCGCCAGCAGATCGATGCGCCCGGAAAGCGCGAGGATCAGCCGTCCGCTTTCATAGTTCAACTCCATCGGGGGATTGTGGTAAAAACTCCCGACCGGTTTACTGCATTCGGTGTAAAACCGGAACTGCCGTATAGATGCCGGCGAAACCAGCCGCACGAAATTTTCGACAAAGTCGATCACCGAAGCCCGTAGATACGGCAGCAGGATTTGTTCAAAATACTCGTGGCTGTATCCGCATGGAATCTTGTAGAAGAATTTCTTTTTATCGCGCATGACCCAGTCGAACTGCCGGTCGATCATAGCGCCGAGCCGGTGCTCCTCGATCGGGATACCGCTGCGGGAGATTGTGTCGTCCTGGATCAGGCGGTTGAATTCGTTGAAGAGGTTCTGCATCACTTCGTGCACCAGATTGCCGAAATCCTGATTGTCCAGACCGCGTTCTTCCGAGATGGAGAACGGTTCGAGCCGCATCATGTGTTTAATACAATACAGAACGGGATCTTTGGTCAGTGTCTGCAAGCCGGAAAAGGATAACGGAAGCGACTCGTCCTTCAGCAGCGGTTGCAGCGGGATTCGCAGCGTTTCCACCGGATCGGCGTCGGTTCGCTTCAACTGGTAGAGACCGTCAATGTAGCTTTTATAATTTCCGTCGAAAAGGAATGAATCGTCGGACTCCGTTATCCGGCAGCCGCGATGCATCATGAGCGCTTCGGCGAAGCTACTGACATGCAGGTTGGCGTCTTTGTCGGTTCGATAGAGCAGCGTCACCTTTCCACCGGACAGACATAGCGCAATAAACCGGTAGAGGTCGTGCCTGCGCCGATGCTCGGAGTCCGGCAGTCCGAGGACTTTTCGCTGCCTATCGGTAAAGAGAAAATCGGAGTGGTGTTGCATGGGTAGCGCGCCTTCCTGGATATTCATGAAGATGACGTTTGCACCCGGTTCGAGGCTGTCGGTGTCGTCCAGCCGGACGAGCGACGATTTCCCTTTTCCGCGCGGCAGGTGGATCGTCCTCGATTCCAGCGTCACCAGAAAGGCATCGAGGAGTTGTACGCCCTTCAGGTCGATCTCGATCCTGCGCATGGTGGAAACGGTGTCCAGCATGATGCGCAGTACCCGCTCGCTCGAATGATCCGCGATGAATAACGACAATCCGGTGATGAAATCGCTCAAGTCGTGGATGCCGGACATCGAGAGGATCGCGCGCAGATCGGAATGAAACTCCTTCTTCACGCCGTTCATATTGTTCAAATCGATGGGCAGCGAGCGGATTTTCTCCTTCTTGACGCGGCGCAGTAGATCCTCGTGGAAGTTATCTGCGCAATACCGGGTGCTGAACATCCCGCACTCCAGCGCGCGAATGAGTATGTGAGCCGGAAAAAGTTGTACATCATCGCGCTTCTCGATGTTAATAAGGATATCCCGCAGGATCGAGAGAAATTGAACAGCCGGATCGAGCGACACCCGGACATCCATGGACAGCAAATCTGCGTCGAACAGCCGGTAGAAGGGATCGTCGCCGTTATCGACGACCAACGCCTCGCCCTCTTCGAGGCAATGGGCAAGCGATAGATTCAGCGAGACCTCGTCTGTGCGCTCGATCACCCGGACATCGACCGTGATCGCCTCATGAAGCGTGTCGAATCCGATCGATTCGTCTTTCATCCAGCCCAGATCGGTTCTTCGAACAATGTCGCACTCGTCGAACAGGTTCAGAATATCGTTCTCATTCGTGGTCAGGTGAAACGGATTGACCACCACAACGCGCGCGTAATCCTTCAGATCGTGCGGTTTTTGTATCGGCGCGGGAAAAATCGTGTCGGTGAGTTGTCGCCTTTTCAGATATTCCGCGTGTGATTGACGGATCGCGAGCAGCCGGTTCCAGGTCTCCTGCTGCCATAGCGCGGTATCGCCGGAGAGCCGGTTTTCATACAACGCGTCCCAGTCGATTTCCAGCGGCAGTCGGTACTCCTGCCATTCCTCCATGAGCCGGAAGAACTTTGCGATGAAAGTCTTCGCGGTGCGAAAGGAAGAGATATTGAGCGCGGATTTATCGTCATCGGTGAGGACATTGTAGAGTACGAACGGACGCAGATCGCGTCGCAAAACCGGCAGTAGCGACTTCCGACACTGCCTTTTCAGTTGATCCATGGTCAGGAGTCGCAGCGTTCCGAATGGGGCTTCCTTCTGCACAATCTTCTGCGCGCGCATCAGGCTGTCGCGATCCATGAACACCAGCACGGTATCGGTGTTCAGGTACAGCTCGATCGCTTTGGCGATGGGATCTTCACGGAAATCGCAGCGGATCGTCGTCATATCAGTGAAGCGGGATGACTTCCGGATTTATTTCGCGGTAATCGGGCATGGCGGTGCCGATATTGGCGTTGATGTAGGTCGGGTCGCAGATCAGATATTTCGTGTCCTGATACACGACCGCGTCGCCCTCGATATCGGCTTCCAGCCTGACCGCCGTGGCGATGTGACCGGGATACTTCAGTCCGATCACCTTCCTGCCCAGGAGGTTCCGAACCAGCCGCGCAAACAGAATCGATCGATCCTCGCAATCGCAGTACGGGTAGTGGATCGCCTCGTCCGGGAAGAAGCTCTTCTCGCCGCCGAACTGATCCTGATCGGTCTTGTATTCAAAGGCGGTCTGAACGAAACGCAAGAGGATGTTGAGCGCTTCGGCCTCGCTCCGGCCCTCGAGCAGCGGCTTGAGCTTTTCGGTCAGCGTCACCTCCGATTCCACGCTCAACGGCGTCTCGAAATAGACGTCCAGATCGGTCGCGGGGTAATCTTTGTAGAACGTAACAGCGGAGAGGCTGTACTCCACCGGAATCTCGTATTCTTTGCTCTGGTAGGTGAATTTCAGCGTACGATTTCTCATCTCGTCGCTGAACTCGGGCGCGCAATCCAGCGTGAGGTCGATCGGATTGACCGCGTCCGGATACTCACCCTGATAGGTGTAGATTTCTTCGGGCGAATGGTCGGAGAACGTCACGGCGTAGTAGGTCACGCCATCGACATCCACGTACGGATAACCGTAGATGACCTGTTTACCGGAGATAAGCAGAAACACGCCGGACTTGTCGTAGCCAACCTTGATATTATAGCCTGACTTGACCAGATAGTACCACATGATAAGGTTCGCGCTGCCGGTCGATTCGGGATAGCGAAGATTTGCCAGGGATTTCAGGTATATAATGTACGCCCAGTCGTTCATCTTCAGCGACTCTTTCAGGCTCATGAGGTCGGTCAGCGTCTTGTCCGTATCTGCGGAAGCTGTCTGCTGCCAGAAATCGGCGATGGCGTCCTTGTCGATGGATGCCAGCGGCGCGGCGTCCTGATCCTCACCGTAGCGTATCTTTGTGGTAACGTCGTAGAAATCGATGGTCAGAATATCGTCTTCCGGCTCCGGAACATCTCCGGCATCAGTGAAAGACCGCATCGAGACATTGCCGGACGGATCCTCCACAGGAACCAGCGCGACTGGCTTGACTTCCTGCTTCAGCTCCGGCAAGGGGATCGATCGCACTTTACTCGTGTCGATGAATTCCGGTTCCGGCGAGGATTCCACCACGGGCGGCGTCTCCGGTTTCGGCTCTTCGAAGCGCTTCTTGCCGATGGCTGCCTGGAATCCGATCCAGTCCTTTTCCAGAAACGACACGAACGCGGCGTCCTGCTCGCTGATATAGCTCTCGATCTGTTGAGACTGCTGCTGTTTCCACGACTCGTAGTCGCTCTGACCGCCAAGCGCGACCAGATAAACAAGTAATAGAATCGTAATCGTCTTTCTCATCATTCCACCTTTTTTTACGCCGCTCGAAATCAAACTTCCGAATGTCCGACCGAAGGGAGGTCTTCCGAATGTTTGATTTCAAAATACCGGATTGATCACCGACAGTAGAGACGGGCAGGCACAGAGACCTGCCCCTACAGAAAAATCAAACATTCGGAAGAGTCACTTCGTGACGCGTTCGGAAGTATGATCTGGTTTGAATGATGAAATATTGTGCGGTTTTGTAAAGCTTAATCTTCTTTATCACCGAAGAGCGCTTGAGAAAACTCCTGCGCATCGAAATCGCGGAGATCATCAATCTGCTCGCCCACGCCGATGAATCGCACCGGAATATCCAGCTCGTGCTTGATACCGAGTACGATGCCGCCCTTTGCGGTACCGTCGAGCTTGGTCAGCGTCAGGCCGCTGAGCGTAGTCGCCTGATTGAACTGCCGCGCCTGCGTGATTGCGTTCTGTCCGGTAGTCGCATCGACGACCAGGATCGATTCATGCGGCGCGTCGGGAATCACCTTCTTGATGGTGCGGTCGATCTTGCCCAGTTCGCTCATGAGATTGATCTTCGTGTGCTGCCTGCCGGCCGTGTCGATCAAAACAACGTCGATGCCGCGCGTCTTGGCAGCCACCAGTCCGTCATAGACGATCGACGACGGATCGGCGCCCTGCTCGCTCCTGACGATCTCGACTTTGGCGCGATCCGCCCAGATTCCGAGCTGCTCGATCGCAGCAGCGCGAAACGTATCGCCGGCGATGAGCATGACTTTCTTGCCCTCATTGCGGTAGCGCGAGGCGAGCTTGCCGATGGTGGTGGTCTTGCCCACGCCATTCACCCCGACGAACAGGATCACGTAGGGTTTGATACCCGTCATGGGATGCTCGACGGACTCGTTTTCGTATTCTTCGATCAGGATTTCGCTGATGATGCGGATGAGAACGCGCTCCACCTCCGCCGGATCCTTTTCCTTGTGCAATCTTATATATTCGCGCAGTTTTTCAATGACTTCCATACTCAGATCGACGCCAACATCAGCCTGAATCAGAACTTCCTCCAATTCTTCCATCAGCTCTTCGTCAACCTTGCCGCGCATCCGTATCGTTTCAGCGATCTTGCCGACGAACTGGTTTTGCGTCTTGGCAAGCCGCTTCTTCAATGATTTGAACATTCCTAACATGAATCGTCCCTTCCTTCAGAAAAAAACGGCAGGCGTTCAGGTGCCTGCCAGTTTTAAAAATGTAGTATTTTCAACGACCGAGGATCGCTATTCGGATTTGTCTTCCTGCTGTTCCGCCACTACCTTGTTGAAATACTTGGCGATGCGTGCTTTACGACGAGACGCGGTGCGTTTGTGAATCGTATTGTGCTTCGCGGCTTTATCGAGCTTGGAGAAGAGATCACTCATCAGTTCTTTCTTCTCTTCAAGGCTAATTTCACTGTGCATTTTCTTCGACAGCGTTCTGATCGTGTTCTTTACGTAGTGATTACGTGCTGCGCGTTTTTGATCCTGACGCAACCGTTTCTCACATGACTTATGATTCGGCATTGGGTTCCTCCGTTTTTTCTAAATCACAACTTGAAGGTAAGGAATTGGTTAGGCGTATTTCCTGTCAACCCTTTTCGTGAAATATCATCATTTTGTTTCGAGGCTGGATGAACATGCTGCCTTTCTTATAGAGCCGAATCCAGAAGTCAACAGAAAATAGAAGGTTGAATGTCTGTAATATGTATTCGTTGACAAAATCGACCCGATGGCGATGAGTTGAATCTGATGATCGAACATCGATTCGGAGGTTGAACGAATGCTCACGTCACGCTATACGATTCTTTCTCTGGTTATTCTACTGATCTGTGGGATGCAGTTGCAGGCAAAATCCACGAAAACCATCGAGCAAAACAACCAGTTCGGAGGGAAGACGATTCACACCGACTACCAGTCCGGCATTCGTTATACGAGCGAAGAAAACCTGAAGTACAAGACCGAATTCTTCGACGCTTCCGGCATTTTGCGTCAGACCGAAGCCCTGCTTCAGGACGGGAACCTCTACCGAACCTACCATGACACAAATGGCGTGATCCAGAGCAAGGAATGGGAAGGTCCCGACAAGGAAATCGACTCCCGCGAATTCTTCAAGGACGGCAAGCTGGATCACATCGTGTGGTTCTGTAGCCCGGAAGTTGTCGAATCGATCTCCTACTTCGACCAGAACGGCGTCATGACGAGGATCGAGAGATTCCCTTCCGATTGCCCGATCCAGATCGAGCACTTCAGACCGGATAAATCCGTCGAGATGGTCGAGCTGTTCAATGAAGACAGCGTCCGAACAGAGAAGGTCTTCTTCGACCAGAACGAGAAGGAATGCCGCCGGGAATTCTACAAGCCGGACAGTACCCTGCACCGCGTTACCGAGTACGATAAAAGGGGCAGACTCAAGCTGAACGAGTACTACGCGCGCACTGGCAGAAAAACCATCGAGCACTTCGAGGGCAACGACCTCGCGAAAAAAGAAGTCTATGACCGCAACGGCAATCTCGACAAGGTCAGCTTCTTCAACAAAGACGGCGACATGATCCGCACCGAAATCTACGACCGAAGCGGCAACCTCTCCACCATCCGCCACTATGACGAAGACAAGAACAAGATCAAAGAAGAAGAAATCCGGGCCGACGGCTCCAGAACCGTCCAGTACTTCACCGACGGTAAACCAACGAAAAAAGAGTACTACAGCCCGTCCGGAAACCTACTCAAGACGGAAGGATTGTAGAAAATACCCCGATATTCGGGACTATAGTCGTGCGATAAGGGCATTAATCGGGGAGTATGGTCGTGGATATGGGGTATTATATGTAGATTGACTGGTAATGACCCAGCTCTTACGAACTGGGCTAACATATATCGTCCTTCCAGGACTCGGGAATATCATTGGAGAGAACGACGCAACTACTTGATTTCATTGAGACAACATTCAGTGAGCAGGCTTCGACGGAAATGATTAAAAACGCTTGATTCTCGACATTTGGGCAAAAAAAAGTGGCGGGAGCGACGGGACTTCCCGATGGAATCGGGACGACCTCCTGTGTGCACTTACTTCCCGATGAGGTCCTCAATATACTTCCTCGACTTCATCCGCTTGATAGTATATTCTCGTTTGATCGCTTGCGACTTCGTTTCGTTTTCTTCGAAATAGACGATCACCCACGGAATTCCGGATTTCGTTGAACGACTCCAGCCAGAATTATGTCGCTGCAAACGAGTTTGGAGATCCCTACAAGAGCCAATATAGTACTGATCGCGACTTTGTGAATATAGAATATATGTGAAGAACATTACGAAAACCCTGAGGTAACGGCCTTGATTTCTCGAAAGTTCCTCCCGATAGATCAGGAGAACGACCTCTTGCGTGGCAGGCTACGATGGAGAAGATTAAGTACGCTTGATTTTCGACATCTGGGTAAAAAAAGTGGCGTGAGTTACAGGACTTCCCGATGGAATCGGGACGACCTCCTGCGCCAGAAATGAAAATGGCGGGAGCGACGGGACTTCCCGATGGAATCGGGACGACCTCCTGCACTAAAAGCTTCGACAGGGAAGATTAAGAACGCTTTATTTTCGACATTTGGCCAAAAAAATGGCGGGAGCGACGGGACTCGAACTCGCGACCTCCTGCGTGACAGGCAGGCGTTCTAACCAACTGAACTACGCCCCCGCGTAGTCATTGAACACATACTCTCTCCGAAGCGACGGGACTTCCTCCCGATCTATCGGGAGGTCGACCTCCTGCGCCAATAAGAAAAGTGGCGGGAGCGACGGGACTCGAACTCGCGACCTCCTGCGTGACAGGCAGGCGTTCTAACCAACTGAACTACGCCCCCGCGTTGCGTTCAACGTGGGAACATTTCTATTAAGGGGTGTTTTTCTGTCAATAGATTTTCTCGCTATTTTTGCGCGCTTTTCTCATTCTTATTCCTTTACAGAAATCATCCCAAACCATTCCATGACCGAAAGGAGCTGATCTGACTATGGATAAAGCAGTTCGTGGAATAGATAAAAAGAAGCAGGTGCGGTTTTTCGCGGTCGATGCCACCGATACGGTACGCCGGGCATGCGAGATTCACAAGCTCTCGATCACGGCGAGCGTGTTCTTCGGACGCATTCTCTCCGCCGCGGTCATGCTGGGAATCGACCTCAAGGGCGAAACGGACTCGGTCACGCTGCGTGTGGACGGTGACGGCCCGTTGGGCGGCGCACTGGCAATCGCAGGCAGAAACGGCGATGTCAAGGGCTATGTCCATACTCCGAACGTGAACCTCTCGCCAACGAGACGCGGCGTCAACGTTGCTGGTGCTATTGGAAACGGTACCCTGCGCGTGATCCGCGATATCGGCATGGAACGCTCCTACAGCGGCGAAGTGGAACTCATCAGCGGCGAGATCGGCGACGACCTGGCATACTTCTTCCTTCAGAGCGAGCAGGTACGAACGGCAGTGGGGCTCGGCGTCCTGCTCGATACGAACGGTTCCGTGCGGCGCGCCGGAGGTTTTACCGTGCAGCTCTTGCCGGACGCGGAGGAAGAGATTGTCGATCATCTGGAGCAAAACCTGAATCGCTTCCCCAACTTCACCGATGTGCTCGATATGGGTCTCAACGTGGAGCGGATTATCGATGAATTCATCATGAAAGGCATGGAGCCGCAGTTCATGGACAGCGTGGCGGTGCGATACTATTGCGGTTGTAACCGAGATAAATATCTTGGCGCACTCAGAATGCTGGGCAGAAAAGAACTCGACGACTTGATCGAAAAGGATGAACCGGTGATCGCGCAATGTCACTTCTGCAATGAGGAATACAGATACTCTCCGCAGGAGATCGTCAAGCTCCTGAATCCCTGATCTCCCCTGTTATCCATTGTACATCGTATCCCACGCGATCTTGATAAACAGCAAGACCAGCACCGCGATGAACACGGGACGAATAATTTTTCCGCCCTTCCTGATCACGAAGCTGGAACCGACCACGTTTCCCAGTATCCCCACGAATACCGCCGGCAATCCGACATAGAACAACACCTTCCCCGCGATAAGGAACGAGATCAGCGCGGCGACGTTGGACGAGAGATTCACGACCTTGGTGTTGGCGTTGGCGGTGATGAAGTCGTACTTTAGCATCACGGTGTAGAAGAGGATCAGGAACGAACCGGTGCCGGGCCCGAAGAAGCCGTCGTAGAAGCCCACGATGAAACCCGCCAGGATGGCGAGAAGGATGCGACGCTTGCGGGTGATGGTTCCGGAGTGGTTTTCATGCCCGAGTTTGCGGTTCATCAGGTATAGCACTGTCACCACTGGAAGCATTACCAGCAGGATATAGCGCAGAAATCCCGGGTCGAGGATCAGCACCGTGCGCGAACCTGCGAACGATCCGATGAGTGCGAACACGGCGCTGAAAAGCGCGATTCGGACATCGATCATGCCATGCTTCAGGTAGCGGAGTGTGGAAATGAGCGTCCCGAACGAGGACGAGAATTTGTTGGTGCCGAGTACGTAGTGTGGTGGCAGTCCAGCAGCCATGTATGCGGGAACGGTCAGTAATCCGCCGCCTCCGGCGATGGAATCGACGATCCCGGCGAGGAACACCGACGGCAGGACGATCAGGTAGATGTGCAGCAGATCAGTCGGGATCATTCATCGGTACCGGGCGCGGGTGGAAGCTCGATTTTCACATCCGGTGAAGCCTTGGCTCCCGGTTTGCCCTCGGAAATATTGTTGTAAAAACGCGTGGTGGGATAGGCGAGATCGATATCCGTACACTTGGCGAATTCATCCAGCACGTTCTCCCACAGCTTTTCCGTCGTACCTCTTCTGCTTCTGACCTTGCACAGATAACGCATGGTCAGCATCACGCCGCTGTCTTCGACGGAAGTATAGACGATCGGCGTGAGGTTGCGGTAGAATATCATGTATTTCTTGGAGGCTGCCTGTATCTGTTTGGCGACGTCCTTGCTGATATCCTTCGAGTGCTCCATCACGATATCGGTCAGAATCTTCTTCGCCTTCTTCCAGTTACTCTCGAAGGTGATCAGGATGGGAATCTCGTTCCAGATGTAATCGAAACCCTTCTGGTAGTTCGATAGAGGGTACTGAAACACCATACCGTTGGGGACGTTGATCATACGACCTGTGCTCTGGTCGGCATGTACCCAGTTTCCGATCTCGAGAATGGTGAACATGAACGGCGCTTGATCGATCACATCGCCGGCAAAATCGCCGATCTGAATGCGATCACCGACCTTGAATGGCTGCCTGCTGATAATGAAAATCCAGCCGGCGAGGTTTACCAGAAAGTCCTTCAGCGCAATCGCCACACCAGCGGAGAGCAGACCGAAGAAGGTCGCCAGTGACTGCATGCCCGCAAACCACTGCCTTCCGATCAGGATCAGCCCGATGAAGACCGTGACGTAGGATATCGTCTTTCGCCAGCGGTAGCGCAATTTGATATCGGAAATCCTGGAAAGTAACAGGTGACTGACCATAAGCCGGACCACCGTCAGCATCAGGATGATCAGAACGCTGACGACCAGCTTTCTTGTCCACCCCACATCGATTTGCTGAAATACGACCTGCAACTCTTTCAATACATCATTCATGCTTCAATTCCCCGACAGTCTGTTTGAATCTGTCCAGCGCTGTTTCGAGCACCTTTTTCGGACACGCGATATTGATTCGCATGAAACCGCTGCCATCGTTGCCGAATTTCGTTCCCGGATCCGGTGCGACTTTCGCCTTCTCGAACCAAAGCGCTTTCAGGTTGTCGTCCGACAGTCCCAGTGCACGGCAGTCCAGCCAGACAAGATAGGTTCCCTCCGGTTTGATCATCTCGATCTGCGGAAGGTTTTCGGCAAGATAATCCCGCAGGAAATCGAGATTAGCCTGAAGGTAGTCGAGAAGCTGTTCCAGCCACTCCTCTCCCTCATCGTACGCCTTCTCCAAGCCGATCGCGCCATACAGATTTCCGATATAGACGCCGGTTCGAAAGAGCACTTCCACGAACTTCTCGCGCATCTGTTTGTCCGGTATGATGATGAACGACGCGGTCAGTCCCGCAAGATTGAACGTCTTGCTCGGAGCGAAACAGGTGACAGTGTTGTTTCGATAATCATCGCCGAGTGTCGCCAGCGGCGTGTATCGATTCGGCTTGTAGATGATGTCCGAATGGATGTCGTCGGAGATCATCGTAACGTTGTATTGCAGGCATAGATCGCCGAAACGACGCAGCTCGTCCTGGTTCCACACGCGGCCGACCGGGTTGTGCGGATGGCAGAGGATCGCCATCGCGACACCCTCCCGAAACTTCGTCTCCAGATCGTCAAAATCCATGTAGTACCTGCCGTCCCGGTTAGTCAGCGGATTCCCGACCAGGATGCGGTCGTTCAGCTCGATCGCATCGAAAAACGGATGATAGACTGGCGTCTGGATCAAGACTCTGTCGCCCGGCTTCGTGTATGCCATGACGCTGAATGCCAGCGCGGGAACAACGCCCGGCGTGGTGCAGATCCATTCCTTTTCGATCTGCCAGCCGTGGCGGCGTTTCAGCCAGTTGATAATCGCGTTGTAAAAGGCTTCTGTATGGCCTGAATAGCCGAAAACGCCATGCTTCGAGCGTTCGATCAGCGCATCGATCACCGGTTGCGGACACTTGAAGTCCATATCCGCGACCCACATCGGTAACGCGTCGCCTGCACCGACAAACACGTCTGCGAAATCCCACTTGATCGACGCGGTATCGCGACGCTCGATCATCTCATCGAAATTGTATTTCACCAAAAAACTCCTGATTCGTTTTCAAGAGCATATCACACGCCTTGACCATACCTGTCAACAAAAACGAATTCTCGAAAATCCTTTCGAGGCGCTCGTGTCTCCTCCTGTTCCCGCACTTCGGGATCGTGAGACAAATCCACCTTCTTCCCGACACAGATCAGGGTTACAACATCGTAGATTTCGGGGATTCCAAGGGCATTCCGAACCTTCTTAGGACTGTATCCCGCGATTGGATGGGCGACATACCCAAGCTCGGTCGCTCTGAGCATCAGGAATCCCGCGCTGATCCCGGTATCAAAGAGGTAATACTCGCGATCGCGTATCACGCAGTCGTCTTCTTTTCTGCTGAACACCGCGATAACCATCGACGCGTCGTAGCACCATTCGTTTCCAGCGGAGTATGCATCTTTCAGCTCCTCCAGTTGCTTTGCATCTTTGACGAAAACGTATTTCCAGGGCTGTTTGTTGAAACACGACGGCGCAAGCTGTGCCGCTTCAGCCAGTTGCTCGATCAGTTCATCGCCGATATCGATCCTCTCGAGTTTCCGGTATGCTTTACGATTGTGTATTGCTTCAAGAACGGTCATCGTTTCCTCCTGTTGCGAACATTTGCAGATATACTGTACGTCCGGTATTCGTTTGTCCATCGATTTCTCATAACGCTCGGTGTCGCCGCTTCGCAGCGCGTGGACTCCTGTAAATTCGCATGCAAATTCGAATCCCCAAAGCTTGGCATTCCCTTACAACGCTTGACATCAGTGTAAGTAAATCTATCGGAGAAAGCCGCTCGGACATTCGGAAGTTGATTCTCGTTACTTTTTAGGAATAATGGGCAGGTGCGATTGAACGACGTTCGTCTGTGCCGCCATGAGACTGTTTCTGATCTCGGGATAAGTCTCCGAAAGCATCTCAAGCAACGTCTTCATCTGAGCGCGCTGATTCTCGTCCGCAAATCGACAGCGGTTGTGAATGACAGGTAACCCGGATTTCTCGATGAAGCTCTTGATTTCATCTTCCGCGGTCAGCGCGAGTGGCCGAATCACTTCGACGAGTTGCCGTTCGACCATATACTTCACCGGCATACTCGCCATGGTTCCGGAGAAGAATAGGTTCATCAGCAGTGTCTCGTTGAAATCATCGCGGTGATGTCCGAGTGCGATCTTGTTGAATCCGTTTTTAACGGCGTACGTGGTGAGAAAGCCCCTCCGAAGACGGGCACAGAAGGCGCAGTGTGATTTGTCGTTGATATTTTGAGTGATGATTTCTTCGATGTCGGTCTCGATCAGATCGAAATCGGGAATAATTGTGCGGCAGGCTTCGGCAATCGTTCGGTTGTCCTCTTCCAGGTGCGGATAATCGACTTTCACGGCGCGCAGCTCGAAATCGACCGGCGCTTTCCTCTGAAGCGCGACCAGTGCGCAGAGCAGCGCCCAGGAATCCTTGCCGCCGGATATCCCTACGACGATGCGATCGCCATCGGCGATCAGGTGATAGTCGGCAATCGCCTGACCGGTCTTCTTGAGGATGGGTCGAAGATCTTTCTTGGAGGGAATCAGATCAGGTTCTCCTTGATGGTAATCAGATCGGATTTCACATCGAAGAAAAGCTCCACCAGCGTAGGATCGAAGTGGCATCCCGAGCTGCAATGGAAATAATCGTCGATCTCCGGTTCGTTGAACGCGTCCTTGTAAACCCGCTTGAATGAGAGGGCGTCATAGACGTCCGCCAGCGTGACGATGCGCGCTTCCAGCGGAATTTCTTCACCCATGAGCTTCTTGATGTAGCCGGAGCCGTCCCATCGTTCGTGGTGATAAAGGACGATGTTTTTCGCCATGTCATCGACCGCCGGCGTATTGAGCATTTCGAAGCCATAGACCACATGCTGCTCGATGACGCGGAATTCTTCTCTCGTAAGCGGCCCCGGTTTCTTCAGGATATGATCGGGAATACCGACCTTACCGACATCGTGCAGCGAGGCGTAGTGCTCGATACGGGTGACGAAATCGTGATCACAGCCATATTCCTTTGCAAGAAGCGAGGAATATCGACTCACGCGACGGATGTGGTTGCCGGTGTCCATGTCGTTGTAGTGGTTGGCGTTCTCCAGCGCGGAGACCATCGCCATTGTGATCTGCTGGTTCTTGCGGGTCTTCTCCTCGACCAGCGCGGAGAGATGCATCTCGCGGTCCTTCAGCAGCAGGTTCTTGTACTTCAGTTCGTCCTGCGTACGCTTGAGAGTGAGTTGCGCCCGGACACGCTCCAGCATGACGCGCGTATTCATCGGCTTGGTCACGTAGTCGATGCCGCCCAGCGAGAAGGCCTTAACCATGAAATTCTCATCTGCAATACCGGTCATGAAGATGATCGGAATGTGCTGGTACATGGGATTGGATTTCAGTCGTTTCGCAACCTCGAAACCATCCATGACAGGCATCATGATGTCCAGCAGAATCAAATCGACCTCTTCTTCGCCGATTCGATTCAGTGCTTCCTGTCCGTCATGCGCAATCAGAACATGATAGTCGGTTCGTGCCTCGAAGATTTCCTGAAGCAGTTCGACAATGGATTCGCTGTCTTCGACGATCAAGACATTGCAATTCGATAGATCGACCATTGGTTCTCCGTTTCCCGACCGGCACCAAATACAAATTATGACAATAATATATTACTTAATAGCCAATTCGCAATACTTCAATCCCAAAATCACATGCGACATAGATTATGTCAAATTCAATGTCGAGAGACCAGGCGTTATTTCCCGTGTAATACGAATCGATCAGCGCCGGCGCCGATGGGGTTGAAACATCCAGCGCTATGACACCATTCATGCCGGCGGCGACAAACAGCTTCGACGATGTTGCGATCACATCGTACGACGGCGAGAAGAGGCTGTAGTATCCAATCTCTCGCGGCTCGTCGATATCACTGATATTCAGCACCGTTACGAGCGACTCACCGGCTATATATGCATAATCGCCATAAATATCCAGCGCGTTCGAATCGAAAATGCCATAGTCTGCCACCAGGCTTATATGATCCGGATCATCGACCCGCATGATCCACATCCCCGAATCATAGATACCCAGAACATACGGCCACTTCATCGCGATCTCGGTGGTTTCGAATCCCCAGAAGTAACTACCCACCTCGAAAATGTAGTACGGTGTACTGATATCCAGAATCCTCAAACCGTAGTTCGCGTCGGAAACATACGCGTAGTCACCGCGCACAATTACGTCCGTGGCGTTTATACCGTGATAATGCGTCACTTGCTCGATGTCGGCGAGCCTGGTCAGATCGACGATCTCGAAGCCATCGCCAGCGATGTAAGCATAGTCACCCGATACGACGAAATCGGACGCAACATTCGAGTAGTAGCCCAGGAGGTTGGGATAGCTGGATAGCTGGACATCGAAAACCATCAGGCCATACTCGTCGTTCATCGTGAATAGGTAACCGTCATCGACTTTTGCGCGGTAGGTGATTCCATCGACGGGCAGAGTCTCGATTCGATACAAGAAACCGGATCCACCCACGCCCGTTCCTGAGCTGGAATCGCAGGACGCGATGAACAGTAAAATCGCAACGAGTGCCGGAACGATCCACGATATACGTATCATGGCTGCGGGTAAAAGAATGTTATTCCGGTGTAGTTTTCCACGATGAAGATGCGGATGAAGTTTGCTGCATCCTCATTATCGAACACTTCGATGTTATCAAAGTCGATTTTCCTGTATTTTCTGGCCTTCTCGATATCCTGCTCGGTGATCCGCTTGAAGGCGTAATAATCGCCCTTTTTCAGCTCGATCATATCGCCGGCAAGCACTTCCATATAATCGTCACCCATCTCGTCGCGTGCGTCGAGCAGCTTCAGATAGCCGCCCTGTTCCGTGACACCGATGAGCTTCTCGTTGAAATAAACCTCGATATCGTCCAACTCGGGATTGTAGTTATTGCCCTGCTTCCCGTCGATTACCTGTACGTGAAGCTGCGGAGTAGGCGAATTGTACATCCAGTTGCCGCATCCTGCGGTCAAGCCGGCGAGAACAAGTACGATTGCTGCGATAAATACGCGTCTGGTCATGAATACGACTCCTGATTCCATTTCGTTTATAAAGGCTGGAGAACCCTTATACTGTCAACGATTATTTCTCGATACTATAGCGCTTAATCAGCCGATTTGTTACATCCCGTGCTGCGATAAAACTTGACAGATGTGCCGTGGATGGTTGTTTTCTCGATTATTGATATACTGATCGTATTCAGGATGATGTAATGAAGATATCGAAAAAGACTGATTATGCTCTCAGAGCGCTGGTTTTCTTGGCCATCGAGCCGGGAAAACTCTTCTCCATCCGGCACATCGCCGAGGTGAACGATATCCCAAAACGCTTCCTGGAGCACATTATGCTCGACCTCAAAGACGCGGGATGGGTCAAAGGTATTCCGGGACGCGATGGCGGATATCACCTTCTCGTCGATCCCGCCGAACTAACCATCGGGAAGGTCGTCCGATTCTACGATAGCATGCTCGCCCCCATCTCATGCGTCTCGAGCTGCGAGTATGAGAAATGCACACAGGAAGAATCCTGCCGCTTCAGAAGGCTGTTTCTTGATATTCGAAACCACATCGCACACATGCTGGATCGCGTCACTATACAGGATCTCGCGGGATTCGATCCGGTCAACGAAGAAGAATTAAAGGATTCCTATTGTCCTGCCGATAACAGGGTGTAAATTTTTTTGGATCATTACATACACCGATAAGGTCGTGATTAAAAGAGGTGAGTATGAAAATCTCAAGATCAATGTTAATTGTTTGCGCATTCGTATGCGTCATGATGACGTCGTGTAAGGGAACGAAGTTCGGTCGTCTGGAGCTGTTGAACGTCTCCTACGATCCCACGCGCGAGTTCTATCAGGAATTCAACGAGGCATTCACATCGTACTGGGAAAAAGAGACCGGGCAGAAAGCCAGCATCAAGCAGTCGCACGGCGGCGCAGGAAAACAGGCCCGCAGCGTGATTGATGGTCTTCCGGCGGATGTGGTTACTCTCGCGCTGTCGTACGATATCGACGCCATCAGCGAAAAGACCGGTCTGCTCCCCGAAGACTGGCAGACTCGGCTTCCCAATCGCTCCTGCCCCTATACTTCGACCGTCGTATTCCTTGTGCGAAAAGGCAATCCGAAGCAGATACTCGACTGGGACGACCTCCTGAAGGAAGGCGTCGAAGTGATCACGCCCAATCCGAAGACCTCCGGCGGCGCACGCTGGAACTACCTCGCTGCGTGGGGTTATTTCCTCCAGCGCGAATTGGGCGACTTCATCAAGCTTGACAATCCGTTCTACATAGATGAACAAAATGCTGCGCAACAGAAGGCGCGCGAATGTGTCACCGAATTATTCCGGCACGTTCCGGTTCTCGATACCGGCGCGCGCGGCTCGACAACGACATTTATCCAGCGCGGGATCGGCGACGTCCTGCTGACTTGGGAAAACGAGGCGTATCTGGCTATCAACGAATTCGACCCGGACGAGTACGAGATCGTTATCCCGTCGATCAGCATCCTGGCCGAACCACCGGTCGCGCTGATGGATAAAAACGCTGACGAGCATGGTACCCGCGAACTCGCGCAAGCATATCTGGAATACCTTTATTCGCCGGTCGGACAGCGGATCGCAGCCAAGCATTACTACCGTCCCTATCGCCCGGAATATGCCGATCCGATTGACAACAGCCGCCTCCGCTACGTGGAAACCTTCTCGGTCGATCAGATTTTCGGTGGCTGGCACACGGCGCAGGAGACGCACTTCTCCGACGGCGGAGTTTTCGATCAAATCTACCTGAATCAGGACGCGAAGAGGTAATATCATGAGCCGAAGGAACATCCTGCCCGGTTTCGGCCTCAGCCTCGGCTACACACTGTTGTATCTCGGACTGATCGTTCTATTGCCCCTCTCCGCGCTGGCTGTAAAGAGCAGCAGCATCGGATGGTCCGGGCTGTGGGACACACTGACCGACGCACGGGTGATCGCTTCCTTCAAGCTGACCTTCGGTACGGCGCTCGTCGCCGCACTGGTCAACGCCTTCTTCGGTATTGTCATCGCGTGGTTCCTGGTGCGGGTGCGCTTCCCGGGCAAACGCATCATCGACGCGGTCATCGATCTTCCCTTCGCCATGCCCACGGCTGTCAGCGGCATCGCACTCACCGCGATCTACGCGCCCACCGGGTGGATCGGCAAGCCACTTCTCGAAGCGGGAATCAAGGTCGCCTTCACCCCCATCGGCATCACCATCGCCATGATTTTCATCGGACTGCCCTTCGTGGTGCGCACGGTGCAGCCGGCGCTGGAGGAACTCGACCAGGAAGTAGAAGAAGCGTCGCTGAGCCTCGGCGCGAGCCGCTGGAGGACGTTCCGCAGCGTCATGCTGCCCATGATCATGCCGTCGCTCCTGACCGGCTTTACCATGGCGCTGGCACGCTCGCTGGGCGAATACGGCTCGGTGGTTTTCATCGCCGGCAACATGCCCATGAAGACCGAGATCACATCGCTACTCATCATCACACGGCTGGAACAATACGATTACACAGGTGCTACTGCCATCGCTCTCGGAATGCTCGTGATTTCGTTCGTCCTGATCTTCTCGATCAACCTGCTCCAATTCTGGAGTGGCAAGCGGCTGAAGGAGGTATGACATGAACCGAGTAAGCATCCGCACCGGTATCCGCACCCCGCTCTACGTCGATATCGTGGTCGTCCTCTTGACGCTCGGTTTCCTGGGCGCGTTCCTGATCCTGCCGCTGGTCGTGGTGTTCGGGGAAGCGTTTCGCCAGGGCGTGGCAGTGTGGCTGAAGAGCGTATCGGACACAGACGCCTTTGCCGCGATCCGCATGACGCTGCTGGTCGCCGGCATCTCGTTGCCGCTGAACATCCTTTTCGGACTGGCGGCGGCGTGGTCGCTGTCGAAATTCCGGTTCAAGGGTCGCAACCTGGTCGTGACGATGATCGACCTCCCCTTCGCAGTATCGCCGGTGGTATCAGGTCTGGTCTTCGTGCTGCTCTTTGGCGCGCACGGATGGCTCGGTCCCTGGCTTGGTCGCAACAACATTCAGATCATCTTCGCCGTACCCGGCATCGTCATCGCCACCCTGTTCGTTACATTCCCCTACATCGCGCGGGAGCTGATCCCGCTCATGACTGAACAGGGGAACCAGGAAGAGCAAGCAGCGCTGACCCTCGGCGCAGGCGGCTGGAAGACATTCTGGCGCGTTACGCTGCCCAACATCAAATGGGGTCTGATCTATGGCGTCATCCTGAGCAACGCCCGTGCCATGGGCGAGTTCGGCGCCGTTTCCATCGTGTCCGGTCATATCCGCGGCGAGACGAACACCCTGCCGCTGCACACCGAAATCCTCTACAACGAATACCAGTTCACCGCCGCATTCGCCGTGGCTTCCCTGCTGGCGCTGCTGGCGCTTGTGACGATCATCTTCAAATCGTCCATCGAATGGAAAATGAAGGAGAAATTGGCATGAGTATCACTTTGAACAATATCACGAAAACCTTCGACCGCTTCCAGGCGCTGAAGGACATCTCCATCACCTTCGAAAAGGGTGAACTGACCGCGCTGCTCGGTCCGTCCGGATCGGGCAAGACTACGCTTCTGCGACTGGTCGCGGGACTCGAATTGCCGGACGAAAACGCCGATTCGCACATCCTGTTCAATGGATTTGATGTCGCGGGGAAACCGGCAAGTCAGCGTCAGGTAGGGTTCGTCTTTCAGCACTACGCGCTCTTCCGGCACATGAACGTCTTCGAGAACATCGCCTTCGGACTGCGCGTGATGAAACGATCGCAGCGCCCCTCGAAGCAGGAAATCCGCGACCGCGTGAATGAACTCCTGAAGCTGATCCAGCTCGAATCGATGGCGAAGAGGATGCCCTCGCAGCTCTCCGGCGGGCAGCGTCAGCGTGTCGCGCTGGCCAGGGCGCTGGCCATCCAGCCCGAAGTGCTGCTGCTGGACGAACCTTTCGGCGCGCTGGACGCGAAGGTGCGTGCGGAGCTGCGTCGCTGGCTGCGGAATCTGCACGACAAGCTGCACGTGACCAGTATCTTCGTGACGCACGATCAGGAGGAAGCGCTCGAGGTATCGGATCGAATCGTGGTGATGAACCAGGGCAGGATCGAGCAGGTGGGATCGCCGGACGAGGTGTTCCACCACCCCGCAAGCGAGTTCGTGATGCAGTTCCTGGGAGATGTCAACGTCTTCCACGGCAGGTTCGACGAGTCGCAGAAGATTTTCCATGGTCATTCGAAGGAAAAGTCGTCGAGGATGCTTGTACGTTCCTACGAGATCGAAGTGCTGCTCAACCCACACGGAATCCGGGACGTCCTGCCGGTGCAGACGCAGCGCGTACTCACCGCCGGCTCGATGGTCAAGCTCGAATTCACCGACGCCATGCACCAGATCATCCAGGTGCACCTGTCCCACAGCGATTACACCCGCACCCCGCTCGAACCCGGCATGAAAGCCTACCTCCGCCCCGTCCGCAGCTTGCCGTATTGATTGGAGCGCAGCCATCCCTGGCTGCATCTTTCTTCCCCCCCTGGTACGCAGGCACCCCTGCCTGCATCTCTCTTCACCTTGTCTGAATCTGCATGATTTCACGGAGTGAACATCCTGAATCCCCGTAACGATTTACAGGATTACCACGATTAGCATGATTAGAGAAAGGCTCGCCCAAAGATCAAACGCTACAGGTGTAGGGGCAATCCCCCTGTGGTTGCCCGTCTCAAGGGATGTTCGCCCGGAGGTCGAGCGCTACAAATACCGTAGCTGCCGATCTCCGAGCGGCACTCTCTCCATCCTGTTAGTCCTGTAAATCCTGCTTCGGACAATCTTACTTCGATGCATTTCGCACAACACGGAAACCGATTTCGGCATAGGAAGTGGACGGTGTACCGCTATCGCGAAACGAAACTTCGCAATATCTTGTATCGTTGTTCCAGTGACCGCCACGACTCACTCGGTACAAACCGGTAACGGGACCAGTTGGATCCCTTGTTACATCCTTTCGAAAAAACTTGCTGTCATACCAATCCCAACACCATTCAGCAATATTTCCGCTCATATCATATATACCAAGCTCATTCGACTGCTTGCCTCCTATCTCATGAGTCATATTGCTATTACCACTGTACCATCCATAATCATCAAGCACGTTGCTTCCTGAGAATTTATAGCCGTTACTTTTATTCCCTCCACGTGACGCATACTCCCATTCTGCTTCTGTTGGAAGACGGTATCCATTTGCGTCGATATTCATCGTTATTCTATCACCTGTTCTTTTATATACAGGCGTCAATCCCTCATTCTGACTTAGTTGGTTGCAGAAATTTATGCAATCATACCACGTTATTTTCTCCACCGGCTTTTCATAACCTCTCCAATAAGATGGATTATCTCCCATTACATCCATCCATTGCTTCTGCGTCACTTCGTATTTTCCAATATTAAAAGATGACACAGTGACACGATGCATTGGTTTCTGGTCATCCTTCCCTTTATCCGATCCCATCTGGAAGGTGCCACCTTTTACATAGACCATCTCGATGCTGGATTTACCTGCACCTGAACCAACCTCTCCAGCCTTCTGCTTCTCCATCACCACATCCACCCTCGTCACGGCGTTGTGAGTAATGCGAAACGTCTTCTGCGCCTGCTCGTAGCCGCTGCATGTGGCGGTAGCGGTGTAGTCGCTAACGGGGAGGGTCGTGATCTTGCCGCCCTGCCACTTGTCGCCGTTGCTGAGGGTGATCTGCGCGTCGATGGGTTTCACGGTAAAGGTGAGTCGTCCGGTCTGCTGCTCGAGGTGGAAGGTTTCGGTGCGGGGTGTTCCCTTTTCGACGGTTATCATGCGGGTCTCCGGCTCATAGCCGTCCTTCTTCACCTCGATCTTGTAAGCGCCCGGGCCCTTCTCCAGCGTGCGTTTGGTTTCGATGACGTTGTTGATCAGCACTTCGGCGTCGGAGGGACTGATGCGTAACGTCAGGGTGGAGGTCGCCTTGACGAGATTGCCGATGACCGTGTTGCCGCCGGATTCGGTGACGGTAATCTCCTGCTCCCACGGCTCGTAACCGGCGAGATTCAGTCGAAGGCTGTATGTACCCGGATAGAGCGGAACCTGGCAGTCGGTGTTACCGTAGGGCGCGTTGTCGATGGTGATTCCAGCGCCTTGGGGTACGCTCCGGACAGTGAACAGAACCGGCTCTACCGTCGGCAGCACGATATCCCGGAAAAGCACATGCTTCTCATCGACGATGATCGTGGTTGAATAGGATTTGTAACCTTGCATCTTGACCTGTAACCTGTGTTCGCCCGGCGCAACGGTATAGCTGTCGCCTGTACCGAGCAAATCGCCGTCCAGCCACTTCTCGGCGTCGTCCGGCTCCGTGATGAACGACACGGTCAGCTTGTCGATCCGGTCGCCTCGGAGCTTCATGCGATAAACCGTAGCCGATATCGCAGTTTCAGGAAGAGGATAAACAAGCCTCTCGAAGCCCTCTTTCGCTACCTTGATGTTGAAGGTGCCATCACTGATATACACCCACAGTTCGCCAGTCTTTGCTTCCACCTCGCATAAACCCGTTCCGGTCACCGATACACCTGTAAGGGCGGTGGATATTTTTAGCAACGCCATGGGTTTGCCATAGTTGTCCATCTTCGGTGCGGTGACGCGCGCGGAAACGTCGCTATCAACGCGCCGGAAGTCGGTTATTTCGAGACTTTGCGCCGTCAAAATACAGCAGAGAATCAAGAGGAATGCCGTGAGAATGATGCGATTCATGATAACTCCAGCAGGATTTTTATTACAGATTCGTATTTTAAACGAATGATGTTATCGTGCAAGAAAAAAATACGATCGATAAGCCATGAGAAAGACCGATTGGAGGTCAAGCGCTACGAATCGCAAAGCTCCTGTAGTATATTCCGATGGAAACGAACCTATTATCATGCCCAGCCTGGCATATCCTTATCCCTTGAAACAAATGCATTGTGACCGATGAGCTGCAATTCAGAAAAATATTTGCTACGTAAATCTGTCGGGATTATATTCTCTATATCCACATTAATGGACTCGCACACATTTTTCGTTTCGTAATCGATATTAGAAATCTGCCACGAGAAGAGGCAGAAAAGGAGAGCGCAATGCTGATACCGGATAAAAACTCGGCTGGATGGAAAAATGCGATATGCAAAGAAGGGAATTACCAGTTCGAGTTTCTTGGCACGAAAATCATTCTTGGAAGGTTGGGATTGAAGTATCGGGTCAATCATACCCCTCAAATCTTGAACGAGTGCGTGAACGAGTTGTGGGATTTCTTCAACAAGAATTCCAATATTCCAAAAGTGCAAAACGACCTGAAAAAGCTTTTCGGTTAAGGAGGATTCGATGAAAAGGAATATGTTCGATGTAACTGCCGTAGAACAAATGGTACGAAGTGGAGAACCATTGATCCTCGCCGGGGATGAGAAGGTTTTGAGTAAACTACCTTCCGGAAAATGGATTGGAGGAACGATTCCGTACTTCATTACCAATGATGGAGGAGCATTCTCGCAAGACAAGATCTATGTAACCCGGCTTCCGGAGTATGTTAAGGACATCGAGGCGAAGACATACGATATCAATACGATCGATCAGATTTATAAAGATGCGCCGAGTAATGGCTTCAGCTTTATTATTCTTCCTGGATTCAGCGAAATTCACGAAGCGTTCGCATTGAAATCGCCTTCATACGATGATTTCGCTTCCACACCGCTTGTCGGCTGGATTTCCGGGTGTTCACTCGATGAGATGAGCGCGACCTGCCCGAAAACTTATTACTCGGCCAATAACTACAACGACAAAGCAGTCGTGTTCCACATCGAGCTGCCGGTAAACAAAATCGCCGACCTTCACATTATCAACATCTTCCAGCAGGGTGACGGGGATACAATCGAATTCCCGGCAGATGGATTCTCCTCCACAAAAGCCCTGGTCAACGGTAAGGAAGTCGATTTTGTCAAATACATCCAGGACAACAACATCGATATCAAACTCCCGCTTGTCGCCGATATCTTCGGCGCTATGATTAACACCAGTTTCCGCGAGATAAACGAGGCCGAAAACCGGGTGGACTTCTATGCCCCGATCTTCCACGGGCAGAAATACAAAATCGCCAAGCCGGTTGAAGACTACGTCAACGCCTTCGAATCGATGGTGCCAGACAATCTCGAAAATATTATCACATTCTCCTGCAACTGCATCCTGAATTACCTCTACGCAGATTTGCAGGGCAAAAAACTCAAAGGTATCACCGGGCCCATCACGTTCGGTGAAATCACCTATCAATTGCTCAATCAGACCATGGTCTATCTCGAGATAATCGATATCTGACCTGTTGTCATCAATTGTTTATACATCAACCCCGCGATTGTTTCGATCGCGGGGTTTTTGCGTACTGATATCGATCTCAGGATTGTTGCATCGTGGGTGAATTGAATCCAGTTCGCATGATTGCCGGATTCGAATGGCTCGCTGTTGTTTCACTTGGGATTCATGTTTGCATGTAAACATACACTTCGGGGATTTGAAATTGCACGCAAATTTGCAGACGTCTGTGTACCCAGAGAGATCAATCGAGGTCTTCGATAAAAAGGTCGTCCTCGGGGGCGGCGGGGAGGTTGACGAGCGGGATATCCGGTTCGTCGGATTCATCGTCGCTTCGGGGCAACTTGAACAGCTTGAAAGTATCGAAGAGTACCGAAATCAGGATAATGGTGAATAGCACGGAACCGATCGCCGTCAGGATATACTTGAGAATCAGGCTGTACTGAAATGCGTCGGAAAGCCTGAGTACCATCAATCCATCGCCGAAAACGATGTTGACGATAAACAAAGCGAGAAGTAGCAATACAACCAATTTCATCCTGATCATCCTTCAAGATACCGGATGCTCGATCCGGTAGCACGTACTCTGTATCTTATATCGACACCCGCCGGGTCACATTTTAGATAATTCCGGTTTAATATCCGGCAGGCAGACAAAAAACTCTGTCCCGTCCTCTTCCGTGCTTGTGACGCCGACCTCGCCGTTCAGATAGCGTTCCGTCAGAAGCTTGACACTATATGTACCGAATCCGCGCCCTGTTCCCTTGGTCGAAAACGACGGCTGAAAGAGCTGATAGAACACCTTCTCCGGGATCACCTCGTCGTTGTGAACCCCAATGCGTGCCAGTTCGGCAACCCTTCGACAGGAAATCCGCACAGTGCTTTCCCCAGCCTCCAGTGCGTTCTTGATCAGATTAAATAGCACTCTGACCAGAAGCGATTTATCAGTGTAGATTTCACATTCTTCAAACGATTGGTCAAGAACGATTTCCCTCTCGCTGAAACGCTGATAGGTCCGGACATGGCTCAACACATGCTGGACAACCTCCCTCGAATCGAGCGAATAGGGCGAAACCCGCAAGTCGTTCTGTTCTGCGCGAATAAGCTGCTGCTGGTCGGTGATCTCCTCGATCAGCCGCTGCGCCGTCGATGGTAGCGCCGCCTTTATCTCGTTTACGTATTCACCTTTATCATCGCTCAAGACCAGATCCATACCGGACGAAATCGCGTACGCGGTGTTCAGGATGTCGTGGAAGAATATCCGCTCGAGCGCCTGTTTGCGTATCTTCGCGCTGATGTCCTCGATGCTGAGTACGTACAACTGATGCTCTTCGATCATCATCGGAACCGACGTGATCTTCAGATTCAGCGCTTCGGTGAGATGATTCTTTCGAACCAGCAGGCGACACTCTTTCGTGTTTCTCCTGCCTTCGAGACCTTCCAGGATCGAATCCAACGCTCCGCAAAACCGGCAGTAGTTTGTCGAGCCGCATCGGTGCTCGGTGTGATAGACATTGTTACACTTGAAAAGCTCTCCAAGATACTTGCCAAGCACCTCTTCTCTGTCTGTGACTTCGATGAAATCCATGGCGGAACGATTGATAAACACGGCGGACCGCGACTCATCGATAATCACGACATGTACCGGAATCGCATCGAGTGTTTCGGTAAGCAGGTGATTATCCGTGATGGCACGCAGCTTTTCGATCCTGGTCTGGTGATTCGCGCTTTCGATGACCATGGCAGAAATCCCGTCAGGCTTTCAGCTCTGTGATGAGTTTTCCGATGACGTCCCGCGCCCGTAGTCCTTCCGCCTCGGCGGTGAAGGATATCACGATGCGATGCTGCAAGACGATCTCTGCCACGCGAATCACATCTTCCACGGATGGAGATGGGCGGTTCTGAAGCGCGGCTCTTGTCTTGGCTGCAAGGATCAGGTATTGCGAAGCGCGCGGTCCGGCGCCCCAGTTGACCCATCGCCGGATGAAATCGGGCGCATCATCGCTCTTCGGTCTGGTTGCCCGGGCGAGACGGACGGCGAAATCCAGCACGTGATCGCTGACGGGCAGGATACGCACAGCCTTCTGGATCGCGACGATCTCCTCGCCGCTCATCATGGGCTTAACCTCCGGTGTCTCGACCGACGTGGTTGTGCGCACAATCTCCTTTTCCTCTTCGAGATCGGGATAATCGATGTTGATATTGAACATGAACCTGTCGAGCTGCGCCTCCGGCAGCGGGTAGGTTCCCTCCTGCTCGATCGGGTTCTGCGTGGCGAGCACTAAAAACGGCCGTTCGATCTCAAAGGTCTGGTTTCCGGCGGTCACCTGATATTCCTGCATCGCCTGAAGGAGCGCGGCTTGCGTCTTGGGCGGCGTACGGTTGATCTCGTCTGCCAGAATGATGTTCGCGAAAATTGGTCCCTTGATGTATTCGAAATAGCGTTTCCCGTCCGCCTTGTTCTCCGCCAGGATGTCGGTTCCGGTGATGTCGGACGGCATCAGGTCGGGCGTGAACTGAATCCGGTTGAACTTAAGGTCGAGGATCCGCGCCAACGTCGAAACCATCAGCGTCTTCGCCAGACCGGGCACACCCTCGATCAGGCAATGTCCACCGGCAAACAGCGCGATTAAAATCTCCTCGATCACGCGATTCTGACCGACTATGATCCTGCCGATCTCGCGCTCGATTTTCTGTCTCGTTTCCGCCAGCTTCTGCAGCAATTCCACATGTTCACTCATATTGTTATCATCCTTCTATTGATTTTTCAGGTACAAACAGCACATACCGATGATGTGCCCAGAAGCGCTTCACGATCCACGGCATACAGCTTTCGAACCACGCGTGGCGCATCATCTTGCGCTCGAAATCGTGGTCTTTGCCCGTGTAATAGTCAAGGATCGTCAGCGGCTCCGGCTTGATATCCTCGTTCACCAGGAATCCCAGCCCGAACTTCTTCAGGAACTTCGCCTTGGGCATCCCGATATCGGGCCAGGGAGGACAGTCGATGAAATTGCCTTCCACTTGCTTCCAGCCAAGTTCATGCATAATTCTAATAAACATTCCCGGCTTGATATATTCCTCTTTCAGATACTTTTTCAGATCGTCTTTTCCGGTATATTTTTGGCTCAGGTAGCCGATTCCCAGCCGGTTCGGCACGCAGAGCACAATCGCCTTTTTCGTAACGCGCGTCAGGTTTTTCAGGAAAACCTCGATGTCCTCCACGAACCACAGCGCCGAGAAATTCCACGACACATCGAACGTATCGTCCTCGAACGGTAGATCGACAAAATCGTCAGTCAGCAAGATATCCGCGTTTAGCCCGACATCGCTCCACACCTTCTTCATCAGCTCGACCCGCTCCGGTTCGTGATCCAGCACCGTTACCGCATAGCCGCTCTTCGCCAGCGACATGCTGTTGATCCCGGATGTCCCGGTGAATCCGAACGATGGCGCTTCCAGAACGGTTTTCGCATTGTACTTTCGGCAGATATACTCCATCTTCCTGTTCAGGATGATCCGCTCGTAAGAAGATCCCAAGCCCTCGTCAGGCTCGGAAAAATACTTCTTCCAGAAGTGCAGGATCGGAATCGCCATATCACTTCTTCCTGTAGAAATCGAGCACCGACTTGAAGCCGACCAGCGTGCGCTGATGCCGGATATTGAATTCCTCGTACGTGTTCTCGACATCGTAGAACCACGACTTCGAGATCAGCCGGAACCGCGCCAGCCAGAGGTCGCTCTTCATGAATTTCGCGATCCGTTCTCCAAACTGAAACCACAATCCCGAGACGATTCGGTTTCTGGGATACGGCTTGCCGTGCAGCTTTTCGTGAATCTCGTCCGCAAGCTCCAATAGCGAGACCGGCTGCCGGTCTGCAACGATGAATGCCGATCCGGGTGTCAATTGTGCATCAATGGTCTTGGCGAAGACGTCCGCCAAGATATTGACGTCGGTCAGGTGAATGCGAACGGTGCGATTCGGCAGAAACAACATACGTTTATCGACCAACTTGGTCAGGGTGTACGGAAAGCCGTAGTCGCCGGAGCCGTATGTGATCGATGGTCGGATGATGTAGCCGTCCAGACCCTCCAGCACCATCTTCTGAACGATGGCCTCGGCTTCGATCTTGGTCTCGTGATAATAACCGTCGCGTTGCCGTTCCGTCTGGTCGTTGGCGGGAAGTTCGTTCGGGATAGCGCCGAAAACGCCCACCGAGGAGCAGAACACGAACCGCGCCTTGGTCCGCCAAGCAGCAAGCATGAGCTGTTCGGTCGCCAGGACGTTTGCCGCGTAATATTTCTTCTTCGGGAATTTCCTGCCGCCGCGGATCGCGCCTATATGCAATATACAATCAAACTCGTTGTCATCTAAAAACTTCGTCAGTGCCGGGATGTCAGAAAGGTCGATCTTCACGATCTTCAGAATCCCTTCGAGCGATTCGAGCCGCTTCTTCGACGTCTCGGGACGTACGATGCCCGTCATATCGAGCTTGCGCGGAGCAAGTCGCTGCGCAACCTGTCTTCCGATGAACCCGGTCGCTCCGGTGATCAGAACCTTTTTTACCTTTTCCATAAGAAGTCCAGCATCTTTCGGACGGGGTGTCGTTTATCGTCGTCCGTCACCTCGGCGACGCTGAGGTAGAAATGGTCGATCTCTTCACCCCGAAGCATTTTTCCGGGGTTGATTCTCGTCAGTAATTCCGATGTATATTCGTCGTAGCGTTCGTTGATCTGCTCGACCGCACCCTGCATCGAATTCGTTTCTCCACGGCAGTGACTGTCGGAGGCGAGAAAGTGCGCAAAACCGTTTTCAATAAGCGCCCAGGCGGTCCTTTCGACATTGTTGCCGTAACCGCCGATCAGGCTCCCGGCATTGATCTGCATATAGACGTTGCGGTAGAGAAGGTCTTCCGCCATGCCGATGTTGTTCTGGATATCCATATAGCGCTCGGGGTGTGCCAGAATCGGTTTATAGCCGGTGCGTACGAGATCGTAGAGCGCATGAATGAAGAATCCCGGAAAGCCGTTCATGCTCGACTCGACCAGCACATATTTCGTGTCCGCGAGGTGCAGATCGTGCTTGCCGATATCGTTCAGAATATTTGTATCCAGCATCACCTCAGTACCTATGTGAAATTTCATCTCGATATCCGCGTCCGCCACAGCTTTTTCCAGCTCGGTCAGAATCGCGAGTAGCTTCGGTCTCCGGTTGTCGTAGCTTCCGCGCAGGTAGTGCGGGGTCAGCACGATCTCCGAGATACCGGCTTCCTTCGCGATCCGAACCGCGTTTACAGATGTCTCGATATCGGGCGAACCGTCATCGACGCCGGGGAGAATGTGGGTATGGATGTCGATCATCTCGTGATCCCGTGAATGGCGTCCGCGAACTGCCGCACCAGCGAGAAGTCCTTTTCGTCCTCGATCACCGTACCGGTCACGATGAAGTCCGCGCCGGCTTTCGCAAGCTCGATCGCGGCTTCGGGCGTGCGAATTCCGCCGCCTACGATTATCGGCACTTCCACCGCGTCGCGCACAGCCCCGATCATTTCGACCGTCATCGGCTGATCCGCGCCGCTGCCTGCGTCCATATAGATCAGTCGCATGCCGAGATACTGCGCCGCGAGCGCGTGCGCGACAGCGATATCGGGCTTGTTGCGCGGGATGGGAATGCTGTGGCTCATGTACTGCACCGAGGTCAATTTCCCGGAATCAATCACCATGTAGCCGGTTCCGATCACCTCGAGGTTACAGCTCCGGATCAACGGCGCTGCGCGAACCTGCTCGCCGATTAGCATCTGCGGATTCCTGCTTGAAACCATGCTCAGAAGCAGGAGCGCGTCGGCGTGCTTCGAGACAAAGTTGAATACGCCCGGAAAAATCAATACCGGGATATCGACCGCCCGACGGATCATTTTCAGCGACTTCTCGAAATTGTCGTGGATCATCAGGCTGCCGCCGATCAAGAGCGCGTCGGCTCCGTTTTCGGCGCAGTTGACCGCCATATCGACCGTCGTATTCACGTCGAACCGATCCGGATCGATCAGACAGAAATACCCCGCCCTTTTCGCGGCGTGCTTCACAAGCTTGTTGTATATCTTCTTCTTCACAGGTTTCTCCATAGTACCTATTTAACGTTTATGCACATATCCTGTTTCAGTCATGATTTGTCAATGTAGTTCTGATGCGAATGGAGCTCTGGTGTCACAATTCACATGGAGCGTATCTCTGCTGGAGCGCAGGCATCCCTGCCGGCCTCTCTACTTCCTACCCGCGGACGACCACGGCCATTCTCCGGCATCTCCAACAAGTTTCGCTTTAACAGGATTGTTCCGAATATAATCAATCGTCGAGTGAAAATGCTGGTCATTCCTGATATAGCGATCGAAATAATCCGACATCCAGAACTTTCCCGAACGCCCCAGAATCCGATTTGCCCTGCTTGCAATAAACGATTTCCATGAATGAATTATTTCAGACAGAGGAAACAGATCGTTCGTCATAATCAATACATGAATATGATTTGGCATAATGCACCACTCAAGAAGCTTATACTTCTTGTTGTGATGATAAAGAAGCGCTTGTTGAGACATTTCAGCAATTTCATCGTTATTGAATGCACAAAACCCATGGCTGGAAACATCGTACTTTTCTAGACAGTCTTCGGCCAGGCTTCCGTCGTTATTCGAACCTTTGGCCGTCCTCTCAAGCCTCCATATCTCCAACACATCATCCGGGACTGAATCGTAAAGGCGCACTGTAATAAATTGATAAACATTCGATACATCGTAATGAGGCAAATAACCTCGACTATGCCATCCTTTTCGATTTTCCATATATTATTGATGCATTCACGCTGGATATTGTCAATAAGAAAATGGGGAGCAGGCAAGGATGCCTGCGCTCCGCTACACCTCAACCCAATATTGCCTGAACAGACGTCCCTCGTGCGTCGAGGTGGTGTAGGACTTGCCGCCGTTGTTCTCGATGGTCTTCGCGGAGCCGACGTTGTCGTCGTTGCAGGTGATGAAGACGCGCTTGTAGCCCTTTTCACGCGCGATATCGAGCATCATCTTCAGCATCAGGGTCGCGTAGCCCTTACGTCGCTCGGCTGGACGAACGCCATAGCCTATGTGCCCACCGAAGTGCTTCAGGAAGTCGTTCAGCTCGTGCCGGAAATGGATCGAACCAAGGATGCGGCCAGCGTCGTTCACCATGAAATACAGCGTCGCCGGAACCCAGCCTTCCGGGCAGGTCTCGCGCACGGTTTCGGCTTGCCACTGCCGCATAGTCTCCTCGAACGGGCAATCGCCCCTGACCAACACGGATGGAACCGTGATCTCATCCGCATCATGCAGTTCACATATATAGTCCCTGTATTCCTTTTCGGTGATCTCGTTGAATCTGACCAGTCGCATGACGGCTCCTTTATTGAGATTAGAGATGCGGACGGGGACGTCCGCGTTCCCGAGAGAGTTACAGACGTGGACGTCTGTGTACCCAGGTAGAGAAAAGGGGAGAACCTTCGCTCTCCCCTGTATATATCTTTCGACTATGTCTATCGCAAATCGTCGAGGAGCATCCGCGTCTTGTCGAGCGTGACCTTGACCTCGTCATACTTCTCGCGCTCTTTATCGACCACCTCCTTGGGCGCGCGGGAGGTAAACTTCTCGTTGTTCAGCTTACCCTCGATGCGCTTCAGATCTTGCGCGAGTTTCTGCTCCTGCTTTTCGAGCCGCGCGATCTCGCCTTCGATATCCACCAAACCGGTCAGCGGTAGATAGATTTCGATGTCGGTGACAACGTCCGCGAGCGACGGCTTCGGTCTCTCCACGTCGGTACCGATTGTAAGGTTCTCGACCTTGGCCAGCTTGGTGAAATATGCGAGGTTGTCCTCGACGATCACCGTCTGGTCATGCCGCGTGACCTTCATCGAGACATCCACCATCTTGCCCGGCGAGATGCCCATCTGCTTGCGCAGGTTGCGGATACAGCTTATGCAATCCTGCACGAGTTGCATCTCCGCATCCGACAGATGATCGATACGCTTCTCGTCGACTTCAGGATACTTCGCGATGATGAGCGCTTCTTCTTCCAGCGGTAGCATCGATTTCAAACTCTGCCATATCTCTTCGGTGATGAACGGCATCAAGGGATGCAACAGCCGCATGGACTGCTCCAGCACGTGCAGCAGGATGTATTTCGCGGTGCGTTGTGCCTTCGGGTTGTCGTCGCTGTAGATGCGATCCTTGCTGAGCTCGAGATACCACGAGCAGAACTCCTTCCAGATAAATTCCTGGATGAGCTGCGCGGCGTCGTTGAACCGCACGGCCTCGAAGTGTTCGCGCGCAAGCCTGGTCACCTCGCTGAGGCGCGAGAGAATCCAGCGGTCGGCGAGCTCCAGTTCGAGTTCGTCCTTATTGGGCATCCCGTCGATCTTCTCCACGCCCATCATGATGAAGCGGTAGGCGTTCCATATCTTGTTGGCAAAGTTGCGCCCGTTCTCGAGCACGCCCTCGGAGAAATAGCTGTCCTGACCACGCGGCGTGTTGAAAATCATGCTGAACCGAAGCGCGTCGGCGCCGTATTCCGCGATAAGGTCGATCGGATCGGGCGAATTGCCCAGCGACTTGCTCATCTTGCGACCCTGCTCGTCCAGGACCATCCCGTGCAGAAACACGGTGTCGAACGGTATCTTGCCCGTGAATTCCAGCGTGGACATGATCATGCGCGCCACCCAGAGGTAGATGATTCCGGGTGCGGTGACCAGCAGGTTGGTCGGCAGGAAATATTCGAGGTCTTCGGTCTTCTCGGGCCAGCCCATTGTCGAGAAGGGCCAGAGCCACGACGAGAACCAGGTGTCGAGCACGTCTTCGTCCTGACGCAGTTTATCGCTGCCGCACTTCGGGCAGGTGGTTGGGTCTTCTTCCGAGACGATCATCTCGCCGCATTCGCAGTACCAGGCCGGGATGCGGTGGCCCCACCATATCTGGCGCGAGATGCACCAGTCGCGGATGTTCTCCATCCAGTGCAGATAGACCTTCGTCCAGCGCTCGGGGATGAATCTCACCTCACCTTTGTTCACTACATCGATGGCGGGTTCGGCGAGCGGTTGCATGCGCACGAACCACTGATCGGACAGGTAGGGCTCAATGACAGTGTTGCAGCGGTAGCAGTGTCCCACCGCGTGCTGGTGATCCTCGATCTTGGCGAGCAGACGCTGCTGTTGAAGCTGCTCGACGATCATCCTGCGGCATTCGAAGCGATCCTTGCCCACAAACACCGGGCCCGCGTTCTCGTTCATGATGCCGTGGTCATCCATCACCAGGATCGGCTCCAGACCGTGCCGCTGACCCATCAGGAAGTCGTTCGGGTCGTGCGCCGGGGTGATCTTCACGCAGCCGGTGCCGAACGTCATATCGACGTACTCGTCGGCGATGATGGGAATCTCGCGTCCGATGAACGGCAGAATGACCGTCTGACCGATCTTGTCCTTGTAGCGCTCGTCGTTCGGGTTCACCGCCACGGCGACGTCGCCCAGCATGGTTTCGGGGCGCGTGGTAGCCACGGTCACGAAGTCGCTGCCGTCGCTGAACGGATAGCAGAGGTGCCACAGTTTGCCGGTCTCGTCCTCGTGCTCCACCTCGTCGTTGGAGAGCGCGGTGTTGCAGCGCGGACACCAGTTGATGATGTAGTTGCCCTTGTAGATCAAATCCTTCTCGTAGAGGTGCACGAACACCTTCCGGACGGCCTTCGAAAGCACGTCGTCCATGGTATAGCGTTCGCGGGACCAGTCGCAGGAGGCACCGAGCTGTTTGAGCTGCTCGATGATGCGTCCGCCCTTCTGCTCCTTCCATTCCCAGATGCGTTCCACGAGCTTTTCGCGGCCCACGTCGAACCGTGTCTTGCCCTCTTTGGCGAGTTCTTTCTCGACCACGTTCTGGGTGGCGATGCCGGCGTGATCCACACCGGGCAGCCAGAGGGTCGGACGTCCCGTCATCCGCTGATAGCGCACCATCACGTCCTGATAGGTGTTGTTGAGCACGTGGCCCATGTGCAGGATGCCGGTCACGTTCGGTGGCGGGATCAGGATAGTGTAAGGCTTCTTGTCCGGATCGATCCGCGGCGTGAACATGCCGTGATCCATCCAGTATTTATACCACTTTTTCTCTTTGGTCTGAGGCTGATATATCTTGTCGATTTCCATCGCTTACTCCTTTGTATGCCAATGATTACATTGGTTTGTTGAGGTCAATGTTTTTCTAACTCTCCCCAAACCCCTCTCTTTGCCAAAGCGAGGGGCTTAAAGAACGACCAGCTTCGATTGCGTGTTCCCTCGCCCATCGCTGTTGTCATCCCGAGTAGCATCCGTGTCACCCTGAGCGGAGTCGAAGGGGCGGATGCGTATCGAGGGACAGGGTGAGGGCTCTCTAAATTCCAACTTCCGATTGTGTCGAGCCTGCGAGACTCATCTGAATGTTGGAATTACTCTCTTTTAAACATTCAGCTCCACTTCGTTCCTCTGGTATTTGCAAGCAAATACTACGAGACCTCGTTTCACTCGGACATTCAGAAGTTTGAAAGGGTGAGGGTTTCTCTAATTGTTTACGCCAGACCTTTGATCGACAGCGCTTTCTGGATGAAATGGCGGTGCGATGCAAAGCAGATCGGCGGTAGCTCCGGGAGCGGGACGAAACTGGCTTCTGCAGCGTCATCCCCTGCAAGAAGCCGACCTCCCTCGACCTTCATCAGAAAGCCGAACGAAATAATGCTCTGGTAGATTGGCGATGTCCCCACGAAGTAGTCCAGAAGTTGCTCGTTGCGCCCGATCAGACCGGTCTCCTCCTCGAGCTCGCGCACGGAAGTCTCCTCCGGCGTCTGGTCGATCTCGACGTAGCCGCTGGGAAGCGCCCACTCACCCGCCTTGGGCTCGTTGGTTCGCAGGATCACCAGCAGCCGGTCCTGTTCGTCGAACACCACGCACGCCGCCGCCGGCACCGGGTTCTTGTAATAGACCCAGCCGCAGCGCTTGCAGTGCGGACGCTCGCGCCCTTCGTGATCCGCCCGTATTTCGAGCTCGCCACCGCACCGGACACAGTAATTGATGCCTTCGTAGGTTGCTTTCATCGTTTCCATGGGCAAATAGCGTAAGGATGGGTGGATTTTGTCAAGGGGGAAAATCACGAAAATCCTGAATAAGATTATAGCACTTTGAAATTATTCTCTTGACGTACTTTATCTCTTTTACCAAAGCTTGAATACGATAAGATACGAGTAACCAATGTCAGCAGTCCATTGAATATATATGGTTCGGAACTGGTTCATGCAAGAAGTGTTAAGGAGAAAGCATATGATCAATTTTCTACGAATATCGAATCAGATTGACCCTGACACCCAAACTACTCTTCGTGAACTTTATCGATCATATGTTGACGACGAGCATGTCATGATCAACTCTATTTACAAATCCCTCAATTTCTACTCTGGGTTATGCACATCAATAATTGCTGGTTCTTTTTATGTTCTACTCGCCCATGAAAACAACAATCTCTCACCAATAATTGTTATTTCGGCAGGGATATTAATTTTTTTCATCGCATCTACTGGGTATAAATCATGTCGATCAAATTACAAACGACAATTAGAATCTATTGTGAAGAGATTTAAAATCGAAGCTTTGCTTAACCTCGACAAGAGACCATATATCCATAAGAAATACTACGTCCGTGAAGGCTTATTACTCAAGAGGTATGAGGATACAAACAAGAGCTATGATACATCGAGTGAATTTGTAAGCGATAAGATGAATGCTGGCTTTGTCAGCATTGCAAGAAATCTCTTTATTGCCTATAAAGTTGTTGGGCTCCTCATCGCAGCAATTGGATTATTCCAAATAGTATTTCCAATACTCCCCAAGGCTATCAACTTTATATCTATCGTATTTTAAATTCGCTACACACACATATACTCGCCAGCCATCTCCACGAAATCTACTACCGCAAACAGAAATTCTTGACAGTGCATTAGTCAATATAAATGTTTAGCGAAAGTGTTTTCGAACTTCCGGGGGACGCGTGAAGAAATACCTTACAATCACTGATTTTTATGCCGGATTATTACCTGGCACTATTGTATTATTCATTCTTTTCTGTATATTCACACGGAATGAACAAAGTACCATTGCTGTTGTGAATACATTGCTTCTGCGAATCTCTTCTAATCCGTATGTCCTGATCTTCCTCATCCCAAGCGCGTATATTCTCGGAAATCTAGTATCCGCCATTAGAATAGATTTCGCAGAAAGTGTATTCCTGTTTCGTAATTGGAAAGACAATTTTCCATACCGCAACGAATTAAGAAAAGGCAGAATAGCATTTATTAAGTTAAACAGAAAAGAAATGCAGAGAATGAATATCCCAAAACTTCCCCAATCCATTCATAAACATTTTTTCCATGCTTGGACAGACTATGTTTGTGCATGCAATATTGTACTATTTGAACGGTGGAAAGCAGAAGAAGTCAGAGTCAGATTTTCTGCGGGAATGATATGGGTAAGTATCTGTGGTCTAATTGCTTCTGGGGTTTTCAAATATCAAGGTCGAGAGACACTTCTGTTGGAGCACATTATAGTGTCAGCCATTATATATATGTTTTATGGTCTTCACCTGATTCGCGTTAGGCATCGAGAAGCCTCTATCCTTTACCTTTCATATCTCACATGCCGTTACCATAAGTTGTTAACCGTAAAAGAATAACAGAAAAGCATTTTCTCATTTCTTTTCATCTCCACCACCACATCCTCCCCCACCATCTCCATCTTCTCCACGGTCCAGCGTTTGGCGCTTGAGATCGTGGTTGCGAGGGGGCTTTGGATGAAGGTATGCGGTCCACCGAGCAGGGTGTTGCCGTAGAAGATGACGATGCGGTCGCAGAGGTCTTGCTGGAGCAGGGCGGTGACGAGCGTGGGGCCGGCCTCCACCATCACCATCATGATGCCGCGCTCGTAGAGGGTAGAAAATACGTCTTGCAGCGATTTGTGCGGGATAGGCTCGACCGCGGTGCCGGAAAAAGTGTTCGGCGTGCCCGGATCGGTGAAAATCCAGGTGGGTTGCGTGGCTGCGGTGGTGATAATCCGGGATTCGCGGGGCGTTCGGAGTCTGCGGTCGAGGATAGCGCGCACGGGCGTTCCGCAGTCGCCGTCGAGCCGCACGTTGAGCATGGGATCGTCCGCGAGCACGGTGCCGATGCCGGTGAGGATGCAGTCGGAGCGGTTGCGCATTTGGTGTACGAGCTTGCGTGACTCCTCGCCGGTGATCCAGCGGGAAGAACCGTCCTGCGCGGCGATGCGTCCGTCCAGCGATGCGGCGATTTTCAGGGTGATGTACGGTCGTTTGCGTTCGGAGGAGACCAGATACGGTCGGAGCTGTCTGCGGATCGCGTCCCGCATGAGGCCGGTTGTGACCTCGATGCCTTCCTTGCGCAGGATGTCGCCGGAAATGTCGCAAACTTTCGGATTCGGGTCTTCGATGCCGATGAAGACGCGCTTGATGCCGGCCTTGATGATGGCGTCGGTGCAGGGCGGCGTTCTGCCCCAGTGGCAGCAGGGTTCGAGCGTGACGTACAGGTCCGCGCCACGAGCCTTCCTACCCGCCCCTTTCAGCGCGACCACCTCCGCGTGATCCTGTCCGCACGGCTGGGTGTGTCCCTCGCCGATGATTTTGTCATTCTTTACGATCACCGCGCCCACAAACGGGTTGGGCGATGTCCGGCCGATTGCTTGTTCCGCCAGATCCATGGCGCGTTGCATGTAGTCGTTGTGCTGCATTGGAGAAACCCCCTTTTAGTCCCCCTTATCAGGGGGATGAATATGGGATCGGGTCCGTCAATCCCGCTTCCCGGAACGCCCTCAATCTGAGGTGGCAGCTATCGCAGGTTCCGCAGGCGATGTCGTTGTCGCGGTAGCAGCTCCAGCTCAGCTCGAACGGCACGCCGAGTTCGACGCCCAGCCTGACGATTTCGGATTTAGAAATATGGATCACGGGCGTCACGATTTGGATGTGCGTGTCGTCTTTG
Organism: Cloacimonadales bacterium (SeqCode); assembly: GCA_963666875.2. Classification (GTDB taxonomy): domain Bacteria; phylum Cloacimonadota; class Cloacimonadia; order Cloacimonadales; family JAIOQZ01. Next base: position 62,399 of record CAXXPU010000008.1, read on the forward strand.
GTGCCGGTCTCGATTGCCACACCGAGGTTACGATAAAACTCTTCGCGGCAGTCGGGGTATCCGCTGGAATCCTCTTCCACCGCGCCGATGTAGATGCTGTCCGCGCCGATAACCTCCGCCCAGCTTACCGCGATGCAGACCAAATGCGCGTTGCGGAACGGCACGTAGGTGTCGGGAATGCCGTCGGCGCCGGGTGAAAAATCTTTGACTTCGATGGATGGATCGGTCAGGGCCGAGCCGCCGATATCCGCCAGATAGGAGATATCCACCGACTTCGCGCCGTCCGGTTGAAAGTAGTCGCACAGCTTCTCGAACAGCTCCTTTTCTTTACGTTCGGTGCGCTGCCCGTAGTTGGCGTGCAGAAAATAGACGCGATCGGATTCGCGCTTCGCGATGGCGGCGGTGACCAGGCTGTCCATGCCGCCGCTGACCAGTACGATCGATTGTTTCATAAAAATTCCTTCGTTCCAACATTCGGATGAGCCACTACGTGTCACAATCGGAAGTTGGAACTTCATCCTCTCGCTTCCACGGCGGAGAGACGATGCAATAGAAGATCAGCGTTTCGTCGGAGATATTCTCTATCCACTGCGAGTCGCCCTTCGGGATATGCACGATATCGCCGATGGAGACCTCTTCCGCCTCGTCCGCGACATGAACGCGACCAACGCCCTGTACGATGATGTAAACCTCGTCGGAGGTATTCAGGCTGTGAGGTGTCGAAGCTGTATGCGGTTCGAGCGACGCCAGTGCGATGCTGTAGGGCGTTTCGATGCCTGTGTGGCGCGGGTGAAAGACCTCGCGGACCAGGGTCTTGTCGGTGGCGACAAACTCCTGCCGGTCGTGTGAATGAGAAATGGTCATGCCTCTTCCCCACCGATCTGCGCCGCGGCGTCGCGCATGCTGAGCGGATCGACATACAGCGTCTTCTGGTTGGTGTAGGTGACGAATCCCGGCGCTGCGCCGCGCGGCTTGCGCACATAGCGGATCTGCGTAATATCGACCGGCACGTTGCTCGATTTCTTCGCCTTGCTGTAATACGCCGCCAACCGTGCCGCCAAATCGACGATATCGGGTTGCGGATCCTTCTTCTTGTAATTGCGCAGGACAACGTGCGAACCTTTGAAAATCCGGCTGTGAAACCACCAGTCCCAGGGCTTGGCGAATTTGGTGGTAAGCTGGTCGTTCTCGGTGGATGTACGGCCGATGAAAATCTCCCAGCCGTCGTCGATCTTCAGTCTGCGGAACGGCGTTCGACGCGCATGGATATCGGGTTTCGATATCTCGTTCTTCGAGAAATCTTTTATCGCGAGGTAGTCGGTCTCGTCCTCGATGTCGAAGGTGAGTCGGTCGAGTTCCTCGATCTCGGACTCGGTATGCTCGATCTGCTCCTGAATCATCTTTGCGCCGTTTTTCGCCTTTCGGTACTTCTTCAGGTAGCGCTCGATGTTCTGCTGCGGCGAAAGCTCCGGTTGCAGCGCAATTTCGATCTCCTTCTGCTCCGGATCGTAATAGTCGATTAGCGTAACGGATTCCTGCCCCTTCTTGAGCACGTGGTAATTGGCCTTGAGCAGTTCACCGGCTTGCAGGAACGCAGTTTGCTTCGATGACTGCCGAAGCTCTTGCTGCTGCTTGTCCAGCTTGCGCTCCTTCTTCTTCCGGTCGCGCTCGAGCGTCTTGAGGATATCCGATTTCAGTCGATCGGCTCGCTCCCCGAGTTGCTTTTTGTAATAAAAGTCGTGTAGATAGCGGTCGGTATCTTGATACTTCTCACCGTTCAGCGTCAGATCGACAGTCGTATCATGCTGCGCGAAACCGGCAGGAGGCGGTTCGTACGGGACACCGGGCAGAATCTGTCGATGTGGATTCTCGGCGTAACTGAATCGTCGGAGCGAATCGAAGATGATGCCGTTTTGAACGAGGATGAGGTTGGTAAAACGCGGAATCAGTTCGGCAACGAGCAGCAGTTCTTCCTGTTGCCCTTCGATCGCGGTGCGAAAGAAATGAAAAGTGACGATGCGATCCGTATCGCTGATGGAGATATCACCCAGCCTCGCGTGCTGCAAGCGATGGATGATCGGTGCGATATCGGTCGCCGGTTTGAACGGAAGCTGCGTCCTTCCGATTGTGAAGCAGAACGGATTGCCGGAGAAGAGCGAGATCTGCAGATCCCTCTTCGCCTTCGAGAAGGTCAGTAGATACTGGTCTTCAAAGCGCAGGATGTCGCCCAGAAGCGGCTTCAACTCGTCAATATTCTGCTCTTCGACCCATTGTCGCAAATAAACGTAGTCCATCGATCTGCCGCTTCGGTACACCCCTAAAATTCGTAGGCGGTTCCGTCCTTGACTACACGAACCACGACGAACAAGGCTTCATCGTAGAATCCGCTGACTTCGATAAAATCGAACTTGACCAGCTTCAGGTCGTACTCTTCCAGAAGGTAATCGTCATTCGGAAGCGACAATTCGAGCTTCTGTTTGTTGGCGAGCTGCAAGATCCATGTATCGCCATCTTTCAGAAGCTTACCCTCCAGGGTGTAAAGCTGACCGGCGTCTTCCTCGCCTTTCGGACTCTCGGCCGCGACGGCCAGAAGCCCACCAAGCTGTAGAAGCATGAACGCCAGCAGCGTAATCGTGATGGTCTTTTTCATAAAGACTCCCGTGTTACTTTTTCTTCTTGAGCGAGATCACCAGTTCGTATTCGTTGGGCGGGCGATCACAGATTTTCTTGTTGAGATACGCGACCGGGTTGTTCATCAGCTCGGATTCCTTCACTTCCGTGAACCGGCTGTCATCCTCGACGACCCAGTACAACTTCTCCTTTCTGGTTGATTCAACCTTCTTCGTTGCCATAATTTCTCCTGCGAGTTCATATTCCGGGTGGTTTTCAACAAAGTCAAGCAAAGCTTTGATATCGACGTTGGATTTATAGATATGACACTTCTTACGGCAATTGACGGCGCAGACGAAGATGCTCTCGAATCGCCGCGTTCGAGGGCATATAATGCTTGTCTTGTCGTTGTGGAATCGTCGCGCCATGTTTCGCTTCTTTATCTGATAAGTTGATAGTCCTTCAATACTTTTTCAAGCTTCGTGAAATTCTCTTTGGACAACGGGGCCAGAGGCAGCCGGATTTCGTCCTCGATCATGTTCATCATCGCCAGTGCGGTCTTCACCGGAATGGGATTCGTCTCGTAGAACATCGCCGTGTTGATCTCGATCAACTCCTGATGCAGTTTCAGGGCGGTCGCGAAATCACCTTTCAAGGATGCGCCAGCCATATCGCTGACCATTTTCGGCAACACGTTCGCCGTCACCGAGATAACGCCCTTCGCGCCGCATGCCATGAGCGGCATGTTGAGCGCGTCCTCGCCCGACATCACGGAGAAATTCTCACCCGCGTCGCGCGCGACGATGGAAGCCTTCACCAGATCGCCGCTGGCAGCCTTCAGACCGATAATCCTCGGACAATCCTTCGCCAGACGCAGGATCGTTTCGGTCGCGATGTTCACGCCGGTCCTGCCGGGCACGTTGTAGATCACGATGGGGATGTCCGACTGGTCGTGAATCGCCTTGAAGAACCGGTAGAGACCTTCCTGGTTCGGTTTGTTGTAGTAGGGCGTGATCACCAGCGCGTATTGGACGCCATAGTCCTTCGCACGGGCGGTCGCGGAGATGGAATGTCCCAGATTGTTGGTTCCGGTTCCCAGCATGATCGGCAGTCTGCCGTCGATACGCTGTACACAGAAGCGGATCATGCGATCTTTTTCGTCACTCGCCAGCGCAGGCGATTCACCGGTAGTTCCGTTCAGTAAGATACCGTCGGTGCCATTTTTCAGATGAAAATCGATGAGGTTTTCCAGCGCGTTGTAGTCGATTCCGCCCTTCTTGAAAGGCGTGACCAGCGCCACATACGATCCTTGCAGCATATCTCCTCCTTATTGCCCACCGCTGAACCCGATCTGGCGCCAGGCCTCATGCAGTACAACGGCGACACTATTGGACAAATTGATGGAACGGATGGAATCCGTCATCGGAATGCGGATCGCCCGATCCCGATGTGCATCCAGCAGTTTTTCCGGCAATCCGGATGTCTCCGACCCGAAGACGAATACGTCACCCTGACGGTAATCGTGAGCGGTATAAGCCGTTTTTGATTTTGTTGAACACAGGAAAATTCTGTCAACCGGAAATTGTGCGATGAGTTCCTCGAACGATTCGTGGAAGACGGGATTCAGCTTTTCCCAATAGTCGAGTCCGGCTCGTTTGAGGTATTTATCGGTCAGAAGGAATCGCATCGGCTTGATAATATGCAACCGGGCATTCATCCCCAGGCAGAGCCTGCCGATGTTGCCCGTGTTGGATGGAATCTCCGGTCGGAACAACACCACATGGAAGTTCGGGATTATTTCAGCCACTCTTTCTCCCACTTCTTCCGCAGAAATTCTTCATCGCAGCCCTCTTTTTTACCCCACTTGCTGGAGAAATCCTTCACAGGCAATTCGATGACATCGAACGCCTCGGGCAACGCGATCTTTTCACGCACCGGAAATTTCCACGAATTGGTCGGAATCCGCTCCTGAAAGGACTTGGACATCATGAATTCGATGTAGCGCTTCGCAAGATCCTTGTGACGTGCGCCTTCGACCACAGCCGCACACTCGTAGATCTGATAGCCACCCTCCTGAAGCGAATAGAGCCGGTAGCGTTCCGCCTCGTCCTCCGCATAGAGCTTCGCGAACCGGGTCAGTTCGACCATCGCCACCCGCGCTTCTCCCGCCATGAATCGATTGAACGCTTCCTCTTCCGTGTCGGTTAAAAGCTTCACGTTCGGTTTCATGCTGCGCCATATCTTCGGAAACCCGAACGGATTGCCGAAAATAGCCGTCCATCGAAAGAATCCCTTGCCGACACTGGTCTTGTAGGGATCGGGCAGAATTATCGAATCCTTCCAGTCGTGATCGGTGATCTGCCCGAATGTGACCGGTGGATTCTGAACCATTGTCGTATCGTAGATGAAGCCGACGTAGGTATATTGATAAGGCGTCAGATAGCCTTCTTTGTCGATTCGGTGCTTAACCGGCACCGCGAAATCGAGTTCCGGAATGAATGTGGTCAGGACGCTATCCGCGAGAATCAGATCCCGATAGACATTGCCCAGCCCGACGATGAGATCGTAGCGCTTCCTGTCCGCTCGTAGCGAATCGAGGATCGAGCCGGCGTTGTCGGTGACGTGGAAACGGATCGCGCATTTCTGCTTCTTTTCGAACTCCTGCCGGGTCAGTTCGCCCAGCGTATTGACGTATTTTCGTGTCGCGAGGATGTTGAATTCGATCGTTTTTTTCCGCTGCTCCGTCTCGCCCTTACAGGATGCCAGCGCGATCATGATTGTTATCAGAAGCAGAGCGATTCGACTTACATTCAAACGATACGGGGAATCATTACGCACGAGCCTTCCACTATTGTAGACCGTGGAATAATGGCAAATGGATGTCGTCGCTACCGATCGTACTTTGTCAAAAGATAACCCTCCTTTGTCCCCCCTTGTCAGGGGGGTGAGTGAGTGGTCATGCTTGCGTTTATAATGTCCTTCTACAAGTGGTAAACACGATCGCTTTCTCACCCCCCTGACAAGGGGGGACAAAGGGGGGTTATTTCCCTTGAAAATGAAATCAAATGCCGTATTCTCACCCAATCCGAGCGAGCTGCCCTTATAAAATGCACCGTTTGACATTATCTTACGCATTATGCACCTCCGAACAGCATGGACGCGACGATGTAGTCCATGAGCAAGATGAAGATCGAGGTATAGACCACCGTCAGCGTCGATGCTCTGCCCACGCCCTCGGCGCCGTTCTCGGTACGGGAACCGATGAAGCAGGCGATCGTGGTGATGATGAAACCGAACACCAGCGACTTGACCATCCCGCCCCAGAGATCCGAAGAATCGAACATCCGCCGCATGTTGTTGAAAAATTCGAAGTAGCCCACCCCGTGACGATAGCGCGCCACCAGATAACCGGAAAATATGCCGACGAAATTGGCGTAGATCGTCAGCATGGGCAGCACGATAATGCCGCTAATCACGCGCGGAAGATAGAGGAAATCGACCGGATCGACGGCGAGTGTCTCGAGCGCGTCGAGTTGCTCGCTGACCCGCATGGTGCCGATCTCCGCCGCGATGGAGGCTCCCACGCGCCCGGCAAGGACAAGCGCCGTCAGAACCGGCGCCAGCTCGATCATCATCGATTTACCGACCATCACGCCGATCAGCTCGGTCGGGATATAACCGCTGGTCTGGTAAGTCGCCTGAACCGCGGTGACCATCCCGGTGAACGCGGATGTGACGGTGATCAGCAGCATCGAATCGAAGCCCATGCGTTTGATCTGCGTGATGATTTGATATCGGCGTTTAGGCAGCTTCGGGATGTGGACGACCAGCGATTCGAGAAAGAGGATGAACGCGCCGATACGGCGGAAAAAAGTGTGGATCATCGGAGTGGATCGTAGTTGCGAAAACAGGTGGTTTCGCCGATGAATTCGAGCTTGACCGTGCCAACCGCGCCGTGGCGGTTCTTGCCGATGATGACTTCCGCGATGCCCATTTCTTCCGATTCCTTGTTGTAATACTCATCGCGGTAGATGAACATCACGATATCGGCGTCCTGCTCGATGGCGCCCGATTCACGCAGGTCGGCGAGTCGCGGCCTCTTGTCGTCGCGGTTTTCCAGTCCGCGGTTGAGCTGCGAGAGCGCGATAACGGGAAGCCCCAGTTCCTTGGCGAGGACCTTGAGCGCGCGGGATATCTCGGAGATTTCCTGCTGACGGTTGTCGCGGTTGCGTTTGGACGACATCAATTGCAGGTAATCGATGATGATCAGATCGAGACCGCCCAGTTCAGCTTTCAGGCGTCTGGATTTTGCGCGGATATCCAGCGCGGTGTTGGTGCCGGTGTCGTCGATGTAGATGTCCTTGGTGTGGAAGGCATCGGCCACGCGGGTGATCTCGCGCAGCTTGTCCTGCGTCATGCCGTAGCCCTTGAGCATGTTGTCCATGCTGACCTCGGAGTTCGAGGAGAGCATACGCATGAGGATTTCCTCGCACGCCATCTCCATAGTGAAGATCGCGACCTTGAGGTTGTGATGCACCGCCGCGTTGAATCCGACGTTCAGCGCAAGCGCGGTCTTTCCCATCGCCGGTCGTGCCGCGAGGACGATGAACTGCCCCTTGCGGAAACCGCCCGTCTTGGCGTCGAGGTCGTAGAATCCCGTGGGGACACCGAGTACGTTGGTCTTGTTCGCTGCCACATCCTCGATGTTCTGGAGCGTCTCGGGGATGATGTCGGTGACCTTGATGAACGATTTCAGGTTGGAGCGCTCGGCAATGCTGAAGATCGCCTGCTCCGCGCCATCGATGATGTCATCGACCGGCATGTCCTGACTGTACGAACTCTCGATGATCTCGGTGCTCTTCTGGATCAGCATCCTCAGGAGCGCTTTTTCCAGCACGATGTTGGCGTGGTACTCGATATTGGCGCCGCTGAGCACCACATCGGAAAGCTCGATAATGTATTGCTTGCCGCCGGCCTTTTCGAGCAGATTCGCGGTCTCGGTACCTTTGCGGGTCCTGACCTCGGTACGTTCGAGCCGGTTCATCAGCGTGATGACGTCGATCTCCGTATTCTCTTCGAACAGCTCGCTGATGGCGCGGAAGATGTATTTGTGCGGCGAATGATAGAAGTGTTCTTCACCCAGCTTCTCGATCGCTCTGGCAACGGCGGATGGGTCGATCAGCATCGCGGAAAGCACGGCAGCTTCGGCGTTGAGGTCTTTGGGAAGTGTGCGTTCCACTCTTTCGGGCATTAATGACTCCTGATATTACAGTGCGTTGTAGATGTCGCGAATGCGCTGGAGATCGATCCAGGCGGCTTTCTTCAGTGTCGGATTGCGAAGCAGCGCTGCGGGGTGATAGGTCGCGAAAGTCCGGATACCGCGATACTGGTGTTCTCCTGCTCGCATCGAACCGAGACTTGCCCCTGTCTCGAGCAGGGCTTGCGCCGCCACGCGACCGAGCAGAACGATGATCTGCGGTTTGATGATATCGATCTGCTGATCCAGTAACGGACGGCACGCCGCCACCTCTTCCGGATTGGGATCGCGGTTGTTCGGCGGACGGCACTTGACCATGTTGCCGATGTAGATCTGATCGCGGTGGATGTTGATCGCAGCCAGCATCTTGTCCAGAAGCTGACCCGCGGCTCCGACGAAGGGCTTGCCGATGCGATCTTCGTTCCCGCCTGGACCCTCGCCGATGAGCATCATCTTCGCGCGAGGATTTCCTCCGCCATAGACGAACTTGTTGCGTCCTTCGCACAGCACGCACTTGCGGCAGTCCCGATTTGCCGCTTCGATCTGCGCAAGCAGCTCTCCCGGATCGCCCGAGACGACCGTCTCTTTCTGATTCAGCGCCTTTTCAAAGATGCTTCTATCGATAAATACTTCGTCGATACCCGAAACCTTCAGATAGTCCAGGTAGTTCCGGATCGATTTCCGTATCATGATGACGGGGTACTATTCCAGGTCGAGATCCGCGTCGATCGGCTCGTCCGCGATATAATCGGGGATCTCGTTATCCGCGACGTGATCCAGCGCGGTAACGGTCAGCTTCCGGTCGAATTTGTCCTTGATCGTTGTGGGGAGTTCGCTCAGGCGGCGCACTTCCAGATTGGCAAGCTGCAGGAACAAGTAGTTCATGTTATGCTTTTCGAGAAAAGTGTCAACTTTCGGATTTATCATCCATTCCTCCGTAGAATTTATCATCAATGTTGCGATATCGGCTCACGCGGCATTCTTCCGCCCGAATAATCGATTCCACTTCCGTGATCGCCTGTTCGAGGTCGTCGTTGACCACCAGGTAATCGAAGTGATTCAGGTGTTCCATCTCCATCTTCGCGTTCTCCAGGCGGAGCACGATCGTTTCCTGCGAATCGGTTCCGCGCTTCTCCAGTCTGTCTTTCAACGTCGGCAGATCGGGCGGGATCATGAAGATGGTGACCATCGGCAGTCCGCTACGCATCACCAGAAGCGCGCCTTGCACATCGATATCGAGAATGACGTGGCGCCCTTCCAGAAGCTTGCCGGTTACGTAATCACGCGAGGTGCCGTACATGTTGCCGTGCACCTCCGCGTGTTCGAGAAAACGTTTTTCAGAAAGCAGCCTGCCATATTCATCGCGATCGACGAAGAAGTAATCGACGCCGTTCTCTTCCTTCCCCCGCGGGGCGCGGGTCGTGTAGGAGATCGAATAGACGATCGGGATCGCGTCTTCGCTCCGGCGTTGCATCACCTGACGCAGAACCGTCGATTTGCCGCCACCGGACGGCGCGATGAGTATGATGAGAAAGCTGCTTTTGGGATATTCGGTCATTATTCTTCGATCATTTCCTGATAGGCTTCGGCGTCCATCAATTCATCGAGTTCGTCGGGATCGGACATCCTTACCTTGATAATCCAGCCCTTGTCGAAAGCGGATTTGTTGATCAGTTCAGGTTCGTCTTCCAGCGCTTCGTTCACGGCGATGACTTCGCCCGAAACAGGACAGATAAGGTCTTCGACTGCCTTCACGGCTTCGACGGAACCAAAGGCTTCTCCAGCTTCGATCTCGTCATCGACTTCCGGAAGCTCCACATAGACGATGTCACCAAGCTCATGCTGCGCGAAATCGGTGATGCCGATCACAGCATTCTTACCCTCTTTCTTCACCCATTCATGGGATTCCGTGTAAAAATAACCCTTCTTGACCATTTGTTCCTCCAGAACGTCTTATTTTATAGAACACAGATATTTAGCGTATCGTATCAATCAAATCAACTGTTCAGTCGTGTCAAGAAATTCCTCAGAGATTTTCAAGAATGGATTTTTGATGTGAGATGTGTCGAGTTGGAAGAAATCAAGCAGCCAAGGATGCCTGCGTTCCATGAGAGAAAAGAGAGGCAGGCAGGGGTGTCTGCGTACCATGAAGACAGATGCGGACGTCTGCGTACCCAGAGGAAATACTTTGCTGGAGCACGGCGAACTATGTAGCGCTCGATCTCGGGGTACCCAAAATCCCCTCTCTTCGGACGAAGAGAGGGGTTTGGGGTGAGTTTGATTACTTTATCAGCGCCATCTTCTGGATCGCGTGACCCTTCGACGTCGTCAGTCTTGCGAAGTAGATTCCGCTGGAGACCGATTTGCCGTTGTCGTCGTGTCCGTTCCAGACGATGCCGGTTCCCGATTCGACCTTGTCGTTGTCGAGCAGGGTACGGATGAGCTGACCTCTGACATTGTAGATGCACAGCGTCACCGGCTCGTTGTCCGGGATACTGAGCGCAATCGAGGTTTCCGGGTTGAACGGATTCGGATAGACAGCCATCGAAACGCCCGTCACCTGCGGTGCGATCGGTTCGTTGTCGTCTGCATCCATCCACAGATTGCCCATTCCGCCGTAAGCGCCCATATCGGTCGCCAGCGTACCCATTGCAGGCCAGAGGGGCAGTCCGGGATTATCCGGATCTTCCACGTCCATATTGTCGCTTTCGGGATCTCCCGCGTCGATACACGGAGAATCTTCCGAGAGATACCATTCTGCGACAAGCAGATCATCGACAACACCGTATTCGGATGTCGGGTTGGAGAACAACGGATCCGCATCGATGTTACCGTCGCCTTCAAAGCCACCGGAGATACAGTTGTAGGTGGCGTAGAAGTCGCCCAGCAGGTCGAGCAGCGGCTCGCCTTCGCCGATGATGATGTTGTTGACCATTTCCATATCCGAGCGATACAGGAATATTGTCGCGCCCGAACTACCTGAGCAGAGGTTGTTTGCGATCGTGTTATTGATCAGAACAGGCGCTGAGAGTTCGCGCGCACTGATGGCCCCGGACTGATTCGCCTGGTTGTTCACGATGATGTTGTTCATCAGCACGGGGTTGGATGTCTCCATACCGATCGCGCCAGCGAGCGAGCCACCGTTGTTGTTGCCGAAGAAACAGCCGTTGATCGTGACATCGCCGGCGTTCAGCATCTGAATCGCGCCGCCGCCGTCCGAAGCGTTGTTGTACATGAATCGGCAATTATCGATATCGACGCCCGATTCCTCGATATACACCGCACTCTCCTGCGCATTGTAGAATTCGCAATTGTTCAGGATCGAGGTGCTTTCTGTCGCGGAAATGAAATCGATACCGGCCCACGGATTGCGATCCATCTCGTTGAAGATGATGGGATCGCCGTCACTCGCATCCGCGAGGAGCGTGCCGTTGATAATCATCCCGATACCGGTCTGACCCGATATCACGGTTCCCGGCTCGATAACGAGCTGAGACCCCGCAGGAACGGTCACGTCTCCGATCAAATGGTATTCCCCGTACTGGGGATCCCAGTGACCGGCCAGCGTTCCGTAAACATTGCCGGCATCCATGACATAGATATAGTCTTCGATCGTGATGTTGTCGGTTTGCTCGCCATCGGAGACCGTCAAACTGACCGTGTAGGTTCCCGGTTCTGTGAAGACCCATGCCGGATCTTCTTCTTCGCTGTCGATCGAACCATCATTATCGAAGTCCCATTCCCATGAGACCAGTCCGCCCGGAGGCATCGAGAGGCTTGTAAACTGTACGCTGAGCGCCGGAGGTCCGGAGATGACATCCGACGTGAAGTTCGCGCCGAACTGCATCAATTCGCTCATCGCAGCCTGATGAATCGTGTGGTCGCTGCTGGTGGTTTGGATCAGCACGACACCCCTCAGATCATCGACATCGTCATATTCGAAATCAGCACCCAGCGTAGCCGAATAGGTGCCGGTGTCGCCGTTGAGAGAAAGATCGAAGTCCTGAGCCTCATAACGACGCACGACGCAGAAGTAGTCGTCGGTGTATCGCTGTGTGACGATGAACATGATCTTGTTGTTCGATGTCGTGATATCTGCCGTGAGGGTCACATCAGCCTGAATCAGGAAGTTATCCGGATCGGACTGGGTAAACACCATTTCGATTTCGGCAGGAGCATCGTCGTCAATGATCTGATTGTACTTAACTAAGTAGCGGGGGTAGGTCGTTCCGCCACCGACATCCTCGAGATAACCACCAAATTGCGCATGCGGGATTCCGCTCACGCCGTACATGCTTCCACGAGCACTGTAGTTCGGGCTCGTGGGACACGTCGCTTCGCTGGTTCCTCCGTTCCAGATAAGAGGAATAACATTCGTTTGTTCCTCGGATAATTGAAGCAGCCCAGACCGAGCTGCGGGGCAGTAGCCGCACCATGTCTGCGTAAACACTTCACCCACTACCTCGATCTGTGTGGCAAGGGCGAGCGACGCAGAAAGGAGCAGCATGAAGAAGATGACTAATCTTCTGACCATCCAGTTCCTCCTTACTTTGCTGTTACATTATGTTTCACACAATGAAAACATTCTATCTCAGTGATTCTTCAAAGATCAATTCGCGTTTTCGCGTTATTTGATGAGCGCCATCCTCGTGGTGACGGTACGTTTCCCAGCAGTCATCCGCGCGAAATACACACCGCTGGACACGGATTTGCCGGTACTATCGATACCCTTCCAGGTCATGCCCGTCGTCTGCGGCTTCTCGTTGTCCAGAAGGGTAATGACCTTCTGACCCCGGATGTTGTAGATCGCCAGCGATACAGGCTGCTGACTCTCCTGCGCACTCAGTTGAAGCTGGATGGTCGTCTCGGGGTTGAATGGATTGGGATACACGTGCAGTCCAATCACATCTGCCGGTGATACGATCGTCTCTTCGTCGTCCGTATCGACAAACGGAGCGCCAGCGCCACCGTACGCGCCCATATCGTTGGTCAGACCGCCCATAGCAGGCCACAGCGCGTAACCGGGGTTGTCCGGATCTTCTACGTCGTTGAATTCTTCCGTCGGATATCCAGCATCGATACACGGCGATTCTTCCTGCAGGAACCATCGAGCGGAGAGGCCGTCGTAATCGGCGCCGCTACCTTCCGAAGGCATGGTGAACAGCGGATCGACGTCGATGTTCATGGTTCCTTCCCAGCCGCCCTGGATGTTGGTGAAATCGACCGTGGGTGTACTGGTGAGCGCGAAGAGCATGGAACCTTCACCGCGGACGATACAGTTCATGATCTGCGGAGAAGCGTTGTACGTGAACAACGCACCGCCCGATGCACCGGTGATGCTGTTGTTCGCGACAGTGTTGTTGTTGAATGTCGGCGCACTTCCACTCTTGAAAATCGCCGCGCCGGCCGAAGAACCGGTGTTGTTCACGAAGATATTGTTCGTGATTTCGGCGGACGATGTCATCAACTGAATCGCGCCGGAGTTTCCCGTACTGGTGTTGTTTGCGAACAAACATCCCGTGATCGAGACATCGGAAGTGCTGACCAGATCGATCGCAGCCGGCACGCTGGTGCTGTTGTTGCCGTAGAACCAGCAACCATCCACTTCGAGCGGAGCGCCATCCACCGCGATCGCGCTGTGCGTAGCGCCGGTGAAGCGGCAGTTCGTGAACTCGTTGTCCTGATTCGTGTAGCGAATCTTGAAGCCTTCCCAGCTCCCTTCAGAAGCGGGACCGAACATGATGGGATCGCCATTGCCCGCATTGGCGACGATCCTGCCGTTCACTTCGAACAACGCGTCATTGGAAAGGATGATCTCGACTCCAGGATCGATGGTCAAGACCTGTCCATCCGGCACGGAAACATCCCCCACGATCTCGTACGGGCTGTAGGTCGTAACCCAGCTTCCGGCGACCGGTCCGGAGACGTTGCTGCCGTTGGTTACCGTGATCAGACCTTCTGCAGTTGTTGTCGAGGATTCATCGGCCGTGTAGATGGTCAGGCTCACATCGTAGGTTCCCGGTGTGTCGTAGATCCAGAAGGTGTTCTCTTCTTCACTGTCGATCGTGCCGTCGCCGTTGAAGTCCCATTCCCAGGCGGTGATTTCGCCAACCGGGAACGAGTGGCTCACGAAGCTGACCGTCAAGTTGGCGGGGCCCGAAGTGATACTGGGGCTGATCACGGCAAGCGTGCCTGTGAACATCGTCGAAACCGCCTGATGCACCTTACGGGTACCGGACATGGTTTGAACAACAACGATCGCGCGAAGACCCATCAAATCCCATGTGGGATCAAGCTCGACCGGATGCTCATAGTAGCCGGTCTCGCCGGTTTCGTTAAGGCTGAACGTCTCGTCTCCATACTCTACGACGGTGCAGAAATATTCCTCTGTAAACGCGTAGGTGAGTATGTAGATGATGCGATTGTTGGTCGTTGTGATATCGCCGGTGAGTTCGACGTTCGCCATGATCGCGAGCTGACCGGAATTGTTGGTCCCGAGCTCGATATCGATATCGAGCGGGGAGTTGTCGTTTATGATGTTGTTATAAGCGCTCCGGTAGTACGGATACATGTTCGTACCACCACCGCCTACGTTTTCGGTTCCGCCGAAATATGCGTCCGGTAGTCCGTCAACACCGTAAAATGAATAACGTGAATTGTAATTGGGACTTGGATGGTCTCCATCGCCTTCCCAAATGAGAGGAACGACATAATCGTGTCCCTCGTATAAATCTCGAAGCCCAGACCGAGCATCAGGACAATAAGGGCACCATACTTCGGTGAAGACCTCCGCCAGTACCCCAATCTGCGTCGCCTGCAAGAGCAACGCCGACAGAAGCATCAGCAGGAGGAGCAGTAGTCGATTGGATTTCACTCCAGCCTCCTTGGTATTTGTTTTATTGTTACTTTCGTGCAACACATATCTTCGTTTTGACTCCGTCAAAGCCGATTATCCACTAACATAATTTCGTCATGCCGAAATTACAACGTTCACGGGTATCGTTTTCGCTACGCGAAAGCCGAACCTATTTAAGAAGCAGCATCTTCTTGGCCGGCGTGTTTGTCTCGCCCTCGAGACGATAGTAATACACACCGCTGGTTACATCGTTCGAACGATTGTCCTTACCGTCCCAGGTAACCTTACCTTCGCCCTGAACGGTTGCAAGAGCCGAGAAGCTTCTCACTTCCTGGCCCCTGACGTTGTAGATCACGAGGCGGGTGTTTTGACGAACATCACTCGGCAGGGCGAAATGGATTGTCGTTTCCGGGTTGAACGGATTGGGCATGTTCTGATCGAGCGTCGCGCCGACGTACGGTACGGTATCGTCACCCGCTGCGTTACCTGTCTCGTAGGTGAAATTGATGGTCTGCGTTTCGCCATGAGCAGGCTGAATGATGAAATTGAAATCCGCGTTTCCGTTCGAATCGATATTCGGGATATTGAAGTCGAACGCCATGGATTCACCGGCTCCGAGCGTGAATTCCCAAGGAGCAGGATGGCATCCGCCTTCACCGGCTTCGGTGACATGGCAGAACATGATCATCCAGCTCTCCGGCGCCGAGATCACTTCGATCGATGCGGTAAAGGTTGTCTCGCTGCCGAAGTTCTTTACGTAGAAGTGCTCGCTCTCGTACTGGTACATTTCGTCTTCGTAGGCGGGGCCAGTCACTGCGGTATCAAACGGTACGCCGATGCGATATGCGTTTTCAGGCACCGTATAGGTCGATGCCGTCTGCACGATCGAATGATCCGCATTCTGGACGTACACGATCGCATAGAGATTCGTGAGCGCCCAGCCGGTTTCGATGGTGAAGGTATCGTTGAATGTCTGCTCCGTTTCCTGACCCGTGATGGAAATGTCCTGCGCAAGAATCTGACGCGTAACGTGCTCCATGCCGGTGATTTCATCCTCTATCAGAACGAAGCGAATCGTGCCGCCCGAGATTTCGTACGTATCGGAAAGCATCGTGACCGTCACCGCGATGTTGCCGTTCGAAGTATCGAATTCGTCGATCGCAATATTGATGGGAGACGCGTCGAATTTCGCCGCCTCGACCATCGCGGAGTAATCCGTTCCGTCCGCGACCGTGGTTCCGCCACCAACGATCGTGTCGATTCCGTTGAACACGGCGGTCGGCAGATCGGTCATCTGATAGAGTTCGATCATTGCTTCGGTGTCCTCGTTGCCGTAATCGCCATTGAAATACTGTGCAGAAACCCAGTACGATTGATTATACGCTGCATCCGTTGCAGCGATACCGTCCTGCGCATCCTGTTCCTGAGCGGCGGTCAGATCGTTTCCGATTTCCGCCATCATGATTTTCGGCGTCGCCGTGAATGTGGCGAACAATCCGATAATCATCAAGCTTAAAATTATCATCAAATTCACACGCTTCATTGTATCCTCCAGTGTATTATTATCTAAGTACTCACCCCAACCCTCCTTCGATACGGACTTCGTCCTACTCAGGATGACACGCATGCGGGCGAGGCAGTTGTAGATATGCTCGCCCGGAGATCGAGCGCTACGGTCTCTCCGGGTGGGCGGACGTCCCCGTCCGCATCTCCTTCTCCATTCTATCTTCTATCTTCTAACTTCTATCTTCTAACTTAAAACGTCGTCGTCATTTCGAGCAGTACGCCCTCGAATGCCGACTGCTGTCTGCAGATGCCGTTACGGCAAACCTTGCCGCCCTTCTGCTTGCCTGCGAACAGCGTAAAACGCGTATCGTCGGTGATGGGCGCGGAGACTTCTCCACCGACCCACCACGGAGCCTTATCGATGTCGCCAACCTCTTCGTATTCGGTCTCGGCCATCAGCGAAAGGTTCCAGTCGCCAATCGCCATATCCATCTGAAGAAGCGGTTCATTGTGTTCTTTTTCTATCTGCCCGTCCTTCTTGCTGATCATCTCGTATTCTCCGCGAATCATGACCGGCATTTCAGCAATATAGAAATCGAAGCTCAGCGCCGGCGTGACTTCCTTCTCCCATGTTTCGTTGACGTCGTTGAGATACTCGAGATGCTCGTAGTCGGCGGTGATTGTGTACGACTCGAACTCGTGCTTACCTTGCAGGAAAAGATTCGCCTGCTTGTAATCGTCGTCCGAGCTCCACGCCTCCGCGTAATTGACCACCACTTCCGACGCGTAATCCGGTACAAACCGCACTTCGCCCATGATGCCTTCTTCGTCCTCGCCCGGCTTGAGACCGCTATCGGTGAGGGGTTCGTCGGCGTGATTCATGGTGGGGATGTCCTGAAGCGGTTCGACGCTGTCGGTGCGGTAGTTGAAATCTTCGTACTTCTTGTAGCCGCCGGTAATGGTGAACATCGGCACATAAACCGTCACCGTGCTGTAGAGGCCGTTGCCATCGCGATCATCCACGAGCAGCTCGGTCTCTTTCATCTTCGCGTATTCGGCATAGAAATCAATGAAATCCATGTTGAAATTCACGCGACCGCCGACGGTAGTCAGTTTTGAATACTTGTCTGTTTCAGCGTTGGTATTGGGATCGATCACCGTATGACCCTGGCGCAATCCGAGAAGCGTCATTCCCAGGCGTAATTGCTTGATGGGCTTGATTTCAAGGTCGGCGCCGGAAACGATATCATTCTTTTCCTCGCCGTCACGGTCGATCGGATACGCGGCATACATGCCCTGAACAGTCAGGAATTTCTTGCTATACTTCGCTTTCGCGCCTTCGAGCCGGGTGTCGTGATCGAGGTCGTCGTCCTCCCAGCTTCGGAAGGTCATCCCGGAACCGTAAGAGCCGTCCATCGTACCGGCGTGAACCATCATCTCTTCGGTCTCATACGCGATCCAGCGCTCGTCCCATTTGTAGTAGATATCCTCGTCTTCAAGCTGATCCACCATCTCGCCTTCGTAGCTGCTGTACTCGGGATATCCGCCGATGAACGCCATGCCGAAGGTGAAATTCTTGTAATTCAGCCGGAACGAGAAATCATCTTTGAAATAGTGCTTCAGTGAATCGCCTTCCGCTTCGCGATAACGGTATTCAATCTCGTTGACACCGGAGACGGAGAATGACTCCTCAGCGAAGATCGTTACAGAAGCTACAACCAGCAATATCAGAATCAGATATTTCATATCGCCATCCTACTCGGTCGTCTCGGGCTGGGGATTCAAGGCTTTGACGATTTCCTCTTCCAGGTGCTTTTCATCGCCCTTCTGGTAGCCCACGTGGGTATAGACGATCTCGCCCTCTTTGTCGATAATCAAGGTATAGGGCGGATTCTGCGCGTTGAGCGCCTTATAGACTTTCATGTCCGGATCGAGGAGTGTCAGAAAACCGAAGCGGTTTTTCACGTAACTCACAGCGCTCTGCTTCTTGGATGGTTTATCCACCGAGATGCACACCACGGTGATCTGGTCTTTGTATTTTTCCTGAAGCTTGTCCAGTTCGGGCATTTCTTTCTTGCAGTTCTTGCACCAGGTCGCCCAGAAGCTGATTACAACGGGTCCCTTTTCCAGCAGACCGGAGAGCGAAACCTGTTCGCCAGAGATATCTTCCAGCTTGAAATCCTGCGCCTTGTCTTCCGCGAAAAGTCCCGCGGCCAACACCGCCATCAGGATCGTGATAATGATCGTTCGCATCGTAAACACTCCTTTCTATAAACCTTCGATTGAAACTTCGATCACGTTATATACTTTGCAGTCGTTTTCGTATTCCGCATGCATGGTCTGAAGCCAGATATAAAGCACCGCGTCGTCCGGCAGATCACCTTCGTATTCTATGACGAGACCGTACGAGCTTCTGTCGGTATCAAGAAGCAATTCATCGAATGGAACGTCGTCTTTCCATATCACCGCATTGTGGTAGTAACCACCGCTGTTTGCCTGCGCGGTCTCTTCCACGATAGCATAGCGAAGATAGAGGTCGCTATCGTCGAGATATTCGTCCAGCTCGATCTCGGTCGATACGCTCATCTCGTGAGTGTCTGAATCCCAAGCCGCGTCGGCGTTGTTCAGAAACGCCCGGGCGTCGATCGCCGCATAGTCGAGTAGCGGCATCTCGTACTGCGATTGGTCGGAGATTCCGCCGTTCATAACGAGCTGGCCCTGGAAGACCGCGGTCGGGCATTCGATACCGCCGAGGTAGTAGTCCAAGAGGTCGTCGTTGTCGGCGTAGAAGCCGTCGTAGGCATCGCTGATGTGGTATTCGACGTAGTAGAACGCATCTCCGTAAAGTTCCTTGAGGTCGTGCAGGGCATCTTCGGAAGCCGGGCAGTTCGGACACCAGGTTCCGGTGAAGAGTTCGACCAGCACCTTCTGCTTGGATGTGTCCGGCGCTTCGTCTCCGTTGCCGCAGAACTTGTATTCGCCATCGACGACGGTGTAGGTGTCATCGACGATGAGCGTGTTGCCGGTGGAGTTCTCGTCAGCTCATAGACGAACGCGCAATCGAAGAAGTCGTAATCGAGGATTGCATACTCAACGCCCAGTGACGGCGAGAGATTGTCGATCAGGGCAAGAAGCGAATCGCGGTCCATACCGTTGTTGTAATAATCGTCGGTGAAATACGATTCGAGCATGGTCGTATCGTTGGCAAGAATCGCTTCATTCAGATTATACATATACATATTCGGAAAGTTTGAAACGCCTGGGCAGATCCGTTCCCGACAAATTTGTACTCGTCGTTGATCTTCTGTACGCAATCGTAGAAGGTCCAAGAGTAATTCGTATCGTTGTTATCGATCGTTCCAAACAGTGTCCATTGCACACGCGAAACATCACCCTCTGAGAAGCGGTGGATCATAACGTGGAGATCCCAATCAAGGTCTTCCAGCAAGTTTTGATACCAGTCGCGCTTCGCAGTGTAATCAGAGCCATCATTGAGGTAGCTGCCATCGTAGTATTGCATGAACACTTCGAGCTGATCAACATTGTGAATCGTTTGCACCGCGTCGGAAAAATCAGCGAAGAAGTCGGTCAGGCTTTTTTCGAATTCGTTGTCATACCGGTCGCAACCGGATATCAGCAGGAGAACAATCGCTATCAGAAGAAATATTCTCTTCATATAGAACTCCAATTCATTATTTTCTATCGTCTCGAATCGGCGTCAATCCATCAAGGTTTATTTGCCGATTTCTTTTAATTCATCTTTGACCATGGGCTTGGTGATGATTTCAGGGAACACCACCGGCTCGTCTTCACCCGGTCGATAGAGCAAATACAGCGGTACGCCGGCGCGATCGAATTTATTCAGCCACTCGATGATGAGCGGATCCTTGCGGGTGTTGTCGCCCTTCATGCGTTCGACCCCGTATTTCTCAAAAATTTCCTCGATGTCCTCGGTGAAAAGCACGGTCTTTTCGTTGGTCTTACAGGTCATGCACCACTCGGCGCCGAAATCGACAAACACCGGCTTGCCCTCGGCGATGTACTTGTCGAGCAGCTCCGGCGAGAATTTCTGCCAGCCCTCTTCCATGCTGTGTCCGCCCTCGGTGCTCTCGAATCGAAGCAGAAACATCGCGGAGAACACAACCACCGCGACCGCCACCAGCAGCGCGATCCACTGCTGAGCCTTGCCGTGATGCGGCTTCGCGAAGCTGCCGTAGATCCATGCCGCCAGCGCGAGCGCCGCGATGAACCACAGCACGCGCATGAAGTTACCGCCACCGCCAACCAGCGCATAGACGGTGTTCAGAAGGAATATCGTGGTTCCCATCAGGAGGAATCCCATGAACTCCTTGAAGACGTTCATCCAGTTTCCGGGCTTGGGTATCGCCTTGATCACGCCGGGCCAGAACGCCAGCAGGATGAACGGAAACGCCAGACCGATACCGATCAAGAGGAAGAATATAACGATCAGCAGCGGTGGCTGAATGAATGCGAATCCGAGCGCGGCGCCCAGAAACGGCGCAGTACACGGCGTCGCCAGAAGAACCGCCACGATTCCGCTGAGGAACGATCCCCAGTGACCGGTCTTGCCCGACGCCTTCGACGCCAGACTCATACCCGGCGCGGAGATAATGAATACGTCGAACAGCGACAGACCGAATACGAAGATGAGCGAGGTCAGCACCATCACGAAACCGAAGTTCTGGAACTGAAAGCCCCAGCCGACCGACTCGCCCGAGAGTTTTATGATGATCACCACTGCCGCGAGTACCAGGAACGAAGCCAGGATTCCCGCCGTGTAGGCGAGCGATCCCTTCATGATTTCCCTTTTATGATGCTGACTCTGGTTGACCAGGTGGATTGCCTTGATAGAAAGAACAGGTAGTACGCACGGCATGATGTTCAGAATCAAGCCGCCGATGAATGCCATGATGAGGAATTTGAGGATATCGGCTGCCGATGTTCCGGCTTTCTCCGTCGGCACCGCTTCGGATGCATCCCCAGATACAGCAGAAGCGAGTTTGAACGGCGCAGAAACTTCGATCTCTTCAGGGAAGAGGCATTGTCCCTGCTCGTTGCAGATCTGGAAGCCTGCCGCAACAGCCAGCGTGTAATCGCCTGGTGCGATGTCCGCGCCAATCTGCATAGGACGTTTCACCGTAACGGTGCCGGTGTATTCGACGTTCCCGTCTTCGTCCGGATGCCCTTCGGGATATTCCGTCTCGCCAAAGGTAACGCCGGGCATCTCGGCCGGCTCTATATAAAAATATTCTTCCTGAAACGTCTGGTGCATTCCTTCCGGGAATGTAAAAGTCACGTGAAGGACCGCTTGCCCGTCTGTCCCGATATCGGATGGCAGAATTTTTGCATCGATAGTTGTTTCCTGAGCACAGAGCGATATTGTGATGAGCAGGAATAACAAGAGAAGGGTATTCGAAATCCTCATGAAAGACCTCCATGGGTAGTATGAGCTTGCTGTTTCCCGCACGATATCAATGCGGGTAACAGTTGAAGAGCAAGGTCGTCAATTTTGTTCACAACGTCAATTATTTTTATCGTCAAATGACTCGAATGATTCATTCTTCGACCTAACCGTTTCTTGATAAACAATTTACAAAACCCGACAAACTTAATGCTTTCCATGTAAACGGACTGGTATCTCCATTTTAGTCAAGAAAAAATATCTCTTGCACAAATCCCCGCGTTCGCGTATTCAGGAATTTGTGTTCGAGAAGGATTATGCAAAAAGGAGTCCAGATGTCCAATTATTTTATGGAAACCCAGCATCATGAATGGATTCTCACCAACCGTCAGGGCGGCTACTGCCTGGGCACCGGAAACTTGGTCAATCAGCGTAAGTACCACGGTCTGCTGATCGCCGGATTCCAGAACCTGGAGCGGTGGCACCTGGTCGAGAGTATGGAGGAGAAGATCGAATGGCGCGGCGAGGAGATCTACCTCGACAGCAACAATTACAGCAACTGCATCTATCCGGAGGGGTTCATGCATCTGGTCAAGTCGTGGTTGCGACCCTATCCGATTTTCCTCTATTCAACCGCGCACCACGACGACGCCATCCTGATCCTCAAAGAGATCATGATGGATAAAGAATCGAATACCGTCATGATCCGATATACCAACCTCGGAAATCATCAGCTACATTTTCAACTGCGGCCCAAGCTCTCCATGCGCATCCACCACAACCTGAACGCGCCCGGAACATGGGACAACGAGCAGCTCAACACAATCATCGGCATCCAGGGCGAGCGCTCTTTCACCACGTATCGTCCGAGCAACCGAATGGAGCTCAGCGGATGCTCGCAGGTTGGCGATTTCCATTACGAGACCATCATCTACCGCAACGTCTTCTACCCCTGGGAAGTGATGCTCGGATACGTCGGAACGGGCGATATGATCGCACCGGTGCGGCTCGATTTCGACCTCAAGGTGGGCGAACACAACTGCATCCTGTTCAGTTGCGAGCCGACGAGTGATATCGACGACATGATCCAGCGCATTACGAATCAACACGAATCGATGCCTCGTCCGTCCGACTACCCCGTTCGCGATCGGGATCAGACCATCCTGGAGAAGCTCGACATGCAGGATTCGAAGCTGTTCGACGAGGAATCTTACAAAAAACTGCTCCATATCGCGTTCGACGACTTCGTGCTGAAAGGCGATATCATTGCGGGATATCCGTGGTTCGGCGCCTGGGGACGCGACACCATGATCTCGCTGGAAGGACTCTACCACACGGAAGAAGACATCGAGACCGCGTGGGATATTTTAAGCAAATACGGAAAGAAGATACGGCGTGGATTGCTGCCCAACGTTCTGCCGGAGTCCGGCGCCAAGTCCAACTACGATTCGATCGACGCAGCGCTGTGGTACGTTATCCGGCTCTACGAGGTGGCGAGCCTGAAGGATGAAGCGGAATCGACCCGAAAGGCGAAGCGCGCGATCTGGGAGACCACCTTCAAGTACGCCGACAAGGTGGTGCAGGGCATCATGAAACACAAGACCCACTACCGCATCCGCGAGGACGGACTGGTCGAACTGCAGAAGAATTTTGCCAATGCCACCTGGATGGACGCCCGTATCGACAACGTTGAAGTCACGCCGCGGCATGGCGCACCCATCGAGATCAACGCGCTCTGGTTCAACGCGCTCGAATTTTACGGCATGATCCACGAACACTTGCAGGAACTGCTGCCAAAGAAGGAACGCTTCATGCCGGACTTCGATCTTGGCGAGCTGAGCCACAAGGTGTTCGAGGCATTCGAGAAATTCTGGATGGGCGACTACCTGGCGGATCGTCTGGAAGGCGACAATCGCATCGAGGAAGTGCGTCCCAACGCGGTGATCGCCTGCGGGTTGCCCTTCGAGATCGTCGATCAGGAGAAGATGACGATGGTCTTCGAGAAAGCGAAAAAGGAACTTTACACCGAATACGGACTCAGAACGCTCTCACCGAAGAACTACCGATTCAAGAAGAAATACATCGGCTCGCAGATCGATCGCGACAAGGCGTACCATCAGGGAACCGTCTGGGCGTGGCTGCTGGAGTCGTACGCGAAGTTGTATGTACGGACGCACGAAGAAGATTTGTCCGCGGAAGAGTTGCGGAAAGGACTGGAAGACATCATTCACAAGTTCCGCAACGGATTCCTGCGCGGTCACATCGCGTCGGTCGCTGAAGTATGGGACGGAGATAAGCCGCACTTCCCGAAAGGGTGTCCGGCACAAGCCTGGAGCGTTGCAGCCGTATATAACATCGAAGTAATGATCGAGAACCTTAAAAATCGAGAGGAAGCCAGATGAGAATCCTGATGTACACCTGGGAGTTTCCGCCGCTGATAGCCGGAGGTCTGGGCATGGCGTGTTACGGCATGGTCAAGGCGCTGC
This sequence comes from Cloacimonadales bacterium (SeqCode), assembly GCA_963666875.2. Lineage (GTDB taxonomy): Bacteria > Cloacimonadota > Cloacimonadia > Cloacimonadales > JAIOQZ01. Next base: position 86,536 of record CAXXPU010000008.1, read on the forward strand.
TCAAGCAGAATGTCGAGGTCGATCTGATCATTCCGACCCGTGAAGCCGTCTATTTCCCCATGCGAACGCCCGAAGACGCAGACACGCTACCGGTCGTGTTTCTGGATGAAAAGAAGCAGGAGGAATTCGACAAGAAGACCTTCGAAGACGCGAACGAACGTTTTCATTATATCGGCATCACCGAAGCGCCCGAGACCTACAAGCAGGTCGAGGAGATCACCGAGTCGATCAAGCAGGCGGTGGAGGAAGAAGAAGACGTCGAAGAGCAGGATGAATACAATCCTGGCTATGAGGACGTCTGGGAGAACATCGCGCACCATCTGATGGGAAGCGACGACATCTTCCAGAAGGTGCAGGAGTTCACCCTGCGCGCGGAGCGATTCGCGAAGCTCCTCGAATTCGACGCCATCCACGCGCATGACTGGCTCTGTTACCCCGCCGGCATGATCGCCCGAAAAATATCCGGCAAGCCGCTCGTTTCCCACATGCACGCCACCGAATTCGACCGCGCCGGTGGCCCGGGCAATCCCAACGTCCACAACATCGAATTCACCGGCATGACATATTCCGATTACGTTATCGCCGTCTCGCAATACACCGCCGAGATGGTCATCTCGCGCTACCGCATCGACACCGGTAAAATCCGCATCGTGCACAACGCCTACATCGTCGATGATAATATCGAGAAGTGCGAAAAGCGGCTCTTCAAAGGCGCGACGATCCTCTTCCTCGGTCGCATCACGCTGCAGAAGGGACCGGAGTTCTTCCTCGAAGTGGCTAAAAGCGTGCTTGAAAAGCACCCCGACGCGCGATTCATCATGGCGGGGAGCGGCGACATGGCCCGCAAGATCATCCAGCGCTCCGCCATGCTCAAGCTTCGCAACCGCTTCCTCTTCACCGGATTCCTGAACCGCAAGGAAGTCGATGAGATCCTCAAGATGTCCGACATCTACATGCTGCCGTCGATATCCGAGCCGTTCGGCATCGCGCCGCTGGAGGCAATGGCATACGGCGTCACCGCCGTTATCTCGAAGCAGTCCGGTGTCTCGGAGGTGGTTGAAAATGCCTATAAAATTGATTTCTGGGATGTTCCCAAAATGGTAAAGGTGATCAATGACCTGATCGAACACCCGGCGAAACGCCGCAAGCTGGGCATCGCGGGTATGAACGAAGTCCATCAGATCCAATGGGACGACGCTGCGACGAAGATCAAGACGGTTTATCAGGAAGCAATCGACGAATTTTCAAAGGAATAAACGGAGCGAGTTATGCTGAATATCGTATTTTATTTCCAGGTTCACCAACCCTATCGACTTCGGCACCTGAACATCCTCAACGCCCGAACCGCCGAAGATTATTTCGACAACGGACTCGATCAGATCGTCATGCAGCGGGTCGCCGATCGCTGCTATCTTCCCGCCAACCAGATGATGCTGAAACTGCTGAGAAGGTTTGCCGGCAAATTCAAGATCGCCTATTCCATCACGGGATGCGCTATCGAACAGATGAAACTCTACGCGCCCGAAGCGCTGAAATCCTTTCACGACCTGATGGACACCGGCTACGTCGAGATGATCGGCGAGACCTACTACCACTCGTTATCCAGTCTCTACGACATCGACGAATTCCTGGAACAGGTGGCGCAGCACAAGAAGATGCTGAAGGATGAATTCGGCGTCACACCGACCGTCTTCCGCAACACCGAGCTCATCTACGACGACATGCTCTCCAACCTCATCTTCGAGGAAGAGGGCTACAAAGTGATCCTCACCGAAGGCGCCGACCGCATCCTGCGCTGGCGTAAGCCGCTCCACTCCTACAAGAACTACACCAAGGACATCTTCCTGCTGCTCAAACACTACAAGCTGTCGGACGACATCGCATTCCGCTTCTCCGATCCTGAATGGGACGAATATCCGCTGACGACGGAGAAATTCGTAAACTGGATCAACAAACTCACCCTCAGCGAACAGGACGATAAGAATCTCTTCCTGAATATCTTCATCGACTACGAGACATTTGGCGAACACCAGTGGGCGGAAAGCGGCATCTTCAAGTTCATGGAGAAGTTGCCCGAGACCGTACTGGTTCAGCCCAACCTCGGTTTCTGCTTCCCGTCCGAGGTCGAGAAATTCACCAATTACCAGCCGGAGAGCATCACCGTACCGGAGCCGGTTTCCTGGGCGGACCTCGATCGCGACATCTCGGCGTGGGTCGAAAACGAAATGCAGACCAACGCCATCGAGACGCTCTACGAACTGCTGCACAAGATCAAGCAGCAAAATCGTACCGACCTGCTTCGCACCGCACGGCTGCTTTCAACGTCGGATCACTTCTACTACATGTCCACCAAGTATTTCCAGGACGGCGACGTACACAAGTACTTCTCGCCCTACGACTCACCCGAGCAGGCGTACATCTACTATATAAACGCGCTGGCGGACCTCGAAGAAAAGCTTCATGAAAACCCGCACGAGACCGATATCGAAGAAGAAAAACCGGCGTAACCATCGGAGGAATTTTCCATGCCCAATTTCATCAAACTTCGCGTAAGACCGAACCTGCCGGAACAACTGGCACACCTGAAAAAACTATCGTACAATCTCTGGACTACCTGGGATAAGGATGCCAGCCTGCTCTTCCGCAGGATGGATCCACACCTGTACCGCCAATGCGACCACAACCCGGTCAAACTGCTGCACCTGCTTCCGAAGGAACGGCTGGAGGAACTCGCCAACGACCGCGGTTTCATCTTCGAGATGAATAGGGTATGGGAAAAATTCCTGTCCTACCGGCAATTCACCGGGTACTACCACGACGAGGACGGCACCGAACACGATTTCCGCAAGGACCAGCTTATCGCCTACTTCTCCATGGAGTACGGTCTGCACGAATCGATCCCGGCGTATTCGGGTGGCTTGGGCGTACTCGCCGGCGATTACCTGAAAGCCGCGTCCGACCAGGGCATTCCGCTCATCGCGTTCGGTCTGCTGTACAAGTTCGGATACTTTTCGCAGAAGATCAACCTCGACGGCATGCAGGAGGAAAACTACTCCCTGATCGAGTGGCACACCAAGCCGGTACGACTTCTGCGCGATGAAAACGGCGAAACGCTGCTCAACAGCATCAACATCCTCAACCGCGACGTGTGGTTCAAGACGTGGATCATAGAGGTTGGAACCATCTCGCTCTACCTGCTGGATACCGATATCGACAAGAATCCGCCCGACCTCCGCGAGATCACCGATATTCTCTACCCCGCCGACAAGGACAAGCGTATCACGCAGGAAATCCTGCTCGCGTTCGGTTCCCTGAAACTGATGGAATCGCTCGAAATCAATCCGTCCATCTACCACCTCAACGAAGGGCACTCCGCATTCCTGATCGTCGAGCGGCTTCGCAAGCTCATGAATGACTTTACATACCGCGAGGCACAGGAGATCATCTACCAGAGCACGGTGTTCACGACCCATACACCGGTGGTGGAAGGCAACGAGCACTTCGAGCGTGGTCTGATCGAAACCTACCTCCGAAAACACATCGAGGGATTCGGATTCAACTTCGAGGAGTTCTACAAGCTGGGCGCGATCAATCACGACGAGTATTTCTGGCTGCCGGCGTTCGCGATGCGATTCTCGCGTTATTCGAACGGCGTCTCGAAGCTTCACAGCCAGGTCTCGCGCAAGATGTGGCACAAGCTCTATCCGGATATCTGCGAACAAGAAGTTCCCATCAGCGCCATCACCAACGGCGTGCATATCCAGAGCTGGATCAGCGAGCAGGTAACCTCGCTCTTCGACCGCTACATCGGTCCCGATTACATGCACATGGCGGAGAAGAGATCGGTCTGGCGAAACGTTAAAACCATCCCCAACTCCGAGATATGGGAAGCGCATCAGCAACGCAAGGAACAGATGATCTCGTTTATCCGTACGAGGGTCGAACAGCATCTGGCGGGAAAAGGACAGCTCTTCTACACCTACCACCAGACGCGGAACCTGCTCAATCCCGATCACCTCACCATCGGCTTCGCGCGCAGATTCGCACCCTACAAGCGCGCCGATCTCATCCTCGAAGATCCCAAGCGCTTGCTGGAGATCCTCAACCACCCGACAAGACCGGTGCAGTTCCTCTTCGCAGGAAAGGCGCACCCGGCGGACCAGAATGGGAAGCTCCTGATCAAGCGCTTGATCGACTTCGCAAAGGACAACAAGGTGGAGGATCGCTTCGTGTTCATCGAGGACTACGATATCAACATCGCGCGCCACATGGTGCAGGGTGTTGACGTCTGGCTGAACAATCCCATTCGTCCGTTGGAAGCGAGCGGAACGTCGGGCATGAAGGCAGGTATGAACGGCGTTCTCAATCTCAGCGTTCTGGACGGCTGGTGGCCCGAGTGCTTCGACAAGAGAAACGGCTGGGCGATCCGCGCCGGCGAGGACTTCCACGACGAACGGATGCGCAGACGCATGGAAGCCAATCAGGTCTATGAGCTGATCGAGAACGAGGTCAGCGAGATGTACTATGACCGCGACCAGACCAACATCCCCATCCGCTGGGTGGAGTGGATGAAACACTCGATGTACACCGTCGGTATGGGATTCAACATGCACCGCATGCTGCGGCAGTACGAAGACGAATTCTACGCGCCCGGGATTCTCGCCGTGCAGAACCTTTCCGCGAATGATTTCGAGAACTTGCGCGCGGAACTGAAATTCGAGGATAAAATCCGCAAGAATTGGAACAAAATTCGTTTTACGAAGTTTCATATATTGAACGAGATGAAGGAAGCGCCCAACACCGGCGATACGCTCGATCTGGAGGCGATCATCGATTTCGGCGCCGCGGACGCGGACGATTTCCTTGTCGAGGTGATCTACATCCACCGGAAGCCGAACGGCTACCGGCTGATCCCGATGGAGCTGGATCGGCGGGAGGAATCCGGGATCGGGATATTCCGATCGAAAGTGGTGCTGAAGGATGCCGGAACGCAGTACATCAATGCGCGGGTGCGTCCGAAATCGAAGGCGCTGGATAAATTCTACTTCGATATGGTGAAATGGTTCGAGTAAATTATAGGTTGACGCGAGCCGGACGCACTTGAAAATTCGCTTTATGATGAAGAAAGGTGTCTGAGACGTATGCTGAAAAGACTTTGGTGGATTTTTGCCCTGCTGTCGATCGCAATCGGCGCGCAGGCTGTCCATATCGATTACATCCCGAATTCCGATGATGTCCAACTGCGCAACCGGCAGGATATCTACTACCACAGCGAAACGGACGATCAGCACTGGTACGGCACCGATCGCTGGGCGGTTTACTTCGATCTGGAGGACTACTTTACCGGAACCGATGAGATCACCATCAACCCGGAAGAAATCGTCTTCTACTGCCCGAACAGCCTGGACGGCGATACGGTGACGTTCATCGTATGTGCGAACGGCGACAACAACCAGCCGGACGTTTTAAACGCCTACTCCCAGGAAACGCTGACCGGCAATCTGCTGGGCTGGCAGACGGTGCAGATATCAACCGCTATCGACTCGTTGTCTACATTCTGGGTCGTCATCGACTACCCGACCGAACACCATCCCTCCAGCCCGGAACAGAGTCGCTACATCGCCGCCAGCGCGACCGGAGGCGAAAATAGCTTCTACTGGGATCCTGATTACGGCGACGGCTATTTCTTCAACATGGCGGTCATGGGATTCCAGAGCGAATTTCTCCTCGGCGTGAACGGCAGCCTGAACTTCCCGAATGAATATCGGGAAATCATGGTCGATTACGTATCGGCGAATGAGGAAAACAACAGCGTCACCCCTTACTGGAGCATCACCAACCAATCCGCAGTCACCATTACCGATATCACGGTCAGCTACTCGGTAGAGCTACCTAATGACGCTGATAACGAAGGAATGGAGGATTCGGTCAGGCGAATCATGCTGGGACCGGGCGAGACACTTGTCGATACATCATCGACAAGTCTTGACCTTGGGCTGTTGAATTCACAGATGTATGTCATGGCGGAAGTATTTTATCCCGGTATCGATACACTTGACGCCAATACAGCGAACAACTCGAAGACCGTTTTATTCGATATCTTCAGAACCCCGAGAAATCACGTCCTGGTCGAAAACGCACTTCGCACGAGCGATATCTCGACAAGATATATATGGGATATCCAATCGTCTGATCTGCAACAGGATAGCGTGATCGTTCTCAACTACTTCCCGGATATCTCGGACAGCCTGCTCTACGCTCAGGACGCGCTGGATCGCTTCAACCATTACGACCTCTTCGGCTATCCTGCCACTGTCACGCAGGGAATCAGGAAAATTGTCGGATATACCGACGAACAAGCGTACGCCGACTCGCTGGATACCTATTACCGCGAGGCAATCGACCGGAACACCTTTATGAGCCTGGATGGCTACGATTCCCGGACATGGGATAATGGTGAATACATCTGCCGGGTTTACATGGCGAATCAGGATACTTACGTATTCACCAGTTATCTGCATAACCTGGTTTTTTACGCAGCGCTTGTCGAAGAGGGAATCACGCTCGACGGCGAGACGATTCCCGGCTACACGCTTCTCGAATTCCTGCCGGATTCGACCGGGATTATCGGTCTGCAAAACAGCGACATGATCCACGACACAACATCCGTTTACAATTTCGATTTCGACATCAACAATATCGATACCATACAAGATTCGACAGACCACCTGGAACGCCTTTCGGTCCTCATGTTCCTGCAATACGAAACAGCGACCTGGAGCAGGGAGAACTGGATCGAATACGCTGTCGTCGTGCCACTCACGGAATTTCTCGACAATGCCGTCGGCACCCATGACGACACCGTGCCCTACACGCCGGACGTAAAAGTCTATCCCAATCCCTTCCGACCGGGACAGAGCGTGCGGATCGACGTACCGCAACTGAAGAGCCGCAGCCTGAAAGGAGTGACCGTGGATGTCTATAATATTCGCGGACAGCGCGTTCGACGGATTGTCAGGGAAGCGAACGAGATCCCGAACGGAATCTACTGGGACGGACGAAACCAGAAGGGGAATATCGTATCGACCGGTGTTTATCTGATGCGTATCGAGACGCGGGACGGCAACGCCTCCGTGGTTACGCATAAAAACTGCCTGCTCATCAAATAGAGGCGGAGAAAGCGACGCGTCACGTGAGAACAAAGACCATTTTCGACCGTACTTTCAACGAGTACAGCGGCGTACTGCACGTCCATACCCAGTATTCCTTCGACTGCGACGTCAACCTTCCCCGCGTCATCCGCGCCGCGAAGAGAGATCGTGCCGATTTCATCATGATCAACGACCACCACACCTTCGCCGCGAAGGACGACCACGCGGTTCGAAGCGAGAAGGATCTGATCATTATTGTCGGCGCCGAAGTGAACGACAAGTCCGGCAACAACCACTACCTGGTCTTCGGAACCGATCAGGTGCATACGAAGATTCCGGCACCGGAATACATGCAGAAATACGCGGACGAAGGCGTTCGCGGCTTTATCGCGCACCCGGTCGAGCGTCGCCGCACCAAGCGATACCGCACATATCCCTGGCTGGAGAAGAACGTCGATCACGCGGCGGGAATGGAAATCTGGAACTTCACATCGAGCTGGATCGGGAAACTGATTCCGAGCATGAACGCGCTACCGATGCTGCTCTTCCCGGATTGCTACATACGAAAGCCGCTGCCTGAGAACCTTCGCCTGTGGGACGAATGGAATCTCGCCGGACAGCGAATGACCGGCATCGGATCCGTCGATGTCCACGGCACGCGCATGAAGATGCCCGGCATCAAATTCCGCGTGCTCTCCCACGAACGGCTGATGGATAAAATCCGGACAAACGTCCTCCTGAAGGAAGGCGAGAAGCCGGAGCCGATAAACCTCTACCGAGCCTTGCAGCGCGGGAATTGCTATGTCATTCACGATTCAGTCGGAGCGCCGTTCAATTTCTACGCGGGGATCGTCGATCGGGACGGCAACGGCGCGATCTACGGCGAAGATATCGACCTTCAGCCCGGCTTGACGCTCTATTTCAATCTGCCGATGAGCGCGAAGGTTACCCTGATTCACAACGGAATGAAAATATCCCGCTGGCGTGACCAGAGAGGAAGCTTTCCCATTAATCAGCCCGGTTTCTACCGGCTGGAAATTACACGATTTGGTAAGGGTTGGATCTACACCAACCCCATCTATGTTAACGATAAAACGAAAGGCTGATCATGGAAAAAATCTATATCGAGGATTTACACCACTACCTGAACGAGGAGATTGTCACCTACTTCCTGGTGACGCAGAAAGAACTGCGAGACGGCAAGAAAGACCAGTTCGTGCGTCTGCGGCTGACCGACAAGTCCGGCAACATCGCCGCCAACATCTGGAACAACGTCAAGCAGCTCAAAGACCTCTTCAAAGAGGGCGATATCGTCAAGATTAAGGGGATTGTCATCTCCTACAAGGAGCAGAGCCAGATTACGGTGAACAACATCCGCCGCGCCCGGGAAGAAGAATACGACATCTCCGAATTCGTGCCCAAGACATCCAAGGACGTCAAGGATCTCTCGGACGCGCTCTTCCACTACATCGACAATATCAACGACGAGTACATCAAGCAACTGCTGGAGAGCATTTTCGGCGATAAGGAATTCTTCTCGAAGTTTTCGCAGGCTCCGGCAGCAAAAAGCTGGCACCACAACTACATGGGCGGACTGATCGAACATACCGTATCCGTGACTAAAATCTGTGACTTCGCCTCGCACATGTACCCGGTACAGAAAGATATCCTCATGGCAGGCGCGATGCTGCACGATTCGGGGAAAGTCTTCGAATACAGCATGCGTCCCGCCATCGACTTCACACCCATTGGAAGGCTGGTCGGGCATATCTGTCTGGCGGACGAGATGGTCACGAAGAAGGCGGCCGAGATCAACAACTTCCCGGACAACACCCTGCTGAAAATCAGACACCTGATCCTGTCGCATCACGGCGAATTCGAGAAAGGCTCCTGCCGGCTGCCGCAGATGCTCGAGGCGATCGTGCTGCACTACGCCGACAATCTCGACGCGCAGACCATCGGCGTGAATCAGCTTGTCGAAGCCGGACTGAAATCCGATTCGGAGTGGACCGAATACGACAAGCTCAACAATCGGTACTTCTATATAGGCTGATATGTTCCAGACCACCGTACTGGCCAGCGGAAGCAAGGGCAACGCGATCCTGATCCGCACCGATGAGACCAAACTCCTGTTGGACGCGGGACTCTCCGGCAAGCGCATTTTCGCGTTCATCGAGCAGGTAAATCTCGCGCCGCAGAACATCCGCGGGATCGTCCTCAGTCACGAGCACAGCGACCACAGCTTCGGCGTGGGCGTTCTCTGCCGAAAATTGAGAATCCCGCTCTTCGCGACGAAGCCGACCTTTCACGCTTGCAGCCACAAACTGGGCGATCTGCCGTTGGGCGTGCAATTCATCGAGCCTGGGACGTCGTTTCATATCGGCGATATCGAGGTTCACCCCTTCAGTTCGTCGCACGACGCGGTCGATTCCTGCAACTTCACCTTCACCAACCGTGAAGGACGCAAGCTTGCGGTGGTCACCGACGCCGGATATCCGACAAAATTGATGATCGAGAGGATAAAAAGCTCATCGACCCTGATTCTTGAATCGAACCACGATGTGAAGATGCTGCTCGAAGGTCCCTATCCCTGGGAACTCAAGCAGCGCGTGCGAAGCCGTCAGGGACACCTCTCCAACGAGCAGGCGGTGGGCGTAATCAACCAGGTGCTTCACCCGGATCTTAATAATCTGATCCTGGCGCACCTCAGCGAGACAAACAACACTCCCGAGATCGCGCGAAAGACGATGGAGGATTTTTTACATGAAATCCGCCATCCCGTGAAGCTATACGTGGCTTTGCAGGATCGTCCGACGCAGTTGATCGAGGTATAATTCCAACTTCTGAATGTGCCACAGGCTCTTCCGAATGTTGGAATTACAGGTTGATATCCTGAATACAAGAAATCAACATTCAGAAGAGTTACTGCGTAACACATTCGGAAGTTGATTTCATCAAGGAGATAAATTGTTATCGACACTTGGCGTAATTATTGTACTGGGCATTCTGATTACCGTACACGAATCGGGGCATTTTTTCGCGGCGCGCCTGTTCGGCGTGTACGTCGAGAAATTCTCGATCGGATTCGGACCGAAGATATTCTCGTACAAGTGGGGTGAGACAGAATTCCGCGTCTCGTGGATTCCGCTGGGCGGATACGTGAAGATGAAAGGCGAGAATCCCGGCGACGAGATGTCAGGCGACCGCGACGAATTCACGGGCAAACCCTGGTGGCAAAAATCGCTGGTCGCGCTGGCGGGACCGCTTGCCAACCTGATTTTCGCGATCCTCGTCATGATCGTGTCCTTTATGATCGGCAGAGCGTACGAGGACAACTACCCCATCATCGGCGCGATTGACAGCGTCTATTCACAGACATTCAAGACCGGCGACACCATCACACAGGTCAATGGCAGCGAAATCCGCGGCTGGAGCGAGATCGCCAAATACACGGACGAGAACGAGACCAATATCATCGTTCTCACACGAGACGGCAACCAGAAGCAGGTCGAGATCGGGAATATCGAGCCGGTAACCTGGTACACAGACATCAAGCCGCACATCGATTCGGTGGTTGGCGAGCTGATCCTCGGTCTCCCCGCCTACAAAGCGGGACTGATCGAAGGCGACCGCATCGTGAAGATCGATTCCACTGAAGTGCGAGACTGGTATCATATGAACCAGCTTATCCAGAGCCACGATGGCGACGAACTCACCCTGACCATCGATCGCGACGGTACGTTGATCACAGCGAACGTTGCGCTCGATTCGACGCTCGCCGGCTACGACAAGAAGATGATCGGCATCAGCCAGCCATCGCCGGTTCACTGGAAAGAGCACTATACGCCGCTGGAAGCAATCCGGTACGGCGCGCTGTCGTCGGGCATCCTGGTGGTGAAGGTCTATGAGGGGCTCTACCAACTGGTGCTGCATCCATCGTCGCTGAAGACGAACATCGGCAGCCCGGTGATGATGGTGCCTATGAGTAAGCAGATCGCCAAGCGCGGTTTGGGCGACACGTTCTCTTTCATCGCCGCGATCAGTCTGCTCCTGATGGTGATGAACCTGCTGCCCATCCCGGTGCTTGACGGCGGTCAGATATTCTTCTACATCCTCGAGGGAATCTTCCGCAAGCCGCTGCCGTTCAAGGTACAGATGATCTTGCAGCAGATAGGATTCAGCCTGCTGCTCTTTCTGATGATCTACGCGCTCTACAACGACTTCTCCAAGATATTCATCCGCAATATGTCGATGCGAAATCCGACAACGGTCGAATCGACCACCGAACCGTAAAGGAGCCCAACATCTTCGAATATACTCTTGAAGCAACCTCGGGCAAAGCCCGTGCCGGAACGCTGGTCACACCGCATGGCGCGATCCGTACACCGATCTTCATGCCGGTGGGAACCCTTGCGACGGTCAAGACCCTCTCCCCCGCCGAACTCCGCGACATCCAGGCGCAGATCATCCTCGGCAACACATACCACCTCTACCTAAGACCCGGACACGATTTGATCAAACAAGCCGGTGGTCTGCATGGATTCATGTCGTGGGATCGACCGATCCTCACCGACAGCGGCGGATTCCAGGTGATGAGCCTCAGCGGACTGCGGAAGATCACGCCTGACGGGGTGCAATTCCAGTCGCACATCGACGGCAGCTATCACTTCTTCACGCCGGAGAAGGTGATCGAAATCGAGAACGCACTCGGTGCCGACATCATCATGGCGTTCGACGAATGCCCGCCTTATCCGGCGACACGCGCATACGTCGAGAACTCCCTCAAGACCACCCTCGAATGGGCGAAGCGCTGCCGCGACGCGCACAGGGAAACCGATCGCCAGGCATTGTTCGGCATTGTACAGGGCGGAGTATATGACGATCTGCGCGTGAAGAGCGCCGAAGAGCTGATGAAGATGGATTTTCCGGGGTACTCGATCGGCGGTCTGGCCGTCGGCGAGGAGAAAGAAGACATGTTCCGCATCACGGCGCTGCTGGACGACGTTTTACCTCGAAACAAGCCGCGTTACCTCATGGGCGTCGGAACACCACTGGACCTTTTGACAAATATTCGCAACGGCGTCGATATGTTCGACTGCGTGATGCCTACCCGCAACGCGCGCAAGGGCTCACTCTTCACCTGGAAGGGAAAGCTCATCGTCAAGGCCGCGCGCTACAAGGACGATTTTTCCCCGGTCGATCCCGACTGCGACTGCTACACCTGCCGGAACTTCACGCGCGCTTACCTCAGGCACCTCTTCTCGGTGGATGAAATCCTCGGCATGAGGCTGGCGACAATCCATAGTCTGCATTTCTATCTGGAACTGGTGGGAGCCTGTCGCAGAGCCATCCTCGAAGATCGCTACGAAGAATTTTTCCATCAGCACGCGGAAAATCTGGACAGATTGATTGACAACGATTAAAAAATCCTGCCAGACTGAATCGAAGGATAGGAATATGAAAAGCGTATTATCGTTTCAGGACATGAAAACCGGCGGCGAAAAGATCTGTATGCTAACCGCGTACGACTACCCCACCGCACGGGCAGTCGAGAAATCGGGCGCCGACCTGATCCTGGTAGGAGACAGCCTGGGAATGGTCGTGCTCGGTTACGAAAACACGCTGCAAGTGACGATGGACGACATGATCCACCACACCAAAGCGGTGCGACGTGGCGCGAAGGACACCTTCGTCATCAGCGATATGCCCTACCGCAGCTTTCACCTCGACCTTCGCAACACCAAGGAGAATGCCTTCCGCCTCGTCATCGAAGCGGGTGCCAACGCGGTGAAGCTCGAAGGCGGCAGCGATAGTCGTCTGGAGGCGATCAGGGCGATCGTCGATTGTGAGATACCGGTCGTGGCGCACCTTGGTCTGACCCCGCAGTCGGTCAATAAATTCGGCGGTTACAAGGTGCAGGGCAAGGACGAAGTGGCATCCGAGCAACTCTTCCAGCAAGCGAAGAAGATCGAGGAAGCCGGCGCGTTTATGGTGGTTCTGGAAGGAATGCCGGAAGCGCTGGGCAGAAGGATATCCGAGGAGCTGGCGATTCCCACTATCGGTATCGGCGCGGGACGCCACACCGACGGTCAGGTGCTTGTCTATCACGACCTGCTCGGATTCAGCGATTTCAAGCCCAAATTCGTCATGCTGTACGAGAATCTGAACGAACGAATCCCGAAAGCGCTCGAAGCATGGTGTAACGATGTTCGCGAAAAACGGTTCCCTGAACGGAAGCATATCTATTTCCCCGAAGATTGATACAGGAGTTATAAATGAACGATATGACCATGATCGAACAAACCCCGGAAGAGAAGCTCGAAGCCGTGGGCAGGCTCAAGAAGAGCCTGGAAGAGAACTTCGTCACGCTCGGTGCGCTGCTCTCCGAGATCAAACGCAGCAAGATATTCAAGCTCCGCGGCTATAAAAATTTCAAGGAATTCATCGAGACCGAACACGCCATGGCTGGAAGCTTCGCCAGCAAGCTGATCGGCGTTCACGACCTCTTCATCCAGGAGCTGGACATCAACGAGCAATCGCTCAAGCAGATCGGATTCGACAAGCTGAACATGATCAAGCCGTTGATGAAAGACTGCGCCTACGAAGAGACCGAAACCTGGCTCAACAAGGCCGAAGAACTGCCCACACCCGAGCTGCGGGAAGAGGTCAAGACCGAGAAGGAGCGCCGTAACCGCAAGGACAAGACGCTCAAGGATATCTTCATCGATCAGTTCTTCGAAACGATGACCACCAGCTTCAATTGCTCGCGGAAAGACCTCAACTTCAAGCTCGCGATCTACTTCCAGGACATGGACCTCACGCAGGTTAAAGACTCGATCCGCCTGAAACAGCGCAAGCTCGAAGAAGCACAGCAGATGGAGGGAATGCCGCAAGCTTGATCTGGAGCGCAGGCATCTGTAGGTTTTGAAGAATGAAAAACCTGAACCTGCATCTTCCCCCCCCCCCCCTGGGTACACAGACGTCCACGTCTGTATCTCTCTGGAGAGGCTCGCCCGGAGGTCGAGCGCTACGTGAAGAGAAACTCGCCCGGAGGTCGAGCGCTACATGAAGAGAAGCTCGCCCGGAGGTTGAGCGCTACGGGTATGCCTCCCTTTGATTTCTTGATAAGTGATATATATTGTTAATACGTGATCTGGAATAACACCTGATGCCAAGCCACTGGAGATTCGAATTTGCGAGCAAATTCACAGGAGCTTGGCGGACCACAGAAAGATGCCAAGCAAGAGCTTGGCTGTCCGAAAGGAAAATCCTGCACGCAACAAGACAAAAGAGGTTTTTATGCGACAGTTAAAGATTCTCTGGGTGGACGACGAAGTCGAACTTCTGAAACCATTCGTCATCTTCCTCGAAGACAAGGGTTACAAAGTAACCACCGTCACCAACGGCACCGATGCCATCGCATACGTGGTGAAAGAAAAATTCGATCTGGTCCTGCTGGATGAGATGATGCCCGGACTGGACGGACTGACCACGCTGCTGGAAATCCGCAAGATCAACGCCTCGCTGCCCATCGTGATGGTCACCAAGAGCGAGGAGGAAGGTCTGATGGACAAGGCCATCGCCCGGCAGATCACCGACTACCTGATCAAGCCCATCAATCCCAACCAGATCATCATGGCAGTGAAGAAGATCTTCCAGGCGGACGAGATTCGTCAGAACCAGATCGGCGAGGAATACTCGCGCTTCTCCGCACAGCTCAATCAGCGGCTCTTCACAGCGCCCGACTGGAATGATTGGACAAGTATCTACCACGACATCTGTCAGTGGGATATCCTCATCGACGAAATCAACGATCCCAGCCTGGCACACATGCACTTCCTCGAAAAACGCAACAGCAACACCGAATTCTGTAACTACATCGAGGAACATTACCAGAACTGGCTCAAGAGCGACGATCGTCCGACCTTCTCCTTCGATGTGATTTCCGAATATATCTCGCCGGTATTCGAAGAGCAGAAGCCGATCTACTTCATCATCCTCGACTGTATGCGGCTCGATCAGTATTTCGCGCTCGAACCGTTCATCCGGGAATTGTTCAACGTCGATCTTCAGCTATATTACTCGATCCTGCCCACCGCGACACCCTATTCGCGAAACGCGCTCTTCAGCGGTCTGCTGCCTGCCGATATCGCAAAGAATTTCCCCGAGTACTGGACCGATACCCACGACATCGACAACAGCCGCAACCGAAACGAGCACCAACTTCTCGATGCGCATCTCAGGGACCTCGGCCACAATCTTGATCCATCATCGAAATACGTGAAAATATTCAACATCGAAGAGGGTAATTTTGTCATCCGCAAGCTCGATTCGTGGTCGAAAGAAAAGCTCGTCGTGCTGGTCTATAATTTCCTCGACCTCCTTGCGCACCACCGCTCCAAGGATCAGATCCTTCAAGAGACCATACCGGACGAACAGGCGCTTCGAGCCTTTACAAAGCACTGGTTCATGCACTCCTCGCTCTACGAGACGCTCAAGCAGATATCGAAGCAGGATGCAACCG
This sequence comes from Cloacimonadales bacterium (SeqCode), assembly GCA_963666875.2. GTDB lineage: Bacteria > Cloacimonadota > Cloacimonadia > Cloacimonadales > JAIOQZ01. The sequence goes on from CAXXPU010000008.1 coordinate 102,211, forward strand.
TGATCATCACCACCGATCATGGATCGATCCGCGTCAACCGAGCCACGCAGGCAATCGGCGACCGCGATACAACCATCACCGTGCGCTACAAGGAAGGCAAAAACCTCACCTGCAACGAGCGTCACGCGGTGTATCTGAAGAAGCCCTCGAATTTCGGACTGCCGACGCGAAACATCATCGATAACTTCATCTTCGCCAAAGACGACTACTATTTCGTCTATCCGAATTCGTACCACCAGTACCAGAAACAGTACAACGGCACCTTCCAGCACGGTGGAATCTCCATGCAGGAGATGATCCTGCCACTGGCGGTGTGCAGAAGTAAATAGAGCTTGAGATAGCTGTAGGGGCAGGTCCCTGTGCCTGCCTCTCTCATTTCTCAATAATCGTCGTTATACACCCTTATAGGAAATGCCAAGCTGGAGCTTGGCGGACCAGGGGGAAAGGGCAGACACGGGGATCTGCCCCAACAAGAAGACATCGGATAGGAATCAAATGCCAGATATCATCAACCTGCTCGTCGAATACAACTTCCTGCGCAACGCGGTGATCGCCGCGGTGTTTGCAAGCGTACTCTGCGGCATGACCGGCACCCTCGTGGTCATCAAGCGGATCGCGCTCATCAGCGGCGGTATCGCGCACACGGTGTTGGGCGGCGTCGGGCTTTTCTATTATCTCGGCTGGAATCCTTATTTGGGCGCGTTCATCACCGCGATTGTCGCAGCGGTGGTGATTGGGCTGGTCAAGTTGCACGCCGGCGAGCACGAGGACACGCTTATCAGCGCCATGTGGGCGATCGGCATGGCGTCCGGCATCCTCTTCATGCAGCTCAAGCCGGGTTACAACCGCAATCTGATGTCCTACCTCTTCGGCAACATCCTGATGGTCAGTCGTCTCGATCTGATCGTCCTCGGCTCGATGACGCTGCTGGTGATGATCGTGATCATCCTCTTGTACCGGCAGTTCCTCGCCATTTCGTTCGACCAGGAGTTTGCCGGTCTGCGCGGCCTGCATTCGGATCTGCTCTACATCCTGATGCTCTGCATGATCGCCGTGACCATCGTTGTGCTCACCACCATTGTGGGCTTGATCCTCGCCATCGCGCTACTGACCTTACCTGCCGCCATCGCGGCGCTGTTCACCAAAACACCGGGCGCAATGATGTTTTTCGCCATGGGATTCAGCCTGTTGTTTTCGCTGGGCGGACTTTTAATTTCGTTCGAACCGGGACTCGCGCCCGGCTCCACAATCATTATTCTAAGCGGAGTCGCGTATTTTCTCGCAATCATCCTGAGAAAGGTAATGAAACAAATACGGCACCGTCGACAATTCCGCGATTAGAAATCCATCCATTCGATGCTATAATCACAATTAACGAAGCAAACTCTTCTAAACACCTCAAAACGTTCCAGTTCCATTACATGTTTGTAAGCCGCACCTTCATGTTTTGATATCCGATTACAAAAAAAAAGGTGAAACCGGCAAAAAACGCTTTACAACTTATTTCACAATATGGATTCTTTCGAATGAGATAACTTGGATTTCAAAGCGGCACTTAGAACACTGGGGATATCATAGAGGATCAGACCGAGGTAACGTAATGGAAGATTTCTTTGATCGGCTCAAGTTGAACCGTTTGTTTTCTGAAGTCGATAAATCACTACTTTGTGAACTGTCGAAAGAATGCTTTATCGAACGCTCGTTTTACAAAGGCGAAACGATTATCCGTCAGGACGAGGTTTCGGCCGACCTCTTTCTCATCCTGAACGGCAGGGTGCAAATCAGCAAAGTCCTTCCCGACGGAGAACGCGTCGAACTCATCCAGAAAGGGCCTAACGAATTCATCGGCGAAATCGGATTGCTGCTGACATCGAGTCGCTCGGCCACCGTAACCTGCCTGACCGATGTCAAAATCGTCCAGATTACACCGGAATCCTTTTCTTATATCCTCAAAAAGATCCCGACCATACGAAAGAACGTCCTGAAGAATATCATCGAGATCGTGTTTGACGACGACCAGCGGGTGGTCAACGAGATCATCAAGGGTAACCTGCTGGCGGAGATGTTCAACGCCATCAGCGACCAGACAAAGCGACTCGAATCGCTCAACCGGCAGCTCAAGGAAGTCAACACCGAGCTCGAGAAGAAAAACAAGAAGCTGTACGAACTCGCCACCTACGATTATCTTACCAAGCTATACAACCGCGCATTCGTCATGGATATGTTCTCCAAGGAGTTCAGCAAGTCAAGACGGCACGATCACGAGCTTTCCTGCCTGCTGCTGGATATCGACAATTTCAAGAAGATCAACGACACGTACGGCCACCTGACGGGTGATGTCGTTCTCAGGCAGATCGGTCTCAGCCTGAAAGAAGATATCCGCGAGCAGGACATCGTTGGTCGTTATGGCGGCGAAGAATTCCTCATCGTATTGCCTGATACCGGTTTGGCTCAAGCTATGTTCGTGGCGGAAAAGGTACGTAAGAAAATCGAATCGCTGGAAATTCGCTCACGCGACTCCATGATAAAGACGACTGTCAGTATCGGTGTGTCCGACATCAACAAGCACAATCCGGGTAAAGTCGATGAGTTGCTCTACCAGGCGGACACAGCCTTGTATCGAGCGAAACGGGAAGGGAAAAACCGGATCATGGAATTCACGCCGGCCAATAACTCCGGATGATCAGGATATCATGTTGAGTGAGCAAGAGAAACTCGATGCGTTGATTCGGCTCGGAACGGAACTGAATCAAGTCAACGACCTCGACCTTCTGCTGGAACATCTCCTGACCGTCGCCAGGAAGTTCGTCAACGCCGATGCGGGTACCGTTTACATTCGCCGCGGAGATCAATTTTTCTTCTTCCTTCTCCAGAACGACACCATGGAAGGAAAGAGCAACGACAACAAGATAAAATTGCCCGGAGCCATCTTCCGCAAACCGGTACGCGAGGACAGCATCGCCGGATACGTCGCCAAGACCGGCGAGTTTCTCAACCTGGTGGATGTCCATTATCTTCCAGATGACGCCCCCTATACATTCAATGTTCAGTACGACAGGGAGTCTGGCTACAGGACTGGTTCCATGTTGACGATACCGCTCAAGAACAAGCGAGGCGTACCGCTCGGTATCCTGCAGATCATCAATGCACAAGACCCGGACGGCAATATAGTCTGCTTCACGGAGAACGACGAGCGGATGATGTTCCATTTCGCCAGCATCGCAGCGATCGCGCTGGAACGCGCCCAGATGACGCGCGCGCTGCTTCTCCGCATGATTCGCATGGCGGAGCTGCGCGACCCGAAAGAGACCGGAGCCCACGTCAACCGCGTGGGAAGTTTCTCTGTAGCGCTTTACCAGGAATGGGCCGAACGGCACAACATCCCCGAAGACGAGATCGTTCGCTGGCGCGACATCCTGCGTATGGCAGCCATGCTGCACGACGCCGGTAAGGTGGGAATCACCGACACCATTTTGAAGAAACCCGGACGCCTGACCGACGAAGAACGCGCCGTCATGAACCAGCACTGCCTCTTCGGTTCCCAGCTATTCCGCGACTTACAGTCCGATTTCGACGAGATCGCTTCGCAGGTCGCACTGAATCACCACGAGAACTGGGACGGAACCGGCTATCCGGGGCATATCGACGGTATTACCGGCGAACCGCTGCCCGGTTTCGAGAATCCGGACGGTACCGCACGAGGAAAGATCGGCGAAGAGACGCCGCTTTTCGGCAGGATCGTGAAGCTGGCGGACGTATTCGACGCCCTGTCCAGCCAGCGCTGCTATAAGCCTGCCTGGGACGAAGATAAGGTCTTGCGCATTATCCAGGAGGAATCCGGTACATCGTTCGATCCGGAACTGGTGGAGATTTTCATGGAAAACCTCGATACCATGCGCCAGATCCAGCAGCGCTACGCGGAAGAGAAGCAGGAGATGGAATGAAGCGCGGTATCATGATTGTCGCACTGCTGGTGGTAACCGGCATCCTCTTCGCATCGGTGGAAGACCAGCTTCGAGAAGGCAGAATCCTATTCGCCAAAGGATATTATCGCAAAGCGCTCTCAGTTGCGGAAGAGGTTGTGGAAATCGATCCGCACAATGCTGCGGCATACCACCTGATGGGAGACGCATGGTTCAAAATCGGTAAAAAAAAGCCATCCCTGGAAGCATTCCTTAAGGCTGTCCAGTACGATCCGGAAGATGCTCAGGCCTATCTCAAGATCGGTGGATTGTACTATCTCGATAAAGATATCGACAAGGCCGTCGAATACGTTAAAAAAGCAGCCGATCTGGGCGATAAACGTGCAATCAATGTTCTTCAGCAGTATGAAGAGCATAAACGACAGAATCCCTGATCACACCGATATCACACAAGGTAACCATTCAATCATGAGAATCACGGTGAAGAAATTCGGCGGAACCTCGGTCGGAACAATCGAGCGAATCCAGCATGTCGCAAAATTGATCGCCGATGATTACGAGATCAATCCCCATACCGTCGTGGTCGTCTCTGCGATGGGGCACACGACCGACGAGCTTCTCAAGCTAGCCTACCAGATATCGGACAGACCCTCCGAACGTGAAATGGATATGCTTCTCACCGCCGGAGAACGCATCAGCATGTCGCTCCTATCCATTGCCCTGCACAAACACGGCATCGATTCGATATCCTTTACCGGCTCGCAGAGCGGCATCATCACCGATACCCATCACGGAAACGCACGCATTCTCAACGTCAGCGCCTATCGACTCTGGGACGAGCTCGAGAAGAAGAAAGTCGTCATCGTCGCCGGCTTCCAGGGTGTCAGCCAGTTCAAAGAGGTCACCACACTCGGTCGCGGCGGATCGGACACCACTGCCGTAGCGCTCGCGTGCTATCTGGACGCCGCTTCCTGCGAAATTTACACGGATGTACCCGGCATCTTCACCGCCGATCCCAATCGTGTTCCGAACGCGAGAAAGATCGACGAGGTGGATTTCGAGACGGCGCTGGCTCTGGCATACAACGGCTGTTCGGTGATCCATCCGAGAGCCGTCGAATATGCAATGAATTTCAACAAAGCCATCGAGATCAAATCTTCGATGACCAACGAACCGGGAACGCTGATAAAAAAGGACTGCCTGATGGAAGAGAAAAAAATCACGGCGATCACGACACGCAATTCATTATGTTACTTGCGGTTGAATATGAACACAAATTCATGTGCGTCCTTCATGGAAGAACTCGACGACGAAGGAATCGATATTTTTCACTATGCAATTGAGGATTCCCGCATTATACTATTATACGTTGAAAAGGGATGTGTTTCTCGAATTCTTGCGAAGGCTGAGCAGTACGGAATCGAAACGCAGATTAGAAAAGGTGTCTCAGCTGTAACGATGGCCGGCAGACATATATGGAACGACATGAAACTGGTCGGTCACATCGTTGAAGAAATGGATCGAGTGGGCGATTACAGTATAGCACACTCGTATCGCAGTATTACCGTCTTCTTGCGAGAAGAGGATGTAGAGGAATTGGCAGCGCGACTGCACAAGAAATTTCTGGAAGGATAGATATAGATGGATCAGAACGCGACAGTGATGCTTGTCGAAGATGATGCGACTCTGGCCGATCTCGCGAAAGAGATGCTGGGGATGTTTGACATTGAAGTATTGATTGCGGAATCGATGGAAACGGCGATCGAAGTTTATTCGGAACGGAACGAGGATGTACGCCTGGTGATCTTCGATATGAATCTGGAGAAAGCCACCGGCATCGAGGTATTTGAAGCGCTCAAGGATATTGACAACGATTTCATATCCATCCTCGCCTCCGGCATGATCACCGACATGGATATCAAGAAATATAAAGATATGGGATTCCATGAAATCATAAAAAAACCGTACAGCTTCAAGAATCTGAAGGAAATCATCTCCGGCTATCTGGATCAATAGCAAATACGAGTTACAGCACGCATTTCTCTCATACAGTTCGTGGCGTGAGCAGTGGGTATTTTTTTGTTCTGTTGCAACTTGGTGAGTAGATATGGCATCGTCAGTCCTGTAAGGACGATAGATTTTTTTGCCCGGTACGTAAGTGCCGGGGTTTGATTATGGGATTGAGAAAAAGTTCCTAAGGGGCGACAGTTGGTTAGTTGAATAATCTGCCTGTCGAACCTACAACGCTTTCCTTCGTATCGATCTATGTTACTGGCACTTACGCACCAGTCTAATCTATTCCATCTCCACGGGATTACATGCTGCACCCACTCGATTTGCAAATGAGCCATTTTTACGACCGTAAATCCAGACCATCATTTTGTAAACAGCAGCGGGGAAATCATTCTTTTCTTGACGAATTGCGCTGAAAACAGCCATCATACTTCTAAGCATCACCACGATGGGATGGCGGGATGAAACGAAGGCTTTTCAAGAAGTTCAACCGGCTGCTGATCAGAGTATTCCACGACAAGGAAATACCGCGGTATTTCATGTGGATCATCGTATCCATAATCCTGCTCGTGTTTATCAGTGCAGTCCTGTTCCAGATCCTGGAGAGATACGGAGAATCGCCGGTCAATTCGATCAGATCCTTCATGGATGCGATCTGGTGGGCGATCGTAACCATCACCACAGTCGGCTACGGCGACGTCGTACCAACGACATTCCCCGGCAGAATTCTGGGTATCGCATTGATCTTCGTCGGCTTTACACTCTTCTCGCTGCTGACGGGTCTTATCGCATCCCTTATGGTGGAAGACAAACTGAAAGGAGCGCGTGGCGTGAAACCTATCAAAGAGCGTGGTCATATCATGGTCTGCGGCTGGAACGAGACCGCCGCAGCGATGCTTTCCGCATTCTCGGAGCGGAATATCGACGACACAATCGTGTTGATCGGCGAGTTCAAACCTGAGTTCTTCTCCGAACAGGAGGCGAAATATCCGAACCTGGTGCTGAAATTCGTGCGTGGCGATTATTCGCAGAAGGAGATTCTCGAACGCGCCAACATCGCTAAAGCGCAGCATGTCATCGTGATCGCGGACGAAAATCTGCCGCGTCAGACCGCTGACGATCGCTCTGTCATCGCTGCGAACGCCATACGGTTCTGCGCGCCGTCTGTTCCGCTCACCATCCAGCTTCTCAACGCCATGAACAAAGGTCACCTCGATACCGCGAGAGTCGATAACATCGTCTCCTTCGACGAGATGGGCGGCTACATGCTCGCCAGCAACATCATCAGCAAGCATACCCTGAACCTCTACAACAATCTTCTGCACCATCCCGAGAAAAAGTGCCAGGCGCTGCATATCCCGCAGCAGTTCGTCGGCAGAAAATACCACGAGGTGGTGTTGCATTTCTACGAAGAACGCGGCGTGATCCTTATTGGTATCCTGAACGAGCGCCCACAGCTTGACATCGAGGACATCTTCTCCGCAGACTCCTCCCCCATCGACGCTTTCATCAAACAGGCGCTGGAGCAGTCGCAAAGCAAAATCCCCGATCAGCGATTCACCATCCACATCAACCCGGAGAAATCCTACCTGATCCAGGAACGCGATCAGGCGCTGGTCATAGATTAGGAGCCGTCATGGAAGAACGCAAAGACCAAATCGATATCGATCACAGCTCGCTGGGCGACTTCCAGACGTTCAAGGGATTGACCGAAAATCAGATCGAAGCGATCGCCACGTACCTGGTTCCGGTCTTCTACAACAAGGGCGAATCGATCATCCGGGAAAACAGCAGCGGCGACTCACTCTACATCCTCTACAAGGGTCGGGTCGATATCACCCGCACGCTGACCATGCAGATTCAGGGACTCAACACCGAAGAGAAGAAACTCACCTCGCTTTCGGAAACGGATAAGGCGGCCTTCGGTGAAAATGGACTGGTCGGCGCCGGAAAACGCACCGCAAACGTCATCGCCGCAACCGACTGCATCATGTACCGACTCTCCAGCGAATCGTTCAAGAAGATCGTCGA
>CAXXPU010000009.1:0-77623 GCA_963666875.2 Cloacimonadales bacterium (SeqCode)
AATCGTGTTAATCCTGAAAAACGTGATTCAGATAAAAAGAACCGACATTCGGAAGTCCCTGCTTCGCTAAACGGTCATTTGCAAGAAAATGCTAACAACGAAAGCTCGGACATCCAGAAGTCGGTTTTTGCTGCGAACCCTGCTGAGAGCGACCACCTCTCTATCCTGTAAATTTCCCATATCCTGAAAATCCTTCTGACTCACACAATCACGCCGACCAGGTCGTATTCCCAAGAGTCGATAACCTCGACGGTCACGATATCGCCCGGTCTGGCTTTGCCAACTTGTGATATAGACGATTCCATCGATCTCGGGCGCATCCTGGCGAGTCCTCGCTTCGTACAGAAAGCCCTCGTCCTTCGAGTCGCCGTCGATGATCACCTCGATGCGCTTCCCGACCTTCTCCTCCAGTAATTCCCGCGATATCTGCTGCTGAATCTGCATGAGCTTGTCCTTGCGGTTCTCGGCGGTCTTCGTCGCGACCTTGGGCATGATCTCGTAGGCGGCGGTACCTTCCTCTTCCGAATAGGTGAAAACCCCCAGTCGATCGAATTTCATCTCCCGGATAAACGTTTCCAACTTGCGGAAATCGGACACGGTCTCACCCGGGAATCCGGTAATGAAGGTCGTCCGGATGGCGATATCGGGAAGGATGGTGCGAATACGCCGGATCAGCATCTCGATCTGCTCGGTGTTCGAATGGCGGTTCATGGCCTTCAGGATCGGATCGCTGATGTGCTGGATGGGGATGTCGAGGTAGCGACAGATTTTCGGGATGGACGCGATGGTAGTCAGCAGCTTCTCGGTGATGTGCGCGGGATGGAGATACATAAGCCGGATCCATTCGATGCCCGGTATATCCTCCAGTTCCCACAATAGTTGCGGCAAGCGCGATTCACCGTAGCGGTCGATGCCGTACTGCGTGATGTCCTGCGCAGTGATGATCAGCTCCTTCACACCTGATCGCGCAAGGGCTCTCGCTTCCTCGACCAGAACCGGCATTTCGTCGCTCAGCAGTTTTCCCCGAATCGACGGGATCGCGCAGTAGGCGCAGTTGTTGTTACATCCATCGCCGATACGCAGATAGGCGTAGTGTGAAGGTGTCAGGAGATGTCGGTCCCGGTGGTTCTGACCGGTCTGATCCGTGAAAATCGATTCGAACGTGTAAAAGTCCTTGAGTCCGATCCAGGAATTCACCTCCGGGATATCGGATTCGAGCGCGTCCAGGTACCGCTTGACCAGACAGCCCGTGACCGCCAGATAGGAATTCGGCTTGCGAATCTCGTTGTATTCCAGAATGGTGTCGATCGACTCCCGCTTGGCATCCAGGATGAATCCGCAGGTGTTGATCAGGATCATATCCGCCTGCTGGACATCCGTTGTCAACTTGTACCCGTAGCGAAGCGCTATCTCCGTAAATCGCTCGCTATCAACCAGATTCTTCGGGCATCCAAGACTCTCGATGTAAAACGTCTTCATTCACGCTCCTTCATGAACCTCAATAACAAATACATTTACCGTGGTCAATATAAAACCTAATGATTTCATCGTGATCGAGAATTATTAATTACAGAAAAGTTGACGTAAATCGGCTGCGGACGGAGGGTTGGAGATAAGGAGAAACCCTCACCCCAGCCCCTCTCCCGCAAGCGGGCGAGGGAGCAATCGCCCAGGAACGCGGACGTCCCCGTCCGCATCCCTGTAGCGCTCGACCTCCGGGCGAGCCTTTCCCCTGGACCGCCAAGCTCCTGTGATTTGTCAGACGCAGTCTGACAAATCGAATCCTCATAGCTTGGCATCTCTTTCTCTTGTAGCGCTCGACCTCTGTGATTTTCAGACGGAGTCTGACAAATCGAATCCTCACACCGGCGAGCCTCTTCTCCGAAAAACGAGGTTTGTATGCAGCCAGACCAACAGCCGACAAACAAACACAACCGCGCCCTGCTGAACAGGTTCAGGAGCTTCCTGAAGCTGGAGAAGGGGCTGTCGGACAATACGCTCGAGAGCTACACCAACGACCTGGTACAGTTCATGGAGGACGTCGATCGGGACGTGGAGACGCTGACCACGGAGCCGATCGTGAACCACCTGGTGCACTTGCAGGAGATCGGCCTGGCCTTTTCCAGCATCGCGCGCAAGCGCAGCACCATCGTGTCGTTCTACAAATTCCTGTCGGAAGAGGATTTTTCCCTCCAATTCAACATCGAAAGCATCCCGCCCGTAAAGCCGCCGAAGAGGTTGCCGGAAGTTCTGTCCAAGGAAGAAATCCTCGAATTCCTCGACGCGCTTCCACTCGAGACCCCCCTGCAATATCGAAACAAGGCCATGTTCGAATTGATGTATGCGACCGGCGTGCGCATCTCGGAAGTCATCGGCGCGTCGATTCACGATATCCAGTGGGAAAACCACGTCCTGCGCGTAACCGGCAAGGGCAACAAGCAGCGGATCGTTCCCATCGCGGGGGAGTCGCTCAAATACCTCCGGCTGTACATCGACAAATACCGCCTCCTGCTGCGTCGTGAGAAACACACCGATGTGCTTTTCCTGAATCGCTCCGGCAAGGGGCTCAGTCGTATGGGCGTGTGGAAGATACTGCGCGAGGAGGCGAAGAAGCTCGGATTCAAGTGGTGGCAGAAGCTCCATCCGCACATCATCCGGCATTCGTTCGCCACACACCTGCTCGAAGGGGGGCGCGAACCTGCGCACGGTGCAGCTTCTGCTCGGTCACGTAAGCATCAACACCACGCAGATTTACACCAATATCGACATGCAGCACATCATCGAACAGCACCGACTCTACCACCCGCGGGGTTGATTCATCAGACAAACCTTGACAATAAAAAGACTGCGTTACGAGAATGTTGTCGGATGGGGAATTATGAAGAAAACGATTTTAATACTGATCGTCGTCCTGCTGGTCTTCGGATGCGCGGACAAGCGCGGGAATCGTGACGAAGAGGCAGTCGCGCGCAGGATGTTCGACGCGCTTCGAGACCGGAACGCGGTTACGTTCGGCGCTTGCATCGTCACCGCGGAGGATGTCGAATACGTGATGACATTCTTCTCGATGAACTCGGACGAATACCATGCATTGACTCTCGAAGAAAAGCATGAGTTCGAGCGGCTCTTCCAGGGGCGTGTCGAGGAAATGCAGCGTGAATGGCAGAGCGGGTTCGAGAGCATGATCGACCAGGTCGAAGCGCTGTGGGAATCCGAAGACATCGAATGGGAAGACATCCGGTACGACGGTTTCGAGAGCGCTTTCGGCGATTTCGAGATCGCGTACATGCCACGCTATGGCGAATTCAATATCCTGTTCCATCACGGCGACAGGAAATACCGCTTGCGCACGGATGGAACGGTTAAAATCCACGACCGGTGGAAACTGCAACTGGGCGAAATCACCCTCGAGGCTATCGATGATACTACATGATTTGTTCGAAAAAGGCATGCTGAGCAGATACCTGAAGCAAATGCAGGAGCGTTTTGAGAACCGCCCGGCGCTGGTTACGGTTTACAATCTGCCCAGACTCGAAACGGAGCTCGATCCGTCGAAGTACCGTGTCCGGTACGAGAATACCGACATCCTGCCCAAGTTCGAGGGCGAAGAGCCTCCCGACCTGATCATCCACGGCATCGAGCGGATCGACGATGATTTTCCCGGCTACATCAAGCGCTGCCAAGACGCATACATCCCGTTGATTATCGTTCTCCCGGCAAAGGATGACGCCGCACGCGAGAAGCTCCTGTCGCTGGACGTCGAAGCGGTCCTCGAGAAGCCGTACAGCGAGAGCGATCTCCTGTGCCGTATCCGGAACCTGGTGCGCATCCGTCGGCTTCTCGTGTGGAACGATCAGCTCACGAATCAACTGACCGACCTCCTGCAACGGCGTACCCACGACCTCATCGACGAGGAACGGCAAACCGTGATCGACAACCTCGTGAACGGCATATTCCACAACGTTCGCGGACCCCTGACAGGGCTCTTCTTCGCCTGTGACAACATGGAACTCACCGTCCAGGCAATGAGACAGCCAAAGTCGGACGACACAATCAAAAGCGACATCGCGGAACTCGACACGAGCGTGAGCATGGTAAGGCAGGCCCTCGTACGTATGAACGACATGCTCGGGAAGCTGGTGGATCGCAGCGAGGCGGATTGCCGTGCCTACCCGCAGGTGGTTGACCTGAACACACTGCTGACCCAGGAAATCGAGCTCATGAAGGCCGACATGGAGTTCAAGCATCAAATCCGCAAGACCATCGAGCTGCATCCCGAGCCCATGGAAGTCAAGGTGGTTCGCAGCGAGATATCGCAATCAATCTACTCCATTTTGCGCAACGCCGTCGAAGCGCTGATCGGATTCGAATCCCCCTATATCGCCATACGCACGGACCTGGCGGAAGGCATGGCGAATATCTATATCGAGAACAACGGCCCCCCCATCACCCCCGAGACACGAGAGCATATCTTCGAGCCATTTTTCAGCACGAAGCAGGACATCGCCAAAAACAATTCGGGCATCACAATCGGCAAAGGACTGGGGCTTCATTTCTGCCGGCAATCGATTCGCATGAATAGAGGTGAGATCATCCTGGAATCGAAGCAGAACGCGAACACACGCTTCCGTATCAAGCTACCCTTGCATCGCGAGCCATGATCGACGAACGACCGGAAGAGCCCATCGAGGTGATGTTCTTCTTCGGAAAAGAAAAACGCTACCCGATTCGATTCCGCTGGAAAGGCGACGTCATCGAGATCGATTCCAACAACGGATACTGGATGCGGCATATCGGAAATGTGATCTACCACTATTACGCCGTTTCGGACGATACCGGAACCTACTACGAACTGGAGATGAACGGCGAGACCCTGAAATGGCGATTGATGCGATACGTTATTCAAGTATCGTAGATGCAATCGCGATGGATGGATGAATTTGGTTTTTAATGAAATCGAAATAGATTGTTCACAGGTGCAGTTAATGTTCTCTAAATCAGCCAGGAGTTTTTCATGAGCAACGAACCAAGCACGGGTGAAATTGAACTTGAAGTCATTGGAAACGGCATCTCGGCGATCCTGAAGCGGTTCTATCCCTTTCAGCCGGATGGAACGCCGGTCACGAAGGAAACGATCCTCGAACTCCTTTCCAGTAACAGCATTATATCGGGTATCGACGAGAAGGCGATCGAGTACTTTGTAGCGGTCGCAACCGCAAGGAACGAGCCTTTGATGGATTGCCTGGTGGCTTACTCCACGCCACCGCGAAGAAAAGCGACCCCACGCCTGCATTTCGAAATACCCACCGATTTGAAGCCGGAGGACAAGGCGGCATGGCACGCGATCTATCGCGGACTGCACGAATTCGATCCCGAAAGCGACAGCATCCTGTATCCCGGCAAGATGGTCTTGATCCACGAGAACCAGCGAATCGGAATCTACCGCCAGGTCCCGGAAAACGAGGACGGCACCAATATTTTCGGCGGTCGAATCCCGTCGCTTCGCGCGCATCCGGACGAATTCAAGGCGGGGAACGAATGTTCATTTCGATGATCGAACGGGGGACATTCACCTCGGGTATCTGCGGATACCTGCTGTTGTACGAGAACTCGCTCCAGGTAATCGACGCGTTCGCCGTCTCGAAAGACAGGATGAAGCTCTTCTTCCTCAATCTTCCGCGCGTGAACATGGATATTCCCACCCAGCAGGAGATCGAGCGGTACCACCAGAAGAACAACATCATGTTCGACATTGGGTTCAAGGAAGAGCACCTCGAGATGAAGCCGATGCAGCATCCGGTCGTATGCGAAGGTAAACTGCCCGGCGAATCGACAGACGCCTCGATCGAAGAGAAATTCACGATCGACAAGACCATCGGCACAATGGACGAGCAGGGCAAGATCGACTTCAAGGAACGGAACCTCTACACGAGCGTGGACGCGGACGAACTGCTGGCGATCAAAAAGCTGCCGATTCGCGGCAAGCCCGGTCTGGACATCTTCGGGAAAGAGGTTTTGGCCAAAATGCCTAAGGATGTCGTCCTTCGAAACGGGCCCGGAACCAAGGTCGAGAAATCGGTCGAAGAGATGCGGATTTACAGCTTCGAAGAGGGCATTGTCGAGTACAACCACGGGATCATCTCCGTGTTTCCCAAGATCATTATCATGGGTGATGTCTGCTACGAAACGGGGAATATCGAGTCGCGCGCCAACGTCGAGATCAGCGGTAACGTGCTGGCGGGATTCAACGTCAAATCCGACAAGAATGTTTTCATCAAGGGAAACGTGGAAGACCACTGCGTGATCGAAACCGGCGGCGATCTGACCGTGATCGGCGGGATAACGGGAGAATCGACGAAAATCATTTGCCAGGGCGCCATGACGGCCAAGTATATCGAATCATGCTCGGTCGTATGCCAGAACCAGATCACAGTCCAGCGCTTTATCCGCGGGGCAAAGATCGATTGCCGTCACAATATTGTCGTGTTCGGACATAGCGTGAACCTCAACGAGCGCGGCGCGATTGTCGATGCGGATATCAAGGTCACGAAAAAACTTCTGGTTCCGGTGATCGGATCGGACGCAGGGCTGAAAACGGTGATCAACCTTGCGCACGACGAGCAGCTTCAGAGGAAGATCGACCAGCAGGTCGAAGCGTGCGGCAAGCTTGAAAGTGTGATGCAGGAATTGAACGATCAGTTCACGTTCGACATTACCTCTCCGACGATCTACGACGAGATGCAGTCGATGACGAACGACCTGAAGGAGAAAGTCATCAAGGCGCTGCGGGAGAAGAATCAGCTCGAGAAAAAGCTGGAGATGATGCAGAAAATCCTTGAAAAAGAGATGAAAAACAAAGAGGAGATGATTAAGGGATCTTCTGTTGACATAAGCATTAAAGTCATCCCGGATCTTATTATCAGAGCCGAGGGAATGCAACGAACCATTGACAAATATATGGGACCATCGAAATTCTACCTTGATCTTGAGACGCATCTTATCGAGAAGAGCGTCGTCGTCGAAAAGCCGGGAGTGTAATCAGGAAACGCTATCATCAAAGGGGCACAGGCATAGAATCTTTTTCATTTCAGTTCAGCGGATTTACATCCGATAATATTAAGAAGGGATTACCACATCCACGAATTCGAGCTTGTATAATCACGATCAAAACCGCATTCGAGTCGAGGTGCCCATGCACGATCTGATCGATCGTTCCGAAGAAATTCGTGACGCGATGGAAAATTCCATGCCGATCCTGGCATTGGAATCCACGATCATTGCGCATGGAATGCCGTATCCACGGAACCCTCGAAACCGCGCTGAAGCTGGAACGGATCGCCCGGGACAACGGTGTCGTACCCGCGACAATTTGCATCCATCAGGGCAAAATCCGCATCGGCTGCGACCACGACCTGCTGGAGTTTCTGGCGAAAAGCGACCAGGTAACCAAGGCGGGTGTCCGCGATATTCCGGAAGCAATCGCATGTGGCGGAACTGCGGCGACGACTGTCTCCGGCACGCTGCACTGCGCGAACATGGCGGGGATCGAAGTCTTTGCCACCGGCGGGATCGGCGGCGTCCATCGAGGCGCCGGAAGCAGCTTCGACATTTCGGCAGACCTTTTGCAGCTTTCACGCACTCCCATGATCACGGTATCCGCAGGCGCCAAGGCGATCCTCGACATACCGGCCACCCTCGAATACATGGAGACGCTCGGCATCCCGGTTTACGGATACCGTACCGACACCTTTCCGCTGTTCTATTCACATTCTTCGCAGTATCCGATCCGGCAGGCGATCTCAGTGGATGATATCGCAAGGCGATTCCGGATCATGCGGGAATGTGGCATCCCGAGCGCCATGCTGGTCTGCAATCCCGTACCCGTCGAATCGGAGATACCGTACGAGGAGGTGCGCGGCTGGATCGAAGAAGCGCTGGAAGAGAACAAGCATCTCAAGGGTCCCGCGATAACGCCCGCACTCTTGAAGGCGATTGTCGAGAAATCGGCGGGAAGATCGCTGGAAACGAATATCGCGCTGGCGGCCTCGAACGTGAAACTGGGTGCGCAAATCGTCGTCGAGTTACAAAAAATACGAATGGAAGAGTTATAAATTCATGGAATACGATATCAATATCGACACATCGCAATCGATTGACAATCAGATCGAACAGCTTGAAGCCATGCTTCGCGATATGAACGCGAACGGTGTGAACGAGGATAACACGGTCGTGAAGAAGAAAGTGGATGTCCTCAATCACCTCTCGACGCTATACCGCAAGCACGCCGTGATCAAGGACCTGGATATCTGCAGGATTTCGCTCGAACTCTCCGAGGATTACATCGATCAGGCGCTGGACCTGTCCCGCAGGATCAACTACAAGATGGGCGAAGGCTCCGCGCTCCTGAACCTCGGACAGAGCAGCTTCCTCTCGAACAACTACGAGCTCGCGCTCAACTACCTGCAAAAGGCGTATTCCATCTTCAGCGAGGAGCAGCTCAAGTACGCGATGGGCGAAGCGCTCAACAACATCGGTATTATCTACTGGAACACCGGCAAGCACAACAAGGCGCTGGAATACTACCTCAAGAGCCTCAAGGTCAAAGAGGAGATCAACGACAAGGACGGCATCGCCCGCCTGCTGAACAACATCGGCCTCGTCTATACCAATCTCTCCAACGAACGCAAGGCGCTGACCTACTACCTCAACGCCCTCCGCCTCAAGGAAGAGCTGGGTGACGAAGCCAGCATCTCCACCACATGCAACAACATCGGTATCATCTACCGGAACATGCAGGAATTCGACAAAGCGCTCGAGTACTACCTGCGCTCCCTCGAGATCAAGATCAAGCTCGGGAACGACCGCGGCGCTGCGTTTTCGCATAACAACATCGGGCTCCTGTACTGGCGCAAGGGCGACATGCTCGAAGCACTCAAGCACTACGAGAGCGCCCGCGATACATTCCAGAGAATCGGCGACCGATGGGGCGTCGCGAACACGCTCAACAACATCGGCAATCTCAACATCCATCTCAAGAACTACGACACCGCCGCCGAGAACCTCAAAAAGGCGCTGCCGATCGCCATCGACATGGAGAAACCCGACCTCGAAAAGTCTATCTACCGCTCGCTGACCGACCTCTACGAGCGCAAGGCGGACCTCCAGGAAGAACCACAGGCGAAATCCGAAGCGCTCGAGGAATCGCTCGCGTACTACAAGCAGTTCAACGTAATCAACGAGAAGATATTCAACGAACGCACCAGCAGCAAGATCGCCGAGGTGCAGGCCGCCTACGAGATGGACAAGAAGGTTAGGGAAGCGGAAATCTACCGTCTGAAGAACATCCAGCTCACCGAGATGTACAAGCGTATCTCGACGCAGAACGCGGAAATCTCCGAACAGAAGGAGAAACTTGAGGTGCTCAACCACGAGCTGCACGAGGCGAACGCGACCAAGGACAAGTTTTACTCGATCATCGCGCACGACCTTAAGAATCCGCTCAGCATCATGAGGCTTTCCGGCGAGATGCTCGAAGAGAATTTCAACAATTTCGAACGAGATAAAATCCTGCAACTTATCAAGAAGATGAACCTTGGCGCGAAGCGGCTCGCGGATCTCCTGGACGACCTGCTTTCGTGGGCGCGCTTCCAGATGGAGAAAATCGAATTCCGCCCCGAGGTGATCGACCTCTACGACATCGCCAACGACGCCTGCTATCTGCTCAAGCCCAGCGCGGACAAGAAGCGGATCAACCTGATCTTCGATATCGAGGGGGCCCTGCAAGGTCTTCGCAGACAGAAACATGATCAAGACGACCGTGCGCAACCTGATCTCCAACGCGATCAAGTTTACCGGATTCGATGGCGAGGTGCGGCTCGAGACGAAGGAACGGGATAACATGATTACGTTCAGCGTGATCGACAACGGCGTGGGCATCCCTCCGGAAAACCGCGATCGGCTGTTCCGCATCGACTCGACAATCACCACGCTCGGAACGGCGCAGGAGAAGGGTACCGGACTCGGGCTGATACTCTGCAAGGAATTCATCTCCAAAAACGGCGGTTCGATCCGGGTTGAGAGCGAAGAAGGAAGGGGAAGCAGGTTCTTCTTCACACTGCCCGCGATTTGACGGAATGGAAAGCGAGCATCCGAACGGGAATCACGGAAGCTGATCCATGCAACGCGACACGCCGGAATCGATTAGAGAATCTTTTCGGAAGCGCATCGACGAAGGATTTGAACTTACACAGAAGCAACCCGACAAAGCCATCGAGCTTGCCGACGAATTACTGAAAACCGCTCGCGAGAGCGGCTGGAAGTCCGAAGAGGCGCAAGCGCTCCGGCTGAAGGGCATCATACAACGTATCAACGGCCATTTCAACGACGCGCTGGAGAGTTACCGGAAGTCTCTCGAAATCGTGCGACGGGAATCGGACGACTTCAATCATGCAATTCTGCTGAACAACATCGGCAACATCTACCTCGATTTCGGCAGGTACGGTGAGGCGCTCGGATATTTCAAGGATTCGGTACGGCTCAGCGAAGCGGTGAGCAATCAGGAATACATCGCCATATCGATGAACAACATCGGTATCATATACTACCGCATGGGCCAGTACGACCAGTCTTTGAAGCACCACCAGGAAGCACTGCGAATCGCTCGTGAGACGAACGACCGCGACATGTACGCCAAATCACGCAACTACATCTCGATCCTGCTGGCGAAGCAGGGCTATCTCGAAGAAGCGATCAAAGCGGGACTGGACGCGCTGAAGATCAACCAGGAGCTGGGCAATCGCAAGGGGATGATCTCTGTCAACGGCAACCTCGGCACCTACCACATCCAGCTCGGAGATACGGACAAAGCGCTCAAACACCTTCAGGAAGCGTATCGGATAGCTACCGACATCAACGACCACAAGTCGATCATCAGCAGCCTGAGCAACATCGGCAAGATATTCAAGGACCGCGGCGACAATCCGAAAGCGCTCGAGTATTTTCACCGTGCGCTTGAAGGCGCAAGGGAATCGGGCATTGTCTATGTGCAGCAGAAGGTGCTGTTTTCGCTCTACAATCTGCACAAGGCGGCCGACGATCATCAAGAAGCATTGAACTGCCTCGAGGAATACCACCGGATCAAAATCGACAACCTGGAGATCGAACGCAGCCGGCAACTCTCCGAAATCCGCACGCAATACGAATTCGAGAAGAAGGATCGCGAGGCGGAAATCTATCGTTTGCGCAACATCGAACTGGCGGAGGCGAACCGTGTACTCAAGGAAACCCGTGACGACCTGATCGAAGCCGAACGACGCAATTCCACCCTCGCCATGGCGATCACCGCCAACCACGAGATCAACCAGCCCCTGATGGTGATTCGCGGCAACCTCGACATGCTGGAGAATCTCCTTTCCGATCGCCTGAACGACCCCAAAGCACAGAAGTATATCACGGGCATTCAGGACGCGATTCGTCGCATTCAGGGCATCCTCATCAAGTTCAAGAAGGTCAGCCGGGCGCACTACGAGCAGTACAGCGAAGGCTCGCAGATGATGGTGTTCGACGAGGAGAAGGAGTAGCTTCCTCTCACCCGCACGCATCTTCGCCCGATCCCCACTCCGGCGTGGATATAATGCGCTTCCCGGACTACCGGACACGCGAATAGAAGCGCATAACACCACGCCTCCGTTGGCGATCAGACGAATCTGCGCGCGGCACATCGGGTTCGCAGATAAAAAAAGATTGACGTTCAACGGCGCAGGTGATCATCTCTTCTCGGACCGTCGAGTTGGAACTCGGCATCAAATAATCCTTCGGAGGGGTATATGTTTGGAATGTCACCCGCCCTGATCTGGCTGATCATCGGCATCATTTTCATTGCGCTGGAGTTCGTGATCCCGGGACTGGTCATCGCTTTCTTCGGAATGGGCGCGCTCATCACCGCACTGACCACCGTAATCGGATTGACCGGTGGATTCAACATGCAGGTCATCGTGTTCATCGTGGCGTCTCTGGCGTCGCTGTTCCTGCTGAGACGCTACATGAAGAAGGTCTTCATGGGCAAATCGGAGGGCGACGGCGTGAACGAGTTCAACCTCGACGTCGGCAAGGTCGTGCCGGTCGTACAGACCATCGATCCGAAGAAAAACACGGGTAAGATCAAGTATCAGGGGACGCTCTGGAGCGCGACATGCGAGGATGTCATCCCCGAGGGCGAAACGGCTCGTATCGTCGGGCGCGAGAATATAACCATCAAGGTCGAGAAGATCGAATCGTAACAGGAGGAATCATGCCATACGTATTAGCCGTCATCGGTGTTCTGGTCATCATCACCTTTTTCAAGACCATCCGCATCGTGCCGAACCAGCACGCCTTCATCGTCGAACGACTGGGTAAGTACTCGAAGACCCTCGAGGCCGGATTCCACATCCTGACGCCCTTCATCGACAAGGTCTCCTACAAATTCTCGCTCAAGGAAACCGCCATCGACGTCCCGCCGCAGGTCTGCATCACCAAGGACAACATTTCCATCGAGATCGACGGCGTGCTCTACGTGAAAATCGTCGATCCGATCAAGTCCGCTTACGGCATCAACGACTACCGCTACGCCATCATCCAGCTCGCGCAGACCACCATGCGTTCCGAGATCGGTAAGCTCGACCTCGATGTTACCTTTGAATCGCGCGACGTGATCAACGCCGCCATCGTTCTTGCTATCGACGAGGCGTCCGACCCGTGGGGCATCAAGGTAACGCGCTACGAGATCAAGAACATCACCCCGCCGCCGACCATCATCGACGCCATGGAAAAAACAAATGCGCGCCGAACGCGAGAAGCGCGAGCAGATATACCTGTCCGAAGGTGACAAACTCGCCAGGATCAACCGCGCCGAGGGTAACAAGCAGGAAGCCATCAAGCAATCCGAGGGTGAACGGCTCAAACGCGAAAACGAGGCCACCGGCGAGGCTTTCGCCATCGAGGCCGTTGCCAAGGCTACCGCGATGAGCATTCGCGAAATCGCCGCCGCCATCAACGAGCCGGGCGGACAGCAGGCTGTGCAACTCAGCATTGCGCAAGACTGGATTCAATCCTTTGCCAAGCTCGCCAAGGAAAACAACACCCTCATCATCCCCACCGACGTCACCGACATCGCATCCGTGACCTCCGTGGTCAAGACCGCGTTCGAGAGCGTGAAGAAGTAGGATCGTTAATCAGGATAGACTTTGTTCCCCCTCTGCGCGGTGTGGAGGGGGATTTTTATTGACACAGATTATACTAAAGTCAAACTGCTGACTATTCGCTATCACTGGAGGATAATATGCCGCAGTTCCTATTGTTGTTGAGATGGTTTCTGTTTTTACCTGCTGCAATAATCACAAATTTGGTTGTTTTTCCAATTGTTTTCTGGATAAATAGAATCGATTTCATCGGTGAGTTCACCTCACTTATGCTTGCTCATGTAGCAAGTTCTATTCTGTACCTTATGGTTGGGGTAGCAATAGTACCCAAGAAAAAGTACGTAGTAGCTGTAATTCTGACTTCGCTTTACGTTGTTTTCTCTCTATCCGCAATTGGATATAGTCTTTTTGCTGATGAGATGTTTTTGTGGAAGAAAGTCATTGCTCAGCTGATTTCTGTGATTTTAATAATAATCTATTGTAGGGAGGAAGTGCCTAGGGAAATATAGTATCACAATGATCGGAGTTATTTCGAAATCTTTCTATTCAGAATAAAGAGGGGATCGATGAATTTTGAGGTAGAAAATCAGCAAAAACTACTAAGCACACTAAAACACACAATCTATTTAAGACCATCTCTATACAAAGAGAGAAACACAGAAGAATCTGAAGTCTTTGGTATTGGTAGATTATTGGCTTTCTTGTCGGACTTAAAATTCCTAAGTTATCCTCTTTCTTTAAAACACCTCGATAGACCTGATTTCATTCTGTCTATGGAAGACAAAACCATCGGGATTGAGATCACGGAATTATTGATAAATGATATTGAACGAGCAAGTAAGTATTGGAGAGAATGCAAGGATTATGAACCTTTAGATTTAAGTATTGGCACATATGGAGCTCCACTCTTGGCTAAAGAAGTTTTTAACTATAGAAATAGCGCAGGGAAATGGGAAGTTTGGGGTAAGCCACTACTGGGTAGTAATGATAATCAGGAGCTTCTAAGAGCACTTTCACAACAAGTATTAAAGAAAAGAGATAAACTAAGGCATTATAAATCATGCAGCGAGTATTGGTTATACATTTATGAGTGCTTTAGGGGAAGAAGGTTTAACATTGATGAGCTGAAAAAGAATATCATAGAACTATCAGGAAGTTTTTTTCCGGAGACCTGCTTTCAAAAGATATTTTTGGATATCCATGGCAGGCCAGAAGAAAGATTTATGCTATCAATATCTAAAAATAAACTAAGTACTCGAGACTTCACCAACCACTGGATCAATCTGTATACAAAGTAAGTTCAATAATGGATTTTACTTGATTGTTCAGCTCAAGAGCTTCTCTCATCTCCGCATCACTCGGTTCGATCACATCACCAGGATAACGGATTTCTACACCATATGGAGAGAGTATCGCGGCTGGCATCAGTTTATCGGCTAATTCAGTATGGATTGACTTGATAATCGAGATAAGCTCGCGAATATTATGGGTTCTCGGGAACTCACCTGTTTCGAAGTCAAATAGGCTTTGAGGTATTTCTCTACAGCCTGCTGGGCATGGAAACATGCTACCGATCTCAGTGGGTTTTCCAATGTCGCCAATGCTTCAGCTGCCTTCAGGTCTTGATCGGCTTTGAATTGCCATTCCTCGACAAGCTTCTTGACCACTGTGTCTTTATCCATAAATCACCCTGCCATATTTATTTGCCGGGTATGCCATTCCGCCGATGACATCCTTACTTGCTTCGAACCAGTCTTTCTGCATCACGACGATATCGAACGGGAAGCCGAGTCCGGAGAGCGATTCCTCGATCTTGAGGCTCTCTTCGCGGCGATTGACCTCTTCATTCTCGACAATCAACAGATCGATATCGCTGTCGCGCGTCATGGTACCAGTCGCAGCAGAACCGAAAAGGATCACCTTGTGCGGCTTCGCGACATTCAGTATCCTGTCGAGGATTTCCGTTATCAATGCATCGTCGATTCCCATATCGCGTCCTATGATCATTAGTTGCCACAATAGTTATCATGGAAACTGTGGTGGTCAAGCATTATCTTCGTCCGAATCAGGATTCACACGATTTACAGGATGAACAGGATAGAGAACGTCAGTTTGCGGTGGGTGCTCTTCTCTCCAATCGTGCTAATCATGCTAATCCTGAAAATCGTGATTCAGACAGACAACATTATCCATTTGACAATTTTTACTCGAATTACTATGTTCTACACATCATCCCACACCAAAGGAGCCGACTATGTCCCCAAAATTTCTCGATTCGAAAAAGCCACTATCTACATGCAAGGAAGCGTCCTGCGAGGGTTGTGAACTTCCGAAAGACATCGTCTGCCACTTCATCGGGCCGGCAACTGGCGCGGTTCATTCTGTCAATGCTGCCGGCGTTCGTATTGGGTGTGGTGCTGATAATCAAGTACAATCCGTGGTACCTGATCGGGTGGACGGCGATCTGCGCGGCGTTCTTCGGATTCGTGGAGATCCGCGTGATGTGCTCTCACTGCCCGCACTACGCAGAACCGGGTCTTAAATCCCTCAAATGCTGGGCAAACTACGGCTCGCCGAAGATCTGGCAGTACCGCCCGGGCCCGATGAACATGGCGGAGAAATTCTTCTTCTTTCTCGGTTTTACGCTCATCGTCGCTTACCCGACGGTTCTGGGCATCCTCGTGCATTCGTGGAACTGGCTGGTCAGTTTCGCGTTTGCGCTGCTGTTTGCCATTTCCATGCTTCGGGGCTACTACTGTAATCGCTGTATGAACTTCGCCTGTCCGCTCAACCGCGTGGATCGGGAGATCAGGAAAAAATTCTTCGAGAAGAATCCGGTGGTGAAAGAGGCGTGGGAAAACTCCCCCCAGCCCCCTCTTTGATTAAAGAAGGGGAGTAGGAAAACTCAACCATCTTCGCATGGATTGTTCCCCTCTCTTGGTTCGAAGAGAGGGGTCAGGGGAGAGTTTCCCAAAATTCCTTGACACGGGAGGCTTTTCTGTTATCCGTTGCGGCAATTCTTATCAACGATGATGGGAAGGTCGCATGTTTGTGAGGAAGATTCAATCATATCGATGCAATTCAATACGCAAGAGAGATAAGCATACGCAAAATCAGATAGAAATTCAATCAGGAAAGGATTTTTTATGAACATTCACGAGTATCAGGCGAAACAGGTTTTCGCGAATTACGGCGTTCCTCTGAGCAAGGGGAAGGTGGCGTTCACGGTCGATGAAGCCGTTCAGGCGGCGCAGGAGATCGGCGGTGAGAAATGGGTGGTCAAGGCACAGATTCACGCGGGTGGTCGCGGCAAGGGCGGCGGCGTAAAGCTTGCAAAGACGCTGGACGAGGTCAGGCAGCACGCGGAGGCGATCCTGGGCATAACGCTGGTTACGCACCAGACCGGACCGCAAGGCAAGCTGGTCAAGAAGCTCTACATCGAGGCGGCAGCGGATATCGCGAAGGAATACTACCTCGGCGTGGTGCTGGATCGCGCACGCGAGATGCCCGTCTTCATCGCATCGACCGAGGGCGGCATGGAGATCGAGAAGGTCGCGGCCGAGACGCCCGAGAAGATCATCAAGGTCGGGGTCGATCCGCTGACCGGATTCCAGCCGTTCCACGCACGCGAACTGGCCTTCGGGCTGAAGCTCACGCCAGCACAGTCGAAAGACTTTTCCAAATTCGCGCAAGCGCTGTACAAGGTCTATATCGATAACGACGCCAGCCTCATCGAGATCAACCCGTTGGTGCTGACCGGCGACGACCGCTTTATCGCGCTGGATGCCAAGATGAATTTCGACGACAACGCGCTCTTCCGGCATCCGGACATCATGGACATGCGCGATCTGGACGAAGAAGAACCCACCGAGACTGAGGCCGGCAACTACGGGCTGAGCTACGTCAAGCTGGACGGCAACGTCGGCTGCATGGTCAACGGCGCGGGACTGGCGATGTCCACCATGGATATTATAAAACTCTCCGGCGGCGAACCGGCGAACTTCCTGGACGTGGGCGGCGGAGCCAGCGCGGAGACGGTCGCCAAAGGATTCGAGATCATCCTGCGCGATCCCAACGTGAAGGCCATCTTCGTGAACATTTTCGGTGGCATCGTACGCTGCGACCGCATCGCCAACGGCATCCTCGAAGCGACCGAAGTCACCAACGTATCTGTGCCGGTCGTCGTGCGGCTGGACGGAACCAACGCGAAGGAAGCCATGGGGATTCTCGAGAAGTCGAGTATCGAGAATATCATCACCGCGAGCGACCTGGCGGACGGCGCGCGGAAAGTCGTGCAAGCAGCGAAAGGAGCGTAACATGTCGATACTGGTAAACAAAGATTCGAAGGTCATCGTACAGGGATTCACGGGCAAGGAAGGCACCTTCCACGCCGGGCAGTGCATCGACTACGGAACCAACGTCGTCGGTGGCGTAACACCGGGCAAGGGCGGTCAGGAACACCTCGGCAAACCGGTCTTCAACACCTGCAAGGACGCCGTGGAAGCGACCGGCGCCAACGTCTCGCTCATCTTCGTACCGCCCAAATTCGCCGCGGACGCCGTCATGGAAGCCGCCGAAGCAGGAATCGAAGTCATCGTCTGCGTCACCGAGGGCATCCCCGTGAAGGACATGATGATCGCCAAGAAGCTGTGCAACGCGCGCGGCGTACGGCTCGTGGGCCCCAACTGCCCGGGCGTCATCACGCCGAACGAAGCCAAGATCGGCATCATGCCCGGATTCGTCTTCAAGAAGGGTCGCGTGGGCGTGATCAGCAAGTCCGGCACCCTCACCTACGAGGCCGCCAACCAGGTGGTTCAAGCCGGTCTGGGCGTTTCCACCGCGGTGGGTATCGGCGGCGATCCCATCATCGGAACAGGATTCATCGACCTGCTCGAGCTCTTCGAGAACGATCCCGAGACGGACGCCATCGTCATGATCGGTGAGATCGGCGGCGACCTCGAAATCCAGGCCGCGAGCTATATCAAGGAGCACGTGACCAAGCCGGTGATATCCTTCATCGCCGGTCAGACAGCGCCCAAGGGCAAGCGCATGGGTCACGCCGGGGCGATCATCGCCGGAAGCAAGGGCACAGCGAAAGAGAAAATGGACGCGCTTCGAGCCGCAGGAGTATCCGTGGTCGATTCACCCGCAGAGATAGGAGCGACTGCACGAGATAGACTTACCAACCCGTAACCAACCCTACAAGGAGACGCTTATGCGGAACATTCACGTGAATGAGATCATTCCGGTGGTCCGGCAACTGTGCATCGACGCCAACTACTACATCGGCGAGGATGTCCTGAAACGTATCCGCGAGATGCGGGAGACCGAGGAATCGGACACCGCGCGCGAGGTGCTGGACATCCTGCTCGCAAACTACAAGCTGTCGGCGGAAGAGAAGATGCCATCCTGCCAGGATACCGGCGTGGCGGTTGTTTTCATCGAACTGGGACAGGAGGTTCACATCGAAGGCGGCGATTTCGTCGAGGCCATCAATGAGGGAGTCCGGCAGGGCTACAAGGACGGCTATCTGCGCAAATCACTGGTCAACGATCCCATCATCGATCGGAAGAACACCGGCGACAACACGCCGGCTCTGATCTACACCGATATCGTCCCGGGCGACAAACTCAAAATAACCATCGCGCCCAAGGGCGGCGGTAGCGAGAACATGAGCGAAGTCAAAATGATGAAGGCGGCCGACGGCATCGAAGGCGTGGTCGATTTCGTGGTGGACCGCATTAGACGGTCGGGCGGCAATCCCTGTCCGCCGGTGGTTGTAGGCGTCGGACTGGGCGGCAATTTCGAACAGAGCGCGCTGCTCGCCAAGAAATCGCTGCTGCGTCCGCTGGATCGGGAGAACCCCGATCCGAAGTGGGCGAAGGTCGAGAAAGAAATCCTCGAGAAGGTCAACAAGCTGGGGATCGGGCCGCAGGGCTTCGGTGGCAGGACCACCGCGCTGGGCGTCAGCATCCTCCATAAACCGTGCCACATCGCCTCCATGCCGGTGGCGGTCAACGTTCAGTGCCACGCGGCACGGCACAAGAGCGCGGTGCTATGAGCTTCAGCGCCTTCCGCAGGACCCCTCTCTTCCATCGACTCAAGCTGATCGCGCTGCCCATCCTGCGCCCGTTTTTCAAGACGCGGATCAAGCGCTGGGCGGAGTTCACCTACTGGAAAGAGCAGTGGGCAAAGGAAGGCGGCACCTTCGCAAACGACCACTATCAGCCATTGATGCTGGCGATCGCCGGCGAGAACGATGCGGAATTCCTGCGCGACAGGATCGTCGCCGACTTCGGCTGTGGGCCGCGCGGAAGCCTCTGCTGGGCAAAGGATGCCCGTCAGCGCATCGGAATCGACGTGCTCATCGACCAGTACGCGAAACTGGGAATATCCAAGCATGACATGGTCTATGTCCGCAACACCGAGCGGCAAATACCGCTGCCGGACAGCTACGTCGATGTCATGTTCGTGATCAACGCACTGGACCACTGCTCCGACCTGAAAAACTCGTGCCGGGAAATCCTGCGCGTGATGAAGCCGGACGCGCTGCTCATAGGCTCCTTCGGACTGGAGGAGGAGATGAGCGCCGCCGAGCCCACCACACTCACCATGAAGAAGCTCCGGAAAAACCTTCTCGACAAACTCCGCATCGAGCGCATGATCCTCGCACCCAAGGGACCCGACGGCGACACCTACGTTCACATGAAGAACCCGCCCGAGACTATCCCCGACGGACCGCGCATCCTGTGGGTCAGAGCAACCAAGCCTTAAGGGAGACACCATGGCAAAGACCGTCTATCTGCAAACGCCTCTGAAATCCGAAGACCTCGACAAGCTCGAAGTGGGCGACAAGGTCTATATCTCGGGCATTATCTACACCGGTCGGGACGCCGCGCACAAACGGCTCGTGGCGCTGCTCGACGAGAATAAACCGCTTCCCTTCGACGCCGAGGGCTCGGTCATCTACTACGTGGGACCGGCTCCCGCGCCGCCCGGAAAGCCCATCGGTTCCGCCGGACCGACCACCAGTTACCGCATGGACCCCTACGCGCCGGCACTACTCGACGCAGGCATGAAAGCCATGATCGGTAAAGGCCCGCGCGGCGATGGCGTCGTCGAATCGATGAAGAAGAACCACGCCGTCTATCTGGCTGCCATCGGCGGCGCCGCGGTGGTGGTGGCGAAGTCGATCAAAGAAGCAAAAATCATAGCCTACGAAGACCTCGGCCCCGAAGCCATCCGCGAACTCAAAGTGGAGGACTTCCCCTGCATCGTCGCCAACGATACCTCCGGCAACGATATCTACAAACTCGGCGTGGAGAAGTTCAAGAGGGATTGACGAGGAAGGTTTCTGTCGATTACCCCGGCTTTCTGTGATGGAGGGTCGGGGCGTTCAAACATTTATTGCTCTTCTGCTTAAAAACTATTTGACAAGAACTTTTGTAAAGTATATTCTCACATAACGGAGGTTCTATGGAAAAAATGGTGTGTCTTTCAATCCTGTTATTTATTTGCATCTGTGCGATAAACGCCATGGAGCAATCCGAGATCGACTCATTATTAGCTACAGCTGAAGCTGGCGATTCTGAAGCACAGTACGAACTAGGATTAGAATTATATTCTGAGAATGATTTTGAGCATGCTTTACAGTGGTTTTTAAAATCGGCAGAACAAGGCTATCCATATGCTCAATTGCAATTAGGCATATTGTATGAAAAAGGAAAAGGTTGTTTTAGAGATGATGCAGAAGCTTTCAACTGGTTTTTGAAAGCAGCACAGCAAAATCTTCCAAGAGCTCAATGGTTGGTTGGAGATTGTTATAAACATGGCATCGGGGTGGAGAAAAATCCAAACATGGCTTTTGCGTGGTTTAGAAATGCTGCTATGAAAGGTGATATGCTTTCGGAATACTCTTTAGCAGATTGTTATTTAAACGGTTACGGTGTCGAAGAAAATGTTAGTTTTGCTGTGAAATACTATCAGCAATCGGCAAAAAAGGGATATGATTATGCACAATTGAAACTTGGAGTTTGCTACCTTTTGGGAACAGGTGTAATCAAGGATACATTGATTGCAGTTCATTATCTTGCAGAATCTGCAGAGCAAAAAAATCCAAACGCACAGCTTCTCCTTGGTAAATGTTATTACAATGGTTTTGGGAACGTGCAAAATTATGCGAAATCTGTTGAGTTGTTTTCGGATTCCGCTGAGCAAGGGAACCCTGAAGCACAAATGTATCTTGCTAATTGTTATTTCTGTGGCAATGGGGTTGCTGTTGATTATGATATAGCATTTCACTTATACAAAAAATCTGCTGAACAAGGTAATGCGAAGGCTCAGTGGGGACTGGGACTTTGTTATTACCGTGGTTATGGAGTTGTACAAAATTTACGCAAGGCATATTATTGGTTTTTAATAGCGTCAGTTGAGATTGGTGACGCTAAGCGAGAAAGAGACGAGGTAGCAAAGCAGTTAACACCAAAACAACGTGATGATATCCAGCAAAGAGCGACTATATGGTACGAGGAACATCAGACTAATGAGTAAATGCAGATTGTGCCAGAAAGAAGCTTCTTTAAAAAAGAGCCATCTCCATCCAAAATTTGTTTACGATTGGTTGAAAGAAACAGGCACTACCGGTAGGTTACGAGGTGCAGAAAATGTCAATATACCTGTTCAGGATGGAGATAAAATTGAATTGCTCTGTAATGATTGTGAACAACGTTTCAGTGTGAATGAAAAGTATTTTGCAGAAAATATTTTCTATCCTTATGTCAATAGTTTGGATGAATTCATGAGGAGAATAGAGAAAGAACAAGTATTCTCATACGATGAACGTCTGCTGAGATTTATAATATCATTACAGTGGAGGCGGGCCGTAACCAAACCCAAGGTTTTCAGTGATTTCAATAACTCTGATAAAATGAATAGGGAAGTAGTCAAGGCAGAACAAGCTTGGAGTGATTATTTACTTGAGAAAAGAAAGGATACTGGCGTAGGTTCAACGTATATGATTTTCTTCTGGAACTTCATTGAAGCAGAAGGTGCTTCCTTTGAAGGATTACCTCCAAGAATCAATTCACATTTACTTAGAAATGTTGATAGTACGTATGCGGCCTGTGAAAACTCTTTGTTTATGTACTCAAAACTTGGGCCAATTGCATTTATTACGATGCTTTTTCCCACTTCTGTCCCGAAAATGCCTGACTGTCGAGTGAAAAGGAGCGGTAGTATCTCGACGTCGCAGATTTTAGGGAATATTCACATAAATGAATTTCTTTTTAGAAATCGCCCAAGTGAAATCAATGCAATTATCGAACAAATTTCCGATACTCAAAAAAGTAAAACCATCCAAAGAATGCAACAGAATCCAGATCGGGCATACAATTCACAAGCATACAAAGTGTTGCAAACCGATCGGGAGCTGCGCAAGAAGTAGATAGATATTCTCTTTGTTTTAGCTCTGCTGCATGATGAGGGGGAGAGCCAAGAAAATGATAACCCCCCTTAATCCCCCCTTGTCAGGGGGGTGAGTGAACGGACATGCTTGCGCTCGATCACTTCCTCACCCCCCTGACAAGGGGGGATTAAGGGGGGTTATTCAATATTCCTGAAGCTCTAGTCCCCCAGACAGATACCGAGTCCGCGCGCGGTGTGGAGGATATTGGAATCCATGCCGATGTAGTTGTACTTGGAGATGGCTTCCTTGATGGGCACGGCCTTGATGTCCTGATCGCGGTAGGCGACCATGTAGCCCCACTTCTCCTGCATGACCAGCTCGAACGCTTTTACGCCGAACTGCGTCGCCAGGACGCGGTCGAACGCGCATGGCGAGCCGCCGCGCTGCAAGTGACCGAGGATCGAGACGCGCATGTCCTCTTCGATGCCGACTTCCTTGAGCTCCGCCATGAGTCGTATCCCGGCGCCGCCGAGGCGGATGTGCTCGTAGCCGACCTCTTCGCTCTTCTCTCCGACCACGGAACCGCCCTTGGGCTTGGCGCCCTCGGCGATGACGATGTTCACGAAGCCGCGTCCACGCTGGTATCGACTGCGGATGCGGTCGCGGATGACGTTTATGTCGTAGGGGATTTCGGGGATGAGGCAGATTTCAGCGCCGCCACCAATGGCGGAGTAGAGAGCAATCCAGCCGGCATCGCGTCCCATCACCTCGAGGATCATGGTGCGGTTGTGGCTTTCGGCGGTCGAGACGAGTTTATCCACCGCGTCGGTGGCGATCTCGACGGCTGTCTGGAAGCCGAAGGTGAAATCGGTGCTGGCGAGGTCGTTGTCGATGGTCTTGGGCACGCCGACGATGTTCAGCCCCTTTTCGAAGAGACCCTGCGAAATCCGCTGGGAACCGTCGCCGCCGATGCTGATCACGGCATGGATGTTCTGGTACTTGAGGGTGCGGAGCAGTTCGTCGGAGCGATCGACTGTTGTCCACGTGCCGTCCGCATTCTCGATAGGCCAGGCGAACGGGCCGCCCTTGTTGGTGGTGCGAATGATGGTGCCGCCCTTGACGTGGATGCCCGCGACACGGGATTTATCCAGTCGGACGATCTCCATCGGTTCCTTCAGGAC
This sequence comes from Cloacimonadales bacterium (SeqCode), assembly GCA_963666875.2. Lineage (GTDB taxonomy): Bacteria > Cloacimonadota > Cloacimonadia > Cloacimonadales > JAIOQZ01. Next base: position 23,763 of record CAXXPU010000009.1, read on the forward strand.
GCCGTTGTAAGCTTCGATGCTGCCCAGAACTTCCCAGCCCGGTTCCTGGCAGGCGCGTTTAACGATTCCACGGATGACGGCGTTCAGACCCGGACAATCTCCTCCACCGGTTAAGACCAGAACTCGTTTATTCATGATTCCCCCTGAGGTGTTCAACATTCTGAATACGTAGAATATTGCATGGAATAAGTATGGCAAGCAAAAAAAAGATGGAGACTCAGGAGTTGGTGGTCAGTTGGTGTGCTGCCAGCGACATCTCCTTCAGCGTATATGGTTTCTGGATGAAGAGATTCGCGCCGGCGTCCATCACTTCTTGTACGCGGCGGTCCATGCGATAGCCGGAAGCGATTGCGATCCGTACGTCCGGATTGACCTTCTTGATCTCGAAGTAGGCCTCCTTGCCAGACATATTCGGCATGACCATATCCATGATGATTGCGTCGATCTCATTCTGACGCTGCTTGTAGGTCTCCACGCCGATTTCTCCGTCTTCGGCGATGATCACCTTGTATCCCAGCACGCGAAGGATATCCCGAGCCGTTGCGCGGATGATATCGTTGTCGTCAACGACCAGGATTGTGCCGGATCCCCTCAGTAGCGACTCTCTCTTCGCCGAAGCCTCTGTCACTTGCTGGGATTTCTCGACCGCGACAGGGATGAAGAGATTGAATACCGTGCCGATCCCAACCTCGGAGTAGATGTCGATGAATCCGCCATGCTGACGGATGATGTTGTAAACCATCGACAAGCCCAGCCCGGTTCCCTGGATCTGCTTCTTCAAGGAGAAGAACGGCTCGAAGATCTTGGATACGGTGTTCGTATCCATGCCAACGCCGCTATCGCCGATGGATAAACGCCAGTATTTTATCAGTAGGGCTTCGGGGTGATTTTCCGTGAATATCGAATCCGCATCGATCTCCTTGATGGAAATGGACAATTGTCCGCCATGTTTTTCGGATGGATCCCGCATGATGGTCATGGCGTGAGAGGCGTTGATGAACAGGTTGAGAAGCGCTTGTTCGATCTGGTTGGCCTGGGCCCGGCACAATGTTTCTTCGCCGGGATACTCGGTGATAATCTCAATCGATTTGTCGAAGGTATTGCGGCATATCTGCAAAACGTTCTCGACCGATTTTCGCAGATCGATCTCCTTGAAATTGATTTCCCGTTTCTGCGATATCGTCAGGAGTTGCTCGACGACTTCCTTTGCACGTGTTGCGGATTGACTGATGATATCCGAATAGCGAATCAACTTGTTTTTATCAACCTTGTCCTTCGCCATTTCATACTCGATCAGGGTGATCGTTCCTGTTATTCCGCCCAGAATGTTATTGAAATCGTGCGCCAGTCCACCTGCGAGATTGCCGATAACTTCCATCTTCTGCGCCTGAAGAAGCTGTCGATCCTTGATGCTGGCTTCCGTGATGTCGTCGATTCGCAGGACGACTCCACTGATTCCGTTTAGTTGTAATGGATTGAAATGCACTTGTAGGTATCGCTCTTTGTCCCTGTACATACACTGAAACACGATTTGGTAATGCTCATTGGTTTCAAGCGAAAGATTGAATTCATCCTTGTGTTCTTCAAGGAAGGGCAGGCATTCAAGGTACTGCTTCCCGATCGCCTGTTCTCTTGGAATACCGGTGAAATCGCATGCGGTTTGATTCCATTGAGAGATAACGCCATCCGAAGCAACCGTGATCAGGCTGGAATCAAGCGAATTGACGATGTTGTCCAGATACTCCCTCGCGGCTTTCGATTGCGCTTCGGCGATCTTGAGTTTGCGACTCTCTTTCTGGATTTCTTCGCTGGTTTCCTGGAGCGATTTCATGAAGGAATTGAAGTACCCCGCCAGGATGTATATCTCGTTGTTCTTGATTACGGGAACCCGCACGGAGAGGTCGCCGTTCGAACCTTTCTCGAAAGCCGTCTGGAGTTCCCGGATTGGTTTGATGATCGTATTGCGCGACCAGATAAAGAACACGACGAAGATGGTCAGGGATGTAACAAGGAAGAATAGCATCAGATATTTGAAAATCGACAATGGATAGTAGAACTCACTGTAGTAGCCAGTTGATACGACGATCCATTTGAGCTCGGGATAATCGTTGAAATAGGCGATCTTCCGACGGGCTTCTTTCTCGGATTGATTCTTCCAGCTGTATTCGAGACTGCCGTTCCGTTCTGTAATGAAGTACTGCATCAACGGGAATCCGGAGTTGTCTTTCAATTGGCTTTGATTGCCAGTGAGTGTCGGATGGATTACAATGTTTCCCTTGTAATCGATGACAGATGCGTATCCGGTTTTTCCGAACTTCTGAGAGGAAATTACTTCTTGAATATCATGGATTTCAATCAAGCTGAGGAACTCGTCACGGTAGGATGATGCAGCGATTACCCATTGCCAGGGTTCATAATATGCAATGTACATGGCTTTGTTTCGAGGAAATTCATCGCTTGGATTTTTCCATTCGTATTCCATATAACCCTGTTTCATTTGGAAGGCACGTTGAACGAATTCGAAAGTGCTGACGTCCTCGCCTTCCATCTGAGGATGTACGGCAAGGGGTATATGGTCTTTTCCATACGAGATATCCCATACGAAGATGTATCCTGTATCACCGATGGTCTGCGAAAGGAGTACTTTTCGGAGTTCTTCGATCCCTTTTTCACGAGAGATGTCACCATCCCGAATCATTTCATCATATCGATGAATTATTTCGAGGTTCTTTTCAGCGATAGCGCGCAGATAGTTTCGTATCGAGACATCAACGGCTTGTTTGGTTAGCTTGAGTGTGCTTGCAGTAGCTGATTTTAGCTCTGTTTCTATCGAATCTTCGATATTCGCCTTTAAAATGAAGAATGCGATTGAAAGGAAAAGGACGAACAGCAGAAGCATTACCGAAAACAGTAATATTATCTTTATGTTCAGGTATATATTCTTGTTTCGAATTTGATACCCCATCTCTTTCCCTTTCTCTTAAGTACTTCGGAATATTACAGTGTGAATCACTCAATGATAATATAATGAAAACAATTCACGACAAACATGTTTTTCATAAATTATCATGGGCGAGACAGTTGCTGGCATGATCATTGCCAATGAATTGGAATTCCAAAGGTATGCCCGCAGGATGTCGCAGACTGTAGTATCTGAAAAAACAGATGGCTCAATGGGTGAGGCGTAAAGGTTCGCCATGTGACTATCAGTGATTGCATCACAGGTGATCCCATAGTTTCGGGTACTTATCGGAAATAATAGATCACGGAAAACAACGCAGTGTCATCGCGGATGATTCTGCTGAAATAGACTCAATCAACTTGTTCAGGTATCGCCGGCGTCCCCCTACGGATGCCGGTTTACTTATTCTCTTTCCAGTCTCTACAAATCTTCTCGACTTCCCTGAAATTAACTTTGCCGCTGGACATAAGTGGAATGTCCTCGATAACATGGAAGTCCTTGGGAATCGCGATGGAAGGCAGTTCCTTCGCCATGAGTTTCTTGATGTGCTTCACGTTGATCTCGTTTGTCGTAACGACGGCGACGATCTCCGAGCCCTTGACGGGATTGGGTATATCCACAGCACAGCAGATGGTTCCCTCCGGAAGTAACTTCTCAAGTACCGATTCGACTTTGACCAGCGAAACCATCTCACCGCCGATCTTGACAAATCGTTTTAATCTGCCACGGTGCCATAGATAACCGTCTTCGTCCATCACGCCCATATCCCCGGTTTCATACCATCCGTTGTGGATGCGCAGCGATGTCTCCTCGATATCGTGATAGTAACCCTTCATGACGTTATCGCCTTTGACCATGATCTTGCCCTCTTTGCCGCGGGGAAGTTCGCGATTGGATTCACGATCGACGATTTTTACCTGAACGCTGGGCAGAGGCAGTCCGACACTACCGGGCTTGTTTCTGCCGGGGAGATTGGTAGAGATTACAGGGCTTGTCTCGGTGGCTCCGTATCCTTCACAGACCTCGAGGTTATGCATGCGCAGGTATTCTTCCCGAATCTGACGGGTTAGTTTGTCCGCTCCCGCGACGGCGATGCGAACGGTGTTGAAATCGCCTTTGTCACTTTTCTTCAAATAGCCGTGGTAAAAGGTCGGTGTCCCTACCATGACGGTGACTTTGTGATCTCTGATCGAGTCGCATATCAATCGGTAATCCAGTGGATTCGCGTGGGCTACGATCGTGTTTCCGTGGGTGATGGGAAGCCACATGTCGATGGTGAGTCCGAAGACATGGAAGAGCGGCAGGTTTGCCAGGAAGACGTCTTCTTCCGCAATCCTTAGAATCTGGTGCACGTCTCGAAGGTTCGTAGCAATGTTCTTGTGAGACAGTTCCACCGCTTTCGGATCTTTTTCGCTTCCGCTCGTGAAGAGAATAACCGCAGTATCGTCCCGACTGATCTTCGGCATGAGGGTTTTCAGAATTCGCGAAGGTAGCTTTGCCTTCAGGGCGGCTGTAATCTTGTCCACGAGAGTGACCTTCTTGAGTATATCCTCGATGAAAATCATTCCGTTCATTGGCGCAAGTCTGATTGCTTCGAGGAGTTTGCGACTGGTGATGATCGTGGTGAAATTGCATTTTTCACGGGCGAAGATGCAGTTTTCCTTAGCGCCTGTCGAATAATTCAGCATGACGGGTGTCTTTTTAGACATCAGTACGCCCAGAATCGACAACATACATCCTGCGGAAGTCGGCAACATGATTCCGATATGCGATTCGGGGAAGGATGAGACCTTTCTGGCCAGGATCAGTGACGCGATGAGCATTCGTTCGTAGGTGAAAATACTACCAGTCGCGACATCGTTTACCGCGACGCGACTGCCGTTTTTCTTGGCTGCTTCGATAAATGCGATGTGCAAAATCATACGTTACCCCGGTTTTCTATACGAAACAGGTTCGGATTTCACCCCGAACCTGCTACCGTTATCTTGATATTATCGTTCCCGTTTTACCGGCGAAAGCGTCGAGCACCTTCTCGATGGAGGTAATCAGCACCTCTTTGCCGCCTCGCTCGATGAAGCGGATCGCGGCTTTGATCTTCGGCCCCATGCTGCCGGCGGGAAAATGTCCTTCATCACTGTATTTCTTCGCGTCTTGCAGTGATATGTGAGAAAGCTCCTTCTGCTCCGGTTTTCCGAAGTTGATACAGACTTTCTCGACGCCGGTCAGAATGACCAGCCGTTCTGCGTCGATCTTCTCTGCAAGCAGCGCGGATGCGTAATCCTTGTCGATCACGGCGTCGAATCCTTCATAGGTGCCGTCTTCCTGAATGTAATACGGAACCCCGCCGCCGCCGCACGCGATCACGATCTGACCTTCCTCGATCAATCGTTTGATCGTCGGCGCCTGGATAATGTCGATGGGTAGTGGCGACGGTACCACCTGACGATAGCCGCGACCGGAGTCCTCGACCATGGTCCAGCCGTATTCGCGCTTCATGATCTCGGCCTTGTCCTTGTCGAAGAACGGCCCGACCGGTTTGCTCGGATTTTTAATGCTGGGATCGTTACGATCAACGAGTACCTGCGATATGATGGTGATGACGTTACGGTCAATTTCGTTCTTGATCAGAAGGTTTTGCAGTGATTGCTCGATCATGTACCCCATCGTGCCTTCGGTGGCCGCGTTCAGAACGCCCAGTGGCAGCGGCGCGATGTTCTTGTCCATGCCGGCGAGCTGTTGAATGAGCATGTTTCCGACCTGTGGACCGTTTCCGTGTGTGATTGCCAGATGATATCCCTGTCGGGCAAGCTCTGCGATTGCTGAAAGGCTGGTTCTGGTATTGGCGAACTGCTGGGTGATGGTTCCTTCCTGTCCTGCTTCGATGATTGCGTTTCCGCCAAGTGCTACGACAGCTTTGCGATTCATTTCGTACCTCAACTTCCATTGAAAAGAAAGTGACCCGATCCTGAGATTGGGTCATTTATCTCCAATAAGTTCTGATTTCATTTTGTTGAATGAGATGCAGAAAAACATCATTCCATTGTAACGAAAACCCATAGCTGAAATATGTCGCAAACGTCAAGCTTTTTGTAAGGAGTCAGGAGACAGGAGGGAGAGGCGGTGGCGTTTTCTTTATTCCTCGACAGCGGTGACGACAGCGAACGCCTGTACGCCCTCGCCGCGTCCGAAATCGGTGAGTCCTTCGCCCGTGGTGGCCGTGATGCCGATGTCCTGCGGCTCAATGGGCAGGATTTCCGAGAGGCGTTGACGCATGGCGTCTATCATCGGGGTGATCATCGGTTTCTTGCATTCGATACTGATCGAGAGGTGGGTGAGACGGAAATCACCGAGGTATTTGAGCGCTTCCAGCAGATAAACCGCGCTGTCGTCGATACCATCTTCAAGGCACATCCGGTCGCTTTCCTTGCCGATGATGTTGACCCCGGTGATACCCGAGATCGCGTTGGTGATCGCGTGCATGACTGCGTCCGCGTCGCTGTTGCCTTTCAGCCCAGGCAGTCCCGGGAATTCGATTCCGCCGAGGATGAACGGCTTGTTCATATCGTCACCGATCCGGTGACTGTCCTGTCCGATACCTGTTTTGATTCTCATGCGTTGCATTTTAATGTCATGCGTTCGTTGTCAACATTTCTGGAAATAAAAGCAGGAATACCCCCATTTTTCTGTGGAATCTTGGTTCGATGAATATTGATCGATGTTATCCACAGTGTCCTTCGACTCCGCTCAGCAACTGTGTCGAGCGTCAAGTATAAAAAGGGGGTATCCTCTCGTTTTCCGTGGATAAATGCTGGAATTTGTCTGAAATGGACACAATCCACACCACGATAAGCGAACGAGACACTTTGACGTTCTATTCGGCGTGGATTGTGGACAAATTACTCTTCAAACGCATTTATCCACATAAAACTCAGTTCGTTGACTCATGCAATGATGGCGATTTCATGCCCCACGCGAGATTATCTCTAACCATCGCATTCATGATTGTCACCATCTTTCTCATACAAGCCGTGGTTGCCACTTTCCCGGGTTTTCCTCGCTCGATTAAATCCACCCGGAACGAGCCGATTTTACGATTCCACTGAAAGGATGATATTGTTGGAAGATACAGTGCATTTCGAACCGATGGTCTGCCACCATGAATATGCCTTTTCCCTTTCAACGTTCCACTATCATGATTGATCGGGGCCAAGCCTGCAAGCATAGCGATTTCTTTCCTGTTTAGGGTGCCAAGTTCTGGCAATTCGACCAACATCGTCAGTGCTGTATGCTTTGCGACGCCGGGGATTGTCGTTAGCAGCTCTGTCTTCTCACGAAACTCCGGTACTTGATCCAGAAGTTCATCTATCTGCTTCTCGATTCGCTTGATTTCATCATTCAAGTACTCGACATGTCGATCAATACTATCGATAATCTCATGATCCAGAGTGGATTCTCTGCGATTCTTTTCTCTTTTCCGATAGTCAATCAACTGATGCTTCCGTTTCATCAAATCCCTGATTGCCTCATGCCTCTTATCCACCTTGCACAGCAATCGGACGCCGAGCTTCTCGGCATACAGCGCAATTGTCTCCGCATCGATCCGATCTGTCTTCGCTAGCTTTCCAGTACTACGGGCAAAGCTATGAACCTGATAGGCATTAACTTCTGCAACCATTACGTTATGCTCTAACAAATAGCGTGCCAGTTTTTTCCCATACACTCCCGTCGATTCATATACAATGACAGGATCATTGCACTGGCGGATTGCATCATAGAGTTCCTCGAATCCCACGGCGGCATTTTTTACTTGCAAGGTTTCCTCTCTCCCTGATATAAATACATCAAGGGTCGATTTCGAAACATCGATCCCGATGAAGGTCGAGAGATTGTCGCTAATGTTGGTCATAATTGCTCCTTTCTTGTATTCGGGCTTCAAGCCCACGCAACTGTTCGGAATCGCATTATGAACCGGTCTGGACCAAGCTGAGCTCCGGGCTTATTAGCACTGGATGACAACGATCTCGAGACCGGCAGGATTACCTTGGTGGCCACCAGGGTAATCCACTCATCTAAACTGGCGGCGTTACCGCTATTCTGGCTTCTCAATGAACTGTGTCAATATACAAGGATGACACACTGTGGATAACTCATTGTAAAATAATAGTTTGTCATCCTGAGTGCCGCGAAGCGGTGTATCGAAGGACAAACAATTATTTTACACAGCAAAGAACCATTAACACTCAGATAGTCTACCGGATTTTTCACCATTAAACATACATAAATGATAGCATTCCATCACCTTACAGCTACGCACTCAGAAATTCTGGGGGTATTCCTGTTCTGGAAATAAAAGCTCGCCCGGAGGTCGATCGCTACAGGGAAACAAACGCGAGTTTGCATTCCTCTGTAGGTGCCGACCTCCGGGCGGCATTCTCTATGACTTTCTTCTGACTCCAGTCTTCTGGATTCAAACTCCTATTTTAGAAGCAGCATTTTCTGCGTCGAGGAGTATCCATCGGTTTCCAGGCGGTAGAGATAAACGCCGGACGAAACGCGGTGGTTACTATTATCCGTACCGTGCCAGGTGATGCTGTGATTTCCCTGATCGAGCCTGTCGTCAACGAGGGTTTTCACCAACTGACCCTTCACATTGTAGATCTTGAGCGTCGCACGACCGGCGTCTTTCAGGCTGAAGTCGATACGTGTCTCAGGGTTGAACGGGTTGGGATAGTTGCTGCCGAGGTTGTTGACATAGGATGGCGCGTCAGGCTGGTTACCGACGATGGTTCCATCCCAGTAAACGTCATCCAGCGCAACCGGTTCGCTGAGCCCGGCGTCGTATTCGACGACGATCGTATAGAAGTAGGTCTTGAGCGAATCGATCTGATCGACGTACTGGTAATCGGTAATATCGCTTTCGATCATCACATTCGGACCTGTCTCTTCCTGACGATAGACGCGGAAGCTCTCGAATTCTTCGCGCGGATTCGATTTCACCTTCTTGGTGTTGCGAACCATCGATGGCGCTTCGTAATCCCAGGTGAGAGTCACCTGACCGTTTAGCTGAGACCAGGCTGTGCTGGTAACAGGATGCAAGTAGTTGAGCACCATGTTGTTTCCTTCGGAGATCGTTCCCTGCGTCGCGGCGAGTTCCGAGATCATGCCGCTCTCGAAGTATTGCAGATCTGCCTGGAGATCGTAGGTGTTCTCCGAGACGTAGAGCAGGTAGTTACCGTCTTCATCCGGGTGGGTCGAGTATTGACCGACCGAAACAAGCGTGTTCTCGACATCTGCCATGTTCTCGCTGAGGGTGAGGGTTCCTGATATGCCGGCGCCTTTTTCCTGGCTGCCGGTCACAAGGACGTCGTCGATGACCCATCCGTACGCGACGGTGGATCCGTTGGAACCGAAGTGCCAGCGAATGGTAGCGTAGTTGCCTGCGTATTCGGAGATATCGATCACCACTTCGGCCCAGTCGGGATGGTAGCCGGAAAAGCCCGGTTCACCACCGATCGCACCGTTAGAGCTGGACATCGATGCGGTTGGATAACCGTCGAAGGGTACGACAACGTTCCAGGTCGTTCCGCCGTCGATGCTGATCTTGACGTTACCGCCGTCGTAGTTGGTCTGCGTCTGGTACTTGTGCCAGAAATGAAGTTCGGTGCAGGTTCCGATGTAGAATTCGGTCGAATCGAGTTTCCAGTCGGCATTGTCGAGGTAGTTAGCATAGAGGCGTGTCGCCCATGCGCTTTCACCGGAATGTGCGCCGAGACTCGGCGTTCCCCACTCCCAGAAACTTGGAGAAGTGAATCCCCAGTCGTTCTCTTCGAAGTCGGATTGCGCGCCCCAGATACCGATTCCCGCCTGGAAATCGTATATCTGGCCAGTTCCGCCGTACATATCGACATCGAGGGTGAAGGTTACGATCGTCTCTGCCGGGATAGAAGCGTCGATTGAGATCGGATACGCTTTCTGCAGATTCATGCCCGGTTCGATGATGCCGTAACTGAATTCGGTCTGTCCGATGTTGACAAGGCTGTTATCGACGGACAATTCCGCTGTAACATCGCGAGCGGGTGAGGTTGTGGCGTTTTGCAGGTTGAGAATCAGGTATCCCTCTTCGCCCGGATCGAACACACCGTCCATGTTGCCTGTCGTGTCGTACACGATCGCGGACAGCAGCTCCACGGTAGGCTTGAAAACCATTATCGTGAATGGGTATTCCCAGTAACCGTCTTCGTTGTGCACTTGAATCGTGAAGTGGGCGACATACTGATTCGGGCACGACGGAAGCACGTCGAACGTGTAGAAAGACGTGTTGTAGCCGCTGTATGTGCTCGGGATGTCGGGATAAACCGATGTGGCATTGGTGATGTCAATGAAGGGTGAGTCACTCACGATCGTGCCGGTGATACCGGTAGCCATGGACATACCCACATTATCGATCTTCACGCTGAGATCGACGCTTTCGCCTGCTTCGACCTGACCGCTGCCATCTTCGTCATGGATCACGATACCGTTGTAAACCAGGTAGCTGTCCTGCGAGCTCATCGGAAGGCCGGTGAAGAGGATCGCCACGCCATCGTCCAGAGGCAGAGACGAATTGGCGTATTCGTCATTATAGGTGTATTGTATACCGCGAAGCTCGGTGTGATCTTCGATACCGACAGTACAGTAATTACCCTGTTCTTCGTATGGGTTGTTGTAGTTATCAACGTTATTGAAGGTTTGGTACTGGATTTTAATCATGCCGTCAAAGGTGGGCGTCAGATACACTTCGGGATCGTAGAGGATGATCTCGAAGGTTTCTTCTGCGCTCTGGCATGCATTCTGGCATTCAGACCACTCGATAACGAAGTAGTCCTCTTCCTGGTTGTACCATGTATAGACCCCGCCGTTACCGGTTCTGAGGTCATCCCAGAAAGCCGCGATCATCGCTCGTGGTCCCATGGCGCCCGGGATGTGCCAGTTACGGAATGTAACCTGCTCGGTTTCTGCGAATGTCAGCCAGCCGTTCGAGCAGATAGAGACTTCGTCGTATGATTCGCCGTAGAAGTTGAATGTGAAGGGCAGATCGACGGTAACGATACCGTTGTACTCTTCACCCTGATCTCCGGTATCGCTGATACCCGTATTGGTTCCTGATCCGCCGTGATCCGGATCGATTTCGATCCAGTCGTAAACCGGCGCTTCGAGGTAGTCGGTATCGCCCGAGTCGTAGCAGACATATCCGTACGAATCTGGTCCTGTCGGATCACCTTCGTCGGCCTCACCGACCTGAAGGATCACTTCTTCGAATTCCTCGTAACCGCTGTCGTTGAAGAGACGCAGTCGTGCCTTGACCGTCATACCCGGCAATGCCAGGGACAGCCCTGTAACAACGAAAGGATTGGAACTACAGCTGACCTGGGATCCCTGTGTGATGGGTCCGAAATATGCGAGGGAATCATCGACGCGGAGGAAATAGCTGTTGGTTTGCAGTGCGCCATAGACGCCTTGAAGCATGGTTTGTCCGTTGTTGCGGATCGTGACGACGAGGTCGCTTGTCTCGCCCGGATCAAGGATACCGTCGCCGCCATCATCGTATTCGACGGCTTCCACATCCGCGTCGTTACCCTGAATCTCCATCCAGAAGCTGTTTTCCCAGTCATTGCCGTTATCGTCGGAGATATCGAGGTTGAATCGTACGATGTGCTTGTCAGGAGCGTCCGCGGCGATTTCAACGGTGAAACCGTTCTGTCCATCCATCCCGCCACCGGCGGAGATAGTACCGAAATCGTCCGTGTTCTGGGTGATTTCAACCCAGACGTCTTCGGTTGAAATTTCGGCCGAGACGTTCGGCGCGGAAGATCCGCTGTAGTTGTGCAGATTGACGAACAGACCTACCGTCTCGCCGGAATTGGCTGCTCCGTTGTTGTTTCCGTCGGAGTCGTCGATGGTCATCTCTGCATAAGCGACACCACCGGTTGACTGAACCGTGAACGATCCAAGATGTGGAATGTAGTCTGGCTTGGTTACGGTCAGTCCGACGGTTCCGTTTTCGGTTGGATCAATGGTCAGCGTAACCATACCTGCGTCGTTGGTCATGCCTGTTGCGAAAACCTCATCCTGTCCCATACGGGCGGTTACCCAGGCTCCTTCGATCGGTTCGTTTTCGTCATTGCTTACATAGACATCCAGATAGCCCTGTCCCAGTCCGATCGAGCTGTCGTAGTCGACATTCATCGAGATCGGTTCACCGTGCCAGACGTCCATAGAAGGATCGCCCATAAGGTTGCACCACTGTGTGAAGCTATCGACAGTGCTCATGGTGACATTGTGATAGCCCAGATAGAGATAGAGTTTACCGGACATGATCGCCTGTCCCATGTTATACATTCCATTAGCGTAGAGTCCGTGGAAAATACCGCCCATGAGAACATTATTGAACTGTGTGTGGGTGCCTGAGGTTGCCATTCCGATCGCGCATGCGCCGCCTTTAGGTGCGGTAGGTGTTCCCGCACGCAACATGGCTTCGGTTCTTGCCACATCGTAGCTCGAGGCGAATGTGCCTGTATCGCATGTGATGATAACGGCGTTGGTCAGCATGTTGACGTTGGTCAGGCTGCTGATATTGCTGGTAGTCCAGCCGCTCATCCCGATGTAGCCACGATAGGTGAAGAACAGCGCACCTGCGTTGATGGCATTGTTCATCAGTGAAGCGCTCGGGTCGGGGGCGTAGAGTTCCGTGAAAGTGTGCGTCGGATCGTAGGAGAGGATTTCTTCCTTGTTATACTTGCTGGTGATCACGCAGGAAAGCCCTGAAGGGCTGGTGTCTCCAACGAGCAACGAATGATGATACATGTCCGTGTCATCGAGATACGGATCGCGTTCGTAGAGGTTGATTTTCTGCAGGATGACCATCAGATCGGTTGGGCTGCTGATCGAAAGACGACCGACAAAGACCTCCGGAAGGATATCGGTACCTTCGAGGCAGGTATAATTATGATCGCCGACCCCGCTCCATGTCGGGATGTTATAAGTACCGCCGGCGTCACCTACCAGAATAACATACTCGGGCGGGTTTTCCCAGGTCTCGTACGCGTCCTGGATATAACTCTTGATTTGACTTTCACTGGAGCCGGTCTCGGAAGTGCTGACCGCGGTGACTTCGAATCCCTTGGTGCGCTTCCAGTCTTCAAGCTGGGCGACCTGCTCGGTGATCTCGCTGTTGTTACATTGAACGATGAGGATGCTGGGATTCTGATAGACGGGATCTTCGTCGCGAACATCATCGTAGTTGAGGATGACGGAGCGGTACATCGGTTCGAAGCTGCGCGATAACGGACGCTCGATGTCAATTTCGTTTACACCTATGCTGCTATTCGTGTTAATCTGGAATGAGATGTCCTCGCGAACGACAAGCTCAGCCGTCTGTGGATCGTAAGCAAAGGGATAGACGTTGACCGGAACCATGCGAAGGTTACGCATGATGACCGGCTCGCCGACAATCACGGCTTCTGCCGGATAGACCGACCCGCTCTGATAAAAAGACTGGTCCATGGTAAGCATGGAACGCTGTGCTTCCGTATCCTGGTAAGGATAAACGGGATCGACAAGCGTACGGTTCTCAGTGAGGTTCAGCTGCTCGAGCGCTACTGCGCCATGGGCCGGAACTGCGATCATCGTGCTGAAAAAGGGAAGTTCCGGAAATCCTTCCGATGCAGTGATGTACGGAACAGCGCGTTTTGCGATTTCGACCTTCGAAAAACTGCCTTGCTGTGCCTCAAAGGTGTCGAGAGACCATTCAGGGGTTGTGAATTGTAACTGTAAGCTGCCGGAATTTACAGTCTCATAAGAAAATACGTCTTCATTGGTGATCTCCTGGCTCTCCAGGGAGAAAAGCATTACAATGCTCAGTGCCAGAACAAGAGGAATCAGGACCTTTTTTTTCACGATTGTCTCCTTGTGTTTATTCAATTCAGTCTCATATACCATTTCAGATTTATGTAATGAATACAATATCAATTCCAAATACCATGACGTAGCAAGAACAAAATGAAGATTACTGTTTTTTTTGCATGTGCGGAACTCAGACCGAGTCGAAATCGCCCTGCATGTTATTCCGGTTCATGATTCCCGATGCGGCCATTCTGGTATTAACCGGTTTTTTACTTGACCTGCAAAACGCATAATCGGTTTTATATCGTATTCAAAAAATAATAATGAGGCTTACAACGTGATTGGGATAAAAAACAAACGATCGAGATTAACTGTGAAAATTCTATCCGTAATATTGTTGTGCATGATCTGGATATCGATTGCTGCGCAGGACCGTCAGGTCGGGCATATCGCCGGTCGAATCAAGGACGAAGGCACCTCGGCTCCGATCGACCAGGTGGCGATCTTCATCGACAACGAAGCCTGGGGCTTTTCCAATCCACAGGGTGAATACCTCATCAAGAATATTCCCACGGGCGTTCATCAGGTCAGCTATCGTCGCGTCGGCTACGAGCCGCGCACCAAGATCAACGTCATGGTGCCGGCCAATACGACGATCACGCTCAACGTGGAATTGAAAGTTCAGGTGCTGAAACTGGAGAAATACACCGTATCGGGCGAAGCGTTCTTCCGCGAGCCGGAGGATGCACCCGTCAGCGCCAAGACTCTCGATATCGAGGAGATCCGCACCCAACCCGCCGGAGCATACGATATTCAACGTGCTGTGCAGGTGACGCCATCGGTCGTCTCCGGTTCGGACGCCATGAACGAGATCATCATTCGCGGTGCCAACTACGGAGAGAATCTCTTCGTGCTGGACGGTATCGAGCTGCAAAATCCCAATCACTTCGCCTATCCCAATTACGGTGGAGGTCCGATCAGCCTGATCACGCCGGAGATGGTCAAGGAACTCACCCTCTACAGCGGCGCGTTCCCATCCCGCTACGGCAACAAGGCTTCTTCCGTGCTGGATATCAGTACTCGCGACGGCAACGAGAAGGAATACCAGGTGGCGCTGGATGCCAGCCTGACGGGTTACGGCGGACATATCGAAGGTCCCATCACCGATAAAAGTTCCTTTTTAGCGTTCTATCACCATGGCTTTCTGAACCTGATCGCCGACGAGATCGGTCTCAACGCAGACCCCGATTTCCAGTCGATCTACGCGAAGGAGACCGTGCGCGTCACGCCAACCAACAAGCTGACCTTTACGCAGCTCTGGGCTGAGAATTTCGTCGAGGTTGCGCACGAGGACTCGTCGGGATTCACGCAGAGCGCCGATGGGGAAGACGTATATCTAAAATCCGGGCAGTACATGCTCGGTGCTACATACAAGAAAGTCTTTAAGGGACACTATTCGGTTTATACGCTGTACAATAGCCATCGCTGGTGGGATTTACAGACCTACATCGAGGGCAAGAAAGACGACGATCACCTCTCGACCGAGTACATTGCCGACGAGAACCGCCTCGGATTCAAGTATTCGCACTTCCTTCCCGAAACATACATCGGAAAGCTCGAACCGGGTTTCTGCGTCACCTACGACTACATCGATTCAGATCTCTATTTCCGTCCAGATACGACGTTCGTCTATGACCAGAATGGCGTGATCGTCGATACGCTCGGCGTGGAAGGCTTTGGGGAAGGCGATATCGACTGGAGCAGGAAGGAGTTCGGAACCGTACAGTTGGGCGCTTATCTGCAG
Source organism: Cloacimonadales bacterium (SeqCode) (assembly GCA_963666875.2). Lineage (GTDB taxonomy): Bacteria > Cloacimonadota > Cloacimonadia > Cloacimonadales > JAIOQZ01. The sequence continues at coordinate 39,410 of CAXXPU010000009.1, forward strand.
TGGGACAAGCAGTTCGGGAAGCTGAACGTCACCGCCGGTGCGCGAGTCGATTACTTCGACTACACGGACGAAACCACCTGGGCGCCGACCCTCGGTATGAAGTACCGCATAACCAAGTTTTCCAATCTGCGCTTCGGTCTCGGACGCTATTACCAGAAGGTCGATAACCTGACCCTCTCCTACGACGAACGAAACAAGGTGCTGAAATCGAAGTACGCCGATCACCTGGTACTCGGTTGGGACGCGCTCCTCTCGGAAGCCGCCATGTTCCGCATCGAAACCTACTATAAGGAATACGACAACGTCTTCGTGCGCGAACATCTGGAGACCGCCGATACGCTCGACTGGTCCAGTCTGACCACCAACGACGGCGAGGCGTACAGCTACGGCATCGAGACCTTTTTCCAGAAGAAGCTTCAGGACAACTGGTTCGGCTCCATCGCCTACTCGTGGTCCAAAGCATACATGCAAGACTACCGCTATCCGGACAAAGAAGTGCCTTGGGACTTCGACTACCGCAACGTCATGTCCATCGTAGTGGGCTATCAGTTCGACTTCCTCCAGTACGACTGGTATCTGAACAACCGCGACTGGATGTTCTGGCTGGGATTGCTGGCGGTGGTTCCGTCGGATCAGGCCGAGATCTCGCTGAAATTCCGCTACATGGGTGGAAGACCTTATACGGAAAAGACCTTCTCGGATACATCGCGGAAATGGTATGTCGATCAGGAAACAGATTACAACAGCTCGCGTCTGCCCGATTACAAGCGACTCGATCTACATCTGCACCACCACTGGCTCAAAGACAACATCACCATGGAGTACTACGTCGAGATCGACAATATCTTCGACACAAAGAACGTGTGGGATTACAACTACAACGTCGATAAAGACTCCGGTGATCACGAGCGCGAGACCGTCTATCAGTGGGGAAGAACGTTCATCGCGGGAATCAAGATCGGGTTCTGAGCCATTGTATCCCAAGTCCCGTAGGGACGACAGATTGTAGCCCATGGTGTGAACCATGGGTCAGGCGCAAACACGCGATACCTCACAAGAAAACCGCCCATCATTTTCCATGGAAAATGATGGGCGGTTTTCTTTTGGCATAGCTCCGATCCATATACCCATGGTTCACACCATGGGCTAAAATATTCCGCTCCATGCGGGGCTATGTGAGAATCAAGTCGATAGCTCGAATCCGCACTGCTTCATCTTCTCGAGGATTTCGTTGATATCCGCGTGCCAGAGGCCGTGCTTGCGTGAGATGTGCTCGGTCCAGCAATAATCGTCGAAAGTGAATATTGGCTTATACGGAAATCAATCCAATTGAAATTGTGTAACCGATTGAATGATGCGTATGAAATATTTTATTGTTGACAAGTATTTCTGTATAAAGCAATTTTAGGCAAAATTCGCGAATTTGGAGGAATCATGACAGGATTACACTGGGATATGAACTATGTGCTGATCATCGGATTAAGTATTCTGCTGCTGGAAGTACTCTTTAAGCTAATTCTTTCAATAATCGAGATTCGTTTTAATAAGAAAAAGTACAGTGATGAGAAGAAGCATCTTGAATCAAATCGAACATGGATCGAAAGACAGACAACGAAACTTGAGAATGTTTCAGTAATTCTTGGTAGACAGATTAAAGACGAGTTAGCAAGAGATTCTTATTGGTTATCATCTGCATTGGTTAATGCTGGTATTTCGGCGGAATCGAAAACTCTCTTTGCGGAAAGATTGTGTCACTTCCGGAAAGAGAAAGAGCTGATTGCGAAAAAGTTTGTGCCATTCCTTTTGGCAAGATGTCAGTATTTCATTGAGAAAGAAGGAAGCTACGTTTGTTTGCTGATAGATTCAGGAACGACATTGTATTACCTCTTTAAAACTCTGTCTGAAAGTCTGGTGAAACGCACTCTGAATCGTGAAACATGGATCGATAAACTGTTTGTACTTACAAATAGTCTTAGCGGAATACAGGTTGCGATGGAGAAAGGACGGGCAAATCCTAATGAGCGTTATTCTCAATTAGCGTTTCGTTGTTATTTGCTCCCAGGAGAACCCTTACCGATTTACGCTGCAATAACGGGGAAGATGACACGAACGACCTTAGAGCAGGTCCGTGAAAATATCTCGGTATTGTTTGACGATGATGATGATGATGAAAGCTCGCCGATGACGAAAATCGATCCTGATAAAACAAAATATATAGGATTGACTACTGGGAATTGGGTTAGGATTAATGAAACGGGATCACGCTGCCCGGTACCGATGGCTCGAGGAAAGGGGCATTTAAAATTCAAACAGGCTTTAGTTGATGTCTCTGATGAAGTTTTTGTTATTGCACCTCTTGGGAAGATATTCAAGCAGGCTGAATTGAAGGATATCAATAACGATCTTGGATTGACTGAGAATGCTTCAGTGCATGATGAGGAGTGCTATAAAGAGGTTCAAATCAAGGAAGATCAATACGGGATACCTTACTCGTACAAGATCAAGTTAATCAGTACTCAAAGGATAGAAGGGAGATTACTTCATACACATTCAGCGGTTGTGAAAAGCATGCTCAAGTCAGAAGATGAAACAAACAAAGAAATACAAGATATTCACGATATCAAGCATATTTTGTACCCATTTGACGATTTACCCTCGGATGAGCGTTTCGAACTGGAAATCGAATTTCCTCATCCAATAACCTGTGAACCGCACTTTCGTGAGAAGTTTTTCAAGAAATAATCTTGAAGATATTTGCATTAGCGATGTGGTGAAAGTGACTTCATACATATTTAAGCTGATAAACTGATGGTGAATGCCAGGGCTTTCTAAAAAGCGGGGCTGATAAATGAGGATTTAAATCGATAGCTCGAATCCGCACTGCTTCATCTTCTCGAGGATCTCGTTGATATCCGCATGCCAGAGGCCGTGCTTGCGTGAGATGTGCTCGGTCCAACTGTAGTCGTCGAAAGTGAAGGTCTCCTGCATGCCGTCGTCGAGCTTGACCATGAAGTTGGCTTTGCGGTAGTAATCCTGCGCCAGATACCCCTCGTCCATGACGCGCATGGCTTCTTTGATTTCTTCGTCCGTGGGAAGATTGTAGGCGTCCTCATGCAGGGTGTAGGAGATGGGGTAGCGTGGACGCACGGGAGGATTCTCGGCAGGATAGCCGACGGTTAAACCGACCAGCGGAAACACGCGATCCGGCAGTTGGAAGGTCTCTTTGATCTTGTCTGCAATAAATGGAACCCAGCCGTGGTAGCAGCTTCCCATCCCGAAGCTCTCCGCGGCGATCACCATGTTTTCGGCCGCGTAGGCGGTATCCTGAATGGCCAGAAGTAGAAACGAAAGGTCGTTCTGCCGCATCTTCCAGCCGCGCTTCTCCATGATCTTCTCGAGCTTGAACGCATCGACGCAGAAAATGAAGAAGAGTGGCGCGCGGAAAGGATTCTTAGAGGATTCACGGCGAAGCAGGATGCTGTAGGTCTGTCCCGCGAAAGGTGCGCAGATTGCTGCCTCGACGAGCGACCGGATCACCTCTTCGTCCGGAATCTGATCCGTATATTCCCGTATCGATTTCCGATTGCGCATGAGATTCAGGGTGGGGTTGTCGATCATATTATTCTCCGCTATGGTTCTTTCTCATGACGGCATAGACCGTTCGGGTCAGTCCTTCCATCGTGAAGGGTTTCTGAATGAACTGGTTAGCGCCCTTGTTCATGATTTCATTTACGCGACTATCCTGTCGGAAGCCGGACATGAGAATGACCTTCAAGTCGGGGTACTGGTCATGGATTCGGCTGAAGGTCTCCTTTCCGGACATCACCGGCATGGAGAGGTCGAGCAGGATCAGATCGATATTGGGATGTTCGAGCAGGAAATCGAGCGCTTCCTGTCCGTTTACGACGGTGAAAACCTGATAGCCGCATTCCGTCAGGATATTTTCCGAGATCAGCCGGATATGTTCTTCGTCATCCACCACCAGGATTTTTCCTTCACCATGGTAGAGCGATGCTTCCGGCACATCGAGCGTCTGAACATCGACTCTTCGCGAGAGAACCGGCAGATATACCTGGAACGTGGAACCGACGCCTTCCTCGGAATAGACGTTGATGAAGCCGTTGTGCATCTTGACGATATTATAGACCATCGCCAGCCCGAGTCCCGTTCCGTGCGAGCTTTCCTTGGTGGTGTAGAATGGATCGAAGATTCGGCGCATCACTTCGTCGCTCATGCCCACGCCCTCGTCGTGAACGGTGCAGACCCAGTAATATCCTTCTTTGGCGTCCGGGTGATAGTGACTGAAGCTCCTCTCGACAAAGTACTTGTACAGCGAGATATCCAGTCTGCCGCCTTTCTTCTCGTCCGGACCACGCATGATGGTCATTGCGTGCGATGAATTAACGCAGAGGTTCAGGAGCACCTGCTCGATCTGAGTCTGGTTGGCGTTAACGTACGCATCGTCGGCGATGTTGCCGAGATGCAGGTGGATGCTCTTGTCAAGGGTGTTTTTGCAGATTTCCATCACGTTGTTGATCGCGTCGTTCAGCCTGATCGCGGTGTAGGAGACCTCCTGTTTGCGGGACAGTGTGAGGAGCTGCTGAACCATCTCGGAGGCGCGGTTTGAGGATTGTTCCATGGTCCGGATATAGTTGAATATCTGCGGGTCCTCGACCTTCTTCATTTCGAGGTAGTATTTCAGAAGGCTGATGGTGGCGGTAACGCCGCAAAGGACGTTGTTGAAGTCGTGCGCCAGACCGCCGGCGAGATTGCCCACCGTTTCCATCTTCTGTGCCTGGAAGAGCTGATTGTCCTTCTTTACGATGTCCGTCACGTTATCCAGCCGGATCACTGCGCCATGCGATTCTCGCAGGGACAGCGGTACGACGGAAAGATCGAAATAGAGCATATCGTCGAGCTTGATGCCGATTCGGTGCATATTGATATGCTCCTGATTTTCCAGCGCTCGGACGATCAGCCTCTTTTCCTTCGTCAGTGCGGGGATTGCGTTCCAGATGCTTATATTTTCTGATTCGTGATCCGAAAGGTGAAACACCTGGTCCGCTTCGCTGTTCCATTCGATGATATGATAGTTCTCGTCGATGGTGATGAGCGACGAAGAGAGAGAGTCGAAAACATTGCGCAGATAGTTGCGCGTCTCTTTCAATTCGAGGGCATAACTCTTGCGTTCTTCTTCGTTTTTCAGCGCTTGCGCGAGCATGGTCAGGGCATTGATCTCTTCCGGTCTGAATATCCGGATTTTTTTATCGAAGAAGCAGAGGGTTCCGACAATGCGATTCTTGAGTGAGACCGGAACGCCGACAAAGGACATTATTCCGTACTTCCGGATGGTTGGATCTGTGTGCCAGCATTCATGATCTTCGAGGTTCTCGATTACCATCACTTCGCCGTCGTTGCGTTCGATAACGCCGTAGCATATACGACCCTCCGGCGAGCGGTTCAGTTCAAGATCAGCCGGTGCATTCCACGAGCCGTGGGTATAGATCAGCTTCGTCTCTTCGTTAAAGCGATTATAGAGCACAAAATCTCCATCCAGCAGCTCGCCAGCGGTTTTCGTGATCATCTGAATATTATAATCGGGGTTGGGACCCAGTTCGAGGAAACACCGGTTCAACTGCGAGAGCGTTTCCTCGCTTCGCTTGATCTCTTCGTGATCGATCTGAAGCTGCCGGTACTGATCCTGAATCGTGTTGAAGCTGTTCTTTAAATCGAGTGCCATTCGCTGAAAGGAGGTCATCAGGAATCCCAATTCGTCCTTCGGCGTTCTGGCGAATCTAATCTCGAAATCGCCGTCGGAGACCATCGTCGCAGCATGTTTCAACCGATTTATGGGATCAATGACGGTCTTGGACAGCAGCAGAATCACCAGGAAATCGAGCATGAGAATGATGAAAACGACCGCGATGATGAACATGATACGAATGTGCAGTACGCGCTCGATGGCGGATTGAAGCGAGAAGACGATCCTTACGTATCCGACGCGCTTCTCGTTCGAGTGCATGTCTTTGATGAAGCAGGGTGCGTTCTTGATCAGCCAGTATTTTCGCGGAACCTTGATATTCGCCGTGTCAATACCGCTCAGATTGAGCTTGTATCCGTTCGCGTCGAAAATCTGCACGGAAAGGATATCGAGTTGTCCGTCCTTGCCCGATTGCAGTTGAAGCGTATTTTGCTCAAGGAACATGAAGGTGTAGTTTGCGATGTGGGGAGCGCTGATCATGGCAATGGATCGCGTTAGTTTGTCCGACCCCTTCTCCACTTCGTCCAGAATGCTGTTCTCCACTACCTGGATCAGCATTGTTCCGGTTATCAGGAAGAACGATACCAGTAGGAGGCTTATGGTCAGCGTGAATTTCGTAAACAGGTTATTCTTCAGTTTCCCTATTTTTCTCATCGAGGTAATCCTTCAGATACTCCTCATGGATATTGGTTACGACTATGTCTCCGTCAATAATTTTCTGCTTGATAGCTTCGAGCTCGCCGACGGTTTCTTCTCCGATGATATCGCGCGTGTATTGCATATCGGTAAGTGAAACGCCATTGTTCCGAAGCCCGTACACGTAGATCGAATCACCGGCCAGCTCGTTATCCAGGAATTTGCCTACGATATCGGTGATCGATAAATCGAGTCGCTTCATCATGCTGGTGAGTACGTATCCTTTCGCCATGGCGTCCTGATTTGAATCGACACCGATCACATACTTACCGCGATCCTTCGCAGCGGCGATAATCCCGTTCCCGGTCGCGCTGGCGACGTTGTATATCACATCGATACCTTGATCGTACATTGAGTTCGCAAGCATATAACCCTTTTCCGGATCGTTGAATCCCTGAAAATTCGGGGCGAGGCTGCAATACTCGGTTATAAGTTTCACCTTGGAGTCGGCGTATGCGGCACCTTCCTCATAGCCTTTCCGGAATGCCTTTATTACCGGTATATCAACACCGCCGATAAAGCCGATCTTGTGTGTTCGAGTGAAGCTTGCTGCAAGATATCCGGCAAGGAAGGAGCCTTCGTGCTGGGCGTATATGACTGAAGTGATGTTGCTATATCCTTTCAGGGGATTATCCAATAGCACGAAATGGATGTCGGGATAATCGGGTGCAAATCTTTTCAAGCCTTCGATTGAGAAGATACCCGAAGAGAAGATGAGGTCGCACTGCTCGTCGATAAGCTGCTGGATACAGCTTGTCTGCTCTTCATCGCTTTCATGCGTCGGTACTTTATATACTACCTCGATTGGGTATTGGTGTTTTGCCTGGATCAGTCCGCGGTATTGCATATCGTTGAACGCCATATCGCCAATTCCGGCGTAACCCAGCGCAAGCCCGATCTTTATGCGGTTTTTCTGGATGGTGTCATCCTGTTTCTGTTTTCTGCCGCACGATACGATGGTTAGTGTCATTATCAGTAAAAGCGTAAGTAAAAATGCAAGTCTTCCTCTCACTGTTGTCTCCTTTGCACCGTCGGGCTGCTCGTCTTTATAGAACGATGTCGCCGGAATTAACACCTATGTAGAGCTGCGATCTAAATGAAATAGAACATTTCGAGGGGATTCTCTTTATGTCATACTCGATGATCTCCCGCGGTTTTGTCAAATAATTCCTTTGCCGGTTCACTCTTTTTTCCGCGATTGGAAGCAATCAGAAAATCATAAGAAACAAGAATTTCCAGAAAGATGAATGAGTGATTGTTTCGATAAGTTTCAAGAATATTCCTTATAGATTTGTCGGTAGTCTCGCCACGCAATAAATACAATGATTCGATTTGATTATTGTGTTTGGAGTCATATAGGACTGGGATCATTAACGCTATGTTATTTAATAATTATGATAAATCCATAATACAATGAGGGATGGCGGTGAATGGTATTTATTTATAATTAGTTTTTGCGAAGCTCAGGGAATCGGTTAATTTTATTGTGTGTGAAGACGCAGATTGAGACTTGCTCGTAAAAACGAATTTCTGGAATTAATTGTGTTGAAGAACTGAACAAAGCGTGTTGCAATGCCGGAACAGCAAGCTGAAACGATCCCTTCAAGTATCAATTCGCGAATCGATAACAGGTAAACCGTCAGGAGGATTTGTGAACGAGCACAGTACCCAGAATAGCATGAAATATCTGTCCTTTACCCTCAAGGAACAGCCATACGGAATCAATGTCGATAATATCGTACAGATTATCGCGATTCCCGAAATCACCCCCATTCCGCAGACACCACACTATATCAAAGGCGTGATAAACCGTAGCGGCAGAATAACGCCCGTGATGGACTTGCGATTGCGACTGACCCTTCCAGAGCGTGAATACGACGACCGGACGAGTATCATCGTGGTGAAGGTTCCGATTCAAAATAGCGTAGTGACCATCGGGATGATCGTTGACAATGTACTCGAGGTACTCGACATCAAAGATGAGTTTATAGAGGAATTACCTACCCTGAGCACCAGCATCGACAACCATTATATCGAAGGAATGGCGAAAATCAAGGGAAAGGTTATCACGCTTCTCGATTCGGGACGGATATTGTCTCGAAAAGAACTGAACGAGATGCATCATCTTCAGAACGAAAAGAAAGCATAAATCAACACGCACGAAGCAATATCCAATTTAAGGAGCAGGACAATGAAAGGTCTCACGATAGGAAAAAAAGTACTGATACTGATTGTTGGGATCGTACTCTCGATCTGTATAATACTTGGCGGAATCAACTATATGTCGTCTTCGAAGTCGCTGGTCAATGCACTGAACCTGACACTTGTCGAGCTTGCCAAGACAGGATCGAAAACAATCACTGCCAATATTGAGGTTGTTGAACGCCAGTTGGTGGCAATTGCGGGTCGTAATGTCATGAGATCGTGGGATTGGGAGACGCAGAAAGCTGCCATGAATCAGGAAATTGCGCGGACGGAATTTATCGGTATTGCAATAATCGATCGATCCGGGAATGCCACTTATCCGGATGGAAAACAATTGAATTTGAGTGATCGTGGATACTTCAAAGAAGCGATAAGCGGTAAAACGGTCATAAGCGATGCGATCGTGAGCAGGGCGACTAATGAGGTTGTATTCATTGTGGCGACACCTCTAACGAATATGAACAATCAGATTCAGGGAGTCTTGATTGGCAGACTTCCCGGCACATTCCTGACTGATATCACGAACAGCCTTTCCTACGGAGAGATGGGCTATTCGTTCGTCGTAGATGAGAAGGGTACGATTATTGGACATAAGAATGAGAGCCTGATTTTAAATCAGATCAATTATATCGAAGAAGCGAAAACGGATCCGAAATACAAAGAGCTTGCAGTGGTTCTGAATCAGATGATCCAGGGCAAGGCAGGTACCGGGAATTATCCATACGAGGGCGATGTCCGGTATATGGGCTTCTCGCCGATTGAAGGGACCACCTGGGCAATCGCGATGGGATCATATGCCTCGGAAGCGCTGGCGCCTGTTCATAAAATGTTGATAAGCATTATCATTACGGCGCTCGTGCTCGGTGTCATCTTCACGATTGTTGGAATACTCCTAGGTCAGTCGATCGGGAAGCAGATTCGCAATGTAAATGGTCAGATACAGGGTGTCATCGATGCGGTTATTCAGGGAAGGCTGCGCGAGCGACTCGATTCATCGACGGTCGGCGCGGATTTCACTGCCTCGGTCGAGGGTATCAACAGCCTTGTCGAGGCCTTTGTCAAGCCGATCACGATGTCGATTGAATACATGGACCAAATCTCCTCCGGCAAAATCCCGCCCAAGATCACCGAAACATATCAGGGCGATTTCAACAAGATAAAGAATAGCCTCAACAATCTGATCGATATCATTGGCGGATTGCTCAAAGAAACAGACAAGCTGATCAATGCTGCCACCAACGGAAGGCTGAATGAGCGCGGCGACGTCTCGAATTTCCAACATTCATGGAAAGACATGATCCAGGGGATCAACAACCTCGTCGAAGCTTTCGTCAAGCCGATCAATACTACGACAGCCCTCATTCAGAGAATTTCTGTGGGCGATATTCCTCCGCTGATCACCGAAGAATACAAAGGCGATTTCAACATTATAAAAGATAGCGTAAACCTCTGTATCAAGAACATCAACGGTCTGCTCGAAGAGACCAATACGTTGATTACTGCGATCGACAACGGCAAGCTGAATGTTCGCGGGAAAGCGGACAAGTTTCAGAATTCCTGGAAAGACCTTATTGGTGGAATCAACGACCTAATTGAAGCCTTTGTCAAGCCGATCAATCTCACGTCCAACTATATCCAGAGAATCTCCGATGGCGATATTCCGCCTGAGATCAAGGATCAGTACAAGGGTGATTTCAATATCATCATCAGTAACCTGAACCAGTTGATCAATATCATGAACTCCCTGCTGAAGGAAACCGGAACGCTTATCGAGGCGGCTACTAATGGTCAATTGACAAAACGAGGCGAAGAGAAGAAATTCAAGAATTCATGGCGTGAGATGGTGGCAGGCATCAACAAATTGATGAATGCGATCGTCAATCCGATCCAGGAATCGATGGATGTCATGGGCGAACTGGCGCGGAAGAACATGACGGCGCGCGTGGTCGGCAATTACAAGGGTGACTTGAACGAATTCAAACAGAACATCAACAACGCAGGCGACAACCTCGAAGACGCACTGAGCCAGGTCGATCGCGCGGTGCAGCAGATATCCTCCGCATCGGGTGAGATTTCCAACGGCAGCCAGTCGCTTGCTTCCGGATCGTCCGAGCAGGCCAGTTCGCTGGAAGAAATCGCATCGAGCCTTGAGCAGATGAATTCGCTGACCCTGAACAACGCCGAGAACGCAAGGCAGGGCATGACCCTCTCCGAGCAGTCCTTGAAGCATGTGATGACAGGCAACGACGCGATGTCCCGCATGACCGGCGCGATGGATGCGATCACCAGGTCGGCGCAGGAGACCAGCAACATCATCAAGACGATCAACGATATCGCGTTCCAGACGAACCTGCTGGCGTTGAACGCCGCGGTGGAAGCCGCACACGCGGGTGAGGCCGGAAAGGGCTTTGCCGTGGTTGCGGAAGAGGTTAAAAACCTCGCGCTGCGCAGCGCCGAAGCGGCGAAGAACACGGACGAGCTGATCGAGACCTCGCTGAAGAACTCCGAAGACGGCGCGAAGATCGTGGAGGAAGTGACGAAATCGTTCGAGAACATCCAGACGAGCTTCACGAAAGTGAACAACATCGTGAAGGAGATTTCGGTATCTTCGGACGAGCAGTCTGAGGGGATCAAGCAGATCAATACGGCAGTGGGCGAGCTGAACAAGGTAACGCAGGCGAACGCTGCGAATGCCGAGGAATCCGCCAGCGCGGCCGAGGAACTCAACTCGCAGTCGGCAGAGCTTCGATCGATGGTCCAGGAGTTCAAGTTGTCCGGATCCGGAGACTCCGGTGCCATGGTCAGACGCTACGACGACCAGAAGAAGATCCCGGTTCCACGAAAGAAGCAGGCGCTTCCCAGTCCTTCCGGGAATGGACAGAAGAATAAATACGGGGACGACCTCGAAATCATACTCCCGATGGATGAGGGGTTTGACGATTCCAAGACTGATTTCTAATCGGGATTGAAAGAAATAGAAACCGCCATGCTTCGGTGTGGCGGTTTTTTTCATTGATTGTTTACGGCGGAATCGTTTTATTGGTAAACAAAGGATACTCACTTTCAAATCGAGCGGGTGAATGCTGTAATTATGATCCTGAAGACCTGGAAGGACGAAAGATTTCAGCCCGATACGTAAGTGCCGGGTACAGGGCGATGAGATAGCACAAAGTCCCGGAGGGACGATAGATCGTGAGATGATTTTGCTCTGTCGCACCTCCGGCGCTATATTCGTGTATTTGCCTGAATAACTGGGGCTTACGCCCCCGTCTAATATCTGTCATCCCTGCGGGATTAGGGACGATAAATCCATTCAACCCACCAAGTTTGAAAGAGCGCAACAAAGGAGAAGCCTATGAGACGTATCGTTATCTTGCTCATTTTGACTATTATCGCAATCGGTCTTCTTGCCGAGGACGCTTCCGCGGTCAAGGATCCGACGCTTCTGATGCCCGTAGCCTGGCAGCAGTGTTCGGCGGAGTACCGGGCGCTGTGCTATCAGGCGTACAATATCGCCACGTTCCGGCTCGAACAGCTCTTGACCGAATCCCATGAGAAGATTCCGGCGGTCGTAGTCGATATCGATGAAACGGTACTCGATAACAGCCGGTACAACGCAGAAGACGCGCTTCGTGGTACCACGTATCCGGATGACTTCGTGCGCTGGAACGAGGCGGCGATTGCCACCGCCGTGCCGGGGGCGATCGAGTTCCTGAAATTCGCCGACACCGGCGGTTGTGCGATATTCTATATCTCGGATCGAAACGACAGCTATGAAGAAGCGACGATGAAGAACCTACGTGACCTGGGATTTCCGCAGGTCGATTCGGTACACGTCATGTTGCGAGCGGGACGCGTGAACAAGATGCAGAGGCGCGAGATCGTAGCCGAAAAGCACGACATCCTGCTGCTGGTCGGCGATAACCTGAACGATTTCGATCGGGTATTCAGGGAAGCGTCCGATACTCCCGAACGCAAAGCGCTTGCAGACGACTATCGGAACGAATTCGGTACGCGCTTCATTGTGCTGCCCAACGCGATGTCCGGTTCGTGGCTGAAGCTGGTCCTGAATTTCAAGCGTAACCTGTCCGCGGAAGAGAAGGCTCGTCTGCTGGGTGAGTCGATCGAAGGATTTCTCGAACCATGATTATCATCCGGAAGCTTCAGGTCTGTCCGTATTGCGAATCGGTAACGGCGACGCGTCTGATGCGCCTAAGCTGGATGCGGTTGTTTTCCGATGGCAGGCATTACGAGTGTGAGGTGTGCGGGAAGAAGTACTTCCTGTTCATGAAGCGCTTTTCGCTGGGATTGAGCCTGAGAGACCCAAATAGAAAAACAACGCGCTGAGCAGTCCGAACCAACTTGTGGGCGTCACGATTTTCATTGACATGATCGCAGCTTGTTTTTGTATTAAAAGAAGGAGTTGGAATGCTGAAAGAAATTCGCATCAACGAACGAATCACGGTTTTCCAGGCGAAGCGCGCGCTTCTGAACGCGACGGTCATCGACTGCGGTGAGGATTGCATCGTCGTCGATACCCTGCATCGCCCGGAGGATTCGCGCGAATTGAAACAGCGTCTCAACGGCAAACCGGTGCGGTATATCATCAATACCCACTGGCACAGCGATCACTGTTACGGCAATCGTCACCTGAAGGATCCGCATACCACCATCATCGCCCATGCGGACTACATGGACACCATTACCAGCGAGCGGAACGTTATCGCGCCACAGGTGAAGTCGATCCTCGATCGCAATAACCTCGTATTCCCCGATATCGCTTTTTACGGTTCGGTTCGGATCGAGCACCCGATCCCGATCAACATCCTGCACACGCCCGGGCACACCATGGACAGCTCGGTGGTCTATCTGCACGACGACCGGGTATTGATCGCGGGAGATACGATTCTCAGCGGCGCTAGCGACAAGGTGACGGTGCCCTATTTCTACTGGGGCGACAGCGATATCTACCTGCTTTCGCTGGACAAACTGGGCTGGCTGGATATCGATACGGTCGTCACCGGGCACGGCGATCCTGCCGACGTCGATATCATGCAACAGCATACACGCTATTTGAACAATCTGAAAGCTCGATACCGGAATTTCCTGAAAAATCAGGAGATCGCCGGACTCGACGAGAAAAGAATTGCAGAGCTGGCGCTCGAAGCGATTCCACAGGAATCATGCCTGCGGGGAACGAAGTCGGAAGATTTCTGGGTGCCGGTCATGCATGAATTGAATATTGGGAAACTGGTTAACGAACAACAGTAACAGAGGGAGTGATGTGATGAAACGGGAAGATTTCAACGAGGCTTTCGACCACGAGGAACTCGAAGAAGTGGGAGGAAAGAAAAAGCTGTTCGGATTCTACGAACGGTTGAGAAAACATCTCGCGAGATACGGAAACAGAAGGCATCCGATCATGGAATACCTGTTCCTGCTGCCGGACCTGTTTATCCTTATCCTGCGCCTGATTGTCGAGAAGCGCATCCCGTTGCGGTTCCGCATCTTTATCGGGTCGATCATCGGCTATCTGTTGCTACCCATCGATATCATTCCGGATTTCATCCCCTTCATCGGCTATATCGACGATCTTCTCATCGTCGTCTTCGGCCTGAATACGATCCTGAACGATGTCGATCCGTCAGTACTCGAACAGAACTGGAGCGGAGATCGCGATCTGCTGCTGTCCATTCGCGAGATCACCGAGCAGGCGTATCGCTTTGTCGGGAAGAAGAACCTGGACAAGATCCGCGGCTGGATCCACAAAAACGTGAAAGCGACAAGATAATGAAACAACTGACCATCCTGCTGGGAACGCACAACCGCGACAAGGTGCGCGAGATACGCGAGATCATGTCCTCGATGCCGTCGGTCCGCATCCTCAGCGCCGACAATGTCCCGAACGTTCCCGACGTGGTCGAGGACGGCGACACCATCGAAGCCAACGCCATCAAGAAAGCCACCGAGATCGCGAACGCGACCGGCTACCTGACGCTGTCGGACGACACCGGTCTCTTCGTCGATGCGCTGGACGGCGCACCCGGAGTGATGGCTGCGCGCTTTGCAGGAGAGGATTGCACCTACCGCGATAATCGGCTGAAGATGCTCGATGTGATGCGAGGCAGAGAGAATCGTAGCGCGCGCTTTCAAACTGTGGTAGCGCTGGCAGCTCCGGAAGAACTCGTCGGAACCGCGACAGGTAGCGTGGAAGGCAGGATCACGACCGAAGAACGCGGCGAGAACGGTTTCGGCTACGACGCGGTGTTCGAGGCTGTTGAAACTGGAAAGACGTTCGGCGAGATGAGCGAAGCGGACAAACACGATATCAGCCACCGCGGACGCGCGTTCCGCAATATCATTCCATTGATCGATAAATTGATTCATCAATAATAAAACGTATGGGAGGTCCTATGATCAATCCACAAATTTTTCGTCAATACGACGTACGCGGCATCGTTGACAAGGATTTAACCGATGAAACCGTTTTCCTGCTGGGACGCGGTTTCGGAACCTATCTCAGACGGCACAACCTGAAGTCCGTCGTCATCGGCGGCGACGCCCGCCTGAGTTCGCCACGCTTCAAGGAACGCTTCACCGCGGGACTCCTCGAGTGCGGAATCGATGTGACCGACATGGGCATTCTGGCGACGCCGGTGCTCTACTATTCGATCCATTACATGGAAGCCGACGCAGGCGTAATGATCACCGGAAGCCACAACCCACCAGAATACAACGGCTTCAAGCTGAATATCGGCCTGATGAGCATCTACGGCGACGAGATCCAGAAGATCCTGCACATCATCCAGAAGGGCGAGTTTGCCGACGGTGAAGGCGTAAAGGAAATTTTCGACGGCATCATCCCCATCTATCAGGATTATCTGGTCGAGAATCTCAAGATCGACCGTAAGGTGAAGGTCGTGGTGGATGCCGGAAACGGCGCAGGCGGACCGATCCTTCCCGATATCCTCAGAAGGCTTGGCTGCGAAGTCAAGGAACTCTACTGCGAGATGGACGGTACATTCCCGAACCATCATCCCGATCCCACCGTGATCGAGTACATCCAGGACCTGATCAAGGAAGTCAAGAACTCCGACGCGGAAGTGGGGCTGGGTCTCGACGGCGACGCGGATCGCATCGGCGTGATCGACGAGAACGGCAATCCCGTTTACGGCGACCAGATTCTCAACATCTTCGCGCGCGATTTCCTCAAGAATTTCCCCGGCGAGATGGTCGTGGGCGACGTGAAGTGCTCCAAGAATTTTTACGACGACATCGCGAAGCACGGCGGCAAGCCGATCATGTACAAGACGGGTCACTCGATGATCAAGAAGAAAATGAAAGAGGACAGCATCCGCATGGGCGGTGAGATGAGCGGTCATATCTTCTTCGCGGACCGATACTTCGGCTACGATGACGCAATTTATGCCTGCTGCCGTTTCGTGGAGATCATGGCGCGGTCGGACAAGCCGGTCAGCCAGTTCCTGGCGGATCAGCCCAAGATGTACAACACACCCGAAATCCGCGTCGATTGCCCGGACGAGACCAAGTTCGAGGTCGTGGACAAGGTGCGCGATTCGTTCATCGCCGAAGGCGCGGACGTGAATGGAATCGACGGCATGCGCATCACTTATCCGGACGGATGGGGACTCGTTCGCGCGTCCAACACGCAGCCGGTTCTGGTCATGCGCTTCGAAGCGGAAACCCCGCAACGCATGGCAACGATTCAGAAACTGGTCGAAGAAAGAATCGCGAAATTCAGTTAAAGTATCGTGGAGGGAGCCTCGTGCTCCCTCATTGATTTGATTATGAAATACAAGTACTTATTCGGTCCCGTTCCGTCCAGACGACTCGGAATGTCACTCGGCGTCGATCTGATTCCGCACAAGACGTGCAGTCTGAACTGCATCTACTGCGAGGCCGGGCGCACGCTCACGCTCACGACGGAGCGAGGAGAATGGCATCCCACGGACGAGATTATCGCCGAGATCGACGACTACCTGTCGAAGTCACCGAGGCTGGATATCATTACCTTTTCCGGCGCGGGAGAACCGACGCTGCACGTCGGCTTCGGCAGGATCGCCGAGTATATTCGACAGAAATTTCCGGCGTATCCGCTGGCTCTGCTGACCAATTCGGTGACCATGATCGACGCGCAGGTACGTAAAGAACTACTTTATTGCAGCCTGGTGCTTCCTTCGCTTGACGCCGCATCGCAGGAGGTCTTTCAGAAGATCAATCGACCGGCGAAAGGCGTCGAGATCGAAGCGATCATCGAGGGACTGGTAGCTTTTCGGAAGGATTTTTCCAGCGAGATATGGCTGGAAGTATTCCTGCTTCAGGGCGTGAACGATTCTGCGGATGAACTTTCTCGGCTGCACGATGCGATATCGAGGATCAAGCCCGATCGGGTGCAGCTCAACACACTGGATCGACCAGGAGCAGTCGAGTGGGTTAAACCGATGCCGAAGGATGAAATGCAGCAGATCGTTTCGATGTGGAGTGACCTGCCGGTGGAGATCATCGCGCGGTTTTCGCTTGCGGATCGTTTCATGGATGAAGCGAACGATCTCGACGACAGGATTTTGGGGCTGATTCGCAGGCGTCCCTGTACCGTGGAAGATATCTCTGCCGCGCTTGGGGTGCCGGAGAAAGAACTGCTGGGCGAAATCAAGGAGATGATCCGGGAACATCGGATCGAGTCGCAGGTGCTTGAGCGCGGGACGTTCTATAAAATACCGGATTTCTGAGTGAATCCGGATCGAAAGTTTTCAGGTAAAATTGTCGGGTAACATGCAACAAGTGAAGTAGCTATGAAGAAAGCCTTTTGGTTCGTCTTTGCTTTATTGCTTTTTTCCATTCACATCTCCGCCGAGACGATTGTTCGGGTCGCGATCTATGAAAATCACCCGCTGGTCTTCACTGGAGAAGATGGCCGGATCGACGGTCTGTATATCGATGTCCTGAATGAGATCGCAAAGCAAGAAGGCTGGTCTCTGATCTTCGTGGGCGGTACGTTTGTCGAATGCCTCGATCTGCTTGAACAGGGCTGGGTCGAATTGATGGTCGCGATCGCATACACGGAGGAACGCGCGAGGCGGTTCGACTACAATAGTCAGACGGTATTGACCAACTGGGGAAGAATCTACACCCGCGAAAAATCGCAGATATCATCACTCCTCGATCTACAAAATACTCGAATCGCCTATGTCGAGGGCGACATCTATTATCAGGATTTGAAGAACACGTTGGAGAAATTCGGGATCGAAACGAAGTTCGTTCTATCGGAGGATTACGAGGACATTCTGGAAAAAATCGATCGAGGAGAGGTGGATGCAGGCGTGGTTGCCAGATTTTTCGGGAATATCCATGAAAACCGGTTCCGTGTAGCTTCCACCGGTATCATCTTCAAACCGATCGAGCTCCGCTTCGCCACGAGAAAAGGCGGAAACGGGAATCTCCTTAGCCTCATCGATAGAAACCTCGAGGATATGAAGGCGAATCCCAATTCGGTGTATCATGGCTCGATGAACAAGTGGTTCAACATCGCTCCCATGGCGATAGGACAATCTGATATGAAGAAGGTCAGATTGCTGACGTTGCTCCAGTACATCATGCTTGGAATTGTATTGGTTGCGCTGGTGGTCATCGTTTTCGGCCGTCGTCAGATTCGTGCGAAGATGAAGACTCTGTTCGAGCGCGATAAGGAGCTCGAATCCGAGCGTCTGTACCGTCAGCAGGCCGAGAAGGAGACATTCGAGAGTCAGATCCGGTTCGAACAGATCATCGAGGCGATGAACGAAGGTATCGTCATGATCCGTATCGATGGCAGAATCCAGTACGCCAACAGGCAGTTTTGCAGCATGATCGGCGTAGAGCACCGAGATGTTCACAATCATTCGCTGTTCGATTTCTGCGATGAGCAACGAAATCCCGATGTGAAGAAGTATATCCTCTCGCATTGCGAGGACCTGGAATCGAAGAGCTATGAATCGATCCTGAGAACGACCAATGGCCGCGAGCTTACCGTGATGATGTCGATTAATCCGATCTGCGATGTGAATGGTGTGAATCAGGGATTTTATGCGATTGTTACCGATATCTCGGAAATCAGAGAGAAGCAGCAGGAACTTGAGATTCAGAAAGCCTATTTCGAGCAGCTATTCGAGAATTCGCCGAACGCGATCGCGCTCGTGAATGATCATGATGAAATTATAGCTGTCAATGCAGGATTCACGCGCTTGTTCCAGTATGAAAGGTCTGAATGTGTCGGTAGGAAGATCAACAGTCTGATTGTCCCCACAGAGATGCACGAAGACGCGACAGCGACGTCCAGGAAGGTATTGAACAAGCAATCGATTCAGAAAGAAAGCACGAGAATGCGTAAAGACGGATTGCGTATCGATGTGTCGATCCTCGGCTACCCGATCTATCTGAGCGATAAGCAGATCGGCGTATTCGCCATCTACAGCGATATTTCGAAGAAGAAAATAGTCGAACAGGAGCTGCTCGAGAGTCGGCAGCGGTTCAAGCTGATTTTCGAAGCCACGCCGGTAGCGCTTTATCTTGAAACGATCTCGGGCACAATCATCGAGTGCAATCAAGTGGCGATGACCATGACGGGATTCACACGTGAAGAACTTCAGGGCATGAACGCATCCGATTTGATTCCTCGTGACCGGATGTCCGAATTGGGAAACTATGCCCAGGATGTGAGGTCGCTTGGGTGGTTTCTGACGGAATTCGAAAGCATTCGTAAAAACGGGGAGCGTTTTCCGGTGATTGTCGCCGGGAATCTGGTGCGGATCGGTGACGAGGATCGGATGATTGTTGCCGTACAGGATATCTCGAGACGAAAGCAGGCGGAAAAAGCGCTTGCGGCTGAAAAGGAGCACCTCTCCGTGATGCTTTCCAGTATCGGGGATGCCGTGATTGCAACCGATATCGATGGCAGAATCACGCTGATCAACAGAATCGCCTCGGAATTGACCGGGTGGCCGATTGACGAAGCTGTCGGCAAACCACTGTCGCAGATTTTCAACATCGTGAACGAAACGACGCGCAATAGAATGGAAGATCCCGTAACCCAGGTGCTGAGATCGGGAAAGATCGTCCAGCTTCCCGAGCAGACGCTTCTCATCTCCGCCGATGGAAGCGAACGACTGATCGCCGAAAACGGAGCTCCGATCCGTGATCACGAGGGAAACACGATCGGCATTGTACTCGTCTTCCGCGATATCACGGACAAACACTATATCGAACGGGAGATCACCAAGATCCAGAAGCTGGAAACCCTGACATTGCTTGCCGGTGGAATCGCGCACGACTTCAACAACATTCTCACCGCGATTATCGGGAATATCTCGCTTGCGAAGATATACGCAAAGGATCTGCCGCAGGCGAACGAGAAGATCGCGAACGCGGAGAAGGCGGCGCTGCAAGCCAGAGACCTCACGCATCAACTGCTGACGTTCTCCCGCGGTGGCGATCTGATCAAGCAATCGACCGATCTGCGCAACATCGTGCGGGAGACGGTCTCGTTCGTTCTGAGCGGGTCGAATGTCCGGAGCGAGATGAATTTCGACGAAGGACTTCCGCAGGTTAATGTCGATCCGGGGCAGATCAATCAAGTGATCAACAATCTGGTCATCAACGCCCTGCAGGCGATGAAGGATGGCGGTATTCTGCGTGTCTCGGCAGCGAACGTGACCGTGAAGCAGGATCAGATCGTTTCGCTCGATCCCGGTTCTTATGTACGGTTGTCGATCGAGGACAACGGCCCCGGCATTCCGCAGGACATACAGGATAAAATTTTCGATCCGTATTTCACCACCAAGGATGAAGGGAATGGACTCGGCCTGGCAATGACCTACTCCATCATCAAGCGCCATCATGGGCATATTCTGCTCGACTCGCATCCCGGCGAAGGAGCGCGGTTCGATATTTATTTGCCGGTAACCGACGGGATATCCGCCTCAAAAGATTTCATTATGCAGAACTACCATGGAAATTATGAGAAAATCCTTGTGATGGATGACGATTCGATCGTGCAGGATTCGCTGGGTAATTTTCTTGAGTTTCTCGGATACGAAGTCGATTTCGCCGACCACGGTGAGATCGCGATCGAAAAATATCGGAAGTCCCTGGATGATGAAAAACCGTATGCCGCGGTCATCCTCGATTTGACCGTTCCCGGTGCGATGGGCGGAAAAGAATGCATTCGCAGATTGCTCGAAATCGATCCCGATGTGCGTGCAATCGCATCCAGCGGATACAGTAGCGATCTGACGATCGATCACTATGGACAGTACGGTTTTCTGGACGTTGTACCCAAGCCGTACAAGATCGAAGAGATCGGTTCTGTGTTGAAACGGGTGATCGGAATTCAGAAATCGAAAGAGAATTCGGTTGTTGATTCATGAAAAAGTTGACAGAATCATCATTACATCTTTGTGTTGGAGCAAATCGAAACGAATAGCAGGATTTATAATGCCAGACAAAAACCCGACAAAAAGGATTCTCGTGACTGAGGATGAGGAAATCGTACGCTATACGCTGTGTACGATCCTGAACAGACTCGGTTACGATACGCTCGAAGCGGCCCATGGCGGGATCGCTCTGGAGACACTCAAGCATGAAACCGTAGATATGATTCTGGTCGATCTGATGATGCCGGAAGTGAACGGTTTCCAGGTGATAGCTCAAGTGAGTGAGTTGTATCCCGAGATGCCGATCATCGCGGTCTCCGGTTTGAACGACGTACAGGAAGTAGTCAAAGCCATCCGGCAGGGAGCTTGGGACTATATCCTCAAACCTGTCTCCAAGCTGGATATCTTTCAGCATTCGCTGGAGAAATCATTCGAACGGGCACAACTCCTTCGCGACAACCGTATGCAGCGGGAGCACCTGATCAAAGCCAATCAGGAGCTCAACGACATGATCTACAAGCTGGAAGAGGACGAGAAATCTGGAAGAAGAATCCAGTTCCAGCTTCTTCCGCTCGAAATCCAGATGTTCGGGCAGTACGAGTTCAGTCGGCATTTGATCCCTTCGACCTTCCTCAGCGGTGATTTCCTCGACTATTTCGCCATCGACGATACGCACATTGGTTTCTATATCGCGGACGTGTCGGGGCATGGTGTTTCTTCCGCGTTCGTGACCGTGCTCCTGAAGAGCTTCATGTCCAGAAGGCTGCGCGAATTCACCGATGAGAACGACGATACGATCCTGAGCCCTTCAAAAATCCTGCGGGAACTCAACGACGAGATCCTCTACCAGAAGATCGATAAATTCCTGACCATTTTCTTCGGCGTCATCGACACCGAGAAACATACCATGTTGTGCGCCAATGGCGGGCAATATCCGTTCCCCATCATGTACGACGGGAAATCGCACTATATTCCGCAGAAGAGTTTCCCCATCGGAATTTTCGATTTCACGATGTACGAAGATATCGAGATTCCGCTGTCCGACGAATTCGCTCTTTACCTGGTATCGGACGGCATCCTCGATCTGCTGGACTATCAAACACCGCAGGAAAAGAACGACTTCCTGCTGGCGCAGATGAACAGTCTCGACCTGACGCTGGAAGAACTGGTCAGTAAATTCGATTTCACGAGCGAACACGTTCTGGACGATATCACGTTCCTGAAGGTCAGGAAATTCACCGGAAAGTGATCACGCTCGACCCTATCGGAATCATCCATACACCGCACGAGCAACCCGATGGGATGCCCATTCAGCCTGTTGGTGCAACCTGTGTACGAGGAGAAATCGTTATCAGGGAAGCCTATACCGACGGATTAAAGGATCTCGACGGATTTTCGCACATTTATCTGATATACATCTTCCATCGCATGGATCAGCATAAGCTTTTGGTCAAGCCATTCCTCGATAACACGTTGCGCGGTGTGTATGCGACACGGGCGCCCAGCCGACCCAATCATATCGGGCTTTCGCTGGTGAAGCTCATCTCGATAGACGGAAACCGTATCGTATTCGAGGGTGCGGATATGCTGGACGGCACACCGCTTCTCGATATCAAGCCTTACGTACCGGACTTCGAATCACCGGAAGATGTAACGACCGGCTGGCTGGACACGAAGGCGATCGAGGCGAGGAAGCACCGCAGCGACAGGAGATTTGCAGAAGAAGCTGGACAAACCGGAGTGGAATTCGAAAAGTAGCATCGATAAATCGGGGTGAACGAAAAAAATAACTTGCATGTAAACATGGCAGGCAAATTTTATCTCAAAAAAATGCGACTGCATAGTTGAACTACGCAGGTTGAAAACCGATTTCAGGAGGATTGATGAAAGGCAGAATCGCGAATTTCAGCGCCGGACCGGCGGTTTTACCGGAAGCAGTGCTGCTCGAAGCACAGGAAAACTTAGTCAGCTACAAGGGTCAGGGTCTCTCCGTTATGGAGATGAGCCATCGCAGCAAGGCGTATCAAGGGATTATCGATGATGCGATGCTCCGCGCCAAACGTATCATGGAACTGGGCGACGATTACGAAGTGTTGTTCCTCGGCGGCGGAGCCAGCATGCAGTTCCTCATGCTTCCCATGAACCTCTGCCCGGACGGCAAGGAAGGCAACTACATCAATACTGGCGTTTGGGCTACCAAGGCCATCAAGGAATGCAAGAAGATCGGTAAAGGCTGCCATGTGGCCGCATCTTCCGAAGACAAGAATTTCACCTATATCCCGAAGGAGTTCACCCTGTCGGCAAATCCTGCCTACTTCCACTATACAACGAACAATACCATCATGGGTACGGAATACAAATATACCCCCGAAGTTGGCGATATTCCGCTCATCTCGGATATGTCTTCAAACTTCCTGAGCAAGCCGCTGCCCTTCAACAAGCATGCCATGATCTATGCAGGCGCACAGAAGAACATCGGTCCTGCCGGCGTGACGATGGTCGTGATCCGCAAGGACATGATCGAGCGCTTCAATCCCGGTCTTCCCACCATGCTCTCCTACAAGACGCATGTTGACAAGGGCTCCATGTTCAACACACCGCCCTGCTTCCCGATCTACATCGTCGGGCTCGTCCTGAAATGGATCGAAGACAACGGCGGATTGTCCGGTATCGAGCAGAACAATATCAAGAAAGCCGGACTGATCTACGACGTGATCGACGGTTCCGACTTCTACCGCTCGCCGGTGAACAAGGAAGATCGCTCGCTGATGAACATCGTGTTCCGCCTTCCCTCGGAAGATCTCGAGAAGAAGTTTATCGCCGAGAGCGCTGCTGCCGGTATGAGCAACCTCAAGGGTCACCGCGATATGGGCGGATGCCGCGCATCGACCTACAACGCGCTGCCGATCGAGGCTTGCCAGCAACTCAAAGAATTCATGGTCGAGTTCGAAAAGAACAACGGCTAAACATTATACAGACAGCCCGGGCGACCGGGCTGTTTTTCCCTTTATCAAGCATGCAAAAAATACCTTCCGATTTCCAACCCGGGCGCATCCTTGTCGTCCAGACAGCGCTCATCGGCGATGTGATTCTGATAACGCCGCTGATTCACGCGCTGAAGAAGCTCTATCCCGAGGCGGCCATCGACGTGATGGTGAACTGGAAGTATCGCGACGTCCTGCTGAACAATCCCGATATCTCGAATATACTGACTTTCGCCAAGGACAGCCTCCTGAAGCCGCTGATGATCCTGGGTATGGTTTCGCGGATTCGGGGTAACGACTACGATCTGGCGATCTCAGCGCATCGCTCGGTCACTACGGCGTATATGCTGAAGCTGGCGGGAATACCGTTCCGGATCGGGTATAACCAGGGCGCTTCAGGGAAATTCTACAATGTACGGGTTCCGTGGGTGAAAGGCATCCGCCGCGTCGAGAAGAACATGACGCTCCTGAAGCCACTCACGGATGAGACTTTCGCTGTCCAGGCGCACCTCTATCCTTCCACTTCGGACAACGATTTCGCCGAGACAGTGATGTTGCACTACGCGGAACGAAAACGCATTTCCATCGCGCCAGGATCGATGTCGTTCACCAAACGCTGGCCCGAAAAGCATTATGTCGAGCTGGCGATGTTGCTGCGCGAGAAGGGATATCAGCTTGTGTTCCTCGGTGCTCCTTCGGAGGAAGAGACTTGCCGCAAGATCATCGAGAAGGCCGGAATCGACGCGATCAATCTGGCTGGGAAGACCTCGATTCTGAAGGCCACTGCGGTGATCGACAAGTGTCGGATTCTGATCTGCAACGACAGCGGACTCATGCATGCTGCGAACGCGGTCGAAACGCCGGTGATCGCCTTCTTTGGTCCCACGACGGACGAATTGGGCTATTTGCCGTATGGTGAGATGGATACAATTTTCGAGGTCGATCTGGACTGCCGTCCTTGCGGCAAGCACGGTGGCGATAAATGCCCCTTAGGGCATCACCAGTGCATGACCGACATCAAGCCCGAAGCGGTGTTCGAATTCATCGTGGAGACCTATGGCACGCCGTAAGATCGCGTTTCTCTTCAACTACGACGGCTACAATGCCGAAGCGCAGAATCTGTGGGAGAACATCCGTTTCGCGCATGAAGCGGGTTACGAGTGCATCGTGGTCGGTCCGCCTTCACGGGTGATTCAGCAATCGGGTAAGGTGGGGATTCGAGTCTATCCGATCGAGCAACTTGCCTTTCACAACAATCCGGTTCGTCATCTGACAGGGCTGATCAAACTGCTAAGCGTGATCCGTATCGAGCGACCGGACGTGCTGCATATCTTCTACCGCTCAGCCATGCATGCGATGGGAATCATTGCAAACCGACTGACCGGCAACCGCATGATGATCGTGCGCACCAGAGGCACGGCAACGCCAGTCCGCAGGAACCTCGGCAACCGCATCCTCTATCAAAACGATACACATTTAACCATCGTGCCGTCCGAGCGCGAACGCAAACAAATGCGCGATTTCGGGATTCCGCCGGACAGAGTGGAGACGCTGCATTTCCCGCTCGATACGGAGCACTTCGATCCGAACCGGTATAATCGTGACGAGCTGCGGAAGAAGTACGGGGTCCACGATGAATTCTGTCTGGCGCATATTGGGAGATTCGAGCCGATCAAAGGACATCAATATCTGCTCGAAGCAGCGAAGATTCTGGAGCGCGAGGGATTCGATTTCACGCTGCTGCTCGTCGGCAACACGGATTACCCGTATTTTCAGAAGGTCGAATCGATGATCGGGGGCAACGTGCGACTTGTTGGTTGGATCGAGGATGTCGCGGAGCTGATCGCGGCTTCGGACGCGGGTGTGATATCGTCCATCGGTTCGGAGGCGAACAGCCGGGTGGCGCTGGAGTTCATGGCGATGAAAAAGCCGCTGGTGACCACCGATGCGGGAATCCTGCCGGATATCATTCCGGGACACGGCATCGTGGTGCCGCACAGCGACGCGAAGAAGCTTGCGGACGGGATTCGAAAACTTGCCCGGAGCGACATGAAGACGATGGGTGAGAGGAGTTTCGAGTTCGTCCATCAGCATTTCGAGCGGGACGTGATCCGCTCGCGATTCTTACAAATCTACAGAAATATCTTGCAGGATTAGCCTGCCGGTATTATTAAACGATTCATGAAGATTTTAGACCGTTACATCCTGAGAGAGTACCTCATCACGCTGCTGATCATCACCGCGTCTTTTTCGGTGATCTTCATCGTTGTGGATATTTTCGACCGATTGCCGCGACTCCTGCGCTACAATGCGGAGATTCGCGATATCGTGATGTATTTCATCTCCAGGATACCGTACCTGTTTGTGCTGACATCGCCGGTGGCGGTGCTGCTCAGCGGTCTGTTCCTCATGAATTCGCTGTCCAAGTACAACGAATCGATCGCCATCCGCGCGGCGGGACTCAGCATCCTGCGCATGGTGTCGCCTATCCTGTGGTTCGGCTTCTTTTTCAGCATCTTCGTGATGTTCTTCGGAGAGTATGTACTGCCCAAATCCGAGGCGATCCGGCAGGTGATCTACACCGAGAAGATCAAGAATCGCAAGATCGAAGACATCAAGATGCGCAGCAACATCTACTATCGCGGTACCGGCAACAACCTCTATTTCATCGGCTTCTTCGACGGCTACCGCAACAACCTCAAGACCATCGACATCACTACTTTCGATCACGAAAACGGTAATATCAGTCGCAAGATCACCGCGAGCAAGGCCGACTGGAATGGCGAGGAGTGGGTGCTGGAGAATTGCTATATCCGCACGTTCGATCACGAGGGCCGCGAGGTGGAAGCGCTGACCGAGTTTCATAAGGAAACCGTCGTTCCCGAGCTGGACGCGACACCGCTGGACTTCATCAAGAGCGCGCGCGATCCGATGTCGATGAACTACTTCGAGCTACGCGACTACATCAACCGACTGAAGAAAGTGGGGGAGAACTTCCGCAAGGAGTTGGTCGATCTGCACTTCAAGCTGTCGTTTCCATTCGCCAACCTGATTATCCTCTTGTTCTGTGTACCGTTGGCATCGACCTCGACGCGCAGCAAGGGCCGCGGGCTCATCTTCCTGCTCGGTCTTGTGATCTGCTTCATGTACCTGTCCGCCCAGCGCGTCAGCCAAAGCCTCGGCTACAACGGCGTCATGTCGCCGCTGCTGTCCGCCTGGATCGCGAATATCGTGTTCGCCGTGGTGGGGATATTCTTCGTTGTGAAGGCTGAGGTGTAGGCAACTCTATCCCTCCTTTTTCTCAATGCGGGAGAGTGCGCCGGTTAGAGATGTTTATCCGGAACGCCGATCCGTTTCGGGGAACTTCAATACGAGTCTCTGATTTTGACGTGGAAGGAGGTTGTCCGTGATTGAAACAGCAAAACGAACGAAGCGACTTTTTCGCATTTTCTCGCAGACGCGTTGGGAATTGAGTGGATATGCCGTGCTGGAAGGCAACAATCCGGGTCGGGTTTGGATTGATCAGGAAGACGATCCGCATGTAGCGATCATGAAGACACCGGAAGGTATTCTGCTTGCAGGCGATCCGAAATCCGTCAACGCGGCGGAAAACTTGCGTACCTGGTTTGAAGATGAGTTCATTCCGGGAGGGAACAAGTCCGGCCTTTTTGGTTTCGAGATTTACTTTGATCCTGAATGGCGTGATGTCGCTGAATTCGGTTTTAAGAGTCGTACATTGATTGCCTATCCGCGTATGCATCTTCTGATCGATCGTCAAAGCGAAAGAATGAATCCGCTTCCACCTCTGGATGGTTTCCAGTCGAGAGAGATTACTCCCGGATTTCTGAAAGAAGCCCGAGGATATAAAAACATCGAGCATATCGATTGTTGGATCAAGAACAACTGGGGTGATATCAATACGTATCGAGAGAAGGGATTCGGATATTGTTATATCTATAATCGTATCATTGTAAGCTGGAGTGTTTCCGATTGCTTGTATCAGGATTGTTGCGAGATCGGGATCGAAACGGATCCTGCTTTTCGCAAGCGGGGGATCGCCACCAGAACGGTCAATCTGATATTGGATCACGCGTTCGAAAACGGTATTCGTGAAGTAGGCTGGCAGTGTCCTGCTCATAATCATGGGTCAGTGAGAACCGCACAGAGGACAGGATTCAAGCTCGAGCGTGAATACACTGGATATGAAGGCTACTACGACCGAGCGAGGCATATCCTAATACAGGGTTTCAACGAATTGTATCACAGAAAGTCGGTCTCGGCTGCCATCGATCACTTTGAGCACTGCCTGGAAGCGTATCCTGCGAACCCGAAAGTGCTGTACGATCTCGCAAGCGGTTTCGCCCAGGCGGGATCGGTGGATCGAGCGTTCGAGGCCTTGAGTAAAGCGATTCGACTTGGATTCCAGGATGTTGACCATATCATGAACAACGAACATCTATCAGCTCTTCGGGCAGACCCGCGCTGGAAGGAAATCAAATCTCTTGTGGAACCATGACATTCAGAAGCTCGTCAGCAATAACCAACTTCTGAATGTCCGAGCGAAGCGAGGTCTCGTAGTATTTGTTCGCAAATACCAGAGGAACGAAGTGGAGCCGAATGTTGGTTATTCTTCTGTCTGAATCTGTGGGATTTCACGAAGTGAATATCCTGAATCTCTCAAACGATTCACAGGATGGGAGTGGGAAACTCCATCCCCAGCCCTTCCTCTTTGCGTAAAGAGGAAGGGAGCAGGGAGTGGTCGCTTGACGATGGTCATCCAGCCGCATCTTCGTCCGATCCCCGCGCTTCGCCGTGAATGAACACGTCTTCGTTGTGTAACACCACGGCTCCGCTTGCGATCGAACGAATCTGCTGCTGGAGGATTCGGGTTGGTGGCGCATTACCCGGCGCTTACGCACCGGGCTAAATTCTGTCGTTCCTGCGGAACTCGGGAACGCGGACGTTTCTATCCGAATGGTACGCAGGCATCCCTACCTGCATTCTGTGCTGGCTTGAGGGTTTCGGGTCGGTACGTCAATACCCACGGCTTACGCACCGGGCTAACTTGTGTCATTCCTCCGGAACTACATGAAAAGAAAAAGGCAGTCAGAAATGGCTGCCTTGAAGATTTGGAATACACTATTGATCAGGCTTCGGCGGGGATGACGTTCACGAATTTCTTTCCACCGCCCTTCGTCTGGAACTTTACGTATCCATCGACGAGGCTGAAGATCGTGAAGTCTTTGCCCAGGCCCACGTTGTTACCTTTGTGGAACTTGGTTCCGCGCTGGCGCACGATAATGTTACCTGCCAGTACAAACTGACCGTCGTAGCGCTTTACGCCGAGGTATTGCGGATTACTGTCCCGTCCGTTTTTACTACTGCCAACACCTTTTTTATGTGCCATGGTTCATCTCCCCGGGTTATTGAGTGATATCCTTTACCAGGATGGTTGTAAAATTTTGCCGGTGACCGGTCTTCTTGGCATAGCCTTTCCTGCGTTTCTTCTTGAACACGATGATCTTTTTATCTTTACCGTGATCGACAACTTCCGCCACGATCTTTACGTTGTCAAGTGTGGGCTGTCCGACCAGAACGTTATCTTTATCATCTTTCAGAAGAAGCACATCGTCGAGTTCCAACTCGTTTCCGGGTTCGAGATCGGCGAGGAAAGGAACCTTAATGGTCTTGTCCTTTTCCATCCGAAGCTGTTGACCCTTAAAATCTACGATCGCATACATTTCAGACTCCTTATATCCATTCATAATAAACGGAATAGCCAAATAATTCTCCCTGCGTTTGATTGTCAAGAACAATAGCGATTTCGGGCGAAGTTTTTAACCCGACAGCTCTTGCACGCAAGCATCTACTTCACCTTGAAATGCGTGGTGATCTCCTTGCCGGTCTGGAGGTCGAGAACGCGGAAGCCGTCCAGCGCTATTTCGGTGTCGGTGGTGATCTCGATCTGGTTTTTCACGTTGATCAGGTACTCGGGATTCTTGTCGAGGTATTCTTTGACCGGTGGCGAGACCAGAATCTGCAAGTGCTTGTCCTTCAGGAAATATTCCGAGCGACTGATCCAGCGGAAGATTTTCATCGCCACAGAGTCGCGCGAGATAATGCGCCCCGCGCCATGACAGCAGGGGCAGCGTTCCGAATAAGCCAGGATGATGTTGGGCCGCGTGCGCTTTCGGGTGATCTCGACCAGTCCTAGTGGACCGAACGGAAAGACTTTGTTGCGCGCGCGATCGCGTTTCAGGCAACGGCGCAGGGTTTCCAGCACCTGGTTGCGCCCCGCCTCGCTCTCCATGTCGATGAAGTCGATGACCATGATCCCGCTGAGATCGCGCAGGCGTATCTGCCGGGCAATCTCCTCGGCGGCTTCGACATTGGTCAACCGGATTGTGTCTTCGTAATTACGCCTTCCAGTGAAGCTCCCGGTGTTGATATCGATAGAGACCATGGCCTCGGTCTGCTCGATGACGATGTTGCCGCCGCTGGGTAGTTCGACCCGCGCGTTGAACATCTTCTCGATCTCTTTCTCGATCCCGTAGGCGTCGAAGATGGGCGAGTCCTCTTTATACAACTCGATACGCTCGACCAATTCCGGCGCGCCGACCTTCAGGTTCTGGATCAGCTTGTCGCGGAAGACTCTGTCATCGACAACCAGCCGGTCGATCTTCGTGTTGAAGAGGTCGCGGATCAGGGTGTTGGAAAGGTCGCTCTGGTTGAAGATACAGACGGGTGGTTTGGCGTACTGGATTTGTTTCTCGAGGTACTTCCAGGTTTTGTAGAGTCCGTTGTATTCGGTCTCGAACTCTTCCTTGCTGTTGCCCTCGGCGTCCGTACGCACGATCAGCCCGGTGTCCTTGTGCTTGATCTGGCTAATGATCGTCTTGATGCGGTTTTTCTCTGCGTACGTGTTGATCTTGCGCGAGATGGCGACGCGGTTCTTGTTGGGGAAGAAGACCAGGAATTTCCCCGGCAGCGATATCTGCCCGGTCAGCCTGGCGCCTTTCTTGCCTAATGGCCCCTTCTGCACCTGTACGACGATCTCCTGACCCTCCTTCAGGTACTTGCCGATCTTGGACGAGTCCCTCGCCAGCCGGCTGGGCGCTGTGTTGTCCGAATCGATAAGATCGAAGAAGTCGGTCACGATATCCGAGTAGTGCAGGAACGCGGTTCGCTCCAGTCCGATATTGACAAATGCAGCCCCCATGCCGGGAAGCACATCCTGGACATAGCCCTTGTATATGTTGCCTACAATATTCTGCTGTTCTTTTTTCTCTACGAATAATTCTACGAGTCGATTATCTTCTAGGATTGCAACCCGAGTCTCATAGGGATGAACGTTTACGATAATTTCATTGAACATCCTCATACTCCTTGAATATACTCCGCGAATATTGTTTTCAGCGTCAAGCAATTTCTTTTGGGTTTTTCCTTGACACGAATTCAGGCTGCTATTTTATGTCCAGCACGTGACGCGAGGTGGAGCAGTCAGGTAGCTCGTCGGGCTCATAACCCGAAGGCCGGAGGTTCAAATCCTCCCCTCGCTACCATTGAATAGACGTGGCGGCATAGCTCAGTTGGTTAGAGCATCGGAATCATAATCCGAGTGTCCGGGGTTCGAGTCCCTGTGCCGCTACCATATAGATTGCTTATCAGTGATGGTAAGCATTTTTTTTATATGCGCGCCAGTAGCTCAGCTGGATAGAGCAACGGCCTTCTAAGCCGTAGGTCCTGGGTTCGAGTCCCCGCTGGCGTGCCATTTTTTTGGGAAACCCCATCCCAGCCTTCCCCTTCGATCGAAGAGGAAGGAGCAGAGACGGCCGACTCAAGTCTTATTTGTCTGAATCACGATTTATTGGATTAAAACGATTAGCAGGATAGAGAAATCCTCACCCCAGCCCTCTCCCATTCTGTGGGCGAGGGAGCAGAGAGGTGGTCGTTCTCTGCCTGGGTACACAGACGTCCACGTCTGTATTTTTCCCATGGTCCGCCAAGCTCCTGTGATTTTCTGACGCAGTCTGACAAATCGAATCCCCCAGAGCTTGGCATTTCTTCTCCTGTCCGAACCACGACTCACACGACTTCCACGATTAGCAGGATAGGGAGGTGGTCGATTATAGATGGTCATCCAACCGCATCTTTGCCCGATCGCTCCCTTCACCGTGGATATACCGCAAATCCGGACTACCGGACACTGAAATTGATTTGCGGAACACCACGGCTACGGTCGCGAAACGAACAAATCTGCTGGGCGGAGGGTTTGGGCTTACGCTACCCAGGGTTTACACCCTGGGCTAAAATCTGTCGTTCCTCCGGAACTCTGAGGGCAACAGGCTCTCCATCCAGTTAATCATGCTAATCCTGTAAATCGTGATTCAGACAATAATTTCCTTGACTTCCCACACCCGACCATTAACAGAAAGTAAATCCCGCAGGAGAATAAGATATGGCAGAATGGGCAAGCTATAAGGTGGACAAGCCAATTCGCAAGCCGCATATTCGTGATGTTGACGGCAAACGCTTTAAATGGTGGATCACCGTGCATTTCTTCGATGATAAAGGCATGGAATATGAAACGAATACGTATCATTACACCACGAATGAAGAGGTGCTTGCTGATATCCGTGCAGGGAAGGAGATCAATCTCAACCGGTGTTATGTGAAGGGATTGTCGCTGGGGTGGAAATGGGGTGAGGATAAAATTCCTGTTAACTTGCACTATGCAGTAGGAGCTTTTTTCGATGATGGTTTGGATTTCGGTGGTGTACAGTTCGAAGAAGGTCTTGTGAATTTCAAAGATTCGTTATTTTGCTTTGGAGATGTCAGTTTTGAGAATTCAGTATTAGAGAATATCGGAATGAGTTTTATCAGGGCGAAATTTATTGATGTGAAACTATATTTAAGCGATGCTATTTTATTCAGTGCAGAAGTGTCATTTTTTATGTCCTTTTTTTCTAAAGGGTATATCAGGTTGGCAAAGTTACAAATGCAAGACTCAACCTTCGATTTCCATGGATTAACGGTTGATACGATTGATTTTATAAGTACAACGATTTCGGGTGATTTAAAATTCCAGAGTATCCGGATTAATTATATATCCTTCAGGTATTGCTGTTTCAATCATGACATTGTTTTTGGTTCTGCAGAAGTAAAAAGGATTCAGATGTTGCAATGCAGAAATCACGCTATCATTGAAATCAATTGGAAAGAAAACAACCTCGCAAAAGCCATCAAAGCCAATGTGAAGAAATTCTATTCAAGTGATCAACACCACCGTGCCTCCGAAACCGCTCTTCTGCTCAAGGAAAATTTCCGCAAGCTCGGGCGCTACGAGGATGAGGACGAAGCTTACTACATGTACAAGAAGCATCGCATCCGCAGTGAGTTCTGGGGACGAGTCACGGGGAAATGGTACAAGTATTTCAACCATGTTTGGGCATTACCGTGGTTTCTTCTACAATTGCTGCTGCTTGAACGGCTGTGCGGATATGGTGTGAAGCCACTGCGGGCGATCATCAGCACGATGGTGACCTGGCTTGGCTTCACCGGATTCTATTATTATCGTCTGGCACATTGTGGTGAGTCCTTCGGAGGACAAAGCGTGCAGAAGATGTCTCATTTATGGCAGGCGGCATATCACAGCATCATCACATTTCTCACCATCGGCTATGGGGACATCTATCCGGATTCGAATGCGCTACGAATCGCCAGCGGACTCGAGGGCTACATGGGTCTGTTCCTGATGGCGGTGTTCACGGTTACGTTCATGCGGAAGATACTGCGGTAGGGAAAATGCCAAGCTGGAGCTTGGCGGACCATAGAGAGAAAGTGACCCGGCAACCGAAGCCACCGGGTCGTGATGGTTATTTCAGGGTCGATCCTTCACCGGGGAACAGGCTGAACAACTGGTACAGCGCGCGCTCGTCGATGAGCTTTTCCGTGAAGATGAAGAACCGCGGTCTTCCGGATATCCTTTCTCCTTTGGGCAGGTCGAGGTAGTCGCTGAACCAGACCTCGAGCAGCATGGGATCGCCCAGGACCTCAATCTGCTTTTCTCTCGGCTGCCAAAGGACCTGCAACGACTCCGCGCGGTCTTTGTGCACGTAGCGGAAGGTGCGATTCGGGTGGATTTCCCAGTACTCGCCGCCCCTGTGGAAGCGCTTGGTCATGCCGTTGTCGTTTACGTACTCCGTCCAGACATCGCCCGGCTGTTCACCCGGATTGATGAACGCGATGGTCTCCGAGTGTTGCTCGAACAGGTGCCCGACAGCCTTTTGCGAAAAGGCGGTAAACACAGCCATGATCGGCGTCCCGGGCAGCGTCAGGTAATAGTGACTCCAGGATTGTCCCTTCCACGACTCGTTCTTCTCAATCAGGCAGTCGGTCCGAATTCCTCTCCAGCGATTGCCCTTTCTGTCCGCGAATTCCACGAACTCCGCAGAGTTTGTTTCCTCGACCACCTTGTTATGGGTTATCCCCTTCGGCTGGGCGTACATGCCGCCGTACCACGGGTTCCACCAACTGAACGGTTTCGTCTGCGGGAACGAGCAGCTCAACCACTCTTCGCCTCTGCATCGAAGCGAGATCAGACCGAGGTTGAACTTCGGCGCAGACTCGAAGCGCAGGATACCGTTGTCGATAGACCACACGTCGAAGCCATCGCGCTTCTCGAAAACCTCGCGGACCGTGCCACTTACTTCGAAGATCGCGAGTTCGCGCCTGTTATACTCGGTTCCGTCGTCGGCGTCCAAGATCAGGATTTCGGCGGGACGAGGTGTGTTGCGCTTCAGAGGCAGCGACTTGCGATTCAGGTTGTCGTCTTTCGAAAGCTCGATTGATTGCGGTTCGAACGAGCCGTGCACGCTATCCAGCCGGAGCTTTCCATGCAGCGGGAAGGCGCGATCTTCCATGATCTCGACCGTTGCGTCTCCCGTCACGAACGGATTGTCGCTCTCCAGCCTGAAGCAATCGACCTCGACGGGCTGCTGCCGATTCTTTTCTTCCGGCTTGATATAAGCCCGATAGGAACGCCAGTCGGCAAACCGGTTCATCGATATCCACATCGGATCGAGCCGCACTGTCTCCCCGGGCTGGGGTTTCCCCGCGCAGTACTCGAAGTTGATTTTCCAGTCGTCCGCGTTGGGATTGTTCTCACCGAGCCAGCGAACGCCGAAGGTGGTGTTGAGTTTCCGCACGAAGAGCCACTTGCCCGTGATGGCGCGCGCGTCCATGACATTGCCGTCGGACTGGATGTCGTCGGCAGCCGTAACGACGTGCTCTCCACACTCGTAGGCGAAGTTACTTCGCGGTGCCCAGATTCCGTCAAGAACGTGTATATCGTGCTCCGGTTCGACGGCCCCGGTATTCTCGACCTCGAACCAGCGTTTGTAGTCGCCGTTGGTCGAGAACTGTGAGACGATCTTCAGCACGATGCCGGGCAGCTTTTCGCTCTTGTAGGAGAGCATCATCTGCACGAAACCGGCTTCCTGAAGGAACTCGCAATGATCGTAGGGGCGATTGTGGAATTCCTTGCTGTACGGCTTGCCCAGCATGGGCGCTACGAAGAACGCCTGACCTTTGGCGGTCGCGTCAAAGATATTGGCTTCGTTGTTCCGATACACGATGTAGTGCCAGCGATCGACGCCGATGCACGTGGTATAGCGGGTCTCGCCGTAGAACATCTGTCCCGCCACCGGCAGAAGTACGTCCGTCTGGTGCGTGAATTCCGCTGTCCCACCGCTTTCGGGCATTGCCGTAATATTAACTTCCGGTCGATACATGCACGCCCTTTTCACGATCGCGCGGATCGGCACGCTTGATTTCTCGCTGGCATCGAGGTTGAATTCGATTTCGGGCTTTTCGATCTCGATTTCCGGAGCGGTCTCGAACTTGCAGAGGAACTTCGCCTTCTCGTCGTATCCGTTGCGGACGTTGCAATACAGGGTGATCTCCTCGCCGGCGTGGTACAGCCTTTTCTGAGCCGCGAGCCACAGATTGAGCGGGTACTTCGGAAAGATTCCGAGCCGGAAATCCGCCGATTTGCCGCCGATCGTCACGTTTGCACGGATATTGGGATGCGTCTTGGAGTCTTGATACGGTGATTTGATCGGTCCGAGCGTGTATTTCGCCTTCAGTTCGACCTTATCTGTCACTTCGCCCTTCCAGTGGAAGTCGAATTCAATATTGCGATCTTTCACGCCGTCGATCTCCACTTTGAGCAGTGTGTCCGTCTTGTTCTCGATGATAAATCTTGCTTCGTATTGCCGGCCGAACGGTTGCTTGAACTTGTCAGCCAACAGTTTTACCGAATACCGCTCGTTGTCAACAGCGCAGAGCCCTCTGCCGAACCGCGAGTACGACAGCTTCAGATAGCGCTCGCCTTGCTCCCAGTGGTAGTCGTACAGCTCGAAGGTGTTTTCCTTGCGACCGTCCGGGTCGATGTCGATCTCGCGTACACTGTCAGCATACCAGTCCGCTTCCGTGAAGAAGTCTTCGAACAGCTCCTGATGCAGGACGTGCGGGATGAAGTTCATCAGATGCGTGCTGCCATCTTTGTTTTCGAAGAAGAAGCCGCACTTTTTGTAGAGCGGCATGGCCTTGGTGTTGCCGGGCCAGGTGTAAAGATCGAGTCTGCTCCAGCCCAGCTCCACCGTACGCTCCACAGAACGCTTTACCAGCGCTTTGCCGACCTTCCTGCCAAACCAGTCCGGGCGGCAGTTCAACATTGCGATATACAGGGTGTCTTTGTCGCCGCTGAATTCCATCAGCGAGCAGTAGCCGATCACTTCGCCATCCGCGATCGCCAGAAAAACGTTGAGCGTGGGCGAGGCGGCTTCCATGGCAAGCACGCGATCCTCGGTCTGGTTGAACGTCTGGCCCAGCCAGCCTTCCGAGCTGCGATTCCACATGTCCGCGACCTTTGCAGCCCACTTCGGTTCATATTCAACTATTTCGAATGGACAATCTTCTGATTTCATATCGTATCTCCATATTTCTTAGGGTGTTACTTTTCAATGCGTAAACGCCACCGTTCCATGACGCCGGCAGGCGCCATAATCCATCCGATCATAAAAAAAGGCTCGTGAAGAACCGATTCAACACGAGCCAGAAACTCTATCGTGAGCACGCTACAGGATCGATTCTTCGACAGACCGATCCCGTCAGTGCGGTATTAATTAATGTACCAGACCAAGATCGGAAGCCTTATTTCCGACTGCCAAGTTCATAATCACGACTCATCTTTTTCTCCTTTTTGTTGATGTGGTCTCAAAAAATGTCGATGATCGCGATTCTGGCAATCTTTTTTTGTTACGAACCGGAAATAATGAATTGACAACTTCGTAAACAGAATGCAATGTTTGTGAACTTGGAAGGAGAGTGAGAATGTACGAGTGTCCAGTTGATAGGACTCCGCTTGAGACCAAATCCATGCATCGCGGCAGAGTGAATTACTGTCCGGAATGTGATGGAGAATTGGTGCATTACGCGGTATTGAGAAAAGATCCGGAATTGGAGCCGACCGCGATAACCGTCTGGAATTCATTTCAGCATACGTCGAACAAGGCCGGTCTCATCTGTCCTTCGTGTCATCATCGCATGACGAGGATGTACTACAAGGATGTCGATGTTGTGCTGGATTTCTGCAAGCGGTGTTACCTGATATGGTTCAACAAGGGCGAATACAATCAATTGCCGCGTGAAGAGGTCGATCTCGAGCCCGAAGACCCGAACAGGGGATTATCGAAGCGATCGATCGAAGCGCTGCTGCGGGTGGAGCGATCCATCAACGCCGAGATCAGCGCAAAAGCCGGATACCGGTTGGAGGACGAACCCGAAGCGACAACCGATTCACCTGCTGAAAGAGAAGACCTCGGCCCAGTAATCTTTCCATGGATTACCTGGGGACTGATCATTCTCAGCGTCGTTCTCTTCATCGCTTCGATCGGGAAAACGGCGATCTATACCGGGCGCTACAGCTTCGATGCCCTGAATCCCTTCCGAATGCACGGCCTCACGTTTTTCTCATCCTTCTTCTTGCAGCGGGACGTCTTGCAGCTTATCGCAGGATTGTGCCTGTTCAAGCTCTTCGGCGATAAAGTCGAGGAGGAGTTCGGGCACATCCGCTTGA
>CAXXPU010000010.1:0-37835 GCA_963666875.2 Cloacimonadales bacterium (SeqCode)
GGGATAGTGTTTGATGCAGGTTCGCACACCTTCCGCCCTGTGCGCATCGATAAATGCCTTTGCATACTCGAATACTACATCCGGATTCCTGGAGAAGCTCCGCCCGTAAAACCCGATGATCGGGCTGCCGGGGGCGATATTCAGGTCTACGACAGGGGCGAGATTAATGTCGA
This sequence comes from Cloacimonadales bacterium (SeqCode), assembly GCA_963666875.2. Classification (GTDB taxonomy): domain Bacteria; phylum Cloacimonadota; class Cloacimonadia; order Cloacimonadales; family JAIOQZ01. The sequence goes on from CAXXPU010000010.1 coordinate 174, forward strand.
TATCGTAGTCCGCGAGCTGGTGCGCCATTTCGCGATACACATCGAAAGCCTCTTCGGGCGTCTTACTCTGCCTCACCTCGCGATGAGACGGAAAAGGGGACATCCTTAATGCGCTGAACGTGCCCGCCTTCCTGATCGATCATGATCCATAGCGGGTATTCCGACTCGATCCCGCGAAGCTGTTCGATCAGCTTTCCCGGATTGCCGTCAATATTCTTCGCGTACAGGATTACCGAGCCGATCAGTCCCTCTTCGATATACCCGATCAACCGTTGATTCTGCCCGAGGTCGGTTCCCTCGAAACCGACGCAAAGCATTTGCCCAAAAATCTTTCCGATGTCCATTTCGCCTCTCGTATCAGATGATCTCAACGGCCTTTTTCGTGCGTTGGACAATCGACAGGATATCGCTCAGGTTGATGTGCTCCTCGTAGTCCTTCAGCAGGTTTATCAATAACGCCTTACCGCGTCGTAAATCGGATTCGGTCAATACGATCGCAAGCGAGCAATTCTGTTTCATCGCCTTTGCCCTGTGCGCAGCTAAGGCTGGTGCAGTCCGTCACGAGAACCGTGTGATAATCTTCTTCGTGAAGCTCCTGCTCGATCTGCAACAGGTTCAAGCCAAGCCCGTCGTCCAGAGCGCAAACCATCGTGCTGAACTCATTGGAGCCGATACTGAAGCGATGATATTGCTCCATGATCTTGATCAGCTTCAGTTGATCGAATGAAAAACCGACCGCCGGTATCGAGTCGTTGCGAATTTTCTGCGAGAGCAGATCATACCTTCCACCGCCACCCACAACGATCTCCTCGTCGTTCAGCGGGACGTGGACATTGAACACCGTGCGGTTGTAGTATCCGAAGGGACGCATAACCTGCTTGTCGATGACGAAATCCATCATCAGATTTTGCAGAATCCTCTCGATATTGCCCAGGTGATCCACGCAGTCATCGCAGAGGTAATCCATGATGTGAGGCGCGGATTCGGAAACCTGCGAGCAATGGTCGCGATCGCAGCTCGTCATCTTGAAGGGATTGAAAACAATCACGCCGCTGCAATCGACGCAACGTTCGGCGTCGAGCGATTTCAGGAAATCGTACAGCGCTTCAATATATCGGGGGCGGCATTTATCGCAGCCATAGCTAGCCAGATGGATTTCCGGATCCGGGAGCCCGAGCTTCCGGCAAAGGTTGTACGCGATCTTCATGATCTCGACATCGGCGATAAGCGATTGATTGCCGATGATTTCAAAGCCGACCTCATACACCTGCTGGTAGAGAGGTATCATCATTTCACGCCGGAAAACGGGTCCATGATAGAACACCCGTTGTTCCTGCTCCTTGGCCAACGTACCGATCTTCCCTTCGAGGATCGATACCGTATTTTCGGGACGCAAGGCCAGTCCCTGTTCATCGTTGATCAGATAGAAAAAGTTGGACAAATCCAGATCATCGTCTTTCCCGAACGAGTTGTTGATGATGTTCTCGATCACTTGCTGATCCTGCAAGAGCGACATCCGGACCTCTTTGAAATTGTAGAGTTCAGCCACCTGCCGGATCCGCTTTTCGATCTCCTGCCATTTCCAAACGTCTTCGGGGTAAATATTATGAATGATGGGATTTTTGATATCCATACTTCTCCTCTCTCAAGTAAACAAACAAGGCCACCCCCCACATGCCCAGCAAGTCTGCCAGGATGTCCCACACGGAACAATGCCTTTCCCGGAATGGGAATCTGGTGAAGCTCATCCAGGAGCGGCAAAAACGCCGATATCCACAGTAATCCACGCAGGATTTTCTTTGTATCGTTCGTCCCCGTGGCGCGGAATCGCACATAAAGAACCGAGAATACGGCGAACATCGCGAAATGCGCAACCTTATCCAGCCCGATAATGTGAGTCGGCGGATTATGATGCTTTGGGAAAGATGTCAGGATCATCATGATCGCAAACCAGCCCCAGAAAGTCAGGGCGCGAACTTTGCGTTTACCGGCCATCGTCACTCGCGGTATCCTGTCATCGCCCACGTCACCGGAAAGGGAGACGAATCGAATTTCGCCTTTACCGGCAGCCTCCGTTTGTCGTCCGTGAACCAGATGTACATGGGGACTTCTTCATCGACAAGCTTGTTGGTAAGCATGTCGCTTCGTTCTTTCTTTCCGTCTGTAGTGCGACGGAAATCGATGCGCACCTTTATCGTTTCCTTTTTACCGAACATCGTAGAGATCGTCTCGCGAGCATCGATCGAGATATTCGCGGTCCAGATCAGTGCGTTCGCGTCCAGCGGCATCGATCTAAGCGTATCAAAATCCGCTTTCCGCAGATAATAGAGCGCCGAAAAGAAATCGCGACTATCCGCCATGATACCGTACTGCCTGCAAAGCGTGGAATCGATTCGGCTCTCACGCATTGCCAAGAGGTTCCGGCGATCATACGATATCGTACGGTCTTCCCGATAGCGATACTGATTGATGTTCTTGATGTAGCGTAGCGGAAGATAATCGCCAAGGTACTGGGAGATGTAGGTGTTGTCCATCTCCGTGAACAGCCCCGCAAGGCTTGTCGAGAGCGCAGTTACCTTCAGCTGGCGACACTCCTGCAACGTGGTATCAGCCATGCAAACATCAACGACACCGATACCGAGATACCGGATGGAGAAATCTATTTCTTCACCAGGCAAAAAAACACAAACAGACACAAGTAGAAGGAGCAAAAAACTACTCTTCATCCTTCTTCTCGATCAATTTCATCCGAACGTAATTGATCCGGTTTTTCTTGATGTTGGCCACGGTGAAAATCGCTCTACCGTAATCGAGTTTTTCGTTCTTCTTGGGAACGTGGTTGAACTCGTCGTACAGGAACTCGGCCAGGTTGTCATACTGATCTTCGTCCAGGTCGAGACCGAACTCGGCATTCAACTCGGCAATATTGTACATCCCGCTGAGGATGAATTCCTCGTTGGAGACCTTTATCTTGCGCGGGAGCTCGTTATCGTGCTCATCCATGATCTCGCCGAAAACCTCTTCCAGAATATCCTCGAGGGTGATGAGTCCGGCCGTTCCGCCGTATTCGTCCACCACGATGGCGATGTGGATCTTGGATGCCTTGAAGAAGTTGAGCAAATTCTGGATGCTCATGTTCTCCGTGGCGAACACCGGCTTCCGCATCAAGCGTTGTATCGATGTCACGTTGTCGTTCATGATGAGGTCTTTCGCATACACAAAGCCCACGATATCGTCGATGATGCCCCTGTAAATGGGGATTCGCGAATGCCCGGACTCGCCGATGATCCGCTTGAGCTCCGCGATCGACGTGTTGAGTTCGATACCGATGATGTCCACGCGCGGGATCATGATCTCACTCGCATGCGTCGAGGGGAGCCGGATGATATTCGCGATCATCTTCTTCTCGCTTTCGTCCAGCGAATGATAGGTCGTCTTGGACGATATCAGATTGCGAATGTCCTCGGATGTGATGTGGGAGTTATGGTGATCCCTAATCACTTCCTTACGCGCGAAGATAATGCTGATCCACTCGAGTAATTTGATGATCGGATACAGTACGATCATCATGATGTTGAGGAAAAAGCCCGAAAACTCGGCGATCGATTCCGCCTTGGAAAACGACAGCAGCTTGGGGGTGATCTCTCCAACCAGAAGCAAGATAATCGTCATCACGATCACTTCCAGCAGCAGCATGACTTCTTTGTAATGGCCGCCTGCAATTCCATCGCTGATGCGGATGGTCACAATCGCGGCCAGCGAAACAGCGACGATATTGACGATCGTGTTTCCGAATAAAATGGTTATCAACAGTTTGCGGGGACTTTGCAACAGCTTGAAGACCCTGTGTCCGGCGGCGCTGCCTTTCTTTTCGATCTTCTTGAGCTGTATTTTGGATAGTGAAAAGAAGGCCGTCTCTGAGCCTGAAAAAAAGGCTGAAAGGATCAAGCAGAGAACGATGCCTGCCAAATGCAAAAAACTTTCTTCCACCTCGGGTGTCTCACTCCTTCATTTTGTTCCAGATTATCTGGTGCTTCCGGTCCATTTCTTCTCTTGTCGACCGGCTTCCATGGTCGTAACCGGCCAGATGCAGCAAGCCGTGCAGAAACAGGTACTCCAGTTCGTCTTGCAACGAACGTTCCGACTTGCGGGAATCCGCCCAAGCAATATCGATGACGATGTCGCCGAGGATTGGCAGATCGGGCTGATCGTACCCGAATGATAGAACATCCGTGTTTCGATCCACGCCGCGGTATCTCCGGTTCAACGCCTGCATTTCCGGTCCAGTCTCGAATAATAGATTCACTTCTTTTTTTCTGTCAATATTTTCCTCGTCGCAAAACAGATTGAAGGCCCGAACAAAGCCCTCTTCGTCCAGTTCGTACGATGTATGATTCTCGATATTCAGCATGATCAATCCTCGTCGTCCTCGGGGTATTCGATGCGCATGCTGTAAACACCCTTGAGAATCGGCAGCATGTAGCTCTTCACCGTTTCCAGCTCCTTGAGCGTGATGGGGGCGTCCTTGAGCTGGTCGTCGCGAATGAGCCGAACGATGGTATCGTCCAGCGTCTTCTTGATCGCCTCACCGGTGGGGGACTTGAGCGACTTCGTGGTTGATTCGACGATGTCCGCAATCATTACGAGCGCTGCCTCCTTGCTTTGCGGAAGCGGCCCGTAGTAGGTGAATTTCTTCTCATCGACCGTCGGATTCGTCTTTCTCGCCTTATCCAGGAAGTAGCGTATATGGCTGGTTCCGTGATGCTGCTTGATGATATCGATAACCGCCGTCGGCAGAGCATGCCGCTTCGCCATCGTCATCCCGTTTGCCACGTGCTCGCGGATCTGGGTCGCGCTCTCCTCCGCTTCCATGCTGTCGTGTATCTCCCCCGACCTGCTGTTGTTCTCGATGAAGATGCGTGGGTTGTCGATCTTCCCGATATCGTGATAGTAGCTCCCGACACGGGCGAGCAGGGAGTTCGCTCCAATCGCGTCGGCCGCGCTTTCCGCGAGGTTCCCCACGATCAGTGAATGCGAATAGGTGCCCGGCGCTTTTTCCGCGAGCTTCTTGAGAAGCGGGTTGTTGAAATCGAGCAAGTCCAGCAGCACCTGCCGGGTCGCCATCTTCAGTCTGCGCTGAATGAACGGTGTGATGAACACGACCATCAGCACGGAGATCAGCGCGGAGATCGAGCCGTAGAGAATCTGCTTGGCAAGCTGCTCCCAGTCGCTGCTCCGGATCATGAAACTGCCCGACGCAATGATAACGAAGGGTATCGCGAGATTGAAGAATAACACGGGCAGCGCGAATTTAGTACGAACTTTCTTCAATGCAAGCAGCGCACCCAGGATGGCCAGCGTCATGGTCAGCGGATGGATGAACTGCCATCCGTTGAACTCCGCGACAAACACCATCTGGTAGAAATTGTAGATGAAAGCGATGTTGGGATTGAAGATCGTGGCGACAAACAGCGGCCCAAACGCCATCGGTACGAGTAGCTCGTTCAGGTGAGCGTATCGCTTGAGAATGATGGTGAGAAGGATCGTGATCAGGATCGATGCGATGAGAATCAGGAGGCGCGTCGTGGACTTCATGTCCTGCGGGAAATAGGTCTTGAGAATCAGGTAGAAAGAGAACATGATGAACAGGTTGAAGATGAATATCCCCAACGTCGAAGAGTACGCGCTGAGGTTTTTGGCGCTATCGGCGGTTCCGGGATCGGACGGCATCGCGATCAGTTTGCGGTAGTCGTCTTCCGTGATGCGCTGGTTTTTGCTGATAATCTTCTCGTTCTTGAGCACCTGCGCGATCACGTTACTCACTTCATCCGCGGCTTCCTGGCGCTTCTTCTCGGTCGTCTTCTGGTCTTCCACGATGTTTTGCGTTAGTACCTGATCCAGCAGTTCCACCACTGTTCGCTGCTGCACCATGTTCCTGATTTTCTGCGTGATCTTCTCTTTGGCTTCGCTTAGGGAATAGAGCTTCCTGAGCGTGTATGACTTGATTTCGTTGTTACGAAGCAGCGAGATGGATTCTTCCGGGTAGTCGTCGGGATAGATGCCGATCTTGAGGGTCCGGTGGATGTGGTTCGTCAGGAAATTCATCATGGATGAACGATTCAACTGCGTCTTCAGGTACTCGATGGAATCGATGGACAACGCGAAACCTTCTTCCGCAAGCGTTGTCTGGATTTCTTCAGACGACCTCTTCTCGTTAAAGAGCTCATTCAGGCGTACAAACACGGAATCGAGTTTCTTGAGGATGTCGAAATTGGTACGTTCGTCTATGCGGTAGATCAGCTTGACGCTTTGAATTGCGGCGTTTCTTTCTGCCTCGAGTTGGGCGGCATCCTTGTATACCGTGTAGGAAAATGGCGCGATGATATCCCTTTCAGCCACCTGTCCGATTTTTACGTCCCGGAAAATGGAAGCTGATTCGCCCGGCTTGAAAATCAGGTACAGTGCCGAAAGCAGGCACGCAGCCAGGATAATGGATATTATTTGAATATTCGTAGACTTCATAGATGAAGAGGATTCTCAAAAGAAAAAGGGAGCCTCCCGGAGACGGAGAGGCTCTCTAAATATTTGAGTCACATTTTTGTTTAGCGAGGAATTGAGAACTGCTGATTCGGATAGATAAGGTTGGGATCCTTGATCTTATCCTGGTTCTCGCGGTAAATGCGAGGCCACTCGCTGCCTTTTCCGTAGATTTCAGGATAGGAAGCGATCTTCCAGAGGCTTTCGCCTTTCCATACTTTCCAGCTATAGGGCTTGCCGCGAGGGATGTTGAGTATCTGATCCTTGTAGATCAGATTCGGGTCTTTGATCTTGTCGCGGTTCGCGCGGTAGATGATGCCCCACTTCGAAGGATCGTTGTAGATGAAGCTGTATCCGGAGATTTTCGCGAGGCTGTCGCCTGTCTTCACGGTATATTCGTCTTCGAAGTATTTCGGTTTCGCGCGTTCGAGGTCGGATTCGAGGCCGGCAATTCGGTTGTCCAGATCGGAGAATTCCTGGCGGACATCCGGCATCTTGCCATATTTCGATTCGCGGTAATCGTTGTATTCAGCGATCAACTCGGTCACGGCTTTCTTAGCGTCCCAGAGTTCGGAATCGGCAAGCTGGTTCCAGTTATCGATTTTCGAACCGTAGTAGCTGAGTTTGCGACGAATCTGAGGAAGGTCCGCGGCTGAAACACCGAGAAAATCATAGATTTCCTGCTTCACGTTTTCGTACTCTGCATCGTTTTTGCTGATGTCGTCGCGAAGCGTTCCAATCTCCTGCTCTAAGCGTTCTGCGCGAGCGATTGCGTCGGCTTTGCGCTGCTGGAGCAGTTCCATTTCTTTTACGAGGTTATCGTTATAAACCTTGCGTTCCTTGCCGGAGAGTTCCTTGTATTCTTCTTCACTAAGATAGGTGAATTCAGCGAAGAGCATCGGAACCAGCATGCAAAATACGAATATTGCAAGTATGTACTTCTTCATGTTGCCCCCTTAGTTCCCTTCCGCCTGAAGTTCCTGCTGGTAAGCTTTAAGGCTTCTCAGCTCCGAAGCTTTGGTTGATTTCTCGTCTTGAAGAGAATCCTTCTGCTGTTCAAGCTGGTCTGCTCTCGCTTCAGCTTCCTGGGCTCCTTGCAATGCAGTATCGTATTGATCCTGCGTCACAGGAGGAGGAGCCGCACAAGCGGAAAGCAGCAGCGTAAGTAATATTACGGCGATGAATGCCACGGTTATTGTACGAACCATTTTCACCTCTCCTTTACGTTTTTTTTCTTTCGTCAATTCAATCATAATCTTTTAACCTGTCAAGGGAAACCTACGCATTTGACTCTCATATTTCCCAACGCATCATTTATCCGTTTGTTTCACTCCCAAAACTCCCCCGCCTCAGGCGGCACGGCCTCTCCAGTTCCAGAAATGAATGGTGATTCATTTAATTGAGTCGCATTCATTTTTTCTTTACAAGAAAATTAGCCTGTCTTCACTTTGTCACAATTAAATCAACAATGAAATGGAGGATCTATGAATCGCAGAAAGTGTATATTTTGGACTGTAGTAATCAGCGTGCTTTCTATCGCTGGTTTGATGGCTAACGGGCTCAGCCTGAACAGTATCGGCGCGCGTCCATTCGGTATGGGCGGTACGGGCGTTTCCCTCGATGACGACGTAAGCGCCATCCACTGGAATCCAGCAGGGCTTGCCGGTCAGGGAACCAAACTGAGCCTCGGTCTCACCGACATCATGCTTCCGGGTAATTATAAATATGATGCAGCAAACATTGATGTCGATACGGAAGACAACCACTATCTGAATCCCGGTCTTTTCTTCAACTACGGTCTCGATCCGAAAATGTCGATCGGCTTTGCCGCATACGGCATCGCTGGCGTTGGCGCTGAGTACGACGGGAGCAAGATGGCGGGACTCAGCGGCGGCCCCACAGATGCATCTGGCACTTACCCAAACCTCTTCTACGGAAAAACATACGATTGGGAAAGCCGTCTTGGTGTTATGAACATATCTCCGGCTTTTGCTTACAAGATCAACGAGCAATTCTCCGTCGGACTCGCGGGTTGCATTTACTGGGGAACCATGACCATGGATCGCGGCGTTAGCATGATTGACAACTTCAATCCATACGCCACGGAAGAAGATGCGCTTCTCGATAGCCAGTATTCCGACGACCTCGAAGGTACTGGTTACGGCGCTGCTCTCGGAGTAAACTACAAACCCATGGATGACCTGAAAATCGGCTTTACCTTTAAGACCCCGGTTGAAGTGACTTTCGAGGGCGACGGAACCGTTACAATGGTTTCGAACGACCTTAACGGCGATGGCGTTCCCGAGATTGATCAGAAAGTAGAGATGGACGTGGAGCGCAAGATTGAATGGCCCATGTGGATTGGCTTGGGCGCATCTTACAAGGTAATGGAAAACCTGCTGGTCGCTTTTGATCTTCAGTACACCAACTGGAGTTCAATTGAAACGCTCGATACAGATATGACGATTAGTGGCCAAACGGGGACCGAGAAAACTAAAATGGACTGGGAAGACTGCGTGCAAATCCGTCTCGGTGGCGAATATACCATCAACGAGATGTTCAAGGGACGCCTCGGCTATTACTACGATCCGGCCCCAGCTCCGGACGAAACCGCAAACATCCTCTTCCCCTCAACTACCTATCATGCTGTCACCGGCGGATTCGGATTCGGTATGAAGAATATCACAGCCGACTTCGGTATCGAATATCTCTTCGGTGAAGAGCGCGACCTCGATGAGACGGCAGACCACACAAACAGTCCTGGAACCCAGTCTTTCGATATTTTCTCCTATACACTGGGAATCGGATACAATTTCTAAGATATACCTCTGTAAAGAAAAAGGCTCTCGCTGCAGAGCCTTTTTTTTTCTTTGGATACTGCTTGAACTTCGAATGAACTCGACGACCGCGCGGCGGGGCGGCGTAGGACGCCAGAGGCGTCCTCGAATGCTCCCGATGTTGCTTTGCCCCAAGCAACATCGGGAACCTTCGGTGCGCGCAGCGCACACGCCGCCCCGCCGCGCTGGACTGGCAGATCACTCGAATCGGAGCGTCTTGCCTGCTCCACCGGAAATGTATTTTCCCGGGAACAGCCGCTTGATCTCTTCCAGATGCTGCGTGCAGTGAGTCGGGCAAATCCTGTCGATTCGCTCGATGACTTGGAAGTCGCTGAAATCGTGCAGACCGCCAACAACCGATGTTTTCCCGAAACCTTCCCCGGGATACATCTGCTCGCCCAGTTCTGCCACAACATCAAGAATCTGCGCCAGCCCAGGATGGCAGCACCCGATAACGATAACAACGCCGTTATCGATCTCTACAATCATCGATTGCTCGCGGCTGCCCAGCTCACCTGTTGTGAAGATTCCACCGTGCAGCATCGCGGGAACATCGTAATACTTCACCTCATTATTATATCGTACTCCGCGAAATGACTTGGGATTATGCACGATCGCCGTGCAGTTCTCGTTAAGGATATGCGAAAGTCCCCCGATGTGGTCGAAATCCGGATGCGATATGAAAATATCGTCGAAAGAAGACGGATCGATGTCCAATCGCCTGAGATTATGGAGAAGAATCCTACCATTTCCGCCGGTATCGAAGAGAATTTTCCTGCCGTGCACTTCCACCACGCACGCAAAGCCCCAGGCCGGAGTCAGGCGGTCGTCGATCGTCGAATTGTCATAACAGAGTGTGATAACCATAGATTTCTCCTGATTTCTTGTTTTCCAGATTATCGAAATCCACTTCTCATATTCGTCAAGCTAATCACATGCAGACAAATCAAAATGGCTGAATACCCTTTTGCAGAAAAACGGATTGACAGCATCCTCTTACCGATAATTCTTTCCCTGAATATCCGGCGCTGAAAGATTCAGCAATCACGCGGAGAAGGAGCACGTATGGAATTCATTACATTGCGCAAGTTCGACAACGATGTCGAAGCCACCCTGGCCCTGAATCTGCTCAAGGACAGCGGAATCGAAGCCGTCCTGACCGATGAGCACATTATCGGGATATACCCATCGCTCAGCTCGGTAGGCATGGGCATCAGCCTGAAAATCCCGCCCGACCAGGAGCAGGAAGCGCTTGCCATCCTGAAGCGGTTTGAAGAATGCAAGGATCAGGAATGCAATGACGATGAAGAAGAGAACTTCGCAACGCTGCTCAACAACGATTCGATCATCGCACTGCTGCAGGAAAGCGGAGCGCTTCTGGAAGGCCACTTCAAGCTAACCTCCGGTCGCCACAGCAATCGATACATCGAGAAAATCCGCCTGATTCACCACCCCGAAAAGGTCGCCGTACTCTGCCGCGAACTCGCGTTGCGACTGCGCAAATACGATCCCGATATCGTCGTGGGACCTGCCATGGGCGGTATCGTGCTGGCATACGAAGTTGCGAAGATATTGGGCAAGCGATTCGTCTTCGCGCAGCGCAAGGACGGAGAAATGACCATCCGTAGCGGATTCCCTATCCGAAAAGGCGAGACTGCAATCGTGATCGAAGATATCTCCACGACCGGCGGAAGCATCCTGGAAGTCAACAAAGCTCTCGAAAAGCGCGAAATCGAAGTCGTCGCCGTGGGCCTTCTGGTCGATCGTTCCTGCGGGAAACTCAAGCTCAATATGCCACTGGAATCGCTGCTGCAACTGGATATCCCGTCGTGGGAACCGGAAGAATGCCCCATGTGCGCTGAAGGCAAACCCATCACGACACCCGGATCGAGCGACAAGAAATGATACGACTTGCCATCACCACCGGCGATCCCGCCGGAATAGGGCCGGAAATCGCAGTGAAAGCCCTGCAGTTCTATCCATTGCGCGAAGAGCTTTGCTACATCGTCTACGGCTCATTGCCGGATTACGAGGACGGGACGCAAGCCATCCGCATCGATCGTATTGAAGATGCCATCGAGCCTGGAGCGCTCTACCACATTCCCATCGTGGACGAATCGATTCTTCCCGGTCAGCCCTCACAAGCGTCAGGGAAAAACTCACACGACATCCTTTCCCGCTGCCGCGATGACCTGAAAAACGGCCAGCTTCAGGGCGTCGTTACATGCCCGATCTCCAAACATGAAATCCGCAAGACTGATCCCGGTTTTATCGGGCACACCGAGTTCTTCGCAGAAGACCCGGAGCAAGTGGTCATGTCGTTCTGGGGCGATCACTTCAACGTAGCGCTGCTCACAACGCATGTGTCACTGTGCGAAGTAGGTCACAAGCTCAACCTGGAAACGATTGTCGACAAGCTCAGGATCATCTACCTGAATACCACGAAATTGATCGATCACCCGCAGTTTGCCATGCTGGGCGTGAATCCGCACGCCGGGGAATCCGGGGCGTTCGGAACGGAAGAAGCCATGCTCGAAGAAGCGATCGCCATCCTAAAAAAAGACGGCATCGCGATCGACGGCCCATTCCCGGCCGACACCTTCTTCTCCACAAAGGCTACCCAATACGATATGATCGTCTCCGCGTACCACGACCAGGCGTTGATCCCCTTCAAGATGGTCCATGCCAACCGCGGCGTGAACATGACGCTGGGACTCCCCTTTGTCCGCACGTCGGTCGATCACGGTACGGCATTCGATATCGCCGGCCAGGACTCTGCCAGAGAGGGCAGTCTGGAATACGCGATACGCCTTGCCGAACGCGCGCTCATCGAGAAAGACGTCGTTTTCGTGCCGATTTACGACGCCTTCGCCCCATTCTACGATCAATACATGGCTCACGTGAAATACAACGAGTGGGTGAAACTCATCCTCAGCCAGTACAACAAACTGCGCAAGCGCAGCCCGAAGAAAGTCATCGAGCTTGCCTGCGGAACCGCGAATATCGCATGCCGCCTGGTAAGGCGTGGTATCGAAGTCGATGCCTGCGATCTGGCTGTTTCCATGGTGAAAAACGCCTCGCGGAAGCAGTTCAAGCCCAACCTCTTCCGGCACGATATGCTCGATCCGCTGAAACGCTCGGGATACGATCTCGCAATCATGATGTTCGACAGCCTGAACTACCTCTCCAGCGAATCGGAGATCGGCATTACGCTCGAGCACATCCATAACGCCCTTATTCCGCAGGGAATCCTCATCTTCGACATCACCACCATCCGCAATTGCCGCGATAACTTCGACGGCTTCGTCAACATCGAGGATAACGGAACCTGCTACATGGTCCATACGAGCGAACTCGACGCGAAAGAGGAGAACCAAATCACCAGCCTGACTTTCTTCCAGAATCGTGGATTCTTCTACCAGCGAAACGACGAGGTTCACCGCCAGTGCATCTTCCCTACATCCGTCGTACTCGACCGGATCGGGAAATCGCCGTTTAATCTCCTGGGAATCTATTCGATCGACAAGCCAGGAAACCTCATGCAGTCGCCTTCTCAAAAGCTGGATGAATCGTACGACCGCCTGTTCTTCGTGCTGGAGAAACCTTGATCCGCTACCGCACTGAGTGGAACGAGTTTCCGGAATACGCCTTCATCGCCGGAATCGATGAGGCGGGACGAGGCCCTCTCGCCGGCCCGTTACTCGTCGCGGCCGTCATTCTGGATCCCGAAATCGAAATCATGGGATTAAACGACTCGAAAAAGCTCTCCGAAGCTAAAAGGGAGATGCTCTTCGAGGAAATTAAAGAAAAGGCCCGAGCTTACAAAATTGTGGAGATATCACCCGAAACCATCGATGAAATGAACATCCTTGCCGCGACAATGCACGGAATGACGCTGGCTGCAGTCGGACTCGATACGGAACCCGAGTTTTGCCTGATCGACGGGAATCGCCTACCCAAAGGTTTCCCATTCCCTGCCGAACCGGCTATCAAGGGCGACGGTCGTTATGCATCCATCGCAGCCGCTTCGATCCTCGCCAAGGTCACGCGTGACCGCATCATGAAAGAGTTCCACGCCAAATACCCGCACTACGGTTTCGATACCAACAAGGGATACCCCACACGCGAACACCTGATCGCGATCGAACAACACGGCATCTGCCCCATACATAGAAGATCCTACGGACCGGTCAGCCAGAGAAGAATTGAGTTCTAATAGTCTGTTGTTTTCCTAGGATTTGCTTCCTGGCTCTGGCCATTGAGATGGGAATTTTTCTTTCATTGTTTGTATAAATTGGATGGTATTCATAATTTCGCAATTCTTGCCGAAAATTTTGTATGCTACATCAGCTTTCTTTGTCAACCTCTTATCATCTGTCACAAAATAGTGAGAATCACAGACAACTGCATAAGCAGTATGATGAGCATCAGATATTAAATTCATCATTGGTGTTTTTTCCGATCCAAGACCTATATAATCAAGAAAATTGAACATTAGAGTGAAATGATCTAAGGCTGACTTCAATATTGGTTTTGCAGCATCAGCAAGTATGTTCCAATATTCTATGAATTTATTGTAGTTACCTCTGTCAATATCATTTCTAAGCCTACTCAGATGTTTTTTCGATGTTGAGTCTAAATCCCTGAGCATATGCCTCATGGCCTTGTATTTTATTAAATCAATCATTCGCCCTTGATTAACTTCGTACGATTGTTTTGCAAAATCATAGACATTTCTAGGAATATTTTGTTGAATAAGCTCTTCCTCTCCATCTGAAAGGAAAACTCTGCTAAACGCCAACATTTCTTTACTCAACTCAATCGATTTCAATGTTTTCCTCAAATTATCCCCTAACTCACCGAGATCATTGAATATATCATCAAACACCAAACCGACTGCATTCGACTCATTGACTCGTTCAATCTCTGACAATGGGGATAAAAACTCAACTTTGAATTCATTATCAATATAATCATAATATAAATAAATATCATAGGTAAGGGCTGTAATGATTCTGCATGTATCTCGTTTTTTTACATCATTCCAACCCTGTATATCATCGATGTGAGCAGCAGAGTAATATGATTTTAATGTTCCATTCCCTGTCAGGGAAAAAAGCCCTGCAATATCGTCAATCTTCAGTTCAATCGATCCTGCATTTCCTTCAACAAAATTTCTGAACAAGTTCGTATCATAATATGCTTTGATGGAATTACTCATAAATTCTCCCCAATTAATAGCCCCTTGATTGTCATGTTGGTTTCGAGACAGTGAAACATTGCCAACATCCATCATCGTGAGCAGATTGGTTCGATCTCCCTTTTCGCCGTGGTGTTTCACGACGGAGTTGTTCATCTACATCACAAATTTCACGGAGTCGTGGTATATCCACGCGAAAAGGGAGATCGGGCGAAGATGCCACGATTACCGACTTGGGCTACCTCACCCTCTCTATCTCAAGGGTGACTGCGCTTGCTTCTCGTTGAACCGCTCCTGATTGATCTGCTCATTTCGCAAACCGGCAAATTCTCGCTTCGATTCCTCGAACCACCCGATACGCCGCGCCACGATCTCCGAGCGCATGTGCTCGTTGTTGCACTGAGCGCTTTGCAAGCGTTGCAGAACGTCACCCAGCGCCAAAGCATCGTACCCTGAGCGCGCTGCGTAGATCATCCCCAGATGATCCGCTTCCTGCTCGTATTCGTCCAGGCGGCCCTCCACAAGCTTTTCGTATATGTTGAAAAGATCGTTCTCCAACTCGTTTTCCAGATACTTGTCATGCTCGTCCCAGGAATCTCCGGTCTCCTGATCCAGCTCGGCGAACGCGTCATCGCCTTTGATCAGGTTTTTCCGCTTCTCCATCTCGATCAGGCCGTGAAAACAGTTGATGTGCGCGATCTCATGTCCCAGCGTAACCGCAAGCTCGGCCTCGTTTTCCGTAAGCTCCAGCAATCCTTTTGTTATCAGAATGATCCCTCCCGGGAAGGCATACGCGTTGGCCTCGGGAATATCCAGAATGAAGAATCTGAACTCGTGATCGTATCCGTCGCTGTTGCTCGCCACGTAATTACCCAGGCAATTCACGTAATTCATCCAGACATCGTCATCCAGCAAGCCGTATTTCTCGATCACCGAAGATGCCAGCGTCAAGCCGATAACTTCCTCCTGCCCGGAGTAGTTTTCCGGCACGCTGCTTGGCGGTATCGTCGGTTGATTTCTCGCAATGATGTGATAATCGTTTTTACCCCGGAGCGCGAAATTTCCGTACTTCGTCAGATTGACCTTGTACTTGAGCATCTGCTCAACGCCCTGAACGCTCCCACCGTGCAGACTCGCCACCTTTCCCGAGAAGCCCTTTGCGCCGGCAGACATCCCGTGACGGGAGACCTGTATGGATGGGACATCGCTGCCCAACTGGTTGATGGCATTACGCCCCTTTGCTTCTATTCCGGCTCGTTCCGAGACATATCCGGTTTCACCATCGCAGGTGATCTTTACCCAACGATCCATCTTCTCTTCGATCTCGTATGTCTGGCCAACGGGCAACTCGGCAATTACTCTGTAGTATGAACCCGGCCCCTCACGCAGGTATGAGCGAATCCTTTTGATGGTAATATCCTCGGCATGTATAAGTCCAATGCCTAAAATAAAGAACACAAGCATGAGTTTCGTTTTCATTTTACCTCCAGAGTGTGTACTTCATCCCATTCGGCGGGGGGACGCTCGATGAGATTCTCGCATCGTTTTAGCATCTCCATCGAAGCCCCATCCTCGAACGGCGCTTCGGAAAGTTCCCTGAAAATTTCGCCGGCCTCCCGCCATGCCTTGTCGCGATAGAGCTTCAAAGCCTCGGCGTAGCGATCGAGCAGCCTGTCATCGTAATCTTCGTCGATCATCGAAAGAACTTCGTAAATCTTTGTCGGCTTATCTTTACCCTTGACTCGAATCGTGTCAAGTTCCCTGCACCTGATGTGATCCTTCACCAACTCGTAGGTCGATCCGCTGATCATGATCGAAGTGTGGTAGAGCTTGTTCACGCCTTCCAGACGCGCAGCGAGATTCACATCGTCCCCGATCGCAGTATAATCCATCCGCTTGACCGACCCAATGTTACCCGCGATGATCCGCCCCGAGTTGATCCCGATTCGCGTATTCAAATGCAAATCGCGCGTTGCATCGATACCGATATCTTCCACAAGCTTTTTGCTGAATCGCTTATGCTCCAGCGCTACCTTGCAAGCCGCAATAGCGTGATCCTTCCGGTACAACGGTACCCCGAACAACGCCATCAGTCCATCGCCCGTGTATTTATCGAGCATGCACTTCTGCTTCATCAGGATTTCGATGAAGTGGTCGAAATATTCGTTGAGCAGGCTGACCAGTTGCTTCGGAGCGCAGTCCTCGGAAATGGTGGTGAAATTCGCGATGTCGGAGAAGAACACCGTTGCCTCGATCTCTTCACCCCCCATCTCGACTTTCTCCGGATCACGCATGAGCTCTTTCACGACCTCTTCACTCAGGTATCTGCCAAACACCGTGCGAATCTGCCTCTTGGCCTTTCCCTCCAGCAAATAGTGCATGGTGGCGATAATGATGTACGATATCAAGAACGTGTTCAGGATGGACACCACCGGCAAAAAGAGGTTCCAAAGCCTCCAGCTTGCCACGCTGAATAGAACGATCGCCACGATGGATATCACCAGAGGCATCACCACCCTCTGTTCGAGACTGGCAAAGCTGAAATACACGCCGAAAGCGATGGCTACGAGAAGAAGAAGATGCAGCCAAACCGGCAGAACATAGACAAAGTCCTTCTGAAGATAGTTGCTCAACGCCGTCGCCCATATCTCCATTCCCGGGAAAATCCGGTCCGTCGGAGTTGGCTTGAGGTCGAACAATCCCCCCGCTGTCGTACCGATAATGATGTATTTACCGCGCAGGCGATTCATCAATGCTTGCGTCTCGGAATCCACTTCTCTGCCGGCATGGATCATGTGCCTGCGCGCAATAGCCAGCACATGGCACATCGAGATATACTGCTTCCCGAACGCACCGTCCACACCCCCGCTTCCATACCAGAACAGGCGATACTTTCCATTCCGCTCCGCATGCACGTCGCCATCGGCATCGCAAACGGGGGCCAGGGCCAATTGGGGAAGCACAACATCATTAACCTGATAGTAGAGCGGAATTCGCCGTATTATCCCGTCTTCGTCCGGCTCCACATTGATCACGCCCAGCCGGAAAGCAGCCTCTCTAAGTACCGGAATGGGATCGAGCATGCCGCGATAACGGTATTCCGCAACGACATCCGTAGGATCCTGACAGAATCGCGTGACATCGCCCGGGATCGTCGTCTCCTCCGGCACAAGCTGAACGCCGAGAATCACGTCGCCCTTGGCGCGAATCGCATCCGCGAAAATGCCGTCCGTCTCGTCGGCGTACGTCTCCGCCCGATCGAAATCGGGATCCGTGAACTGAAGGTCGAACATGATATTCCTGGCGCCGGCATCTTCAAAAAGCTCGAGAACCGGTTGCCAGATATCGCGAGGCCACGGCCAGGGAAGGTGACTCTGTCGCGTAAAATCGAGCGAGTTGTCGTCGATCGCAATCAGGATGATGCTCGAATCGGGGATTGCGTCATTCATCTTGAAATGGATATCCTCAACCTTCCGTTCCAGCACCTGATACATGGGGGTTCGGTACACCCAATAAGACACGCTGGTCAGCAGCACAGCCACGAGAAGCGCGAAATGCCATCGGCGGTAGCTTCTTCCGAGCAAGCCGGCGATTTTATTCATCTCTCATTCCTGCCTGTTCGCGAGCAATATCTTTACTTCACGCATCATCAACGGATGGATAGCCGGTGAGGCCGCCAGGATATTGGCATCGCTCAATTCGTGCTCCATGCCCTCAAAATTTGTTATCACGCCACCCGCTTCCTCAACGATCAGTTTTCCCGCGGCGACATCCCAGGGATTCAGCCGCCATTCCCAGAAACCGTCGAACCTTCCGCAAGCCACGCAGCATAAATCGAGCGCCGCGCTGCCCGGTCTCCGGATTCCCTGCACGCGCTGATGGAAGTGGTGGAAATATCTGAAATTGTTCTCCTCGTTGGTCGCGTAATCGTAAGGGAATCCCGTGGCGAGCAGGCATTGATCGAGTCGCGTGTTTTTCGACACGGAGATACCCGATCCGTTGAGAAAACTTCCCGCACCGGGAGCCGCTTCGAACAACTCGTTCCGTATCGGATCGAAAACGATCCCATAATATGGCTTTCCCGCGATGTAGAGAGCAACCGATATGCAAACAAAGGGAAATCCATGCAGGAAATTGGTCGTACCGTCGATGGGATCGATGATCCACAGATATTCCGCGTCCTTCATTTCGCTTGCCGTTTCCTCGGCGAGAAACCCGCTCTCCGGTATCAGCGTCGAAAACGCCTGCATGAGGAATCTCTCGACCGCCTTGTCGATCGCGGTAACCGGATCGAACTGCGTGGTTTTGGTATCGTAGCGGTCTACCTTGCCGAAGTTTTCTTTCACAATCTCGCCGGCATTTCGCACGATCGCGCGAATCTCGAATATGTGTTGTATTCGATTGATATCAGTCATAGTCTATGCGTACCCCAATTCCCTTGCCTTTCAGCTCTTCCCAGTGAGAGTAGAAGACATCCTGCCTGAAGTTTTTCCTTCTCTGCCACTTATACATCCGATACGGTTTTTTGTCCAGTTGTTCAATAATAACGCGCAATGTTTCGATTTCCATCGGCTTTTTCAGACGGAACGACATCGTTTTCCCTTCGTATATCACAATCCTATCAACAACCCGCCTCATATCGGCAAAGATTGTGACCTGCATCCGAAGTGGCGTATCGGTATCATCCCCGAGCAACTTCATACGGATTTTTTTCACGGAGCGGCCCGGGAACGCCGTCAGCTTCAGTTTCATCCCGGGGTGGAAAACGAACACGTCGTGGTGATTCAAGTGATCCAGCCTGTAGCGCCTTGTTTCCGGAAGGAAATCGTTGCGCTCGGGATAGTGATCGAGTCCCAATTCATGCAGTGTCAGGAATAGCTTCCGGCTGATCTCCTTTCGCTTCTGCGATAGCACAATCTCCCGATAGGTTGCGCCTTCACGCTTCACCAGCGGATACGTTTCCCCCCCGCTTGCAAGCGTGTACCGGCCTGGTTCCAGCAATCTGAAGATGTAGCCACCCTCGTTGGACTGCAACGCCTCAAGCTGCGGGTGATAACGCTCGACGATCCTTGCGGAGAGACCCCTGTACGGCTCACCCTGCGAATCGACCAGGCGGATGATCAGAAGATGTTCATCGACATGGTGCAGAAAGGCCCGATAGGCGCGCCAGTGTGAACGAAGATGCTTTGAAAGAAGCGAATCCGGCGGCTGGATGATTCCGAAACCGTAGGAGGAATTCCCGCCCGATTCAATCGTGAGCGGCCAGGTTTGATATTTAGAATAGACGTAGTCCCTCGCGTAACCGTTACGGAAGTTGTTCCAGATGTGGACGGTGTAGTAGCCGGGGGTGAAATCACGTGGGAGTTCATCGGCGACGGCCTGGGCCAGGTTCCTGATCCCGCAGTAGTCCGGTGAAAGATCGTTCTCCCAGCGCCAGGGGAAGAAAACGCGCTCGGAGTAGTTGCCGGACGCGGAGCTGTGGTAGAAAATCGCGGCGGCAAACCGTTTCTCCTCGCAGAAAGCCATCATGGCCTGTACCTCCGCCTCCGACGCGGGATCGGTTCCCTTGTAGTAGTGACTCCCCACGCGGTCCGATTCACCGACGTCCCAGTTGAAGGGATAATTCTTGTTCAGGTCGACGCCGTCCTCGTAGGGCTCGAAGATTCCATTCCAGTTGGTATCCGTGTTGTTCTTGCGCGTGAACTGATACTCGCCCCCATTTACCAGCCAGAATCCCTCCGGATCGATCGTTGGCACAAACCACAGTTCATAGCGTTCGATCATCTCCGTAAGAAACGGATCGACTCCGTAGGCCTCGATGGTCTTTCGCGCGTTCTCCAGAACAACCTCGATGCCGATCACTTCTTCCGACTGGTGAGATCCTACGAAGAGCAGTTTCGGCTTGTACGGTTCGGAAAGCGTTACGTGGTCGGATATCTTGATGGCGAATATGGGGCGCAGGGCCGTCCCGCTGGTTCCGATGATTCGCCAGGAGGCAATCTCGGGATTGATCCCGACAATCTCACGGATTTCGGGCAACAGCTCCCACGGACGCACGTACGCGTCATCCAGCGGAAAGACGTTATCCACCGCGTCGGAGCACAGCGGAAAAATCAGCAATATGATTGCCAGGAATTGGCTTGATATTCTACGCATCGCTGTGGATCATGCTGGAGCAGGAACGGGGCGTCAAGGAAAAAGGTGACGATCGTTAATCATGAGCAACGAGAATTGATATAGATGGCATATATTCCTATTTATTCTGTCGATTCAGGAGATGAATCTTCAACTGCCTTTTTCTTTCTCATGTCTTTCGGCATCAAATGTTGTTCCATAAGTTTTGTGCCAGCTTCGCTGATGAATAGATCATGGCTTCTCTGAAACTCATGAGGATAACCCCATGAAAGCAGCTTTCCATCCGCAAACAGCAAGAAGTAATCCGAGTCGTGCTCACTTCCTTTCAATGGGATGGGAATAATAACGATCCACATTATATTCTGCTGCCCTTGTGAGACAATATAGTGAAGCCCCACAACATCTTTCCCGTCGATCTTGTCTTCGAGCACATATTCGTTTTCAGGGGCGCTTCCAATCGCTTCGATCGCTTTTTTCTTCGACATTCCTTTATGTAAATCCGAGAAATTTTCTATTCTGAGAACGGCACAAGAAACAAGCATTGAGATCAAAACAAGTATTACCAAAACAAACAGATTTCGTTTGAGCATTTTCTTCATTCATGGTCTCCCATGTTATTACCATTCATCGTCTTCGTCATCTTCATCATTTCTCGTATTATCAATGATCAGGTATTTGTTCGCGTCCTCTCGCATCAAGCCAATCGTCTTGTTCAACACCGGATCACCCTCACGGTTGTACTCATACGGGTAGCCCCAAAATAGCAATTTCCCATTTTGATATAGAAAAAAGTAATCCACTGATGCAGGAGTGGTCCCATTTCCGTAACCATATCCCGCAGCCATTCCATCTGGCCCAAAACCTGAATAAACATACGGACTGGAGACTGGTGTCGAACCTGATCTCATCTGGTACTTGTGAAAGTGAAACAGTGTGTCGCCCAAGGTGATTTCATAAACGCTTTGCGGATTGAGTTTCGTGATTTCGTGCACTTCATCAGGAGTCATGTCTCGATGCAGCATGGCAAGTTGATTATTCGTTAGATGCATGTAGCAAGCATTCAACAAGAAACAGCAACACAAGGCAAAAAATATCTTAAGCTTCATCATACAAACCATCCCCTATTTTTTGATTTCAATGAAATGAAAAGCCACAATTGATTGTCAAGCGTTTCGTAAACTTCCATTAACTCTTCAGCGGCTTCGTGAGAGAATGAAATGCCGAGAACTGTGATTTATAACAGGAAATACTACACATATAAGTGAATCATGCTGGAGCAGGAACGGGGCGTCAAGGGAATCTTCTACACACTCTATGACGAAAGTATTTTTTGAATCAAATAGATTTCTTAGCCTCTCGCTTTTGCTCGCGCTTTTTCGTGTAGTCATCATACATTTTGCAAGCCTTTTCTCCAATCTGATTCAACACCGCATTCTCCGAACGATTGTATTCATGAGGACAACCCCAGTAGTATAACTGATCATCCATATAGGTTAAATAGAAGTCGGACCTATAATCGCCATAAGATACTCGATATGCTTGCACCGTAATTTTTTTCCCGTCTATAGGCTCAATCAGCTCGAATGTCTTCAACGGTGACGAACCAATCTTTTGGGCTGCCTGCAAAGGGGTCATCCCTTTAGTTATTCTTCCCATTTGCTCGAACGAAACTCCCGAGCATGACATGAGGAAAACGAGAGTAACCATTCCAGCGAAAACACATATAAACTTGAGCAATGCAGATAACATATCATTCTTCATTTACCATTCCTCCGCTACTTCTATCCTTAAATTTCTTTTTACGCTCTTCCTTCTTCTCTTCCCATCGTTCTTTGGCATGCATGATCAGCTTCTTCTCAATTTCTGTAGCAAGCTTGTTATACAATTCTTTAGGAGAAGCTTTCAACTCATACATGAATCCCCAATATGTAAGTCTATCATCACAGAAAATAAGAAAATAATCGCACATTGCAGTTCTTGTACTGTTTCCACATCCCATCATCATTTGATTATGCATCATCATTTGATTCGTCATTCCATAATTCATCATACAAGACACATTGTTCTTTTGTGTAGAATACGATCCATTGGTTGAGATAACAACTGATCCACTGGAGCTTGAAGATGGTTGCTTGGCTTCTTTAGCAAAGTGAATAGTTCCAATTTCCATGTTATACACCTGGAATGAATAAGTATCTCCATCTACTTTCATTTCCATCTCAACAAGGGGCTCTTCATGCAGAGTCTTTGCAGCTTCCTGCGGTGTAATCCCCTTTCTGAGACATGCCAGTCTATCGAACGAGATTAGAGATTCAACACCATAGCATGAGATCAACAGCAAGCAAGACAGGACTATCAAGAGCATCAGTAGAAATCTCATTTCACACTCCCGTAGATTAATGAATGTTTTGGCGGTTGCCTTCAACATACCCTCAATGTCAAGATAAAAAACCAATACTATTTAATATACAGGTCAAATTGTTCCGGCTCTCTATCTACCGAACCATGGAAATCGAATGTTTCAAATATAAAGGGTATTTTATAATGTTCGTGAGAAAAAAACTTGCCATCTGCAAAGCTAAACGCATATTTGATGTAAAGAGAATAAAGGAGATAAAGCGATGAAACTGACACATTTCGATCAGATCAAGCTGGAAGATGTCAACATTGAGGGAGCCAAGGGAAGCAAAATTCGCTGGATGATCGCCGAAAAAGATGGCGCACCCAATTTTGCGATGCGCATGTTCGAGGTGGAGCCTGGCGGATTCACGCCTTATCACAGCCACTCCTGGGAGCACGAGGTGTTTGTGCTGGAAGGCGAGGGCGTCTTTGTAACCGAGAAGGAAGAAATTCCCTTCAAGGCCTGGGATGTCATTTACGCAGACCCATACATGAAGCACCAATTCCGTAACACCGGAGACGGCATCATGCGCTTCCTCTGCCTGGTTCCCCATCAGAAAACTGAACAACCGAAGAAGAAAACTACGAACCCATTCGCTCAGGGAACAGCAAACAATTGCTGAAAGGACGCTTATGAACGCTGAAAATAAAAAGTTCTTCCGTGATCTGCTGAACGTTTGTGCCCCATCGGGACACGAGCAACCGGCACAGAAAATCTATCGTGAGTTCGTTGAGCCGTATTGCGACGAAGTGCAGAACGACGTCAACGGAAACTGCATCGCCATCAAAAAGGGAAAAGGTAAACGCAAACTGCTCATCTCGGGGCACGCGGACGAGATCGGGCTCATGGTCTCCTACATCGACGACGATGGGCGCATCTATTTCCAGAGCCTCGGGGGACCGGACCTCTCGGTGCTGAACACCAGTCGCGTGGTAATCCTCCACGGCGAGAAGAAAATCCACGGCGTGATCTGCCGCCCCCACTATTTCTTCAAGAAAGGCGCGGATCGCGAGAAAATTCCGTCGCTCGACCAGCATTGGATCGAGATCGGCGCGAAGGACAAGAAAGAAGTCGAGAAACTGGTGAGCATCGGTGACGTGGCGACGTTCGAGCCCAACTACACCGCCCTGCGGAACAACACCATCCTCTCCAAGGCTACCGACGACCGTACCGGCGTTTACGTCGCTGCCGCCGTATTGAAGGAACTGGCGGGTGAAGAGATCGACGTGAACCTCTACTGCGTGGCTTCTGTTCAGGAAGAAACCGGACTTCGCGGCGCGCGCACAAGCGCCTACGGCATCAATCCCGAGATCGGGCTGGCGGTGGACGTGACGTTCGATTCGACCACGCCAGGCATGGAGAAGAAGAAAATGGGGGAAGTCAAGATTGGCGATGGCCCCGTTATCGCAGTCGGTAGCAGCATCAATCCACGAGTGTACGGCATGCTGAAAGACGCGGCCGACAAGGCGAAGATCAAGTACCAGATCGAACCGGCATCCAGCTACACAGGCACGGATATCGACATCATCCAGTTGACCCGCGCCGGCGTTGCAACAGGCTTGATCAGCATCCCTTGCCGTTACATGCACTCGCCCAGCGAGATGGTTTCGCTTAAGGACCTCGACGAAGCGGCAAAGCTAATCGCTGAATTCGTGCGTAACATCAACGACGACACCAATCTAATTCCATAGATTGTCACATAATATTGAAGCCCCGCGAAAATGTGGGGTTTTTTTTATTTTTTTTCGCAGGTTTGTTCCGGGAGCGTTGTTATAGAGAGTGTGGAATCTCTGGTTCTTCGTATGTAAACAATTTCCGCTTTGATAGTCTGTATACATGAATTCAAAGGATGCGGAAATTGCTCTCAGAGAGGTTTTCCGGTTGGAATACCAGAAATATTAATGGCATTTTAAAACGGAAAACAGTATAATACCGCTGCCGGTCCCACGAGTCGAATCCTCTCGAAGAACACCCCAGTTCACCCGGCAGCGGCTATTCTCTAACCAATATACAAAACATCTGAATGGTTCAACTTCAATCACACGACCACGAGGCGGGAGCAGGTTCGTTCGATCTGCCTTTTCATCGTGGTGTTCCACATCATTTTATTACGCTCGATAGTCCAGATGATGTGGTATATCCACGATGAAAAGGCAGATCGGGCGAAGATGCCACGCCGGTACGACAATGCTCAGCGCGTTACAACCACTTGCGGTCTTTCAGATTGCGCTTCTCGAAAAGCTCCACGCATTGATCGAGCAGCAGCGGCATATCCGCGAGCGGTATCATGCTCGACGCGTCACTGAGCGCTTCAATAGGAGCCGGGTGCGTCTCGATGAACAAGCCGTCCACATAGCCGGTTGCCATCGCGGCACGTGCCATCATGGGCGCGTACTCGGGCGTTCCTCCGGATGTGTGATGCAAAGAAGGCTTCTGCATGCTATGGGTCACGTCATATATCACCGGGAATCCATACCCACTCATGATTATGAAGCTGCGAAAATCCACCACGAGATTGTGGTAACCGAAGCTGGTTCCCCGCTCGGTAAGCAACACCTGATAATTGTTCTCCGCCGTTACCTTGTCGGCAGCGTTCTTGATATCCTCCGGCGCCATGAACTGCGCCTTCTTGATATTAACGATCCTGCCGGTGTTTGCCGCTTTCTGAATCAGCGCGGTCTGCCTGCTGAGGAAAGCGGGAATCTGCAAGATATCCGCTACGTCGGCAGCTTCGTTGACCTCTCCGGTTTCGTGGACGTCTGTGAGAATGGGAAATCCGAAATCACTCTTGAGCTTGGCGAGAAGCTCCAGCCCTTGACCCATTCCTGGACCCTGGAACGACGTTATCGCCGTGCGATTCGCCTTTTTATAGGATGATTTGAAAATAAATGTTATTCCGCGTTTTTCAGTCTCTTCCTTGAGAACCTGGGCCGTTTTATACATGATCACTTCGTCTTCGACAACGCACGGACCCGCAATTAGAAAGAGTTTTTCCTTGTTTCGTAATTGGTTGTAAAGCTCCATTTCTTCCACCTCGTTAATCCTTGTTTCATCAGATTAACCCGCATACGTAGAAAGTGAGGGCAATCATCGTTGCCAGACCATAACCAGGAACCAGGAAGGGATGTCCAGCGATTTCTGAAAAAAAGTCACATGTCACAGAGATTACTTGTATTATTTTTTATTACAGATAGTTACAATATTCCGAGAGCTCTGCGGCGATGCACAATTCTTCGGAAGATACGGTAATTGTTTGCAACCACCGCAAGATACAGGAAATTGCTCAGAAGCAACACGCCGATAATCTCCTTGCGCGAATGCGGGTAATACCAGGCCATCAGTACGATGACGGGAAGCAGGATCATCTTCAGGGTAATAAGTCCCCTTTTTACGCCCAGTCGCTTCAGAAAAAACCGCGCGATCGGATTCTTCTCGCTTCGGATGGACGTATTGGTGACCACCAGGAAAGTCGAGTGGATATCTAGGATGTTCAATGCAATGAAGGTGAACAGCAACAGAATGAACACTGGGAGAGATAGAAAAATGGCCTTCATTTGTCCTTCTCCTGATCCACCCTGATCTCCATATCGGGATCCAGATTCGAATTCCTGCGTTTCTTCTCCTGATACTTGTTCCGCTGGCGGAGGTAAAACCAGACGACCAGCAGTACCGGAATGACAATGAACCAGTAGCGCGCAA
This sequence comes from Cloacimonadales bacterium (SeqCode), assembly GCA_963666875.2. Taxonomy (GTDB): domain Bacteria; phylum Cloacimonadota; class Cloacimonadia; order Cloacimonadales; family JAIOQZ01. The sequence continues at coordinate 26,983 of CAXXPU010000010.1, forward strand.
ACAATGCGAAGAAATTACCCAAAAATCTGGGTCCTACCCTGATTAGCAGGAACAGGACTAGTAATGTGGAAAGAAGACGCACAACACCTTTCAAAATTAACCTCCCATCGCCCTGATAAGCCCCATGACATCCCCACGGAAGCCGTCGAACAAGTGCAGGAAGACGCTCGCGAAGTACGGCCAGAATAACGTCAGCATATACAAACCGACCAGGATACCAAGCGGCATCGCCACAATCAGAACGTGCATATCAGGATTGAGTTTCGCCAGAAGCCCCAAAATCACACGTTCGATGATCAATACGGAATACACCGGCGCGCCTATTTTTATACCGATCACGAAAATCTGCGTAGTCATTCGCACCATCTGATTCATCATGGGAATGCGAAGATTCAGGTCTGTCAAGGGAATGATGTAGAAACTGTCGAACAGCGCTTGAAAGAAGAAGAGGTGACCGTTCACCGCGAAGAGCAGCATGACAGCCACGAAATACTTGAGCTCGCCCAAAACCTGCACCTGATCGTCGCCGGTGGGATCGACAAGCGTCATCATGGAAAGGCTCATCATGCGCCCCATCATGAAGCCGGCCAGATGGAGCCCCTCGAAGATGATTCCGCACGCAAGGCCGATGATCAACCCGACAAGAACCTCTTTCCCTGCGTAAAATGCAAGATGCAAAAACGATAGCGGCAACACGTCGGGAACGGGGATCACATTGGCGGTGATGAAGGCGAAAAACATGCTCAAAGCCAGGCGGAAACGAACATCGATCGAAGGCGCAGAAAGCAGAGGCATCGCGGTAAGCATCGCGCCGATGCGAACCAGAATCAAAAGAAACTGTTCCAACTCGGCGAGCGTGATTCCCAGATACTCAAACATCAGCGGTTCATCGTTTGCAGAATGTTGACGATGTAATTCATGTATTCCATGAACCGGTTCAACATCCAGGGAATGGTGAAGAGCATCACCAGAAGCACTGCGACAATCTTGGGAATAAATGTGAGCGTCATCTCGCGAATCTGCGTAACGGTCTGAAATATCGATACAAGAAGCCCGACGACAAGCCCCGTGATCAGGATCGGCGCTGCGATGATCAACGTGAAGTAGAGCGTTCTCGAAGCGATCTCGATAACAAGTTCCTGTGTCATAACATGCCTCAGTTAAAACTCACGACAAGTGACTGGATCACCAGGAACCACCCATCCACCATAACAAACAGCAGAATCTTGAACGGCGCTGAAATCAGCACCGGCGGCAGCATCATCATACCCATCGACATCAGGATACTCGCGATGATCATATCGATCATCAAAAATGGAAGATACAGCAAGAATCCCATCTGGAACGCCAGACGAAGCTCGCTGATCGCAAACGCCGGCACGATTACGTGCAGCGGCAGATCGGCTGCGCTTTCCGGTTTGTCCATGTGGGCGTTGTTGACCATCAGCGCGAGGTCCTTCTCGCGAGTCTGCTTCAACATGAAGGTTCTCAGCGGTTGCATGCCCTTCTCGAACGCCTGCTGATGCCCGAGCTCTCCGCGGAGATAGGGCTGCAACGCGTTGTCGTTGATGTCCTTGAATACGGGGGCCATGATGAAGAAGGTGAGGAAAAGCGCTAGAGCCACCACGATCTGATTGGATGGAGCCGACTGGGTACCCACCGCCTTGCGAACCATCCCGAGCACAACCGCGATCCTCGTGAAGGAGGTCATCAGAATCAGGATGGAGGGCGCTACAGAAAGGACGGTCAGCAGAAGAAGAATCTGAAGGGATACGGCGACCTCTTGCGGATCGTCCGTTCCTTCCACACCCAGCGATATCTTGGGCAATACCTGTGCCTGCAACAAGCCCGTGAAGACAGTCAGTAACAAAATAATGAAGATAATCGAACGGAATCTCATTCCTTTTTCCCAAACTTTTTCATGACATCGAGAAACTTTATCGGCTCAACGCTATCGATCGATTGGTTGACCTTCTCCAGAATCTCCGGTTCGGTCACTTTGTCAATCAAATCCACACGGTCCGCCGTCATGCCCAGAACGTATATAGACTCCAGTGTCTTCACGATCACCAGAGAGTTCTTCGCGTTGAGTGGGATAATCTCCAGGATTTTCGATTGATCCCTGAGCTGAGAAATCCTGCGTCCCTGCACGGTGAACTTTTTGAGCGCCCAAAGGAATACGAACAGCAAGCCGAAAACGACCGCGAGCCCGAATATGAAGGTGAACAGGTTACCCAGCGTATTGGTGTGAGGCGTCGAGCTCAAATCGCCCAGCGGGGTGCCATACCCCATTGAAAGCGAATCTGCCCCACCGTGAAGCAAGGCAGAAATTGCGAACAGAACAAAGCTTAAAAATTTTCTCATTATACATGGCCAAGTGTCTTGATGCGCTCCTTGCGCGAAACAAGGCTCACGATGCGAACCGCGTAATTTTCGTCGGCCACCATCACCTCGCCGATGGCAAACTTCTTGCCGTTCACGATCAAATCCACGTAATCACCGGCAGTCTTGTCCAGCTCGATAACCGAGCCCTGACCGATCTCGAGTATCTCCTTGATCTTCATATCCTTACGCCCGAGCTGCACCGTGATGGGGAGAACGATATCGTACAAGATATCTATGTTCACATTACCGGTTGGCCGAGCTTCACTCTCATCCAGTTCTGAGAACTTCGCTCTGGAAACCATCGCGACGGGCTCTTCCGGCTTGCTGGCTGACGGCGCTGCACTGTACGACTGCTGAGCCGCCCTGGGGGCTGCTGCTTGCTGCTTCTGAGGCTCTGGCTCCTGGAAGAGATTGGAGATAGAAGTCTGCGCGAAATCGTCGATGAACAGGTCGATGAAGAATTCCTTCTCGAGGATTTCCATGTGCAGGCGGGACATCAGGTTGTCTTCCAGGAAATCCTTCTGGATTTCCATGTCGGTAAGCTCCACCTGAGACACCGTTCCGGACAATGAGATACCCATGCCCGAAAGCTCCGACGTCATGCTGCCCAGAACCTGGTTGAACATCTCCTGAGCTGCGTCGTTATGCTCCTCGGGGAAGTAATCGACCTCTCCATCTCCAAGCATCATCAGATCCGAGAGGATTGCCACAAGCTTCTTATCCAGCAGCACCATGACCTGGAAATTCTGATCTCCGGTGAAATTTATCGTGAGCATAACGCCCGGCAATTCGAATTCGGCCTCAACCTTGGCGAAATCGAACGCGTCCGTCGTGAGAGGATCGATCTCGAGGGTGTTGTTGGTAATGGTTGAAAGCACTCCCGCCGCGTTGGAGCTGAACATATTGATCAGTTGATTTACTTTTGTGGTATCACTCATGGATAACCTCTCCTTCTGTATCGATGAAATTCCTTATCTGGAATACATACTTTTTCTTTCGCATCTTGATCTGTCCGGAGAACTTCGGTTTCTTCTCGACGTAAGCCATAATGGGGCCGGTGATTCGCTGGTCGAGCGTGATGATATTGCCGGGCTCGAGCTCCAGGAAATCCTCAACCGAGATATCCGTTGTACCCAGATCGATGTTTACTTCTACCGATGTTTGCTCTACGGTCCTTTTGAGGGATTCGTAGTCCTCTTCGGTTGTCTTCTTCTTGAGAAGCGCCATGTAGTTCTGGCTCAGGAGCTTCTTCAGAAGAGGCTCCAGCATGAAATACGGGAAGCAAAGCAAAATGGTGAACTCGAAGTTGCGAACCGTGACCGGGAAATTGAGCACGATCATGGTCTCGCTGGACGGAGCGATCGTCACGAGCTGGGGATTCGTTTCGAACGTATCGATCTTGGGAACCAGTTCGTCGATCTGCAACCATGCTTCGCGGAAATGTTCGAGAATCTTGTCGGCGATGCTTCGCATTACGCTACGCTCGATCTCCGTGAGGTCCTGGATGTCGGTTCTCTTGGCGAGGTGGAGCCCGGTTCCGCCAAAAAGCCTGTCGATAATGAAGAATGTTAGTTCAGGATCGATGTCGAGCAGCGCCTGGCCGTCCAGCTTATCGATGCTGAAGATGTACATGTTCGTGTAGTCGGAAGCGGACATGGTGAATTCGAGGTAGGTAACCTGATCGATCACCGGGCTCTTCACATCGACCATCGTCCTCAAAGTACTCGACAGATAAGGAGCAAGCAGCCTCGCGAAGATCTCGTGGATATTGCGCAAGGTCTTGATCTGGTCCTTCGATACGCGTTCCGGGCGACGGAAGTCGTAGAGTCTCAGCTCTTTCTGTTTTTCAACAGAGAGCGGTCCCCCTCGCTCCTCGCCGGTCTCTTGCGAGAGCAACGCATCGATTTCTTCTTGTGTGAGAAGCTTGCTCATAATTCTCTCTTATGGGAGAATGAACTGTGGGAAGAAGACCCGGTGGATTTCCATCTCCGTGTCTTTCAACAGTCCATTCACCAACTGTTTTATCTGTTCTTTCAGTGTGTCCCTGTAGTCCGGTCGGCTAAGATCGCTGATGCCGGTAGAAGACAGCAGCATATTGATCGAATCAAGAATCTCGGGTTGACGATTATCGATTTCCGCAGGAAGATTTTCGAACTCCATATTGTACTCGAAAGTAATGGTGAGCTGTAGAATTCTTCCGTTACCATCGCTGGGATTGACCACAATATTACTGAAATCCTCATCCTGCAGGATAACGTATTGTGCTTCCTTTTCCTTCTTTGCTTTCTTCTTCTCCTCTGTGCCTTCCGCTTTGTCGTCGCCTCCGTCGTTACGCAACACGAACAGCCAGACGAGTAAGAACGACAGCACGAGTTGAAAGAAAACAATAGCAATGATCACGATTAAATTGATCTTCCCTTTTTCATCCATTAGATTCTCTCCATCTATGTTTATTGAAAAGCTTCAAAATCGATCAGCCGACCCGATACCTCATCTTTGAGGTTTACGTAAATCTCCACACGCCGGTTTTGCGATCTCCCCTCGGGGGTGTCGTTCGCAGCAATCGGCCGGAACTCGCCAAAACCAATCACCTGAAAGCGCTCCGGCGGAATCCCGTTTCCGATGAACTCCTGAACCACGGCCAGCGCTCTGGCTGCCGAGAGGTCCCAGTTCGAGGGAAATCTGGACGTATGGATCGGAATGTTGTCCGTATGACCTTCCACGCGGACTTCGTACGGTACCATCGCAAGGACTCTGGCGATCTGCGCCAGAATCTCGTTCGCCTCTACCTTGACCGATGCCGACCCAGAATCGAACAACATTGGGTTGCTGATACTGAAATGAATCCGATCCTTGGAGCGTTCGTACTTCACGTTCTCGTGCGTTCCGGTCCGTTCCGTGATCTCCTCCAGTTGCTGAAGGATTTTCTCCATTTCGTAGTCGAAATCGTGCCTCTTGATCTCGTAGTAGGGAAGCTGGGGACGAAGGATCATCCTCCCGCCATCAGCCTGCAAAACGCCAAGCGCACCTTGCAGTGAACTCATGGCCTGCTTGAACTTACTCTCTTGAATACTCGAGAAAGATATCAGCAAAACAAAGAATGTCACCAAAAGGGTCATCATGTCTCCGTACGTCGTCATGTACGACGGAGCGCCCACCGGGGGGCAATCGGGACATTTCTGTTTCTTGGCCATACGAATTCCTTCCTGTTACGGTTTGGAGGTACGCATTATTGTTGCGATCCTTTACGCATGTTCGGTGCGATAAAGGTTTCCAGTTTGTCACGAAGCACACGAGGGTTGTCGCCAGACTGGATCGAAAGGATGCCAACCAGAATGAGATTCTTCATCAGGACTTCTTCCTTGGAACGAACTTCCAGCTTGGCGGCAAGCGGCAGCGCAAGCGCGTTGGCAATGAGCGAGCCGTAGAACGTCGTAATCAGCGCGATCGCCATACCGGCGCCGATGTTGGACGGATCGTCCAACGCCTGGAGCATCTGGATCAGCCCCACCAGCGTACCGATCATGCCGAAGGCCGGCGCGTAGAAACCGAGTTGATCGAACAGCGCTTTACCGCTCTTGTGACGTTCCGTCATGTACTCGATCTCCGTTCCCATCACGTTCTCGATAACCTCGACCTCGTTGCCGTCCACGGCAAGCTGAATCGATTTCTGCATAAATTCGTCGTCGATACCCTTGAGCTCTCTCTCCAGCGCCAGAATTCCTTCGCGACGCGCCTTCTCGCCGAGATCGATCAGGATGTCGATCTTGGAAACAACGTCGAGCTTGGGAGCAAAGATACAGATTTTGACAACCTTGCCAATTCCCAGGAATTCTTTCAGCGGAAAGGAGGCCAGCGTAGCAGCGAGCGCACCGCCGATAACGATCATAACGGACCCGATATCGATGAACGCGGGAAGCTGCCCCGATATGATGATCGGCACAAACACAAGCAGCATTGCAAGAACAAGGCCTGCCAGGGTTGCGATATCCATACACTATCCTTCTATGTATCAGTTAGTTCTGGTTTTTCAGCGTGAGCTGTTCCCAGTTACGTAATGCACGACTCTTGTAATCCACAATCGCATCGACGACCTCATCGGCAGATTCTTTTACGATAAGCTTTTTGCCAGTAGTCAATGTGATTATCGTATCAGGTGTCGATTCGATGAATTCCATCAAGTCCGCGTTAACGTAAAACTCTTTTCCGTTGATTTTGGTTAGCTTGACCATTCACACTCCTCGTTTTGACAATTTACGCAGAAAGATATTTCCAGTCAATAATTATACGATTTTTCCTTGTTCCGGCCCCGAAAGCCCGTTTCCGTGGATTTCCCTGCGGGTAATGAACGATGTCCTCGAACATCCGACTCGCTGTAGAACCCGTTGAAAAACGGCGCAGACAAACCGTGTGACCCCACGAACTGGATTTCGTTGCAAAATCCTCTGCGAATGTTGCATATACCTCAGCCGATTCCGCACTCTTTGGGCTTTTCAAGGAACTCGGGCCATCAGTGCCCGGAGTCATCACACTATGTTAAAGGTGCGGGGGCGGTTAGCCCCCGCTGATTACCGATTATGAACGTTTCAATCTATCGATGACGGTGCTGAGAATCGTATCGGCAGTCGAGATCGTTTTGGCGTTTGCCTGGATCGCGTGCTGTGCGACGATCATGTTGGTAAATTCCTTGGTAAGATCGACGTTCGATGCTTCAAGATAACCCGAACGGATCGAGCTGGATGAGTTGCTTCCACCCCAGTTGATGATCGGATTACCGGTGGATGAGTTTTCGGAATATAGGCTGTCGCCTTCCTTCTTGAGTCCACCCTGATTTGTAAATGTTGCCAGTGCGATCTGAGCCAGTGTTTTGCTCTGATCGTTCGAGTAGTAACCGGTAATAATTCCCTGCTCATCGATGCTGATGGTGGAAAGCTGCCCCAAGGTGTAGCCATCCTGCTCAATCGCGATGGTCGTGCTTGCGGATGCAAACTGGGTGATTCCGTCGAACGCGCCGGAGGTTCCGGCGTTGAACTGGATGTTCACTTCCTGAGCGCCCGGGACGTTGAATGTCAGGGCGTCGCCGTTGGTATACAGGAATTCCTTCAGAGAGCCGTCTTCGTTGAAGGAGACGGTACCGGAGTTACCCGCGGTAGGATTGATTTCGCCGTTGTCGACCGTGACGTCCCAACTCCAGAAGTTGCTACCCGGAGAATTGTCCTGTGTGAAGTTCACGACCAGGTTGTGCTGTGCACCCTGACTGTCGTAAACGGTGATCTCGGTCGAGTGTGTTCCATTGTCGCCTTCAACCACTTCCGACATTGAGGGCATCGAGACGCTGGTTGCGTTGGTTCCATTCACAGCACTAAACGCGAGATTCAGTCCACCGCCAGTAAGGCTGGTGATCGTTGAAGTCACATCAGCGCCCGTTTCGTTATTGGTGAACACGAGGTTACCGTTAGACAGGGTGGCTGTTACGCCGGTCATATTTTCATTGATGAAATTAAGCAGATCGCCAACGGTCGTTCCATCGGTACCATATACGAATGATAGGGACACGGGGGAACCGTCCGTATCGATCGCAGTCAAGGCAAGGGATGTACCCGCGGCCACGGTCGAGCCATCAATAGCTGCCAGGTCGGTTGAAGATGTGGCGTTGTCAGCGCCGGTGTTGATGGTCCAGCCAGTTGTCGAGGTATGAACCTGCGCGGTGGCCTCAACGGTGTCAGGCGGAATCAGCGCGAAAGAGAAGTCGTTGGGACCAGCTTCGTTCGCTGTGAAGCGGATGTAACCGTTGTCGTCGATGATAACGGTTGCGCCATCACTGGAACCGGAATTAAAGGCCGTGTTGATCGAAGTGACCAAGTCCTGAAGCGATGTTCCGGTGGTGCCATAAGTGAAATCGACAGTTATAGCGTTACCATTGCGGTCAGTACCCGTGATCTGGATTACGTCTCCATTCTGGATATTCACACCATCGATGTCAGCAAGATTTATCGCGCTGAGGTTGCCGGAACCATTGATGGCGTCGCCATCAATTTCGAGAGCTGTATCTGCAAGCCATTGTTCTGTCGTTGCAGCATCGCGATTCAAGTTACAATATAGATCGACATTCTCGGTCGCGTGAGCCGGATCTTTTCTACCGAATGGAAGAACGATGTTTTCGAGTGAAGTCGAAGAGGTAAGCGTACCGTCTTCGTCAGCCATGCGGCCTTGTACGAAGTACTGACCGCCCTGTGCGATGATCATGCCGTTGCTGTCCACCTGGAAAGCGCCGGCGCGTGTGTAGTAGCGAGAACTGCCGTCGCCAACGATGAAGAATCCGTCGCCGTTGACCGCGAGGTCTGTGCTCATACCGGTCGATTCAAGCGTGCCGGAGGTGAAATTGGTGTCGATGCTCGAGATGCGGGTACCCAGTCCGATCTGAACGGGATTTACGCCGCCGAAGTTCCCGGAGGAACCGCGAGCGTCCGAAAGGGTCTGTGAAAATGTATCCGCAAAGGTGATGCGGCCGGATTTGAAACCGGTTGTGTTCACGTTTGATATGTTGTTGGCGATTACATCCATGTACGCCTGTTGGGTCGTTACTCCGGATACACCGGAAAACAGGGATCTTAACATAACACTCTCCTTGTGTTTTGTTCGTTCAGCGCGTCAATCGGTCGGCGCTGACACAAGGGCTTCCTCTACGAGGTCCAGCCCGGTTACAACAGCATCGCGCTGTCTATGTTGGTGAATACGTTTGAATTCGCCTCGTCCATCGCGGTGATTACGGTCCGGTTGGGGACGCTCACCACGTAGGAGACATTATCCATTACGATCAGTGATTCCTTTCCGCCTTTTTCGGCGATCCTGTCCACCGCGCCTTCGAGGCGCGCGATATCCTCATCTTGCAGATTGATGTTACGCTGCTGGAGCCTTTCTTGTGCGTGAGCCGAGAATTGGAGGTTCTGCGATCTCAGTTTGTCCTGGAGTATCTGCTCGAATTGCGATTGACGGCGTTTTTGTTCGAGCGTTTGATTTTGCCGTACGCTTTCGGGCTGTACTCCTTGAATGCGGGGATCAATCTGTTGAGATACTCGTTGCAACATGATCCTTACCTCACGAGTTTGATGCTACTTCTGTCGGGTCGATGACACCGTCATCCGTCGAGTCGAGAATCTGGATAACGTCACCGAGGTTGACCGTCTGACCATTGATCAGGAAGTAGGGGGAACCGTTTTCGTAGGTGATTCCCTGGATCATTCCGACCGTGTAGGTGTACGCGGTGACTTCGTTTCCATCCGAGTTGAGCGCTTCCACCTCGAAGGTGTAATGCCCGGATTCGACTTTATCACCGGAACCGTTCCTGCCGTCCCAGGTAAATGAGTGTTCACCTGCCTTTTGATAACCGGCATCGATTGTTCGCACCAGGTCTCCGGATTCGTCGTACACCTTGATAGTAACGTTCGCCGCACCGTAAGTCTCATACGACAGGTCCGTTTCGTCGCCGCTGTACGTGACACCGTTTCCGTAGGCTTTCGCCCCCTTTCCAATGAGCGATGTCATAAAAGAGTTGTTCAGTGACTGGTCCAGAAGCAGACTGCTTTCGAGCGTTTCCTGGATGTTGTTCAATGTCTCGAGCTGACTGTACTGGGCAAGCTGGGCCGCCATCTGGGTATTGTCCATGGGTTCGAGCGGATCCTGGTACTGGAGCTGGGTTACCAGCAATTCCAGGAAGTCGTCCTTCGACATCGTTCCATTGGAAACGGTTGTTTGGGAAAAGGAATCCGCTACGGATCCCGATATTCCTACAACGTCACTCATCTCTCCTCCTTATGCTACATAATCGATTGTGTTGTAGCCGGTTTGTTTTGACGTTACTGCTGCCTTTGCCAGTGGCTGTTCGAGTGGAGCCACGTGACTTTTCTGCCTTGCGAAGTTGCGTGATTGCTGTTGTTCGTTTCTTCTTCGATGTTGCCTGTCGTAATCGTACTCGATGTGTACGTTTTCATAACCGTGTCGGGTAAAGTGTTCCTGCAAACCTTTCATCGTGTCTTGCAGGTATTTCATTTTTTCGCTGTCTTCCGCGATGAGCATAATCTGGAGCTTGCCGTTTTCGGTTTCGAGAACGGTCTTCACCACGCCCGACTGCTCGTCGGATATCTCGAAGGATGCCCACTTCCTGCTTCCTTCCACGCCGGAATCGAATTCCCTGATGGTTTCCAGCGCTTTCTGCAGGAACTCTGCGTTGAAGGCTTGCTGTGGCATTGCGGAAGTCTGTTTGACTACGTTCATTGTATTGGTTTGAGAGATGGTTTCTTCTGAAATATTGATTGCGGGAGCGTTCTCGCCTGCCGTTGCGATCACTTGCTTTGGCCCATCCTGTACAGACGGTTTGCTCTCCTGCTTGCCCTCGTTCATGTTCTCGTTCTGATCGAATTTCCTGCTATCGGTCGCCTGTACCCCGCTCTCCGTCGTTGCGGCAGGCC
>CAXXPU010000011.1:0-50687 GCA_963666875.2 Cloacimonadales bacterium (SeqCode)
CAAGCCCGACAAAGGCGATTACTACAAATACTGCGGTCAACGCTTCTGGGAGTTTATCTCTGGTGATCCCAATCTCTACACCGATATCATCGAGCCGCTTGGACACAAGGCAAAAGAAAGAAACGAAGAATTCCTGATCGAATACAACCGGAAGATCAACCAATTCACGAAGGATTTCCTGCAGAACTTCTGTAGATCTAACGGTGATATTGACTGGGATGAATTGGTCCGGTACAATTCAGCGATAAAGCACCCTTGATAACTACGGGAACCGAACCGGCACTTGGATCCAGATGTCGAAGGATTGACCGAGTGAAATCGCGGACTCCGGGTATTAAACTCCTACAATTATATCCCGCCGAAACTCTGCGTCCGATCAACCACATTTTTGAGGTAGAGCCGTGTCTCGCGTGGCGGGAGGTTCTTTCTCAAAAATTCGAAGAACGCGTCTGACTGCATGGCGTTGACCTTGTTCGTGAATGCCGCGCTCTTGCCGCGACTGCCATCGACCGCCTTGAACACGTTTCCCGCGCCGCCGTTGTAACCGGCGATCATGCAATAATAGCGGCTGCGAAGCTTCTCGACATCGTTGAAATAGCAGTCGTGCAGGTGCTTGAAATAACCGACGCCCATCTCGATATTACGTCTGGAATCGAAGAGTTCGTTTCTGGTCGGCTTGCGATCGACACCGTAGAGCTGCTTGTTCATCGCGCGTCCGGCGAAACGCGGTACGATCTGCATCAGACCGCAGGCGTTACTGGAGCGATTGTACGCCCGTGGGTTGAAGGTCGATTCGGTCTGGATCACCGCCAGGATCACGCTGGGGGCGATATCGTGCTTCGCGCAGATTTCCCTGATCATGGGCAGGTAGCGATCGATGCGTACCTTGAGATGGTCGGGCGTCATGTCGAGCGTGACCGTGTATTTCAGCTTCTTCGAGCCGTCCGGCAGTGTAAGCTCTTCTACCTTGGGTGATTCAACTACTTCTTCCGCCACCTGATCAACATTCCTTTCGTCAATCGATTCGATCTGATCATCCAGGATCGGTTCACCGTCCGCGTCTTTCTCTTCGACGATGGTTTTCAGTTGATCGCCGAGTTGCTTCTTCGCTTCCTCCTCAGGGTGCTTCTCGTCCGGATCGACGAGGGTGGAGATGGTCACCTTACCGGCTTCGAAATCGACGGTACTGCGCGTGTGGTCGTTATCGCCGTATTGTACCCACTCGGTCGGCGTCGATTCTTTGAACTCGTTCCAGAGTTTCTCGATCCGCTCACGATAGGCGTTGAACTGCTCTTCGGATTGCTTTTGATGTTCTTCGAATGCCGCCCGGTTTTGTGCGTCCCATTCGTCGAAATCCTGGGCGAAAACAGACAGCGCCACCACACAGAGTATGATGGCGCTGGAAATCTTTAATGACATCGTTCTACTCGTTTTCCTGGTTCTGGATCAGCATCTTGACCGGTTCCAGTCCATACGCGGAACCTTCTTCGATCGCCTGAAGGATCGTGCCGCCTCCGGTGAAGAAGTAGTATTTGTCGTCGTGTACCGTTTTTGTGTAGATGTTCGGCACCAGATTCTTGAATTCCTGGATCGTGTCACCGCCGCCGAAGAGTTTTAGTGCGTCCTTGTTCTGGTCGATGAGCGAATACATGGCGTGCGAGCCTTCCCAGAAATTGGGCGTGAATCCCATTACGGCATTGGTGAAGATCGTCTTCGCGCCGAGAATGGCGTCACGCAGTTCTCCTTCCTCGAACGATGCGGGATCGGCGTCCAGAACGTATTTCAGCTTCATGCCCGGTTTCAGTTCGTCGATCCGTATGCTGCGGTATTGCCCGGCGGTCTTTGCGTCCAGGTTATCCGATTCCACGATCGTCGATGGTTCGAGCAATTTCCCGGGATTCTGGTCCGCGATATGAATGAACTGTTTCGCGGCTTCGATATCGTCCGCACCGATACCCTCGATGCTCACGCCGTATCGTGCACAGAGATACGCGTTGTAGAGCACGCCGCCGATCACCAGGTGATCCGCCTTCTCCAGCAGTGCGCGGAGCGGCCCGATCTTGGTGTCGAATTTCGATCCGGCGACAATGCCGAGGAACGGGCGTTGCGGCGAGAAGATGTTGTAGAGCTTGTCGATCTCTTTCTGCATGAGGACTCCGGCATAGGATGGAAGATATTTTGCCGGTCCTACCGTCGAGACGTGCGGCTGCCACGAACCGAAGGCGTCGTTGACGAACACGTCCGCGATTCCAGCGAGTTGACGCGCGAGATCTTCCGCGATGACACCCTTGCTCTCTTCGCCGGCAAACCAGCGTGTATTGGGCAGATAAATGCCGTCGATTTCGTGTTTTTTCAGCTTGTCCAGCGCCGAGTTGAAGGATGTGTCGATATCGCGAAGTCCTTTATTGCCATCCTGTACGAACTCCGGCACGTAGAACTCGAGACCGAGTTTGCGTTTCAGGTAATCGACGATAGGCTGCACCGAGTCGTTGACCGAGATCGTTATTTCTCCCGTTTTCTTATCGCGCGGACGTCCGATGTGGGTCATCAGGATCAGGTGTCCGCCGGAGCGAAGGATTCGGCAGATCGTGGGAAAGGTCTCGTCGATACGCGTCGTATCCTTGATTTTACCCTTCTTGACAACATTGTGGTCCACGCGCATCAATACGACTTTTTCTCGTAAATCGGCATCCTGAACCTTCGGAAGATTATAAATCAATTTCATTGTCACCTCCATGAAAATCTTATTTTTCGTAAAATTACAACAATCCGCCCGGTTTGTAAAGGAAAATCGTCAAGGGGTTTGTGCGTCGCAATAAATGAAGCGGGGAAGTAAGGTATGCCAAGCGTTTCTGGGGCGTTACCATTTCCTCGCGGCGCGTGACCTCCGGAATAACTTCTGAATGTACCGCTTGCGGTTCTTCTGAATGTTATTCCGGAAATGGGGGGCGAAATCAACATTCGGAAGAGTTGCTTCGCAACACGTTCGGAAGTTGATTTCTTAGGGGACATCGACGGTAGAGGGTACCCAGGATAGAAAATGCAGACCCGAAGGCCTGCATTTTGGGAAAGCGTATCGTAGATGAACAACGAATCTCTGAATTGTTCATTGTCCATGATGCATTATCAATTAGAAGAATCCCCCCTCGAAGTTCAGCATGATCGAGAATCCGGAGAGGTCTTTATCATCAATATCGACGAGGCTGGTATCGAATTCGACGCCGTTGATATAGCGATAGGAAGCGCCGATGCCGCATTTGAAGTAGCGCGCGACATTGACCATCACATTTACGCCCGGCTCCAGCACGAAGAAGGCGTCGCTATCGATATCGTCATCGTCGTCATCGTCGTCGTCATCGTCCCAGTCTTTGTCCGGATCGTGGTATTTCAGGCTGGCGCCGCCGGCACCGACCAGCGTCGTTACCGAGAAGTTGACCAGATCCTTCGGGTTGAAGCGATATTCAAGGTCAAGACCACCGTATCCCATGTAGATCTGTATGGTCGAATCACTGACGGCGTGCTCGCGAACTACGTGGTTGGTCACCATACCGTAGCCACCGAGTCCGATACAGAACTTGTGGTCGATGATATAACCCAGCCGTCCACCGATCAGCAGTTCGTATTCTTCGTCCATATAGGTTCCCTTGACCACCGGTCCGCCAAAACCGCCGTGCGCGATCTTTCCGGATAGTAGCGTCTCCTGATTCAGTACGTACCTCGACGGAACGTTCTTCCGGCGCTTCTGTTCGAGACGCTCCCGAACCTTCTCTCTTTCCGCATCGTCATCTACGTCCAGATCATCCACCTTCGATTCGTCCAATTCTTCCTCGGCTTCTTCGGCGAAGCGGGTATCGACGTTCGGATCCGGTTCGTCGGTATCCGCGGTCTCTTCCGCGACGAGTACCTTCTCTGCTTCATTCTTCGTATCTGAAGCGTTTGTGTCTTCCGCAACCTGCGCGAATACTGGCAGGGTGATCACCAGGACTGCGAGTAACATGATGATTCGTGACATCTTTCCTCCTTGGTAAGGATTATTTTTGCTTGCTTTTCTCCAATGAACCGTTATTCGTGAACTATTCATGAATATATTATTCGCTATTGGAATGAAATCTATCGACATCTATTCTCCTTTGATGTTATCCGATGAATTCACTCAGCCCGAAGTGATGGTATTGCATATAGGCTTCGAGCAGAAGTCGGGCGTCTTCAGCGTCGCGGTAGTTTTTCGCGATGGAAACCAGCGCGTTGATGAAGTTGTCGTAGATCACCCGGATAAGGAACTTCTTCTGTTGTGTCAGTTTGATGTCCTTCTTATCCCTGAGCGACTCGATGTAGCGATAAGTGAGGTTTTCCAACAACGAAACGATCTCGTCTTTGACACCTTCGTAGATCGTTCCTTCTGCCTTGCTCATGATGACCAGAAAGTGAAGACGGTAATCGACCAGAAACTGGTTGTACTCACTGGCCATCAAATTGAATGAATCTACGGTTCGTGATTCGATGACTTCCATTCCGCGCAAGGCTTCTTTTCTCTTTGTGAGGAAGGATTTTAGTCTGGTCACCAACGCCGGCGTGATGATCGAATAGAAGAGGTCCTCTTTATTCATATAGTATCGATAGATATTCCCGACAGATATCCCTGCCGCGTGCGCGATGTCGGACATCGTTGTTCCCTTGAAACCTTTTTCGGCGAACAGCTTGAGCGCTGTCTCGCAAATCTGGGTTCTGATCTCTTCTTTCTTCGTTTGCATGAGCGATCCGTCCTTTTTCGTTCACTTTTAATGAATCACGCATTCATTATTGTCAATGATGGATTTCCTGTCAAACTTTTTTTTCTTTTCTGATAGATTTTTTTTGGTTGCTTGCGATGTGGGTGATCGAGTAATTGAGGTATCCGTCGGCAAATACGCTTATAGACGAGGATCGTTCAAGCTGAGGATAAAACGATCGACCAATCCAAATACGAACGCTCCCCGATCATTTTCCTCGCGCAGGATCTTCAGAGCTTCTCTCGGATCGATCGCGCGTCGATACGGGCGGTCGTTGTTGGTAAGGGCTTCGTAGATGTCGATGATGCTAACCAGTTGACCGATGAGCGATACGTTCTTGATGTGTTTTGGATAACCTGAGCCATCCACTTTTTCGTGATGTTCGGCTGCTGCCTGAATTACTTTCCGGTCTCGGATTCCGTTCTTCATAAGTATTTCAGCGCCCAATGACGGATGTCTTTGCATGCTGCGAAATTCTTCTGTGGAAAGCTTGTTCGGAGAGCACAGGATTTCACTTGGTATCACGGTCTTACCGACATCGTGCAGGAGGGCGGCCATCGAGAACTGGAGGATTTTCTTCCAATCGTAGCCGACGAATTTACAGAAGCCCAGCATCAGCGTCATCACATTGACGGAATGGAGTGCGGTCGTATAATCTTTCGAGGTAATCGAAACCAACTGGCCCAGGATCGATTCCTTGCGTGTGAATGCCCTCAGTACAAGTTTGATGGACTTTTCGGCTTCACTGTATGTTCCGCTGCGCGGTTCATCCAGGAGTTCGTCTGTAACATCCACCATGCTTTCCCGAATTAGATTGAAATCGCCTTTCTTGAGGTCCTGTTGCAGACGGGCGTTGATCTTCTGCTGAGTTTCAACGGCAGCTTCAGCTTTATCTCGTGCAAGAACGTAAAGCTTGGGATGCCTTTCTTCTTTGAGGCGCATATCATCGATTGTCGTGTCGGCAGGTTTGTACAATTCCCATTCGGTTTCGCTGACTTTATAATACAACGGTACTTTCTTCAGAGCCATGGCTTTACGGGTTGAGACCAGCACATAGGCTTTCTGCTTCTGTTTCTGGATGAAATCATGTAGTTCTTGTGAATAATCGCTGTTAGGGCTGTTATCTGCCATTAATTCTCCAATCACGCATATAGGATAACTTACGTAGAAATTCATATCAAACAAATCCGAAATGCAGGGTCGGTAAATTCCTGCAAGACAGCTCGAATCTGCTGTCAGACGAAATCTTCTTTACAGAGAATGCCAAAAGAAGCAATATTCGACCCGGAGGATTGATGGATCATCTCGATAAATATTGCTGGGAAGATGTCGGCGTCCGCGGCGATCGTACATGCGATCGTCTGGATGAGGTTATCCATTGTCGGTTCTGCGAGGTTTTTCGCAGGAACAGCACGGCACAATTCACGGGCGAAGCGCTGGAAGATTATCTGATCTCGATGTACGAACGGATGAATGAGGAATCTGGCGACTCAAACCCGAGCACGGCGTTTGTGGTATTCAACGTGGAAGAACGGCTACTCGCGGTGCCGGTCGAGTCTGTCGGCGGCATCGTGAAACAGCGTAAAATCTTTCCAGTACCCGGACGATCGAACGATACATTTCTCGGTCTCGTGAATATCGGCGGCAATCTCGAGCTGTGCTTCTCACTTCACGCAATTATGAAAACACCATCTCAAACAGAACCGACGGTTCTCCTCAATCTTCATAATCAGGACCGATCCTGGGTGTTTCCGGTATCGGAAGTCGTCGGTATCTATCGCTTCAATCCCGAAAGCATCGTTCCGAATACGGAGAGTAGGCTCTCGATGGGAACCGCGACGCACAACCAGCGATCCTTGATCTGCCTGGACCCGGAGAAACTCGTCCGCATCGCACAGGAGAGTCTCTCATGAGCAATCCGATGATCGACCTGTTCCAATCGGAACTGAAGGGCTACCTGGAGCATTTCGAATCGAATCGGCAACTGTCGGAGTCGGTACAGGCCGCTGCGATGCTTGCCGGATTGGATCAATTGAGTGAACTGGCGGATCGAATGACAACCATCGACGATCCCGATACCATCGAGCAATGGCTCTCGCTGCTTCGAGAGATGAAAAGCGGCGATCCTGAAACGATCCTTGCCACCCGAAGCGATGTCGTGACGGCGATCACGGAGCATCTGACTTCGGAACAAAAGGTTGTCGAAAAAGATATAGCGCTCGATCAGGACATGATGGGTCTCTTCCGGATCGAGCTGGAAACGCACTCAAAAGCGCTCAGCGACGGCATCCTCAAAATGGAACAGAATCCGGAAATGTCCTGCGGATCGTTGATGCGCGCCGCGCACTCGATCAAGGGGGCAGCACGGATCGCGGGGCAGGACGATCTGGTGAAACTGGCGCATGCGATCGAAGACTATTTTTCTCTGATCATCGAGCGGAACTGTCGATTCAATACCGAAGATACAGACCTGCTGCTGCACGCCGTCGATGCCTTCCTGATTCCGGAGCGGATGCAGGAATATACGGAGGAAGTACGTGCTCTGACTTCCAGTATCGAAGCGAGGGTAACCTCGGACAGCTCCGAATGCTCGAAGCCGAAAGAAATCGAGGAAGAGGAGACGGAGTCGGTGGTGCGTGTCACGGCGGAGAAGCTCGATCGACTGCTCAAGGCTTCCGGACAGGCGATGGTCGAGACGCGCCAGGGCGAAGGAATCGCCGGCATGATCATGACGATGAAGAACCATTTTATCAGGCTTGGCGGCTTTGTGTCGGAGCTGGAGAGAAAGCATTTGCTTTCGAACGAAATCCGCAAGCGCTGCCACGAAGACATGCAGCACGCCTCGAAGGATATCAATCGGCTGATCGTGGCGTTCGAGCAATATTTCAGTGAAATCAGCGTACACACCGAGACCCTCTACGACGAACTGGTCGGCATCCGTATGCGGCCTTTCGAGGATGGGTTAGCGGGATTTCCGCGCATGGTCCGCGAGGTGGCGCGGTCGCTGAATAAAAAAGTGCGGTTCGAGATAGAGGGTAAATTGACCGAGGTCGATCGGGATATCCTTCAGCTCCTGGAAGCACCACTCACGCATCTGGTGCGCAACGCGATCGATCACGGCATCGAGCCGCCGGAGGATCGCGCGAAAGCATGCAAGGACGAGATCGGAACGATCGTCGTCTCAGCTTCGCATCAAGCAGGAAAGCTGCGCATCGAGCTACGCGACGACGGCAGAGGAATCGAGATCGACCGGATACGAATGAAGGCGATCGAACGAGGTTTGATATCGGAAGAGTTGATGGCGGGTCTTTCTGAACGCGAGATCCTCGACTTCATGTTCCTGCCCGGATTCACCACACGCGACGAGGTCAGTGAGACATCCGGTCGTGGCGTGGGCATGGATGTGGTGCAGACAATGGTCAGGACGGTTGGCGGCGAAATCGGCGTCGAGTCCGAACCCGGCTCCGGAACGACATTCTTCCTGCTGCTTCCGCTGACATTGTCGGTGGTTCGCATGCTCCTGGCGGAGATCGACGGCACAATCTTCGGATTTCCACTTAACCGCATCCAGCGGATTGTCGATTCGGACGACATGGAAGAAGGCATCCGCCCAGTATCCGGCGCGAAGGTGTTGCTGGGAAGAGAAGGTGCTGTGATCAATGCAGGCAAAGCGATAATTATAAAAACAGCCAACGAATCGGTCGGGCTGATCGTTGACCGGTTGATCGTCGAGCGGGATGTACTGGTCACGCCGCTGGACAGGAGACTGGGCAAGGTGCAGAACATCGCCGCGACGACCATTACACGGCACAGCGAAGCGGCGTTTATCGTCGATATGGACGATCTGATTCATTCGATCGAGGGCATGAGAAGTCCAAGCCGAGCCGGACGCGATACGAAATCAGCGCGCATACTCGTGGTGGAGGATTCGATCACGGTACGCGAGATGGAACGGCGGGTGCTGGAAGAGTCCGGGTATCACGTCGAAGTAGCAACCGACGGCATGGAGGGCTGGAACATGCTGCGCTCCGGCAACTTCGATCTGGTGGTGACCGATATCGACATGCCGCGCATGAACGGCTATGAGCTGGTCGGACAGATTCGGCGCGACCCGGTGCGAAACTGGCTTCCTGTGGTGATCGTGTCCTACAAGGACCGTGAAGAGGATCGCCGGAAGGGCATTCAAGCCGGCGCGAATCGCTTTCTGAACAAAGGCGCCTTCGAAGACAAAGCGTTTCTGGATACGATTAAACAACTACTCGACGGAGCGAGATAATGGAGAATCCGATTCTGAACAAACACGATATCCGGGTGTTGCTGATCGACGACCAGCCCATCGTGGGGGAGACCCTGCGCCGTATGCTGGAAGACCAGGACGACATCGAATTCCTTTTTTGCAGCGATCCCACACAGGCGATCAAGCAGGCGATGTCGTTCAAGCCGACTGTAATCCTGCAAGACCTGGTGATGCCCAAGATCGACGGACTTACCCTGGTCAAGTTCCTGCGCGCCAATCCGGACACGCAGAAGGTTCCGCTGATCGTACTTTCGTCGAAGGAAGAGCCGGTCATCAAGGCGAAGGCGTTCGAACTGGGCGCAAACGACTACATGGTCAAGCTGCCGGACAAGCTCGAAATCCTTGCGCGTATCCGCTATCACTCGACCGGTTACATCCACCTGCTGGAACGCGACGAAGCGTACCGGGCGCTGGCTTCGGAACTGAGCGAGGCTGCGGAATTTGTGCGCTCGCTGTTGCCGGCGGAGGTCGAAAAACCGTTCGATACCCGCTGGATATTCATCCCATCCAGTTCACTGGGTGGCGACACGTTTGGCTACCACGAGCTGGACGACGAGCATACCGCGCTCTATCTGCTGGACGTGTGCGGGCACGGCGTCGGCGCGGCGCTGCTGTCGGTCTCGGTCATGAACGTTCTTCGATCCTGCTCGCTCCCCAATACCGATTTCCTCGATCCGGGAAAAGTTCTTTCCGCACTCAACGACGCCTTTCCCATGGAGAAGCAGGGCGATAAATTCTTCACGATCTGGTACGGCGTCTATCACATCCCGAGCCGGACGCTCAAGTATTCGAGCGGAGGTCATCCGGCTGCGATCCTGCTGCACGAAGGCGATACCGACCTCCTGACTACCACCGGAATGGTGATCGGCGGAATGCCCGGTATCACGTTTGATACGGGATCGATCGAAGTGCAAGAAGGCAGTCGTCTCTACCTGTTCAGCGACGGGGTGTACGAGATTGTCGATTGTAAGACAGATAAAATGGTCGAGTATGACGATTTCGTCAAGATCGTGAATGAGGTCGGCGATATTGACATGATCAGACAGAAGATGATCGAATTGAATGGATCGGAGCGTTTCGACGACGACTTCTCGCTGATGCGGTTCGGATTTTAAGAAATTGAGGGTCCCTTGGAAATCAACTTCTGAATGTCCGACTGAAAGGAGGTCTTCCGAATGTTGATTTCTATTTCACATATTTCGGCATAACATTCAGAAGAACCGCAAGCGGTACATTCAGAAGTTATGCAGGAGTTTACCCCATGGGCTAAGGATGTTTTACGTCAATCCTTCCAGCCGATCTTCCATTTCAGCAGCTTGTGCTGGCATTCGCGGTGACCGAGCTTGGCGGCTTCCTTCATGTGCTGGATCGACTTCTCCGATTCGCCCATGCGAGCCAGGATCTGGCTGAGCTTGTGGTGCGCGTTGGCGTGGTTGGGGTACATTTTGACTGCTTTGGTTAGCTGCTCGAACGCTTCGTCGTACTTCGCCATTTCAAGTAGCAACGATCCCAGTTCGTAATAAGCCATGGCGGTCATCGACGGCTTGAACTGCCGCTTGATCTTCGATACCGAATGCAGCGATTTGATAAGGAAGTCCGCGGCGGCCTGCTCCCGTTCGATGTTGCGGATTTCGCGTGCTACGGCAATGGTGCGCTCGGGATTAGGCTCGATCTCGATTTCCTTCTTGTACGCCTCGATCGCCTTGGGAAGATTCTTCTCCCGCATGTAGATATTGCCCATCTCGTAGTACGCCTGATGATTCTGTTTATCAATTTCGACCGTTTTCTGAAAGTGCTTCTTCGCCTCGTCGTCGTTCTTCAATGCGAGATAGAGCCGACCGAGCATGTACTGTGCTTCGGCGTTCTTCGCGTAGAGTTTCAGGCTCTTTTTCAGGCTGTCGATCGATTGGTCGTACGCCTTCTGCTTGAAGTAGGTCTTGCCCTCTTCAAAGAGGCGAGCCGCTTCTTCCGGCATCGTGTCGTCGCTACTGAACAGCTTCTTGAGAAGCCCCATAATTACCCCGTTGCGTGTTTGATAACTACTTATAGTATAGGTCGAATGCGGTTAATGGCAAGATATTAATCAAGCGAACGTGGGAGAAATCAACTTCTGAATGTGTCACGAAGTGACTCTTCCGAATGTTGATTTCTGGTGGCCCGATCCGATCGATGCGATCAGGCGCTACAAGGGAGGCGCTGATTCTTAGAGACTGTGTAAAAATGTACGCCCGATTCTCTTCTCTGTTGTAGCGGCAGGTCCCCGTGCCTGCCCTTTCCCCATTCCCTTTTCCTGAAATTACCACAACTCGTTGATTGGGGAGAAAATAGAGAGGGCAGGCACGGGGACCTGCCCCTACAACAGGAAAACGACTGGCATCGAACGATTGTAAATGGTGTGCTTCATTTTCACACAGTCTGTCCGAGCGGCGCAATGCACAAATGGCGAACACTACCCAATGATTTCCAACATCCTCTTCCCCCTTATCTCGAACGTGTAATCTTTGCACAGGTGATGCGTGATCTTTGCGGTACGCTCCAGCAGGGCATCGTCTTCGAGGTAAAGTGAAAGCAGTTGGTCGAGTTCCTGCGCGTTATGATAGCAGGGAACTCCGATCTTGTCGAGACCCTCCACCGCGTCGCTGATCTGGAAACATCCGAGAGCGGCGAGATCGTAGGTGCGGTTGTTGATAAAGCCGTACTTGAGCATCATGGCATGGTGGTCGTTCAGGTTGATCCGCGCGGAACCGTAGATCTTCGGCAGATCGTGATAGGGCGCGAATTCGCATAGGATCTGGTCGTCCGGCAGAACGCCTTTCCAGCCGTCGCCGATTACCTTGAATCGTCTTGAAAATTTCGTCTGTAAAATATCCTGGATGATCTTCCGGTAGCGGAAGTTATCGTAGTAGTTATTGCCGATGAAGAGGATGTCGTGCTCGATCCTCCGGTCGATTGGGTGGAATAATTGCGGATCGTATGCCTGCGGCAGGAAATCCACCGGCACGCGGAGGTCTCTGCGAACGGTGTCCGTGAACGGCTCCGAGGCAATGAACACGTGGTCATAGGCGCTCAGTTCGTCGGGCGTACGCTTTTCCGGGTGGCTGATGCACCAGACGAGATTCCGGTGATACGGTCGCGGTGTGTACTGGAACAGCCCGGTGATCACGAGGCAGGTGTCGAATTGGTGGTCGTCGTCGTACCACTCGGTGTAGAAACGCACATCGGCGTGATGTCCGAGCTTCTCGAATTCTTTCGCCAGGCTTTCGGCGAAGCAGGTGTCGCCCCATCCGATTTCCTGTCTGGTCGGTGTGCAAATTTTAATGACGATGTTCATAATCTTTCCTTCATCCAGATAAAACTGTCCAGCGCGACGGCGCAACGGGAAGTCTTCCCGAGCGATTCCTTACGCGCGATGAAGCAGTGCAGGAGCGGGTTATCGATTTGTCGGCATTCGCCCGGCGCGTAATAGGTAAGCGGCCCGTTGATGCGCTCGTCGGGCAACCGGAACGTCTGCGGGAAGAATGTCCCGATCTGTTGTTCGTCCGCGTCGATCCCATTGACGACCATGGGAACGAACATGTCGAAATCGGGATTGTAGCGGAACTGGTCGCACAGCATGACCGGCAGCAGACTGGAGGCGTTCCAGTTCGAATCAAGCCAGATCACTTGCTCTGTGCGGACGTGTGGCTGGGCTGCCTCGATCGGCTGCTTGTCATCCGGTACGATCAGCGCACGGATATCGTTTTTTGCGAATTCCGGGTGCGATGGATAGTACGGCGCGGTGAAGATCAGCGCGAACCGGCTGGCGTAGCGTTTGATATAGAATTCGATCTCGTCGGTGCGGGTGTTGCCGATGACGATGGTCGCCTGCTTGCGGTCGTCGAGGTTCGATATCGCCTCGAATACCCTTTGGGTAGCGGTTCCGTCGGTCACGCTGACGAATTTTCGGGCGAGACTCGCATCGGATTTCAATTGGGTGTCCTGGATCAGAAACGGGATGTCGTCCGGGTCGGTGAAACGTGTTCCAACATCCCGGAAGCGGTTTTCCAGATCGTTTTCATCGAATTTCGCCATCCGGTACGGACTATCGAAGAGAAGAACGGGTTTTTCGGTCGAAGCGAATTCGTAGATCACCGATGAGACATCCGTTATCAGGATATCGGCTGCCGTCAGCGCCGGCGTGATGTCGGCATCGTCGAGGAAGAGCGCGTGCGGGTGCTTTTGTGCGTGGTGGATGAATGGCTCCCGCCACTCTTCGGGTGTGATGGCGTGCAGCTTGAAGATCAGGTTGATGTCGTTCGGGAAATAGCGTTCGAGTTCCATCTCGAGGTGCGGAATCAGGCTGTACTCGTGATTGAAGGTGGGTGCGAAGAGGACGGTTTTCAGCGACGGATCGAGTCCCCATGTACGAAGAAGATCGTCGCGGTTGAGGCTGCCGTCGAACATCGGATCAAGCTTGGGCATGCCGGTCACTACGACAGGTTGATAGACCTGGTGGAACAGCTCGCTGCGATGAATCGAACCCGGCACGCAGATCAGGTCGGCGCAGTTTTCACGTCGGGTGATAGGCTTGCGCGTGTAGAAGCTGCCCTTGCAGATCGTTCCGTGGCCGATATTGATCAGCTTTCCGCAGCCTTCGACCCACTCGTAAGAAGAGTCCGCAAGAAAAGTGTAATCCGGATCGAATCGATACGGGTTCTCGACCACCGTGAAGGGCGCGTCGAGAGTGTCCTGTATCACCTCGATCCTTGCGCCGCGACCGCGATGTCCGCTCTTGCTGGGCTGGTAGCCGAAAGAATAGATCCCGATCTCGCCAAGATCATTAGCATGGATGTGGTCGATCAATCGCTTGAACAGACCGATATGAAACTCCCGCTCTACAAAGAAGAGCCATTTTATCTGATTTCCCATGGGTCAAGGAATGCGGTACGGGACAAGTTTCTGTCAAAGGAAACTTCGTTTTTCGTTGACATATTTGTTCACGGTCGCACCATTAAACATTGAAATATCGGACATGAAAGGAAAGCTATGATTATCAGCCGAACGCCGTTCCGCATATCGTTCTTCGGCGGCGGAACCGACTACCCCGTCTGGTACGGAAAGCACGGTGGCGCCGTACTATCGACCACCATCGACAAATATTGCTATATCACCTGTCGGTGGTTGCCGCCATTCTTCCCGCACAAGCACCGGATCGTCTATTCGCGCATGGAGAACGTCCGCGAGATCGACGAGATCGAACATCCCGCCGTGCGCGAAGTGCTGCGCTATCTCGACATCGATCGCGGTCTGGAGATCCATCACGACGGCGACCTCCCGGCGCGTTCGGGTCTGGGATCGAGTTCTGCCTTCACGGTGGGTCTTCTGCACACCATCTACGCGCTTCAGGGAAAGATGATGGGGAAGAGGCAGCTCGCCACGCAGGCGATCCACGTGGAGCAGAACCTGATCGGCGAAAACGTCGGCTCTCAGGACCAGGTGGCTGCCGCGTACGGCGGAATGAACCTCATCCGCTTCCAGTCTGACGGCGATATCGACGTCCAACCCGTGATTCTTCCCGAGCAGCGTAAGAACGACTTGCAGGATCGGGTCATGTTCTTCTTCACAGGATTCTCGCGCATGGCGTCGCAGATCGCTGCCAAGCAGATCGAGAACACCCCGAAGAAGGAGACCGAACTGCACAGGATGCGGGAGATGGTCGATCAGGCGCTTTCGATCCTGTCGGACGAAGAAGTCCCGCTGGAGGATTTCGGTAAGCTGCTGCACAAGGCGTGGCAGATCAAGCGATCGCTCTCGGACAGTGTCACGAATCCCGCCATCGACGCGTTTTATAATAAGGCCATGGAAGCCGGCGCGTCCGGTGGAAAGCTGATCGGCGCAGGCGGTGGTGGATTCATGCTCTTCCTGGTGGAGCCGGAGAATCGTGAAGCGGTACGGCAAGCGCTTTCGAACCTGCTCTACGTGCCGGTGAAATTCGAGACCGGCGGAAGCCGCATCATGGTTTACGAGCCGTGATATTATAAGTCAGGAGACAGGAGACAGGAGACAGGAGACAGGAGAGACGATCGCTCTCCTATGAACCCTCTCCCGTAGCACTCGACCTCCGGTATAACTTCTGAATGTGCCGCAGGCTCTTCCGAATGTTATACCGGTAGGAAGTTGATTTCTTCGTGACGCTCGAGAAAAAAACAAGGAATATACTATGGAAAAAATGATTACCAAAGCCATCCACGATTCGATCGAGACCAAGCGTCGGATCTTCGATGATGAACAGCTCTGCAAGGACATTGCCAAAGCAGCGGAACTCTGCATCGAAAGCCTGAAGAACGGCGGACGCGTGCTGTTCTGCGGAAACGGCGGTAGCGCAGCCGACGCGCAACACCTGGCTGCGGAACTCTCCGGCAGATTTTACTACGACAGACCGCCGCTTGACGGTGAAGCGCTCCACGTAAACACATCATACATGACCGCGGTCGCAAACGACTACTCCTACGACGAGGTCTTCGCACGTTTGGTGCAGGCCAAGGGAAGAAAGGGCGACGTTCTGGTCGGTCTTTCGACATCAGGGAACTCCGGCAACGTGATCCGCGCCATCGAGCGCGCCCACGGGATCGGTATGATTACCATCGGCATGACCGGCAAGGGTGGCGGCAAGATGAAGGAACTCTGCACCGTCAACCTGATCGCACCCTCGGACTGCACGCCGCGCATCCAGGAAGCCCATATCCTGATTGGCCACATCCTGTGCGAACTGATCGAGGCAGTGATCTTCCCCAAAAAATGATGCTGGAAGCGATCATCCTCTGCGGAGGAATGGGCACCAGACTGAAGGAGATCACCGGCGATCTGCCCAAGCCGATGGTCGAGATCGGCGGTCGTCCGTTTCTGGATTACATGCTTCGGATGCTGGCGAAGAGCGGCTTCGAACACGTCGTACTCGCTGTCGGATACCGGTCGGATGTGATTCGCGATTATTTCGGCGAGAGCCGGTACGGGATTCTCATCGACTTTGCGTTCGAGGATGAACCGCTGGGAACCGGCGGCGGTATCCGCAATGCGCTGACTCTGTGCGAGCAGGATCGAATCTTCATCCTGAACGGCGATACGCTGGCAATGGTTCCCTTCCAAGAGGTGATGGAACATCATCGATCCGATATCACCATCTGCGGCAAGTGGATGGATGATTGCGGACGGTACGGCATTCTGGAGGTCGATTCGGGAATGCGGATCACCGCGTTTCGGGAGAAGGAATCGAATCGGTCGGGCTATATCAACACAGGCGTGTATCTGGTTGATCGCGAAGTTATTGCCTGTGACCGGAAACATTTCTCCTTCGAAAAGGACTTTCTCGAGGTGAAGACTCACGAGCTTGACATGAGGATGTTCTCATTTACAGGCTTCTTCATCGATATCGGCGTTCCGGATGATTGCCGACGGGCGTTGGAAATATTACCCGAGCAGTTTAAGGAATATTTTTAGTGGACAAATTCCGGTCGTGTCAAGATTGTTGAGATTGGTTTAAATTCTAACCTGAAATATGTCGGGAAGCAGTATGGAAGCAAAAAGTGTATCGATTGAAGGAATTCTGGTCATTCAGCCCCGTATCTTTCGTGATGCACGCGGTTATTTCTTCGAAGTATATCACAAGGATAAATTCCGTCGAATGGGGCTGGATAGCGAATTCATTCAGGACAATGAATCCAGATCGTTGAAGAACACGATCCGGGGACTTCACTATCAAATCGACCCGCATGCGCAGGGCAAATTAATCCGTGTTCTGGAAGGAACGATCCGGGACGTGTCGCTCGATATTCGAAAGGGATCCCCTACGTATGGTGAACATTTTTCTATCGATATAACTGCCGAGAGTCTGGTTCAGCTCTGGATACCGCCTGGATTCGCGCATGGATTCTCCGTATTGTCGGATGCAGCGGTGCTTCTCTACAAATGCACATCGCTCTACTCGCCCGAACACGAACGAGGAATCCTGTACAACGATCCGTCCCTCTCCATCGATTGGGGCGTTGAAACACCGATCGTATCGGATAAAGACATGGCGCTTCCACGATTCGAAGCCGCCGATATCAATTTCAAATACAGATGAAAACCATCGTCCTGCTCGGTTCCGAAGGACAACTCGGCACCGCGCTTCAAGCCGAAATGAAAAAGCGCAACAACAAGTATATAGCGCTCAATCATTCGGCATTTGATATCGCGAATCCGCAGTTACTCGAATACGCGCTGGCACAGAACGAGGTGGATGCGGTAATCAATTGCGCAGCCTACACGAATGTCCCACGCGCCGAAACGGATGTCCATCGCGCGATGCAAATTAACGGTTCCGCCCTGAAGCCGGTCTCCGACTTGTGCCGTCAGCATGAAGCTTTTCTTGTTCATGTCAGTACCGATTACGTGTTCGATGGTACGAAAGGATCCGCTTACCTTGAAGACGATATCCCCAATCCGCTCAATGTCTATGGCATATCGAAGCTGGTAGGGGAGATGATGGTGCGGCAATACGCCGGTGACTATGCGATTGTCCGAACCGCCGGACTTTACGGAGCAGGCAATCCCGACAACATCGTGGAAAAGCTGATCCGGTTCGGTCGAGAAAATAAAAGCCTGAACATGGTTGCCGACGAAGTTACCTCACCGACATACGCTGACGATCTCGCGAAGCAGATTCTTGTTATCGTCGAGAAGAGGATCACGGGGATGATCCATGCCACCAGTGACGGACAGTGCAATTGGCTGGAATTCGGTCGCTGCATTTTCGAGACGCTGTGCATGGAGATTGATCTGGAACCGGTGCAGTCGGCGTTTTTTCATAAAAGTTTGCGTAAACCCTTATATTCCGTGCTGCAGAATGCGGTATTGAGAAATAAATCCTGTGATCTGATGCCTGACTGGCGCGATGCGCTGAAGAGGTATCTTGAGTCCCGGGAAAGATTGGAGCCGGAGAGCTTTGAAACATAAAATCAACTTCTTTTTTGCCAGCTTGATCAACATAATTGTTGTCCTGAGTGCGTTTTTGATTGTCGCATGGATTAAACCGGGTACGAAGTACTATGTACTGCCTCATTACTGGAAACCCATCGCGATCTTCACCGTTGCCTGGATATTTGTATCGGCTGTCGGCGGAAAATACAAGATTCAGTCACGCAAATCGTTCAGGAAGGTTTTCTCAATCATCTTCTTCAGCGATTTCTTCGTGCTGGCGCTTGCCTCGATTTTTATGGTCGTGTTCATCAAGATGGGGATGTCTCGACTCATTGTATTCGGAACAACCATTATAGCTTTTTCGATTGAACTGATCATGTACGGCATTTACTGGCTTCTGCATGGGAAAAAGAATGCACAGAAAACAGCCCGAAGCGAAGTTCGGCGAGGACTTCTGGAAGATGTCACGCTACCATTGGAACCAGATACCGAAACTGAAGAAGGTCTTGAACAGCTTCGTCAGCAAAAGATACCGAAAATAACCAATGAGTTGATCGAGATTATCATCCTGGATCTGATCGTATTCATCGCCTCGTTTCTGTTTGTGGCATGGATGAAGGACGCGACGCGTCGGTTCATCATTCCCACCTATTGGAAGCCGATGCTTATATGTTCTGTGATATGGTTGTTAACTTCTTTCTTCAGCGAGAAATACTATCTTAAACAGCGGAAGAAAGTCTCCACGATCCTGTCGGTCATCCTGATGACCAACCTGATCATTATTTCCGTGATTGCAATCCTTGTCTTCGCGGTTAACGCTTTCCATTATTCCCGCCTGATTGTCTTCGGCACCACGGTCATCGCTACGATTCTGGAAATATTCCTGGCCTGGGTCTATTTCTTTACATCCGAATTCCAGCGATCCAATCCCGACTATGCGAAGAGTAAACTGGTCACAGATTCAGATGAGTTGGAAGAGGTCGCTGAATCGATATATGAAGAAGCGCATCACGAGCAGTGGAAACCGATACGATACGATCCCGGTTTCGCATCCAGCGATAAACTCGACGATTCAATCCTCATAAGGTTGATGAACAAGTATCTAAAAAAGGATGAATCGCTTTTTGAATTTGTAAATGAAAATGTTGCGCTGGAAAATATCCACAAAGATAACTCGCTGGTACTCAATACGACTACGCAGTACAATATCGAGATCGAAGACGACGATTCACTCGAATTTTTCCTCAATCTTCACCGTGTCAACGATATGCGTCGGTTGAACAAGTATTTCATCGCGGTCAATAGTAAGCTGAAGACGGGCGCGATCTTCATCGGATGCGGATTGACATTGAAAGAGCGGCGGCGCAAGATCAAGCAGCGCTTCCCGCAGATCATCGCCATTCCGCTTACCATTGCCGATTTCATATTGAATCGGGTATTCCCCAAAATCGCCTTTCTCAAGGGCATCTATTTCGCGCTGACAAATGGAAATAATCGCTCACTCTCGAAGTGCGAGATATTGGGAAGGCTCAATTTCTGCGGATTCGAGATCGTCGAAGAACGCGAAATCAACAACAAGCTCTACTTCATCGTAAAGAAGGTCTCCAAGCCTAGTAGAGACGTCAATCCGTCGTACGGACCGCTGTTCAGGATGAAAAGACGCGGCAAGCACGGAAAGCTGATATATGTTTATAAGTTCCGTACGATGCATCCGTATTCGGAATATCTCCAGCACTATATGGTCGAGCGATACGGATACGGCGACAAAGGGAAGATCGAGGACGATTTCCGTGTGACGGACTGGGGTCGGGTAATCCGTAAACTCTGGCTGGATGAATTGCCGCAGATCCTGAACTGGCTGAAAGGCGATCTGGCGCTTGTCGGCGTACGTCCACTCAGTGAACGATTTCTGAAAGAGTATCCCGAAGCACTCCGTGAAGAGCGCTTCAAATATAAACCCGGATGCATTCCGCCGTATGTCGCGCTGAAGATGCAACGGGTCGAGGATTATCTGATTTCGGAGAAAATCTATCTCCAGGATAAGAAGAAGCATCCCTTCCTGACCGATATCAAATATTTCTTCTGGGCAGTGTACAATATTTTGACAAATCGGATACGCAGTGAGTAGTTGACCCGGAAGATTTTTTAAAAGGAATCATTATGAAAAGGTTGAAATTCGGCATCGTTGGATGCGGAAGAATTTTCAAGAAGCATGCACAGACGCTTACCGAATATTTGAAGGAAAAAGCGGAGCTTGTCGCCGTTTGCGATTCAAAATTCGATAGAGCAAAGAAAGCGGGTGAGGAATACAAGGTTCCTTACTACGCGAGCTACGATGAAATGTTGTCGCGCCATCCGGAAATCGACGTGGTCAATATCCTGACTGAGAGCGGTAATCACGCGCAGCACACCATCGATATCGCCAGAAAATACCAGAAACACATCGTGGTTGAAAAGCCGATGGCGCTGACGCTCGAAGACGCGGACGAGATGATCCGCGTTTGCGACGAGCACAGAGTTAAATTGTTCGTGGTCAAGCAGAACCGCTACAATGTTCCGGTGATGAAGCTTCGCGAAGCGCTCGAAGACGGACGCTTCGGCAAGCTGGTCATGGGAACTGTCCGCGTTCGATGGTGCAGGCCGCAGGCGTATTACGATCAGGATGCCTGGCGAGGAACCTGGAGTATGGACGGCGGCGTCTTCACCAACCAGGCCTCGCACCATATCGATCTGCTGGAGTGGATGCTGGGCGAGCCGGTATCTGTCTTCGCTAAAAGTCGCACAGCACTGGTGAATATCGAGACCGAGGACACGGGTGTGGCGATCATCCAGTTCCGCAACGACATCATCGGCGTGGTGGAAGCGACAACCGCGACTCGACCCAAGGATCTCGAAGGTTCTCTTACCATCATGGGCGAGTACGGGACAGTGGAGATCGGTGGTTTCGCGGTTAATGAAATGAAGATCTGGAATTTTTCGGACAATCGCGACGATGCCAGCGAGGTTCTCTCCGAATTCAAAGAGATACCGCCGAACGTCTATGGATATGGACACAACATGTATCTGGATAACGTATGCGAGTCGATTTTGAACGATAAACGCGCACTCGTGGACGGACTCGAAGGGCGCAAATCTCTCGAGCTGATCAACGCAATCTACGAATCGATCGAAACCGGTCTGGAAGTTCATCTTCGCTTCAGACCGGAGAAATGCAGATTGGGGAGGAAGAATGGGCACCACGACGAATAAACCTGCGAAGGTGTATCAGGTTCAGGTCAAATCCGATGTCAAATTCGGCGAGAACGTAACCATCGTCGAGCCGGTAAATCTGTACGGCTGCGAAATCGGCGACGATACGTTCGTCGGACCGTTCGTGGAGATCCAGAAAGACGTTACAATCGGCAAGCGCACCCGTATCCAGTCGCACACCTTCGTCTGCGAACTGGTGACGATCGGCGACGATTGCTTTATCGCCCACGGCGTGATGTTCATCAACGACCTTTTCGCGAAGGGCGGTCCCGCTCGAGGTGACAAGAACCTGTGGAAATCGACCCGCATCGGGAATCGTGTATCGATCGGTTCCAATGCGACGATTCTCCCGGTCGAAATCTGCGACGACGTGGTCATCGGCGCCGGAGCCGTTGTCACGAAAAATATTACCGTGCCGGGCGTTTACATCGGCAATCCGGCAAGAAAAATGAGATAAAAGGAATAGAACATGAACGTACCGTTTGTCGATCTGAAGGCACAATACCGGAGTATCAAAGCAGAAATGGACGCTGCGATACAGGAAGTGATAGATAATACAGCGTTTATCGGTGGCTTTGCAATGAAACGCTTTAATGAAGACTACGCAACTTATATAGGTGTAAAGCATTGCATTGGTGTAGGCAATGGTACCGACGCGATTGTGTTGCTTCTCAAAGCGCTGAAGATCGGACCCGGAGACGAGGTGATCGCACCTGCTTTCACGTTTGTCGCGACAACCGAGGCGATCACAGCGACTGGCGCAAGAGTCGTGCTGGTCGATGTGCATCCGGACCACTACAACATCGATCCCGCCCTGATCGAAGCGAAGATCACCCCGAAGACCAAAGCTATCGTTGCCGTTCACCTGTACGGTCAGATGGCGGACATGAATCCCATCCTCGCTATCGCAAAGAAGCACAATCTGAAGGTGATCGAAGATTCCGCGCAAGCGCACGGCGCGCTCTACGACGGAAAGAAAGCCGGGAATTTCGGCAACGGCGCAACATACAGCTTTTATCCGGGAAAGAATCTCGGAGCCTATGGCGACGCCGGCGCAATCGTTTCGAACGAGGATGACGCGGCACGCTATGTGAAGATGATCGCCAACCACGGCAGAATCAGTAAGTACGACCACGAGTTCGAGGGCTACAATTCGCGTCTGGACGGCATCCAGGCGGCGGTACTCTCGGTCAAGCTCAAGTATATCGATGGCTGGAACGCACTACGCAGACAGCATGCAAAGCTGTACGACGAATTGCTCGCCGATATTCCGCAAATCAAGACCCCCCGAATTCATCCGCTCTGCGAGCCGGTTTATCACCTTTACGTTATCCAGGTGGATGACCGCGAAGAATTGATGACCTTTCTCAAGGAGAAGGGTGTCGCGACCGGTGTTCATTATCCCATCGGAATTCCCTTCCTCGGCGCGTACGAGTATCTTGGTCACAAACCGGAAGATTTTCCGGTGACCGATAGCTTGCAGAACCGCGTTCTGAGCTTGCCCATGTTCCCTGAAATGACTGACGAGATGATCCGTTACACGGTTCAATGTCTGAAGGAATTTTACCGGTAGGAGGCAGCGGTCGGAAGGGATTTCGTTCGTTACTGGTAGAGCGGGTAATGGGATAGGAAAAAGAACCAAGAAGATTCATTGGGGCACATCTTCTGGCTCCTGCTTCCACGTACATTATTCCCTGATCGATTTTTTCCTTTACAGAAATGATCCGGCTTCATAAACTATCAAAAAACATGGAAGGCGGGTGATCATGAATCAAATCAACGAACTTCTCGGGAAAGCCCTGCAACTGAAAATCGAAGGCAAGATATCCGAAGCGCTGGAGGTCTATCGCAAGGTTCTGGAGATCGAGCCGGATCGCATCGACATCCGGATCAGTATGGCGGATCTCTACTACATCGTCGGCGATATGAAGAACGCGAACGATCTATACGAATACGTCATCGAGAAACAACCCCACGATGTGCTGGCGATGTATCGACTGGGAATCGGGTATTTCCGCTCGACAAGGTTCGATAAGGCGATCGCGATTTTCTCGCGGATCGTGGAATTCAACCCGGAAATCTACCTCGCGCACTACTGGCTGGGGTTATCGTACTACCACACCGGCAGACTGCAGAAGAGTATCGCGTCCTACGAGAAATTACAGCAGCGCAGCAATCACGCCACCCTCGGTTACTACCAGCTCGGTATCGCCAGCAAGGCCGCGGGATACTATAAGAAGGCGATCGAGTGCTTCGAGGCGATCGTCGAGGAAGATCCTTCCATCGTCTCGGTGCAGTACCACCTCGGTCTGTCCTACCTGGGCGTGAAGGAGCTGGAAAAGTCACTCGCCTGCTTCAATCAGGTGCTGAAACTCGACCCTGAACACCGCGGCGCACTCGAGATGCGTAAACGACTCGTCGGAGATCAGGATATGCTCTACTCCTACGGCATCGACATCCCGGACGGACTCAAGGATGGTAACCCTGAAGAGATTGCGGTGAACTACTACATCGGATCGGTCAATCGCGGGATCGCGGAGATCAATCGCGCGGTGGATTTCTTCAAGAAGCAGTTGGATAAAAAAGACAAGTAATCATCTATTGGATAGAAAAACGGAGTCTCCGGCTGGAGGCTCCGTTTCGTTTAATCAAAATGGTTTACAGAAACGATTTGATCCGGTCTTTCAGCTGACCCTTGGGCATTACGCCGACGACGGTGTCCTTCACCTCGCCATCCTTGAATACGATGATGGTCGGAATGCTCATCACGCCGTACTGGAGCGCGATCTGCTGCGCTTCGTCAACGTTCAGCTTGAAGAAACTCGCCTCGGTGATCTCCTCCGCAAGCTCCTTGATCGACGGCTCGATCATGCGGCAGGGACCACACCAGGGCGCCCAGAAATCCACCACGCATACTCCACTCTTAATCGACTCCGCGAAATTATCGTTTGTCAGTGCCGACAGTGCCATATTTTCCTCCACAATTTATTTCTTTCCGGGAATTTCTCAATCCGTGGATATTTCGTCAACAAAAAAATTTCATAGGGTCAATTAATTTTCAGATTGTCACTCAGGTGCAAAGAGTCACCAATAATGTCAAATTGTGACACGATGTCCAAGTGCTCGTGAATCGGCTCGTGGTGCCGGTTGCGGGCTCTTTTCTTTTGGACTTGTGAAATCCAGTCTTGGAGGGGTTTTGGACAAATTTGTGACACGAAAATGTCAAATTTGGACTGGGTTTGGAGGGTTTCGGCGGGGTTGCGAATCAACCCCTTGTGCCGCAAATCAATAGAGCCGGAATTGGAGCACCATCGGGCCGACGAGTACGGTGGACGAATCGGACTCCGAGTCTAAAATCAGAGGGGTAAACTCCAAATTAAATGGTTGCAGGATAACGTGTTTCTTCTTCCGGTCGAACACCACTTTCTTCAGGGTGACCCCATCCTCGGTCCGCACGGCGCATACCTTACCCTCGACAGACTGCCAGTCGTATTCGGGGCGCACAACGACGATATCCCCATGCGAGATATGCGGTTCCATGCTCTTTCCGTTCACCACGAACACCATGTGGTTGTTGGGGGCTTCCTGAAGGTAAACCCTTGGAATTTCAACTAATACAATTTCTGCTACTGATTTTTTTACAAGCAACATTGGAAAAGCAGAAATTGTTCTCCATGACGATTTTCCGAATCGTTTGATTCATTGATGACAAATCGGAAAATCGTCGCATACTTGCTGATGTCGTATTCGGGTTCGATTGGGAGGGGTGTTCCCGCCGGAATTTGGCCCTCGATAGAGAGCACAATTACACGAGTGTTAACTTGCTCTTGATGCATGAGCTTAGCTTTCCAGGGGTGGATTAGCTCGAGCGTTTTCTGCCTGAGGCGGGAGCCAAAAACGAAGGCCGCCTCCTCCAAAAACATCTCGCCCTCACCCGTCAACAACCAGTTCGCGTTGACTCCGTCGCGGGATAATTGGCTCAAAAAATCCGAATCCGGACGCCGGTCGTTTTGCTTGTAACGGATAATCGTCGAGTATGAGATGCCATATCGATCCGCAAATTCGTACATATACGATTTTCGCGATTGAGATGCCCAAAATCGATAGGATGCAAGATCGGAAAATCGTTCCCGGAGAACAATTTCCGCGAATTGAAAGAAGGAATAATACTGTAACATGCGGAAATTGTCGTACTTGTAACGGAGTATTTTCATCAGCACTTGCAGTCGGTCACCCAGGGTCTTATCTGCCATATCCTCTCCAATTGGACACACGAATCCAGACAAACGTGGATATACTCCTATCATGTGTCCATACGACGTGAATAGCGGGGTGAAAGGATGATTTTTTATTCAGAGCCGGTTTTACCGGCGGAATATTCCGGCGGGAGGGAGCACCCGAAAATAAGTGCCGGAAAAACGTAAATCTCGCGGAAAGCGCTTCCCATAGTGTTGCGTGGTGCCCAGAAGGCACGAGCCATTTCGCCAAGGAGCCGCGCCGGATCGAGTTCGAGTGCTTCCGCGACGACTGGATCGAGCAGAAAACCTGTCCGGCGAGCACGAGTACGATCGCAAAATCTTCCACTACTTCGTACGGCTCTACGAAGGCTCCACGCTGGTGTTCCACGGGATCATTTATATCTCGTTCGTCAGTCACAACGCCAAGACCGATATCGTCTACGTCACCTGCTACGGCTACCTGTGGCTGTTCGCCAAGTTCGCCGACCAGACCATGCTTTCTTACGGAATTTATGTGGGCGTATATTATTCCTCTCGAAATTGTGACGCTGTTATTAAATTAGTTGACACAAATCACATCCTACGACTATTTTTATTGCAATGTATTCGATCATCTTGATGATGACTCATAAATTCTACTATATCGAACATTGGTCTAGCTGCAAAGTATTGTCAGAAAGGAAGTATTTAGATGTATTACGGCATAAGTTCCTATGGAGAATATCTGCAACAGCAAGACAGCGTCTTGCAAATTGGGAAAACTATTACAGACTTATCCCGTGAAATGACAAATGAATACAGAAGCTCTACAAAAAGCATGATCGCCAGCAATGCAATGTTGAAGAATGAATTTGGAAATGCCTACAATGAAATGAACCGTTCTATCAGATTAGGTTTTGATGGGTTGAAAGAACAATTTTCGGCAGTGGATTATTCACTGAGTGAAATTGAGAATAAATTGAATATAATGCACATTATGCTTGACGAGCACTTAATTAACATTCTTCAGCAAATGAATGCACAGCAACTATTACTGAAAGATATTCTTATCGAATTATCCATTCCCGAATTCAAACGAGAGCAAAGATACTTCATTCAGGAAGCATATCAATATTTAGGGAGAGGTCATATAATTGACGGCCATAAATGTTTCCTGAACGCATTGCAAACAGAAGAGGTTTTTGGGATAAGTCGGGTCTGGATGGATATGGGAAAACTAACTCTTTACCGCCATGAATTGCTGGATGTCGCTTCAGCACTTGACTACTTTTTGAAAGCAATTCACTACTCAGAATCCTGTGATCAAGATATTTATGTTGAGAGTTATTTTCACGCGAGTTGGGCGAAACTGTTGTTGGATGACATTCCCGGTGCGATCCAGTGTATTGAAAAGATTATCGGGTTCTGTTCTAAGCATGGGAAATCTCTTAATCCCCAATGGATTTACCTGTCTTGCAGCAAATACTATGCAGCCAAGTATCATGCCATTGCAGGAAATGTAAATGATGCAATACGCTACCTGAAAGAGGCGATTGAAACCGACAGGAATTTTTGTCTTCTTGTTTCATCCGATGAGGATTTCAAACAATGCAAAGAAGAAGTAAGACAGCTTCTGTTCTCTCTTTGGACTGAGCAGAGGGCGAGAGCATATGAAATAAAAACACAGTGCCTTCAGCAAATGATGAATTACGATGCAAATTTCACAAAAGGAGAGAAAATAGGGAAAAGCATATTGGATATATTGTCTCAAGCCAATGGACTGTACAATACGGAAACGTATTTCGGTTTTATGGATTGTATTTCCTTGTTCGAATCTGTTATTGATGAGGTCGAGAAGCAAAAACAGAGAATACGAAATAATTGGAGCAATAGTTGTAAAGAAATAAAGGAGAGCATATTGTCTACATGCTCATCATTGCCGTCGTGCTCAAGGGATGATCGGATAAAGGATATACGGAAGACGGATCAAATTCAGAAACAATGGGAAATGACCGTACGTATTCAAAATCGAATCGATGATAAATACAGGAATCATGCAAGTTCTTTTCCGCATCTCCATATTCACAATGAGCAAGCGAAAATGAATACTGATGATTTCAATGACTCCACGAACGCTTCATCGGATTTATGCATGAAAATGGGAGATTACTGGCGCGGATTAATCAATGAACTTAACCTAAGCTACAAGTGGAATGATTATCACGATTATAACGCAACAAATGAACTGCTGCTATCTTTAAATCATTGGGCTAAACAGCTTTTGGATGTTGCTAAAAAAATTAACAGTTTTGAAAGGCTTCAGGAAGAAAAAAACGAAAAGGCTAAACGAGCAATTAATGGAGCGTTTTATTTTGTCTGGTGTACGCTTCCAGTAATTATAACGTTCATCATCGTGCATTTCAATCCAATTCCATTTTATCAAGATGAGGATGTATGCGTTAAGCAAGAGTATTTTGCTGGACTTCTCCCGTACAGGGCGGTTTTGATTATATTGATTAACGTCGTTTGGATATTTATTGCAACACCGAAAAGGATTTTCATTTTGCTGGGTCAATGCAATTCAAAGGAGTCGGGTCATTGGTCAGATATTTCAATATACACCAAAAGGAGAAGGAGAGACGAATATTTCAATCACAATATGAAATCGGTGAAATTATATCTCGTTTCATTGCTTGTATATATGCCTGGCAAATTATTAGTTCTTGCCATTATAGATGGTATCTGCCCCGAGTGTTTCAGTGAATTCACACTATCTGGTTTTGTGAGAGCAGATATTCTCATGATCAGCGCTATTGCAACGATACTTCTACTTATTCGTGCAAACAAAGCCTAATGTGATATTTTATTTGCTATACTGAAATAATTTCTACTGCAAGGGACCAGTCACACCTACGCGACCACGACATCGCCGCTCGAGGAGCGCATCGAAACCATCGAGACGCAGCTCAAACTCGGCAGCATTTTCTATGAGTTCGCGCCCGTGACCACCTCCACCGGTATCCCCGGCGACCGCGCCGACCAGCTTATCCGCGAGTTCGTGACGCACGAGCGCATCAAGTGCCTGTGCGAGGGCGACAATCCCATCTGGGTACGGGCGAATCGCTACAACGTTCGCGTGAACCCGCCCCACGGCCTTCCGACGCACCCCGAGAAGGCCGCCTTCCTGCTCTCGTTCATCGAGCGGGGCCGCTACCAATCCGTCCGCCAACTCGCCGGGGTCGTGGGAAAGAGTCGCCAGTGGGTCTATCTCTACCTCGAAGCCATGATGAGCGTGGGCGTGGTGGGCGTCGAGAACGGCTTCTACACCGTCGGCGACAAATCCCGCCTGAACCTGGTGGGCACCCGCATCGACAAGGGCATCATCAGATCAGCGCTTCGCGCTGATGCCGAGCGCCAGCTTTTTGCGAAGCAAAATAGCGAGAGCGGATTACAGGGCCGTCTCTGCCGGGACTGGTAAAACGAGGGCACCCATGGATTTGACGAACACTCCCACTGCGCGCAAACTCCGGCAGGACATCCAGACCATCCGGCACCGGAAGTTCGGCTGGTCGGACGCGATTTTCCGGGAGATCATGGTCGAACTCGGGTTCGGCGAATCCCTGCGTGCCCTTGACGAAGACCGGCTGGACGACCTGAAATACCTGCTGGTGGAGCTTCATCCCACCGGCCAGCCCGAGGCGTTCGTGCTCGACCGCCAGGGCCGCTTCGCGCTTCATCTCGCCCGTCAGGTGGGCTGGGAGGAGCGCGACCTCCGCCTCTTTCTCCTCAAACGCTTCTCCAAGTCCCACTGGAACATCCTCGAACCCCGCGAGAAACGGGCCGTTATCGCCATGTTCCAGAACTACCTCAAGAAACACACCCATCAATAAACCTTTGGAGGATTTTATCCCTAAAAGCAACACACCCAGGGTCTTGGTCGATTCGCAGGGGCGCGAGTTTCCCGCCTCCATCATCGACAAGGAACTGGTTCGCCGCGACACCCTGGTTAATCGTATCGCCGAACGCGCCCGGAAACTGCAGGAACGCATTGTCGCGGACAAGCAGAAGATGGTCGAGGAGCTGGACAAGTACCTCGACGAACTGGCCCGTCGCAACGGTCTGAAGTGGCGCGGCAACGCCGAGTTGGTCAACTTCGACGAGAGAAAAAACAATAGCATCATGTTTGTTTAGCTTTTTTTTCTTGACATTGGATTCTCCTATCTAACAATTCTGTAATAAGTTGGATTGCTTATCGGAGGAAATCATGAAAGTATTCATAAGTTGGTCTGGTAATCGTAGTCACAAAGTCGCTTTAGTATTCAGGGAATGGTTGCCTTCAGTTATTCAGGACATTGTCCCATATGTTTCTTCCGAAGATATAGATAAAGGTGCAAGATGGAGCACAGACATAGCTAAAGAACTTTCTGATTCTACCTTTGGGATTCTTTGTGTGACCCGTGATAATATGAATGCTCCTTGGCTAATGTTTGAAGCAGGGGCACTATCGAAAACGATAGAAAAAGCTTTCGTTAATCCATTTTTATTTGATATTAAAAGATCAGAGATTGATGGGCCGATATTACAGTTTCAATCGACAATCTCTGAGAAAGAAGACCTAAAGAAACTTGTTGCCACATTAAATAAAAGCTGTGGTGAAAGAGGTTTAAATACTGAGCGCTTGAATAACACGTTCGAGGTGTGGTATCCTTCACTTGAGAAAAAGCTAAATGAGCTACGTGAAGCAGAGCCAGAGGCAATTGATACAACGAATCTCCAAGAGACACAGACACCAAGGAATCAAGAAATACTAGAAGAGATTCTCGAACTCTCGCGAATCAACCAGAAATTGATAAGGAATCCAGATGGATCACTTGGATCGAACCTGGAAGAAATCTCCCAAATGGTTCGTATGTTGATGGAGCGTATAGATAGAAATAATGATCCTTTTTCATCACGCTACATTCGAAAATTCCACCCGATGATGTTTGATGAGATAATGCATATGTCGTTATTTTCAAAGGATATGCTTATGGGTGCGCAATATACACTCAGTTTTTTTCGACATCAAATACCGTGGTTATATGATGTAGGAGTTGAAACCATTAATATTTTGCGGTCAAAAATAAGTATAGCGAAGAAAAGAGATGCTCTTGATCACTTCAAACACTTAACGGATTTTGCATTCGAAACGCCAATGATGCGCGAGTTTTATTCTGGTAGCAAGGAATGGCATTATCTATCACGACGTCTACCTGAAATGCTGATAGAAGTGTTTGAGCAATGCCTGAAGCAATGATTTAGTAACCCTACTCGGCAAAACCGACCTGATGGGCGTGGTTTACCCGATCTGGCGGATCATCCGGGGCGAGACCTACGTCATCCACACCGCCGCCGACATCGACCTGGCCGAGGAGCGCACTGCCTTTACCCTGCACGAGCTGCGGAACAACCGCCGCCTGCTCGCCGACTTTCCCGAACTGACGCCGATGGACACCTTCCCGCTCGACTTCAGCCTGCGCAATAAGTGCCGCATCCGCGCCCGGAGCATCAAGCAGAGTCATCGCGGGACGATTAACCCGCAGACCGCGAAACGGCCCGGCATCATCGTCTGCGACGACATCGACAAGGAAGAGAACATGGGCAACCAGTCCATCGGCAGGCGACGCATGGAGAAAATCCTGCACGAGCTGGCCGGCGCTCTGGCCCCCGACGGATCGGGCAAGGTGATCTGGTTAGGCAACCTCGTGCATCCCAACTACGCCATCTGCCAGTTCCTGGAACTCGTAATCGCCGATCTGAAGGCCGATCGACCCGGCACCGACTTCCAACTCGTCCCGATTCTCCGGACGCGTCAACGGGCCATTCTGCGCTTTCCGTTAGAGACTCCGGAAGGCACCTCGGCCTGGGAGGAGCAGTACCCGACCGGATCGCTCCCCGATCTGCGGGCCAAGTTCGGCGTGACCGGCTACCAGCGCGAGATGCTCGGTATCCCGGTCATCGAGGGCAACATCTTCAAGCACCACTGGTTCCAGCGCTGGCGCAGCCTGCCGCCCATGAAGCGCGTCTGGCTCTACGCCGACCCCGCCTGGGGTGAGAAAGGCTGCTACAAAGCCATCATCAGCATCGGCTACGACGGCCGCCTCTTCCACGCGATGGACGTGTGGGTGCGCCAGACCGAGAACACGCGCTTCTTCACCAAGTTTCACGAGGTGTGGAACCACCTGAACGGCAAGTACGGCGCGCGCTTCCGGGCCGCGATAGAGACGTCGTTCGGGCAGGAGCGCATCCTGGCGGACTTTGACCGCTGGTGCCTGGATACCGGGCTGGCTCCCATCAGCAGGCACATCAAGCGCATCGACAACCGCGAGAACAAGAACCTCCGCATCGAGCGCACCGAGACCGTCATCGAGACGGGTAAAGTCCTCTTCCCGGACGGCCAGGACACGCCGGTGCTCATCTCCCAGTTCCTGACATACCCCGACGGCTATATCGACGCCTGCGACGCGCTCGCCGGGTGCCTGGAACGCTTCGCCGAGTACGACATCGGCCGCAACCGCGTTCGAGTTCGCAGGCTCGTTTTCTGAGAACGTAGAGGGGGCTTGCATGGACTATTACGATAGGGTAATGCTGGAGTACTACCGGGTGCTGAACAACGCCTGGAAGACCGAAATCAAGGACGCCGCCCGGCGAGCCATCCAGATGCTCTCCGACCTGCCCCGGCATGAGAAGCTCTCCAAGGCCCACATCGACCAGCTCATCGAGGTCATCGGCTCGCAGCTCGGTGACGACTTCGCGGCGGCCATCAACCAGCCCACCAAGGCGTTCATGGAGCGCAACCTCCGTCTCGGCCTGCGCGACGCCCAGGTGATGACACCGACCCGGGCCAGCGTGGGCTTGTGGGGTCTCGAAGACCAGCGGCTGTCGAACATCGTCCAGCAGCAGCAGACCTTCTGGGTGGGCAACCACTTCGAGGCGGACGTCCGCAAGGGCTTTTCCGACACCCTCTCCATCGCTCTCGCCCAGGGCTACACCAGGGAGATGCTCACCGATGCGCTCAAGACCCAGTTCGCCGACCTGGCCGATAAGTCCGCCGCCTACTGGCAGGGTCTGGCGGAGCACACTGCCCTGCGGATGCGGGAGTTCGGCAGGCTCCAGGGCTACAAGAAGGCGAAGGCGCAGTACTACCGGCTTGTGGTCATCCTCGACGACCGCACCTCGGACATCTGTCGGGCCCTGGCCGCCCAGAACAAGGTTTATCCGCTCAACACCGCGCTCGAGGTCATGGACAACCTGCAATCCCTCAACACGCGCTCCTCCAGCCTGGACGACGCCCGTGACTACATCAAGGCCCTGGCCCCGTGGGTCAAGGACGACCAGGTGGTTTACGGTGACGATGACGAACCGATTGGCGTATCGGGCGCGCACACGCCCTTTCCGCCCTTTCACTGGCGCTGCCGGACGACGACGGAGATTGTGGGATAAGGGGAATTGAGGTGCCCAACGAGGAAAACTGGCTTGCGGCCAGTTTTCGCTGCTTAAGAGGGGTTATTCGGCTTCGGGGGCGGGGTCTGGTTCAGTGTCTGGTTCCGTGTCGGGTTCGGGGTCGGAGAAGTTATCAGCGCGGTTTGGGTCGTTCATGAAGGTGCCTACGTTCTTCTTGGTGGCGTCCCAATTAAGGATGCGACCGGTCTTGAGGTCAATCTCGAGGCGGATGTAGTCGCCCCAGTGCTCTTCGGGCATGAACTTGGGCACCGGCCCGTCGTAGTACTTCAGAACCTTGTCGTTCTCGTCCATGAACGCCGCCCTTACGCCGCTCATCACCTTTGCGTCGATGTACATCTTCCTCGGGGTCGTCTGCCTGGTCTTTGTCGTTTCCATCGTAGTCTCCTTTGTGTTTCTAAGTACATCTCTACGATAAGGATAACGCACAGGCAGTCAAGTCTATTAGCGGGGATATTTGCAGTATTTTCAGGGGGTTAGAGGGTGAAAGCTACGAAGGTGGTAGCAGTGGTATGGTCGTATCAACTTCCCGATTTATTGAAGAAATCTCACTTGAAATGCCCCAGATAGTTCACCCGCACCCGTACCGTCTTCGGCTTGTCGTTTCGAAGTTTCTCGCTACTCATGTTTCGCTCCTTGTGCTTCTAAACATGGTTCTACGATAAAGATAGTGCAAGGGGAAGTCAAGGGATACAGTGATTTTTGATGTAATTATAGAATTTCATTGCGTCTTCATTACCATCCAGTTATCAAGAAGCTCCAGCGTCTCATTTATCGGCATTTCGTTTTTCTCATTCTCATTACTATACCCTTGCCTTTGCCGTTCACTGTACAAGACAAAATTGAAGTCACATAGCCTATTCCATATCTCCTTAGGGCCTATTCGGATGGTTGTTGCTTTATTCTCAACTAGCCAGTCTCTGATAATCTCTATTAGTTTTGACAGATCATTCTCATGCGCATGGATATCAAACCCAGCTAAATCCGAGAGGGCTTTCTGGTAT
Source organism: Cloacimonadales bacterium (SeqCode) (assembly GCA_963666875.2). Classification (GTDB taxonomy): domain Bacteria; phylum Cloacimonadota; class Cloacimonadia; order Cloacimonadales; family JAIOQZ01. The sequence goes on from CAXXPU010000011.1 coordinate 33,974, forward strand.
TGGTATTTCGTTTGCTCAACGATAAGCATCCTCTTCTGTGCAAAGTCAGGTATCCCTGAGTATTTCATCCCAATATCCAAACCAAGCTCGAAAGGCATGTTCATTCTTGCAAGCTCACCTTTCTTTGCGTTCATTCTCGATATGTCATGAATGCTATATCTTGATGTTTTGATAAGACCGCAGATCTTCTCAAAACGGGTATTTGAGCAATCAGGTGAATTCAACGCCAGTTGGGGATGTAATCCTAACACCCGGACGGTGAATACAGAGGCCCTAAGGAGTAAAGAATACTCCTTGTCAAAAGGGCAGTTAATAAATACATAAGCGTCTTTCAACATTTACTTGTGAGTGTCTTTATCCTTCGGGGGGCAAGTGTCATTTCCATGACTGTCCTTCCTTTCAATTGTGCCATCCTTTTTGTGAATGACAAGCTCTCCCTTCTGATTCTTGCTGATTTCCCGAGCCTTATCAACCGCTTCTTGCTTCTTGTCAAAGTGCTTTGTAGCTCTCTCAGCTCCGCCCTTCTTAATGTCCCATCCACCACTCGGATTTGGGACAACATGCTGGGTAACTTTAGACTTAGCCATTGATCCTCCTACTTAGTAGTACTGCCTTATATACCCGTAAGCCTTTTCGAACAACTCCTCGTCGTCGATTTTATACTTGATGTAGAGAACCCTACGAAGTGCTTTCTTCACCTCGCGTTCTCCGGCATTGGTATCTTGCCAGCCGGGGAACCGTACCAGACGAACGATCTCATCGATGTCTTCCACGATCCGTTCAATCACAACGGGGGTTTTCCCATTCCTCATTTCCAGGAACAGCTCCGTGAGCGCTGTCTTGGCTTTATGTCGCTCATCGACCGGATCAACCCCCTTTTCCGCCTGAAGGACGTCCTTGGCAATGTCGAGAAGCATCTTGAGGAAATCCAGGCTATGGATCAGGCCCTGTTCATGCTTCTCTTTAAGGTGCTCAAGCCGCTCACCCAGCGCCATGAAGACAGGGTTTCCGGCATGTTTACGAAGCCGGGCGATCAGTTTGATCTCGACCTCTTTGCTCTTCTGCCGGGGGTCTTTGGCATCGAGAATTCCCTGCAACACTTCAGCATCCATTACCAGGGTCTCAAGGTCGTCACGCACAGTCTCGAGGTGAACATTCTGATGCACCAACTCGATGGTCTTCGCACCCAGACTGTGCCAAAGTAGCTTTCCCGTTCCACTGGCGGGTTTCACCGACTGGTACACCTGTGCCAGCCATTTGTAATCCGTCTGGAATGCGTTCAGCACCGGGTCGGGCGATAGGGCTTCCCACAGACGGGATAAAACCGAGAATTCCGCCGCGAACTTGTCTCTCACCTCGTTGTTGGGAAGGCAATCCTGCGCGGCGATCAGCCCTTCGTAACCGCCAACGGTGCGATCCACCCCGGGAAAGAACGCCAGGCACTTGGCAACCTGACCGGGGAGTTCCTGCTTCAGTTCGTCGAGGTTGGTAATCACCTGCAGCACGGATTTCTCGTCGAAATCAAGTGCCCGGGCGACATCGTCGAAGATGCCGAGATAGTCCACGATCAAGCCGCAGGTCTTGTTGGGGAAGGGTCGGTTGGTGCGGCAGATGGCCTGCAGCAGATTGTGATCCCGCATGGGCTTGTCCAGATACATGGTTTGCAGAATCGGAGCGTCGAATCCCGTGAGCAGCTTCGAAGTAACGATCAGCAGTTTCAATGGGTCGTTGGGGTCCCGGAACCGGTCGAGAAGCCGTTCTTCCTCATCCTTGCCGAGTTTCCAAGCGGAGTATTCGTCGCCCTTGCCGCCCTGGGTATGCATCACGATGGTGCTGGCCTCGGGAGGCATGATTTCGTCGAGGGCTTGTTTGTAGAGGACACAGCACTCACGGTCGAAGGTAACCACCTGTGCCTTGAACCCGTTCGGCTCGACCTTGGTGCGGTAATGATTGGCAATATGCTCACAGATCGCTTTCACCCGGGCCGGGGCCTTGATCAGCACGGCCATCTTGGCGGCTCGCTTGGCCAGGTCGTCACGATCCTGCTCGCTCAGATCGTCGGTGATCTGGGCGTACGCCTCGTCGATGGCTTCTTTGTCGATGTGCAACCTCACGTCCACCGCTTCGAAGTGCAGGGGCAGGGTGGCCTTGTCGCGGATGGATTCCTGGAAGGAATAGCGGCTCAGGTAGCCCTGCTCATCCTCTTCGGCTCCGAAGGCCCAGAAGGTATTGCGGTCACTGCGGTTGATCGGCGTGCCGGTAAGTCCGAACAGGAACGCGTTCGGCAGGGCGTCGTGCAGATGCCGGGCAAAGCCGTCGATGAAGTCGTATTGGCTGCGGTGGGCCTCGTCGGCAATCACCACGATGTTCTTGCGGTCGGAAAGGAAGTCTCCGTTCTGCTCGGGCATGAACTTCTGGATGGTGGTGAACACGATTCCACCCGATGCAACCCTGAGTAAATCCCGCAGGTGGGCCCGACTATCCGCCTGCACCGGGGACTGCCGCAGGATGTCCTTGCAGTTGGCAAAGGTGGCAAAGAGCTGGTCGTCGAGGTCGTTGCGGTCGGTAATAACCACCACGGTGGGATTTTGCATGTCCGGGTGACGGACTATCTTGCCGGTGTACATCACCATCGAGAGGCTCTTGCCGCTGCCCTGGGTGTGCCAGATCACCCCGATTTGCCGTCCGTTGAACTTGGGGCTGGGCTGGTAGAGCGGGGTCGGTTCGGCGACGACGTCCCTTTCCCGATGCGCCGGGAAACGCCCGATCAGCCGGGATTCGTCGGTGCGAATACCGCAGGCGGCAAAGGTGCAGGAGACGGCCTTGTTCACCGCCCAGTATTGATGATAGGCGGCGGATTTCTTGGCGATGGTCGCGCCGTCGTCCTCAAAGAGCACGAAGTTGAGAATATAGTCCAGTAACCGGCGTGTTTCGAATAGCCCAGGGATGAGCACCTCGAGCTGGGCGACGTTCTTGGAGGCGGTTTCCCGGCCATCCACGGTGCGCCAGGTCATGAAGCGGTTCCAGTCGCTGGTGATGGTGCCGGAACGGGCTTCGAGGCCGTCGGAAACCACCAGTATCTCGTTGGGCACGAACAGCGAGGGAATCTCGCGCTTGTAAGTTTGCAATTGCTGGAACGCCTTGCGGATGGTGGCGTTCTCGTCGCCCGGCTTCTTCAGCTCGAACACAGCCAGGGGGATGCCGTTCACGAAGATTACGATGTCGGCCCGGCGGTTGCGGTTGTCCTCGATCACGGTGAACTCGTCCACTGCGAGGAAGTCGTTGTTGTCCGGGTCGTCGAGATCGAGCAGCCAGACCTTGTCATGTCGAACGCCGCCATACGTGCCCGGAGACGGGATTTCGACGTCCACGCCGTCGGTGAGGAAGCGGTGGAAGCGGCGGTTACTGGTGACCAGGTCGGGCGATTCGGTGCGGGTGATGACGCGAATGGCGTCGTCGATGCACTCGGCGGGGATATCGGGGTTGATGCGGTTCAGCGCATCCCGCAGGCGGCCCAGCAGGAACACCTGGCGGTAGTCGTCGCGCTCCGGGTGCTTGCCGTCGGGGGCGATGTCCGGGCCGTGGAGGGAGGAATAGGCTAAACCTGACAGCAGATTATGAGTAAGCCAAGACAATGTTCTCTCATTCATATCTAAGCCACAAGCTCTTCTTCTACGCTGTCCCTTTCACTCCACTTCACAGGTTTCACTTCGTAATTTGCCAAAGCATCTTGCACGTCATGAGGCACCTTCCTCTCCGTATCATCGAGAATGGCGTATGCCTTAGCATCGGAGGCTCTTACATCTTTTGTATCAAACCATGCAAATGCGAGCATCTGTGCTGCATTTTTATCTGGATTAGCAATAGCGCGAAGAATCCGCTCTGGCTGCCTTCGTGATTTTGGTATGACGAAATCAAACGAATGTAAGTACCCGCTTCTCCCTGTAAACTGAACATTCGGAGTATAGCGAATGTCTCTCGTATCCAGCCATTCAACAACATCTTCGTAGAAGAGGCTTGCCACGGTTGGTGCAGAAAGGAAGAACATGTCATTGATCGCCAATAGAGCTTGAACCATATTATGTTTTTGAAACGCGAAGTTCTCTTGAGTCGCACTCAAGAGTATTTGACCGTTGTCCTCCGTAGCGCCAAAACCATTCAGGATGAGCTTCAGTAAATCCTTTCGTTTCGGAGTCGTTAGTTTGCATCCATTTTGCTCAAGGTCGTTCAGAGTGTAGCCATCGTCCGAAAGAAGGTACTTCTCTCCATCTTTCTTCACATAGAACTGGATGAGATCATTATGTCGATCCACAAAGGGAGTCGTGATTTCAACCCATTCGTTTATCTGCTTCAAGGTGGTTCGATCCTTGAGCCATTTTGCGTATTCATCAAGCAACTTCTGCATTTCATTTACCATAGAATATCCCCTTTTCGATAACTGGCGGGGTTACGACATGACAAAATCCCATAAAGTCTTGAAGCAGTTGCCAAGGATCCTGAGCCTCAACAAAACTCTCCGTTGGCAAGGGCAGCGCCCATCTATCCAAGTATCCTTCTTTATAAATATGCAGATGAGGGCAAGATATTTCTTGCCCATCGGGATTACGGTGTGGCCTTCCTCCGATATCAAGACGGGCTAGAATCACGGTTTGCTTAGCCCGATTCTGATATGTGATTTTGCTTAGGTCGATCCTTCCTTGAGAAATATCCAGAATGAACTTATCTCGCTGATCAGACGAGAGAAGAGGAATTGCAAGTTTATCTCCATAACCTGTCAGTTCGTGAATACGGTCATTTACCCGGTGCTTCTCCATTTGTAGTAGAAAATCTGCCTCATTCTGACTGAGTAGGACGTCCGACATGTTATGCCTCCACATTTGTTTTCGTTGTGCAACAAGTAAGCCAAGTGTCTCTATTCTTCCTTTTTTTCTCCACACTTCTGATAGATTGTCTTGATTTCCTTGCGTAGTTCATCCTTCCAGTTACCGGTGAAGGGAATGTAGAGCATGCCCTGGAAATCGCTGGGGATTTCCACACCTGCCTCATGCACCACAATCACCCGGTCACGCCCCAGCTTGCCCCAGAAGAACCCAGTTTCCAGTACCACATTCTGCCGGGCGCGGGGTTGTGGGTCTTTACCTGTGGCCCCACCGAAATCATCGGCCGACCAGATGCAGATGGCGAAATCCACATTGGCGTGTTGCTCGAATTTCTCGATGATGGTTCGCCCTGAGTTGGCTTTTTTATGCAAAACGATTGGATCAACTTCGATGTCTTCGGAGTCATGGAGAAATTCATTGATCTGCCTGCGGATATCTTCGTTGTGACCGTGGACGAGGAAGCAGGAATTACTCGGATTTACTTGTTTACCTTCTATTTGTGATTGGTCGTCATGATACAACAGAAGTTCCGAACGCCATGCTTGTAAATAACTAATCGAATCACGAATAAAGGGAAGATTACTATAAAATTCCAAATCAATATCGCCCCATATTCGCCCCCAAGATTTCATACTTGAAATCTTCATTTGAGGATTAGGAAGACAGTTACGAATGAACGTTACTAAGCGTTCATGCCAGTTATTGAAATCTGAATCACTCATTCGACAGTGATCTGAGCAACATGATTCTGCTTCATGCAAAAAGTCATTGAGGATTTGTAATTTTTCTTGGACAGAGAAAGATTTCATGTATCCCCCATCATCAACCGTGGAAGTAGGACATCTCTTATCCCTGCAAGGTATTTGCTTTCCTCGCAGTTTCGACTACACACGGCCATGTTAGCTCTTGCGAAATTCCCGAAGTAACGCACCACGGCTTCGTCCGGTATTACCATTAAATATTGATCGAAGCACTGCGTGGGTACTCTTTGTCTGCCCGATGTACCCGACATGCTACCGATAGCATAGTTGCGAAAACTCTCCGATCTGGCAAGGAAATATGTGTACTCCGGTGGCAATCCAGGTTTACTGCGGAACACGATGTACTCTGTGGAACCCCAGCCGATTTGATCTTCTTCGAGAAAATCCACATAAGCGGTTTTTCCGTTCTCAAGGCACGGAGTAATCCGTGCCATAAGGGTATCTCCGTTCATGAACTTCGTGCCGGATGTAAAAGGACGATCCTCCCATTGCTCCGGTCGAAACGACGAAGTCGGCATGTTGGACATTTCAAGATAATGTGCAATGGTTCCGGCCTTGAGTCGGTATTTGGGATTTACTTCGATCACCGAGGGCAGATAATCCACCCTCCACCCCTTTGGCACCAGCCCCAGTTCGCTGTCCTCGAAGGAATCGGGGAAGAGGGCGTCGATATGGGGTGGCAGGCCGATGGGCTGGCCGGTGGCCTTGGCCTTCACCGGGTCGAAATCCACAAACCAGCTCTTGAATACGGCCTGCGCCATGGCCTCGAGCGTGGTGTTCATCTGGCGGTTCAGCTCGATCTTGTCGTCCAGGCTGCCCAAGATACGGGCAATACGCTGCTGCTCGGGGAGGGGAGGTAATTGCACAATGTAATTCTGCAGGGACTCAACAGGCACTCTCTGGCGCCCTGAACTGCCCGTCATCTGAGAAATAGCGAACTGCCTGAAATCTTCTGATTTCGTAAGATAAAATGCATAGTCATTATCTGTGACGCCTTCTTTGCCACGAATGACAATAAACTCGGTGGAGCCAAAAGCCGGTGATGTATCGCCATTCTGAGCGTAGTATCGTGCGATTTTCCCATTCTCAAGGCAAGGAGTGATTCGAGCCATTAGCGTATCAAGCGGCATAAAGCGCGAACCACCATTTTTGAATGATCTGGATTCCGATGCCGTTACATCCCGCCAAGATGGGTCAAGTGACTTCATATCCACAAATGGATACACTTTTCCATTGGTTATCGGCACGCGTGGGTTAATCACCACAGCTTCAGAGAAGGGAAGTTCCTTCCACTCACTCGCCATATCCCAGCTCCCCGAGGTTCCTGCGGATTGCCTCGTCCAGTTCGCGGCCCTTGCGCATCTGCTGGTACAAGCGGGTGGTGAGCTCGGTCATCTTCTCTTCAAAGGGGACGCCATCATCTTCCACTTCCTCGGCACCCACATAACGACCGGGGGTGAGCACGTAGCCATGCTCGCGGATTTCTTCGGTCTTCACCGCCCGGCAGAACCCTGGTTTGTCCTCATACGCGCTGTCCTTGACCTCGCCCCGCCAGGCGTGGTAGGTACGGGCGATTTCGGCGATCTCCTCGTCAGTCAGCTCGCGGTGGGTGCGGTCGGTCATCACGCCCAGCTTCCGGGCATCGATGAACAGGGTCTCGCCCGTGCGGTCGCGGAAGCCCTTCGCGGGATTGGCTTTCTTGGACTTGGTGACAAACCACAGGCAGGCGGGAATCGGCGTGGTGTAGAACAACTGCCCGGGCAGGGCGATCATGCAATCCACCAGGTCGGCCTCGATGATGGCCTTGCGGATCTCGCCCTCGTTGCCGGTGTTGGACGACATCGCGCCGTTGGCCAGCACGAACCCGGCCATACCGTCGTTGGCGAGATGGTGGATAAAGTGCTGTATCCAGGCATAGTTGGCGTTGCTGCCATCCACTTGAATCGTGGAACCGTCCGGCTGTTTGCGTGGTCCCCCTTCCGGAGGTAATCCGAACTTCCAACGTACGTCGTCTTTGACCTTGGAGAGTCCCCAGTCTTTATCATTGAACGGGGGATTGGCCAGGATGAAGTCGGCGCGCAGGTCTTTGTGGGCGTCCTGGATGAACGAGCCCTGGGTGTTCCAGCGGATATCGGCATCGATCCCACGGATGGCGAGGTTCATCAAGGCCAGACGGTGGGTAGTGGGGTTCATTTCCTGGCCGTAGATAGCGATGTCGCGCACGGCCTTCTTACCATTGCCGTTGCCCCCGGCATGAGCGGCCACGAAGCGCACCGCCTGCACGAACATTCCGCCCGAGCCACAACAGGGGTCATAGACCCGGCCCTTGAACGGTTCGATCATCTCCACGAGCAACTTCACGATGCACTGCGGGGTATAGAACTGCCCGCCGTTCTTGCCCTCGGCGCTGGCGAATTTACCCAGGAAGTACTCGTACACCCGGCCGAGGATGTCCTTGCGGCGGCTGTCCTCGTCGCCCAGACCGATGGTGCCGATGAGATCGATCAACTCGCCGAGGCGGGTCTTGTCGAGGGCCTGGCGACCGAAGTCCTTGGGCAGCACGCCTTTCAGGGGTGGGTTTTCGCGCTCGATGGCGGTCATGGCGGCATCCACCAGTTGACCGATGCGCGGGTCTTTACCGTGGCCTTGCAGGTAATCCCAACGGGCTTCCTGCGGTACCCAGAAGATGTTTTCGGCCAGGTATTCGTCGCGGTCTTCGGGGTTGGCGAATTCCTCGCCCTTCAGACGGTTGTATTTCTCCTGGAACGAGTCCGAGATGTATTTCAGGAAGATGAGTCCGAGCACGACATGCTTGTATTCGGCGGCGTCCATAGTGCCGCGCAGTTTGTCGGCGGCCGCCCAGAGTTTGTCTTCGAAGCCGAGGTTGGCGCTTGTTCCATTGGCCATATTACTGTTTCCTATTTATTTCTGCGATTATATGGTGATTGATTTGTCGGCTTCAGAGAGATTCCTTCCCTTTAAGCTTTGGATTGAATCGCTTCCGGTGTCCGTTCAAGTTTTAGTGCAATAATGCGAGTGGGAGTATTTCCCCGGACAAGTTGTTCAAGTTTCTTGAGATCAGCATCAGTCCAATGTTTTCCGTCGTTATCGGGCTTGTTGCTCATGCTCCCTCCTTTTCAAGTTCGAGGATAAATGGACTCCTTCTTGATAGTTGCGTCCTTTTCATGGTAATATGTCAATATTGTTTTTCGTTTGTCAATTGTCAATTTTGTATTTCTCTTAACTCCGTGCAAGCGTGTTTGATCCTCTCGATCCAAAGTGCCATCCTGCCTCCAGAACTAAACAAGGAGCCAAGATGGACAACGCCCTGCTCGCCACCCTCAAGGAGCAACTGCTTCGGCACGAGGGATTGAAGCTCAAGCCCTATCGCTACACGGCGGGTAAACTCACCATCGGCGTGGGCCGTAACCTCGACGACTGCAGAATCAGCCGCAGCGAGGCGCTCACCCTGCTGGAGAACGACATCCGCCGCTGCGAGTCCGAGATTCTACAGCGCATCCCCACCCTCTACAACATGCTCAACGACACCCGCAAGGCCGTGCTGGTGAACATGGCGATCAACCTTGGCACGGTGGGTCTGCTGGGCTTCCACCACATGCTCATCCACGCCGCAGACAGCGAGTTCGGCAAGGCCGCCGATGACATGCTCGCATCCAAGTGGGCAAAGCAGGTCGGCAGGCGCGCCATCGAGCTGTCCGAGCTGATGAGGAAGGGCTGGTGTCCGCCGCGATTCCGCTCGAGACCAAGACCGTCTGCGCGATGCTGAACCTGCCGGACGAGATGCGGGAGCGGCCCGTGTTCGACGAGCACCAGCCGCTGGTGCTGGAGCGGGGACGACCTGATGATCGCCATCTACAAGGCTATCCTGGAAGCGCTGGAGAGCCGCCTGCACCTGATTGGCAGCGTGCTGGACGGCGACGCCCGGCGGTTGACATTGGAGCGCGGCATCTACGACAAGGGCGACTTCTACGGCAACATGGGCTATATCCTCACGATGGAGGACGACGGCATCACCCTGCACGTCGGCTCCAACGTGCGTCACGAGCCGTTCGTGCTGGGCGGCAAGGTGCCCTCGTGGACGCCGCTGGCTCCGCTGAAGGCGTGGGTGGAGCGCAAGCACCTGTCCTGGCAGGACAAAAAAACCGGTCTCGACCTCACCGTCGAGCAGATCGCCTACCTGATCCGGGGCAAAATCAAGCGCGAGGGCATCGCGGAGCGCAACATCATCGCCGAGGTGATCGAAAAGCGCGAGAGCTGGATTTTTCAGCAACTCGACAGCATCGAGGTCGCGTTATGAGCTTCGCCGAGACCCGCGAGCCGATCTGCTATAAATTCCCGATCGTGAATGGAGCGATCACACCTCTTCGAATAGGTCTGAATCCTATTGTGTTGGTTTCGAAGGAACTGGTTGAAAAAGTTTGTGTTGGAAACGATGATGTTTCGAATGTATTCGTCGGAAAAGTCGCCCAGCCCGATTCAATGAGGATATCCTCGGGCACGGTATAATCCTGTTTCACAAGCCCCCACATTGTCCATCCCGTATCCTTACAAACGGCAAGCATAATATCTTGCGATTTCCCGTAAATCGCAGCGCCGAGAACAGACCCGACCAGATTCCCGATCAAAGCCCCAAACACTGGTATAGGTATCAGGAGTTGCCCAACAGTTGCACCTCCATAACCGCTCAGGAGAATGAACGAATCACGAATGCAGTTCATTGCCATTTCATGGCTTTGCATCTTTGCCTGATAGCATTGAATAGAATATGATATCGAATTCAGTGCAAGGGTCGTAGCCATGCCCACTGCGACTGGAGAGACGCATTTCAAGCTGTTCCCCAGTAATCCCGACTTCATCGTGCCTGTCATCATACTTGCCATACCGGCCCTGAGGGCAGTCTCGCCGGATCGAAGCAATATCTGTGATCCAGCTTCGCCCAACATCGCTGGATCGATCTCTCCATCCTCTACAAGCTTGCGAATGAACATGTAAATTTGTGGTACAGCCGTGATTGAAGCTGAAAGGATAGCCGCATGTATGGCTGCAGATCCAGATTGCCGAATAATGTCTTTCCATTCTATGAAGTTCTCGGTATTCAAGCCATATTTTCCCCGATCAAGTGAATTCGGATCCTTTTTCAAATCCTTCGCCAACTCTTTGGCATCATCGTGCGATAGAGGTTTTGATGACGCCCCGCCACTCTCGATGTGATTCTTCACGTTATCGGCGGTATGTTGATAATTTGCGGCCTGCTCTGGACGTGTTTTCGCATTTGATTTTGCGTGCCTGCTTGAAGTTTCTCGTATAGAATCGACTTGATCGGAAGGACCGATTTTCTCACTGTTTGAGTATTCAGGACGACTGATTGCTTTCGCAGTATCGTTCGCTGTTTTATATGTTTTTAACTCAGCATGGTGAATTTGATTACCATCGCTATAACGAACATCTTGTCCCGGTGTATTATCACCAGGCACATCCGCCCAGGCTTGAGAATTTTGTTTAACAGCAGCTCTGGTATTGTATGTTCCAGCATGCCATTGCTCTGCTAAAAATCCCTTTAAGTAGTCCACCCCAATATTGTTCCTCCTGATGGCTTCACGCTGCAACATTTCAACTAAATTGTCTATTGATACCTGTACATTCTTGATGTAATATGCACTTTCGAAGGAACCCTGAGCTCCACCAACGGCGTTCAGTATTGCTTGTTGTTCTGAGCTTGCCATACAATCAACCCTTGTGCTGATTTTCCTCTATCCAAGCATCGAAAGTTTCTTCAATAAATTTCTCGACAGCAAAAGCTATCTGCGTCATCTTCAGAAGCTTTCCACGCTTGATTATTTTATAGATGTACCATGATAAAACTCCGGGCAACGAATGCGGAATAAGAAATCCCAACCATAAGCTCTTTTCCTTATACATTCGCTTGAATTCCTCCGCCATAACCTTAGAATAATCTTCTTCTCCATTTGCCCATATAAAGGCTTTATTCCCATTTATTGCGTAAAATCCTCCAGAATGCTCTCGCTTTTCTTCAAGAATATCCCAAAATGTTTTGGTGATGGCATTTTCCTCATTATCGCCAATGAATATTGCGTGTTGAACATTCCCATCAGTTTGCTCATTGTGTTGATACTCAACTGATGTCCAATATGCACTCTTGAATGAAGGCTTTTGAGCTATTCCGTGTGCTAATCTCCTTCCAAGATCGGCATATTTCTTGGGAGCCACAACTTTCACCATTATTTCTTCATTGAAAAACATGATAACCTCCTTTGATTCGGTAATACCCAGCCAAATACAGTGCTGATTTTGTACCGTGCTGCGTGATATAGTTGGTTAACAGTTCGGTTTTCTCTTTGATTCGTTTTTCTCCAAGCACCTTATTGACACTTCCCAATACAGAGATAAGCGATGCGGCCATATACAGCATCGGGAAAACCAGAGACGAGAGCGCGGCCCAAACCTCATACTTCCCTAATAACGATTTAATCTGCCGCTTTGATCCGGATTTCCCAAGTAAAAGCGCATACAGAATCTTTACTTCGTCGATCTGGTCACTGCTTGTTGCTGTTTCATGTAACCACTCCAGATTCTTTAGTAGCATCAAATCGTTATCACTCACAGCCACTATTTCACGTCCCTTTTGCGCATCTTCCCACCGAATAACGGTTTGCTCACTTACCTCCATCATGTCAGCGAGATTCTGACGCGAAAGCGATAACTTTGCCCTGAGTTGCGGTAAAAATTCTTGTTGTTCCAAAGCACAACCTCCAATCTCATGTTCTTAGGAGAATTTACTCTGTGCGTTTTTGCTTGTCAAATATTTTATGATATTTAAGTACTTTTTTCTATTCCATGGAATACATACCATATCTTTCATGCACTGCGGCGACATCGTCAAAAGCGCGTAGGGAGCGGCCATGCCCGTAGAAAAACCCACCCTTCCCACCGGCATGAGCTCCGGCGACCTCGATGGAGACCGAGCTGAGCACCAACTTCGAGGAGCTTGGTGAGTTGGCCGAAAAGGCCGGAGAAGCAAAATTCCCTGCTGACCAAGGCCTTCGGCACCTGGTGTTTTGTACCCAAAACACGAATCCCGGTGCGCAAGCGCACCCCTCGGCATGACCAGCGACAAGCTGCTCATCGCCAACCTGATGCCCATCATGCCCGGCGACACGGTGTATTTCGGCTTCGGCCGCTACGCCTCCACCACCGAGTCGGACTCGGCGTTCACCGCCAGCGCGGTGGCCAACACGCTGACCAACAACTACGACCTGCTGGGCGAGCTGGCCGAGAAGGCCGGAAAGCTGGACTCCAAGCAGACCAGGCTCAAGAGCCGCAACTACTCCTTCGCGGGTAAGCGCAACAGCACCGTGGAGTTGAACGTCGTCGGTCTCTCCTGTGCCCAGAAGGACTTCCTGGAGAGCAACTCGTTCACGGGCCGCGAAGTCACCATCGTGGTGGGTTCCGCCGACAACACTCGGCTCGTCGTGCTGAACGGCCTCTACTGGACGGTCGATATCACCGGCGAGACCGACGGACTCTTCCAGGTGACCGTCTCGGCTGAGTTTTCCGGGCCGACGAGTGACCGTATCTACCTGTACCGCAACTGTGTGCGAAGTGAGGAATAATGGAGTGCGTCTGCAAGCCGGAGATCCGCGGAGAAGATCGACGCCGTGCACGAGGAAATCTACGGCAACGGCTCCAGCGAGAAGTCGCTGGTTATACAATTTCCGCCTAAAATAATTGGAAAGTATAATACGTTAAGGAGAGCGGAAATTGTTCTCAGGAGCGTTTTTCCGATTTTTCAATTCATCGATTCAAGGTAAAAAATCGGAAAAACGTATACGCGCATCGCGCGCCTGGAAAGCAACGTGAAACTGCTCATCGCCGTCTCGACCAGCCAGTTCTTCATGCTGGCCGGGATGATTAGTACATAGGAAAAGTATAGGGGAAGTACTATAGGACAGTTTTTAGCTGGAGAGGTATCTGAGATACTGCTGTCGGGCTCAGACGATGCAACAAGGGCGACAATGTTAATGGGCGGAAGGATGATTGGTTCAATTCCCGATTGTGCTGTAGTATAATGAACAAAAACACCTAATGTACGGGAGAATGATGGCTGGAGCGTTATGTTTAAGGAAGTGCTCCATTTCCATATTCGGATTTTCAGGGTCAGCACAAAAAATTCCAACATAAGTGCACCCTAATTGAAGCACAATTTCTTCATTAGTGTTTTTCGCAATGAGTTTGAGGTTTAGTAGCGCACTTTGCCTCACTTTCCACACACTCTTTTGTATAGGAGAAGTTGTAACTCAATGTTACATTGCTTTCGGGAAAGTCAGGAACTCTTTTAAATTCACAGTCAGCAAGAATAACATTCCTGCATTGGATTCCAGGTTGTTTCTTAGATGTCCATTTATGCCGCCTTTGTCATTTGGTCGAACATTGAATCATGTTTTGCCTGAGCTTTTCTCATTGCCTGTTGAAAAAAGAGTATATACCTCTCTTCATTGGAAGATTGTCAGCAGTATCTTTTTTTTTGTGGGCATGAGAAGAAAGCACTATGGATATCTACATGGCTGACAAAGAATGAATCCTTGTAATTCTGGTTAAGTCGATCACTTCTGCGTGAAACAAATGGTCCTATCAACTCCGAAGTCCAATCGGGATTATAGTATCTTGTCCCGATTGGAGCGGAGAGGGGATCTCTATACACGAAACTCACATTATCGAATCCGTTCTCTATAAATAGGTCGTAGAACAGCTCACCAATGGTATCCAAGAACACTTGATTACGCGGATCAGAGTACTTTCTATCGTGAAAGATATCATAGCCCTCATCGTCCTTTTCTACCCATACAATTGAGTAAGCGAACTTACTGTCAATTTCTGCTATAAATTTGTCTATGGCTTCTCTGATGTTCATTCCTCTCTACCTCCATTAAATACTGAACCTTCAAACAGAGGGTGCTAAATAAGTGCATTTCTCTTTAGCAGACCAGCCAAGCCATCATATTCCTCTTTGAAGGAATTATAATCTCTTTGACCGTGAAGACCAATATCTTCATAATCGGCTTTATTTCTGGTTTTCCTTAGCGTGTCCCATATTGTCAGATAGTGATAGTCACTCTTCGATAAGCAAGAATTCCGAATTCTTTCTTTAGCAAAGTTATGCAGTTGGTTTCCGATTTCCTTGTGTAAGCTATTTTTTTTGTCTTCTGATTGGCCGTATGTTGAATAATCCCAAACACTCTCCTTCTTCAGAAGCCAAGCAACAATTTGAAATAATGAATAGTAATACCGGCTTACAGCAACATCAAACTGTCCATTACGTTCTGCTATCGCGGCTATCTCAGAGTTCCATTGCGATTTCTGCTCTAAAACATCCATTAAGACCTCTGCTAATATGTGAACTGGTTCATATATATCATCGAACGAGATTCTGTCAAGCAAGAACTTCAGCATCATGCACGGTCACCGCTACATGCCGCTGCGCAACGAGGAACGCTGTGAAGGAAGCCTCCGCTCGCCTGCGCGACGTCATCATCGAGAACATGGACTTCGAGCGGCTCGTAGTTCGAACTCCGTCCTTTATAGTACGCAATCTGAGCAGGGCGGAGAACTCACGAATTTAGGGCAGACCAGTCTATAAAAGCCATAACCGTCGGATTTGCCAGGGTCTGCCCTTACAATCCAAGAAAAGCAAAAAAAGATTCTATGGATGACTCCTGCACAGGCGGAGGCCCAGTTGGTTGAGCCAGTAGAACGGGGTGCAGCCCGAGCGATCGGCGACCCGGCAATCAGCGCCAGAGCTGTACAAGCTGCCGCCCCGAATCACGCCGAGAATTGCCGCTTGAATTGCCTATAGGGTTGTTTTGATCTGTTGACGGATACGTCCCAGACCAGTCCCAACACCATTCATACACGTTGCCGCTCATATCGAAAAGTTCCAGTTCATTAGCGGTTTTCTGCATTACATCATGAGTATTGTTTCCGGAATTGTTGATGTGCCACGCCACGATATCGAGATTATTGCTACCGCTATAGGTGTAACCCTGACTCAGTGAACCGCCACGAGCAGCGTATTCCCATTCTGCTTCGGTCGGGATCCGATACCCATTGGCAGACCAGTTGCAGATGGCTGCGTCCCAGATAACATCATTTTCAAGTGATGTGGGTACCGCTCCCCAGTCCGCCGGGTTCGTCGATCCATTGATCGAATAGACCGGCGTCAATTCATCAGTCATACTCTTCAGGTTGCAGAACTTGATGACGGCATACCAATTGATCTGCTCCACCGGGCGATTCGGATTACCCGACCAAGATGAGGGGTTGCTTCCCATCGTAGCCTGCCACTCCGCTTGCGTCACTTCGTGGTTGCACATCGCAAACGAGCTAAGAGTAACACTATGAACCGGCGTTTCATCGCTATCGCCCGTTGTCGAGCCCATCTCGAATGTACCGCCAACAACCCAAGCCCAATTTTCAGGTAAAGGCGGGGCGTCATCCGCCACCACCTTCATCATGAAATTGGAATTATCCAGCGCGATTGACTCCAGTCCGATGTTCCATTCGATATGCTTACCTGTACCGGGAAGTATCCCCTCGCCAATATCGCCGCTCATGTTGGCCGGATCAGGAGAAATTGAAAACGTCTGACCCGCGTCTGTGGAAAGGTTCAGGGAGATGGTCAGGGCATCTCCTTCTTCATCGGTTACATCATAATTGATGTCCACCAGCATCGAACCGTCTGTCCGCTGCGCCACGGAGACGTTGGTGACGACGGGAGCCGTTGCCCATAGCGTGGGAATCATAAACAGAGATACGATCCAAAATATCTTTTTCATGCATTACTCCTTGTAAGAATTGAGGTTAGCAAGATTGATGCGGGTTCGAACTTCGCCCCAGATAAGGCGTTCTGCGCAGGACAGATCACGGGAGGGATTCGTGAGCTTCGCCAGGATTTCGGTAATTCTCCTGTCGTAATCTTTGTATGCGATCACCCGATAGAACATATGAGGGCGGAATTCCGCTACCCGATGGTGAGTA
>CAXXPU010000012.1:0-133788 GCA_963666875.2 Cloacimonadales bacterium (SeqCode)
GACGACCGGCAGGTCACCGGTATCGTGGTCGAGCAGGGATCGCCGACCTACCGCAACATCACCATGCAAAGCCTCGAAGCACACGACTACGACAACCTCATTCAGCAATATACCATCACCATGGAGCAAAACACGCCCAACCCCTTCAATCCTACCACGACGATCTCGTTCTCGATCCCGAAGGACGACAAGGTCGAGTTGAAGGTCTATAACATCAAGGGACAGCTTGTGAAAACGCTGGTAAACGACCACCTTGAAGCCGGCAGGCATAAGGCTGTCTGGGACGGTGACAACAAGTATGGCAAGAGCGTATCGTCTGGCATCTATCTGTATCGCCTCGAATCCGGAGGGAAATCGAAGGCACAGAAGATGCTTCTGTTGAAATAGTGACAAATGTCCTCCAGTTGCTACGTTGGTTTAGCAGCGTCTGAATAAGGGGGACCCGATGCATCAGCGAGACAATGCGCTAAGGCGCGATGAGTTAAAGAGTTATGAGGGAGAGTTCTTGTATGAGTTGCAGAATTCATACGAACTCTCCCCTCGATTAAGCGAACAAATCCTTCAGACAGCCAAGTCCATTCTTTATCGATCCAAGTACCGTCTATCCCGGTGTCGTTCCTGTCGTGGTAGCCGATATCGAAGAGAAGAGCGGTAAAAGCATGGAGAACATCCGCAAACGCACCATTTACGTGACGCTCGATGATGAGCGGGATGACCTTTCGATCCTTCACCAATACGGGCGGACATATCTTCGCCAGGTGACCATCCAGCGGATCACCGAGGAAGCGATCGAGCAGGACGGGCTCCTTACCCAGGAAGACCTGAGCCGATTGCTTCGTTGCAGTAAGCGGACAATCAGGCGCGATATTCGTGCAATTCAGGATCGCGGTGTTCATGTCGTAACGCGTGGTGTTTTTCACAACGTCGGACGCTGCCAGACTCACAAAAGCCAGATCATCCGCCTGTATCTGGAAGGCTTTACCTACAGCGAGATTCACCGCAAATGTTACCACACGACCTCATCCATCAAGCGTTACCTGGAAGATTTCAAGAAGGTGCTGATGAGCCTCCACCATGGTGTTACGGACTCCCGAAATATCGCGCAGGTAACCGGATTATCGGTCTATCTGGTCAAGCAGTATCGGGCGCTGATATCGGAAGCGAAGCAATCCCCCATCATGCAGGATACCCTTTCGATCATGATCGAGCAGAACCAGTATATGGACGGAGTAAAAAAAAACGCTAAAAAACGATGGGCTGAAAGCGGCAGTTACGGAGGAACAATGAATCGGAACCAGCGAGATCGCTATGAATCGATCAACAAGCGCAATTTTCGCAATGCTCTAATTCATTTGCTGGAAACGGAATACAAGATCATCGGTTCGCGGAAAATCCTTTCGCTTCTGGCAGATGATATCGAGCAACTTCATTCGGAGTATTTTGTATCGACCTCGACAGTGGGTATCGGTGAGATCGTGTTTCGCACCACCGCGGACGACGGACAACGCCCCGAATTACGGTAAGAAAACCGAGGATTACAGCTCGACAACGGTTGTCCTGCCACTTGGTGACCGAGGAGGATATCGAGAACCGCGTCTATACCCCGAAACGGAAATAAAAACACGAATTACGAGCACTGCGACCGACGTGAGATCAGGACGATGATCCGCTTGCTCGAGTCGGCAAAGTCCCAGGGCGGTCTTCTTAGCGGAGCCGAGGTTAGTGTCTTGCTGAATCGCAGTTTGAACACAATACAAAAATATCTCAAGGCATACGTAAAGGAGACGGGAAAAATCCCGCCATTGAAGGGCTACGTGATGGACATGGGCAGTCTGCCGACCCACAAGTCGATCATCATATCGTACTACGAACAGGGGATGTCGCCAGCCGATATTGTGCTGAAAACCTCCCACAGTCAGGATGCCGTGGATCGTTACATCAAGCAGTACGACCAGATCAAACTGTTGATCCGGAAAGGGATGTCCGCCACAGAGATCAAGGATATCGTTCGGCGAAGCATGAAAGTGGTAAAAGAATACATCGCAATCTATAACGAATTTCACGATATATCGGAAAATCGTTGACAATGAGGCGGTGAGATGAGAGAAAAAACACACACAACAAAACCGAGGGAAGGGACTGCATTCTTCATTGATTACTTTCCCTTCTTTCGGGAATGTATACCAAAAAACTATGGGGACATTTGGCACCATGGTAAATAGCCCTTACCCATCCTTATTTTAACTATTAACTGCTCTGAAAATTACGGCAACGGTGGCAGCCCCAATTCCTTGAGAAACTCGTTGTGCCTGTCTCTGGCCTTCTTGATATCCTCGGCTGCTTTGACCAACTCGGCATGGGTCTCTGTCAGGTCGATATCCTCTTCCGGCAGGGCTGTACTGACATAGCGCGAGATGTTCAAGTTGTAGTCGTTTTCCTCGATCTCTTCCATGGTGACCCGCCGGGCGTACCGCGGTTCTTCCTTTCGATACTGGTAGGTGTCGATGATCTTCTCGATATGCTCGGGATTCAGATGGTTCTGTCGCTTGCCCTTATCGAATTTCTCCGCAGCGTTGATGATCAGCACGTCATCCGGTTTCTTGCACTTCTTCAGCACGAGAATACACACCGGAATCCCCGTCGAGTAGAACAAATTCGCCGGCAGACCAATCACGGTATCGATGTGTCGATCTTCGAGCAGCTTTTTGCGAATATCCTTCTCCTTACCGCCACGGAACAGCACGCCGTGGGGCAGGATAATCGCCATCACGCCCTCATCTTTGAGGAAGTGAAAGCCGTGCAGCAGAAAAGCGAAGTCCGCCGCGCTCTTCGGCGCCAGACCATAGTCCTTGAAGCGCATATCCTCGCGAAGGGTATCGTTCGGGCTCCAGCGATAGCTGAACGGCGGATTGGCGACGACCGCGTCGAATGTCGTTTTCTTCGCCGGATTCATCTCACGGAGCATGTCCCAGTCGTTGGTCAGCGTATCGCCGTGGAAAATCTCGAACTCCGAATCCTTCATCCCGTGCAGCAGCATGTTCATGCGGCAGAGGTTGTAGGTTGTGATGTTCTTTTCCTGCCCGAAAATCTTGCCGACGGTGCCCCCCGCATTAACCACATGGCGGCGGACATTCAGCAGAAGCGATCCCGATCCGCAGGCGAAGTCCATCACGTTTGCCAGCTTCTTCTTTGGACCGGCCTCGGGATTTTGACTATCGAGGGTGACGATGGCGGACAGGATGTCGCTGATAGGCTGGGGGGTGTAGAACTCCCCGGCCTTCTTGCCCGATCCGGCGGCGAACTGGCCGATCAGGTATTCGTAGGCGTCGCCCAGTGTATCGGAATCGGTCGAGAACTCTTTCAGTCCTTCGGCGATTTCTGTGATGATCTTGCAGAGCTTTTCGTTACGGGCAGTATAGGTCTTACCCAGCTTTTCCGAGCCGAGGTTGATCTCCGAGAACAGCCCCGAGAATGAATTTTTAAACGAATCGTTCTCGATGTATTTAAAGCCGTCTTGCAGGGTGTTCAGCAGGTCTCTATCCTGTGTCCGCGCCATGTTTGCGATGCTCGTCCACAGATGTTCCGGCTTGATCACGTAGTGGTAGTTGCGCTTCATGTCCTTTTCGAAATCAGCTTGGTAATCTCGATTGTTATCATACCACACTTGGAGCGGCGTTTTGTCACGATTCCCAATATTTTCCAGATCGGGATATTCATCACCCAGTTGCTTCTTTGCCTTTTTCTCGTAGTTGTCCGAAAGATAGCGCAGGAACAGAAACGCCAGCATGTAATCGCGGAAGTCGTCCGCGTTCATCGCGCCGCGAAGATGGTCGGCGATGTTCCAGAGAATCTTGCCCAGTTGTTGTTTATGGATGTCTGTCATTGATTATATCTGCCTTGGTCATTATTTTCGTTTCTTGATCTTTGCCTCAAGAGCTTTCAGTTCGGCATCGTCTTGCTGGTCGGCTTCACGGGCTTCCTCTATTTTGCGCTGCCGGTCATATTCAATAAAGAGCGAGGAGGTTTGTTCTTTCATCTGCTCATGGCTGATGGAACCCGCGTGGCTGAGGAGGGGAAACCCGTTGGATATAATAATCTGATCCACATTTTGCTTCCAGAAGCTCATACGGGTCTCGCGACGATTCTTGGCGCGGAGTTCCGCTGTTTCCAGGAAGATCACGACAAGGCGGTTCAGCGTATCGATCTCGTCTTCGGTCAGATAATTCTTGGCGATCAGGATGTCCTGCTTACGCACTTTATCGCCATGCCAATGCATAAGTCCGAAGTGTGGATCTTTCGCATTGGCTCGATCCGTGATAAGTTCCGCAGCGGTTTGTTGCGTAACGGCATAGAGTAGAAGATTTTGTACGATGGCGAAAAACTGATGCGTGGCATGGTCTGTTTTGTCATAGTCACTACTGAGGGCGAAAAGATCCCGCACCTTCTGATAAAAGCGCTTTTCGGAGGCACGAATCTCGCGGATACGTTGCAGCATCTCATCGAAGTAGTCCGGGCGACCATCCGGGTTCTTCAACCGTTCGTCGTCCATCGCGAAACCCTTGAGCAGGTACTCTTTCAGGACTGTCGATGCCCATCGCCGAAACTGCACACCACGCGGCGAACGCACCCTATAGCCTACCGCTAGAATAGCATCCAGATTGTAGAGGTTTACAAGCCGCCGCACTTCACGCGTACCCTCGATCTGAACTACCGAGGATTCCTCGGTAGTTGCCTCCTGAACCAGCTCTCCATCAACATATACGTTCTTAAGGTGCAAGCCGATATTATCTACGCTTACATCGAATAATTCCGCCATTTCCCGCTGCGTCAGCCAGACCGTGTTCTGGTCCGCCCGAAGCTGTATCTGGCTTCTGCCGTCTTCTGTGGTGTAAATGATCAGGTCATTCATAGATCAGGATACCTCCTGCGACGGAAATAGCTGCTGCATCAGGCCGCGCTTGTGCTCTTTCAGGGCGTCTATCTTCTTCGCCTGCGCGGTTATCTGGTCGTCCAGGGCGGAGAGGCAGGCGGCGATGCGGTGTTGTTCTGTTTGTAAAGGCACATAAAC
Organism: Cloacimonadales bacterium (SeqCode); assembly: GCA_963666875.2. GTDB lineage: Bacteria > Cloacimonadota > Cloacimonadia > Cloacimonadales > JAIOQZ01. The sequence continues at coordinate 5,069 of CAXXPU010000012.1, forward strand.
AACAAACGGGATTATGTGCTTATTGTTGATCTGTGGAATTGTGGATGAGTCCGCAATTTGAGACAGTCCAACTTGGCAAAGATAATAGAAAAGAAACTCTGATATCGACGAATCAAAGGGAGCGATTGCCATCAGATTTGTGTCCATCAATATCTCAACAGATGCGATTCTGATCTTGTTTAGTTCAATCGCTGCACCTCGTTTGGGGAATAGTACCGATCCCTTGGGTACAGCATCTTCTATATCATTACAATACTGTCTGCTTTTAACTTGGTATTTAGTGCTGTTGTTTAAATCTTCTACTTTCACAAAGGGATATGCACCATCACTGGAAAGAACATACTGGGATGGGCTTTTTCCACTATAAATGTCTACCAATTCACCAAGTTTGTATTTTCCCCACTCCTCCTTCCCTCTGAACTCCGGGAAGCGCAGGCGGGGCTGGGATTCGCCGGGCTGGGGAAAGAGCTGCTGTATGAGGCCTTTCTTGTGTTTGCGCAGGGCTTCCAGCATGCGGCCCTCGGCGGTGATGAGCTCGTCAAGCGATGAGAGGCACGCGGCGATTTTTTGTTGTTCGGGGAGGGTGGGAAGCAGGATCGGGAGCTTCCAGAACATTTCAGGCGATACGCGCTTGAGCGTTGCGCTCGTTCCCGTGCGTTCTATTTCGAGCCGTCGATATTTTGCCGTGAGCCAATAAATGAAAAAGGTTGGTGAGTGTTCTGTCTCGAAGGTAAATGCAGGAACGTCTGAAGAGGAATAATAACCATCATATTCTTCGGGGATAATCCCAAATGCTCCATTCAATAAATCGATCTTGGAAAAAATAAATTGGCCTGCTCTGCGCGTGAAGTAGTTCGCGCCGCCAGTTAATAAGCTCGTTCGCTCATTTTTTACCACACCATTGGTATGGAGTCGAACGGTAAGTATTTTATCACTCTCGAAACAAGTGGCTTTTATCTGGTGGTCGTCGGGATTGAACAGTTCGCCTATTGTGCTGTGCTGCCAGTTATCCCTGAACTCCGGGAACCTCAGCTTCGGTATCAACGTGCGTTTGTTCTTATTCATCGTTCAGCCTTATTGGTCGTATGCGCTCAGCCCGGAGATGGTGCGGCCGGCGGCGCGTTTCTTGAGGAGCGGGACGAGGTCTTCCATCAGCGCCAGCTCCTTCTCGCGGCGTTCGCGCCAGCCCAGGCCAAGCGGCTCCATCAGGTCGGTGAGCTTCTCGCCGTCGAAGATCATGCGGTCGAGAATTTCGTCAACAAAGGCTTTCAACGCGTTGTTCGGAAGGCTGTGTTTTTGGGCTGTTTCCGCCAGCTCGGCGGTGTAGCGTTCTTCCTTGAAGCGTTCGTAGCCTTCGCGGACCTGCTGCTCGGTGAGCGGTTTGCCGGTTTCGAGCGTTCGAACATAATCGGTGATCTCGTCGATCTCGTCCATAAACTTGGCGTCGGCGCGGATGAACTGGATGAGCTGGTCGGGGCTCATCTCCTGCTTGCCCGGTACCTGACCGCTGAAACGGGAGATGAGGTTCATGATATAGTCGTAGTCGATATCAGCCGAGGCGAAGAGCACGAATTCGAATTCGAGCTGATCGATGGTTTCCTGTGTGCCGGTGTCCGTTTCGTCGCCGCTGGTCTTGTCCCGCCTGGCCTTGAGACGCTTGGCTGTTTCGAGATAAACGCCGCGGAAGGCCCGGGCTTCGTCTTTTGGAAGCGTCTGGTCGATCTCGTCTTGTTGCTCTTTGGTGAGGTCGGTGTATTGGTTGAGCTGGGTCGTGAGACGCTGGACTTCTCTGAAATGCTTGACGAATGCGGCACGGGCGTCGTCGCCCTTGAGATTGGGAACAGCTTCGGGGCGCGGTTCGAGTCCCTGGGATTGCAGGAAATCGTTCAATCTCTGACGGGCTTCCTTGAACTGATCGATCACGACCGGCGCTCTGTCAACGAGCCAGATTTCCTTCGGCTCTTTGGTTCTGACACCGGAAAACAGGTTTATGGCTTCATCGACCTTGTCCTGCTGACTGCGGAAATCGAGGATGTGACCGTAGGGCTTTGAGGCGTTGAGTACGCGGTTGGTGCGGGAGAATGCCTGGATGAGTCCGTGGTGCCTGAGGTTTTTATCGACGTACAGGGTGTTGAGGTATTTGGAGTCGAAGCCGGTCAGCAGCATATCGACGACGAGGGTGATGTCGATCTTCTCCGCGCCTTTCCCGGGGAGGTCGCGGTTGGGGTATTTCTGGTCCTTGATGCGCTGCTGGACGTCCTTGTAATATGCGTCGAACTCGCCGATGGAGTGGTTCGTGCCGTATTGTGCATTGTAGTCGGCGATGATGGCTTCGAGAGCTTTCCTTTTCTTGTCCGGTTCCTGCTTGTTGTCCTCGAGTTCCTGGGGCAGGTCTTCCTGGAGCTGCCTGATATCGGGATTGTCCCCCGCAGGCGGCGAGAAGACGGCGGTGATCTTCAGCGGATCGAAGTCGGGATTGCCGGCCTGTTTTTCGGCTTGCACCTGCTTGAAGAGCTGGTAGTACTCGATGGCGTCGTTGATTCCGGCTGTGGCAAAGAGCGCGTTGAAGTATCGCTCGCCTGTGGCTTTGTTGTGCTTGTCAAGGATGGCTTCGATGATGGCGCGCTTGGAGAGCGTCTCGCCGGGCTTGGGCAGGTTCTGACCGTCGGGCTTGAAGTAATCCACGTGGAAGCGAAGGACGTTATTGTCTTCGATCGCGTTGGTAATGGTGTATTCGTGGATTTTTTGCTGAAAAATGTCCTTCGTCGTGCGTAGCGTCTGGATGTTATCCTCTCTCTTCTTTTCTGTAGCGTTTTCGGTGAAGATCGGTGTGCCGGTGAAGCCGAAGAGTTGTGCCTCGGGGAAGAAGCTCTTGATGATTTGGTGGGTCTGGCCGAACTGCGAACGGTGGCACTCGTCGAAGATGAAGACCATGCGTTTGTCTTTGAGCTTTTCAAGGCGTTGCGAAAATGTATTCTTGCCGTTCTTGTTGTATTTGCTGGTTTCGTCGAGGGCGAGACCGAGCTTCTGGATGGTGGTGACGATGATCTTGTCTTCGCGATTGTCAGATTCAAGTCGTTTGACGAGCGCTCGTGTGTTGGTGTTCTCCTCGACGCAATTTTTCTGGAAGCGGTTGAACTCATCTCGGGTCTGGCGGTCGAGGTCTTTTCGATCCACGACGAAGAGGCACTTGAAAATGTCTGGATTGTCTTTCAGGAGTGTGGATGCCTTGAAGGAGGTGAGCGTCTTGCCCGAGCCGGTGGTGTGCCAGATGTAGCCGTTGCCGCGGTTTTCACGGATGCACTTGTCGATAGCCTTCACTGCGTAAATCTGATAAGGGCGCATCATGAGCATCTGTTTCTCTGAGGCGACGAGGACCATATAGTGGCTGATCGTCGTGCCGAGGGTACACTTGGGCAGAAAGGACTCGGCGAAGTCGTCGAGATGCGTGATCTTGTTGTTGTCCTTGTCGGCGTGTTGATAGATGGGCAGAAAGTTCTCGTCGGCATCGAATGCGAAATGTCCGTCGTTGTTGTTGGCGAAGTAGTAGGTCTGGTCCCGATTTGAGACGATGAAGAGCTGGATGAAGCAGAGCAAGGTCTTTGTATAGCCGTTTCCGGGGTCTTTCTTGTAGTTGACGATCTGCTGCATGGCCCGGCGGGGACTGATGCCCAGTGTCTTGAGCTCGATCTGGACGGTGGGGATGCCGTTGATCAGTAGTATCACGTCGTAGCGCTGGAAACTGTTGTCGGTGTTGATGCGTAGCTGATTGACAACCTCGTAGGTGTTTTTGCACCAGTCATTGATATTTACGAGGGTGTAGTTGAGCGGCGTGCCGTCGTCACGGGTGAAGCTATTGATTTCACGGAGCAACTTCGCGGCACTGAAAACATCGTGCGTGATGATCTCGTCGAGCAGGCGTTTGAATTCGCCGTCGTTGAGCCTGACCCGATTAAGCTCCTCGAAGTGAACGCGGAAGTTCTTCTCGAGGGTAGCACGATCGCGGATGTCCTCGCGATACGTGTATTTGAGATCGGTCAGTTTCCTGATCAGTTTTTGCTCGAGTTCTTGCTCTGTCATCGTTCCCTCTCTTCGTGACGGATTTATGTGTCGTCTTGCTGTTGCGCTTGAAAGCTTTCCGACCTTGCTTTGTACCGAACAGGGATTATTTCGTTGTTCTGTCAATTACTTTGCATGAACATAGCCTTGAGAGTAGTACTCAGCCATGGAGGAGATTCTTCGTTGAGTGAAAACTTCTTCAGGATAGCGTCGGCAGCTTCGCGATTGCTTCATCCTTTTTCTTGTCGAGTAACTTCATATATACCTGCGACGTGCCCACATTTTCTGTACAGTGTATTATGCGAGTCATCCGTCAGTACATAACTGATCCAAAGGAAAAGAGCCAGAATGCCATCCAATAGCCATTGATAGAGGATAAAAGAAGAAATCAGAAAAAGTATCGAAGCATCGAAACCGATTTAGGGTTCGAATCCCTACATCTCCGCCATTTTTGTGCCAAAAATCCTTAGTTTTCAACAACTTACGCAACTTTAGAAAATCCGGTCTAAAGGGCAAAAATTGGTTGCTAAAATAGCGTCTAACTCATTTACTGATTGTCATTTAAATGCAGATTTTTATGTAGGAGCATAAAAATGACTCAAAAGCACTGCCCTAAATGCGGTTCCGACAATACGAAAAAAACGGAAAACGCGGTCGTATTCAGAAGTGGCTCCGTTTGTTTGGACAGGAATCCGTCATGTATAAGTGGAAACTTGCCGGGGTTGATGTCATGCTGCATCGGGTAGATGCTCCGAGTCTTTACGATACATTTCGTCGGGCGTGCAGCCACCGTGAGCCGAGTGTGGCCGCATCCGGTTATAGAAGTCCAGATATTTCTGCAATGACCTTCTCGCGTCGCTGACACTGTCGTACGCCTTCAGATAAACCTCCTCGTACTTGATTGTCTTCCAAACCGCTCCACAAAGACGTTATCCCGCCAACAACCCTTGCCGTCCATGCTGATCGAAACGACATTTTCCTTGAGCAATCCGGTAAATTTAGCGCTCGTGAACTGGCTACCCTGGTCCGTGTTGAATATCTCGGGGCAACCATGTATTCGCATCGCTTCCTCGACCGTCTCGACGCAGAAATCGGCGCTCAGTGTGTTGGATAGCTCCCAGGCGAGCACACGACGCGAGTACCAGTCAATCACCGCGAACAGATAGATAAATCCCCGTTTCATCGGGATATACGTGATGTCGGCAGCCCAAACATGGTTCGGTCGGGTGATCTCCCAATCGCGCAACAGATAGGGGTAAATCGTATGGCCGGGATGCGGTTTGCTGGTGTTGGGCTTGCGATAAAGCGCGGTGATATTCAGCTTCTTCATCAGTGTACTAACACGGCGTCGCCCGACTTTCCATCCTTCCCTAAACAACATCTCTCTCAGCATCCTGGAGCCTGCGAACGGGTATTCCAGATGCAGCTCGTCGAGGCGTCGCATGAGCCTCAGGATGTTCTCCGGGAGCGGTCGGGGTTGGTAGTAGAAGCTGGATCGAGACAGCTTCAGAACACGGCATTGCTGGCTTACCGGCAGCTTGTGGTCGCGGTCGATCATCGCTTTGCGCTCAGCTTTCCCGCCTTGATGAGCGCCTTTTCTAAAAAATCATTCTCGAGGGTCAGCTCGCCGATCTTGGCGTGCATTGCCTTCACGTCGGGTTCGTTGCCTTTGTCCTTGCGCGGACCACCAAACACCTGAGAAGCGTTGTCCAGCATCTGCTGTTTCCAGTCCGATATCTGGTTGGGGTGAACGTCGAATTGTACGGCAAGTTCGGCAAGCGTCCGGTCGCCCTTGAGCGCGGCCAACGCTACCTTCGCCTTGAATGTCGCCGAGTGATTTCGTCGTGGTCTTCTCATTCTCTTACTCCTTAAATACTCTCTCTTTTCTCTAGTCCATTGGAGCAAGATTTCCACTTATACGCAAGTCCTAATTTCCGGGACCACTTCTGTTATCGGAGTTGTGGTAGTGGGCTTTGCGGTCGCTCTTGGGTGGGCGCTCGGGCAATACCTCTACCCAATATTCCGGCAGGTCGTACAGATATCGTCCGACGCCAAACTTGACTCCGGCGCGCTTCAGGGAGTCCGAGAATACCCCCTTGAGCGCTTCGATTTGGGTAAACTGCGCGACGTCTTCCTTGGTGATCCACGCATCTTCCAGACGCACTGACAGCCGGCATTTGACACCGCTATCCAGCACCTCGTACTCGTCCCGCCAGCCGTCGATGCCAAAGACCTCGTCCAGTCTCCGCATGATGCCCCGTGCCGTGATATACGCCAGCACGTTGGCTTTCTTCGTCCGCTGCGATACGCGGCATACCCGGAACTCGATGTCCGTGCTCGGGAATGGCGCGCTCAGCCCTTTTTGAATCTCGTTTGTACTCATGTTTCCTCCTTGGTTTGGTCACAAAAAAAGCCCCGCCGAAGCAGGGCACGTGTATTTCTCTACACTATCTTATGACATATTTTGGGAGGAAACGCAATGAGACTGTTAATTAGTTTGTTTGAATACAATTGTTGTATAGCTTATTCGGTGGATGTCCTATAGTTTTTAATTCTAAATTCCTTCCCAGCCTTAACGATATCGTAAAAAGTCCATACAGCTATATAGATAAGAAAAATGGGAAGGATGCTTCCTGAATGAGCAGTGAAAAAGCTACTGAAATTATAGATTAAAATGGCCCACAAGGAATCCCAGAACACTACAATCGGTATCATTGAAAATACAAAAGAGGATAACCTATATCCTTGTTTGGCTGCCGTCATGGAAGCAATGGCCCCAAAATGTGGGTGCCACATTCCTGATATAAGAGTTACAATTAACTTCTGTATCCCTGCTTCTGGAATTACTTCCTTTTTTGACTTTACTATTAGCTTCCCCAATATGTAATCCAGCAAATAGGCCAATATTGCTCCAGAAACCTCCACAAGATACAATGAAAGAGCCAACACTGGATGACCAAAGCTTAATATCATTGCAGTCACAATAACAGCAGAACCGGGAAAATATACATTTACGCCAACAATGTGCTCTATAAATGAGCTTATGAATACAATCGGTAACCCATATCTGTCAAAAAGATACAATAGTCCATCCACTAACTCACTTGTGAATTTGATACCAGATATCCTCATTGCAAGTGGGATTATGGCTATAATTGCAATAATGACTAACTGAAGCTTGATTTTTTGAGCAACAAATATAATTCTGCTATACATAACAAGCTATGGCAGAAATAACCATTGCTGCTAAGGTTACTCTCATTGCTGTTGACCACAATTTATGGCTAACATAAAGAAGCACTGAGACAATTAGTAAAAGGACGGAAACAACATATGGAAGAATGTTAAGTCCAGGGAACGATACGAGAATTATCAACCCCAAGAACATGAATGCCCAGCTATAGATTGCATTAGCTGGTTTCCTTAATATAACAGCGATTGTTCGGATGTTTTGACTATTATCACTATCGTAATCGATTGAGGAATCAATTAGAAGCTCTCTTCCGAAGATGAACATTAGGACAGACAAATAGATGACAGGATCAATCTGCTTTCCCACAATCATTTGTGGATACACGAATGGAGATAGACACAATACCGCAGTAAATAAGTTTTTTGTAATAGGAAATCTCTTTGAGGTGACTGTGTAGAAAATTAACAATGCAAAGACAAGCGAGGTGAATAAAGTCGAAGCAGGATTATTCATGAGAATGTCAATCAAGAAAGCAATGCTCATTAATGAAGAAATTGCAAATAGCGCAATATTCCTGTTCAAACGTCCTTGAGCAATAGGCCTATTCTTTTTGGCCTTGATATCGACAGTATAATCACCAATGTCATTTATAATAAATCCAACCCCAGTGACAATAACCATTGGGATTATGCGAATGATATTGCCTTGCCCCCACGAGCCTGACAATGAAAATAGAACCAGGTAGCTTATCGCTCCAACCGTCAGAGATGTAAGATATCGACAAGTTTCTGCTATCATATGCAGTACCACTAAGAACTGTTTGAGTCTATGCGCTAAGTTCTTCAATATTTGTACCATCTTTTTTCCTCATTGAGGCAATACTTATTCCAGAAAGGATTAATGTTAACACGAAAAGACCCATGAAGTAATAGGATAATTTCTCGATATTACCCCACAAAGTGTATTGTTCTCTCATTATGTATACCTCACTAATTTTCAACCCGATGACTGAGGCAATCCAAAGGAGGCAGCAACAAAAAGCGAAAAAACTTGCCGCTTCCGATGCGTCCCCACATCTATCCATGCTTTCTCTTAGGGTGTTTCTGACAATATTAAATCGTTGTTTATACAGAAGCCCCAGGGTTGAAATAATCAAGGTCAGTCCAAGCCCGGTAATCCATGAAATATTAACATTAAAAGAGTTCGCGGGATAAACATTATGCTTACTCTGATATAGCAGGTACAATAAGAATGCTGGTAATAAATAGCCATTAAAAAGCCTTATGATGCGCCAGGTATCATCAGACCATTTATCCCCTAAAAAAACCCAAAATGTGAAAGAGGCTAATGTGAAAAATGGAATTGCTAACCATGAAGCAGAAAAAGTCTCCACTCCAGATAAAAAAACCGAGAACATAAACAATGGGTAAACGACACCCATCGAGTAGTTAACACCGGAAGAATAAAAGCATAGGTTCTCCTTATAAAAGTCATCATTTTGGTTATGCCTTTTTTTAGCTATCTGGATCCTTTTGGTTGTATACCATGTTTCAGATATTCCCACGCTCAATGTGAGCATTACCCCAAACAGAAATATTCGAATAAAGCTAAGAAGAATATGCTCAACTCCCCAAAGCGGAACAATCAATATGGTTAGAAACAATATAATAACAACTATGCTTGACACATAAAATACGTGCTTAATCTTAGAGGAGATAGCAATTATAAGCCCCAAAAGTGCAATGGGTATAAGAAGGCAGAAAAACACGCCATAAGTCATGTCATATGTGAGTGACCAACCGAAAAGAACCGGCATAATTCCGGTAAACATGCCTGGTATCAATGTCCTGTATCTAAATAGTTTTGATTTATCTATGTCTTTCAAAGTCTCCCCTGATGGAGATAATTTTTTCTGTCTATATATAGAGAAGGCAGCATATGGTATAATACACAAAGCATAGCGAATACCTTCGACTTTGAAATCGACCATGCTCCAATTTAGATTTAATCCAAAAAGAATGAATATCGCTAACCCATAGATTGATAATACTGCCGGTAACCATCCGGCAATGTCCTCTCGAATTTTAGTAAGCTCATCATATGGGATTTCATACTTAAGGATTCTGTGGATGTATATTGGAATAAGTTCCGCTCCAAGAATGATAATCTTCGCAATGGTAATTTTGCTTATTATTTTATTTTCTATATCACCAATATAATAACCCGTAAGCCCAAACAAAACAATCAGACCCCAATATCCCAAAAGAATGCCTAATACCTTGGGTAAGCCTATACGTGTTTCTTTTTTCATAGTGTTCTATGAAAGTAAGCACAGATACTTCGTCAAGTTTTTTTTGATTAGAGTTCTTGATTCATGAGACGTAGATAAAAACGCGTCAGAGCTGCCGTCGCTGACGATGAATTCGTCGATGTGCATGGTCGCAGAGCCGATCATGGAGGACACGAATTTCCACTGACTGAAGGACGCGACGCTGTTGCCGGTTACGTCTTCCACGAGGGGCGAATCGTCCAGCCAGATGCTGAATGTGTCGGCGTCGAGGTCGATATCCATGCGGAAGGTGTGCCACTGGTCAAGCATGATGCTGCCGATGAGCACAGGCGTGACGAAGTTGCCGCTGAGGTCGTAGTAGATGTCGCCGGCGGTAGTGATGAGCAGATAGGCGCTGGTTCCAGGGGATAGATGAGGAAGGAGCCGGAGAGCGATTCGACCTTCCAGTCGTACTGCACGCTGACGGCGCCGTCTGTGAGCGCCGGGAAATCGCGATAGACGCCCGATCCACCCGCAGCGGTGATCAGCATCTCGCCGTCGTCGATCGCGGCGGCATCGGAGCCGATTTCGGTCCAGCCGTATCCGACATCGCCGTCGGAGCGTTGGAAATTGTCATGAAAGAGAATCGTCGCGCTGAGGGGCATGAACGCCGTCAATAGCAGGAATATCGCCAAGAAATGTTGTCGTATCCGCATCATCGTAGCCTCCGGTGCACAGCTGTCCTAAATAATCCAGAGACGGATATTGGACGCATTTAGGACGCCGTCATAACGCGATCTCGATTTTCAACTCAAAAACAGCCCCTAAACTTGTTAATCCTCCTTTTTTCGTTTCCTCTAACGATCATGCTGTCCCAAACGATAAATTAAGCTGCTGATCCGGTGGCGGCTCGGGTTTGACGAACGGATCGTTGATCCATGCCCATAAGTTCTTGTATGTGAACAGATTCATGCGCAGAAGCGCCACCAGGTTTGACATCGACCAATCCTCCGTCGATTTGAATCGGAGAAATTTCAGCAGCAGAATGGTGATCATTGCTGTCCAAAACTGGATCATGACCGCATTGACACTGGTTCCGTAGAAGGTCTTGATTTGAAGATTCTGCTGGCGGTCGCTTCGCGATCCGCAAAAAGCCGTTTCCGGAACGGAAACGCGACTGGTCTTGAAGAAAATCTCGATCTGCCAGCGTTCCTTGTAGATTGCACCGATCGTGGTCGCCGACTGATTCAACTGGTTGGTCAGGAGCGAGATTTCCCGCTCGTTTTCGGCGTCCCACACGACCACGTGCCGGAGCAGACTGGGACAGTCTTTGCACGCTTTGGGAGCCGTAAGCCGGATCGTCTCATCGATGCGGATATTGCCTTCGCACAACCTCGTCTCGACCACCTCGTAGCGTGCTTTTTCTTTCAGCCGGGTCACGAACCAGACGCGTCGCAACGTCCACTGATGGAATTGGGCGTAGTCGATGTAGCCCTTGTCGATGGCGACCACGGTGTCCGGTTGTAGCGGCACCATCCGCGCTATCCGGGATTCGTGGACAGCGCCCTCGGTAATGTGCACGAACGCAGGCAAATAGCCGTCGTGATCGAGAAGTAAATGCAGTTTGATTGCGCCCTTCGTCGACGTGTATCGTGCCCAGTCGTAGATGCTCAGGCAGAGCCCGATCAAGCTGGCGTCCAGGCTGTAGAGCTTGAAGGGAAGCCGAAATTTGCGCTTTCCTGCCGGGCAAATCGCGCGGCACTGATCCAGCGTATCCCAGAATATCGACTCGAACAGCTCGACGGTACCCTTCGCGTTGCGGTAGGCGAGGTTCGACTTGCTGGGGGCGCGATTCATGCCCAGATGGCTCAGTTTGCCCTCGCAGCTCCGTAAGCCGTTGGTGATTTCCCGCAGGGATTTCGACTGCGAAAATTGCGCGAACAGCATGCTGACAAAGTGATCCCAGCTCGTGAATCCCTTGCAAAATCGGTCAGTTTCGAGTTTTTGTATGAGGGCGCTGAATTTTTTCCTTGATATGATTTGCAGTAGCTGACTAAATAGGCTCATGTTTAACATGGGTCGGTTCCTCCTTTTTTGGTCGAAAGGATTTTAGGAACCGACTTTTTTCATGTCAAGAAACCTCGTGCTAAATCCGATTTAGGACAGGTGTGCAGGAGGGCAAACTTGACAGAGCACTTGAAACACTACATTATGCCAATATCCTGCGAATTGAAGCCGAGAAGGATGATATAAGCAGCCCCGGCGAGGAGGCTATATTATCCTATCTTCTTGCACTCGGCTACAAGAAGAAAGGGGACAATGAGAATGCCGAATTATTTTTTCAGAAGGGATATAAGATCAGGAAGAATTATCGTCAATGCTTTCTTGGGGTGATGATTTTCGAGCTTACAGAGCAAGATGCTGAAATATTGGATAGCATTGAGGAAAGTGTAAGGAACTAATATGTTTGGATCGTATGGAGTAGGCAAGTTGCTCCCAATATTTATCGGCACTATCATCGTATTGCTTGCATTCCGAAAGATTCAACTAAAATCAGCATTCATTTTCAGCATGATTTTCGGTGTTGTGTATGCGTTACATAGGCTATTAATTTCATCTGTTGTTTTTTATGGGATTGTTGGTGGATTGGTTATTGTGTCACTGACTGTCTACGGTTTATATATAGCAGATAATTGAATATATTGTACTGTATAGCCATTCGATCAAGCCATGAACCATCATCAAGGATTACCTGGGGAACACGCGCGTGAGCTTCAAACCGACAGCAGCAGGAAACGAGATCATGCAGGAAGACCACTATTACCCGTTCGGCATGAAGATGGCCGGCTTGAGCCTGGTTACCGGCGACCCGGAAACCAAGTTCACCTACAACGGCAAGGAGCTGGAGGACGACTTCAACCTCAACTGGTACCACTATAGCGCGCGCTACTACGATCCGCAGCTCGGTAGCTGGCAGCAGGTGGATCCCGTGGATTGTGCCATAGCCCGTTTGTGAATCCACTCAGAATCCACTCATAAAGCCTTTATAATCGTGTTTCTTAAAAATTTCTGGACATCTTCCAGCGCATCGGTATCGAGGTATAACATCGATGAATCGATACGATGGAGGTGCCGGATGAAAGGAATCATACTCGCCGGAGGCAGCGGAACACGACTGTATCCCGCGACAAAGGCAGTCAGCAAACAACTTCTTCCCGTACACGACAAACCCATGATCTACTACCCGCTATCGGTGCTGATGCTGGCGGGTATCCGGGAAATCCTGATCATCTCGACGCCGGACGACCTGCCCATGTTCCGCAAACTGCTCGGTGACGGCAGCGAATTCGGTCTGCAATTCAGCTATCTGGAGCAGCCAAGGCCCGAAGGCATCGCGCAGGCGTTCATCATCGGCAAAGACTTCATCGGCGACGACGACGTGTGCCTGATCCTCGGCGATAATATCTTCTACGGTGACAAACTGAATCGCTACCTGCTCAACGCGGTCAAGTCCGTGGAAAACGATCGCAATACCGTCGTGTTCGGATACTGGGTCAAAAAACCGCAACGCTACGGCGTGGTCGAATTCGACGAGAACCAGAACGTTCTGGGGATCGAGGAGAAGCCTGAGAAACCGAAATCGAACTATGCGGTTGTGGGTCTGTATTTCTATCCCAATGACGTGGTCAAGATCGCGCTGGAGATCGAGCCCTCATGGCGTAACGAGTTGGAGATTACCGATGTGAACAAGTCATACCTGGCGCAAAAGCGGCTGAAGGTCGAGATCCTCGGGCGCGGCTACGCCTGGCTGGACACCGGCACCCACGAGTCGATGGCGGACGCGTCGGTCTTCGTACGAGCCTTCGAAGAGCGCCAGGAACTCAAGATTGGCTGCCCGGAGGAGATCGCCTTCCGGTATAAGTATATCACGAGAGAACAGTTGACACAGAAAGCGGAAACGATGAAGAACAACCAGTACGGACAATACCTTTATTCACTACTCGAATGGATAAAATAGCTATGAAGAAGATCAATTTTGCGCTTATCGGATGCGGCAGGATATCGAAGAACCACTTCGAATCGATCAAACAGCTCGAAAACGGGAAAATTATCGCCTGCTCTGACATAATCGAGGAACGTGCGAAGGAAGCAGCAGAGAAATACGGAATCAACCGCTACTACAAAGACTACATCGAAATGCTGGATCAAGAGAAGCCGGACGCAGTGATCATCTGTACGCCAAGCGGTATGCATCCCGAGATGGGTATCGAAGCGGCGAATCGCGGAATCAACGTCATCACCGAGAAACCGATGGCCATCCAGCTCGAGGACGCCGACAATCTCGTCAAGGCTTGCGACCGCAACCACGTCATGCTGTTCGTCGTGAAGCAAAACCGGCTCAATACCACCATGCAACTACTCAAGTCTGCGATCGATAAAGAACGATTCGGACGCATCTACATGGTTCAATCCAACGTGTTCTGGCAACGTCCACAGGAGTACTACGACCTCGCGAAATGGCGTGGGACATGGGAGTTCGACGGCGGCGCATTCATGAACCAGGCGAGCCACTATATCGATGCCTTGCACTGGCTGATCGGCGAAGTGGAACATGTTCTCGCCGAAACAGCCACCATGGCGCGTAAAATCGAGACCGAGGACAGCGGATCTGCAATCCTCAAGTTCCGCAGCGGTGTGATCGGAACTATCAACGTCACCATGCTCACCTATCCGAAGAACTTCGAAGGATCCATCACCGTGCTGGGTGAGAAAGGAACAGTTAAAATCGGCGGAGTCGCGGTCAACAAGATCGAGAGATGGGAATTCGAGAATTACGACGACGACGACCGGCTGATCTCCGATACGAACTACCAGCCGCCGAATATATACGGTTTCGGGCATATCCCGTACTACAAGAACGTGATCGACACGTTGACGGGCGGTACGCAACCCCATACGGACGGTCGCGAAGGCAGAAAATCACTGGAGATCATCCACGCGATTTATCGTTCAGCCAAGACCGGTATGAAGGTGGCGTTGCCGCTGGATTATTGATTCTGAGGATTTCAGCAGGTTTATAATATTATATATTGTAGTGTCGCTACTTATTCTGTTCAGCTTCTTCAGCTCTCATTTGATTTATTTCTTCTATCTTTTTTATGTAAAAGTATTTATGTAAAATCATTCCGAATGCAAAGCCAGTTGACAGAAGCGAATAATGAACAATTGTAAGATAATTGACAATAATAACAAGAAAAGCGAATAATCCTCCGTAATATTTAGTAAAACGTGACTCAATAAATAATGACATAACAAGTGATATATTTAATCCGAAAAACAGGAAACCACCGAATAGACCATAACGATACAGAAATGATAGATAACCAACATGAATCTGAGATGTTTGACCGTACCGAATGTCTGTCAATAACTCATAATCCATATCTCCGCCAGTACCCAGCCAAATATTTCGGGAAAAATGCTTTTTAAAAAGACTAAATGCTTCGATACGAGTTAAAGCGGATCTTGAGAGAATTCGATTGTTAATGAAGCCATCAAAAGAACGCCCTGTGTTCTGGAAGATATACGAGAACAAGATAATGACAAAGATAACACCCAATAATCCACCAAACAGCCATAAAATTTTCTTCAAGCGATGGATCTTCAGATAAAAGAATTGTGTGTAGGCTAACAGAGCACCAAGCATGATGTATCGACTTGAAGAAGCCATGGATACGAAGCCAGTGATAGCAATTTCAAAGAGATATATCAGTTGCTTGTTATTATAAACGCTCCAGCCAATTAGAGCAGCCATCATCGGAATGAAATCAAAACCAATCGAAGTCCGATCGATATAGGAATAAATAGAATGAGCTTCCAAATAGTAATTGCTTATTCGAAAATCCATTTCATTGGTTTTTGCAAGAAAGCTTCTGCTAAATTGAAGCTGTATAAAAGAAACAATGGTAGCGATAATCGCTATTGCAAACATCGCTTTAACCCACATTCTGACGTATTTCTCGTCGAAGTCAGTGTTTTCAATAATATACAAAATACAAAAGGATTGAATAGCCCAATTACTATAGCTGAAAACATGAAGAGTAGCAAATGTTGTTTTCTCTGTAGCTAAATTAATTATAAGTAAATACAATATCATTAGCACTAAATAAACCAAGTAACTCTTTACCCTCGTTAGTTTTTTCTTTGGATTAATAATATTAATAAATGTTATTACGATCATTATAGTAGTGAACAAATATTTTCCGTTTATATTGAAATACATACTTGTAATAATCGAGATAAGCGGATTAAACGCAAAGAAAATCAAGATCGTGCGATTGATCGATTGAACGCCTACCCTTCCCCTATTCCGACTATATATCTCGGGATGTGTTGATTCAAGCGCTCTGGTCGTTTTCGTTGGCGACATTCGATATTCCTTCCATGTTTACTGTCGCAATCCTTTTTTCATCATCCATTTCTGTCAATCGAAAACATCAACGCGATTCGGCTCAAAACCGTATATCGATAGCAGTTCCTATCGAACTGGTTGGTTTTGACCAATTGTGTTCGAGGGATACCAAGGACAAATTCGTTCCATTCATTTAATGCAAACAGTAATTTATGAATATATTATAATATAATCTATAACATTCCGTATTTTATGACACTACCTCGAATCCCTTCCAGTGTATACCGGTAATTATTAGTGTATTCCATTGTTTTTTATGATTTTATATGCTCTATTTCCTTCAAATTCCCTATATCCATATTTTTTTTTGACCCTTTTCTTCACAATCCGGTTGCTCCATGAAAGACACTGTATTAACGGAACAAACTCATGAAATCGAAAATCAGGATTCAGTGATATAACTACATTACTTACATGCAGTTATGAGTATGATATATTTATACTGTATCGGAATTATGAATACAAACGCGGCTTGACAAATAATCTCAGCGTGTAGAATCTTGAAAGGTTGGATGGAGAACAATTGCCAACAACAATGGTTTTACCGACACCGGCAATCGGGGTGAAACCGACGATGCAATCGATTGGTTGTGGATGGGAAAAGCATGAATCACAGTCGTGGGACTACTGTGTTCATAAATCGCTTGTTGATGTGGATAATTATGAGGATAACTCATAGAAGTATTGGGCTGAACTCATTGTTTTAATGCTGGTTACGGATTTTATTGTCCCGTCGGTTGTATGTGGATAAGTAAGTGTACAACTTATTCACTCTGTTGCAGAAACAATCCGAGGAGTCTTAATGGAAAGAGATCAGGATATTTGGGAAAATGTCTTAAATACATTGGAAGACCATATCAATCCGAAGAGTTTCAAGACCTGGTTCAGCGATACGAAGCTCATCGATATCGACAACAATATATTGTTGGTCCAGGTTCCCACGAAATTCACAGCCGACTTTCTGAATCAGAACTACACCGTCCTGCTATCGGAAATATCCTATAATTTGTACAAGAAAGAATACAAGGTTCGATTCACGAATTACCCGCTTAAAAAGCAGAAAAACGGCAGCTTCCGGCTAAACGGTAATCCGCAGCAGACGAGCGGAAAACTCAACCCGAAATACACCTTCGATCAGTTTGTGGTGGGCAAGAGCAACAACTTTGCACACTCGGCGTCGCTCGCGGTCGCCGAATCGCCCGGAACCGCCTACAATCCGCTATTCATCTATGGCGAATCGGGCATGGGGAAAACGCATCTCATGCAGGCGATCGGGAATTTCCTGAACGAGGAACAGAGTTCGAAGTATGTCTATTACACCACGGCGGAAGAATTTACCAACGAAATGATCGACGCGCTGAAGACGAAAAATATGACCGAATTCCGCAACAAGTTCCGCAACGTCGATGTCCTGCTTGTTGACGATATCCACTTCCTGGCTGGCAAGGAAAGCACTCAGGAGACCTTCTTCCACACCTTCAATGCGCTCTATGAAAACAAGAAACAGATCGTGATCACCAGCGACAGACCGCTCAAGGATATCCACGACCTTGAAAAACGCCTGGTCACCCGTTTCGAATGGGGACTGATGGCAGACCTCAAAAGTCCCGATTTCGAGACGCGCGCCGCAATCCTCAGCAAGAAATCCGAGAACGAAGACATCTTCCTGCGCGAGGACGTTATCGGCTTCATCGCGGAATACGTTTCGAGCAACGTTCGAGCGCTGGAGGGATCCCTGATTCGTATCCTCGCTTACGCTTCCTACAACAACCTCAACACCGAAGATATCGATCCCGAGCTGGCAAAGGAAATCCTCTCCGACCTGATCTCGGAAAAGGTGCGGGATATCAATCTGGACACCATCATGCAGAAGGTCTGCGACATGTATGGCGTCACACCCTCGCAGTTGATGGACAAGACCCGCAAGAAGCACATCGCCTTCCCGCGGCAGGTCGCAATGTACCTTTCCAATCTACTGATTCCGCAGGCTTCCCTGAAGGAAATCGCCGAATATTACAAGAGAAAGGATCACACCACCGTACTGCATGCCAAGAAAATGATCGAGAACCAGTTCCGTTCCGACAATAAATTTCGCATCCAGATCGAGCTGTTGATCAAGGAAATCAAGAATCCCTGATCGTGCGTCGAGTAATGTTGTATCCCACTGCATTTCAAAGGATTCAAGATCGTGAAATGCCGTGGGCTTTTTTGTATCTGGACGATTATCCACTTATCCACATGAAAAGGTGTCGATCGCTGTGGATAACGATTGAAATTCCTTTGACAAAATCATCGAATGTGGATAAGTGACGTGTTATTCAAGAACAATGCACGGGTTATCCACATTTTCCGTGGCGTTGTAAATGGTAACGCGGCAGCCGTTTTGCCGTTGTAGAAACAGGGTTATCACCATATCCACAGCCCTTGTTATTATTATTATCTCTATGTATTGATATAGAAAATAGAAATAATATAAGGAATATGTATGAGGCTTACCATCGCTCTACTGCTCGCAGTAATTCTTCTGGGTGCAGGTTGCACCGATAAAACGAACAACACAGGATATATCGATCCCGTCCTGAATCAGGAGGACGTTATCATCTCCGGAACACTCATCGACACGATCTGGAATTATCGCGACACTGTGCAGACCTACTCCGGCTCCACTGTCACCACGGTAGGAAACTCCAGAAACATCCGTCTGCTAACACTTCTCCGCTGGGAGGATTTTCCTTCTGACGCGCAGGCGCTCTCGGCGACAATGTCCATCGTTCCGTCGGCAACGCATACTCCGGACAACATCGATATACAGTTCGCCAGACTCGACGAAAACTGGGATGAAGGCGAAGTAACCTGGACCTATACCGATTCGGACGTACTGTGGGAAAACACCGGGCACGAATACGAATCGATCGGCAGCATCGCCTACGATCCGGAAGCGGATACCATCTCGGTGGATTTCCCGCTGGATGTTCTACAATACTGGCTGGACAACGTGACCGCAATGGAAGACGACGACGACCTGGAGACGAACAACTTCGGTATCGTCCTCTTCTCCGATACGCCGGATCAATTCCTCGAAATCCTGACCCTGGATTCCGACTACGGTCCAATTCTGGAATTCGACTACCTCTCAGACGGAGATACCATGACTTATTCCAGCGAAACCACAGACGATATAACCATTTACCACAATCCGGACGAAGATGTCACCTTGGGACAGGGATTCGACGGGATGGTTATCTCCAATATCTATCCCTACCGTACGGTGGTAAAGATCGATTTCGACTACGACGTCTTCAATCAGGGACTAATCGACGCCGGACTGGACGAGATCGACGAATACGACTACAGGCTGACGACCGTGAGTATGGCCGAACTGGTCTTCGACATCGATGCGGATCAGTCGTACATGGTGGATGACAATTTCTCCGTTCAGGCGTACATGATGCTGAACGACAATCCTTCGATTCCACTGGAATATTCCGAGGACTATGTGTATTACTCCGGTAACAGCATTTCGTATTACGATGAAGATACGGGGCAGATCAGGGTGGAAGTCACTTCACTCATCCAGTCGATCATGTCCGGTGAAGCGGTAAATTACGGATTCCTGATTCGCTCCATCGAAGAGGATCGCGACCTCGGTCGTGTCATTTCGACAACCGAACCCCATCTCGAAATCAGTTTTGCAAGGCCTTTCATAGAGGAATTCTGATATGAAACACTATGCATTTATCCTGGTGACAATCGCTCTTCTGATTGTCTCCTGCGGCAAGACCGACAATGCGCCGAGCGGTACGGTTATCGCACAGGTCAACGAAGCGGTTCTGCTGCTGGAAGATCTGGAGTATTCTCCCGCGGCGTGGAACGCGCTTTCTACGACGAAGAAACAAGAGATCGTCAACCAGTGGAAGCGACTGGCGCTGCTGAGTCAGGAAGCGGCAAGCATGCATCTCGATGATGAACCCGCAATCCGCATGAAGCTCGAAAACGCGCGCATGAAGGTTCTCGCGAACGCCGTACTGGCACAGAAGATCAAACAGATCGACGTGTCCGAGGAAGAGGCGTTTGAATTCTACAAGCGTAACTATCTCACTGAAGAGACCGAGCTGAAGATTCAGCGCATCTTCGTATTCACGCGTGAAAAGCTACAGGAAGCGCAGGATGCGATCCGCGGCGGTATGAAGTTCACCGATGCGGCGATGGCGTACTCCGAGGAAGCGATCGGCAAGAACGGCGGCTGGGCTGGCTTCATGTCGCGCAAAGAACTGGGTGACCGGATCTGGAACGAACTGACGAAGCGCAATCCGTGGGAATATGCGGTGGTGCAGGTCGATGATGGATATTATCTGATCCTGCACTACAGAAGCCGTAAGGTTCCCACGCAGGCGGCGGATTTCGACGATGTGAAAGCCGAGATCGAAGAGAAGCTTCGTATGGAGAAGATGAAGAGCGAGACAGAAGATCTGATCCACGAGCTGGAAAAGAAAGCCAATATTGTCACCAACGTATAAATGAATATCGAGGAAAGCAGTCGAATGAGAACAGCACGAATAATATGGATTACGCTTATACTGGCGGTTCTGAGTGTATCCGCCGGCGCGGAGGTTTTGGATCGCATCGTAGCCAAGATCGGCAGGGAAATCATCCTGGAGAGCGAACTTCAGACGCAGATCATGCAGATGCAGAGTATGAAGATGATGCCGCCGGACATGACCGAAATGGATGTACTGGATCAGATGATCGAGTCGCGCCTTATTATCCAGAAGGCAAAAGACGACGAATACGTGGTCGATGACCAGAAGATCAAGCTTCTGGCGCAGGACGAGCTGGACAAGGTCGAAGAGCAGTTCCCGTCCCGTGAGATGATGGAACGCGAGATGCAGAAGGCCGGACTCACCTATTACGACCTGAAGAAGATCTATCAGGACCGTATCCGTGAGGAACAGCTCAAACAACAGATTTTTCAGAAGGAAATCCGCAGCAAGGTGACCGTCACCGAAGCGGAAGTTCAGGAATATTACGAAGAAAACCGCGACGACATGCCGCTGCGTCCGGAAAAGGATCAGATTGGCATGATCATGCGCAAGATCGAAGCCAGCGAGGAAACTCGTGAAAAAGCGTTGCGCGAGATCAGCGAGATCCTGGACGAATTGCGTGAAGGCGCCGATTTCGCCGAACTGGCGAAGGAACGAAGCGATTGCCCGAGTGGAAAGAAGGGCGGTGATCTTGGATTCTTCGGTCCCGGTCAGATGGTGCATGAATTCGAGAAAGCTGCGTACGAACTTCGTCCCGGTCAGATCAGCGATGTGGTCGAGACGCAATTCGGCTACCATATCATCAAGGTGGAAGAGCGTGATGGTACAAACATCCGCGCAAGGCATATCCTGAAGCAGGTGGTCGCGTCGGAAACGGATGTCGATGCGGAAATCCAGTTGATGCAGAACGTGCTTCAGAAGCTGCGTAACGGCGAGGATTTCTATGAGCTGGCGAAAGTCTATTCGGAAGACGATTCGACTGCCGTCCACAGCGGTGTCATGGGTGAATTCACGGAAGAAGAGTATCCGGAGATGTTCAAGGAGCAGCTCATGGGCCTCGACTACGGCGAATATACCGATGTGATCCGCCAGGACGAACTGCTGTACATCTTCGGCAAGCTGAAGACGGTACCGGAACGACCCTACGAATACACGGAAATCCAGGAACAACTGCGCGGCTACGTGGAGAACCAGAAGCAGATGGAGATCTACGAAGACCTGATCCGTCAATTGAAGAAAGACAAGTACGTGGAAGTGTTCCTCGAAGAATAGGAATCGATGAGAAAATTCTCCGTATTCGTCGCTACTTTCTTTTATACCGGGTATTTCCCGGTAGCGCCCGGTACATTTGCCAGCCTTATCGCGGCTGGACTCTACCTGATCCTGTCATCCCGCGTTATCGGCGTCAATCAGACACATCTATGGATTATTACGGTAGGATTATCGCTGATAAGCATCGTTTTCAGTGATATCGCGGAGCGGGTGCTTGGTCATGACGACGGACGTATCGTGATCGACGAGATTTGCGGATATTTCGTTGCGATTTTAATGCTCCCGCAGACGATTCTCACCGCGGCGCTTGCTTTTGTATTGTTCCGTTTCTTCGATATCGTGAAACCGTTTCCCGTGAAACAATTGCAGAAACTAACCGGTGGTATGGGCATCACCGCCGACGATCTGATGGCGGGAACGATCAGCAATATTATCCTTCAGCTATTGTACCGATTCGTTTTATAATGTAGACCCCCCCTTAATCCCCCTGACAAGGGGGATTAAGGGGGGTTGCTTTATTATTCGTATCGCAGCGATTCCACCGGATTTGATCTCGCGGTTCGAAGTGCGTGCCACCCGACTGACAGGAGCGCGATCACGAGCGTCGCGATTGCGGCAAATACACACGGCCAGGCGACGAAATTCACCGCGTAGGCGATGTTTCTGGTCACCTGATGCATGACGAACCACGCGAAGGGGATCGCGACGACGTTGGCGAATATGACGAACTTCAGGAAGTAGGAAGAAACCTCGTAGGCGATTCTTCCCCCTGACGCGCCGAATACCTTGCGGATACCCATCTCTTTACGCTTCTGATCTGCCACCAGCGAGACAAGCCCAAATAAGCCCATACAGGCGATGAAAATCGAAAGCCCGGTAAACATCGAGATCATGCGAACGAACGGCTCAATGCTTTGAATTCGTCGAGACAAGATATCGTCGAAGAAGGTTCCGTAGTTGATCGGTTGATCCGGCTGATATTCCTTCCAGAGATCGACGACTTCCTTTTTGACATGCTCGCGTTGAGAGACGTCGTATTTGATGTTTGCAATATTCATGAAATTGGGATTGAACATGACGATCGTGGGTGTGATGGGTTCGGTGAGATTGTCGGAATGGAAGTCCTTCAGCACACCGATGATGGTTCTGGTCGAATCGCCAAACTCCTGATACATGTAGTTGATTTTCTTGCCGACAGCCGTATCCCATTCGAATTCACGCAGTGCGGCCTCGTTAATCATTGCCGTATTGATGCTGTCGGTAGCGAATTCGGTAGAAAAGAAGCGTCCTTCGAGGAGCTTGAAGTCCATCATCTGCAGGGTACGGTCATCGACAAACAGGACCTTGTACATCCTGCCGTCTTCCTGGTCGGCTCCCTCAGGCAGGAAGCGACCCCACCAGTATCCGAGTCCCGGCGTGTTCGCGGAAAATCCGACTTCCTTCACACCCTGGATGTTGAGCAGTCTGTCGCGGAATACCTGGGCGCGGTCGTAGCGGGAACCGGCGGGATTCGAGATCATGAACAGGCTGTCCGGGCTGAATCCGTAGTCCTTCGTCTCCATGTATTTGATCTGGCGGTAGAAGTTGATGTTGATAACCAGAAGCGTGATGGCCAGG
Source organism: Cloacimonadales bacterium (SeqCode) (assembly GCA_963666875.2). Classification (GTDB taxonomy): domain Bacteria; phylum Cloacimonadota; class Cloacimonadia; order Cloacimonadales; family JAIOQZ01. Next base: position 28,492 of record CAXXPU010000012.1, read on the forward strand.
AAGAACTGCACCACGATGAAAAGCTTGCGGAACCACATGCCCTTGAGTCCTTTTGTGGATCCTTCTTTCAGTGCGGCCGCCGGACGGTAGGACGAGAGAACGAAGGATGGGTAGATGCCGGCGAGCAGTCCGACGATGACGGAAATGATCATCGTCACAGCGAAGATATAGCCTGTGGAGTAATACGGTGTGGGGAAGATATTGTCGAATTTCGCTGCGTTGAGGTATTTGATAATGAGTTCGAGCAGGATCGTGCCGACGATGCCGGATGGAACCGACAGGATGAGCGATTCCGCCATGAACTGGACAACGATCTGGTTGCGCATGGAGCCGAATATCTTCCGCATGCCCACTTCACGGGATCGTCGCAATGATATGGCGCTCGACAGATTGATATAATTGATCGATGCGAGGATGATCACCAGGAGACCGATTCCACCGATCAGCAGATTGATATTCTGGTCCATGATATTACCCTGTTCGCTGCGGAGAAATCGCTTTCTGAGATGGTAATTCTTCATCGGTTGCAGAAAAGGCTTATAACGTCCTACTTTTTCGGTATCCATATGCTGGTCGATGAATTCCGGGAATTTCTCCTGAAGCTTCATGAAGTTCGTGTTCGGCTTCAATAGCAGGAATGTGGTAACCGCATGGTAATACCAGGACTTGTAATATTGGTAGTTATTCTGATTCAGGGTGTTGTATGAGGCGATAGCCGGCAGATACATGGTCGTGTTGTAGGGCATTTCATCCATCAGGCCGGTGACAAGATAGTTCTGATTGTCGTTTATCGAGAAGATTGTCTTTCCTAAAGGATCTTCGTTCGGGAAAAACTGTTCCGCGTAGTCTTTTCCGAGAATGATAGAATACGGTTCATCCAGCGCTGTATCGGGATTTCCGGCGATCAGGGGGAAATCGAAAACATCGAAAAGAGTCGAATCAGCGTATGCAATATAGTAGTTATTCAGTTCCTCGCCAATTCGTACCTGAATATTACCGTTTTCGATCCGCACATAGTTTTCTACTTCAGGGTATTCCTCCATCAAGGCAGGCGACCATTCAGGCGGCGTGAGTGCGGTATTGTGGTCGATGCTTCCCTGCCCGACGATACGGTCGTTCAGCCTGTAGATACGGTCGATTTTCGTGTGGTAGTCGTCGAAGTGGTAATGGAAGTTCGCGATAAGGATCAAAAAGACGCAGGATGCCAGACCGACTGCGAGTCCGACCACGTTGATCAATGAAAATGTCTTATTTTTCAATAGATTCCTGAAACCGATTATCAATACTTTACCAAGCATGGTGTTGTAAGCCTCTTTCCTTGAATTTCCTCTACTCTCCGTTTTTCGTTATGCACATCCGATTCCAATGAGTTTGGATCGCGAGGCAGTGTAAACTGCCTGAACTCGTTCGATTATGAAATTGAAATGCACGATTTCGGACAACTTGTAAGTTCAATATTTGCCGTATAAAAAAAGGCTGCCGGACCGTGGTATGCGTCAGTCCGGCAGCGAATCGAGCAGGAATTATGAATCGCATGCGTTCATATCAAATTTTCATGGGTATCATCTCAATTTGACGCACAGACAGTACCGGTTTTGCCTCATCACCCCCCTTGGTTTGAGGCAATTTCGTATTCTCGAGCCCAAACACTGTCGAATACAAAAATAAAAAATCTGCATATTTGGTGCCAAATGTCGAAATAGATCGAAAATAGGAGTAAATACATGATTTACGTTCAAGAAGTGGACAAATCTTGGATTGACAACAATTGTTCGTTCATGTATATGGTAGTGTATTGAATGAATCTCCTCAGTCAGAGTAATCGTGCGTCTTTCTCGGGAGATTGAATAATATTGATTGGAGGAAAATAAAATGTATCGAAGATTTTCATGCTTTTTCCTTTTATTTTTGGTAGTTGCCGTGTCATTGGTAATGGTGAGCTGTAGTGAGGATGACGATCCATCTGAAAACGACAGCAATCAAGCCCAGCTCAGCGATCAAGTTATCATAGTCGATAACACGGATCTGGAACTTGAAGAAATAACGGACAATCAGATCGTGTATTCCAACGCGGCTGAAAGCGATATTGAAGTCGGTTCGATCGTCGTTGGCGGTTCCGACGACACCGGCTATCTGCGCAGGGTAACCAATATGAACCTGGAAGGCGAGGTTCTGACAATCGCGACCACGCAGGCAACCCTCCCCGAGGCCATCATCGACGGCGAGATGCACCAGACGGTGTCCGTGAATCTCGGAGAGCGCGACGGTAAAATCGAATACATGAAGGAGGGCGTGACCTTCCGGGACGATCTCATCAATCTCGATAACACCGTGATCTTCGAGGGTACGGCGGGTAATTCGGAAGTCTCCCTTGTACTCAACGAAGGAAGCATCGGATTCGAGCCGGATTTCGACATCGATTTCGATATCGAGAACAACGAGTTACAGGAGATCAGCTTCATCGCGACCGGACAGCTCGATCTTGATATCTACGCGACACTCACTTCCACGGCTTCGTTCCAGTATCAGAACGAGGTGGAAATCTACAGCCAGAGTTTCTCACAGGTGCAGTTCATCAGCGGATTTCCCATCTATGAAGTGATAACCGTATCGTTCAGCGCGGGATTCATGGCCAACAGCGATATCGTGGGAACGTTCGAAGCAGGCTGCCACGGCGACTACGACCTCGAATTCGGCTTCATGTACCAGAACGGCGAGGGATGGAGCCTGGTTCAGGAAGAAACCACCAGCTTCACCGCGTACCCTATCACGGGAGGTTTCACATCGAATTCGGAGACGATCGTCTATATCAAGCCGTCGGTCGATATTGCGCTTTACGGCCTTGTGGGACCGTATATTTCCGTCTATCCAAACACACAACTGACCGCGGATGTTCACACGCGTGACATCTACTGGTCCTATGACTTCGGTGTGGGTATGTGGGCGAATATCGGACTGAATTCGGATATCTTCGACATCGAAGACTTCTATCAGACGATCTACGAATTCTACTACACACTTCTCTCCGACAGCGGTATTTACTCGGGCCCCGGCATCGAGATCAATACGGATCCGGAGGGCGCTTCGGTCTATCTCGACGGTATGCTGCAAGATGAAACGACTCCGTTGATCCTCACCGGTGTCATGGAGGGAACGCATGCGATTCGTCTGTACAAACCGGGTTATAACGAACACATCATCAATCTGGACTACGACGGCGAAGAGTATCTTACCTACAACATCACGCTGCAAGAACCGCAGCCGCCACTCCCCGTCTTCGTGATCAACACGCCGTACGACGGGCAGGGATTCACCGATAACGTGATCTATGTCGAAGGAAGCGTCCACCTCGAAGACAACAACGGGAATCAATACGACTTCACAGGCGACCATGCCATCCTGACGCTGAACGGAGTCGATCAGGAGATCATAGTCAATTACGGGTATTTCTCCGAAACAATCTCGATTTCGGCTGGACAGAATACGATCCAGTTGCGAGCCAACAGCACCAACGGCGATACCGGCCTCAGCGATCTGCTGACGGTGTATGGCAATTTCACCCAGCCCGATCTCGCGGCGATCCTCACATGGTCAACGCCAACCGCCGACATGGATCTGCACGTGTGGAATCCGAACGGCGAGCATTGCTACTACATTAATATGACGATCAGCGACGGTTCGCTGGACATCGACGATACGGAAGGATATGGTCCCGAAACCTTCGAAGCACCGACCGCCATGGACGGAGAATACGTGATCATGATCAATTCCTACAGCCTCGACATGGATGCCTATACCGATTGCTCGGTTCAGATCCTTCGTGCGGGACAGAACACGCTGTTCTACGGACCGCACCGCTTCACGACATACGATTACAACGGAAGCGATCCGGCGTCGTGGTGGGAAGTGGCGACCATCCAGATGCGCGGTGGCAGAATCGTGGCGACTGGACTTGAAGTCTCCGCCGAAATGCGCGAGAAAATCGAAAACGACATTCGGAACATGCCGAAGAAATAAGAGACCTTTCATCCTGTAATCCAAGGGTGCCGGTCAGTCAAACGGAAGTGGATTTCCTCCGTCAATGCCGGCATCCCTTTTCGTTTATGGTCTTTTAATAACCCCCCTTTATCCCCCCTTATCAGGGGGGTGAGAAAGCGATCGAAATCCAAGCTTGTCCGTTCACTCACCACCCTGATAAGGGGGGATAAAGGGGGGGTATTTCCTTAAAAAACACATCAGATTGTTTACGACTACATTTTCACGAAGTCTGTCTGAAAAGTAAACATTGCTCAGTGATCGGTGTTCACTGAGGTTGTAGCGCTCGACCTCCGGGCGAGCATCCTATATTTCCAAAGAACCAAAACATGTGAACCGTCCCATATTTGAGAAAATCCTTTGACACGAAACATCGCGAAGGCATATTCATGTATTAGCTCGAAATGGGATATGCCGGATGAAATACTACCTGAAGAAGAAGGACACGGTTGAGATATACCTGAAAAAGACCGCTCAGGGCAAGCGGATCGTCAAGTACTATACGAATCCCGGGGTACTGGTCAGTTCGCAGCTCAAGGCGGAGGTGGATTTCTTCAGGCAATATCGTCATCCCTATTTCGTTCCGCTGGTCAAGTACAGGTTCGACGAGAAGAGCGCACGATTCGAATACGAGTACTTCGACGGCCTGCCCATCAACATCCACATGGAGCGACATCCCGAGGACATCCCGATCCTGTGGGAGAAGCTATTCCATTTTGTTCGCTATTTAAAACATCACAACACCTTCATCGGCGACATGAAACCCGAGCACATCCGCGTGCGTCGCGAGGACGACCGGCTGGTGATCGGCATTATAGATCTCACACCGCACGAGAGCCGCATAACGCCACAATGGGCGGCTCCCGAACAGCTCAAGGGTCGAATGTCCTGGCGCTCGAATCTATTCACCATCGCGCTGATTTTCGCCTCGCTCTATTCCAGCGCCGACGAGATCAAGGAGAAGATCGAGCAGGGACAGCAGATTCAACTGCCGCAATCGTCGCCGCTGTTCAGGCTGGCGCATAAGTTCCTGATGATCGATCCCTGGTCGCGCGTGCAGGATCTGGACGAATGGATCGCACGATTTTCACTGCACGACAGGATCCTCACGCTGCCCTATGACGAACCCTATCACAATTACCTCGAATTCCACCAGCGGCTTTCGGACCTCTTCTACACCGACCAGTTCAGTTATCGCGAAACCTTCGAACTCTACCGAGATTACTGCCTGATCCACCCCTTTCGAAGGATGCATCACATCGAGCACTTCAAGGTCGAGGCCAATCACGATATCTCGCTGCAGAAGATTATCAAGGAATCTGGGCTGGGCTGGAAGAACGGAAAAGTGCATCTTCCAGCGTTGGAGAAACCTGTAACGGCCGAAAGCAAGCCTATCCTCGAATCTGCCGGCGAGTTGCGGGCTTCGCTTGACGCTTGGGATTTCGACACCTACGTCCGTCTGGGCAACGACCTCCTGAATCGACTGCGGTACGCCGGTAACAACCAGCTCGATGATATCCTGATGATGCCGGCGGACGACTTCATCGCGCTACATCGATTCCTGCTGACCCGCAACTTCACCCTGGCCGCGAGACTCCTCAGGCTCTACGCCTCGCAGGAACACCTCGAGCCGGATCAGATCGGCAAGATGCGCATCCACATCTGTCTTGCCAATGTCCTTTCCGAGATCGTTCCGCTGGATACCTTCCCGCTTACGCCGGAGACCAGGCAGCTTATGAGTCACGACACGCGATCGGTGCTGAATCAGATCGAGAAGGTGCGCGAACACTACCGCAATAAAGACCTCAAAGCGCTCAACCTGCTTTGTCGCACCGAAAATCTCTATCCCGAAGCCCGGATCATGGTCTATCACTACATCGACGTCCTGTGCTACATCAAGCCGGAGGCATTCGATCGGGAAGTGTTCATCTTGCTATCCAACGCCATCGCATCCAATGCGAATCCGGAAGAACTGCTCAACACCCTCGCCAAAGCAAAGCCGAGACTGAAGGTCGCGGACGAGTTTCTCGACTACCTGCTGGTGCTCTCGCTCTTGATCAGTTCCGAGTACCAGATCGGCCGTCTCTTGTTCTACTATCTTTATTACACGGCGCAGCGCAGCGTGAAGGATATCGAGCTGATCCTCAACTTCTACGAGAAGATTTCCATCCAGTACCTGCCCATGGTCATGCAGACCCACTTCACCTCGGTGCAGGTCTATCACGATATGCTGCGGGAGCGCTACGATATCTGCCGCGAAAGGATCATCGCGCGGATCCGGCAGTCACACGGCTATGCAACCGCTTACATGATCCAGGTCTTCCTGATATGCAGCTTCTACGACCACGAATTCACCTTCGAACCCTGGATGGAGAAGCTGATCGACGACAACGCGCGCGAGCTCTCTTCCTATTTCCGGCAGGACGACGACAACACGTTCTATCTGGTCTATCGCTTCGCGCCGCAAGACGTTCGCAAGCGTTACTCCGCGCGATTCGAGTGGAACGGAGAAACCTTTGCCGCATCCAAGCCCTATCAGAAGATCATCGATCTATTCTTCGAGGAGCGATATCAAGAATTGATTCGAAATTCGACCCAGATCGAATCGAAGAGCGGCTACGAACGCGCCGAATCCTATTACTGGACAGGATTGGCCCTCGAACGCATGGGGAATCCCGAATTGGCTATCGACTTCATGCAAAACGCCCTCGAGACCTACAACGCCATGGGTCTCAAATCGCGCTCGGCGGACGCACAAACCCTGCTCCAGGACTGGGAGCTCCGCCGCAGGCAGATCAGTCGGCTCGACATCAACGACATCATCGAGAAGTTCTCCGGTATATCGCACCTGGACGAATTTCTGTGGGAACTGGGCAGCTTCTTCCAGCTCACCTACCGGTTCGACAGCGTTATCCCGTTTATCTATAATGAGGAAAGCGGTCGATTCGTACCTTTCCGCAATATTATCCACGAGGATGAAGAGAGCTACCGCGCACTCGAATACAGTAACAACATCCTCCTCCAATACACTCAGGACGCCTATCATACCCTGCAATACGATTCCTCGACTCGCTTCCGCAACGACAGTATCCAGAAGATGCGCATCTACCGCGCGCTCTGTGTGCCGATGGTCGTTGGCGCCAAGCTGCTCGGAACCATCTACATGCACTCGGTCAAACGCGACCACTCGCTCAGCGAGGAGGATATCCGCTACATCGAGAACCTGGCGTCGATTCTGGGCGTGTTCCTCGAACACCTGAACCAGAAGGAGATGCAAAAGCGGCTGCGCGATATCGACGTGCAGGAGAATTTCCACGGTATCGTGGGCAAGAGTGCGGTCATGAAGGAGATATACAAACAAATCGTCACCCTCGCCAACGTCCCCTTTCCCGTGCTGATTACCGGCGAGACCGGTACCGGTAAGGAGATGGTCGCCAAAGCGGTCTATGAAGAAGGCAGATACAATGGCGATCTGATTTCGATCAACGTCAGCACCATCCCGCGAGACCTTTTCGAAAGCGAGATTTTCGGTCACACCAAGGGTTCCTTCTCCGGCGCGATCAAAGACTCGCCTGGGAAAATCGCGCTGGCGGAAAACGGCGTCCTGTTCCTCGACGAGATCGGCGATCTGCCGCTCGAGATGCAGACCAAGCTGCTGCGCGTCCTGCAGGAGAAGACCTACTACCCTATCGGCGCAAAGAAAGAACATCGCTCCAACGCACGGTTTCTATTCGCCACAAACCGCGACCTCTATCAGGCTGTGAAAACCGGCGAGTTCCGCGAAGACCTCTACTACCGTATATCCGCCTTCCAGGTCAATGTCCCGCCGCTCCGGGAACGACTCGAGGATATCCCGCTGCTGGTACGTAATTTCACCCGCAACTTCATGGAAATCCAGCCCGACATCATCGTCACCGGTATCCCCGATGAGACCATCTCTCAATGGCTCAGAGAAAACTGGTCCGGCAACATCCGCGAACTGGAGAACCACGTCTATAAGGTGCTGCTCATGCCGCGGCGCGACCTGATCGACAACTCCATGGACGGCTTCGAGATCGATTCTGAAACCATCACCTCGGTCGATGACCTCGTCTCCGCGTATCTCAAATGGCGAAAAGATTGCCTCGGCTCGGCGAAGAAGGTTCAGGACGAGCTGGGCCTGACTCGCTCGACTTTCTATAGACTGCTCGCAAACAAAAAAGACGATTAGAAATTCCCATATTTGGGAAGATTCTTTGATACTATTCAATAAATCCGCGAATACTCATCTATCCCGATAGGTCGCAGTGGAGCGCAGCCATCCCTGGCTGCATTCCTCCTCTCTTTTCTGTTGTAGAGGCAGGTCCCCGTGCCTGCCCTTCCTTTTGTCCCGAAACACTAACGTTACCAAGAAGAAGTGCCAAGCTGGAGCTTGGCGGACCGTAGAGAAGGGCAGGCACGGGGACCTGCCTCTACAACAAGAAACATCCGGCATCGAGCGATTGTAAATGGTGCTTTCCATTATTACACAGCCTGTCCGTATCTGCCCGTTTCAGAAGAAAACGCCGTGCGGGGAACGGCGCCGACTCTTCTGGAACGCGGTTGCTCTCGACTGTAATTTCAATTTTCCCAAATATGGGACAAAATACAATTGTTCGGTATGTAACGGGTGAGGTGTGTTCCGGTTCTAAAAGAATGAATAGCGAATCATCCTTTTATTACGGGATTTGAAGGCGATTGAGTCGTCTTCTGTATCATTCGGGGAACGGGCCGCGGCAATCGTTCGGTTTACGAAAGTGAAATCCAGTATTATCGGGTTCCCATATTTGGGAAATTTGGTCGAATATTGTACGATCTTTCTGACGTCGAAGTATCTGAATTGCTTGAAATGGCGATCATGAAATATCTAACCACTTGTAGAACAAGGCGATAAAAATGAGTGTGATTCAATGGCACGGGCTGTGCATCTTACAAAAGCGCCGGAACAAGAAACGGAGGAAACGATGAAGCCAGCAAGCGTTACGATCAAAAAAAACAAGACATATCTGGGACCACAAAGCTTGCCGGTTGTCGATTTCCTCCCTTTTTCTTTTTTTTTGTCTTTAAAACAGCACCCGCATACGATACAGAACCTGGCATTTCCAGATGAGAATATCCACTATACGGATGATATCAAGCATAGTCCCGAAGAAATCCTGATCGCATCCAGTCATTTTGCCGTAGATTTGTGTACGATTATGGGACAGAGCGAACAGGTCTGTCAAGAGAAAGGAAGCATCCAATGAAGAACACCGATCTGGAACGGCTCGAAAAGAGACTCAAAGGCATATCTGCCGCGAAGATCCTCGATGTCGCCTGCGGGCGCGGTGAGTTTATCGCGATGCTGATGCCAAGTCTCGGACATTACGGTCGTTTCGTGGCGATCGACAGCGAGAGACGGGCTGTGGATTTCTGCGGGGAGCAGTTCAAAGACGCGCCGGTAGAAGCGCTTCAGATGGATGCGGAGAAGATGGATTTTGCCGAGGGCGAGTTCGATGTCGCCGCAATTTCCAATTCGGTACATCACATGGTCAGGCCGAAGAAGGTCATCGACGAGATGATCCGTGTGCTCAAGCCGGGCGGTCTGCTCTTTATATCGGAGATGTACTGCAATGGCAAGCAGACGCCTGCACAGAAGAACCATATCCGGATGCACCACTGGTGCGCGCGAATCGACAGCCGCATGGGCATTGCGCATCATCTTACCTACACACGAGAAAAGCTGGAACGTTTCGCAGATAGTCTGAATCTCGACAAGCTGGAAACGTACGAGATAAATTTCACGCAAGAAGCACCAAAGGAAGCGGTCGAGAAGACGATCGCCATCCTCGATCCTTATCACGACAGGATCAAGAATCACCCCGATTACGAGAAACTCGGTGCAGAGAAAGATCGCATCAAGAAAAACCTTTACAAAGACGGACTCGGTTCAGCTGCACGACTGTTCATCATTGGAACCAAACCGGAAAATGGATGACAAGGGGGATGTTATGTACCACGCAAAAATTATACTCACACTGATTGCATTACTGCTGATATCCATGCTCGTTTCGAATGAGGTTTCTTACTCCGGCAAGGCAGAATACGAGAACTACACCGGCTTCAAGAGAGCGCCTGGCGATCGCAGCGTTCCCGAGTGGACTTTCGTGACCGAACCGTTCGGCTTCCAGTTTTCTTATTACGATTACATGCCGGGAAGCTACAACGGCAACCCATTGCGAGTACAACCCGATATCACAAACAGTGGATACACAGCCGACGGTATGTATTTCGTATTTCAAGCCGAGGAGACGGCTGGATCGGAACGAAGGGTCTTTTCTGCGTGGTTCAATCCGAATGAGAGCGCCGACCAGATCAATTATTGCAGTCAACAAGACATTCGGGAGGGATATCCAAGCGTCGTGGTCGATCCCGATCTGGCGGATCCATTTATCGTATGGCATTCGGATATCGATAACGACGGAATGCAAGAAATCCTTGTCACCATGGACAGTTTCCACCTGATCGGTACGCCCGGTCTCATACAGGTACCGGAAGTTATTATCGACGACGCGATCGACGCATGTTTCGCTGTATATCCGAGAGACGATAACGAATACAACTGGCCATACGCCCACATCGGACCTTCGCCACAGGGGCTCCCCTACCGCAGGCTCTACGTGGTCGCGAACAACTACACCGCGCACGAAAGCGGCTATGCGGCGCACAACCCCATCATCGCTTACGCGGATTACGACACCAGCGATCCCAACCTCAGCATAGAAAACCTGGTTTGGTACTACAACACCGTATCGCAGATGGACGCCTGGGACGTCGCCGATCCCGATTTCTGTCAGGGAAATCATAATTTCTTCGCGACGCAGAACAGCGGTACAGTAGGCTTCATAGGATACTCGAACTCGAATCAGAATATATACGTTTTTATAAACGACAATTATGGAGAAGGAGAATTCACCGAATACAACCAGGACTTCAAATTCCCGCAGAACAACGTACAGGATCAGAACGGAGAATGGGTATTCACAGAGACGTCCGGGGAACCTTATGAGGACCTCTACTTTTCATTCACCAAGTGTACGAACTTCAATTCGACACTGGTCAATGACTCCAGGATATTTTTCCCGGGCAACATGGCGCTGAGACGAGATACGGAAGACGACACGTTCACATGGTTTCTGAATGAGACGTATGCCAAGGTGTACGGATTCGATCTGACACAAGGGGAATTCTTCTTCTCTGACATTTATCCGAAGGGAGCGCATCCCGCAGACAATACTCCTATGGTTCCTTGGGATCTGGATGAAGATGGATCAGTCGATGAGTATGACGAAGAGGGTAACGTTCTGATGGAACTCGGCTGGCCTCTCTACTACTGGGATCCGGACGACGCCTGGGATGAAAACAACTGGAAAATCGCCCGGAACGACGACGAAGGCTGGCTGGCAATTGTATGGCAGGATGCGCTCTACTGTAAATTTCACAACGATGGTGTTTCCGGTTACGAGGACTGGGCGAACAAGACAGAAATCTGCATCGCCATCTCGAAAGACGACGGCATGACATGGTCGGATCCCATCATTATGAACAACAATCCCAATTCAGACGACGGAAACTACGTCGAGCAGCTCGAAAACATCAACCCATGCTACATCTATCCCGCGGACGAGATCGAGTATCTCTACACCGACAATGAAGGGCACAAACACGGGCTGCTGAGACTGGGATTCTACGATGATAATTCGTATGGCTCGTATATCTGCGACAACGGAGCTAACGACGGCGGACAGCTTTCCTATATGTCGCTCGATATCGCGTTCACCTATCAGGGAAGCGAAGAAGGCAACGAGAACAGTCCCGTCTATACCAGCTCGCTGAGCCAGAACTATCCCAATCCGTTCAACCCCGAGACGACCATCTCCTACAGCCTGGCAACGCCCGGCAACGTGGAATTGAGCGTCTATAACATTCGGGGTCAGAAGGTGAAAACGCTGCTCAATCGACGCTGCAACGCCGGCGAGAACAACGTCACCTGGAACGGCACCGACGAATCCGGAAAGAACGTCTCCGGCGGGGTGTATCTCTATAGATTACAGACACAGGGTCAAGCGCTTACACGCAAGATGATCCTGCTGAAATAACGATCTTTCATTGCATGAATATATGTGGGGACATAGCAAAGAAAACGCGCACGAGACACCGACGATGACAGTCGGGGAGGATAGGGTAGACGCGTGGAGGGTCACTTGATTGCCCGGTTCAAACGCACTGAACTGATGGCAATTCCCCCCAAAGGGCGGCGATAAACCGCCCTTTATTTTTTATCTAAAACCAAACTTCCGAATGTGTTACGATAAACAATACCATATCACTCGATCGGGGTCATCTCTTCCCAGACGATCGTGATGCTGTTCTTTTCGTCGGTGAAATCCCTCATTGTGTAGCGTATCTCGTCGTCGGGACTCTTGACGATGATGTAGTTGCTGGATGAGAAGTCGTAGTAACCCGTGATCTCTCCCATTTCGTCGAAGATCGCGATATCTTCCGTGCAATAGAGTCCCGGCAGTACGATGATGTTCGAGAAGAAGACGGTACCCGCAGCAGTCGTTTTATATGTTCCGGGAAGATCGAAATCGATCGGATATTGCAGGTACAGTAAAACTGGCGTAGATGAGGTACTTTCGCCGCCGTGCCATACCGTGAGCGTGTATTTGTAAACGCCGTGAAGGACCAGGTTATCGAAATAATCCCGGCAATTCCACGGTATATGGTGCGTACCCGCACACATTGTCTCGCTCAGGAGCGTATCGACAAATGTACCCCAGTAATCGCGCATGACAATCTGTGTATAGATCGCCCGTTCGAGACTGAAGGTGATCGTGATCTCCGGCCGGCTCGGTCGGTCTTCTTCAAGGTACATGTTGTAGGAGGTGAGTTGCACAAGATATCCTTGAAGCGGTTCTCCGGCACTGTTCTGCAGGGTCACTTCGCACGAAAACGGATCGTTCGATTCGGTCTCGCTTTCGCAACAGGATAAAGTAAATCCAAGAACGATGGCAATAATGATCAGGTATCGCATGATGACTCCTCCTTGAATGCCTATATGGAAGATTGTGTAGATAATTGTCAATGTGATTAATATTTCACGTTGGAATACCCCCATTTTTCTGTGGAATCTTGGTTCGATGAATATTGATCGATGTTATCCACAGTGTCCTTCGACTCCGCTCAGCAACTGTGTCGAGCGTCAAGTATAAAAAGGGGGTATCCTCTCGTTTTCCGTGGATAAATGCTGGAATTTGTCTGAAATGGACACAATCCACACCACGATAAGCGAACGAGACACTTTGACGTTCTATTCGGCGTGGATTGTGGACAAATTACTCTTCAAACGCATTTATCCACATAAAACTCAGTTCGTTGACTCATGCAATGATGGCGATTTCATGCCCCACGCGAGATTATCTCTAACCATCGCATTCATGATTGTCACCATCTTTCTCATACAAGCCGTGGTTGCCACTTTCCCGGGTTTTCCTCGCTCGATTAAATCCACCCGGAACGAGCCGATTTTACGATTCCACTGAAAGGATGATATTGTTGGAAGATACAGTGCATTTCGAACCGATGGTCTGCCACCATGAATATGCCTTTTCCCTTTCAACGTTCCACTATCATGATTGATCGGGGCCAAGCCTGCAAGCATAGCGATTTCTTTCCTGTTTAGGGTGCCAAGTTCTGGCAATTCGACCAACATCGTCAGTGCTGTATGCTTTGCGACGCCGGGGATTGTCGTTAGCAGCTCTGTCTTCTCACGAAACTCCGGTACTTGATCCAGAAGTTCATCTATCTGCTTCTCGATTCGCTTGATTTCATCATTCAAGTACTCGACATGTCGATCAATACTATCGATAATCTCATGATCCAGAGTGGATTCTCTGCGATTCTTTTCTCTTTTCCGATAGTCAATCAACTGATGCTTCCGTTTCATCAAATCCCTGATTGCCTCATGCCTCTTATCCACCTTGCACAGCAATCGGACGCCGAGCTTCTCGGCATACAGCGCAATTGTCTCCGCATCGATCCGATCTGTCTTCGCTAGCTTTCCAGTACTACGGGCAAAGCTATGAACCTGATAGGCATTAACTTCTGCAACCATTACGTTATGCTCTAACAAATAGCGTGCCAGTTTTTTCCCATACACTCCCGTCGATTCATATACAATGACAGGATCATTGCACTGGCGGATTGCATCATAGAGTTCCTCGAATCCCACGGCGGCATTTTTTACTTGCAAGGTTTCCTCTCTCCCTGATATAAATACATCAAGGGTCGATTTCGAAACATCGATCCCGATGAAGGTCGAGAGATTGTCGCTAATGTTGGTCATAATTGCTCCTTTCTTGTATTCGGGCTTCAAGCCCACGCAACTGTTCGGAATCGCATTATGAACCGGTCTGGACCAAGCTGAGCTCCGGGCTTATTAGCACTGGATGACAACGATCTCGAGACCGGCAGGATTACCTTGGTGGCCACCAGGGTAATCCACTCATCTAAACTGGCGGCGTTACCGCTATTCTGGCTTCTCAATGAACTGTGTCAATATACAAGGATGACACACTGTGGATAACTGCATCCATTTCAGACGGTTGCAAAATAATTGTGTCATCCTGAGCGGAGTCGAAGGACAACAATTATTTTGCATACTCATGTCAGATTTTCTTACGTACTTTTTTTAAACGGTAAGCATAGGTATGTCGTTGCAAAGCAGAACCATAGGCTTTCATGGCATGATAATTATGGGGGTATTCCTGGATTAATATTTCACGCATACGCCATTTTCATGATATCCTGGCGCGATGGATATTATTACACTACGAGTTATCCTCCGTGTCATCCTTGAGTGCCGCGAAGCGGTGTATCGAAGGATCATGGTGGATAAAATCAACCGAACTTACATCTTGACGAAAGAACTGCGATATCCATAATCCGGTCATTCTATCGCTGGAGGAATAACGATGTTTCAAAGTCGAATCGAAAATGAAACGCTCATCTGCACTTTTACCGGAAGACTGGACACGATAACCTGCACCAACTGGCAGCCCGAATACAAAGAGATGCTGGACGATTTCGAGGGAGATGTGGTGTTCGATCTCACGGAGGTCGATTACATATCGTCGCTTTTTTTGAGAGTCTGCCTGGAGACCGCGAAGAATCTACGGGTGAAATCGCTGAGAATTCAGGACCCGACGACCGAAGTGAAGAAGATGTTCGAGATCGCGGGATTCAATCGGATCATGGAAATCGATTAGCGAGATAACATGAGGAAATCGTCATGATTCGTAATATGTTCCGAATCAAATACCGGAAGATTCTATTTGACAAAATACGTGGTAAAAAATTTCCTGATAGACAGGGAGATAGAAACCCATGCGATATTTGAAGGATAATCAACAGAAGCTTTACATAGAGCAAGCATTTGTCTGTAGCGTGACAAATGCTTTTTTTGTTTTATGGGGTATCGCAAATCGTGTTTCCGGAGGTCAGAGTGAACGTCGGTGAGATAATACGGCTTGCGCTGAAAGAGGATATCGGACACGGCGATATCACCACCGGGAGCCTCGAATTCGGGCACAAAGGCGCGCAGGCATCGCTGATCGCGAAAGAGGACGGCGTTCTGGCCGGCCTCGAGATCGCGCTGTCGGTGTTCAAGTATCTCGATCCCGAGTGCAATTGTATCACCTACTTCAAGGATGGTGACATCCTGAAGAAGAAGGACGAGATTGCACGGATCAAGGGTAAGGCTGCGCAGATCCTCCAGGCGGAGCGTGTGGCGCTGAATATCCTGCAGCGTATGAGCGGGATCGCGACCATCACGCACCGGTTCGTCGAGGCGATCAAGCCATACAATGCGAAGCTGCTGGATACGCGCAAGACCACGCCGCTCCTGCGGGAGCTGGAGAAATACGCGGTGCGTGTCGGCGGAGGATTCAATCACCGTTTCGGTCTGTACGATATGGTGATGCTCAAGGAGAATCACATCCGTACGGCCGGATCGATCACCGCAGCGGTCGAGCGTGTGCGCAATAGGGTGGTGACCTACAAGATCGAGGTGGAGGTCACGAATCAGGAAGAACTCGACGAGGCTGTCGCGTGTGGTGTTGACCGGATCATGCTGGACAACATGAGTCCCGTGGAGATGAAGAAAGCGGTCGAGAAATACGGTGGCGAGGTCGAGTTGGAAGCATCGGGGAATGTCAGCCTGAAGACGGTGAACAAGATCGCTGCGACGGGCGTCGATTATATTTCATCGGGTATGATAACTCATTCCTATTCATCACTCGATATCAGTTTATTATTCAAGGAGTGACGCATGAAAGACGAATTGCGTATTTTACTGGAAATGCAAGCGTTGGATGCCGAAATCGGTAAACGTGAAATACTGAAGGAAGATTTGCCGGCGGAACTGAAAAACCTTATCGAAAGTGTGAAGAACACCGAGGACGATCTCACCGCTGCGAAGGACAGGCTCAACGAAAACCGGAAGACCCAGAAGCTTAAAGAAGTGGATATCCAGACCAACATCAAGACGATGTACAAGTACGAGGAACAGCTTCTCGCCATCAAAAACAACAAGGAATACAAAGCGCTCAACAGCGAGATCAATCACCTGAAGGAAAAGAATACCCACATCGACGACGAGATTCTGGAGCTGATGGAAGTAGAATCGAAACTCAAAGAAGAGCTGAAAGAAGCGGAAGAGGAAGTTAATAAAGCGAAGGGCGAACTGACGAAAAATGAGGATCGACTGAAGAAACGCATTAATGAACTTGACTCTGAAATCGAAGAACGCAAGAATGAGAGAGGCGAACTGGCGAAGGACCTGCCGCGGACACTGGTCAAACGGTATGTGACGCTGATCAAGGCCAAGGATCGCAAGGCGGTCGTCTTTATGGAGAACAATGCTTGCGGCGGTTGCGGTTTCAAAATACGTCCTCAACTCGTTATCGAGATCGAACGCGGAAACAAGATTATATCATGTGAAAGCTGTGGTCGCATCGTGGTTCGCAAACCGGAGAATCTCGAATCCTGATCATTACTCGATAGAATTTGTGTCGGAGAAGATCAAATGTCTGCTCCCGAATAAGGAGAGGAAAGTCCGAACACCATAGGGCGGGATACTTCCTAACAGGAAGCTTCGGCGACGAAGAGTAGCTCCACAGAAACAAACCGTCCAGCACCTAAATGTGCCATTGCTTTTGTTTGATGAAATCGGTGTTCTGGCACATTTAGGTGCTGGGTAAGGGTGAAATGGTAGTGTAAGAGACTACCGGATTCCGGCGTGAGCCGGGATGCCCGGAATGCCTTATCCGGTGCAATGCCAAATAGGGGAAGAGGATCGGCCCGGTCCAATATTATTCCCGGGTAGGCAGCACGAACCGGTCGCACAGCGATCCCTTTCGGGAGTCGCAAGACCCGGTCCAGATAAATAGACATTGCGCTGCTTGTTAGGCAGCGAACAGAATTCGGCTTATCGTCTTCTCCGACAGCATTACCGGATCCGCATACCGGATTCTATATTATTAGATAATAAATAAAAAAAATACAGGTTATTATGGAAAAAAGATGGCATCATGCAAAGGATTTGACCGATGAACAAAATGAGCTGAAAAGGTCAATAGCAAACGAAATTCACGCACCCGATATCGTAGCCGAAATCCTTCTGAGAAAAGACATTACGGATATCGATGAAATCCACCGCTTCTTCAATCCACACATGGATCACACCCACGATCCGTTCAAGTTCCAGGATATGGACAAGGCGGTGAAGCGCGTCCGCAAGGCAATCGAGAACCAGGAGCTCATCACCATCTACGGCGATTACGACGTCGATGGCACCACCGCTACGGCACTCCTGTATCTCGGACTTCAGCGGATCGGCGCGATCGTCAACTATTACATCCCGCACCGGATGATCGATGGCTACGGCCTTTCCATGAACGGCGTGCAGCAGCTTCGCGACGAAGGCACGAAGCTCATCATCACGGTTGACTGTGGTATCAACGCGGTCGAAGAGGTCGATGAGATAACCCGGCTGGGCATGGAGCTGATCGTCACCGACCACCATAATCCCAAGGATATTTTGCCCCAGGCGCTTTCCATCATCAACGCCAAGGTCGAAGACAGCGGTTATCCCTATCCGGATCTCGCCGGCGTCGGCGCCGCCTACAAGCTGATGATGGCGATCTACCACGAAATGGACGCAGCCACCGAAGACAACATCATGCGTTTTCTCGATCTGGTGGCGGTGGGAACCATCGCGGATATCGTTCCGCTGACCGGAGAAAACCGCATCTTCGCCAGCGTGGGTCTGAAACACCTCTTCCGCAAACGCAATCTCGGTCTGACCGCGCTGATCAACATCTCCGGCCTGATCAACAAAGAACTCAACACCACCGATATCGTCTTCGGTCTGGCGCCGCGAATCAACGCCGCCGGACGCATGGGAAGCGCGATGCGGGCAGTCGAACTGCTGATCTCGGAAGAGCGCTCGCAGAGCGAAGACCTGGCGCGCGTTATCGAGAAGGAAAACTCGCTACGGCAGGAAGTCGATCAGCAGACCTTCCAGGAAGCCTGCGACATCATCGAGCGCAAATACAACAATCTCAACGAAATACACTGCATCGTAATCTCGTCCGAAAACTGGCATCCGGGCGTGATCGGGATCGTCGCCTCCAAGCTGGTGGAACGCTACTATCGTCCCACTATCATGATCGCGCTCAACGACGGCGTCGGCAGCGGATCGGGACGAAGCATCTCCGATTTCGACCTCTTCGAAGCGCTATCGAGCGTCGAGGACATGCTGGAGAGCTTCGGCGGGCACAAATACGCCGCCGGACTGTCCATTCTTCCGGAGTATCTTGATCAGTTCGAACAGCGCCTGAACGCCTACGTGAAGGAAAATACCTCGCCGGAGCAGCTCATTCCGCCGCTCAAGGTGGAATACAAGCTCGAACTCTACGAGGTCAACGACAACCTGATCGAGTGGCTCGAGAAATTCGCGCCCTTCGGACCGGGGAACATGCGTCCGATATTCTACACGCGAAACGTCACCGTGGTGGGTTACCCCTATCTGGTGGGCAGAAATCACCTGAAGATGAAAGTAAAAAAGGACGGCTGTGTGCTGGACCTGATCGGCTTCAACATGGGCAACCTGCTTCCCTTCCTTCGCAAGAATATCATGATCGACATCGCGTATTCGCTCGAGTGGAACACCTGGCAGGACAAGACCTCGATCCAGGGTAAGTTGAAGGACATCCACTTTGAAAAGAAGCGGTAGCTGGCTCTTTCTTCTCGTCGCCCTGCTTTCAGGATGCTCCTGGCTGCAAGACCGACCCGTCGTGGTACCGGTGAGTCTGCAAGAATCGGAGCGGCTCGATTTCAGGATGCCGATCCGCAAATGCTGCTTCGATCCTATCACGAAGACCCTCTACATCATGCCTGAAAACGAAAACGCCGTCCATATCTACCGGCAGGGCAAAGAAATCAATATCATCGGCAGACTCGGGTTCGAGAAGTCGAATTTCAGCAGGCTGGACGATATCACGCTGGCGACCGACGGCAAGATCCTCGCGCTGGACAGCTTCAGCCGCAAGATCAAGAAATTCGATCAGGAAGGAAAGTGGATTGCGAACTACGATCTCAATTTCCTCAAGGAACCCACCCGGTTCGACGTCAACGACAACGAAGAAATCTACGTTTACGATAATTTCAGCAAGGATATCTGCATAATCAGCAACTCGACCGAAGAAGAGCACTTCACCTTCGGGAAGTTCCAGCTTACCGATCCGCAACGAATTACCGCCAACCGCGATTACGTATGGATCTACGACAAGGCCGTGGATCAGACCCTTATCTACAACGCCATGGGACAGCACCTCGAGGACGCGGATGGCTTCGTGCAACTGGATCGATTCAGCCAGAAGTTCAAGCTTCTGCCCAACGCGATCGAGCAGATCAATACCGGCGCGAAGATCGCGATCGACCTCGGTAAAAATCGCAGTTTCTTCATCGAATCCGGCGTGTGGGTAGTCGTTCGCGACGAAACGATCACCCTGTACGAGTCCATGTATGAGAAACAGTCACGCCCGTAATTTCTTCATGACTTACCAGGAACCGCTTCTGGCGGCGTTCCTGCTCGGGCTGTCGCGGCTGAACTGGCATCTTGGTTTTCTCGTATTCTTCGCGCTGATTCCGCTTTTCTCCTTCTTCCAGAATCGTCATCGCAGCGGCGCCCGGATCATGACGGCGGCAATCGTGTTCGCGAGCCTCTATACCCTGATCGCGCTGCATTGGGTGGCGTTCACCGCGCAGCACGCCATGGTACCAAAATGGTCGGAAATCCCGGTCGGGATCGGTATATTCGTGGGTATCACCTTTTTATTTTCGCTCTACTTCTCCATTCTGTTCAGTCTGATTGACGCCGTATGGCAGGGTGCGCGCGGTGTACGCCTGCTGGCGATCGCAGGACTCTGGATCGGCTTCGAGTGGCTTCAGAACTACGGCGATTTCCGTTTCCCATGGCACAATCTGGGCTACGCGCTCTCCGAATACACCATCCTTTTGCAGGTTGCCGAGATCGGCGGCGTCTATCTGGTCTCGTTCCTCATCATCGCGGTCAACTGGATAATCTATATGACCTACCGCAAGCCGGTCAGGTACTTCATTCTGCTGGGCGTTCTGATGACGGCATGGCTGGTTTACGGCGGCATCCGGCTCTATCGTCTTCCGATGGAAGAGACCGATACCCACGTGGCGATCGTACAGCCGAGCATCCCGCAGGAGATGAAATGGAACCGCGCCTATCTGGACAGCACCCTGTCGATCTATCGAACCATGACCGAAGAGGTGTGGCGTGACAGCGCCGACCTGGTGGTTTATCCCGAGGCCGCAATCCCCTTGCACCTGATGCGGATCCGCAGTCCGTACAATCCCGTGCAGCAGCTCTGTGACCGGCTCGAACTACCCATCTTCACCGGATTCCCTTATATGGAGCCGATCGAGGATCATCGTTATATCGACGAGTACGACTTCAACGCATGCGGTCAGTTCAAGCCGCACAAGAATCCAGATACGGTCTATAAAAAGATCGCGCTGGTTCCCTTCGGCGAGCGGACACCCTGGCTCGATACCTTCCCGTTCCTTTGGAACATCCGGCTGGGCCAGGCGAATTTCCAGCCCGGCGACTCCACCTGCTATTATTCGGTTGACGAGATGCGCTATTCTCCCCTGATTTGTTATGAAATCGCCCTGCCTCATCTGACGTGCGATATCGCGCACGGCGGCGCCGATTTTGTGGTGAACCTGACCAACGACGGCTGGTTCGGCCATACGGTAGGTACCTACCAGCACGCCATGATGACGAAATTCCGCGCGATTGAGACCCGCAGGCAGTTTTTCCGCGCAGCAAATTCAGGCATCTCGATGATCGTGCTGCCAAACGGCAGGATCGTTGAGCGATTGGGCCTGTTCGAGCGCGGTTACCTCGTTGCGCCGATCTATCGCCATGATGCTATGTCGCTGTATTGCCGGTGGCTGAATGTCCTTCCACTGCTGTTTGGTGTGATAGGACTCCTGATCGGGTTGTACGCATGGGTGCGGAAATACACGCTTTCAGATTACCGGGCATTGAGAAAAGAGCCATGAAAAAGTATTATTACACGATCGGAGAAGTGAGCAATCTGCTCGACCTCAAACCGCATGTCATCCGCTACTGGGAAACGGAATTCCGGCAGCTTCGTCCGAACAAGACCAGCGGCGGAAACCGTAAGTTTTCTCAGAAGGATATCGATCTGCTGAGCCGGATCAAGGACATGCTGCACAACCAGAAATTCACCATCGAAGGCGCGCGCAAACGACTCGCATCAGAATCGAGCGAACCCATTCAGAAAGAAATATCCTTCTCCGACGACCGCTCTACCATCAAGCAGAACGTCGTCCGGGAACTCAAGGACCTCAAGAACCTGCTGAAAAAAGCGGGGAAATAGAACAATTTCCAATTCCACTTACATGATTCCGATTTATCGGAATCACAGCGTTCAAAGTTTAGTTCTGACTTCGTCAAAGCCGAAAATGGCTTTCGTTCGATCATTTCGTTTCCGATGAATCGCAAGCTGAAAATAACTCCCCCCAGCCCCCTCCTGGAATCAAGAGGGGGAGGAGAGAGGTTATTGCGTTGTGAAACTATTTATCGTAAGACATCTTACACTTGCCAAGTCCCTCTCTTTTGTAGGTTTTGCCGCAGGCAATAACCTGGAATCCCCAAGCCAAAGAGAGGGATTTAGGGAGAGTTACTTCATCAGCACCATCTTCTGTGTCACGGTCTTGTTGTCGGCGTTGAGTTTGTAGAAATAGACGCCGCTGGAGACGTTCTTACCGGTTTCGTCGGTACCGTTCCAGACGACCGTATTCTTACCCTGGACCGCTCTTCCGTTGAAGAGGCTCTTGACCTTCTGGCCGCGGATGTTATACACTGAAAGCTCTGCGTTCATCTCGCTTGGAACGTTGAAGCTGATCGTGGTTTCCGGGTTGAAGGGGTTCGGGAAGTTCTGGTTCAATGTGATGCTCTGGCTGACGGAAGGAACTTCATTCACCGCGTCGATCACGCAGGAGAAATCGACATCGATCGCCATATAGCTGATCGTGCCGCCGTTGTTGTCGCCGATGTTGTTCTGGGCGTAAGATCCGAAGCTATTATCGTTGAAGTACATAACGTGCAGTTTACCGTGGTTGTCGCCTAGGTCTTCGATCTTGTCGCCAAGATAGAGGTAGCACGGAATCTGACCTTCGAGCTGTTCAACGTAATTTCCGTCCGGATCGCTTGCGTTTGCGTTCATGATGATCGGGTCCGACCATGTCATACCGTCGTCGCCGGAAATGGCGATCATGATCTCGGGAGCGGAAGCCCAATCGACATAGTCTTCGCTGCCGGCATCGTTGTAGTAGCGAGCCTTGAGACCATCCGACCAGATTGCCGCCATCCATCCCGTTTCTTCGTTATAGGCGATATTGAAGTAGTTCTCGTGGAACGCTTCCTCCGCGTCGTAGTAGTAGATCGGCCAGTCGCTGATCGCGTTGACGCTGCCCTCTTCGGTATATTCATCGATTTCGCCGTCGTCGTTGGCATCCCACGGAATGAACGGCATGCCGTCGTTCGGATTTTCGCTTTGCGGGTAGAGGTCGTAACTCATGAAATTGTCGGTGTTGCTATCGAAGATCAGGCTGCGCATCTGAAGATAGTAGGGCCAGTAAACCCCTTCTTCGTCGGAAGTTCCCTGGAGTGCGTAAGGAGCCTGGAAGTGCAGACGTCCCTCCGTATCCCAGCGGGTGGTCATGTGACCGGCATGGGTGAAGGAGAAGAAGAGATCGGTAGCATCGAAATGATTCGATCCATCCTGGTTCTGCGGATTATCGACGTAAACCTCGGAATTGACCACGTGATATTCCCATTCGCCTTCGCAGTAGTTGTCGTTCAGAAGGACGAAGAAATCGGGGTCTGAATCAAGGAAATAATCTTCGCCGCCTACAAGGTATCCGAAGAGGGCATATTTGCCGTCCCAGCTACAAACCGATGAGAAGAAAGGACGAATCCAGTTCGGATCGGCGTTCCATTCATTCATTTGTGGAATGGTGACATAGGTCCATTCCAGTGAAGAAAAAGCGCCGGATTCAATATCGCTTGTTGAGAAATCGCAATAGGCGATGAGTACATTCTCAGACGGGTTGCCTTCATCGGAGTGCGCCACATTGTTGTTCGCGAGAATATAGACGCGGCGTTTCCCATCTTGATCATAGCTGGGCGCTTTACTGATTTCGACGTACGGCCACAGGAATTGATCGTCCGCGAAAGGCGGATTGAAATCGATTGCATCCCAGTCGCTGTTCGGAATCACCCGGAGCGGTGTGCTGAAGAGTCCGGGCGATAACAGCAGATGCCAGACATCCATACCCAGCGCGACATCGTAGAGCGAGCCGACGCCGGATTCGTAATGCCATGCGTACATCGGATCCTGGGTTTCAGGATCGAGCTGGATTCCGGCATAACCTTCGTACTGATCGGTTTGTCCGACGTAGTTTGTCGAATTGACGGTGCCGTCGGAGTTGATATAGGTGATGTACTCGCGGCGCTGGGCAGCGGCAGTCTCTTTTCCGTGGAAAATCATATAGACGCCGCCATTGTCCTGAACACGCACCGGTGTGCCGTTGTAGCTGCCCATCATGTAGTCGAAAAATGAGCTCTGAATATCCGTTGGTTCGACGATAAAACTCCAACCGGGTGTTTCACGATGCATCGGTGGCTTCAATGTGCCATACTCGTTTTGTGCCGTTCGGCCTGGTCCCGGTCTCATCGCGTCGGCAAACATCATACCGATTGCTATAGCGAAAATGACCAGAATTAACATACACTTGCGCATAATTCCTCCTCGATTTATTGTAGGTGAAGTGTCATGCATACCATGGATCAAAGATTACATACCCGAGCAGGATATTGTCAAAGAAAAAGTTTTGGCATGATGGATACCGAGTGATTGTGCTGAGAAAGACGTTGTTGGTACTACCGAAAAAGGGACAGGGATGTCTGGATTCCATAGGGAAAAAAGGGCAGACACGGGGTCTGCCCCTTCAAGAATCCGCTGACATAATCTCACTTCGCGAAATTACTTCAGCATGATCGCCTTTTTCACCTCGGAATAGCTTCCGGCCTTGAGCCTTACCAGGAAGATTCCGGAGCCGACCGATCGGTTGTTCATGTCGGTTCCGTTCCAGGTCACTTCATGCCAGCCGGCGTTCACGCGCCCCTGGTCCATGCGTTGGACAAGCTGTCCGCGGAGGTTGAATATCTCCAGCACGACACGCTCTTCCTGCGCGATTCCGAATTTGAAGGTGGTCGAAGGATTGAACGGATTCGGGTATATTTCGGCGAACGTGTCGTTCACGGGAACGATATCCGAACCGGATGTGCCCTGCCATTCGAACTCGGTCTCGATGGGGTCGGATTCTCCGGTGGTATAGACGCAGGTTACGCCGATGGCGTGAAGGCCCGTGGATGGATTCTCCCAGAGGTATTGCGACTCGGTGACGTTTTGGAGGAGTTCGTCGTCCAGATAGACGTTGAAGCTCTGGAGGCTGCGATTCCAAGGGAGTTCCCAGGTTATCATCGCGCCGTTATCGACAACATTCACCGCGAGGTTGATCGGCGGGATGAGCGTCTCGATCAGCTCGACATCCATCTCGATATCCTGATTGACCGTTATATCGCTCTCACCGTAATCGTCGTATCGGTCGAGATCGACTGCGAGATTGTACGTACCGTGAACGACGTACGGGAGGATAATCTCACCGGACTCGGGCGCGATTGCCGTATAGACATGGCCGGGGTTGCCGTCCTGATTGGTGAAGGTCAATTCCGCACCCTCCGGCGATTCTTCGCTGTTCAGCGAGATATTGAACATCGCCAGGCTGGCTTCTGCGTTGGAGACGGTCAGGTTGATCGGTATCTCGACGAGCGGTGTTGCGGGATCGTTGCTGGAAATCTGGGCAGCGGCGTGATAAGCGCCTTCATCCATACCCGTGGTGTTGAATCCGAGATCGATTCCGATCGATTCACCCGGAGCAAGGCTTCCCGAGGCTGTCGTGAGTTCGAGCCAGCCCGGTCCACAGGAGAATTCGACCGCCAGATTGTCACTCACGTAACTGGAATTGTAAACCACTTGAAGCCCGTCGGTTCCTGTCGAGTTTTCGATTCCGACGGTCGCGCCGGTGGTTTCTCCGGTCATCGCTTCGTAGAGGTAGGTGATCCTTCCGCCCCGACGGAGCCGAACCTGAAACGTGACGCCTCCGGTTCCGGAATAGTAGTGCCAGTCGTTGAACTGGATCACGAATTCGTTGGTGGTCTGCATTGTGTAAACGATACCGCCATTGCTGCCGTCCATATCCTCCCAGAAGGGGCAGATGATGTTATTCGGGGCGGTTGCACTCGGAATCGTTGCGTTCGTGTAGGCGGTCATATTGACACTCGATGCCGCAAAACCGAGGAAGCAATTCGAGTTCAGATAGACCTGATTGCACGTCTGACCGTAGTAGGTGAAATCGAATCCGATATCGAGCGGACCGGCGTAGCCTTCATCCAGTGCGTCGAAGGAGGAGGAGGGCGTCCAGTTTGTGACAGGGGTGCCGCCCTCAGAAATGTCGTTCCAGACATACATCGGCCCACCCGGTTCGTCACTGTCGATCCAGGTGTAGCCGAATTCGTCGGGACCGCCTTCATCGCGCGATTGTGTTTCACCGGTTCCGAATTCCGCTTCCCCCTTGGGTAGTTGCGGCGCTTCGGGCGCGTATGGAACATCGACCATCCGGGTGCTTCGATCCATTTCGACCAGATCGATCATATAATCGAGCTGGCTGTTGCCGTCGTTGGTAATTGTAAACGCCTGACTCTCAACGATCGTGTCGGGTGGAAGCAGCGTATTGATTTCGTCCGGTCCTGCGACGATCACCGGCGGTTCCATGCAGTTGGCCGTAACGTCGATGACCAGATCGCCATCCGGATCATTGCTGGATATGATCAATTGTTCGTCCACCTGTACCGTGGCGGCCGGGTTGCATGTGACCGTGATCGTTACGGATTCGCCCGTTTCGAGTGTCCACGGTCCGGACTCGTCGATTGAAAACACGTTGCCGGAGATGGTTACTTCGCTGATCTCCAGAGACTGGAGGCCCATGTTCAGGATATCCATGTCAATTGTGTTCGGATATCCAACAAAGACATCATTGAAATCGATTAGATCGTGTGAGGTGCATACTGCAGGGACGTCGCCTTCGACAAGGAAGGCGTAGTAGCGCGCCATGAGCTGCTCTTTTGTGTTGATATCTTCGCCGTCGCGGTAAGCGCCGAAGATTACGGAAGAACAAATCGTACGATACCCGATTCCGCCTACATTGTAAACACCGCAGATCGAGCCGGTTTGCGTTTCCTGAAAGGCTGTTCCGCCATTCGCGGTCCATACATCGACGAGATAGTCCGCTTCGTTGGCGTTTTCATAATCGAATGTGAGGTTGTTCATGAATCCCTGGGTCGCACCGACAATATCGGTTACTTCACCAGCGTTGTCATTGACGTAATTCGTTCCGAAATAGCTGAATAACGTAGTTGCGACATGATCGGAGCCAAAATCGACTCCCTCGACGTAGATGGCTTTGCCATCTTCCAAAAAATTGACCAGTCTGGTCTGTTCAGCGGTGCCGACCGCACCGGGTGGTGTGCTTCCGCATCCTAAACACCACACTCCTAATGTGATAAAAATCACGTCATAACCAGACAGATCGGTAGGCAGTGTGCTGACGGTTGTGTAACCGACACCAAGGGCCGTCAGCGCGTTCTGTAAGCCAACCTGGCATCCTACCGAACCTCCTGTCTCGGGATTGACAATGGTCGAGCCGTTGTCGTTGTCCCAGAGAAGTACTTCCTGCGCGCTGCAAAGCGCAAAAAGCGTCAGAAGACCGAGCAGGATACCAATACGCTTTAATTTGCGCATTGCGTACCTCCTGTCCATTAGGGTGTGTCTTTTCAAGGAACTTTCCGTGAAAATGTCTCGTTGTTTATGGTTGTCAATGATATTCCATACAACGATGTTATAATTACATAATGCACGTTTCGTACCGGTCTTGAGAAAAAGCTTGTCAATCCTCCACAAACGGGTTCCGGCAGCCGGAAAAATGACTTGACACATTGAATATCGAGATTTTATTGAAAAAATCCCATAGAATATCCGCGGTTTACCGTGCGAATTATTCTGGGAGTAAAGCCATATCAGGAACGGAATGCTGGCAGGTTATGGCTTATTCTCTAAGGAGAACGAAGTGTGAAATTTTTTCGGGAGAACATGACTCAAAAGGAAATGGTGCGATATGCCATTCTGGTTCTTGCCATCGCCGTTTGCTTTGCTCTGTATTTCATGAAGTATTACGAGAACAAGGAACTGGACTCGATGGAGAGGCTCTATATCCATATCGCGAACGCAATGGGCGATTCGGATTACTCCACGGATGGAAGATCTGCCATCGAATTGATCACCTGGTTCAGCATTCCGTTCTATTCTGCAATCATTTTTTTGGTTCAAAGCGTTTTTTCGACGGCTGTCACACCGATGATAATACTTCAGGTAATCGTTACCGCGATATCCGTTATATACCTGTACTGGATCATGAAACGATACGCGAACGGATGGATATCTCTTGCATTTTCAGTCTGTTATATGATGTATTACCCGCTGATGAAGTACTCGTTTTCAATCCTGATGGAGTCCTTCAGCGCATCGCTGGTAATTTTCTTTGCATACAATATCCTTCGATATGCATCGGATAAAACACGCCGAAACCTTGCCTGGAGCATCGTATGGATGATTCTGCTCATCCTTCTCAATAACCGTTTCATCTTCCACGGTTTCGTAGCCTTCTTCGTTATTCTTATCTACCTCTTTAAAAATGATCGTGCCAGCTTGAAAACATGCTGGATCGGTCTGGCCGCATTCCTCGCGATTCTGATCCCGTGGGAAATCCTGGTTATATCCGTATATAAAGCACCGGTATTCATCTCTCCGCACAAATCCCGTTTTCTCACGCAGGATTTGAAGGGGCTTGAAGGCAGTGAAGAGGATGAAAATTTTGTTGGTCTCGAAAGATTGGAGATTCTGTCCTACGAAGGGTATCGTGAGAACTTGAAATCGAGGAGCAGCTTTGGAAATCGAAGAGATATCGCACTGAAGCAGCTCACACCGGAGTATTTCGAGAAGATCGTGACGAGACACCGAAAAGAAGGCAGCGGAATCAGAAAATATATGTCCCGGTTGCTGACTTTCTTCCGTTTGTATAGGACGAAAGTAAATTTCGCTACCGGTACGGATCACAGGCTCAATATCCCGACATCGAAAGCGTATAATCTGTCGCAGATTGCACTGCTTCTGCCTTTTATGCTCCTTTCAATCATCGGTACGATCCGGATTTTTAAGAAGAAGGACTTCGGATTATTCATGTTGCTTGTTTTCATGCTATCTCATATTGCGATACATGTATATACGCATGTAATGGCAAGATATAGAGTCCCGGTGGTTCCAATCTTTTATATCATTGGAATCTTCGGGTTTACTCCTATCGTGGATTATCTGACGAATTTCTTCACGAAGGAACGCAGTAAGGCATAGACATGCGACATATTCTGAAATCAACATAAGAAAGATACGAAGTATTATGAAACTTATCATTCAAATTCCGTGCTATAACGAGGAAAAGACGCTTCCTCTCACTTTTTCCGATCTTCCGCGAGAAATTCCCGGGATCGATCGAATCGAATATCTCATCATCAACGACGGAAGTACAGATCGAACTGTCGAGGTCGCTAAAGAGCTTGGTGTCCATCACATCGTGTCTTTCTCCGGCAACCGTGGGCTTTCCGCAGCCTTCTCGGCTGGTCTGAAGCGATGCCTGGAAGAAGGCGCCGACATCATCGTCAACACGGACGGTGACAACGCTTTCCCGGGATGGTTGATCCCCGATCTGGTCAAGCCTATCGTCGAACACCGCGCAGATGTGGTGATCGGAAATCGAGAAACCAATAAAATCAAACATTATTCTTGGGTGAAGCGCAAGCTACAGCGTATCGGAACAAAGACCGTAAACGCCATGGCCGGTACAACGGTGAGTGACGCGGTTTGCGGATTTCGAGCATATTCCGCCGCCGCTGCCAGGAAGATCAATACGCTCTCCAATTATTCCTACACGACGGAGAACCTCATTCAACTCGGTTACGAGCGGATGAAGATCGTCTCGATGCCCATCGAATTGAACGAAGAAACCCGAAAATCCCGCCTGATGCGCAGCATTCCGCACTTCATCACCAATCAGATGCTGACCATGGTGCGCAGCTATTCCTACTACTACGGTATGCGGATATACTCGCTGCTCGCCGCCATCATGTTCATACTCGGTTCGCTGGGGATCGTTCGTTTCATCTATCTTTATTACGCAACAGGTACCGCCGGCAGGGTGCAGTCTCTGATCGTTTCCTCCATCCTGATCACGCTCGCTATCTTTACATTTCTTATCGGAATTATCGCGGACATGATTGGCACGAATCGCAAGTTGATGGAAAAAATGCTCGAGATGATGCGCGAAATGAACCAGAAAAATGAGTAAACTGCTTCCGCGCGGACATCGGGGATTATTGTGAACAAATACGAATTGATTGACCGCATTCTAAGCAGAAAGTGGTCACAAGAACGGATTCGGCGATATATCGGCGATTTCTCCGCTTCGTGCATCGCGTACTCGAGCGATCCCGCAATGCGCGAGAATGCCGCATCCGGTGGTGTGACATCCACAATTCTTTCCTGGCTTCTACAAACCGACGAGATCGACGGAGCGCTGGTCTGTACAACTGAAATCACCGATGGATCACTCGTCGTATCACATGTCATCGCTGAAAACCAATCAGAAATAATCGACGCGCAGGGCAGTAAATACCAGAAAAGCGACTTCTTCCAAAGCGCGATTCCCATGATACGGGATTTCGAAGGGAAGGTTGCAGTAGTTGGCCTTCCGTGCCAACTTACATTTCTGAAGCAGCAGATGGAGAGCGATCCGGATCTGAAAGAGAAGATCGTTTGCACGATCGCGCTGTTCTGCGGACACAACAACGAGCCGGAATTGATCGCTCAGACGCTCCGTAAGCTGGAGAAGCAAGCAGGTGGATCACGTATCAAACGATTCGTTTTTCGCAAGGGAAGCTGGCGCGGCAAGCTCGAGGCCGAATTCGAGAACGGCGCGGTAATCAATGCTCCTGCCTCGCGCTATACGCTGTATCACAATCTCTTCTTCTTCGCAGAAAAGAAGTGCCTCTCCTGCTACGATCACTTCGGTTACAACGCGGATTTCTGCATCGGCGATGCCTGGTTGATGCAAATGAAACAGAAGAAGCACAAGCACAACGCTATCATCGCGAAAAACGAGAAAGCCGCGAAAATCCTCGACCGGATGACCAAGGCAGAAAAGCTGATTCTCGAATGGAAAGATATCCAGTTCATCCTCGAAGCGCAATCGAGATCGATCCGGCTGCACTACAACGTTACTTCGCGTAGAAAAGCAGGCAGAATTTTCGGCTTGAATATTCACGACCGGGTAAACATCCGGACGAATCCAATCGAGGATATCCTCGCGTTTTTCCTCATGTTCAACTGGGTCTGGAGCAACGGTAGATTCTCCAGGTACGTGCTGAAGGTTCCCAGGCAGATCATGAAATTATATCTCTACTTCATCAAAGCACTGGAGATTGTCTGATGAAAAAGATTTTGATCATCGGCGGCGCTATCTACGGAAATCGCGGTGCGGAGGCGATGACGGTAACCACCATAGCCCGTATCCGTGAGAAGTTTCCGGATGCGCAATTCGGTATCATGACACCCTATCCGAAGCAGGATCGGAAGCTCATCGATCCTGGGGTAAATTGCGTCATCCTCGATTCGAGTCCGCTCTACCTGGCGGGAATCCTCTTTCCGTTCGCTGTCCTGTCCGCACCCTTCAAACGCACCGGGTTGATGAAGAAAATGCCGGAAGCGCTTCGGTTCCTTGCAGAGTGCGATCTGGTTGTGGACATCGCCGGCGTTTCGTTCATCGACGGCAGAGAGAAATTTCTTCCCTACAATATACTGACCATCCTGATCCCGTTCATGTTCGGCGTGCCGGTCTTCAAGCTGGCGCAGGCGATGGGGCCGTTCAGGAATCCGCTCAACAAGCTGTGCGCGAAGCTTTTCCTCACCCGATGCAAGCGGATCTTCGCGAGAGGACAGAAGACATATTCTCACTTCACGCAGCTCAAAACCTTGCCCGGCGTGCTGCATCGCGCGTCGGATATCGTGTTCCTCAACGAGTTTGGCGATTCCCTCACGGATGAAAACACAGACCGACTGGAAAAGACGCTCGATTCGCTCGACAAGGTGGAATCCCGCATCATCGGATTCTGTCCCAGCGCCGTGATCTACAAGAATTCCATGAAAGAGAACTGGGACTACATCGACTTCAACGTGCGGCTCATCGAGCTGTTCAAGAAGATGGGCTTCCATGTTTTGTTGTTCCCGAACGCTACCCGTGCGAAAAATCCCGATTCCCTGATGAACAACGATATTCCCGTAATCGATAAGATCATGAGAAAGGTCGCGACGGAGAACCTGACCGTGGTGAATTACGATCTCAACTGCGACGGAATCAAGAAGCTCATCCAGAAGACGCACCTCTGCCTGGTCTCGCGCTTCCACGCCATGATCTTCTCGCTGATCCTGAAGATCCCGGTGATCGTCATCGGCTGGAGCCACAAGTACAAGGAAGTCCTCAACCAGTACGGCTTCGACGAATACGTGT
Source organism: Cloacimonadales bacterium (SeqCode) (assembly GCA_963666875.2). Taxonomy (GTDB): domain Bacteria; phylum Cloacimonadota; class Cloacimonadia; order Cloacimonadales; family JAIOQZ01. The sequence continues at coordinate 61,009 of CAXXPU010000012.1, forward strand.
TCGACTATAAGAACCTCGATCCCGACACGATCAGGGAAGCAATCGAGAAGATGGACGCAAACTACGAAGAGACACTGAACCTGCTCGCCAGAAAATTACCTGAAATCCAGGCGGAAGCGAAGGTTCAGTTCGACTATATCGATCAAATTCTGGACAAAATGTGAAGAAACTCAGACACATCCTGAATATCGTCTTTCTGGCACTGGTGTTGATATTCATCGTGCGCTATTCCATCCTGCATCGAGAGCAGATCCTCGCGGCAATCATGGAGATCAGGATTCGCGTACTGGTAATCTGCTTCCTGCTGCTGTTTATCGGAAAGATGTTCCTCGCGATCAACATGTACCAGTCTATTCGACTGACCGGCAAGAAACTACATCCTTCTGCGTGCCTCAATATCTACAACATTTCCCAACTCGGCAAATACATTCCGGGTACCGTGTTCATGTTTATCGGGCGGGTCGGGTTGCTCAAGGACGTCGGCATCGACGGAACCACGATGCGCAACAGTATGATCTACGAGTTTGCGCTCATCGTCGGAAGCGCGTTCGTATATGGGATTTCGGTAATCCTCTGTGTGCAGACATCCTCGCTTCTTTCAATCCTTAAAACATACAACACCGCATTGATGATCTTCGTGGCGGTGGGAATCGTCATGGCGGGAATCGCGTTTCTGATATGGCGCAAGAAGGGCTACGCGATCGCTTCCTTCCCGAAACTTACCGGGTATCGTTCCGGCATCATCGTGCTGAACTCCTTCTTCATCTGGACCTTCATCGGGCTCAGCTACGTCGCGTTGACCTCCACCTATTTCGATCAATCGCTCCAGCTACCGCAGATCGTCTATTTCGTCGGACTTTACGCGCTGGCATACGCCATCGGGTTCTGTGTACCGATCGCGCCGGCGGGCATCGGCGTACGCGAAGGCGTGATAGTCCTAGGACTCAGCGCTATCCTGCCTACCGAAGCGGCGATCCTGAGCGTCACCCTGCACCGGGTGATCTACTTTATCGTCGATGTGATTCTGGGCGCGATATCGTTCATTATTCACACAGGCCTTCAAAAGAAGAAAATCTCGAAAGTATCCTGATCCCAAATTTTTACTTGTCATACTATTTAGATGAATGCTCGAAATGTGGATGCTATAATACTGTAGTCACAAAGATGCTATCGGGATCTTGCATCGACGTTTTCCTGGTGGAAACCAATATCAGATATTCAGCCAAGCTCCTTCATCGCGTCTTCTTGGCTATCGACGATCTCGAAGATGGTGGAGAAGCCGGCGATGTCGAAGATGTCGCGAATCGTGTCGGACATGCCGAAGAGGATCATGCGGCTGTGGGTGGAGCGGACTTTCTTGGCGGCGAGCAGCAGCACGCGCAGTCCGGCGCTGCTTATGTGCTCGAGTTCGCTCATGTCCATGATATAGTTACCGTCTTCTTCGATTGCCGGCAGGAGCGCTTTTTCGATCTTGAGCGCCGAAAGAGAATCGAGCTTGCGAATAATCTTGAATATAACGATATTATCTTTACGATCGATGATCAGTTCCATGAAAAACCTCCGATTGATTGCTTTTCACGATATAGAAGAAGCGGCGGAATCCTGTAAATCTTTTTTTCTGTCCGTTTTGAATATCTCGAAATCATCAATGCCGGGTTGGTGTTCGAGCGGAATTTAGGAGCTGTGCGCGATAAAAGCTTGACAGAAAAGAAATAAGATAATAAATACCTGCTTATGGTAATTTGCTGAAATCCATGCTAACTGTCAATATGCGAGTAAATTGCTATATTTCATTGAATCAGCGGGGATAATATGAAACGAATCAGCTTTTTTCTTCTGATGACCCTGTCGCTCTGTTTCGCGGCTCAGCCTGTTCTCGAAAACATCTACTACGGCGACTATGGCGAGGTGTGCCGAGCGGTCTTGCAGTTTAATGGCAAGCCCGAATACAAGATCGAGCAAGACAAGGATGGGAAATTCGTGCGCGTGAATCTGGCCGGCGTTACGGCCGGTAGCCGGCTCCAAGTGAATCAGAATGCCAAAGACAGCCGTGTTCTGGATGAAATCCTTGTAGAAGGTGGAAGGGATGGGCTTACGGTAACCATCCGAACCGACGGCTACGCGCAGGTGAAAAATTCCTATCTGACGGGCGACGAGTACAAGATCGTACTGGACATCTTCAATGTGAAGACGCCGTCCGCCGTCCACGAGCGATTGAGCTTCGCACGGTTCTACTACAAGACAGGCTTCTACAAGAAAGCCATCGAGCAGTACCAGGTGATCGAGAAAGACGCGCCGACCATGACCGGTATCCACTACTATTGGGGTATGATCCTCGCCAGCCGGAAACAAACGAAAGACGCGATCCGGCATTTTCAGATGGTGAAGGACACCGCTTCGGAATACGCACAGGCGCAGGATGAAATCAAGAAGCTGGGCGGGAAGGGTGCGGAGAAACCACAAGCCGTGAAAACTGAAGTTGTGAAACAACAGACAGCGACACCACCGAAAATGCCGGTCATGAACGACAATATCGATTCACTGCTGGTTCGGGCGGCGCACAGCACCGACAAGGATCCCGACCGTCTGATGATCGCCGGTATGGCGTATAAATTCCTGGCGGACAACGTCACCCATAATCAGAACGACTACATGACCGCGATCTCGCTCCTGAACAGAATCCCCGCGAAATCGCCCTACAGCTTCGATAAATACAAGGCTCTGGCGGAACTTTACGCTGCGGTGGGAGATGCCGAGAATGCCAAGCTCTTTGCCGGTCTCGCCACCGAAACAGGTATCCCTGCCGACTCCGTTTCCACGGGTGGCTTCTTGCAGATCGAACTGAAACTGTGGATCGCGCTGCTTCTGATGCTGATTTCCGGCGTGATCGTGTTTTTCCTGTTGATGATCTACTATCGCAACCGTAAATCCGCGTCCGATGACGATTTCACCAAGGAAGATTTCGAATATCACGAAGAGCTGATCAAGGGAAGAACTGGAAACGGAAGAAGAGGATGTGCTACCCGAAGAAGAACCGGTGCAGGAAGAAGAATTCGTAAACGATTTTCTGCCGGAACCGGAAGAAGAAGAGATAAACGATAGAGAATCCGAAGCAAGACTGTATTTCGGAGACGATAAAAAGACGTCAACCCCGGACGATATCTTACGGGAAGAAACATTGCTCACGGACGAAGAAGAGCGGGAATTGATGGAGGAAGAAGATATCCCGGAAAGTACCGCCGCGGGAATGAACGGCTCCGAACCGCGTATCGGCGACGAGGAATACATGCAGAAGATGATCCTCAAACTGTCGCAGAATGGATGGGATGCCGACGCCATCGCCAAGGAGCTGAAAATCTCGGTGCGCGAAGTCGAATTCGTCCTCAAGACCAACGAATAAACGGCTGAGATGATCCGTCGTGTCTCATCCTCCAGGGCGACGACCCTCACCCGCACCAGCGTCGCCCGGCTGCGTTCCATCCTGCATGTGGGCGATATTCTACCCGCGAAGATTGTCGATGGACTGGGCGAGGGCCGCTACATCGTCGAGATCAAGGGGCAGCAGGTACTCGCCGAATCGCAACTGAATCTCGACAACAAACGCCACTACATCCAGGTTCAGGCACTCGACCCCAAGATCAACCTCCGGCTGGTCTCACTGGGCAGCGGCGGAACCACGGATCAGCTCATCGAATCCGCCACCCGCTGGGGAATCCCGCTGAACCTTTTCAACCAGTACGTTCTCGATCGACTCTATCGCAAGAATCCCGGCAGGAAGCGCAATCCCTCCGGACTGCTGGCGTTCCTCTTCGATATCGCATCCTTGCGCGAGATCGGCGACCTCGTCGATTTCGACGACTGGATCGACGTGCTCGACGAGATGGACGATACGGACACCCACGCGTTGCTCGAATTCCTCAAAAACACCCGCAATACGGGATCGACAACGACAGAATCGCAGGATTTGAAGCAGCTTTCGGAGGAGATGATCTACCTCTTTCACCAGATACCGGAAGATGACAACGCGCTCTCGTTCGTGAACCGGTTGCTGGAGAAGAAGAACAAGCACATCTACGGCTGGGAGTTCCCCGGGCGAACCGTCATGATCGAGAAATCGATCAATCCCGAGCGGAAGTCGGTGGTCTATCAGATGAATTTCCGGTCGAAAATGCTGGACAGGATTCGCATTCGGCTGAACTGTCTGGATAGAGAAAGAATCCTTACCCTCGGATTCACGAACAGCATCGTCGCCGGAGAATTCGGAAAACGCATCCAGGAGATAACGTCCCTCCTGCCGGAACTCGCCATGATTCGCACGGAGATCCTGACGGCGCACATTCCCACCTATCTGATGGACTCGGGGAGTTTTTATCTATGAAACAGCCTGAACAAGCAGCATTGATCCATGAAAAAGAAGAAATTGTGAAAATTCCACTTGCCGATTTTGCTGTTTTACTGCGTTTATGGAAATATATACGCGATCTGGATGAAGAGATATCATGACACAACAAAGCCACAAGGAAGATCAGGACATTCTGCTTGACCTGGTAGAACTGATTCAGCATTTCGAATACGAGCGTCGTGAAGAGATTTACGACAAGATATTCGACATGCTGAATCAGCTCATGCCACACAAGTACGCTACGATTTTTCTCCTGAATCCGGATGAGAAGAAGATCCAGCTTGTCGCGCAGCGCGGAAAGGCGATCGACCTGATCCGGCTGGTAGAATTCGAATTCGGACGCGGATTCTCAGCCTGGATCGCCAAAGAGCGCAAGACGGTCTATCTGAACAACCTGCACAAAGAAATGCTTTACCACTCCAAGACGCTACGCTCGTTCCTCTCCATGCCGCTGCTGCTGGAAAACGATCTCGTGGGCGTCATCAACTTCGGGGACGAAGAAGCCGACGCATTCGATCCGGCGGTCTTCCCGCGACTCAAGGTGCTGACCTCGCTTCTCGCGGGATTGCTTTCGCGCAATCGTTTGATCGAGCAGCTCAAGGAGCAGAACCGAAGGATCCTGGAGATGAACCGGAAGCTCGAAGAAGCTCGCGAGAAGCTCCTGATGGCGGAACGCAAGGCGGCGATTTCGGCGACGGTCGTCAGCCTGAACCACGAGATCAACAATCCGCTTATGGTCATCACAGGCAATCTGGATCTCTTGAAACGGCAGATCAGCGACGATGGGCAGCAGCAGAGAATCGGGATTATCAATCAACAACTCGCACGAATTACCGATCTGATGAAAAAATTGCACGAGATCGAGGAACCGCTTCTGGAAGACTATCTGGAAGGTGAATCGGACAAGATGATAACCATAGGTCACGATATGAGGGAGAACAATCATGAAGATGAATAAGCGTGAATATCGCCGGGTTGCGGCAAACGTAAATATTCGATTCAGCGGCATGTTTCAGGGAAAACCGCTGGATAAACCCTCGTTCGAGTACATGGAGGGTGTCGCTCAGAATTTCGGACCGCACGGAATCTTCGTCGAAACGGATCAGCCTTTTCCCAAAGGCAGTCTGGTCGTATTGGATTTCGATCTTCTGAATGAGGACCAGGAGATGGAGAAAATTCGAGCCAGAGCGCTCGTCAAGTGGGTGCAGAAGTGGCAGAAACCGCACGGGATGGGGCTCCTGCTCGTCGAATTCGAGGGCGTTTCGCAGCGAAGCTTCGCCAGGTGGATCACCCAACTGTACGAAAAGGAAGAAGAAGCCGGGAATTCAATCTATCACGAATAAAATATACAGGAGATCGAATGAGATTTTTCATTATCGCGATAATCATCGCCGTTCTGATGGCGTGTTCTGCGAACAAGACACAGAACGAAGAACCAAAAACTGGCAAGGGAGAAGAACAAACCATGGATAACGAATATATTACAACCGATTCCGGATTGCAATACATTGTGCTTCAGGAAGGAAGCGGCACTCCGGCGCAGCCCGGCGACAATGTCGAAGTACATTACACCGGCTGGCTGATGGACGGCAAAAAGTTCGACAGCTCCGTCGATCGCGGAAAGCCTTTCGCATTCAAGCTCGGAGCCGGAAAGGTCATCAAGGGTTGGGACGAAGGCGTTGCCGGTATGAAGCCGGGCGAAAAGCGAATGCTGATCCTCAAGCCCGAACTGGCGTATGGAAAACGGGGTGCAGGCGGCATTATCCCGCCCAACGCAACCCTCAAATTCGAGGTCGAACTGATCAGGGTCAAATAACAGACCATGCTCAAGGCGATTCTCGGTATCCTGCTGTCACTGGCGGCAGGCGGCTCGATCGGATATTTGTACTACCGGTTCATCGGTTGTCGTTCGGGCGGATGCCCCATCACCTCGAACGTCTGGTCAGTCGTTATCTTCGGGGCTCTCATGGGCTATCTGCTGCTGTATCCGTTGTGGCAGAAGCACATAACAAAACCATCAAAGGAGGATTCTCATGAATCCAATTCTGCAGAAACACGCTGAAGTACTGTTGAAATATTCCATCGACCTGAAGAAGGGCGAATCGATATTGATTACCGGCGAAGTGGCTACGCTTCCGCTGATCCGCGAATGCTACCGCGTCGCGATGGAACTGGGCGGGTATCCTATTACTCGAATAAGCGATCCCACCATCGGCGAATTCTCGCTCAAGCTTGCCAGCGACGATCAGCTTGAGTACATCCACCCATCCACCAAGGCCTTGTATGAGACAATCGATGCGTTCATTACGGTCATGGGTACCTCCAATACCCGCAACATGAGCAACATCCCCGCCGAACTCATTCGTAAGTCCAGTCAGGCCAGAGCGCCGCTTACAAAGATCTATTTCGAGCGTATGCAGCAGGGAACCATGCGCTGGTGCGGTACGCTCTACCCCACCCTCGGGAACGCGCAGGAAGCCAGCATGTCGATCACCGAATACGAGGAATTCGTCTTTAGCGCCTGCAAGCTGCTCGAAGACGACCCCATCGCACTCTGGAAGGAAGTCGATCGGCAACAGGAACGCATCTGCAAGATCATGGACACGAAAAAGACCCTGCACATCCTGTCGAAAGACACCGACCTGCGTATGCGGATCGAAGGCAGGAAGTGGGTCAATTGCAGCGGACGCGTAAACTTTCCCGACGGCGAGGTCTTTACCGGACCGATCGAAGACAGCGTGGAAGGGCACATCCGGTTCAGTTTCCCGGGTATCTACAGCGGTCGCGCGATCGAGGATATCCAGTTGACGTTCGAGAAGGGCAAGGTTGTAGAAGCTACTGCCGCGCAGGGCGAAGATCTGCTGCTCCAGCTTCTGGACACCGATCCGGGCGCGCGCTTCGTGGGCGAGATCGCGGTCGGCACCAACTACAATATTCAGCGCTTCACCCGCAACATGCTCTTCGACGAGAAGATCGGCGGTACGGTGCATCTGGCGGTCGGTCGTTCCATCGCGAGTTCACTCGGCAAGAACGAATCCGCCATCCACTGGGATATGCTCTGTGACATGAAAGACGGCGGCGAAATCTACGCCGACGACGAATTGATCTACAAGGACGGGAAGTTCCTGATCTGAAAATTGTATAACCCCCCTTTGTCCCCCCTTGTCAGGGGGGTGAGAAAGTCGAAACGAAAGCATGTCCGTTTACTCACCCCCCTGACAAGGGGGGACAAAGGGGGGTTGTCTTTTTACTTATCGATACAAAAAATACATCACGATTCCGGCGATTACTATCACACCGAGCGCGATAACGACAGCGAGCTTGAATTTCTTCTGTGTAGGGGTCAGGTCGCTCCATTTTGGCTGGTCTTTCCACTTTTTATGGTTTGCGATGCCGATAATCATGTAGATCAGTCCGAGAGCCATAAGCGGGTAATTTGAGTTGGGGATTCCAACAACCATGATAGCGATGCCGATGATGAACAGGCTGCGGTAATTGGGTGCTTGTTTGACGCCTTTCATGCGCAGGACGACCATGAGGGCGAGCAGGCCGATCAATAGTGCGGCGGCGATAATGATGAGTATCCAGGATAATTCCATGTTGTTCTCCTGTGTTTGATGTTCGGAAATCATAGTAGCGAAACCGGCAGGTTATTGTCAAAATAATAATGCCCGGTTTTACGGATGATCTTTCTTCGTTGAAGTGAATCATTTCAATGTCGGAGAAGGAAATAGAAGAAATTATTTGACGCTCATTCGATTCTATGCAATAATAGACGAAAATCAATAATCCGAGTTATATCTGGTTGTGGAGGTTACTATGCGTAAAAGAAGATGGGGATTTTCGGTTGTTTTTCTGCTCATGGCCATCGTGTCTCTTGTTGCGGTCAATCATTCGGGTACAATCGGAACAGAGACCTGGGTTGGCGGTTATACCCACTATATTCTGGACACCGTGACCGTTCCGGATGGGGAAACTCTGACGATCGAAGCGGGTGCCACGGTCGCGTTTTCGATCAATAAATCGCTTGTCATCAATGGACGTCTGATCGCAGATGGAACGTCTCTCGGTGAGATCACCTTTACTTCGGGATTACCCGATCCCCAGGCCGGCGATTGGGATCAGGTGCAATTCATCGAATGTGATCCGGGAACGACTCTCGACCACTGTGTATTCGAGTACGGCGGAAGTGGAACCAGCATGGTTTTTATCCATAATTGCGGCGAGAATATTTCGTTCAGCAACAGCTCGTTTTCCCATGCGACCGGAAGTGGCGTTTACATGTGGGACCAGAGCACATCGCCATCGGAACCTTCTTTCAGCAACTGCAGCTTCAACAGCAACAGCAACTACGGGCTCGAATCGGGAACCAGCCTCTCGCTTCCGTACATCTACAACTGCTCGTTTTCCAATAATACCATGTACGGAGCGTCGGTATTCGCCAACGGTCTCGACCGTGTCTCCGGGACGATCGGCATGGCCGGGAACGGATATAACGTAATCCTGGTTTCCGGTAACAGCATCGGTACCGGAACGTGGAACAACGTCGGTGTTCCGTTTTACATGCACGGAAACGTCACAATCCCGGACGGCAACACACTCACGATTCAAGCGGGGTGCGATCTCCGGTTCACGGGCGGGTATTACATCATCGTCTATGGAACGATGATCGCGGACGGCACACCAGGCGATCATATCACCTTCACGACCGCCAGCGGGGCTATCTGGAACAGCATTCAGTTTATAGATTCCGACCCGGGATCGGTTCTCGACTACTGCGATCTTTCCTATGGCGGTTCCGCAGGATCGATCATCTATTTCACCAACAACAACTCCGGAGTGACCATCTCGAACTGTACCATAACCAACAGCCACTCAAGCGGAATTTATCTATACGACTATAGCGCTACACCATCCTCACCGACAATAACAAATACGACAATCGAGAATTGTAACGGCTACGGGATCGATTGTTCCAGCGGTACTTCGCTACCCTGGATATCGGATTGTACCTTCAACAACAACAGCGAATATGCAATGAGTATTTTTGCAACCGGGTACGACAGGCTCTCCGGAAACATCACCGGCACCGGTAACGGCACACAGGGTATCCTGGTATTGAGCGGGGCAATCGGAACCGGCACCTGGCTCGCTTTCGATCTCCCCTTCTTCATGCACGGCGCATCGACGATTCCGGACGGTAACACGCTTACTGTCGAACCGGGAACGCAGTTCAAGTTTACCGTCGGCGCCAGTCTCAAGATCGAGGGAGCCCTGATCGCCAACGGCACCGAATCGGAACATATCGTGTTCACCTCGGCAAGCGCGACGCCGGCGCCCGGTGACTGGAATTATCTCTTCTTCTACCGTACCGATGCGGGAACCTCTCTCTCCTGGTGCGATATTCTCTATTCGGGAGGTTCCAACGGAAGTGTCTATATGCACGGTTGTCCCAACAATATAACCTTTACGAACTGCAATATTTCCAACTCCGAATCGAACGGCGTTTTGATACACGATTACTATGAGGCAACCTCGAACCCAACCTTTACGAACTGCCAGTTCAACAATAACCTGGGCGTTGGGATCGACGCATGGCAAGCCGTGTCTTTACCGAGTGTTATCGACTGTTCGTTCTACAATAACGGCATGTATCCCATGAAGCTGTGGGCATCGGGTACTCACCTCGTGAGCGGAACGCTCGATATCGACGGAAACAGCCCCGACGGAATCTATATTTATGGGAACGAGGTCAATACATGCACCTGGCCCAATTGGGATGTTCCGTATTATGTCGGTGGAACCATCACCGTCAACGATGGACAAACCCTGACCATCGAAGCGGGTTGCGAATTCAAATTCACCAACACCTACGAAATCTACGTCATGGGCTGCCTTATCGCAGACGGAACGCCGGAAGAACACATCGTCTTCACTTCCGCGCAGGAAACACCTGCCGCGGGTGACTGGAGCTATCTGCGCTTCTATCAGGCGGAGGCGGGTGTATTGCTCGACTACTGCGATCTATCGTATGGAGGACACAGCAATACCAGTTTGTATATCCACGGCTGTCCGCATGAATTCACTATCTCGAACTGCACATTCTCCCACAGCGCCGCGGATGGTATCTTCCTTCACGATTACTATGAGGCCGTTTCGAGCCCGACGATCTCGAATTGCTCGTTCACCGATAACGCCGGATACGGACTCAATGCCGAATATGGTGCGTCTTGCCCTTATATCACAGATTGTTCGTTTATAAATAATGGCTCTTACGCCATGAAGATATGGGGAAGCGGAGTTGGCAGAGTCACAGGCTCTCAGACAATCAGCGGCAACAATCCCAATGGCATTCTGGTGATGAGCGGAAACGTCAGTACATGTACGTGGTATAATTACGACGTTCCTTATTATCTGTCGGAAAGTATCTGCGTAACCGACGGCGAGACCCTGACACTCGAACCCGGGACCGAGCTCCAGTTCCTCAGTTCGTACGAGTTCCGCGTCGATGGCGCACTGATCGCGGATGGAACACCGGAAGACCATATCGTATTCACTTCTGCGCAGGATCCTCCCGCTCCTGGAAACTGGCGTTACATCTACCTCTACCAAGCCGACGATGGAACAATCTTCGATTATTGCGATATTTCCTATGGCGGTTCGAACAACGGAATGGTTTATATCCACAACGGACCAAACAACTTTCCGATGACCAACTGCAACATCACCCACAGCGGAACCACCGGCGTCCGAATCAGCGACTACTACACAAGCTGGTCGTATCCCACTTTCGAGAACTGCGTTATCAGCGATAACAACGAGTATGGCGTCGATTGCAGCTCGGGAGGCTCCAATCCGTTCTTCATCGATTGTACGATAACCGGTAACGGCTATGCGCCACTGTACATCTGGGCATATAATATCGAAAGGGTATATTCGGGTAACAACCTCTTGAACAACGGACAAAACTGGATCCGCGTATTGAGTTCGGACATCGCCAATTCCACGCTCCGCAATCACGGCATTCCCTACAGCTTCTCAGGTAGCTGCAATTTGCTGGATGGCGGAACGGTCACAATAGAACCGGGAACCGATCTCTGGTTCGACGACGGAACGGGATTCAATGTTTACGGCGCATTGATTGCGGAAGGAAGCGAAGAGAATCCCATCACCTTCACCACCAGCATGACGGCACCCGGACCGGGCGGCTGGAGAGGACTCTACTTCGAAAACTGCGATTCCGGAACGTCCCTTGACTACTGCGAGGTAACCTACGGGGGAGATTGCAGCGCCAATATTTATGTCCACAACGCATCGAACATCACGATCGACAACTGCATCGTCACCGGCGGGTCACAGGATGGTATCTATTGCAGTGATTACTATTCCAGCCCATCCACGATGGTTGTTTCGAACACGACTGTGAGCGACAATGCCCATTATGGCATCAATGTCACGGGGGGATACTCCACGATCAGCATCTCCGATTGCGCGATTCAGAACAACGGACAAGCCCCGCTTCTACTCTACTCAAATCAAATTCAAGGTCTGGTGGGTTCCCTGACCTTCGGTGGAAACGGTGAGGAATGGATCGTGATTTCCACCGGCGATCTCTACACCAACACCTGGCACGACTTCGGAATTCCGTACAGGATGACCAGTAGCAACTCGATATTGGCCAACAATACGATGACTCTTGATCCGGGTGTCGCGTTATTGTTCGATAACGGGGCAAGATTGTCGGTTTACGGGGCTCTGGTCGCAAACGGCACATCGAGTCAGCACATCACCTTCGATTCATCTTCTGAAGAACCGTCGGCCGGAAGTTGGAAAAATATCTATGTGTTAAATAGCACATCCGGATGCAGTTTCGACTACTGCGATTTCGCCAACGGCGGTTCATCCAATGCGCTTCTCGAGCTCAGGGGTGTGGGAGTCAGCACTGTCTCCAATTGCACATTCACTGGCAGCAGCAATAGCGGAATCATGGTCAACGACTATTACACAAGCGCAAGCTCTGTGACCATCTCAAACTGCGAGATACAGAATGCCGCCTCCAGCGGAATAATCATCCAGCACACCGGTACGCAGTTCATCAACAACTGCTACATTCACGATTGCCAGAACGGTCTCTACAGCACCCACGGCACCAGCCACTTCACGCATGGCAATGTCGTCACCGGTAACAGCGAATACGGTATCCGGCTTGTCGATAACGCCGGACTGTTGTTCGGCGGAGACGCGGATCACTGGAACGATATCTACGGTAACGGTATCTATAACTTCTACAACGGCAATATCGATGTCGATGCCCCGTTCGTATATTGGGGAACGACCGACGCTTCCGCAATCGAAGCGTCCATCTTCCACGAGCCGGACAACGCCTCCCTCGGTCTGATCACGTTCTGGCCCTACATGGATCAGTCGCACGAGCACCAGTACAACCAGTCGCTGGATACACCATTGAATGTGAACATCGTCACATCGGGAGGAAGCTCTACGATATCGTGGGGCGCGGTCTCGGGCGCGACCTTCTACCGCGTCTATTCCTGCGACGATCCATACGCCGATTTCAGCCAGTGGACCCTCAGGCAGGACAACATCACCACAACCTACTGGATCGATCAGTTAACGCAGACCGACCAGTACTATCGGGTCGTGGCATGTAGCGAATAGTGCTTTCTCAAGCGATCCGATGAACATCAAGCTGCTCACGAATCGGGAAAACAGAGTTTTTCTTGATTGGGACATCGACGATAGAAGCTTTATTCAACCAAAAGGCTATCGTACGAAGAAGCCACAGTATCGTCTGTTGCTCCGGCTTCAGGTGAAGAACACTTCGAACCGGGTTATCCACAGCCCCCGGTTCAGCATCGACGGCAAACCGCCGGATCGTATCGAGTCGCTGATATCGGCAGGCGATAAACCGACACAGCGTCAGAAAGCCTTGAGACTCTATCGACACTGGACGGACAATATCGTCCACTATCCCGTCGGAATCAAAGCCTGTCGGCACCCCTTTCTCCTGAACAACTACTGGGGATATAACGTCTGCGGATTTGCGGCGGCGTTTCTCAGCACGATTCTGCAAAAAGTCGGGATTCCGGCGAGAAAGGTTCCTGTGCAAGGGCATGTCGTTCACCAGTACGAAATCGATGACAGATGGATGATCCTCGATGCCGACCTCAACTGCGTTTTCCGTATGCGGGACAACCGGCGCTTCGCCGGTTTCGACGATATTCTGAATGATCCGTTCCTCGTGCATCGAACCAACACCTACGGCAGGCACAGATCGTTCGATCTCGAACGTAACCGCTTCTGCGCCTCCCTGTACGACCGGAATTACACGCCGACCGAGAAACCGCCGTCCTACGAATGCGATGTTTTCGAACGTTTATCCGCCTCGGTTACACTCTATCCCGGGGAATCGATCCAATACCGGTTTGGCGATACGGTCGAAGAACCACTTCGGGAATCCTCTTCTCCGCACCCGAAAGAGCTTGGCGAAGCCTCCCTGATGGCAGTACAATATCACTTTATACCGCAAAATAGACCTGCGGACGATCACGGCGAAAAGACGCTGTACACGAGATATCCGATTTTCTGCATCCGGTTTTCCGAAACCGGTCGCGAGGTTCGTGTACCTTCCGATCGGATCGTGACGCACGTCACCATTCCTTCGAATGTCGTGGAAAAGATTACCTGCGACTGCCAGTGCAGCCGGATTGCGGCTCCGCGATTGATGCGCGGAACGAATACAATACGCTTGAACAGCCTCGATAGCGATATCGAAGCGGAACTCACGTTCGAGCTGGATTCCAACGTTGCCGCGATGAAACCTCCTCCTCCACCCGAGCTATCCGTGAAAGGTGTATATCGGGACGAGCCGGTGCGCTTCGGATGGAATCCCGGAGAGGCGCAAACGATCTGGATCCAGGTGTTCGGAGAGGATGAGCAGCCGCTGCTGGACTATGTTCGAGGCGCTGAAGAGACGATCGGATTCCATCCCGTGGAACAAACGTTCTTCGATAACGACGGGCAGTACCGCGTTCGCGCGAAACAGCAGATCGATGATATCTATAGCGACTGGTCGGACGATATCGCATTCAAGGTGAAAAAACCCGCTACGCCAGGGAATATCCGCATTTGGGCGGATGAAAACGGCGCGATCGTTGCAAGCTGGGAAGGTGAAGTGGGTTGCGAATATCTGGTTTTCGGCAGCAACCGCGTCGATTTCGTACCGGACATCTATTCGGATCGGGAACCGGTTAGCGGCATGGACGGCAATCTCGAAACCGAGCGCGTTTCAAACATGATCACATCCACCTGCGACACGGATGCCCGTTTAATTCTCCCCTGTGTTTATTACCGCATCGTCGCAAGACGGAACGGCTTCCATTCCAATCCTTCAGTACTTGTCGATTTTTCACGGAACAGGGAATGGCGAGAACAGTTCAACCTTACGCCCCGCGTCCTGAGTACCCGTCATGAAATGGTCGGCGAAACGAACCGGTATCGATCGGCTATTCAACCGATAGAATGAAACACTTGAGGTATTCGGTTTCCGGGCAGGACGGATTGACGGGGTGATCGATCGCGGCGCCGCGCTGTTCGACGAGCCGTAGCGTTCTGCCGGCACGAATACCGGCGTGCTGCACGATCTCGCGGAACATCTCGCGCGTGACCCGTCCCGAGCAACTGCATGTGACCAGGTATCCGCCGGGTCTCAACAGCCGCATCGCCATCTCGTTGAGCGACTCGTATCCCCGGATCGCCTGCGACTCCGATCCCTTCGAGCGGGTAAATTTCGGAGGGTCCAGCACGATCAGATCGAATTGTCTTCCTGCGCTCTTCAGTTCGGGTAGAATCCGGAAAGCGTCGGCCTTTTGCCAGAACAGTCCGGTCAGGCGATTTCGTTCCGCGTTCTGTGCGGCGATATCCAGCGCACCGCTCGAGACATCGATGCCCAGCACGCTCTTCGCGCCGGAATATGCCATATTGAGCGCGAAGCCGCCGGTGTAGGTGCATACATCCAGACACTCCTTATCGTGGGCAAAATCCCGTATCCTGAGCCGATTTTCCCGCTGATCGTGATAGAAGCCGGTCTTCTGTCCCGTCGCCAGATTCACTTCGAACGCGATTCCGTTTTCGTCGATCACGACGGTGTCATCCGGCGTTCCGCGCAGATTACCGTCGGTGATTTCGAGACCTTCCTCCTGCCGGATACCTTGCTCGGTTCGAAGCAGAATGCCCTTCGGATGCAGCTCCCGTTCGAGGATATCGAGGATCAAGTCCATTCTTCGGGCAAGCGCGAGCGAGGTAAACTGTACTACGAGGTTGTCCCCGTAACGATCCACGGTCAGGCCGGAGATTCCGTCCCCTTCGCTGAATATCAGGCGACCGGAGATATCACCGGGAAGATTTTTGCGGTAGTTCAGTGCCTGCCGTATCTTGTACTGCCAGAATGCGTCGTCGAGGCGCACGTCATTCTTGAGGGAGTACATCCGCACCCGAATCTGGCTGTGTGAATTGAACAGGCCCCATCCGGCGAAGTCGCCCTTTGCCGTTTCGACGCGGACTTCGTCGCCGTCGATTGGATTACCCCTGATTGATCCGATCGCACCTGAAAACACCCACGGATGTCCGCCGAAGACGGGACCTTCGCGCCTAGGTTTCAGGCGAATGATTGCTGTGTTGTTGTTACTCATGGTTTTTCAATATGCGCAGCGAGTGTTGCTGTCAATGGAAATCAAAAAGCGGAGGAAATCTCTCCCTCCGCTTTTTGTAGAAGATCAATGCGTTATCGGGTTATCAGGTTCTTGACGTCGCCCCAGCGGGTGCCGCGGAGCGAATCGCCATCGCGAAGCGTTCGGGTTGCGTCGGTGTCGATAACGGTCTCGACCATATAGAACATGTAGTCGCTGTATTGCACGACCCTCGCGTGCGTGAATTCGCTTTCGATGGTGAACGTCAGGAAGAGGTAGTCGTCCTCGGTGGCATCGGGCGTCTCGCTGTAGAGGATCACGTATCCGTCGGGCGTGATGGTCTGCCCGGCTTCGTTTTGCGTCACTGCACCCCAGGTAATAATTGCGTCGTTGCCCTGGAGGTTCAGTTGCACATTCGCCGGCTCGAGCGGAGCGCTGGAGGTACCGGAGCCAGTCAGGGAAATGTTGAGTGACGGGGTGTTGTCGGCGTTGGATTCGATTAGAATGGCATCCGATTTATTGCCTGTCGAGAGGACGTCGAAAGAGATCAGGATGGAGCAGGCTTGATTCGGTTCCAGCGTCATCGGCAGACTTATTTCGCTGATGCCGAATCCCCGGTTGCCGTACTGCAAACCAAGCTGATTGATGATCAAATCGATTGTGCCGGTATTCGCAATGGTCAGCGTGGCAGTCAGCGGCGCCTGCCCGATGTACATGCCGCCGAAGTCGAACTCGATGTCCGAAAAGGAGATCATGCGGAAGAACTCCTGCCAGGAAAGATAAGGGTACCCGTCGTTGAGAGTACTATTGATGTTCCAAATCTCTTCGGTGCCGTTTTCCGTCTCGCCTTCGAAATCCCAGCCTGCGTTCGTGTAGGTCGATTGCGTCGTCATCTGGGCGGTTGTTTTACCGGTTCCGCCCTCGCTTGACGATTGTCCGCTGGTTGTAACGTCCCAAAAACTGTTCGTAACTTCGCCACCAATATTCTCGCCGATCAATCCCCCGATGTAGAAAGTCCCGTCAACTGCTCCGGTCGAATAGCAATCAGTGATCCCGCCGTTGGTAATTGAACCGACCAATCCACCGGCATAACCGATGCCATCGACATCGGAGGCGGAGTAGCAATTGTCGATGTCAGCGCCCAGCGACCGACCGACCAAGCCGCCGCAGATATATTCGGCAGAGACAGTGCCCGAAGAGAAGCATTCGCTGATCGTGCTACCCAAGCAGGTCAAGCCAATCAGTCCGCCGACAAGCTCGCTTCCCTCCACATCGCTTATGGAATAGGACTTGTAAACGGAGCAATGATCGTCCGTCATCCCTATCAGGCCGCCGCATCGATCGTCTCCACAGACACTGCACATCGAATAGCATTCCGTTATAGCGGAAAAGTTGGTAACGCCGCCCAGCAAGCCTCCGCAATATTGCCCGCCGGTAATCGCTCCGGTAATGTGGCAGTTTTGAATGGAGGAATTATTGGTATATCCCGCCAATCCTCCCGAATATGTGTCACCCGTAATTTGCGCATCCTTCAACCCGAGATTGGAAATGATCGCTACACTCAGCTTGCCGAACAGACCGACGTGCGTTTGATCGGGACGGTTGATATAAAGATTGTCGATTATATAATCCTGTCCATTGTAGCGTCCTGAAAACGCGGTCGTGTTGCTGCCGATTGGGATCCACCCGGCACCATCGTTCAAGTCCTGGGTTGGGCTGGCGTCGATGTTGGCGGTCTGGATGAACCATGCGTTCCATGCAGTTGAATAGGAACTGATCCACAGTAAATCGTCGAAATCGGCGATTTGGAGGGGAAAGGTTTCCGTTCCGAGACCGAGCATTCCGGTATCCCCGACATTGTAGCGGGTAATTGCCGACACGGGGATTTCGAGTGTGGGATTGTCGATCGCGTTGGAAGAGATCACGAGGGTGTCGTTAAAATCGCCGATCGTGTTCTTGGTGAAGCTGACGGTTATCGCAACCGATCCGCCGGGGACGATCGTACAGGGAAGCGTAACGCCGGAGCGGGAGAATCCCTGTCCGCCCACTGCGAAGCTTATGCTGTTGATCAGCAGATAATCTACGCCGCTGTTGGAAACCGTCAGGCTGCCCGAGATTGATGTCTCGTTGTAGTGATAAGTACCCAGAACGAGCGAAGATGGATTTACGGAGATAAATGCCGAGTAGGATTGCCAGCTCTGGTAGGGGTAGCCGCTGTTGTTACCTCCGTCGATGCTCCAGTAGTCGTTGGAGCCGTTAGCTGTTTCGCCCGTGAAGTCCCAGCCGACGTCCGTGTAGGTGGATTTCGTTTTCATCTGTACGGTGGTCTTGCCGGTGCCGCCGGCGCTGGAGCTTTGTCCGCTGGTCTGCGTGTTCCAGAAGCTGGTCGCGACGCTGGCGTTGTTGTATCCGACGAGGCCGCCGGTGTTCATACTTCCGATTACTGAACCCACGGAGTAGCTATCCTGAATGTCTCCGCCGGGAAAATTCCCGCCCACCAGTCCACCGACATAGGATGTTCCCGAGACGTTGCCGATGGCGTAGCAATTGTACAGCGTGCTGGAATTGTTACCGGCGAATCCGCCGATATTGCTTGAACCAGTAACCGCGCAAGCGCTGTAGCAGCAGGAAGCTTCGTCACGTTTATCGCCGATCAAGCCGCCGACAACGTTATTGCCTGCGACGCTTCCCGTAGCGCAGCAATTTGTAACGGTTCCACTGAGGAAATTGCCGATCAGGGCACCTACGGTATTGTAAGCTTGAATATTCACGTTGAGGAGAATGAGGTTCGAAATCGTTGCACCGGAGACATAGCCGAAGAATCCCTGGTTGTTCCCTGCGGGACGGTTGATGGTGAGGCTGGTGATCGAATGTCCCTGCCCGTCGTAAGAGCCTTCAAAGTACTCGTGATCGATGGAGGAATTGCGATACCCCAGCGGCATCCATCCCGCGCCACTGTTCCAGGTGCTGGTCGCGCTGGCGTCGATGTCATTTATTTGAATGAACCATTTGTTCCAGACGTTCTCGTTCTCGTAAATCCATTGGAGGTTGTCGAGCGAGGTTATTTGATAAGGGCTTGCTTCGGTGCCGCTGCCTGAGGGCTGGACAGCCGTCGCGGAAAGCATCGCACAGCCGAGTAATAACACGAGAATCAGGTACTTTTTCATATTCATTCTCCCAACAAATAGGTATGTTTCATCAAGGCATCATTTCTGAAGAGCATCAATTTTGTGTCAATATAATTTGCGTGATTTAACGTGGTGTTATGGTTTCTTGATTATACTAAATTATAGGGGCATCTCCGGTCTCTTGATGCCCGGCTTGCGAGATCGGCACAATGACGACAACTTTATTCATATTTATCTGAAAAGGCTTGCGTTAGAAAATTCTTGACACATTCGACCATTCGATAGGTTTCGTATTCGGTCTGGTAGAATGGCAGAGAACGCTTTTATCTACGGGAGGTCTGTCATTTTACTATCGTATAATTGATAGTAAAATGATTGCCTCCTGTTTGTGTCTCCGACCGATGCCAGAATGAAAGATACGTACCGGAGGTTATCTCATGACTGCTGTAATGGAACGCGTGAACGACTTGATACTCGAAAACAATATCCAGGCAATCGATCTGAAATACTCGGATCTGATGGGCAACTGGTATCACATTACATTCCCCGCTTATCACCTAAAAAGCGTACTGGAGCACGGTATCTCCTTTGACGGCTCTTCGATACCCGGCATGCGATCGGTCGAATCGGGCGATATGGTGCTCATTCCCGACCTCAGCACCGCCATTATCGATCCATTTACCAAGTATCCGACGCTCAGGATGCTCTGCTACATCTGCGACGCCGACACGCGCATCGGGTTCTCCAAAGACCCGCGCAGCCTTGCGAAACGCGCGCAGAAATACATGGAAGATACAGGTCTCGCCGATCAGTCGCTCTGGATTCCCGAATTCGAATTCTACCTCTTCAACGAAGCCGAGATCCACAACGGTAAATACAACGCCGGCTTCTCCTTCACATCCGAAGAGAACAAGGAAGACCTCCCCTTCGGATACCGCGATAAGAACGGAACCGCCGTCGCCAACCGCAAGGGCTACCACATCGACGTCCCATTCGATAAGTTCGCCGATATCCGCCAGGAAATGGTCAACGCCATCGAAAAGATCGGTTGCAGCGTGCGCTACCATCACCACGAGGTCGGACTCTCAGCGCAGCAGGAGATCGAGACCACCCTGCTTCCCTTCGAGCAGATCACCGACCAGATGATGTACATCAAGGATATCATCCACAATACGGCGCTCAAGCACGACCTCACCGCCACCTTCATGCCCAAGCCGCTCTACGACGAACCAGGCAACGGCATGCACTTCCACATCCAGCTTCGCAAGAACGGCAAGAACATCTTCTACAAGAAGGACAACTACGCCGACCTCTCCGACGAAGCACTCTGGTTCATCGGCGGCATCCTGCATCACGGAAGATCGCTCACCGCGTTCACCAATCCCAGCACGAACTCCTTCAAGCGCCTGCTGCCCGGATTCGAAGCACCCGTAAAACTCTTCTTCGGCCTCGCCAATCGCAGCGCCGCCATCCGCATCCCTAAATACGCCACCAGCGAAGAAGCCAAGCGGATCGAATTCCGCACCGGCGACGGTACCTGCAACTACTACTTCGCCATGAGCGCGCTCCTGATGGCCGGTCTGGATGGTATCAAGAACAAGATCATGCCCACCAAAGAAAACGGCTACGGTCCCTACGACGACAACGTGTTCTCGTGGCCGGACGAAGAAAAGGACAAGCTGATCTCTATTCCTACATCGCTCGAAGAAGCCCTCGAAGCGCTGAAAGAGGACCACGAGTACCTGCTGCAGGGCGACGTTTTCAACGAAGATCTGATCAAGAGTTGGATAACCGAGAAGATGAAGGAAGTGGTCGCCGTCCGCAACCGTCCGCATCCATTCGAGATGAATCTGTATTACAGCCTGTAATACTTACGATAGATTATCGCCCCTCCGTCCTTCGCGATGGAGGGGTTTTCTTCATGTAAGGGCAACCCTCTGTGGTTGCCCTTGTCCATCCTTAAATTCAACAACTCCTTGCGGTATATACGGAAAACATGGTGGGATACCAGAAAGAAGCTTGACAGAAATTCATTTATGTCTCAATAATTCACAAGGTGAAAAGCTAATGTGAAACGATAACATTCCCCATTCCGGAGGCATCGATGAAAAAGCTTCTACCGGTCTTGCTTCTTTTGCTATCAATGAATCTGATGGCCGACACCATCATGTTCTACGACTTTGACAGCGACTTCCAGTACTTCTTCAATGAATGGAGCCAGCATCGCGTGCAGGGGATGTCGTCCTGGTCTCTTGCTCAGGGTGGCTACAACGACCATCCGCCATACGCGCACTCGGGGAATCGTAACGCGTTTTTCTTCCGGGATGTCGGCGAGTCCGATACACAGATCACCCAGTTGATCACCCCTCCGATGGATGTTCGCAATTACACATATGTCACGCTCTCCATCTGGTTCGGCGGCGAAGCGTGGTTCATCGATTCGGACTGGATGTATGTCTATTACCGGCAGTCGGAAGAAGACGACTGGCACTACTTCTGGTATCCCGATCCAGATTCCGACTGGATCTACCGCGAGCATGTGCTGGGAACGTTCCCCGAGGCGGACGCATTCCAGATCATGTTCGAGGGTCACGCGGACGGTGGGTTCGGACTCTGCCTCGATGATGTGCACGTCTTCGGAAATCCGATCGGGCCCGGCGTGGCAATCGATCCCCTTCCGCTTCGCAGCGAAACAGACGTCGCACAGGACACAGGCATTTCCTGGACGAACACCGGAGTCACCACGGAAGTGGAGGTGCTATTCGACACGGTGAATCCGCCCCAGACGGTCATCTATTCGGGCGCGGCCATCGACACGTTCACCAGCGCGCAGATCGGCGGTCCATTCGACCTGGGAACCACGATCTACTGGCAGGTCAATTCGATCGACGACACGCTGCAAACCAACGGCATGGTCTGGTCGTTTAGTACTGCCGATCCACCTCCGGGACACCTGGAGGCGAGTCCCGACACCGTTTCGTGTACCCTCGTCTCGGGAATGCAGGGAACCCAATCCCTGTCGTTTTCCAACACCGGCGGCCAGGAAGTGGATTACGAATTATCCGTGCAGGGTTCATCCGTCCGCTCGCTCCTGCAAGAGGATTTCGAGAGCGGTGTCTATCCGCCGGACGGATGGCAAACCTATCGGCTGGGCGCCACGGACGATCGCGGATGGATCGAATCCACCTATCAATATCATTCTTCTTCCCATTCCTGCGTGCATCCCGATGACGACTACAACGGCATGGCGCACGACTGGATCGTCACACCCGCCGTCTATATCGGGCTGGGCAGTCAGCTCCAGTTCTATGAGAAAAATCAGTACGTTTACGGCGCATACTACACCTACCACGGTGTGTGGATATCGACAGGCAGCGGCGATCCCGCGGATGACGATTTCGTTGAGCTGATGGAGTACGGAAACCAAGCGGACAACTGGGTGCTACGGACGATCGATCTCTCGGAATATATCGGTGAGACGGCCTATTTCGGGTTCTACTACCAGGGTGATTACGATTCTCTTTGGCGGATCGACGATATTACGATTACCGGCGAACCGGTACCGGAGTGGCTCACCGTAAATGGAGCGCAGTACATCGAAGGCTCGGTTTTGCCCGGATCGACAGAAATGCTCTCGGTTGAATTCGACGCGACCGGACTGACGCCCGGCACCTACCAGGCATCGCTTATGATCGTACCGGACAATGATCAGGATATATTCGTGACCCCTGTTGTTCTGGAAGTCACGCAGTTCGAGCTTCTACCGCCGGAAAACGTCCTGATCGTAACGGATGCCGGTACCGTGACCCTGACCTGGAATCCAGTCGATGGAGCGACAGGTTACCAGGTGTATTCATCGGAAGAGCCGGAAAACGGCTGGACGCCGGATGATACCGGCACGTTCGATGGTTCTGCCTGGACCGCGCCCTCCACCGAAACAAAACGGTTCTATCGCGTCACCTGTTTGATGGAATAGAAAATTGGGATAACCCCCCTTTGTCCCCCCTTATCAGGGGGGTGAAGAGATAGCAACCATCGTGTACATCCGGGACGTTGGTAACAGATTAGCCCGGGGACATAGGTTACACTTTAATGGTTTCCTGTCCAGTATTCTCCCTCATCCCGGCATGCCGGGATGAGGGAGAATTTCGCGCCTCGCCGAGGCTTGTTTTAATCGGGATCAATTTCATCGTTCTGATATCCAGATCCGTAATCGGCGTCTGGTAGTAATAAATGCGCCAGATACCATCACGATCCTCCAGCTCTTCCAAGGCAACATATTCACCTGCGAGAAGCTCACTTACAAACACTCTCTTTCCATGTAATTTCACCTCACCGGTATCCTTGATTTTACGCTTTTCAAAGTCTTCAGGATACTCCGGACCGAATATCTTAAGCGGATATTTGCGCAAGCTCGGTTGATATACCGACGCCGGTGGGTGTCCTCCCAAAGCCTCATGAGGACGAATCGTATTGTACTCTTCTATAAAAGCGTTAAACGCTTCCTGCTGGGATAACATATCGCGCGCTGGGGGCTTGCAGGTTTCATGCTTCAGTGTACGATGCATCCGCTCATGACGACCATTCTGCTGGGGTTTACCCTTCTCGATTCGCTCAAGCGTTATGCCGAGACGAATCAGATGAAGCCAGAATCGACTCAAGCCCGTTTTACTCGCAATGCAAAACGGAACTCCGTTATCAGAACGGATACTGTCCGGCAAACCATACTGCTGAAAAGTCCAGTCAAGCCAATGCTCGCAATCCTTGTGGTTCGTGCTCGGAAGCGCATGACAACACAAAAGGAAACGACTGAAATTGTCGGTGATCGTCAGCGGATAGCAATACTCGCCATTCAAAAGCCGAAATTGACCCTTATAGTCAATACTCCAGATGGCATTACTGCAGTTGCATTCACCGAAGGGCTGGCTGTATGGCGGTACATGACTACGTACCAAACGATGTTTCACTAGACCGTGACGTTTCAACCATTCGCCTGCTGTACTCGCTGCTGGCCAGTCGATGGTTGAATCCTGGTTCTGTAACGCGTGTATTATCTTGCGCGGACCCCAACTCAAATGTGCAAGCTTCATGTTGATAATCATTTCAAGGATCTCGGGCGGGGTCTGATTCGGGTGGCTGTGCGGAGCACTGCTGCGAGCCAAAGCCCAGTTCGCTGGATCTTCCTTATAACGATTGATCCATTTGTAGATCGTTTTACAGGATACTCCATACATCCGATGTAAATCTACTACCGTATATTGATCGCTAAGATAATCTCCTATCAACTTATGGAGTTGATCATACTTCGTTGTTCTCTGAAAGGGCATAGGCTCTCCTCAATGCTTTTTGAGTATTACCTATCTTCCCGGTTTGTACCCCCCCTTTGTCCCCCCTTATCAGGGGGGTGAGAAAGGAATCGGGTACCGTCCCAAGTAGTGTGTCTGATTGACAAAAAAGAGCAAGAACCTCCAAGGTTAAATTGGCAAACAAAACCAAGGAGGTTCTCATGAACTTTTCGCTCCCACAAATAGAGCAAATCGTCGACACAGCTCTCAACAAGCATGGTCTTAACCAAGTCTATCAAACGTTTTGCAATTGTCTAATGAAATTGGAGAGAAACGAGTTTTTACGCCTTGCGTCCGATATGAATAACAAAGGAAATGGTTACCGAGCAGGCTCTGCGAGCGGAGTTTGGGGTTCCTTGTCGCTACGGATTCCACGTGATCGTCTTGGGCATTTTTACCCGGTAATCCTGAGCGTATTGCGCAATCAGGAGAATGAGCTCCACGAGCTTGCTTTCAACCTTTACAGCAAGGGTTTATCGACACGAGATGTAAGTGACGTTTTCGAAAGTATTTACGGTAAGAACTACAGCAAATCCAGTATCAGTCGAATCACGCAGTCCTTCTCAGAAGAGCTTCAGCAGTGGCGTGACCGTCTTCTGCAAAGGCGATATCCTGTTTTAATCGTGGATGCTCTGTTTACCCATATCAGAAGGGCAGGAAAGGTCGAGAGTGAAGCAATCTATACCGTGATCGGTCTGCAGGAAGATATGAGTCGAGATATCCTTGCAATCGAGAATATCCCCCAGGAATCCGCTTCGGGGTGGGCGTCTCTGCTGCAAAACCTTAAGGCAAGAGGTTTGGAGACAACAGACCTCATCATCGCTGATGGTATCAATGGTCTTGAGAACAGCATTGCTCGTGTCTATCCTGAAGCTGATTTGCAGAAGTGTGTCGTCCACCTGAAACGAAATATTCTCAACCATGTTCGTCATGACCATAAGGAGGAAGTTGCGGCAGATTTACGTGAGGTGTTCAACATATCGGATCCCACCTTTTCCCGGGAGGAAGCGAGTGACAGATTCGAAACTTTCTGTGTCAAATGGGGATCGAAATACCCATATATCAAAAGGCTGAAGAATCGACACGAGATGACGTATTACTTCACCTATCTACAATATGATTACCGTATCAGAGGAATGATCTATACGACGAACTGGGTGGAACGTTTGCACAAAAGCTTCCGACGGGTATTGAAGATCAGAAACTCAATGCCGACGGAGGAGTCGGCATTGCTGCTGCTTTCGAAAGTTGCTATGGATAAGTCTGATCGATACCGAAAGTATCCGATCTATAATTTCAAGTTTGACACGAAACTCTTTCCAAATAAATACTGAATGAGATTGTATACCTTGAAGGTTCAAGACACACTTAAAGGGACAGTACCAGGAATCGAGACGCAAGTCTGTCCGTTTCTCTCACCCCCCTGATAAGGGGGGACAAAGGGGGGTTATTCCTAAATATTATCCAACAAGCAACATCGGTCCCTACAGTTATTCCCGTTCGAGCGTGAAAGTACCGTAGAAATCTTCCGCGCCGTTGAGCAGCACCTGCATTGTGTCTTTGTCGATGGTGCAGACGGCTTCAACGATCGCGCCTTTTGGCGTGAAGAAGGTCAGGCGAAGGACATTTCCCATCAGCGCAAGGTGATCGATCGCGAGGCGTTCGCCGTTGTCGTTGATGATAACGTATCCCGTGACAGCCGCTTTGTCCGTATCCAGCGCGATCACCAGCTCTTTGTTCTTCTCCTTACCCCAGACACCCTTTAGAAGTTTGTCCGCAATAATACCATCGTCATCGATGTGATTCACGAAGTTATCGACACATGCTTCGGCGGTCAGCTCATCCGAGAAGAAATTGTCCGGCAGCTTGGTCACCAGCTTCTGCATCATGAACGATTTATCGACCTGCTTCGAGTATGCTTCGAAGCGACCCATCGAGTCGCCGTCGTCCGATTGATCGATATCGAGCATCAGCGTGGGCGACTGATTGGTAAAATCGATGTCGTCGAACTTCAGCGTCTTGACCGCAGGATTCAGCCGCGTTCGGAAATACATCGTACGGCTATCTTCGTCGTGAAGGATTGACCACTCCGGGTCGTCGTTCACCCTGAGCGTCTGCATCATCATGATCCCGTAATCCACGACATTGTCCGTGGGCTGCATTTCACGCATCAGACGCATGTAGCGCACGAAGCGCGGTACGCGCGGATCATCCGTTTCCGTGGAATAATTGCCGCCGAACCCCTCGTAGTAGCGCGCCAGTTCCAGTTCCCAGTCGTAGGGAGAATTGAACACAGCCGGGACGGGCATATCCGCGCCGGAACGCACCAACGGCTTGCCATCGACAAACATGATATACGCCGTGCTGCCTGTGGCGTCGCCCACGAAGTAGTGCCAGCCCCAGCCGTCGATGGTCACTTCGTTCGCGCGCTGGATAGCGTCTTCCACGTAGAGGCACGTGTCCAGAATATACTGCATCCAGTTCGTCTGGTTCATCGCTGGTTTCTCGGGATCGTTGGGATATTCGACGTCCTCGCCCATCTCCCAGATATATAAGCCTTCCTCGTTGACGCCGCCGTCGGGTAAATCCCGTCCGAAGATATTGACGGTAACGGATCCGTAGCGGGAAACCCAGGCGTAATCCGTCGCCAGCGTGGGCTGCGTGGTAGTGAGTTCGTTCCAGGTGCGGCTTTCCTTGAGCATTCCGCGCTTGTTGATGAAGATCATCCCGGGAACGCCCAGGTCGCCCTGATTCATGTTGTGTGCGTATGCGATATGGTCGCCCTGCTGAACCTTGAATGTCGAACAGCCTTCAGTGATGGATGGTATTATTGCCATGAAAAGAAGTGCGATGAGTGTGATCAGAATTCGAAACGAAACCATTAGGTCCCCCTTGTCCATGTCTTTATACATAGTAAAATGCAAGACTGATTCCAGATATGTTTGTGCATATATGATAGATAGTTACGAAAACGGGGGTATGGATTTTCAAACCAGATAGATATGGATTATGCGGATATGGTATGGAAATGAATGCCGGGATATCTGCGTTCCAAAGAAAAACCGCCTCTCGGGTGGAGAGGCGGCAGATTCTATTAGTTATCGACTAGTTCTTGGCTTTGACGATATAGTACTTGGAATTCTCGGTAATCACATTCGACCACACGGTGATGCTGGTCTGTCCGACCTGTGTGAACGGACCGTCCGGTGATGGCGCCGCGAAGATCAGGTAACGGGTCGCGTACGTGGTAGCAGACCACGTCAGGTAGGCGACACCGTCCGATATCTGGATGCTGAGATCATCGATCGCATACGGTTCGTAGTTCACGTGCAGATTGATGATCACTTCTACGATCGGTTCATCCGGATCATTGCTCTGGACTTCGAGTATTGCCTGATAATCTCCGGCGGTCATTCCGGCTGCATTCACGGTAGCTTGCACAACCTGATAAGATCCTGTTGCAACATCGCCGGTTGTCGGATTGCATTCGAGCCAGTCGGTGCGTGACCGGGTCTGTCGTCTGCTTTCCGTGCCGTTAAGGCTTGCAACTTCGGGATCGAGTGCGGTAACATCGGTCTCAACGATGGTATAGTTGAGCACAGCATCTCCTGTATTGGAGATCGTGAAGCTCTTCACGCCCGAGGCGTCCGGATCCAGTATGTAATTCAGAACCTCCGGCATTACGGAGATATCCGGGAAATCCACATAGACACCGTTACCGGTGACCGCGAGCAGATTGCTCGGGTAGTTCGTATCGTTGGATGTGATGACGATGTTTCCGGCGTAGGTTTGAACCGCTTCCGGCTCGAAGGTGAGATCGAATGTCTGCGACGAGAACGGTGCGATTGTGTAATCCAGCGCGTTGCGGTAATGCGCGGCATTTGTGGATTCTTTTCTGCCGGCGGAATTGCGCGTAGTCTCGATTTCGCTGACCATATACCCTTCGATGGTGGTAATGGTACCGGTCATCTCGGCGCTACCGTTGTTTTCGATGGTGAATTGCAATGTTTCGTTCAATTGAACGGCTACATCGCCGAAATCGAGTGAAGCCGGCGTCAGGTTGAACTGCGGGTAGGTTTCGATTGTAAGCGATATCGGTATCGTGATCGTTGGCTCGTCCGGATCGTCGGAGCTGATCACGATATTCGCTGTATGTGTTTCGCCATCGACCATGTCGCTTGTATCGATCTCGAAAGAGAGATCGACAGGTCCGCCATAAGCCGGAAGCGTTCCGCCGGTATCGGTCGTAAAGGATATCCAGGTCGGAGCGTCGCGGAGTTCGACCGCGAAGAACGTGTCGGGATCGCTTTGAGCTATGCCGCAGAGCGCTACTTTACCGGGGATAAGGTCGGTGCTGAGGCAGCATCCGCCAGCCTGCTGATCGATCGAGGTTCCATTCAATACCGGAACGAGAATCGATTCACCGGTCAGAGCTTCCGTTGCGATATCGTAGTGATAGAAGGTGATTCTCTGGTAGCTGCCCGAGCCGGAGATATCCGACAACCACAACGAGTGATCGCTGGGATCGTAGGTCGAGCCATACACATTGGAAAGCGTTGATGGGAAGTTCAGCTCATCCAGAAGAGTACCGCTGGCGTCGAACACCTTGAAATTTCCATAGCTTGCACGCCAGTTACCCGCGATGAATCCCATCGATGGCACGTAGGACAGAGAGCGGAAACAGGAAAGAGTCAGGTTGCCGCTGAAGAGAGTCGTCTGGGTTCCCGTGGCGGGATCAATCCGGTAGAATCCGTTCTCGTCTCCCGCGTAGAGGTAGGTTCCGTCGTCTGCCATATCGCGCATACCCCAGGTAGATGTTGTAATCTGATTGTAGGTGTTGAGCAAGTTCCCATTCGTGTCGAACCGGTACAGGTAGTTGCCGTCACCTTCGGAGCTCGTAAGTCCACCTGCGGTCGTCCAGATCGAACCATTCAACACTTCGCAACCAAGATGCAGAATCGAACCGGAAGGTGTCTCCAGATCGTGCTGCATGAGGAGGTCGCCCTGCGCGCGGACGCCGTTGAAGGTTGTCCGATGTGATGTCATCATGGGAACATCGGATTTTCCGTCCAGGGTTCCGCCGCTGAAGAATCCGGTGATTCCGGCATCGACCAGTTCTCTGGTGACTCCCGAGAAGTTGGCGGACCAGTTGAGCGTGCCCTGATCGAGGTTCGAAATCTGGATGGTTCCCTGATCGGTATGATCGGGTTCCATGATGAAATCGAACGAGAGCGGTGTCGCGTCGATTTCGGGGTAATATATCACGTATCCGATGCCGGTAACGGCGAGTGTGTTGCTTGGGTTGTTTGGATCGTCGGATGTGATAGTGATGTCGCCGGCGTAGGTCTGTTCCAGAAGGGGTTCGAAGGTCAGGTCGAATGTCTGCGAAGAACTTGCCGGGATCGTGTAACCATGCGCGTTGCGGCTCTGGATCGCGGATTCTCTTCTCGCTCCGATATTGCGCGTGGTGACGGCTTCGCTGACCGTGTAGCCGTCGATGGTGGTAATCGTACCCATCATTACGCCGTTGCCGCTATTCTCGATGGTGAATTGCATCGTCTCGCTACCATCGACGAGAACATCGCCGAAATCGAGCGAAGCAGGTGTCAGACCGAATGCCGGAAGCGCTTGGATATTGAGCGTAACCGGGATCGTTTCGCTGGCGTGATCAGGGTCGTTCGATGTCAGGATAATGCTGGCGTAGTAGCTACCGCCGTCCAGTCCATCGCTGTCGAATCCGACTGAAATGACATCATCTGAGCCACCCGCTACGATTGCGCCGTTGACTGTTTCCGCGTCGTCCAGCGTCAGCCAGGAGGGAGATGTCGAGCCGTCTCCGTAAATATATACATTATCCACTGCCCAGTACCATTCGTAGTTCGCGTTGTAGTAGTGAAAGCGAACCTGCAGGGCGTCGTTGACGTACGATGTGAGATCATATGTTGCGTGAACCGGCGAACCCCAGGCTCCCACGTCGCTACCGGACATACTCAGAAGGTTTATCCATTGGGTGCCGTCCCAGACATCCACATCGGCGATCTCGGCTTGATACGAGTTGAAATAGTGGTCGAACTCGATCGTCAGGCTTGTGTAGCCTTCGACGTCCAGAACCGGTGTTGCGAGGGTTTCGTCCATATCGTAGGTGCCGGCGGCATCGCTATCGACGAATGCGAAAGGCGTGCCATCCAGCGTATAACTGCTGCTGCTGTAACTATCGACTACCTCCCACGTAGCGGTCGTTGCGCCGCCGTCCGTGACGGTCCAGTCTCCGGGCATGCCGCTGTCGAAGGTTTCGTTGACAAGATCGTTACGGCTGCGACTGGGGTATTGCACCGTGGCGGTGTAGGTAAGTTCTTCCGAGCCGAGGTTTGCGATCGTCAGATTCTGCGAGGTCTGGGTATCGGTTGCCTGATAAGCTGTAAATGAGGCGGGATCCCAAGAGAGCGATGGTTGTGGCGGAACGACACCGTTGCCGGTGATCGCGATGAGAACATCGTCACCGGCGTTGTTGGTGATGGTCACATCGCCGTTGTATGCCTGTTCGGCGACCGGCTCGAACACCAGATTGTAGGTGTTGGTATAGCCCGGCTCGATGCTGAAGGTGAGTGTATTACGCGTCTTGGATTGAAGTCGTCGCGATGATTGGCTTCTGGTGACCAGTGTTGCGGTATAGCCTGCCGGAGTCGTGATATCGCCGGTCAGGGTCGCGAGTCCCGAGTTCTCGATGGTGAACTGCTGGCTGTCGCTTGTGCCGATAACCACATCGCCAAAGGCGAGGCTTACCGGATCCACTTCGATAACCGGTTCCATCTCGGCAAGGACGTGCAACGTGACCGGAACGGTTACGGATCCTTCGTCCGGATCGTTGCTGGTAATGACGATATTCTTGTAGTAGTCGCCTTCCGTCATGCCGGTGGCGTCGAATTGTACGGATATATCTGTCGCGGGATCTCCGGCTTGAATGGTGCCGCCGACAGTGTCGCCGCCATCAATGGTCAGCCACTCGATGTTTTCGTCGATGCTGAGCAGGACATTATCGATCGCCCAGAAGAATCCCTGTGTACCGAAATCGTTGTACATGAAGCGTATCTGCATGTTGGCATTCGCGTATTCGCTGATATCGAACACCGGGTGTTCGTAGTTGTTGAAGTCGATTCCCTGTGAAGTGCTCCAGGTAGCGATATTCTGCCAGTCGGTTCCGTCGAAAACGGATATCTGGGCGAATTCGCTGGTGCGGACCGTAAACAGGTGATCAAGCTCCAGAATAATTTGCATCGCGCCTTCCGTATCGACATCCGGTGTGATGAGTTCTTCGTAAAATGTAACGCCTGCCGGGAAAACACCGCTGTTCACGATCATGAAGTTGGTGCCGTCGAAGGAGTTTCCGTTGTAGTTGGAGACATTGTTCCAGGTATATCCTGCGAGGCCGTAGTCATTGATCGTCCAACTCGATGGAAGGCCGCTGTTGAAATCCGCGAAGGCTGTAGAGCGAGTCTCCACTTCAGCGATTGTCGCGCTCCATGTGAGATCCTGTCCACCTTCGTTTTCGATGGATAGCGTCTGTGTATTCGTATCGCCGTTCAGCAGGTTCGCAGACATTGAAGCGGGTGAGACCGCGATATCCGGCTCGGGCGGCGTATCGGTCACTTCCAGTGATACGGGAATCTCGACAGAAGCCTCATCCGGATCGTTGCTGGCGATATAGATCGTCGCATTATAGGTACCAAGGCTCAGTTCGCTTGCGTCGAAGCCGATGGTGACATCGACATCCGCTCCACCGGACGCGATATTTCCGGATACACTGGTTCCGCCATCGAGCGAGAGCCATGTTGGTCCGCTGGGATCGCCGGTTACACTCACGTTATCGACTGCCCAGTAGAAGTCATATTGTGCGACATAGTGAAAGCGTACCTGAAGATTGCCGTTGGCATACGCGTTGATATTGATATGTTGATGGTCGGGGGTAGTCCAGCTTCCGACACTGGCCGTTCCCGACTCCCAGACCGTGTTCCACGTGGAACCGTCCCAGACTTCCACATTGCCCTGCTCGTTGCCGTATCCATCGATATAGCTGAAGTAATGGTCGAAATCGAGGAACAGGTTCGTGTAGGAAGAGCAATTGACGACAGGCGAGGTCATCGTTTCGTCTGTCGTGCTACCCGAACCCGCGGCGTCGCTGTTGACGAACGCGAAGGGGGTTCCGTCCAGCGAGTTCGAATTGTACGCCGTCTCACCATACCATGTGTCGGTGGTCGAGCCTCCGTCATCGATCGTCCATGTTCCCGGGATGCCGGAATCGAAGTCCTCGCTGAGCAGGTCGTCGCGGTTGCGACCGCCGGTTGTGTATGTCACATTATAGTTCAGCGCCACACCTCCGTCATTTCCGATTGTGAGTGTACGATCGAGATCTTCGCCGATCAGGATCGTCTCGTCGAAGGACGACGGCGTATAGGTGATATCCGCCGGGTTGACGCCGGTGCCGGTCACCGGCAGGTAGTTCGTCGGATGATCGAGATCATTGCTGGTGATCGTGACGTTGTTGCTATAAGTATTGGCAGTTTGTGGCTGGAAGGTCAGGTTGAAGCTCTGAGAACTTCCATTCGGAATAGAATAACTCAGGGTGTTGCGGGTTCTGCCATAGCGAGGATCGAAATCACGGCTGATTGCAGCCACGGAAAAATCGAGTGGTGTCGTGATCGATCCGCTGAGGGTTTCGCCGCCGTTGTTGGTGATCTGGAAGGTCTCGGTGGAGGACTGTCCGATCTCGACATCACCGAAGTTGATCGATGTCGGCGATAAACTGAATTCGGCTGGCCCTGTCTCTGTCGGCGGGAAATAGATGTAATCTACCCAACCGCAGTCGGAGCCGTTGTTTTCCGATCCATCCTTGTTGTATGTCCAGCGGAAGGTGTGGCTGCCGGAGGAGTTCACATAATACGCTTCGTATGTCCAGTCTTCTTCTCCGCACCATTGATCCTGCTGAACATCATCGATGTAGAAGCGGAGGTAATCGTAGCTCGCTTCCGAGGAAACCTTCCTGTAGAACGATACGGTTCCGCTTTCTGTGCAGTTCAGCGTTATCGATAAAGAGGATGACTGGTTGTGGGTAATAACTCCCGATCGAGCGCTGTAGCTTCCGTCATAATGCGTACTGCTGTCGATGATCCAGTTTGCATTACCGGAGAAGGTCCAGTCCCATTTGGTGAAATCGCCCGTTTCGAAGTCTTCGTCCGCCGGTGAACCGGTGGTGAAGCTCCAGATCGTGCCGACTGCGTCGCCGTTCGCGTTGTGCGAATCGACTTTCCAATAGTAGGTTGTTTCGTACGACAAACTCGATACCGAGATATACGGTGCCGTGGTGGCTTGTCCGTTGATAAGGTTCCAGGGCGCGCCGTTGTTGGTGCCTGCATAGACAGTATAGGATGAAGCGCCACCGCCGTTGGTCCAGCTGATGGTTCCGGGGATACCGGTCGTGGTGGAACCGTTGGATGGAACGGGATTGGTTGCTGCGTTGGGCGGATCGGTTCCGGCGGGAACGGCGTTGACTGCTGCGAGGGCGTTCACGCGACCCGAACCGAAACTGTTGTTCTTGGAAGCTGCCAGTTGCACGGAATTTTCTTCGAGTATCTGATCGATCTCCGCCGGTGTGAGGTTCGGATTCTTGCTGAGCATGAGGGCGATGACGCCTGCGTTACACGGTGTCGCCATCGAGGTTCCGTTCCAGCCGTCTTCGTAGCCGGATGTATTGGCATAGTCGAGCGATTTGATATTGTAGCCTGGCGCGGAGATGTCCGGGCGAATGATACCCATGCTGCTGCCGCTGTTGTATGCGTAGTCGCCGTAGGCGGATATATCTTCCCATGTACAGGGTCCGAGGCTGGAGAAGTAGGCGAGGTTGTCGCTGCTGTCGGTAGCGCCGACGCAGATAACGGAGGAGATTCCGCCGGTGAGAGTTTGGTCGGGATGCAACCACGGCGGAGGGCAGTCGCCCGGTGTGCGGACGTTGTCCGGAATAGGATAGCTGCTGAGTTCGTCGCCTTCGTTGCCAGCCGCGACGGACGCGACCATGCCGGCAGCCAGAACGTTGTTGAAGTTGTCGCGCCAGGTCTCGCGATCGACGCCCCAGGAGTGCTGCCAGCCAAGTGACATGCTGATGACATCCGCGCCCTGAGCGACCGCGAACTGAATCGCGCTCCAGACGCCGGATTCGGTGCCGCTTCCACTGCTGTCGAGCACCTTCAACGCCATGATGGTCGCTTCGGGGGCGACACCAGTCTGCGAACCGGCGGTTCCGTC
Source organism: Cloacimonadales bacterium (SeqCode) (assembly GCA_963666875.2). Classification (GTDB taxonomy): domain Bacteria; phylum Cloacimonadota; class Cloacimonadia; order Cloacimonadales; family JAIOQZ01. The sequence continues at coordinate 95,885 of CAXXPU010000012.1, forward strand.
ACCCGCGACCGTTCCGGCGCAGTGTGTTCCGTGACCGTCGTCGTCCATCGGATTGTTGTCGCCGTTGACGAAGTCGTAGCCGTGATAGGGGTAGGATGCGTGCGTCCACATGTGGTCCTGAAGGTCCTGATGGTTGTAGTTGACGCCGGTATCGATCACGGCGACAAGCACACCCGCACCGTTATAACCTTGCGACCACACGCTGGGCGCGCCAACGTGCGATACGTTCCAGGTAATTTCACGGGTTCCGGGTTGACCGGGAACCTGTACGCTATTTTCGCGCTCGCGTTCGTCGATCATCTTGCGCATTTCGTCCAGATCGATCGCCTTAACGTCGGTGCGCTGTGCAATCTGGCGAATAGCTTCGGATGTCGCGCGGCAGGTTACCACGTTGGATATCCAGAGCGGGTTGATGTTTTTTACATCCGGTGAACTTTCGAGCATGTTCACAAGCCCGGATTGATGATACGAAGCAAAGGCTTGCAGCTCGGAAACAACGAAGTTCCGTTTCTGCTCCTTTTGCATTCCACGGGTAGCCTGATGGAGATCCCGCACGTCGTATTGATCCTGCATACGGATGTTGATTTGAAGCAACTCGTTTCCGTCGGCGGATTTCATCGCCTCCATGAGTGGATCGGTAATTGTCGCCGCGGACAGCGACAGCACGATCAGCGACATGATAAAAACACACAAGCGCTTGATTTTCATTCCTTTCTCCTTGTATAGATTGATTACATAGAATTATTTACATGAATTGTAGAAACGGGTGAGCTCTTGCCGTACTTCCTCGGGAAGCGTATGCCAACGGACTCTCCGGACGGCTCCTTCCAATGCGTACAATCGTGTCAGACACGAATCCGGATCCCTCGCCAGTAATTTTACAAATGCCTGACGACTTCCGAGTCGATCGAATTCCTCAACGGTTTCAATGCCTGCGTCAAGTAATGCCTGTTCAAGTTTTCTGCCGATGTTGGGCAGTCGTTGCAAAATTCCCATATTCTCCCCAGAATAAAATTCTTAATTTTCTATTATCCCAATAATATAGGTTTTGTCAACAAAAAGATGCATGATCGGATTGCGCCTTTCCGGCGCCATCAGCTATTAGCTCTATTCCGACACCGATCCGTATGGCGATTTCGCCACCCACGAACATGCGATGAAGAAATTCCTCGTCGTCAAGGCGATAATTTATTCCGCTTGACATTGAGACAAAAAAATATTGACAATATGCTAATTATGCAATCAGGATTGAATCAATATCTGTCTTGATGAAAAGATTGGCGTAACTTCTATTACCTAACTGAAATTACCGACAAAGGAGGAATCATGGCGGTTCAATTCAGGGCCTGTGCATTAGAGGGCGGCGGCGTGAAGGGGATTGCATTTGTGGGAGCCTTTCAAGTGCTATCTCAACGCGGTTATTTAGACAATATCGTGCGTATAGGCGGAACGAGTGCCGGTGCGATTAACGCGTTACTTTTTGCCCTTGGTTTTTCAATTCAGGAACAATTTGACATTCTGGCTTCGACAGATTTCAAGAAATTTATGGACGATTCGTTCGGCTTCGTTCGAGATTTCAAACGTCTCTGGACGGAGTTCGGCTGGAACAAGGGTGATTTCTTCACTGAATGGATCGGGAAATTGGTCGAGAAGAAACTGGGGACCGCCAACGCAACATTCCAGGACTTGCGAGAGGCTGGAAGGCCTGACCTGTATGTGATCGGAACCAATCTCTCGATCGGATTCTCCGAGGTGTTTTCCTATGAACGATATCCTGAAATGCCTATAGCTACTGCCCTGAGGATCAGTATGTCAATACCGCTGTTTTTCAGGGCGGTTCGGTTTGGCGAGCGTAAGGATGTGTACGTCGATGGTGGTGTACAAAATAATTACCCGGTCAAGCTTTTCGATCGCCTCAAGTACATCGACATGGCAAATGAAAAAGAAGCCGCGAGATACGTCGATTATTATAATAAGGAAAATGCTTTGTTTTTGATGAACAGACCCGACAAGAGTCCATACGTGTACAACAAACAAACATTGGGGCTCCGCCTGGACAGCGAAGAGGATGTCGCCCTCTTCCGCTATAACGAACCTCGCAAAGGCAAAGAAATAAAAACCTTTCCTCAATATGCAAATGCTTTGCTGTCCGCATTGATGCAAACCCAGGAAAACCAGCACCTGCACAGTGACGACTGGCACCGAACCATCTATATCAACACCCTCGATGTGCACACGACAGACTTCGACCTGTCCGACGAAAAGAAACAAAAGCTTGTTCAGCAAGGAATCGAAGGTGCCGAAACGTATCTCAAGTGGTTTGAAGATCCGAAAGAAAACCCGATGAACCGTATTTCGAAATCATGAAAAAGACAACGTTTATCTCGTGGGTCAGTGTTCTTCTAACACTTGTTTTGTTGGCCGGTATCGCTCTGACAGGCTGCCAGCAAAGAAGGAACCACATCCCCAAAATGGCCAGTAATCCCTTACATGATCGCAACAGAATCACAACAGATTCCGACAGCCTTGGGCAATACGAGCTTGATGAATACACTGCTCACATGTCGGCGGATACTCTGTTGAAAATCCCGGGAAAGCCAGGTAAACTTCTGTTTTCAATCGGAATTCCCGGACATATACCATCTTTCATCGGATGGGAAGGACTGGGACATGACGAGGTAACCTTCCCGGCGCGAGGGCGCTATGCGAAAATCCAGATTTCGGCTCCCGCGTTTGAAATCCGTGCAGCAGATAAAAAGCTAGAAGACAATACCATGATCGTCGCGATCGATCCCACCGGTTCTGAGTTTTTTCTCTCTATCGTACCCTTGACCACCGGTCGCAGCGAAATCAGCGCGACGGTTTTTATGCATAATCTGCCGGATTGCAGCGATCCGGGAGTTTCCAAGGTACCCCCGATTCTCAAGATCAATGTTCGGGTGGATCGGTGGTCGAAATGTAGAATAGGTATCAACAAGATGCTCGATATCCTCTGGGAAAAGTTTCTCGATTTCTGGGCTGCATTCGTTGCGTTGTTTCTGGGGCTCATGCTCTATTTCGTTCGTAAGGCGATCAAGAAAAAAACCGGCTATTCCGGCAAAGATGACTCCTAAGTCAATCGCTTGACAGGATGTGACGCTGGGTAGAAAAATATCTCGTTGAATCAACAGGAGATTTAGTGATTGAAAGAACGTGAGAGTAGTATCGTCACCACCAATCGTTTACGCATCCGCGTCGCATTGCCGAACGACAACGACATCGATATCCTCTACGAACTGTGGAACGATCCTATCGTCATGCGGTTCGTCGGCTTCCCGGAAGGGCTGTTCATCAGTCGCGAGCAGCTCAGGAAGCAACTGACGATCGAGCGCGACGACCCTTTCAACCGCGTGCTGATGGCGGAGCGGAAAGAGGACGGCGTTGTGGTCGGACAGTGCAAGCTGGGCGGTGTCAACGACGACAACGTGGCACACACGGACGTCAAGCTGCTGCCGATGTTCCAGGGCATGGGCTACGGCACGGAGATCAAGCACGCGCTGGTCGATTACCAGTTCACGCACACGGACTGCCGTGCAGTGGAAGGCTCGCCCAACAAGGACAACCATGCCTCGATCCGGATGCAGGAGAAGGTGGGCGGAGTCGTCGTTGCCGAGGGCGTGTTCAAGGCGCCGGTGAATAGCGATATCCCGCGCTGCGACGTCCCGTACCTGCTTTACCATGTTTCACGGGAAACGTGGGAGAAGAATCAAACTTCCGATCAATCGATGTCACCCTGAGTAATGAGGAACGAGTGTATCGAAGGGTCTTCCGAATGTTTGATTCGCTGCCCATGCTTTCACGCATAACATTCAGAAGATCCGCAAGCGGAACACTCTCTTCTCCTTCCCCTTTGACAAAGGGGAAGGTTTGGGATGGGGTTTCTCTATTACCAACCATTCACGAAAATATTAATTGCCACAAAACGGACTTTCTTGAAATTTTACCCGAAGATGTGCGTTATATACTCTTAGAGGAGGATTCATGTCTCGAAAATCATATTGGTTATTGCTTGTGTCGCTGCTGGCGACCGCGCTGTGGTCTATGCCTCCGCATCCGCTCAAGCAGGACATTTCAGGCTATCCGGACACGGCGGAACTGCGTCATGCTCCCTTCAAGGCAATATCGAGAGTCGATGGAATCCCGCAGACGGTTCTGACCATCATGGTCGAGTATGCCGATGTCAAGTTCGACGATGTCGCCGACTACCCGGATAATCTGGTGCACGATTCGACGTTTGTCGATGCGGGGATCCGTCACCTTCAGGAGTTCTGGCAGGATGCCTCCCACGGAGCGTACGTCTTCGATTACGAAATATACGACCGCGTCGTGCTGTCGAAGAATATGGATTACTACGGCGACGACAACTACCGCGAACGCATCGTCGAGATGGTAGAAGAGATGGTCGTAGCGCTCGATCCAGTCATCGATTTCAACGACTACGACGCCTATATCATCTTCCACGCGGGTGCCGGACAGGAATCGGACATCTACGACACCAACCCCGGGACCATCTGGAGTACGTTCATCAACTACTGGGATATGAAGGATTACTACGATCCCGACGACGAAAACCCGGATTTTCAGGGAATCCCCACCGATGACGGCGTTTATATGACGGAGTTCTCGATCGTGCCGGAGAGCCAGTGGCAGAGCGATTTCACCGTAGCCGATCCCATTCTGGGCATCCTCGGTGTCCTGGCACACGAGTTCGGGCATCAGCTCGGGCTTCCCACGCTTTACGACAACTATTCAGGCAACGGGAAATCCTCCGGAATCGGCAATTTCGGGGTGATGGGAACCGGCGCCTGGAACGCGCTGGGATACGTACCGCCCATGCCCTGTGCATGGAGCCGTTACTACCTCGGCTGGGAAACGGCGATCGAGGTTACCCAGAACTTCCAGAATGCGCAAGTCGATTACGTCCTCTCAGACGATATCGGAACAACGAAAGTATATAAGATACCGATCTCCGATAAAGAGTATTTCCTGATCGAAAACCGGCAGCAGAACCCGGACAACAGCACCTCGCAGGCAACGGGCGAACCGAGCTTTACCTTCCCGCTCCTCGAAGAGGGCCAGGACTACTACCCGGAAGGACACGCCAACGCCGGAGACCCGAAATTCAATTGGGTCGAGAATTCCTATCTGGGCTGCGAGTGGGACTTTTATCTGCCCGGATACGGCGGCCCGGAAGTGCCGGTAATCGATCCGATATCAGGCGATACCAACGACGAGATCATCGACGGATCGGGCATCCTGATCTGGCACATCGACGAATACGTTATCGATGCGTCTTTCACGCCCGACTTCGAATACAACACGGTCAACGCGACCGCGCAACATAAGGGCGTCGATCTGGAAGAAGCCGACGGCGTCCAGCACATGGACTCCTACTATCCCGATCCCTGCCGTACCGGCTCGCCGCGCGACGCTTATCGCGAAGGCAACAACACCTATTTCGGCTTGTCGGTCGATCCGGATACCGGCGATAACTCGCTTCCTACTGCGGACAGCTACTATGGTGGAACGTCGATGGAAGTGATCGACATCGGGCCTTCGGATCTGGTCATGCAATTCTCGGTGCGATTCGAGTGGAACCTCGATACCGGATACGCCGGAACCAACGACTTCGGCGCGCAGGTGAGTGACTTCGATAACGACGGCGCGATCGAGATATTCTACCCCATGCCCAACGGCGAACTCTACTTCTGGCGGGACGACGAACGTCTTGTAGGTGGCGGCTTCCCGGACGATACCGTATTCCAGGGGACCATCGAAAAGATCTACGCTTACGACGAAGAATCCGACATGTTTTTGATTCCATGCAAGATCAACAATGGTCCAACCTACGCATACATCTTCACGCCGCGAGACTCGACGTTCGCCTACACCGAGTTTTTCACCGACCGCACCTGGGCGAGTCATCCAGTCATCATCCCGGAGTCAGCCAGTGGATACAAAGCGTTTCTGCCGCTGCACAGCGATGCAGGAACCGAAATCGTGGTTCTGGACGAGGATTGGCAGATTGCCGATACCTGGCAGTACGACGATTCACTGAGTGCCAACCCCATCTACGACACGACTGGCCAAAAACTGATCACGTTCCATAAGCAGACAGCCAATTCATGGATGATGCGGAAATGGAATCTCGCCAATCCGAACCAGCCCGATGATTATCCGCTCGATGCGCTTCACGGCGTCGAGGCATTATCGTACGCACTCAGCGCCGACATCAATTCATCGGTCGAAGGGAGCGAAATCATCTTGATGAGTTCGGACAACCGCGTGTTTCTTCTTGACGAAAACGGAACTGTATTGCCGAATTTCCCGTTGACGCTGCCCGAATCCGCGTATGGTTGTCCGACCATTGCGGACGCAGATGCGAACGGCACGCTGGACATGCTGTTCGGCGGCGAGAATTTCATCGTTGTGTCAGGTTATAACGGCGAATTTCTCAATACGCCCATCCAGTCGATCGACATGCCGGATACATTGGGAATCGCGGCACAGCCGATCGCGCTGGATCTCGACGGGGACGACGATCCGGAGATTCTCGGATGTCTATCGCTGAACCGCTTCTGTATATGGGGCGATTACTACGCGCTGAAGGAATCGAAGGCGTTCAGCAGTCGCAGCAGGAGTTGTCCGGTTGCGGCGCCCGACGGCGAAGGCGGCATCACGGTTTATATCCCGTCCGATTACGGCAGGATCTTCCGCTACCGGTTCCCGGATGCGGATGAAGCGGCACTGGACGATTTGGTCTGGAGCAGCGAATTCGGTAACGCGTACCGGACTTCGAGCTGGATTGGCCCGGCGATCGAGCCACCAGCGTCTTCCGGCGGCATTTTCGCCAGGGGCGGAGTGTATATCTTTCCCAACCCGGTGAACAATGTTTTTTCCGGCGATCCGACACTCAATATACAGGTAACGCGGAACGCCGAGGTAAAGGTCCGTATGTACGACATTGCCGGGAACCTGATCTACAAGCAATCGGCTCTCTGCGATGCGAACATGCCGAACCGGGATAAATTCGAGTTGAAGGCGTCCCGATTGTCTTCGGGGCTTTATTTCATTCTTGTTGAAGCGGATGGAGATGTGAAAAAACTGAATTTCGGGGTTGAAAAATGATGAAAACCATGGGAGGTTCCATGAGGAAATATATTGTATTGGGAATCACGCTGCTGGCGCTGGTTTCCCTGTTTGCCGAGAAAGTCGATGGGAAATCGGGAGAATACGGTTTCCAGATGCTCAAGATACCTACAAGTGTCGCGGTGGCAGGAACGGGCGGAACCGGTGCGTTCTTCTCCGACGACGCCTTCGCGACAAAATCGCATCCGACCGCCGGTGTGATCAACCGTATCAGCGGCATCTCACTGGTCTCCAATCAGTGGCTGTTCGATACGCAGATGACCAACCTGGGCGTGAACAATTCCGACGGCAAGACATCGATCGGATTAACCCTGCGCTATCTGGATTACGGCGACTTCGAAAACCGTGACGATCAGGCAGTCCTGACCGGTGAATACCACCCGATGGACCTGGATATCATGGTCAACTACGGATTCCGCCTGCATCCGAACCACTACGCCGGCGTCAATCTCAGCCTGCTGTACGAGAAGATCAACACTGCTTCCAGCTATGGTCTCGCCACGGATATCGGCTACACATGGCTGACACCGCTGAAGGGCATGAAGACCTATCTCACGGTGAAGAATCTGGGCGTCACCTCGGAGATGGAATCCGAAGCAATCGATCTGCCGATCGGCTACGAACTCGGTTTCGCCAAGGATTTCGATTTCGAGAGCTTCCTTCTGGAGGGAGACCTGCGATTCCTGAAGTACGAAGACGACGACAACATGAAGGCGAATATCGGACTCTCGGCAACGTTCCTGGAAATCCTTCGGCTACGCGCCGGGTACAAAGTCAATTACGATATCGAGGATATCAGTGCCGGTATCGGTATTCATTGGAAGAGTATTGGGGTCGATTATACCTGGATTCCGATCAAGGAAGAGATCGGCGACGTCCACATGATCGGTCTGACCTATAGTTTCTAATTCAACCGGAATGATTCATTAAAAAAGGAGATTTCGTGGTAAGACGAATCGTAATAGCCATTATGCTGCTTCAGGCGGTTTTCGCATTTTCGCTGGATTACACACCGCGTCAGATGATTATCCGTACCTCCCAACCGGTCAGTTTGCGACAAAATTCATTCGGGCTCACCAGCTTCGATTCATTCCTTCAGTCGAAGCAGGTCAGAGAACTGAAACCGGTGCTGAAAAAGGCGGACAACCGATACTTCGTCGCTACTTTCGACAATGAACTGGACTGGCAGCAGATTCGTTCGCAAAATCAGCGTTTCGACGGCATCGACTACATTCAGCCGAACTATATCAATAAACTCTACGTCACGCCGAACGATCCATATTTCGTCAATCAACAGCTCGATCTGGTCGAGGTTCCGGAAGCCTGGGAAACCGTTACCGGAAATGATCAGATTATCGTGGGTGTGATCGATTCAGGTTTGTTCTTCAATCACCCCGATCTCCAGAACAACGTTTATTACAACGCAGGAGAGATACCCGACAACGGTATCGACGACGACAACAACGGCTATATCGACGACTGGCGGGGATGGGACTTCGTTGACGCGCCCGAGCTGGAAGGCATCGCACTGGGCGATTATCTCGACCAGGACAACGACGCCACCGACGAGAACAAGCACGGTACCCACGTCAGCGGCATCATCTGCGCCGACACCAACAACAATCTCGGCGTGGCGGGCATCATGTACAATTGCCGTCTGATGGTCATCCGCGCCGGCTTCCGCACCACCGAGGGTTACGGTTATCTTCAGGACGACGACAGCGCAGCGGCGATCGTGTATGCCGCGGACATGGGCGCCGATGTGATCAACCTCAGCTGGGGCGATACGAACTATTCCGACATCATCGCCGACGCCTGTCAGTACGCCTACGACCACGGCACGATTATTGTCGCGTCCGCGGGTAACGACCCCGTTCCCGGACTCAGCTACCCGGCGAAGCTTTCGACCACGATCGCGGTCGGAGCCGTTGACAGCTACTACAACCTGACCGGCTTCAGCAGCTACGGTCCCAATCTCGATCTGATGGCGCCCGGTCAGCAAATCCTGAGTACATACGATGTCGAGGACGACGGAACCGGTACGTACGAAGAGCAGTCGGGAACGTCGATGGCGGCGCCGTTCGTTACCGGAGCCGTGGGTCTGCTGCTTTCGAAGAATCCCAATCTCGATTTCCACGCGGTGCGTTCCAAGCTGGCACAGTCGGCGGACGACTACGGCGACGAAGGCTACGATAATTTTTACGGAAACGGCGTTCTGAACGTTAACAAGCTGGTGGCAAACGAATCACTGCCTTTCATCGAGATTACTTACCCGGAAGAGAGTATGGGTCTGAACGAGAGCTTCGACATCGTCGGAACGGTAACCGCGCCCAATTTCTTCAGGTATTCGGTTATGTACACCGACAAGGCCCTTCCCGAAGAGATGGACTGGCTCGATGTGGTTAATCATACCAACACGCCCACGTTCCATTACGATGAGGTGGAAGACGACGTTATTGCCAGATTCAACGTGCTGGATCTCTTCCCGGACGGAACCTACCTGATAAAGATCGAAGTGCTTACCACCGACGGTAAACGCTACAACTACCGTCGCACCGTCGGCATCGATCAATCGCCGCCGGTTCTGGATACGAACAGATTCGGCATTTTCCTTCGCTACGAAGACGAGATTCCGGTCTATTATATCCAGGCAATCTACGACGAACCGGTCATTCTGGAAGCTGCCTGCTTCATGCAGAATGGACAGGAATACACATTCTTCAGCGATTACAGCGATTCGCTACAGATCGTTCGCATTCCGGGAACCATTCCCGAAGGCGTCATCGATATTCAACTTACCGCCACCAATACTACCGGTCTCAGTAGCACTTCCAATACTTACGAGAATGTCGCCGATATTCGTTTCGATTCGGTGAATATCCACGATTATACGCAAAACCTTTCTGGAATCGGACTGGTACCGGTGCCGGTAAAAGCAACAGGCGACAGAAGATTCATCGGCATGACGATGTCCTCGGGCTACGGTCCGGTGCAATTCTATCAGATCGTCAACAACAGTGTGGTCAGCATTCCAGGTTCGACGTTCAGCGACCAATTCTGGCCTCTCTCGGTGGGCGACACCGACGGGGAGCGACTGGAAGTACTCGGGTTGAATCTCGATACTGCCACGCTCTATGAGGTGGCGCCGGGCGCCGATCCGGACTCGTACGCCTTTATCCCGATGTGGAATCAGGCGAACGTCTCGGGCGGTAAATTCACCGATTTCGATGGCGATAACATGGATGACATCATCCTGGTCACCAATATCACCTCCGGTAGGGTGCTCAAGCTGTACAAGCGATCCGGAACGAATTACAACGAAGAAGAAACCCTCACCAACGGTACGACGACCCTCTCCAGAAACATGTTTGTTCCCACGGTGTTTTGCGACGATTTCGACAACGATGGAAATCCCGAAATCCTGGCTGCGGATATCGACGGCGATGTCATCATCTACGAAAACAGCACCGGATCGTTCGAGCAGACATGGACAACCAGGCTGCCTATTACAGACGCATACTATCTCGCAATCGGTGACTTCACCGGAAACCGCCACACCGACTTCTGCGTTGGCGGATCTCAGTCCGATACTTCAGACCCCAACAAGACCTTCTGGTACTTCCAGTTCTTCAAAGGGGTAAACGACAACCAGTATGAGACGATCGGACAACTGATGTTCACCAAGGTAGAATCCGAAAACTCGATCACGTCCGTCGATATCGATGACGACGGTAACGACGAACTGATCTTCTCGCTTTCACCCAACATCTATGTAATCGATTACGTGGATGGCAGGTTTGTTCCCGTGTGGCGCGGATCTTCGGACAAATCATATTACACGGTAGCCTTCCCGGCAACCGATACCGAACCGGCCACCTTCCTGTTTAACGACATCCACAATGGCACCTATTTCTCGACCGTCGGATATCCTTCGGCTGAGTTCACCGGACCAGCAACGCCGCAGGGTTTCAGGGTTGCGCCGGTCGATCAATCGACGGCACAGCTCGACTGGATTCGTTCCGATGTGGATGCTTTTCGTATCTATCGCAGGTACGATAACGAGACTGTAATCGTCGGCGAAATCAATAATAATAATACGTTTACCGATACTGGTCTCACACCGGGTGAAACGTACGAATACGCCATTTCAGCTATCAAAGAGAGCATGATCCCATCCGAATCGCGACTGACGCTGTGGAAAGAGGTAACCGTCGATGTGCCGCCTCAGCTCGAATGGGTGCGCATGGTCTCTCCGACCAGTATCCGTCTTAAATTCGATCGCAAGCTGAATTTGGACGCGATCAACGTGGGGCACTACGAGGTGAACCACGACATCGGAAATCCTGAATCGGCGATCATGACCGATGCCCAGGAAGGTGTCCTCCTGCGCTTCAACACGGTGTTCACCTACTACCCCGATTATGTCCTCACGATCGAGGAATTGACCGGACAATCCGGCGTTCCGATCGAAGTGGAAACCATCCCGTTCGACTTCGTTGACGACGTCGATCCACCCGAAGTGAAAGAGCTACGTATCGTCGAAAGAGACCGGATTCAAGTGGTGTTTGACGAGGAAGTCGCTTCCAGTGCGGGAAATATCAGTAATTACACCCTGAACCTTCCTTCGGTCGATCAGCAGAACAGCATTGTGTCCGTCAGCTATGCCGATAGCGTGGTTACGGTCAATTTCAGCAAGGAACTGGTCTATTCGTCGCAACCTTATCAATTGGTAATGCGCAACATCGAGGATCTCTACGGCAACGATCTGCCGAACGATAGCGATATTCAGGCTTTCAGCTTGACAGACCTGGAACCTCTGCGGAATCTTGATTACATGGTCGTTTATCCTAATCCTTTCTACGCGAAGGATTTTCATGAGGTGCGATTTATTAATCTGCCGTCGGATCAGACCGGAAAGATATGGATTTACAACCTGAATGGCGACCTGGTTTATGAGAAGACTTTGAATTCATCATCCATGACAGTTGTGAACAACGACATCATTTTTGGATGGCCCGCAACGAACAACCTTCACAAGAAGGTCTCGTCCGGGGTTTATTTCTACGTTATCAAGATGGGCGGAGATCGCCGGAAGGGTACGATTTCGGTGATCCGGTAATCCGACCCGGAAAGGAGCATGAATGATATCATTGGATTGGAAATACAGGCTGAAAGAAGACACGGAAGACTTCTTCAAACGGAAGCTGCCGACGGGCGATTTCGATATCGAAATCATCTATAACGCCTACCCGGAACGAATCGAGGGCAAGATCCCGAAAGAGGTCATCACGTTCGTCGCCAAGACGTTGGCTGGCAAACTAGCCCGGAAGCCGGAACAGTATCTGGATTTCTACGATCACCTTTGGAAGAGCAAGGGTGAATTCGGCAGGACAGCGCTGAGCTATATCTTGGCTCGCGCGATAAAGAAGAACCCCGACATCTTCCTCGAATACACCGGAAAACTGGTCGAGAAATCACGCAACGAACACGATGTGAACCTGCTTCTGGACAAGACGCTCTTCCCGCTCTTGAAGAATCAGCCCGAGGCTTATCTGGACCGGGCGATCCGGTGGCTCAAATTCAATAATCCGGTTTCCCAGAAGGCTGTCGTCAAGCTTCTCATCAAGCTGTGCAAGCAGGACGAAACGCTGATCAAGCCCGTCTTCAAGCGACTGGAAAGCCTCTGGCTTTATGCGGACGCGGAGATGGTCAAGGCGAACAGCCAGTTCCTCAAGGCGATCTACAAGCTCGACGGCAATTTCTATATCGATGTTTATAAACACTATCACAACACACGCAATCCGGTGTTCGTCGAGATTCTCGTCGGCGCGATCGTCGAGTACGATCCGGTGATCGAAGAAGCGGTCTCGCTCTGGGTCAAGAGCGGTAACGCGCGGCTCAAGAAGGCGGCGGTATCGGCGGAGCGGATGCTGAAACGCAAAAAAAATTGAAAGAAACTACGGACTTATGGCTGAATACATCACAGAAGAAGGAATGAAAAAGCTGCGGCGCAGGATGAACAATCTGATGGAAAACGAGCGTCCGGCGGTGATTAAACAGGTGCAGACAGCCCGTGAGATGGGCGATCTTAGTGAAAACGCGGAATATCATGCCGCCCGTGAGCGGCAGCGTCATATTGACGGCGAACTGGAGCGATTGCGCAGACGGCTATCCGTCTTGCAGGCGATCAACCCCGACACGATCCCGAAAGACGCAGTGCGCTTCGGCGCTTTCGTCGAAGTGGAGGACTGTGATGGGCACGAGATGCTCCGGTACCGGCTGGTCGGCGTTGACGAGGTGGAAGATACCGAGGACGACTTGATGTTGATATCGGTCGCGTCCCCGATCGGGAAGGCAATGGTCGGCAAGAAGAAGGGAGAGACGTTTATCGTGAAGGCCCCCGTCGGCGACCGCAAGATGAAAATATTGAAAATATGGTGAAAGGACAGATAAATGGATAAAGATCAAGCTACAAAATTGAAATACGCACGCAAGAATTTCTGGGAAGACGCGGACGAGAATGAGCGGAAAAACGCCTTCGATTTCAACCGTGGCTACAAGGAATTCCTGAACTATTGCAAGACTACCCGCGAGACGGTTCTCTTCGCCGAGAACGTGCTTCGGGAAAATGGATTCAAGGATATCTACAAGTCGAAGACGGCGAAGAAGGTCTTCGGCGTCTCCAGAGAGAAAAATATCATCGCGGTTCGCTTCGGAAAGAAGAAAGTGTCCGAAGGCATCAATATCGTGGCGGCGCACGTCGATACGCCGCATATCGACCTCAAACAATGTCCGGTATATGAAGACGGCGCGAGCGGCTTTGGCATGCTCAGAACCCATTACTACGGCGGAATCAAGAAATACCAGTGGCTCTCGACTCCTTTGGCGCTGCATGGCGTGGTGATCAAGGCGGACGGTGAGAAAGTTCGTATCTCGATCGGCGAAGACGAAGGCGATCCGGTATTCGTGATGCCCGACCTGCTTCCGCACCTGGCTGCAAACGAGCAGTACAGCAAGAAGATCGGCGACGCGGTCGATGCCTCGCGGCTCAATGTGGTGTTTAATTCGATACCCTTTGTGACCGAGAAAGACGAAGACGACGTGAAAGATGCGGTGAAGCTTCAGGCGCTGGTTCTTCTCAACGAGAAGTACGGCATTACCGAGGAAGACCTGATCTCCGCCGAACTCGAACTGGTTCCCGCCGGTAAGGCGCGCGACTGCGGTCTGGACGGCAGCTTGGTTCTCGCTTACGGCCAGGACGACCGCGTGTGCTCCTACACCTCGCTGACGGCGCTGCTGGACGCGCAGGATCCCGATCATACCGCCATGGTCTATCTGGTGGACAAGGAAGAGATCGGCAACGTGGGAAACACCGGCGCGGATTCGATTTACCTGCTGGACTTCATCTCAGACCTGCTGGCCTATAACGGCGAGAAGGGCGACAGCGTCACGCTTCGTAAGACCCTGATCAACAGCCGGATACTCTCCGCGGACGTCAATGCTGCCATCAACCCCAATTTCCCCAACGTGCTCGAGCACGACAACGCGGTACATATCGGTAACGGCGTGGGGCTGGCGAAATACACCGGCGCGCGCGGCAAATCGGGCACCAACGACGCGAACGCAGAATTCGTCGCGCAGGTCACTCGGCTGCTCAGTCAGGAGAAGGTCTTCTGGCAAACGGGCGAACTGGGCAAGGTCGATGAAGGCGGCGGCGGTACTATCGCGCGCAAGCTCGCCGACTACGGTTCGGACGTTCTCGACTGCGGCCCCGGCGTGCTGGGTATGCATTCGCTGTACGAATTGACCAGCAAGGCGGATGTCTATTCCACTTATCGCGCCTACAAGGTATTCTACGAGAAGGCTTGATGTGAGAAATTCACTCTTTGCGATCCTCCTGATCCTGGTGTTCGTCACCGGGTGTTCCCAATCGGCGATACTCGAAAAACGGGTCGCCGAAACCGAAAAACGTCTGGAGAATCTCGGCATCGATGTCAGCGACAACACGATGAAAATCGATAAGCTGCAACCCGGGTCACAGATATCATCGACGCCGGAATCGGAAATCAGACCGGACGAGGTGGGACGTTTGACGGATCGCATCGAGAGACTGGAGCGGCAGATCGTCGATCTCCAGCGTGAAATCCGCACCATGAAATCGAAGGAAGCGGATGTCTACACGAGATTTTCGCAGCCCGACCCCGAGCCGGAAACAGAACCGGAACAACCGGCAGCCAAACCGCAGGTGGAGCGTCGCGAAGAACCGGTGGCCTCACAGGTCGAAAAGCAATACAACGCCGCGCGAGAGCTCTACATGAAGCGCAAGTACGATGCAGCCATCCTGAGCTTCCAGCAGATGATCGGCGACTACCCAACGCACGATCTCGCGGCAAATGCGCAGTACTGGATCGGCGAATGTTACTACGACCGCGATTCGTTCATCAAGGCGATCGACGAATTCCAGAAGGTGATCGATTTCTATCCAACTTCGAAGAAAGCGCCCGATGCGCAACTCAAGGTTGGACTGTGCTACAAGCAGCTTGGAAAGGTCGATCAGGCGAAACTCGAAATCAAGCGCATCGAGAAGATGTATCCCAACTACGAGCGCAAAGCGCTGATCGACAAGATCCTCGAGGACATGAAATGAAATCGATTCCAATCGTACTGGTGTTGCTGCTGTTCGGACAACTGATAGCCGCCGATCCCGTCGATGTGAACGACACCGACGCGGTGGCCGCTCGCTTGATCGAAGTGATGGATATCGGCATCCCCGACGGCGATGCTCTCTACCTCGATATCGACGGCGGTCCTTTCACGGAGGCGATTTATGAGCAATTGGCGAAGCATTTCATGCAATCCGGCGTTACGGTATTGAATCGCGCTACAGATGATTGTCTGGTGCTTCAGATTCGCCATATCGGATTCGATTTTGCGGATGACGAAGCCGCAGACACGATAAAATTCATGGTCGATTTGTCTGGGAACGACACAGGTGAGCTTCTCAGCATCTCCAGCGTTTCGTTCGAAGTCGCAAACGCGGTCGATGAAGAAGAATCTTCCGAAATGAGCTGGTATGACCCGATTATCATCACCACCATCGTGGGTGGCCTGATCTATGTATTCTACTATGGAAATCAATAATCTAAAACCCCCCTTTATCCCCCCTTGTCAGGGGGGTGAGAGAGTTGAGCTGATCACCTTACCACCCCTGACAGCGGGTGAGAGAGTTGAGCGGACTACCTTTCGCACCCCCCTGACAAGGGGGGATAAAGGGGGGTTATACAATATTACAACGGATATAAAATGCTGAAAAACATTACATTACTCATCGTTTTGATCGGTATCCTGATCGGATGCAGCAATGCGGACAAGATCGCGCGGATGCCCGTCGAAGAAAAAATGCGCTACGGAAACGAGTACTACGCCGAAGAAGAATGGAGCGACGCCATCGATTATTTCAAGTCGGTCGTCTTCGAGCGTAATGCCGCATTCACCCCGGAAGCACAGCTCAAGCTGGCGAACTGCTATTTCTTTCAGGAAGAATACACTGACGCGCGGTTCGAGTACGAAGAGCTGATTCGCCTTTTCCCGGACTACAACAACCTCGAGACCGCGTTTTTCAATATCGGCGTATGCTATATCGAAGAATCGCTGGATCCGCATTATACGCAGGAAGAGACCGAAAGCGCCATCGAAGCCTTCGAAATCTATCAGGAAAAATATCCCTTCAGCGAGCGGCGCGAGGAAGCGCAAAGCTACATCGCGCAGTGTCAGGACAAGCTGTGGACCAAGACTTACTACAACGGCTATATTTACTACATGATGTACGATTACAGTGCTTCACTCATGTATCTGGACGAAGTGACCAACGCCGGAAGAATCGATAAGCTGGATAAGAAAGCCTGGTATTACAAGGCAAAGATGTATATCAAGCGTAAAGACAAGCTCAACTCGAAGATCACGATCGACAGGCTGGTGGAGCGCTATCCGGATTCATCGGAAGCCCGTAGAATGAAGAAGAAGCTCGCCCGGTTGCTGGAAAAGGACTAGCGAGAGCCATGACGCCTGGAACCCCGGGGAAGATCGGCTTCCTGGGCGGTACATTCAATCCAATCCACAACGGTCATATTTCGGCGGCTCTGAACGCGATCGAGAAACTTAATCTCGACAGGGTCGTCTTTTTACCCGGCAGCAATCCACCCCACAAGACGAACGACGCGCTACTACCGTTCGAGGTGCGTTACAGGCTGATCGAAGAATCTATCAAACCCTATCCCGGACTCGAAGTCAGCGACCTGGACAACACGCAGGGCGAAAAGAGCTACACCTGGAATCTGGTGAAGAAGTTGCGCGAACACTATCCCCACAACGATTTCTACTTCATCATTGGAGAGGACAATATCGGATCGTTGAAGTCCTGGTATCGATATAAAGAACTGCTGGACGAGATCACCTTCGCCGTTGTCACCCGCAACACCGACGAAAGTTTCGATGAAAAACCCGACTATTTCGACAGGCTTATCATGCTTCCCATGCAGCCGGTCGATGTATCCTCCACCGAGATTCGCAGAAGGATGAAGGAAGGCGAGAATATCGCCGAACTGGTTCCGAAGCCGGTGGTTGAATATCTAACTCCCCTTTGTCCCCCCTTGTCAGGGGGGGTGAGGAAGTAGGCTGGAGTATAAATATTTTAGGACAGACATTATGAGTCAGAAGGAAATTCAAGAGGATAGAAATTGTATGGGCGAGGAATCCTCTCTCACCCCCCTGACAAGGGGGGACAAAGGGGGGTTAGTCATAAAGCATTTACCATACAATTTAAATCTGAAGTCCAAGGCACGAGAAAATAGAACAACTGGGTGTCTTCCCGAAGTGCGTATCTGGCGTTATATATTATCCAGAAAGCAAACAGGATACAAATTCCTCCGCCAGAAACCAGTTGATAGATATATCGTTGATTTCTACTGCTCGAAGCTGAAACTTGCTGTGGAGATTGACGGAGACGGTCATGCGGATCAAACCGACTATGACATAGAGCGATCAAATAGGTTGAAGTTGCTTGGAATTGAGGTGGTTCGATATTTCAATAACGATGTGATGTGTCGGCTCGACGGTGTTTATAACGATTTGATGTCGAGAATACGGGAAAGGGAAAGAGAATTAGGAATAACCCCCCTTTGTCCCCCCTTGTCAGGGGGGTGAAGAAAGGTGATTTGCACCCCTTGTCAGGGGGGTGAGAAGGTCTCCATGAACAAAAAACGCGACAAAAAGAAGTTTTCACGGCAGAATGTTCGGCTCAGGAACCTGGATGCGGACGATCTGGATGCCTTCTATACGGAGGAAATCAACGAGGAGAAGCGCGCCAGCAAGAAAGCGCCCGAGAAGGGAAAGCAGACGCTGAAATCGGACGTTAGGCTGGAAAAGGCACGGGTTCTGGAGGTGCAGACGAATCATGTCGCGATCGTTGAACTTGACGGAAAACCATTGCAGTGTACGATCAGCGGCAGGCTGAAGAACCTGAATTTCGAGACGCGGAATCTGGTCTTCGCAGGCGACTGGGTGCACGTGGATCGTTCGCAGGACGATCCGCGCATCGAGGAAATCCTGCCGCGCGGAAATTCCCTCTCGCGGTTCTCGGAAGAAGAATTCCAGAAGGAGATCGTGGTTGCGGCAAATATCGATCAGGTGGTGATAACCTGCTCGTGGACGCAACCGGAGCTTCGATTGGGATTACTGGATCGCTATCTGTGCAGCGCCGGAATTGCGGAGATCGACGCGATCATCTGCGTGAACAAGATCGATCTGGCCGATTCACTCGGCGAGGTACGGAAGGCGTTCGAATACTACATGAACAGCGATTACATCGTCAGCCTGACTTCTGCAAAGACAGGCGAGGGGATCGACGAACTGCGCAATATGCTGATCGGAAAGCAAACGGTGTTTTCCGGGCATTCCGGCGTGGGGAAGACCTCGCTGATCAACAGCCTGCACCCGAATTACGACGCTGAGGTGTCGCACATCAGCGAATCGACGGGCAAGGGTCGGCACACGACCACCAGAACCTGCCTGATTCCGTTCTCATTTGGCGGGTATCTGGTCGATACGCCTGGTATCAAGACGTTCGGTTTGCATCGCAACGATCAGGATGTACTGCCGCATGTATTTCCCGGATTCGCTCGTTTTGCGGTGGGATGCAGGTTCAGCGACTGCACCCATACCCACGAGACGGAATGCGGCGTGAAAGACGCGGTCGAGCGGGGCGATATCCCGCAGCCGCGCTATGAATCGTATCTGAGGATCATGGAATCATTATGAAAAAGCGTGTTTGCATCTATCTGAATCCTTATTACCCGAAGCCGGCGTGTGTCATCGATGTTCTGAAAGGGCTGATCGAAGAGATTCCGCTCGACCTCTACGGGCTGGAAGAACAGAGGGAATTACTGCCCGATTTCGTCAAGCCGGTTACTGTCGATGAGGCGAAGAAGATATCGCTCGACTGGATTTTCGTGTTCGGCGGCGATGGAACCATTCTCCGTTCGGTTCACTTCTCGCTGGATACGAAAACGCCGATCCTGGGCATCAATCTCGGCAGACGCGGTTTCTTGTCCGATGTGTCGCTCAAGGAGCTGCACAAGTCGGTCTGGAAGCTTCTGGAAGGCAAATATACCATCCAGGAGCGGATGCTGCTTCGTGCGGTAGTCCGACGGGACGCCAAGAACATCTATCGCGGTCTGGCGCTCAACGACGTGATCGTCCACAAGGGTAAAAACCCCACGTTGATCGACGTCCGATTGTGCGTGGATCGCAGGTTTGTGCTCGAAGCGCGTTGCGACGGCATGATCGCCTCAAGCCCGACCGGTTCGACCGCATATTCGCTCTCCGCGGGTGGGCCCATCCTTTCGCCGGTGATGGAAGCGATCGTGGTCGCGCCGCTCAATCCGCACGTGATGTCGATCCGGCCGCTGCTCTTCTCGGCGACTGATTCCATCAGTTTCCGTCTGGCGCGTTCACATGGAGAGAGCATGCTTCAACTGGACGGTCAGAACGTCCTGGAATTGCACAATCGTGACGATATTCTGATCACTGCCGCGACGAAGAAAGTTTGTTTCGTCAAGCTCTCCAATAAAACGTTTTATCAGATTCTTCGCAAGAAGATGCACATGGGACGAGTATGATCAAATCATTGCGTATCAGGAACTTCGTGCTGGTTCGTGACATGGAACTGCACTTCGATAAAGGACTTCACGTGCTGACCGGCGAGACCGGCGCCGGTAAGTCGGTGATCGCGGGCGCCATTGCGGTGATCATGGGTTCGCCCGTACGCGCCGAGATGCTCTACGATCCCGAAAAACCCGCCTGGCTGGAAGCCACCTTTGAGCCGGATTCGGGCGATGCGGAGCTACTCGAACTGATGCGAAAGCACGAAATCGAGCTATCCGACGGTGAGATTTTCTTCGGCAAGGAGATCACCGTTAAAAGTAGCGGCAAGAGCTTCATCAACGGACGCCGCGTCACCGCCTCGATTATCCGCGAGTTCCACGACTGTCTGATCGACTACAGCCGACAGAGCGATCAATCGCTGCTGTTCGATATTCGGCACCAGCTCGACGTTCTCGACCGGTTTGGCGAACTGGTCTCAGCGCGAAACAAATACCTTCAGACCTTTCGCCAGGCGCAGAAGTTGCAGAAAGACCTCCGGCGGATGCAGGACGAGGAGGCGGCGCAGCGGGAACGTGTCGCGCTCTATCGCTACCAGGTGGAAGAGCTTGAAGCGCTCGACCTCCGGGAGGGCGAGGACGACAGTTTGCAGGCTGAATTGAACCTCTTGCAGCACACGGAGGATATCCAGCGGATCGCGGACGAGATCGAGCAGGAGGTTTTCGAATCGGAGAACTCGGTTTTCGACCGTGTGCAGTCGTACATCAAGGAACTCACGGACTACGAGAAGGACAACGAAGGGATCGCGAACGCCAATATCGCCCTCCGCGATGCACTCGCAAATCTCGACGCCGCCGTGCAGGAAATGCGGGTGGTGCGGGACTCTCTGGAGACCGATCCCGGAAGACTTACCGGTATCGAGGACCGCATCAACCAGATCAATCGTTTCAAACAGAAGTATCACTGCGACCTGGACGGAATATTCATATATCTTCGGAAGATCCAGGGCGAAATCGATAACTACAAGACCCATACCGGTGAAATCGAGAAACTGCAAAGCGAGCTTGCCGACACGCTCGGAAAGCTGAAGAAACAGGCGGAAGCACTCTCGAAGGCGCGAAGGAAAAAAGCGGAGGAATTCAGCCGTCAGCTCGAGAAGGATCTGAAGCGGCTGGCGATTCCGGAAGCCGTTTTCAGCATCGAGTTCCACGATCCAAGCGACTACTCGGAGACCGGGATTGATCGCATCGAATACCTGTTCTCGGCGAACCGTGGCGTGAAGCCGCATCTGCTGCGTCAGGTCGCTTCCGGCGGCGAGCTTTCGCGCGTGCATCTCACCATCATGAAGATACTTGCGGAAAAGGATGCTGGAAAGACAATCATCTTCGACGAGGTCGATACGGGGATCGGCGGAAAGACGGGCGACGTGCTCGGCGAATACATACGCAGCATCAGCGATTTCCACCAGATCATCTGCATTACGCACCTTCCGCAGGTGGCATCCTACGCAAAAAAGCACCTTGCGATAGAAAAAGTTATTGACTCTGAACATACCGAGATTCAAATAAGAAATTTAGATGCGGATGGCAGTATCAGAGAGATTGCGCGAATGCTGTCCGGTGACCAGAGTGCGCTTGCACTCGAACATGCAAGAGAATTACGAACAAAAAATAATGTGAGGAACGAATGATCAGCTTACGACGTAAATACAAAATGTATATCGTGATCGGTATCGTCTTACTTTCCATTTTTATTGCCCTGAGATTTTCCAACGTCATGGACGTCTTCGGCAAAAAACAGGTAACCAATCTCGACAAGCTGGAAGTGACCAAGGATTTCGAGAAGAAGGAAAACTTCAGAAAGATCGAAATATCCTACAATATCAAGGATTACGAGGAATTTACGGCACAGATTGAAGGCCTCAAGAGTGAATTCGAGATCGAAGAAGAATACTTCGACGACGAGAAGGGAAAATACTGTGTCGCCATTCTCAATTTCCCGGATTCGCTTGCGACGGAAATTACCGCCCGTCTTCGCGCGATTCCAGGCAGCAACGACTATCAGATCGAAACGCAGAAGACCCCGCCACCACTCAACATCGAAGACCACAAGCTCAATTACGAGTTCTTGAAAGATCGTCTTCAACGCAGTATGGAAGTGACAACCACTGCGGATAATCTGACTCGTCTCGAAGGCAGAATGGCCAAGGTGCAGGCATCGATCGACAGCTTGAATATGGTGGAAGAACGCTATCTGATGAACAAAGAAACCGCAACGGTTCTGGTCAAGGTGCTGATTAGCGCATCGACCGGAACGACCGTGATCCAGAAAGTTCTCTCCTTCGTGAAGAACTTTGTGCTCGCGTTCATCTTCCTGACCGTGCTTTTCTTCCTGATTTACTTCGGTCTCTCCATCATTCTGCGGCTTATGTCGTATTTCGGTATCCGGACCTCGCGTTCCAGCGGATCCGGCGGCTATAACTATTACAACAAGAAAGGCTACGGCAGCTACGGCTACGGTGGTTACGGCTACGGTGGTTACGGCAGCTACGGCCGCAGACGTAAAGTCAAACGTATCTACAAAAACAAGGACGAAGAATCGAAGGATAAGGAAGAAGATTGAACGAAATCTGGTGGTTCCTGATCGGGATTCTGTTTCTGATCGGCGAGATTGTCGGTCGCGGATACCTGCTTCTGAGCCTCGGTTTCGCATCCATCATCGCCGGACTGATATCGCTTCGATTTCTGAATCCCTTCATTCAGGTGATTGCGTTCGCGGTTCTCACGGCAATATTCTTCACGTTCATTCGTAAATATGCAGACCGGTTCATCGTGACCGGAGCGAAGAAGCAACCAACAGGAGGTTGATATGTCAGAAATTATTGGTGTATATGCACGAGAAATACTGGATTCCCGCGGGAATCCCACCGTCGAAGTGGAGGTCATGCTCGAATCTGGAATCTACGGCCGTGCCGCAGTTCCGAGCGGTGCATCGACCGGCGAGCATGAAGCCGTCGAACTTCGCGACGAAGATCCCGAACGCTACGGCGGCAAGGGTGTCCTCACCGCGGTTCAGAACGTCAACGATATTATCGGACCGGAGCTGCTCGGCTTCGATGCCCACGACCAGAAAGAGATCGACGCCATGATGATCGAGCTGGACGGCACGGAGAACAAGGGACGTCTGGGCGCGAACGCCATCCTCGGCGTATCGCTCGCCTGCGCGCGCGCAATGTCGCTGGAACTTGGAATGCCGCTCTACCGCTACATCGGCGGAACCAACGCGTCGGTGATCCCGGTTCCCATGGCGAACATCATGAATGGCGGAAAGCACGCCGACAACAACGTCGATCTGCAGGAATTCATGGTGATGCCGCTGGGCGCGCCGGACTTCAGAACAGGCTTGCAGATGGCGGCGGAAGTATTCCACTCGCTCAAAAAGTTCCTCAAGAAGGGCGGCTACAGCACTGCGGTCGGCGACGAAGGCGGTTTCGCACCCAACCTTAAATCCAACGAAGAAGCGCTCGATTTCATCGTGAAGGCGATCGAACTCGCCGGCTACAAGCCGGGTGAGGATATCTTCATCGCGCTCGATCCGGCTTCCTCGGAGTTCTTCGTCGATGGCAAGTACCAGCTCAAGGCAGAGAATGCGAGCCTCACGTCCGCCGAGATGGTCGATTACTACGCCAATATGGTCGCCAAATACCCGATCGTGTCCATCGAGGACGGTCTGGCAGAAGACGACTGGGACGGTTGGAAGCTGATGACGCAGAAGCTCGGTAAAAAGATCCAGATCGTGGGCGACGATCTCTTTGTGACCAATGTCAAGCGCCTCGCGCGCGGTATCGAGGAAAAGGCAGCCAATTCGATCCTGATTAAGCTCAACCAGATCGGTACGCTGACCGAGACCCTCGACACCATCGAACTGGCGAAGCGGCACAACTTCACCAACGTCATCTCGCACCGCAGCGGCGAAACCTGCGATTCGTTCATCGCGGACCTCGCTGTCGCCGTGAACGCCGGACAGATCAAGACCGGTTCGATCTGCCGCAGCGAACGTATCGCGAAGTACAACCAGCTCCTTCGCATCGAAGAGGAACTCGGCTCTGCTGCGCAATACCTCGGCAAGGGCGTTTTCTACAACCTGTAAAGGATTGTCGCTAAACAAACTATATACAAGCTCTCATTCTAATCCTGATGGAAACGGGATGAAAATGAGAGCTGTTTTTTACATTGCGGTCATATTCATCGCTGTAAGCGCTTATTTCCGAGCGGCGTGAGATTATCCGACCTTTGATGTGCGCCCGGCGGTCACGCGCTACGAGACAAGAGAGATGCAGAACCGAATATCGGCGGATCAATAGATCACCAAACCGATTACACCGTTTGGTAATCCGCCTGCTGGAGGACAAAATCGGCGTTGTCTGGGAGGATTTCTCCACCTATATTATCCTTGTGAAATGAAATTGATGTATTCCGTTAAATATGAAAAGACTGGAGCGATACGGCAATGATATTACTGGGAGACAAGCGAACCAAGTCGTTGAAGATATTACGGCGCGTCATCGTCAAACCGCATCGTATTGAACTGCGCATCGTCGATTACCGTGTGTCCTCCTATTTGATGTATCTCGATAATGATTCGATCCTCATCTCCGAATTCGAACCGAAGATGTACAACAACCTGCTCGAACACTTCTCGGAATTTACCATGTATCTGTCCGAACTGATCGGCTTCGAGCGACTCGACCATACCTTCAAGTCGGAGCTCCTGGAAGAGACGACCTACAAAAATACCAAAGCCTATCGACTGAGCGTACCTGAGCTTGTGGATACCAAGTCATCCCGCTACGTGATCAAGCCGCTTCTGTCCGACAATGTTGCGATCCGGTTCAAGCTGAAGGATATGCCGCAGTTCAGGAGGGTGGAGGAGATCACCGAGGATAGGCTGGTCATTACCGGCAGCTATGCCCATTTCCGCTCGGAGTACGGCAAGGAAGTTTCCGGACTGGAGCTGAAGCTTCCCTTCGAGCGCGTGGTGTTCTCGGCTGTCTTCCAGCATCTCGGGGGCGATAAATACGCCTTCGAAGAAAACATGAACGATACCGAAATGCGCAGCCTGTTGTATCAGTATGCCGAGATGGATTTCGCCGACAAGAACAAGCTATCCCACTACGATATCCACAAAAAGGCGGAAGAACAGCCGAAAGATACGGCGGAGAGGCAGCGTAGCGTGGTGTTGCTGGTTGACGACAAGCCGGTGGTGACCGACATCGTGCGACAGATGCTGGAGAGCAAGACCGATTACGAGGTGATCGTCTCCAACGACAGCACCAGGACCATGGAGTTGGTCATCGAACACGAACCGGACGTCATTCTGCTGGACATGAAGATGCCCGAAATGAGCGGAATGGAGGTCGCGCAGCTCCTGAAAGAAAAGCGGATAACCGCCCGGATCCCGATCATTTTCATGACCGCTTTCAACGATATGAGGACCTTCAATGAAGCCGCTGAACTCGGCGTTGCCGGTTATCTGTTGAAGCCTATCGATTCCAAGAAGCTGGTCGCGAAACTGAAAGAGGTGATCACGGGCAAGCAGAAGACGAGCTTCGATTTGAAAAACACCACGATGTACATCTGCTCAGACGATGAGAGCTTCAGTCACGAGCTTCAGTCAACGTTGCGAGATCGCGAGGTTGAAGCACGGCATTTTCGCTCCATGGAAGACATGATCCGCGACAAGGTCGATGCGGATATCAGCGTGATCTTTATAAAGATGAAGGGTCACGGCGGGATGTCGCTTTCCATCGTGAACACGACCCGCAGAAGGGATCAACTCAAGAATGCCTACATCATCGTATATCCGCAAAAAGAATCGGAATTAAAACTGTTAAAAGCCTTGAACGATCCGCGGCTGATCACCCTCAATAATACGGTGGCAGCGGGTAAACTCGGATCGAAACTGGAAAAATACCTGGGAGTGTAATTATGAAATGGGTTCTGCCAATACTTGCCTTCGCGCTGATCTTGACTGGCTGTGACAGCTCCGGTGAGCTGCGCGTCAAGAACGACACGAAACACTTACTGTTCTTCACGATCGACGGATCGTCCTACGAGGTGCCGGACAGCGGTTCGGTAACGGTCGAGCTCGATGTCGATAAGGACTGGGAGATATTCGATACCAATGCGAAGAACTACGATCTGCTTATCGAGGGAGAGACCTTTCTGATCTATGCCGGATCCACCAGCGGCTACACCAATGAAACGCAAGTTGAAATCGAAGACGGCAAGACGCTCGACGTCTATGCGGCGCCTACGCACGCCTGCGTGAAGGTGATTAACAACTGCGATGTCGAGGTGGCTCGGGTGCTGTACGACAGATACAAAGACGGACTTCTGCAAGAGAACAATATCCCGATCTGCGACGAGGGTGTTCCGCCCGGAACGTCCTGGTATTATCGGCTGACACCATCGTCCGATTCATCCGATATTTCCTACGCTTTCACGGTCGAACTGGAAGACGGCTCCAGCGTCCAGTATCCTGCCTCGATCCTGGATGTGGACGACCAATTTCTGATCGAATTGAACTAGACAGATAGGAATAACCCCCTTTATCCCATTATAGAGATACAGGTTTTCGTTCCGAAAACCTACACCTTCTCAGGGGGGTGAGAAAGTGATCGGATCGTAAGCTTGTCCGTTCTCTCACCCCCCTGATAAGGGGGGATAAAGGGGGGGTACAAACCGGGAAGATAGGTGACAAAATAGACCGGGAAGATAGGTAATACTCAAAAAGCATTGAGGAGAGCCTATGCCCTTTCAGAGAACAACGAAGTATGATCAACTCCATAAGTTGATAGGAGATTATCTTAGCGATCAATATACGGTAGTAGATTTACATCGGATATATGGAGTATCCTGTAAAACGATCTACAAATGGATCAATCGTTATAAGGAAGATCCAGCGAACTGGGCTTTGGCTCGCAGCAGTGCTCCGCACAGCCACCCGAATCAGACCCCGCCCGAGATCCTTGAAATGATTATCAACATGAAGCTTGCACATTTGAGTTGGGGTCCGCGCAAGATAATACACGCGTTACAGAACCAGGATTCAACCATCGACTGGCCAGCAGCGAGTACAGCAGGCGAATGGTTGAAACGTCACGGTCTAGTGAAACATCGTTTGGTACGTAGTCATGTACCGCCATACAGCCAGCCCTTCGGTGAATGCAACTGCAGTAATGCCATCTGGAGTATTGACTATAAGGGTCAATTTCGGCTTTTTAATGGCGAGTATTGCTATCCGCTGACGATCACCGACAATTTCAGTCGTTTCCTTTTGTGTTGTCATGCGCTTCCGAGCACGAACCACAAGGATTGCGAGCATTGGCTTGACTGGACTTTTCAGCAGTATGGTTTGCCGGACAGTATCCGTTCTGATAACGGAGTTCCGTTTTGCATTGCGAGTAAAACGGGCTTGAGTCGATTCTGGCTTCATCTGATTCGACTCGGCATAACGCTTGAGCGAATCGAGAAGGGTAAACCCCAGCAGAATGGTCGTCATGAGCGGATGCATCGTACACTGAAGCATGAAACCTGCAAGCCCCCAGCGCGCGATATGTTATCCCAGCAGGAAGCGTTTAACGCTTTTATAGAAGAGTACAATACGATTCGTCCTCATGAGGCTTTGGGAGGACACCCACCGGCGTCGGTATATCAACCGAGCCTGCGCAAATATCCGCTTAAGATATTCGGTCCGGAGTATCCTGAAGACTTTGAAAAGCGTAAAATCAAGGATACCGGTGAGGTGAAATTACATGGAAAGAGAGTGTTTGTAAGTGAGCTTCTCGCAGGTGAATATGTTGCCTTGGAAGAGCTGGAGGATCGTGATGGTATCTGGCGCATTTATTACTACCAGACGCCGATTACGGATCTGGATATCAGAACGATGAAATTGATCCCGATTAAAACAAGCCTCGGCGAGGCGCGAAATTCTCCCTCATCCCGGCATGCCGGGATGAGGGAGAATACTGGACAGGAAACCATAAAAGTGTAACCTATGTCTCCGGGCTAATCTGTTACCAACGTCCCGGATGTACAGGGGTTATTGTTTCTCTTCCCCAAAAAACCGCAAACAATCACTTGACAAATCTTAATTCATCGCTATATACATCATTTATATCGGTTAAATATACCGGCTGCCGGGGTGACAACTGGTATTCTCTTCAAACATGATCAACAAAACCAAATCCGGCTCAGAAATGAGACCGGCACGACATCAACCACCATATCCATGAAAAATGGAAAGGAGTTCGATCATGAAAAAGGCACTTTTTATCCTGCTTATCACTGTCTTCACGGTAAACTTTATCCACGCGAATTGGAACGAAGTCCAGAAACTCCTCGCCGGCAACGGAGAGGCAAATGACTGGTTCGGCTATTCAGTCTCAATCGATGGCGATTACGCCGTTGTCGGTGCGTATCTTGATGATAACAATGAGTTTGTTGATGCCGGCGCAGCTTATGTGTTTCACTGGGATGGCTCTACCTGGAATCCACAGACTACCTTAAACTTAGGTAGCGGGGGTGAAGACAGTTATTTCGGTCGTCCAGTCTCCATCTCGGGTGACTACATCATTGTGGGCTCATCTCACGATGACGAAAGAGGTCACTATGCCGGTTGCGCATACATATTTCATCGGGAAGGCACATCGTGGATATATCAGGCCAAGCTTTTGGGTGCCGATACAACAGAGGAGGACCAATTCGGTCTTGGCGTTGCAATCTCAGGGAACTACGCAGTTGTAGGATCTCGTTTCGATGACGATAACGGCATGGATTCCGGTTCCGCTTATGTATTTCTTCGGGACGGCATTTTTTGGGAGGAGGAGGCGAAGCTTACCGCCAGCGATGGCAATGCGTTTGATCTCTTCGGATGGTGCGTCGCCATAGATGGCAGTTACGTCATTGTAGGATCGACATGGGATGATGATAACGGCATTAACTCCGGTTCCGCTTACGTGTTTTACGGAGATGGCACATCGTGGACAGAACAGGCCAAACTCACCGCCAACGATGGCGCGGAGGGAGACTATTTCGGCAGTTCTGTGGATATCTCGGGCAGCTATGCTCTTGTGGGAGCATGCTACGATGATGATCGCGGCGTAGATTCCGGTTCAGCATACTTATACCGCCGATATGGTAGTATATGGATCCAGTATGATAAACTACTGGCAAACGATGTCGCAGGGGATGACTTGTTCGGATATACTGTTGCCATAGATGGCAACAAT
The DNA here is from genome assembly GCA_963666875.2 of Cloacimonadales bacterium (SeqCode). GTDB lineage: Bacteria > Cloacimonadota > Cloacimonadia > Cloacimonadales > JAIOQZ01. The sequence goes on from CAXXPU010000012.1 coordinate 125,523, forward strand.
GCTGTTGTCGGTGCAATTGGCGATGACGATTTGGGTGGTACTTCTGGTTCCGCATACGTATTTCATTGTGATGACGATACGTGGAGCCAGCGAACCAAGCTACTTGCCAGCGATGGGTCCGTAGGCGACAATTTCGGCAGTGGTGTAGATATCTCGGGCGGAAATGTGCTTGTGGGTGCGTGTTGGGATGATGTTAACGGCAATGCTTCCGGCTCCGCTTATATATTCTCGTATTTTACGCCCGGCACAGGCAGCGCCAGCGGCAGACCGGCGGAAGGCGAGGCTCTTGAAGTGCCGGTCGAGCCGCTCGATCCCTACAATTATCTCGGCGACAGCAGTACGTTTGTCGTCGAGCCGGATGTGGAGATCGACCCGGAAGAATCCGGCGCTACGATTACAGTGGATGTGGCGGTCATTAACAATAGCTATGGCGGATTCGGATTGGATCACGCAAGCCTGTCCTACATGATATCCCTGACAGGCACCGATTATCCCGTGGAGGTGGTGTTGCACTACGATGGATTGCCTTTTTCTCCGGACGAGTTGGTGTATTTCGATGGCGGATGGCGGAGGAACGTGAACGTCGTCTCTTGGGACCACATAAGCCAGACCGTTACCTTCGTGTGGACGTTCGATAGTCTTGATCGAGACGGTATCGGGTATTTCATGATAAACGATGGCTTCGGCTCCATGATCTCCGGATGTGGCTATTACCACGGCCAACCGGCGGAAGGCGAATCGCAGCAGGTGGAGGCGGAGCCGCTCGAATCCCATGACTACGATGGAAACGGTCCGGTGATCGTTCTCCCTGGTTTGTTCATCACACCCAGCGAATACGGAGATACCTTAACCATTTATATATTCATTGAAAGCGGTAACAGTGAGGTGCCGGACACCACAAACGCGAGCCTGACCTACACGATTCGTCTCACTGGCACCGTCGATTCTGTGCAGGTGGTGCTGTACTTCACCGATCTTCCGTTCACGCCAGACGAACTCGTGTGGTTTGATGGTGTAACGTGGCAGATTATCTACAGAGTTGTGTGGGATCCCGATGAGCAGACAGCCACTTTCTTCTGGACGTTTGACCCAGACACCGCAATATTCGTCATGAACAATGGCGAGGAGACCACCCTGCCGGTCGAGCTGAGCGGCTTCTCCGCGACGATGACCGCCGAGTCGTACGTGCAACTCGAGTGGATCACGCAGAGCGAAAGCGACATGCTGGGATATCATGTCCAGCGCGGCGAAAACGACGATCCCGCCCAGGTGATCCGTCTGACTGTCAGTCCCATCGAAGCGCACAACCAGAGTCAGGAAAATTCCTACCGATTCGTGGATGTCGAGGTCGAGAAGGATTGTACCTATTACTACTGGCTTGAGAGTGTCGAGATGAATGGCTCGGTGCAGTTCTTCGGGCCGGTCTCGATTACGATTATCGAAGAGGATCCGGAAGTGCCACCCTCCGTGTACGAGGTTACCGCGCTCGATGGCAATTATCCCAATCCGTTCAATCCGGAGACGACCATCCGGTACAGCCTCGGTGGTATGGCAGGTGAGACGGAACCGGTCTCGATCGTGATCTACAACACGAGGGGGCAGAAGGTTCGTACGCTGATCGATGGACTGGAAGAACCGGGCCAGGATAAAACCGTCGTTTGGAACGGCACCGATGATTACGGAAAGCCGGTTTCCAACGGTGTCTATCTGTATCGTTTACGAACGGACAATCGTTCTCAAGTCCGTAAGATGCTGATGATGAAATAGTTCGGCTTCCGATTTATCGGAAACGAAACCTTGAACGTTGTAAATTCGACTTGTCGTAATAATATTTACAGATCGCTATGGGCAGACCTCCGTGTCTGCCCTTCTTTCATAGCTTTGTTGCCCCAGCCTGACAAAGCACGCTATTCGGTCTTTTCGAGCGCTTTCCTGACGCAGGTGGCCAGCGAGAGGAACGAAAAGGGTTTCTGCAGGAAATTCACGTCGTTCTTGATAATTCCCTGGCGGGTGATCACGTTGGCGGTATAACCGGAAATGAACATGTGCCTCATCTTCGGATAGCGCTGTGTCAGCAATTTTGCCAGATCGCTGCCGTTCATTTCGGGCATGACGACGTCGGTAACGAGCAGGTCGATTTCTTCGTCGTATTGTTTGGCGATATTGATCGCCTCATTGGGTGATTGCGCCGTGATAACCTGATAACCGAGGCGTTCCAGCATGGTTCGTCCCATTCGCAGGATTGCGGGTTCATCGTCAACCATGAGGATTCTCTCGGCGTTTCCCAAAGGCGGAAGAACTCTCAATTGCGATTGAGGCTGGACATGGAATTCCTGCAGGGCGGGAAGGTAGATATGAAAGGTCGTTCCTTTGCCCGGCTCGCTGTAAACATTGATGTAACCGTGATTCTGCATGATAATGCCATAGACGGTCGCCAGTCCCAGTCCGGTTCCTTCTCCGACGTTCTTGGTCGTGAAGAACGGTTCGAAAATCTGCTGACGGGTATATTTGTCCATGCCGCGTCCGTTGTCTGAGAAGGAGAGTTTAACATAGTCGCCGGGGATACATCCGCTCGCTTGTTTGCAATACGCCTCATCGAGCGTCGCATTGTCGGTCTCGATGAGGATTTTCCCGTGTCCGTCGATCGCATCCCTGGCGTTGACTGAGAGGTTTGCCAGGATCTGGTCGAGCTGCGCCGGGTCGATCCGGATGGGGGAGACTTTCTGTCCCGGGAACCATTCCAGCTTGATGCTTTCGCCGATCAGCCGGTGGAGCATTTTCAGCATACTCTCGACGGTATGGTTGATATCGAGAACCTTGGGCGAAGCGGTCTGCTTCCGGGCAAAGGCGAGTAGCTGTCGGGTCAGATCGGCCGAATGCTGCGCTGCGTGTTGTATTTCGCGGATGCTTTCGATCAAGTCCAGATTCAGGTCGTCGTCGTCCAGAATCAATTCGGCGTGACCGAGGATAACCAGCAGCATGTTGTTGAAGTCGTGGGCAATTCCGCCGGCAAGTCTTCCAACGCTTTCCATTTTCTGCGACTGCATGAACTGCCGCTCCATCTCCAGTTCTCGGGTAATATCCCGTTTAACGGAGACAAAATTGGTGATATTGCCACCGGAATCACGGATCGGAGAAATGCTGGCTTCCTCAGAATACAGCGATCCGTCTTTTCTCCTGTTAACAAATCGACCCTTCCAGGCCTCTCCTCCGGAGATATCCTTCCACATTCTATCGTAGAAATCATCACCCTGCTCACCGCTTTTCAGGATGCTGAGATTCTTGCCGAGGGCTTCATCGCGTGTATAGCCTGTAACTTTCTCGAATGCGGGATTAATGTATTCGATAGTACCTTTCTGATCCGTGATCACCACCATTTCATCCGCCTGTTCGATGGCGGCGATCAGACGTTCACGTTCTGCCTCGGCCTTTTTTGCTTCGGTCACGTCTCGAGCGATTCCGACAATACTGGTAACAATGCCATTCTTGTCTTTGACGCAGGCTCCGCTGGCTACGAGCCACCGATAGGTTCCATCGCGATGCAGGATGCGGAAACTGAAATTTGTGATTTCGGTTCTGGTTGTGAGAATATTCTCGAAATACTGATAGCATTTCGACATGTCTTCCGGGAAAACATAAGATTCGAATGTTTTTCCAATCGCATTTTCGGCTGGTTCACCGATAAAGTGGAGCCAGTTGGGAGAAATATACGTGAAAACACCTTCAGGGTTGAACGCGAACACGATATCGCTGGCATTTTCCACATACGATCTGAAACGTTCCTCGCTCCTGCGCAGCTCTTCTTCTGCGAGCTTCCGCTCGGTGATGTCGCTCGTCAGGATCACCACGCGCTCGACTTCGCCTTTGTTATTCTTTATTCCGCTGAAATGCTGACTTAGGAATCTCTTCTGGCCGCTCAGGGAACGCTTTCCTGTCGTTTCGACTTCGGGAATATAATAGGTCCCACCCTCGCGATAAACTCGCTGCACTTCTCTTTGATGCACGGAAAGGTACTCATCCCGATCATCAAGGTGGAGTTTTTCACGTGCTTTCAAATCCTGTTGTAATCGTTCCTGGGTCATTTCCCAGACATCCAGCCATGCCTGATTGTGGAGCAGCAATTGACCGGTTGTGCTGCGAACCGATATACCGATCGGAGAATTCTCGATAACCGTTCGAGCCAGTGTTTCGCTGCTGCGTAGAGCTTCTTCCGCTTTGATGCGCTCACTCAAATCCCGGCAGAAGCAAACGACCTGACCGCCGTGCTCATCCAGATAGGATACTGATATCTCGACAGGAAGCAATTCACCGTTTTTCTTGCGGTGTACAGTATTAAAAATTTCTGATCCGACCTGAAATGTGTTTCTGATTTGCGCTTCAATGGCCTGCTGGTCCTCGAATGCAGCAAGGTCGGCGATATTCATATTCAACAACTCATCCCGACGATAGCCAATCATGGCGCAATAGGCGTCATTGACTTCCTGCAAATCCCCTTTTCGATTCGCGATCCAGAATCCATCGACAGTTGTCTGGATGATTCGATTCAAATAGTTCTCACGTTCCAGAAGTGCTTTTTCCATTTCCTTTCGATCGGTGATATCGTAGTTGATCCCGGTCATTCGGTACGGCTTGTGGGATTCGTCCAGCAGGACGACACCGTCGGCCTTAATAAAGCGAATCGATCCATCTTTCCGTGTGATCCTGAACTCGAAATCGAGTCGTTTTCCCTCCTGAATGGCCGCCTGTACTTTGCGCTCAGTTATTTCTGCATCTTCCGGCAGAACGTATCTGCTCCAGTCTTCGTATTTCCCGCCAAACTCTTCTCTGCTGATACCGTAGAGCTCCAACATTCTGTCATCCCATTCAAGCCGATTACCCATGATATCGAGATCCCATACACCCAACTTACCTGCCGTGGCAGCGAGTTCGAAACGCTCGTTCAATCGCTCGATGGTTTCTGCTGTACGTACTTTATCGCTAATATCACGTATGATCGAACCAACACCGATTGTGTCACCATCCAACTTCAATGGAAACTTCAATGATTCAAAAACTCTTCCGCGAATTCGTTCAATCCTTGTTATCGGCTTATTGAGGCGCAACGCCTCGCGATCCGATGATTCGGCCATCTTAGCGAATTCTTCATCTATCAATTCGTGATCGGTCTTTCCAATTACCTGATCGCGCGATTTGTTCATTTTTCCGAGAATGGTTTCATTGACAACAAGGTATCTGAGATTCTCATCCTTGATATAAATCAAATCAATGTGTGTATCGATGAATGACTGATAGCGTTCTTCGCTAATGCGCAAGGCCTTTAGCGCGTGTTCCCGTTCTGTGGTATCCTCGAAAATTGTTGCAAACTGAGCGGGAGCCGTTCGATAGGCGGTTACTTCGAAATACTCATCCAGTTCACGCGAGTAGTTTTCGAATTTAACGGATTCACCCGTCAACGCGACTTTACCGTATGTTTCGATCCAAAACGGCTCTGTTTTGGGTAGAACCTCGAGAACCGTTTTCCCGATGATCTCAGATGCCTTGAGTCCCGTCATTCTCTCGAAGGCAGGATTGACCGTCAGGAAACGATAGTCAACCGGCTTTCCATCATCGTCACAGATGATCTCGTGCAATGCAAATCCATTGAGGATTTCTTTGAATAGTGTCGCATATTTTTCTTCGGCTTTATGCCGATCGGTCGTGTCGGTGGTGAAGCCGAGAAACCGATTATCGGATAATCTTACCGCAGCAATGTGCCACCAGCGGATTTCGCCGTTTTTCCGTCGATATTGCAACTCGGCATCTGCGGAACCTTGTTCGATAACTCGCTGGAAATGCTTCACCGATTCGTTTAACTGGCCATCCGGTATGGTATTTCTCAGGTTCATCCCAACCAATTCTTCTTCCGAATACCCCGTCATCTTGCATGCTGCCGGGTTGACCTGAACATACTCTCCTTTTTTATTGGCGATAAACACGCCGTGCGGTGCATTATCGAAATAGCTTCTGAGTTTCTCTTCGCGCTCTTTCAATGCGAGATCGCTCTGCTTTCTGTCCGTTATATCGCGAACAATAGCCCAGAGATAATCGGGAATTCCCTGACTGTTCAATCCAACGTATGATTGCACTTCCACTGGAACTATCGTCCCATTCTTGTGGATGTATTCTTTCTCATAGAGTCCGGAATACCCGTTCTTCTTCAGTCGTATCTCGCCAATTTCTTCAAGTTCCCACTGACGCCATTTCTCAACAGTTATGTTGGCGATACCATCAATACTCTTGAGTTCTTCGAGAGAATATCCAACCATGGAACAAAAGGCCTGATTAGCATCGAGTATCCTTCGCTGCATGTCGATAACGACAATACCATCGCGACTTTGTTCGAAGAAGGCTCGAAGTTGCGGGGTCATGACCGGAGAGGTTCTAAGTGCAAGTTCCGTTGTTAGTTCGTTGATTTGCCGCTCGAGATCCTTGCAGCGAGTCAACAGTTCTTCTCGGGATGGTATCGGTTTCTTGTTTTTTACATTCATTATGTGTTCATCCTCACCCTAAAATAATAATGCGAGTGACATGTAAGTGTCAATCATTTCGTAGAATGTGATTGGATTTTCATGCAGATTGAACCGGCTATTCTTTATTGAACTCCCTGCGTTTCAGCTCGGAAAACCAGTATCGATGATACCGTAATATTAATCATTTTCCACAGCAGTGGGATATATAAAAGACGATTCTAAACTTTACGGTTCGTAATCCATTTGTATATCGGAAGAAAAAACGATTGACGTCGCGAGTCGATGATAATATGAATCGACCATTACAATGAAGGAATGAATATGTTTATCGATTTTGCCAAGATCAAGATAAAAGCTGGGGATGGCGGTGCCGGCGCCATCAGTTTCCGGCGAGAGAAATTCGTGCCCAAGGGTGGTCCTGACGGGGGCGATGGCGGTAAGGGCGGTGATGTGATCGCCATGGGTGACGAGAACCTCAACACACTCATCGAATACCGTTTCTCGAAGCTTTACGAAGCCGGTAATGGAGAACACGGCGGCAGCAACAACAAGTCCGGGCACGCGGGTGAAAACGTCGTGCTGCGCTTTCCGCTGGGAACCCTGATTTACGAGATCTCCGACGAAAAGCGAAAAAAGGTCGCCGATATCACAGAGCACGGTCAGGAAGTCGTTCTCGCCACCGGTGGGATCGGCGGCAGGGGTAACACGCGGTTCGCCACAGCAACCAACCAGGCGCCGCGCCGCGCAGACGCCGGTCGTCCGGGAGAATTCTTCGATCTGGAATTGGAGTTGCGTTTGATGGCGGACGTCGGTCTTGTCGGATTCCCAAACGCCGGGAAATCTACGCTTCTCAGCTCGATCTCCGCGGCGCATCCCAAGATCGCCAACTACCCGTTCACCACACTCGAACCTTCGCTGGGCGTGATCCATCTGCAAGACTACCAGTCGTTCCTGATGGCGGACATTCCCGGAATCATCGAGGGTGCACATGAGGGAAAGGGTCTCGGCATTCAATTTCTGCGGCACATCGAGCGGACGCGCGTTCTGCTGTTTCTGATCGATATCGACGAGATCGACCCGGTTAAGCAATATCAGACGCTGAAGAAGGAACTGCACCTCTACGATCCGCACATGGACAAAAAGCCGCATATCATCGCGCTCAGCAAGATCGACACCATCCGGAAGAGGATCGGGACGAGATCGCCGCCTTGATCGCAAAGGAATTCAAGAACAAGCTCCACGAGCAGATCATCCCCATCTCCTCCGTGGCGCATATCAATACGGACAAACTCAAGCGCGTACTCTACGACACCATCCGGAAGCAGGATGAAGCGGATTCTCTCCTGGATTAGACTGACTTCGATCGCGTCGATTGGGCTGACCAAATCGCTACAACTGGTCAGGATGTTCGGTGAGCCCGAAGAATTCCTGGGAAGTCCCGCATCGCGGTTCAAGGCATGCGATTTCCTTACCCCGGAAGCGATTGCCGAACTTGCGAAGCCACTGAAGCCAGGCGATTTCAAGAAGGAAGCGAAGCTGATCGAGAAGCTGGATATCCGGTTCGTCAGCCTGCTCGACGAAGGCTATCCATCGCTGCTCAAATCGATATACTACCCGCCTCTGTATCTCTTCTATCGCGGCGAACTGCGGCAGGACGATTTCCGGAGAGTGCTGGCAGTCGTCGGTACCAGAAGGCCGTCGAACTACGGCAGGATGATGGCGGAGAAGATCAGTAATGGTCTATCGAAATCCGGCTT
>CAXXPU010000013.1:0-129079 GCA_963666875.2 Cloacimonadales bacterium (SeqCode)
TTGGGTAAATACAACAAAGTCGATGCGCGTCTGTTCTATTTTCTGTAAGCGCCGATCTCCCAGACTGTGTGAAAATGCGACATTTCCGATCAAAGAATGTTGCTTCGTTTTATGGTTACAAGAGAAACAACCCCCCTTTATCCCCCCTTGTCAGGGGGGTTGAAGAGATAGCCACCATCGTTTCCTCACCCCCCCTGACAAGGGGGGATAAAGGGGGGTTGTTTCCCCATAGATGCTCCCTACATGTGGTAATCCGGTATATTCGCTAAATACTCAGAGTAGAGATCGGCGCCTACAGAAAAAAACCAACTCACCCACCAAATATGCAACAGAGCCTGATTTAATGGACTGCGGCGACATCCATAAAAGAAAACCCAACCCCGATGCAGGGCACCGGAAGCTGGGTTGTAATTGATACGTTACAAACCGTAAACTACATTCAGCCGGCCTTTGCGACTGCGTCGTCGGACAGCAGACGATACTTCAGGTCGTAGTCGGGGTGATCCAGCACCACCTGTTTGCCGAGGTTGTTTTCGGTGTTGATCAGCAGCGGACCCATTGAGATTCGCGGTCATCTTGCCGGGATCCTTGGGTACGGTGACGATAACAAGCTGCGCGACTCGAGCCGGGTCAATCCACCTTGATTTCCTCCAGATCGGCGCGATAGAGACGAATCTGGTAGTCGGGCTTGAAGATGAGCGGATCGGTCACCACGAACGCGAGGTCGGGTGATTCCATGCTCTGCAGCCATTTCAAGGGTGATTTCTTGTTGGCGTCGATCAGGACATAGTCCTTATAGCCGGCGAAACCGAGTATTCCGCTTGGAAAGGTGATCTTGGTTTTCGGATCGATTTCAATCTCTGCCGAAACGTTTCGTTTTGATCTTCATATTACTACCCTCTTTTCTTAGATATAGTTGAGCAGACTTTCAGTTAAAATACTTCCCAGCACCGAAGTAGAAGACGAGAGCGCCGTCTCGACCATTGACAGCTCCGAGATCGCGTCGATCAGATCGGGTTGCGATATATTCTCGATGCAAGACAACAGGTTCTCTTCGGTTGCCACCATGTTATTCCGGGCGACTTCTATCCGATTCATGCGGATGCCTGTCTCCGCCAGGAGATTCTCGAACGTGTCCTGGACGTCGCGCAGGCCTGCCAGCGCATCGGATATGGCAGTGGTGTCATTGTTTTCCAGTGCGATCTTGAGATTGTACATGGTATCGATCAGTCCGGTATTTTCTGCCACCTGCTGGCCTGTTACGTTGGTTGTTTATACGACTGGTTCGACTCATATTGAAGTCGATCTGTCCGTCATCACCGTTGTAACTGCCGGCACGGACATAAACCTTGAATTCAACGCCTTCCGCGAACGTTCCAGCGGAAAAATCCGCCCGAACGCCGAGATCCTCTCCATTCACATCGTCATAGACCGCAATGTTCCCAGTCAATGTCAACTCGCTGCCCCAGGTCTCACCGCCATCTCCGGATATCTGGTATTGCGCTGTACCCAGCTCTCCACCCGAGATGATACGGACAAGGTATTCCTTTTCGGCGTCTCCCGTGAATTCTCCGGATGTAGTCATGACACCCTCGTAGGTGTTGGCTGACGAGGCGTATCCCGGCAGAATCCTGCCGTAGCTCAGATAAGCCTGCTCATCCGTGTTGTATCCCGAGAAAAGGTAGCGATTGCTTTGTTTTGTATTGAGTGTCTGGAACATCTGATCAAGGATTTCGGCTATTTCTGTCGAGCCAACCTGATGGACGGAAGTATCAGCAGTTTCGGTTGCATTCAGCTCGGCTACTTCCCTTGCCCGGGTCAATAATTCGCTGAGCTCTTGCAGACACTGCTCGGTAGCTGTCAGGATACTGCTCGGCGTTCATCCATGTTCGCCTGGTATCGCTGCGTCGCAGATAGATCGATCTGATACTTGGTGTACATCGATGTTCCGGTCGGATCGTCCGACGGGTTGATGAGTGTCCTTTCTTTACTGATTATTTCCTGCAGTTCCCTGTATTTCTCGAGGTTTTTGCTGACCTCGCCATACAAATTATGGAACGCCATCTGGGTTGTGACTCGCACATTAACCTCCCATTTTACCGCTCAGCAGTTCGTTCAGCTTATCGAACGCAGACTGATCGATAACGGCCTTGGACGCCTTCTGGTTCTCCTTGAGGATTTTCTCGTAAATTTCTTTTCGATATACCGGAAGCGCGCGCGGCGCTTTAATACCGATTCGTGCCGATGTTTTGTTCATCTCTGCGAGCACGATCTCGATTTCGTCGCCGACGATGATCGACTCGCCAATCTTTTCTGGTTAATAATAACATCTTTCACCTTCCTTGGTGCCTTTGTATGCCTTGCGGCACATTAAACCTTCCCTGGTTATCAGCGGACAAGACCCATGATTGTTCCCATGAGTTCATCAGCCATTTCGACGACCTTGGCAGCCGCTTGATAAGATCTCTGGTAACTCAACAGATTTACCGATTCCTCATCGATCGATACCCCTTTTACCGATTCGCGGTAATTATCGACCTGCGTTGCCGTCAATTCAAGCATATCGCTTTGGGTCGCGGGCGTTGGACGAGTCCTCTGCCGATCGAGGAAAGCATGGATCCATAATACTCTCCGAACGACTGATTGCCCATCGTTGCCTCGGACCGAAGCGCGGTAATCATCAATGCGACACGGTTGTCGCCCTCTTCGCCCGCCCAGCGAGGCGGCTATTTTATCCGGCGAAGCGGCGATCTCGTCTGAAAGCCTGAAATCGGCAGCGCCGGTTATATCGGATGCGAAGAAGTCGAGATTGGTGGATGGCGGATCGCCAAGCCCGGTACCCTGTCTGTGGATGGCGTTGAGCTGTTGCGCAAGATTCACTGCGAGGTTGTCCAGCTTCTCCATGTAGCTTGTGAGCTGGTTGTCGCGCAGGTTCATGAGTCCCGCGAGCTGACCGTTCTGAAGCCCCGTTGATGCCCGTATTGGTGGTCGCTCCATACGAGCCTGCTGGTCTCGAGGCCATCGGTGTTGCTCGTGTAAACCCGCAGATGGCGCGAGGAATCGTGCGAGGACCAATTGATCCGAACCGAAATAGACCACCCGGCTGCCGTCGTTGTGGGTCTGAACGCTGATATCTCCGTACTCGGAGAGGTCGTCCAGCAGCTTGTCCCATTTATCCAGCAGATCGTTGGGGATCGTGCCGGTCTGTTCGGCTTGCTGGATCTGCATGTTGAGCGTCGCCAACTGGTCGCCGATGCCGTTGACGGTCGATGCGATGTCCCGAATTTCTTTATCCGACTTCGGCGTATTTGTCGGAAATGGTCGTGTGTAGCGCGTGAAAAGGAGTCGGACAGGCTTTGCGCCGATTCGAGCAGCGTAAGCCGGAAGGTGTTGTCCATCGAGGTTGTCCGAAAGCGCTTCCCAACTGTCCCAGAACGCGTTCAGATCGACAGCGAGACCGTAGTCGCCAAGCTCATTCAGCTCCGATTCAAGTTCCGAGAGCTTCTCCGCGGAGCGGCTCCAGTAACCGAGTTCCGAGTTCTCCTCGCGGAAGTTGTTGTCCAGGTAGAGATCCCTCATGCGCTCGATCCGCACTGCTTCCACGCCGGTTTCCGTAGTAGAACAGCGAATCGGATGTCGCGTCGCTGCTTACCTGAACCACTCGTTGACGACTGAAGCCTTCCGTATTCACGTTGGCGATGTTGTGCCCCGTCGTCTGCAGATTCTGTTCTGCGTTCATGAGGGCTTTTCGCCCTATGGACAGGATGTTGAACATGCTTAGATCCTCTTGTTCAGGAGAATCGAGCTTCTCTTCTGGCTGATCATTCCGACGCGACTGTAAACGCGGTCGCGATCAATGATATCCGCGATCATTCCAGGTTGTCACCTACCATCTCAAGTCCTGTGCGGATGAGTTCTTTATTCTCCGCGGAGAGCTTGTCGATAGTCTTGAGCGTGTTGGCAAAGACCTTGAAGAACACCTGCGCCTTCTCCTGCTCTTCCGGCTCGGTAAAGACACGATCGATGTTTTTGAGCGAGGTCTCCTCGACATCGGAACCCACAGTCAACACCAGCGTTTCCATAAGGTCGTTTCGCTCGTTGGTGCTGTTGTGTGCTCTGCCGATTAATAAAGCCGCACGCTGGCTGACATCCTGGAACTGACGGATATCCCATTTCATCAGGGCGTACTTCTGTTCCGAAAGGATCAGCGCCACTTCCTGGTAGGAGGCGATTTCTTCCTCCCACGCGTCGAAAAAATCTCTCTTCAGGGTATCCATCTTGACTCCTTCTTTATTGTATCGATTGATAATAATCCAAAACTCTGCGCACGTAGTGCTGCGTCTCTTTGAAGGGCGGAATGCCGTCGTATTTATCGACATTCCCGGGGCCGGCGTTGTATGCCGCCAGTGCGAGCTTCACATCGCCCTCGTAGCGATCCATCATCATCTTCAGGTAGCGCACGCCACCCTCGATGTTCTGCTCAGGATCGAACGAATCGGTTACGCCCAGTCCTTCCGCCGTCTTGTCCATAAGCTGCATCAGACCCTTTGCGCCGGCGTGTGATTCCGCGTTGGGATTGCCGTAGCTCTCCTGCGCAATCACAGCCTTCACCAGCTTCTCATCGACGCCGTACTGTCCGGCAATTTCCACGATAACCGGCTCGTATTGCCGCAACCTCTGTGCGAGTGTCTTGCCGATTGGAGTGGTAGCTCCAGTCGCGGTCGCTGTCACAACCGATTTCGTTCGTATATAGTCTCTGTCCGAAAGGTCGCGAATACTCTCGATGGGCTTCTGCTGCTGTGAATCGAGCTGTTTCATGATCTGCTTCGAGATACCCAGATCACCCTTCTCCGCGATATCCATAGCGACCTTCTGCAGGAACATCTCCTGATACCAGTCGCTACCAGGCGCATCGCCCACCATGGACGAATTTTCGAGTGTCTCGGTCATGGCTGCCAGCATCTGACGGACGAAAATCGCCTCGAACTCACGCGCTGCCTCTTCCGCCTTCTCGCGGTCGTAGTCCTTCAGTTGTTCACCGAGTTTCTTGTACTTCTCAGTGTCCATCCGTTGAACTTGCAACGCCTCTTGTTGTTCGATTGTGATCATGTCAAACTCCTACATGATGACCAGTTCGGCCTGGAGTGCGCCGGCTGCCTTGAGCGATTGAAAAATGGATATCAGATCACGCGGTGTGTGACTTTTATGCTGTTGAGTGCGCGTGCGAGTTCCTGCACGGTGCTCGATTCGAGTACCATGACGCGCGCAGGTTCGTTGATCGCCGCGACGTTCGAATACTCGGTCGTCTCTTCGATCATGCGAACCCGACACTCTCGGTCTGCGAATAGGTATTGATCTTGATCATCAGATTGCCGTGCGCCACCGCAACTTCGGAAAGCTCGACGTTCCGCCGGCTACGATGGTTCCGGTCCGCTCGTTGATGACCACGCGCGCTCGTTGCTCGGGCACCACTTCCAGATTCTCGATGGTCGAGATGAAGCCGATCAGCTTCTTCTGCACCAGCACCGAATCGGGTACCACGATCTGCACGGAACTTGCGTCTTCCGGCGCTGCCAGACGGTATTCGAAATACTCGTTGATCGCCGTCGCGACCCGCTGCGCCGTGGTGAAATCGGGATTGTGAAGATTGACGAGCAGCTCGCCGTTGTAGAGCATCTGGCTGAAAACTTCCTTCTCGACGACCGCGCCGCCCGGAATCCTGCCCACCAGCGCAAAATTTTTACGCAGCTTCGTTCCCGCTGCGCTCGAATTGAATCCGCCGATCGACACCGCGCCCTGCGCCATGGCGTAGAGTTCTTCATCGATACCGAGAAGCGGCGTCATCAGAAGCGTCCCGCCCTCAAGGCTCTTGGCGTCGCCCACCGAGGATACCGTCACGTCGAACGTACTCCCCGACTTGGCGAACGCCGGAAGCGTCGCGGTTACAATCACCGCCGCCACGTTGTTGGGGCGAATCTTGTTCTGCGCGATGGTCAGACCGAACCGCTCCATCATGTTCTTGATGGACTGGATCGTCATCTGACTGCTGCTGCCGTCGCCGCTGCCGTCCAAACCGATCACCAGCCCATAACCGATGAGCTGCTTCGATTCCAGACCGCTGAAACCGGCGATGTCCTTCAACCGGACCTGCGCCTGCATGAGCGCAACGCTCAGTAGTAACGCAAGAAGCACGGTTCTCTTCATTGTTCACCTCATAAATTGGTTTTCCGCTTGGGTACATCGTTGCCGAGACGATATACCCGCGCCGAAAATTTACCGAACCAGATGGGCGTCATGAAATGCTGTCGTCTCTCGTGATCAACAGCGAAAATCTGCGTCTCTCGTAATCAACAGATCAACATGGATGTCATTCTTAATCAACCATTCACTAATTCCACCGTCGTGGAACCCATCGTTGTACACATTCTATTCGCACTTCCATTTTGCAGAAGCCATGCCAATCATTCGCGTGAAACCGTATGCTTCTGCAATCATGGCGATTAGGCGCTTTGACCTCGTTTCCACCATCGCGAAATTGTGGTGTGTTTCATTCCATGTGGGAAAGATTTTCCCGACATGTTTTGCCGGATTGGTGTTGAGAAGGCACTTGTCCGGTATCAATGCTTTCAGGTTCCATACTTTATTATGGAGAAGAGAAGCCCCTCCCCGAATCGAGGCTGTGTAGAAATCCCGCCCAATTCTTCTCTCTATCGTAGGGGCAGGTCCCCATGCCTGCCCTTCTCTACGGTCCGCCAAGCTCCAGCTTGGCACTTCTCCTTGGTAACGTTCGTGTTTCGGGATAAAAGGAAGGGCAGGGCACGGGGACCTGCCCCTTGACGATAGAGAAGAGAACGGCCGCGCATTTTCACTCAGTCCGAGAGGGTTGCCCCTCCTTATTCATAAAAAAACCTTGACGAATAGGCAGTCTCCGAAATTATACCGACCAGTCGGTCTGATGAAGGAGATGACGATGAAACAGGACAATACAAAAGCGCGGATCATGGACGCCGCGATGATCGAATTTCTGATCAACGGATACGATCGTGCCTCCATGAGCGATATCGTGAAGCGATCCGGGATCACCAAGGGCGGCATCTACCACTACTTCAGCGGCAAAGAAACGCTCCTGCGCGAGATCGTGTCCAGCTACCTCGAAGAGATGGCGGACTGGACCGCGGAACTGGTCGAACATACGGTGGACGCACGCGAGCTGTTCCAGCAGTACTTCCGGTCGATTCTGAAGATCGAGGAGGCCTTCTTCCGGAAGACCGGAATCGAGGAGATCAACCCGTTTCACTATTTCAAGCTGATGTTCGACGCCATGAGCAGATTTCCCGATCTGCGAAGGCAAGCCTGCGCCATCTACGAACGCATGCAGGAGCAGGTTTCAATCAAGCTGCGAGCGGGTCAGCTCTCCGGCCTGATCCGTTCCGATCTGGACACCGATTCGATCGCATACAGCTTCAACGCGCTCTACGAAGGGACGATCATGCTCAGCCAGGTCGATGACGGTGCCAAGGACAAGCTTCAACGATACATCGAAAATTTGTGGCATCTGATAACCGTAAAACCCGGAGTGGAAAAATGAAGAAGAAGGTATTCGATTTCTTTGGAAACTTGATTGCGCGGCGTCACATCGCGCTGCTATTCGTTTTTTTGATCATCACCGGACTGTCGGTGTATATCGCCTCGGGCATGAAGGTGAAGATGAGCTTCAAAGACCTGATGCCGCGCGACGATCCCACCGTGATCGAGCTGGAGCGGATCATCGACCATTTCAGTTCCTCGTCCAACCTGATCCTGGCGGTGTCCGGCGACGAGAAGGAACTTGTCGAATTCGCCGAACGCGTCGCGCCGCAAATCGAAGCGATCAAACCCGAGATCAAGCGCGTCGATTATACGTCGGATCGGGATTTCCTGTCGCAGCATGGCTTCATGCTGATGACCACGAGCGATCTGAAGAACATGCGCGACATGTTCAAGGACCTCGGATTCCTGCAATTCCTCACCGCGATCAACGACAACTTCGAGAAGACCTATATCGAGGACGACGAAGGGCTTTCGGACAGCGAGAAGGAAGACCGCGCGGTGCAGTCGCTGGACGGCATTCGCGGCTACCTCATGACCATGCGTCAGTATCTCGATAGCGCGTCAATTCCCGAATCGACCCTCGGCGAAGAAGCCGCCGAACGATTTCTCCTCGGCGAGCCGTACTACCTCTCGCCCGAGCGGGACATGATCCTGATCTTCGCGCAGCCGTCGTTTCCCATCGACGACATGGACACCGTCATCTCGGTGGTGAACCGCGTCGATTCCCTGGTAACCGCCGAAATGCAGCATTTTCCGTCGCTCGATGGCGGCCTGACCGGCACGATGACCCTCGCGCGCGACGAAACCATCGCCGCGCAGGAGGACATGAACTACACTTCGATCATCTCGTTCGTGCTGATCATCCTGCTCTTCATATTCTCGTTCCGCATGGTGACGGCACCGCTTCTGGCGGGTATCAGTCTGATCGTCGGCGTGATCTGGGCAGGCGCGTTGACGCAGCTCGTCTATGGTCACCTGAACATGATGACCTCAATGTTCGCGGTGGTCCTGATGGGGCTCGGGATCGACTTCAACATCCATGTGATTTCCGCCTATCAGGACGCACGATCACGGGGAGACTCACCCGGTCAAGCCGTGCTTGCGATGTACCACCACTCCGGGAACGGCATCGTGATCGGCGCGCTGACCACCGCGCTGGCATTCCTGACCATGATGGTCTCGAAAAACAGCGGCATGAAGGAATTCGGCTTCGTGGCGGGATCCGGTGTGCTGCTGACGATGGTCTCGGCGCTGATTGTCCTGCCGCCCATGCTGATCCTGCGCGAACGCTTCGGCTCGAAGAAGAAACAGAAGAAGGAAATCAAGGCGGTGTCCTTCACGTTTCTGGGCAGTGTTTCCGCATATGTGGCAAAGCACCGGTGGGTCGCATTCATCCTGACGATCCTGATTACCGGTTTCTTCCTCATGCAGGCGATGAATATCAGCTTCAATTACAACTACCTCGATCTGGAGCCGAAGGGCCTCAGCAGCGTCGATATCCAGGACAAGGTGATCGACAAATACGACCTGACCACCGACATGTTCATGGTCACCACCGAGACGGTGCAGGGATCGCGCGAGATCGCCGACAAAGCGAAGAAGCTCAAGTCCGTCGGCATGGTCTCCAGCATCAGCAGTTTCGTGCCGTCAACGCTGGAACAGGAGGAGCGCAAACCGCTCATCGAAGCCATCCGAAGCGACCTGACCAACGACAAAACCACCCCGTTGAATCCTGACGACAAGGATGCCGTGATCGATCAGCTCTACCGGCTCGAGGACAACATTATCGAGCTTTCGCAGTTGTCGTTCATGGGCGGACAGGACAAGGTTGATCGCAAGGCGAAGACAATCACCGGCGATCTGGAACTGCCGTCCGAGCAGCGCAACAGCCTGGTGCAGGGTGTCGTACGGGGAATCGAGCAGCGTTCGGAAGCGATTTCGAGATTGCAGTCGTTCCAGGACGCGTTCAAGCCGAGGCTGAACGATATCGCCCCTCGGTATGACCGACACCGCGACCATCACAGTCGATCAGCTTCCCGAGAGCATCCGGAACCGCTTCATCAGCAAGGACGGAAGCCAGTATCTGGTCACGATCTATCCCCGTCAGCAGGTTTGGGATTTCGCCTACCTCAAGGACCTCCAAACCCGTATGCACGAGATCGATCCCAAGATCACCGGTATGCCGCTTGTGTTCTATATCCTGATCCAGTACATCGGCAAGGACGGACGCCTGGCCGCGATGCTGACCATCGGCGTGGTGTTCCTGCTTCTTCTGATCGATTTCCGCAGCCTGAAAAAGACCCTCATCGCGCTGGTACCGCTCTTCTTCGGCGCGGTCTGGATGGTGGGGATCATGAAGCTGGTCGGGATGCAGCTCAACATTCTAAACCTGATGGGCGTGCCGCTGATCCTCGGCATGGGGATCGACGACGGCGTGCACATCCTCAATCGATACAGCGTGGAGGGCAAAAGGAATATTCGATCGACCTTCACCAGTACGGGCAAGGCAGTGCTGCTCACCTCGCTGACCACCATGCTGGCGTTCGGCTCGATGGGATTCGCGACCATGCGCGGACTCGCCAGTCTGGGCGTGACGCTGTTCATCGGAATCGCCGCGTGCTTCGTGACCACGCTGCTGGTCATTCCCGCAACGCTGGCGATATTCGACAGGAAGAAATGAGAAATCAACTTCCGAATGTCCGAGCTGGCGCGTAGTATTTGCTTGCAAATACCAGTTTTGCGAAGCGAGGTCTTCCGAATGTTGATTTCGAGCAAGCAACCGATATGGTTTGCCCAACATTCAGAAGAGCCTCTCTCCGTTCGGCACATTCGGAAGTTGGGCAGCACAAAGGAGCCAACATGAAAACGATCATCACAGTTCTACTCGCTATCATGACCATCGGGCTATTCGCACTCACGACGGACGAGATCGTGCAGAAGATCGACGACAACGAGCGCGTGCAGTCCAGTCACGGCACCGGAAGCCAGACTATCGAGACCTCCGGCGGCGAGACCCGTACACTCGAATACGAGATGTTCACCAAGGACATGAACGACAAGCAGCTCACCGTATATACCGCGCCCGCACGCATCAAGGGCGACAAAATCCTGATGCTCGACGACGGCGACAACATCTATTTCTATACCCCCAAGACCGGCCGCGATCGGCACCTGGCGGGTCACGCACGCAAGAAGAAGGTGCAGGGAAGCGACTTCAGTTACGAGGACCTCAGCGGCGGCAAGATCAAGGATAAATACACCTACAGGCTGCTGGGCGAAGAGGAGATCGAGGGACGACCGTGCTACATGCTCGAGATGATCCCCACGCCGGAGGGCCCGTCCTATTCGAAGCTGATTCTGTGGGCGGATAAAGAGCGCTTTACCAGCCTCCGCGTCGATTACTACACCGAAGATCAGCTCGAAAAACGCCTGACATGCGAGGACGTCCGCGAGATCGACGGACATTGGACCGCCATGAAAATGACCATGACCAACCTGCTCGAAGGCGGTAAAACCATCATGGAGACCACGTCGATCGAGTTCGGCGTCGAGCTGGATGATGCCATGTTCACGCGAAGCTACCTGAAACGCAAGTGAGGTGACGATGCGCTGGCTCTTAGCCTTCTCGATTCTCTTTTCCTCTCTCGCGGCGCTGGACGTGGACGTGTCCGGTCAGTACGAAAACTCGTTCTATCCGCAGATGTACGACACGAAGATGAAGATGATGGACATGAACAAGCTGCGGCTGGATATGAGCGGCAAGATCGACGACAACATCGATTTTCAGGCGAATTACAACATCCAGCTCTACCACGGCAAGACGATGTACCACCTCGCCGACTATATTCCGCGCGACGTCCTCGACGATTACCTGAGCAAGATGGGCGTCCCGCAAGACACGCTCGATCAGCAGGTATTCTACGAGTACGAGGATCGCTACTACCTCGATAACGCCAACCTCACCCTCTACTGGAAAGAATTCGACCTGCGCGTCGGGAAGCAGCTCATCCCGTGGGGAACCGGCTACTCGCGCAATCCCACCGACTGCTTTCACCGGAAGAACATCCTCGATCCCACCTACGACAAAGAAGGCGTCAACGCGGTCAAGCTCGACTACAACCTGAACCTCGCCACCACCCTGACCGCGATCATGAGCGTCGATGAGGACTGGGAGACCAGCAAGCGCGCCGCCCGGATTCGTTCCCGTCTGCTCGACTACGATTTCAGCCTGAGCTATGTGCGTTTCGAACAGGATCGGATCGACTACGCCACCCACGAAGCGATCGGCATCGTCCTCGACCAGTTCGGCGCAGACATCTCCGGGCAGTTGCTTGGGCTCGGCGTATGGGCGGAAGGTGCGTACCGGCAGTCGGACGATCTTGACGATTACGGACAGATTCTCGGCGGTATGGACTTCACATTCGAAAACGGGCTCTACCTGATGGGCGAGTACTACTACAACGAAAGCGGCGAATCCACGAGCGACGACTATACCTTCGACGACTGGACGAATCTGCTGGAGGGCGTCACGGAAAGCCTGGGAAAACACTACGGCTTCGCGATGATCCAGTATCCGCTGACCGAGATCGTGAACGGTTCGCTCTATACCCTGTACAACGCCAGCGACGGCAGCGCAATGCTCTATCCCTGGATCGATTTCACGCTCGGCGACAACATTGAGACGGATATCGTGCTCTATCTGCCCATTGGAAGGGATAATTCCGAGTACGGAACACCGGATACAGGCGGCATGATAAGGCTGAGGGTATATTTCTAAAGTACTTGAGGAAAGCGTGTTATCCTCGGAATTGCTGTACCGATTTCTCTTGACATCTTCCTTTTTGCATGTATCATTTCTTGACTGGTGATGATGAGAGGAAACATGCAAAAAAGGTCGGCAACTTATTTCATTATGGGCATTCTCATTGTGCTGTTCCTGTCGTCTCTGTATTTCATCTATGCGACTTACCGTATCGACAAAGAGAGCGTTATCCAGAACAATATCGAGAATCTTCGTAATAAAATCCTCATTACCGAGAATATCTACTACGAACTGGCTCATTTGGTTTTTGAGACCCTGTTTATCGATTCGGACTTCGAAGCCTTGATGCACGAGGCCTCGCACGCGAAGACGGAAGAAGAAAAAAAAGAAATCCGCTATCGGCTCTACGAAATGAGCGTCATCGAGTATTCGGTTTTACTGAAATACAACTTTCGTCAGTTTCATTACCACCTTCCCACAACCGAAAGCTTCCTGCGTATGCACAAGCCTGATAAATACGGTGATCTTCTGGGCGATATCCGACCTACCGTGCTAGAGACAAACCGACAACAAAAGGAACAGAGGGGATTCGAGGAGGGTCGGATTTACAACGGATATCGGTATGTATTTCCGTTGTCCTACAAACAGGAGCATGTCGGCAGCGTCGAATTCAGCACGTCGGCGCTGGCCATTTTGCAACACCTGAAGAAGTTGTACGGAATGGATTATCATTTCATCATATCGAAAGACGTCGTCGATTCGACAGTCTTTGAAGAACAGCGAGAGGAATATTATGCACCCTGCTCCATGAATCCCGATTTTTACATCGATCTCAAGGCTACCGATATGGAGTTCATCGAAAGAATCTCATCGGAGATGGACGGGGATATCATGCTGAAGAAGTGCAAAAAGCAGTTCGATGCATTCGAACCGTTCTGCTGCTGCGTGAAAACATCGAGCAACAAGTATTATGTCACTGGAATTCCGATCGAGAACTACAGCGGCAACAAGGTGGGATACATCCTTCAGTTTGCCGACAATATCAATTCGTTCGATATCATTTGGGAATCCTTTATCACCCGTCTGATCATCGTCATTGTCATTTTCACGCTGCTGATATTCTTCACTTTCATCTACAGTAAATACCTGATCAACAAAGAATCCCTCAACAGGCTCGAAACGATTTCGGCAATGAGCGTTACGGCAAGCCACGAGATGAATCAACCGCTTCAGATCATGCTGATGCATGTGGAAATGCTTGAAACCAGCGATGAGTGCGGTGAGGAGTGCATGAAACGGATCGGTAAAATCCACGACTGCATCAATCGTATCGAAGGTATCCTGAGCAAGATGAACAATCTGAAGAGTATCGCGCTGGATGACTACACGGAAAGCGAAAAGATGCTCGACCTCGAGAAATCGAGCAAAATTTACGAGGACGACGATTAGAACGTATAGCTTACCGATGCCTGATTGACGAAACCGAGATCGCCGTACGAGCTGACCGCGTAGTCGATGATGAAGCTGTTCCAGTAGATTCCAAGTCCGCAGCAGAAACCGGACATGAAGTCGTAATCGCCGCCTGTCTTCCACTGATGACCTTCATACTTGTAACCCGCACGTAACGCCAGCATTTCGTGCAGCATATACTGCGCGCCCAATCTCCCGGTGATATCGTATTCCATTGGGATTTCAACATCGAAGTTGATCGTCGTCTTCTTGGTGGGCGTATAGTTCATGCCGGCGGTGAATCCGAAGGGCAGTCCCTCATCGTGTTCTTCGTCGGTGTAGTAGGAGAGTTGGGTTCCCAGATTCCTCATCGCGAGGCCGACCCGCAGGTTCTCGTTGACGGTCTGGTGTAAAAGGGAAAGGTCTATGGCAATAGCGGAAGCGCTGTTGTCGTCGATCGATTCATGGATATACTTAACGCTGATACCGCCATCGACAACGGGTACGACCTCGAATCCGGCGCCGATTCCGAACACGAAGTCCGACGTGTCGTAGGTTCCGTCCTCGCCGCCGTAGTAGCCGTTATCATCCACCGTGGTGCGCGTGATGCCCGATTTCGAGAGCGTTTGCGTGAATACGGCGATTTTGAATTGATCGCGAAACGGATTCACGTATGCGGCCGACCCGCCGTAAAAACCTTCGATGTAGCTCATGCCGGAGACGGATACGATGGTTCCTTGGGTACGTCTGATACTCGCGGTGTTGAAGAAAACCGCGTCCGCAGTGCCGGTATCGGCGGTGAAGGCATTTGCCATGGCTGCTGCGTGTGTTGAGAAATTCATCCGCAGAAAGCTGAAACCGGTAGTTCCGGCGTTGTCATTGATCGCAAAGGAGAAGGTCGCCGACATCAGCATGACGGCAAGGATAATCAAACGGCTAATTCGCATTCATTCACTCCCGATTTTTATCTCACCAAGTATTTCCATCGCCTCTTTTGCAGTGGAAACATCCATCAATCTGGCACGGTTTTCTCGCTCCCGCAGGAACCTTGTTACCGCGCCAAGAACCGGCATGTATTCATCCTTGCCTTCCAGTGGAACGGCAAACATGAAGATCAAACGAACCGGCTGTCGGTCAATCGAGTCGAAATCGATCGCCTTGTCAAGGATATATACGATGATTTTCAGCCTGGATACCGATGCGCTGCGACCATGCGGAATCGCAATACCGTATCCGATACCCGTACTCATGGATTCTTCGCGCGCCAGCACTTTTTGCAGAAAGTCATCGCTGTTTTCCATATAACCGCTTTTCTGCAAATCTGTGACCATCTTTTTTATACAGCACAGCTTTTCATCGCAATCCGGATGGATGAAGATCAACTCTTCCGAAAAATACATCATAACTACCTCATAGAAAGGATGGCAACGCGGCTCGATGTTGTAAAGAAAAATCGGTTGTCTGGACAAATCGAGCGCGTGGAAAGTATTCAAAGTCATCGAAGGACGACAGATTTTAGGGTTGTTGCACATTGAATGACTGGATATCGCAATGATGATCCTGAGTCCTGAAAGGACGTAAGACTTCAGCCCGGTACGTAAGTGCCGGGTACAGAATGTAGAAGAGGTGTGAAGTCCCGTGGGGACGGCAGATAATCTGCTGTCGCACCTACGGCGCTTTTTATCTCGCATTATCATATATAACTGAGGCTTACGCCCCAGCCTAAAATCTGTTATCCCTGCGGGGTTATAAATGCTTCAGAATAACCTTGTGGAATCTTCTGGAGAGGAATACGATCATGATCGTCGCGGTGATCATCAGAGACGAGAGTGCGTTGATGGTGGTGATGGTTCCGCGACGGATACCACCCTCGACGTAGATCGGCAGCGTGTTGAAACCGCGTCCGGTGGTGAAGAAGGTGATAATGAAGTCGTCGATGGAGAGTGTGAACGCGAGCAGCGCCGCGGCGATAATGCCCGGCATCATCAACGGCAGCTTGATCTTGAAGAATGTCTGCCAGGGATTGGCGCCGAGGTCCATGGACGCCTCGAGCAGCGAACTGTCGAAGCCCTCCAGGCGCGACCGGATTACGATCACCGCGTAGGAGAGACAGAAGGTCACGTGGGCGATCAGCACGGTGAACATCCCCGTCTTGACCCGCAGGAAGCTGTAGAACATCGCCATCGAGACACCCATCAGGATGTCGGGCATGATCAGTGGAACAAAAACCAGTATATTGAGCAGCCTTCTTCCCCTGAAGCGCAGGTTTTCCAGCGCCAGCGCACCGAGCGTACCCAGCACGGTGGAGATCACGGTCGATAGAATCGCAATCAGCATGGTGTTGCGGAAAGCGAGCCGGATGTTCTCGTTGTGCAGCAGGTCAATGTAGTATTTGAAAGTGAAGCCCTTCCAGCCGGCGACGATCTTCGAGTCGTTGAAGCTATAGACGATCATGATGACGATCGGGATGTAGAGAAAGATCATCGCGAATGTGAACAGGGTGAGGTTCATCCCCTTGTAAAAATTCTTCGGCTGCTTCACGACGCCTTCCTTTCTCGACTATACCGCCTTGTCAGGAAGAAGAGGATCAGGCTGACCACGATCAGCAGAACCAGCGATAGCGCCGATGCCAGCGGCCAGTTGCGCGGGATGTTCTTGATCTTGTAGGTGATGATCTGCCCGATGTAGAGTGCGTTCTGATGCCCCACCAGGTGCGGGATGATGTAGGTTCCCAGCGCCGGGATGAACACCAGGATGATTCCCGCGATGATCCCTTCTCTGGATAACGGCAGGGTGATCTTGAAGAAGGAGGTCACCTCGTTGGCTCCGAGGTCGCGCGCGGCGTCGAGCAGAGTGAAGTCCATCTTCTCGATTGCGCTGTAGAGCGGGAAGATCATGTAGGGCAGATAGACATAGACCGTTACCAGGATCACCGCAAGATCGGTCCTGAGGAGTCGGAGCGGCTCGTCGATCAGATTGAGGAAGAGCAGCACTTCGTTCAACACGCCATTGGCGGAGAGGAATACTCTCCACGAAAAGATGCGGATCACGAAATTGGTCCAGAAGGGGATGATGATCAGGAGCAGCAGAAAGTTCTTCAACTTCTGCGAACTCCGCGCGATATAGTACGCCACCGGATAGCCGAAGATCATACACAGCAGTGTGGTGATCGTCGCCAGCCGGAACGCCAGCAGAAACGGTTTGATATAGATCGGTCGAAAGACCTGCCGGAATGCGTCCAATGAAAACCGGAACTGCACGTCGTAGATGGTGGTGGTCAGAAAGCTGTAGAGGAATATAATCAGGTACGGGATCAGAAAGAAGACCACCAGCCACAGGATCACCGGTGCGGAAAGAATCCAGCTACGGGTGTTTCGTTTTTCGTGAAGGCGCTGTTCGCTGATCGATACGGGCATTTTCAGAGCCTGTTTTCCGGGTTTGTCTGGTCGAGGACGTTGAGGTCTTCCTCGCGGTAGTCTTCCTCGACCTCCTCGATGATGTGCGTATCGGTGTCGTGCCAGTAGAGGTAAACTTCCTCTTCCCAGTCGAGCGCTTTGTCGTCGAAATATACTCTTTTATGCTGATTGAAAACGCGGAAGCGGAGGTCATCGACCCGCACGATGTACTGGGTATGGGTTCCGAGGTAGAGGATGTCTTCGATAACGCCCTGGAGTACGTTGAAATCTTCCTGATCCTCCGGCTTGGTGCGCGAAATGGCGATCTTTTCCGGGCGTAGCGAGACCGTGATATTCTGTCCGATCTCGGGAACGCGCTGGAAGGTACTGTCAAACTCGAATCCCTCGCCGGTCTCCGATTCGTAGCGCAGATCGACGTAGTTGTCCTCGATGCCGAGGACGGTCGCCGGGATCATGTTGGTGTCGCCGATGAAGTAGGCGGAGAAGATGGAATTGGGCCTTTCGTAGATGTCGTCCGGCGGGCCCTCCTGGATGATCTGGCCACGGTTCATGACGGCGATGCGGTCGGAGATACTCATCGCCTCGTCCTGGTTGTGCGTGACGTAGATGAAGGTGATGCCTACCGCGTCGTGGATGTTCATCAGCTCGATGAGCATGTGCTGTCGGAGCTTGAGATCGAGCGCTGCCAGCGGTTCGTCGAGCAGCAGCACTTCCGGTCGATTGACCAGCGCGCGTGCGATGGCGATGCGCTGCTTCTGTCCGCCGCTGAGTTGCCGTGGATACTTCGCCGCCTGGTCTTCCATCTTCACCAGTTTCAGCATCTCCATCGCGCGATCCCGTATCTCGCTCTTGCGGATCTTCTGGATGCGCAGACCGAACGCGGTGTTGTCGAACACGGTCATGTGCGGGAAGAGAGAATAGTTCTGAAAGATGGTGTTGACCTTGCGCTTGTAAGCCGGCACCTCGGTGATGTCCTGTCCGGCGATGAATATCCTGCCCTGCGTGGGTACTTCGAACCCGGCGATCATGCGCAAGAGCGTCGTCTTGCCGCAGCCGCTCGGGCCCAGGAACGAATAGAGCTCGCCCTGCTCGATCGTCATGTTGACGTTATCGACCGCCATCAGCGGCTCGAACGCCTTGCTCAGATTCTCCAGCCGTATTGCTTCCAATAATCACTCCGTGATATTTACGTTTTCTTTGTATGCAATAGAAACGAGTATCGCGATTTTAGGCAAAGAAATTCTGTATTATTTCTATTGCCGGCAGTTCCATTCAATGCAGAAGCGCAGATTGATCAGTCAGGGCAGGAATCGCGAAAAGCCAACATGACGATTTCGTCAGGGTTGACGATTTGAGTCAATAGAGTCCGGAGACCTCCTGCAAGTGTACCCATGTCCTAAACATCATCACAGGATATTTGATTTCTCCATGAGTGTATTATACTGTCGGGACGATAAATAATGACTCTCGAATAAATCCTCATTTCAAACTTCGTTGCAGCGATGAACACCATGAAATCCAGGATTATCGTATATGCCGATCGCTGGATGACCTGACGATAACGACAGGTTTTCGATCCATATCATGCTGTTCCATCTCGATTTTCACAGAGCATTCGCATAAATCATTCTTTTTCAGGCAAATACATCAGTGGCACAAGAATTGTTACTAAACGCGGCAAGCGCGTTACAGCGCTTACGAATAGAAAATAAGTATCCAAACATGGAAGATAAAACAAAGGAGTCACACAAATGAAAAAGGGATTACTTTCCGTATTATTTCTCATGATCAGTATGTTTATTATGGCGCAGACAGCCGTACAGCCGGCGGGGGCAGGAGCCACCGGGAGTCCGTATATTATCGAATCATGGCAAAACCTGTGGTGGATATCTGAGAATCCATCCCAATGGGACAAGCACTATGCTCAGATCAACGACATCACATTCCCCGACGAGATATCTACATGGAATGAGGGCATCGGCTGGATCCCGATCGGAGACTTTTTCGAACCTTTCACCGGAACCTATTACGGTTGGGGTTGTGCGATCGTCAATCTGTATTGCAATACGGGCGAATCTGGATATGCCGGGCTCTTCGGGTCGCTGTCTCTCACCGCGGAAGTCGAGCAACTGCTCATTTACAATTGCACGATCACAGGAGGCTCGTTCGTCGGTGGTGTCGCCGGTGCATCACTGGGCTTGATCGACCATGTGCTGGTCAGCGCTTCAATAACGATCAATACAGAATCCGGCGGCGGTATCGTCGGCTACAATGGCGGTACGATCTCGAACTGCGGCAGCTACGGTTCTGTTTTCGGATATGGCGGAATGCTTGGCGGACTCGTGGGCTATAACGAGGGGATGGTATCGCAATCGAGTTCAAATGCGGCAGTACAGTCCCAGGACGACGGAGTCGGCGGATTCGTGGGAACAAACCACGGATTTATTACGGACTGCTATAGCATGGGTAATGCCTCCTGCGAAAACACCAATCCCGATCTGCTCACAATCGGCGGATTTGTTGGGGACAATCAGACATTCATCATGAAATGTTATTCGACCGGAACTGTCACTGTAAACTCTGTGCTGGATGGCAACTATGGTTTCTGCGGAAAGGATACCGGTGGAACGATCACGGGATGTTTCTGGGACATGGAAGCCTCCCAGACGACAAGCTCCGAAGGCACCGCAGTCGGTAAAACAACCGCACAGATGACCACCGATTCGAACGACCTTCCAAACATGTACACCGCAGCCGGGTGGGATTTCTTCGGCGAATCAGCCAACGGCACGGAAGATATCTGGATGATCACCAGCGAGATGAACGACGGTTATCCACAGATCATGTTAACCTTCGACTTCTATGACGGCTCCCTCCCGGTCGAACTCTCGTCGTTCACGGCATCCGTTACCGCCAGCTCGTTCGTTCAGATCGAATGGCAAACAGAATCCGAAAACGACCTCATCGGATACAATATCTACCGCAACCAGGGCGACGAACTCGATGAGGCGACCCAGATCAATCTGAACTACGTCTCGCCGCACAATTCATCGTCTCAGAGCATTTATCGCTTCGTCGATGAAGATGTCGAATCCGAGACCACCTACCAGTATTGGCTGGAAAGCGTCGAACTCAGCGGGTATTCCGAATTCTTCGGACCAGTATCGGTAACGGTTACCAAAGTTGAAGAACAGGACGACACACCCGACATCACATTCATCACGGGGATCAACAGCGTATATCCGAATCCGTTCAATCCGAATACGACCGTCAGCTTCTCATTACGGATGCCCGGACATGTGCAAGTAGTTGTGTTCAATATCCTCGGTCAAAAAGTTCGCACCCTTGTGAACGAATCGATGAGCGAGGGTGAACATCGTGTTGCGTGGGATGGAACGGATCTCTCGGGAAAAACCGTCTCGAACGGTGTATATTTCATTCGTATGATCACCGCCGAAGAGAGCAGTACAGTCAAAGCAATGCTGCTGAAATAATTCGATCACCGCATAATGGAACGGCAACCGGAAATGGTTGCCGTTCTCAATATTCAGTATGGTTTATCCAGATATTAGCGGATATCCTCTCCGCGCTCGGCGAAGTCCATCGTGTTGATGGGTACGATCTGGTTGTTTTTGTCGATCTTGAAGACGTGCCACACGGTACCGCGCTTGTCGGTCGGCACATAGAACGTATTGAGAAGCCTTCCGTCGCCATAGACCTGCACCCGGGCGTCGCTTGCCGCCAGATGCTTGTTGTGCCGCGCATGACGGTTCGTGTAGTCGTGTACCGCGTAGAAGTATTCGCCCTGGGCGGGTTTGTAGATGGTGATCGTCTCCGGGCCGTAGCTGCTGGTGTCATCGCGGTCGAGGAAGTCCCTGCCTGCGATCTGAATCCTGTGCCGGTACCAGATGTGGAAATCGCCGCCTTCCGGATTCGGGCCGCTTAGATGCGCATCGAGGTCCCTCGGACGCGATCCCCAGGTGAGGACGATGCGAATGTCTTTCAGCTCGGGCGTCATTGCGCAGATCACCTCGCGGGGATTTTCGTCGAAGCCCATATTCACGTTGAATGTAGCCGGGATGAAGCCGTCTTTGTGGAAGCTGATCTCGTAATCACCGGTATCCACGTCCGACACATAGATACCCTCGTCAACCTCTTTCAGATCGAGCAGATCGCCCGTCACCCCACGCGCGACAACCTTCACATCCGGCAGCGGATCGCCCGTTACCGCGTGAACAGCCTGCGCCATAATAATCCGGTTCTTCGGGAAAAACCGATTCTCGACATCCACCTCGCCCGACGTTGCGTCCAGCGTGAACACCTTGCAGACGAGTCCGGGCGAATCGGGCACGTCGATGGTCTGGATGGGGATGCCTTCCTTCATGATCACCACTTTCGGGGTCGATTTGGCGATGAGATTCATGTCGGCGTTGATGTCCTGGTCGGCAAATTTATCGCGAATCCAGAACGAGTACAGTCCGCTATCGTCCTGTATCTCGAATTTCTGCCGTGCATCCATGCCGTGGTCCTCGCCCAGCGACACGATCTTGCCGTCCAACGCTGTGGCGCTGCCCACACCCTGCACAAATCCGGTCTTTCCGTCGATCGTACCGGTCATCACGCCGTTCAACTCACCCTCGAACTCGTCCCACATCAGTTCGATCCTGTACGTAGAAGCGCTCAGTAACCCGAGCATACACAATATCGTCACGCATAACAATAGTCTTTTCATCCGGATACCTCCATGTTGTATTAAACTGCCGGAAGAATCACAGATTGTCAAGAAATTCGGTCGGGCGTGCGGAAATGTATGCTCAATAGACTTCAAGTGCAAAGTGGCACTGAAAATTTCAAACGATTGGCTTGCAGTTGGTTTCGCCCCTACCGTCGGTCTCACATTGGATTTCCGCGCTGAGGTTGCTCAGGCACACGCAGGACGGCGTGAGTTGCTTGGCGCTGATAGCGCCGGATTCCAGTTTGTCCTCGCTGACCGCCTCGTTGAGAATGGCGTAATACATCCCACTTTGTAAGACTTATGTTACCTTACCGTGTTGTGCCGTACTGTTCGGTTATTCTACCTTTTCTTGTTCCACTTATTCGATGCTACCTGTTGGGATTTCTTCGGGGTCCCACCCAATCCCGATACCGATTTCCTACCGCTTGATATTGTTGTCTTGTACGTCTTTGTCCCGAAAAGGGTATCGATGAGTCCGCTGTTATTCACGGTCTTTGATTTCTTGTCGGCCATAACAACTCCTTTGTTTCATGATGTCTCGAATCACTCATGCAATATTGTTCTGGATGCATGCCAATACTATATCATTATTTCCATCATTGCCAGTCAATATAATTTTATGTTGTTATTCTATGCCTTCAATTTAGATGGTTTCGATAAAAAACGGGCAAGCTATTCCGAATCTCCGAAAACAGCCCGAACTTGATAAAACATCCGGGCGCCGGTTCGTGCGGCTGTCCATATCATCTCCGAGCCTGTCGAACTGAACTGCCCCAAGTGGGTAATGTCGTTTTCAAAAGGAAGTTCACTGTATTCGGTTAATCCGTAAATCCGATATGAAGATGCACCCGAAATGCTGTTGAAACGCAATTGCACTTCGTTTGAATATGTGACGATGCACAGCTCAAGAGATGCATTCAGGTCACATATCTCAAGATATATGGGAATTTGCAACCGCGGGTTATCGGGATCGTTACTCAGCAACAATATCTCTTTTTCATACTGGCCGGGTTGCATTCCCGAGGCATCGATCGTAACGGAAAGTTCTTCGGAATCGGATACCGGAATCTCCATTTCCCCGGAGTTAATGCTCAGCCAGTCAGGAACTGTGTCGGCACGAAGCAGAAATACGCCCTCCCAGCCGTTTGATTCAGTTGCGAATAATTCCTCGCTGTTGCTCAGATCCATAAAATCAAATGCCGGTTCGTGAAAAGTACCAAAGACCCAGGGAGATATTGGCGGATTGCCATTTTCATCGAAAGAAGAAAATCTTGGGCCATGATGTACATTTTCCACAAGCACGGCGACGAAGAAGACACCATTAACGACGATATTGGGGAAATCGACCTTCTTGAATATATCTTCCCCGGCATATTGTATCGTGGTTTCCTGTTCAGCCAGATATACTGCATCGAGGGGTATGTAATCGTTGTTCGGGTCATCGTACAAAATAATTCTGCAAGGGAGGCCTTCGATTTGCTCATTAAAGAATCGATAGCATCCCCAGCTGACATCAACCGACGTAATCTCTTCGCTTTCCTGCTCGGTCTCAAATACATTCATCCACATGTAATGAATATTCTCGATTGTGGGATCTCCGTATGATCCTCTTGCCGTTTCCGCAGTTCCGTCGTCATACATGAATGTTGAATTTCCCTGGCTGTATAAATCGACGTACAGGTTTGCAATTCCGTTGTTGAAAATCGTGATCGTTTGCTCGGAGATTTCCCCCGGAAGCATCCAGAATGTAATAGATTCCGGGAATATGGAAATGGCAGGATAATCTTCAGTGTCAAACTCAGTAAATCCTATATCGGGATTGATCCCGAGATATTCCTCCGGGCTATAATCGACAACTGCATCGTTATTCCATTCAAAGTATGGTGTTCCATTGTCGATGCAGGGAGAATTCGACTGCAATGAATAATCGTGATTCGAGGGATCCGTGAAGCAGGGGCTTGTATCAATGCAGCCCTGCCAGGCGCATATTGTGCATAAGTGTTGCTGATAGATGGATGATGAGCCTCCCTGAATATCACAGTGCGACACAACAAGGCTGTTACTTGTATTTCCATTACACCCGATATTCGAGTGGCTGTTTGACCAGATAATCGAATTCACAATAATCGGATCGGCATTGCTAAGCCCCAATCCTCCTATCGTGCTTGCGGAATTATTGCATATCGTTGAATTGATTATTTTACCGCCGGAATCCATTATCACAATTCCTCCATACCAATTCGAGGCCGAGTTATTTGATATCATAGATCCGATTATTATTGGATTTGCTTCCGAGATATACAATCCTCCCACACAGGTAGCGCTTGAGTTGTTCTGTATAATTACATTTTCCAGAATTGGATCGCATAGGCTTATTCTTCCTCCTGCTCCCCAACTGGTAGAGGTATTACTCAAAACTCGAGAATCAAGGAGCATCATATCCGACTCCCAGCAATAGAATCCTCCACCGAATCTTGCTGAATTGTTTTGAAACAACGTCTCTATGATTACCGGCTGTGATTCATTCATGTAGCACCCGCCACCATAATCCGCATTATTGTTTTCGATTTCCGTATTCAGGATTTGAGGCGTTGACCGCCAGAAGTATGCGCCTCCGCCATAATTTGTTGCAGTATTGTCATGTATTGTAACGCTATCCACGATTGTTGTCGAAAATGAAAAATACAATCCGGCTCCCCAGTTTGCGGTGTTTCCGAAAACTTCGCAGCCCGACCATAGTTTGCATCCGCTGTTATTGAAGTATATGCCGCCACCACGAAATGCATGATTCCCCGTCACCAGGATATTGTAGAGACGAAATGATGATCCTATGAAGTGCATCCCGCCGCCGGTGTATGCATGGTCACTGTATCCCCCCGTAACTGTAAAGGAGTCGAGGGTGATATTGTTGATGTGATTGGAGATAATTACCGCGCTCGGAGCGCTCTCGGTCGCCTCGGCATTGATGATAACATCGTTTCTTGTACCTGCCGTAAGCCCTATGATGGAGACATATTTCACCATCGGAAGCGGGAAGGTCTCTCCATTTGTGCTGGGTGAATAAGTACCGGGATAAAGGTAGATGGTCACCGGTTCCTGAATATCGCCATAGACCTGGCTCAATGCATGGGTGATCGTCTTGAACGGACTTGTTTCCGAACCGTCATTGCTGTCGTTACCGTCCGGTGATATCCAGACATCGGTAACGATCGCCTCGTTTTGACCCGAGCTTTCCTCGAACGAAAAGGCTGCTTCCGAGTGAATCCAGTAGTTGGAGACATCGGTATCAACGGAACTGAATACATCATATACGCAATTTTGGGCGTTTATTGTATCGAACATCGATAACGAATCGGCGAATATGGATTTACCTTCGTTCGAATCATTATTTTGGAAAACGTTTCCACCGGGATTCAACGATCTGGAAATACTCCAGTTTCCAGCGAACTCAATTTCTCCGCCGAAATTCGGCTTTCCGCCGAGAGCATAAGCTCCCCCGCCTTCATCAACCGCTTCATTATCCTTGATCACGTTCTTCGTGAAAATCGGATTCATTTTATCGATATAGAGGCCGCCACCCTTCTTTTTATCATTCTTCTTCCAGCCATGACCATTCTGTATTGTAATGCCGATTACCCAGGGTACGGCTTCCGGGTGGGAGCCCGGTCTAATGGCTATCACGCTGGCCTCATCGGGATTGGCGTAAGAACTTCCGTCGAGTATCGTATTGCTGATGTGGTCTTCATCTCCATCGAGTAGATAACAGCTTGCAAGCTTGATCTCTTTTCCATCAATCTTCAGATTCTCATGATACGTGCCGTCAGCGACAAGAACCGTATCGTTATCGGCAGCAGCGTCAATAGCCAGCTGGATTGCTGTATAGTCGGAAGGAACATGGATGATTGTCGAGAACAGGCTGCCGCATGCGATTATCCAGAAAACGATAATTCCAATATGTTTAATCGACAAGGAAGTCCTACCTTTTTTTACTGGTGTTTTTCATATCAATTGAGCTGGAAAAGCTCCGTGTTCGCCATTTTGTCCAGATCCCATTCACCGGGCTGCCAGACGCGCACGTGAATCATCGGCTTCTCGTTGCGGAAATCGACCAGCAGGAAGAGGTAACCCTCGTCCTTGTAGTTGGTCGAAAAATAGTTCTGCTTCATGGCCATACCGTAAACGCTATCAACCGTAGAGCCGCGGATGTTGAACGTATCGAACTGCAACCACACGGTGGGATTGGTCTGGAAAACCTCCCGCAGACGACCGACGTATTCCCGCTTCGTCTGGCGGAAATACTGCACGTCGGCTGCCGGAACTTCGGATTTCATGCGGATCTCGTTTGGCGTGCGCTGGACCACTTTTCCGGTGATGATAAGCGCGTCCTCGGTAAAGAGGTTCGCCACGGCATCGAGGTCTTTGGTGCCGAAGGCGGTGCGGTAGTTTTCCATGAACTTGATCCCGATCTTGCGGTATTCCCAGTCTTTCGTGTTCTCGCCGGCTTTATGGAAGCAGTCGTACAGATCGGGATTGATCGTGTAGGAGAGGTTGTAGATGCGGCCCTGGTCGTCGAAATCGATTACGAGGCTCTCGGTGCGGACGGGCAGATCCTTGCATTGGACGCTTACCGACAGCGCACGCAATTCGTAGCCCACGTCGGTCCTGTCGATTTTCGCCGACTGATCCAATGGCGCCAGTGCGAGCCGGTTTTCGCGGCAGAGGGCTTCCGCGCGCTTGAAGGCGTCGTCGTCGGTGAAGAGTTCGCGTGCGGTAATCTGCTGATCTTCAAACTGGTACATCAACCGGTCGAGATTGCCAAGTAGGGCCTTTACGGTCGCATCGGGGCAGTCGGACGGATTTTTCACCTCGATATTCTTCAGGGTGGTGAATTCGTTCAGGGATTCGCTCGCGGTAGATTTCTTCAGAGTCACGGGCTTGGTTTCGAGGCGCTTGCGGGTCAGCGGAATCTTGCGCAGTACGGCGACATCCTTGCTCTTCAGCAGTTGATCGAGGACGCGGGTCTGTTCTTCGTAGGCGTCGCAATAACCCTCGCGGATATCGATCTTCACCTCGAGGACGTCCATGCGCTCGTAATCCGGTCCGTACAGTTCCACGGCGAACCGGCCCTGGTTGGTCGTGTAGGGGATGTAGTGCACGAGGTCATAGACCATGATGGTGAGTCCGTTCACCGGTCTGCCTTTGTAGGTTGGTTCGAGGACGATGGTGCGGGTGTCGATGTCGAACTGGTTGCTGACGAGCCGGAAATCGATCTTGTCGGCGATGTCCCGGATGCGGTAGAAGAGGATCTGCGGGGTATAGGCCCTGCCTCCGATCTCCACCGATCCTTCGGGCAGCGATTCGATGGCGAGCGCGGCGCGGTAGTAGTTGCGGAAGACGTTGCCCAGCTCGTTGTGGTCGAGGTTCGTGTCCGCCTCGCGCAGGAAGCCCTCGATCTCGCGTTTGCGGCACGAGAATATCTCCGTGTACTTCTGCTTCTCGATGTAGCGCAGGATGTGGAAGGTGTTGCCGGTGCGGTAATCGAGCTGCGAGACCCCGGGCAGGCGTCCGCAGGCGAAGGTCTGCACGCGCTTTTCGACGGTCTCCTGCGAGATGTCGCCGTCATCCTTACCGCTGACGCGCAGGTCGGAAAACACGACCACCGATATCTGGCTCATCAGTTCGTGCAGCGCGCGCTGGTTCGTCTCGGCGCGATTCTGACCCTCCGCGTAGCCGAAGTAGTAGATGTCGCTCTGGTCGCGGATAGCTTGTATCTCGGCCTGCGGTTGCGCGAAGAGGATGCCGGTAAATACAATGAAAAGCGTAAAAACGATCGATTTATTCATGTCCATGATGAAATCCTTTATTCCGTGTCTTTCGATATGCTATCTGTTCTATTCTCTTGCTGTTCTGTCAAAATCAATCGGGAAACCAAACTTCCGAATGTGTTACGAAGTAACTCTTCTGAATGATTGGTTTCATCCATACTTTTTGTCTGAATCAGGATTTTCACGATTAGCAAGATTGGAGAAGGAGACATCCAGCTTCGAGCCTGATGATTCTCCATCCTGTTAATCCTGCTAATCGTGAAAATCCTGCTTCAGACAATCACTCCGCCGTCCTGTATACGCGGAAGCCGATGCCGCCGCTGCTATCGGACGGCGCGTAGTGGCTGCGATAGGCAACCTCGCAGTAGTCCGCGATGTAGCTCCAGCTGCCGCCACGCCTCACACGGTACGAGCCGCTACCTGGCCCCGTGGGGTTGGTCTGCACGTCAGAGGAATAATTACCAAACCAGTCCCAACACCACTCCCAGACATTTCCGCTCATATCGCGTATCCCGAGTTCATTCGCGCGTTTACTTCCCACATCGTGCGTTTTCATTCCACTGTTGTCGTTATACCACCCCACATCACCCAGCGTGTTACTGCCCGAATACTTGTATGCCTGACTTTTCTTTCCGCCCCGTGCTGCAAATTCCCATTCCGCTTCTGTCGGTAAACGATAGCCATTCGCATGTATATTCATCGTCACATTGTCCCCACTTCCTGTATAGCACGGCGTGAGTCCTTCTTTCTCGCTGAGCTTTGTACAAAACTCTATCACATCGTACCAGGATACCTGTTCCACGGGCAGGTTGTCGCCTTTGAAGTATGACGGATTACTGCCCATTACATCCATCCACTGTTTCTGCGTAACCTCGTATTTGCCGATATAGAAGGACGACACCGTCACGCCATGAACCGGCTTCTCGTCATTATAACCATCTTTCGAGCCCATCTGGAACGTCCCGCCTTCAACATAAACCATATCGATACCGGATTTGCTTCTATAGTCTTCTCTTTTCTCAATCTTGGTCTGTGGTGTTGCCAATAGATCATGTTCTTGTGTCGTCGTGCGTTTCTCCAGCACGAGGTCGAGCGTCGTCATCTTGTCCTTTTCGATGTTGAGGGAGGCGGTTTTCTTTTTGTATCCGTCAGAAATGGCTTCCACGGTGTATTGACCCACGGGGAGGGTCGCGATCTTGCCGCCCTGCCATTTGTCGCCGTTGCTGAGGGATATTTGCGCGTCGATGGGCTTCACGGTGAAGGTGAGTCTGCCGGTCTGTTTGGAGAGGGTGACGCGCACGGTCTGGTCTTTGCCCTTCTCGACGGTGATCATACGGGTGTCGGGATCGCAGCCGTCCTTCTTCACGTCGAGCCGGTAGGTTCCGGGTCCCTTCTCGAAGGTGTGCGCCGTCTGTGGGACATTGTTCAGATAGATTTCTGCGTCGCTTGGATCGGTCACGACGGAGACGGTCGAAGTGGCCTTGGTCAGTTGAAAGGTGACGCTGTTCGTGCCGGCTTCGTCCACCTGAATGGTTTGCTCTTCCGGATCGTAGCCGTTCTTCACGACCCGTATCGCGTAGGACCCTGGAAAGAGCGCGACCTGGCAATCCGTCTGGCCGGACGCCGCGCCGTCGAGGTAGATATCCGCGCCCGTGGGCTGACTCTTGACGGTGAACAGAATGGGATCCTGCGGCGACATCTTGTCCGCATTGACGAACGAGGCGGATTTACTCACGTCGATGGTGAGTTTCATCGTCTTGTAGCCGGTCTTGCGCAGCTCGAGTTGGTGACTGCCCACCTCGATCTGGAAGCTCTGTCCCGTACCGAGGTTTTCGCCATCGACCCATTTTTCGGCGTCGGCGGGATCGGAGATGATCGAGTAGGATATCACCTCGTGCTCGGGGTGGTTGATGAGGGTCAGCACGTAACAGCGCTTTTCCTCGCTGGTGACGCCGTAGTCGCGCAGGTTGATCTGGATGGGTTCGTAGCCGGTGGAGCCGATCTTGATGCGGTTCTGTCCGACGTTGAGGTAGCATTTCCATCGACTGTTCATCTCGTCCCACACCGGCTCGTTGCGATTGCCGCGACCGACATTCTGGAAGAGGATCGGCTTCAGCTCGGTCTTGACGAACAGCAGTGGTGCGTATCGGCCGTCGGCGTCGTATTTCGAGATCTGCAAGTTGGTTTCGTCCAGCGATTCGACCGACTGGACCTCGAGACGACCGAGTGCGAAGATCAACGACACGGTGATGAGCAGGAAGATCGAGAAAGCTATTTTCATGGTGGAGTCCTCTCATTCATGCAATGCGCGATAATAATCAATTATTGTCAGTTGGAATTTCCCATTCGCACATGTCCAGTTCTTTTTCGAGACATGAATCGGTGAAGCAGATTCATAAACAGGAGGTAAATCGCTATGGGAAATACTCGGCGTGGATGCATGCCGGAACATTAAGGAACGAAACTTGCAACTATGAAAAGAAAAAAACGACGAGGTCCCGTATGCGTAAACTACTCCTGGCTTTATTGATTGCACTTACCACACCGCTCCTGTTCGCCGAAACAGTCCGGCACGAACTTACGAACGGCAACCAGACAGTCCTCCAGTTCCAACTGGACGATTATCGGCTCCAGTCGCAGAGAGAAGGCGATGGAGACTATACGCGCATCGCACATCCGGAGGCGGTTCCCGCACTGGAAAAAGGCAAGCCGGAGTTGCCGCAGTTTGCATCGACCATCGCTATCCCGGCTACCGGAAACGTTCGGCTGGAATGGCAGATCGAGACAAGCGAGACGATCGAGGATATCGACGTCTATCCGTCTCAGGGCGTCGATCTGTCGGGCGATAACAATACATTTTATCGCGATCCCGCAATCTACAGCCAGCGAGAATACACCTGCGAACCCGCGGTGACCGTCGGCGATCCCGTGATCATGCGCGATGTCCGCATGGTGAACCTGAACATTTCGCCGTTCGGATGGAACGCTCAAACCCGGCAACTGGAAGTAGCCACAAGCATCCGGATCGCCGTTCATTACGAAGGCGGAACCGGTGTAAACGAAATACACGCTAACCGTAAGCTTTCGCGCAGCTTCGAGAAATTCTACGAGGCGAATATCGCCAACTGGGACGATATCCGCGACGACAACGTCGAATATCAGGATCGTTCCATCCTGGTCATCTATCCCAACGTGAACGAACTCGAGACCTATATCGAATCCTACGTCGATTGGAAACGATCCAAGGGCTTCTATATCGAGGCGCACGATACCGGCGAGACCGGATCGAGCAATTCGAACGTTCTGAGCTACATACAGGACTGCTATGACACCTGGGACTCGCCGCCCGAATACGTCGTTCTGGTCGGGGATCCGTCAGGCACCTATGCCATGCCCACCTGGTACGAAAACTGGAGCGGGTACAGCGGCGAGGGTGATCATCCCTACACGATGCTGGACGGTGACGACTATATCTCGGACGTATTCATCGGGCGCATCTCGATCGGAAGCGTAAACGATTTCCTCACCTTCCTCGCGAAGATGAACCTCACCGAAATCGAGCCGAACATGGACGATGTCGATATGTACCACAGAAGCCTTCTGGTGGGGGATACCAGTCCGTCGGGTCTTTCATGCGTGCTTACGAACAAGTTCATCAAAGAAAGGCTACTCGCCGTGGATCCGAACCACACTTTCACCGAACTGTACGGAGCCGATCCCAATCCCACCCAGATGGACGCGGCGATCAACCAAGGCATTCAGTTCTTCAATTATCGCGGTTGGCTCGGCATGAGCGGCTGGGGCAACGGCAATATAGACGGTCTGACCAACACCAATAAACTCATGAACGCGGTGATCCTGACCTGCGGGACCGGCTCGTTCGCGTCGGGTACGGCACGCTCGGAAGCGGTGCTTCGCGCCGGTACGCCCAGCGCGCCCAAGGGAGGCATCAGCGCGATCGGTATGTCCACATCCGGTACGCATACCCAGTTCAACAACATCCTCTCCGGCGGAATCTTCCAGGGGCTTCTCGTCAACGGCGTCCGCACCATGGGCGAAGCGCTGTTCCAGGGCAAGATGGACCTTTACGCGGCCTACGCCGAACCGACTTACCACTACACGGAGATTTTCACCCACTGGTGTAACCTGATGGGCGATCCCACCGTCGATGTATGGGTCGGCGAGCCGAAAGAGATGAACGTCGATTTCAATCCCTCGCTCTATCAGGGTGAGAGCAATATCGATATCACGGTCACCGACGGAAGCGGTATCCCCATACCGGACGCCTGGGTCACGATTCGTAAATTGGACACCAACGGGAATGAAACGATCTTCGAGACCGGTTATACCGGTGAGAACGGCATGGTCACGTACGAATTCAGTCACAATGTGTCTGGCGATGTCTCGCTGGTCGTCACCAAGCCCGATTACATTCCGTTTGTCGGTGGCTTCACAATCCAGACCGGAAACGGAATACGCACCCAATCCTACGCCTGCGACGACGACAACGAAGACGAATCCAGCGGGAACGACGACGGGCAAGCCAATCCGGGCGAGACCGTCGAGCTGATTCTCACAATTCGTAACTATAGCACTACGACATATCACAATGTCGTTGCAGTGATCTCAACGGACGATCCCTATATCCAGATCACCGACGACACCGAGGAGTGGGACACGTTCAACGGCGGAGCGATCGGCGCGACACCGGACGATTATAATGTAATCATTGCTCCCGGCGTACCGGACGGACACCGCGCGCAGATCAATCTCGTCGTCACAGCCGAAGGCGACTACGAGTGGAATGACAGATTCTGGCTCGATATCGCAGGCGACGATCTGGACATCTCCAGCTATACCATCGACGACGCAAACGGTATCCTCGATCCGGGCGAGACCCGCGCATGCACGATGACGCTTTTCAACGATGGACAGACGGCCCTAAACGATGTTTACGCCGAAATAACCAGCTCGAATGCGCTGGCACTGTATCCGGACTCCGTGGCCTACTTCGGCGATATCGCGATCGGAGGTTCCGCCACATGCACGACAGACGGTTTCCAGATCGGAACGCTCGCACAAATCCTGCCCGGAATGGAAGTTGAATTCGAGGTTTGCTTCTACAACGATTCCGGCTTCGAGGAGACCGAGATCCTCGTCATACCGATCGGCGAGATCGAAAATGGCGATCCGATCGCACCGGACGAGTACGGATATATCTGTTACGACGATAACGATACCAATTACATCGAAGCACCGGACTACGACTGGATCGAGATCGATCCCGACCTGGGCGGAAGCGGTACGAATACCGGGCTTTCCGATACTTCGAGCGAAAGCGATGAGATCGACTTCTTCGACCTGCCGTTTATTGTGCGCTTCTATGGCGTGGATTACGACAGGGTGGGTATCTGTACCAACGGCTGGATTTCCTTCGGCGAGCCGGAAACGGAACAATGCACCTTCCGGAACTGGCCCATCCCCAGCGGACTCGGTCCCAACCCGATGGTCGCAGCATTCTGGGACGATCTGCTGACGACCAATGGTGGCATATTTTACCAGCATGTGCAAAACTCGACGCTCGATGCATACGTCATCGAGTGGTCCGAATGTAGAAACACGGTTTCCAGCGCGCAAGAGACATTCCAGATAATCCTCTACAACAACGCGTTCTACTCGACACCAACGGGCGATACCCCCATCAAGATTCAATACAAGGAGTTCAACAATGTGGACGGCAGCAATTATGACAGCGGTGCCCAAGGCAACTACTGCACGATCGGACTGGAAGATCACACAGGAGCAATCGGACTTCAATATTCCTACAACAACGAATACGCCACCGGCGCGGCATCGCTGGGCGATCAACGGGCAATCCTCTTCACCACGTTACCGGTCGTTACCCAAACACCAAACCTCGCGCTGGTAAATGTCGATGTGGTCGATTCGGATGACGATTCGGCTCTGATCTACGGGCAGGTCTCCGAATTCAACATCACCCTTCAGAACTCGGGTATCGAGACCGCTACCAATGTGCAGGCGACGATTTCAACAATATCGCCCTGGATTTCCATCCTGAACGTCCAGTCCGACTTCATTGATATCGAAGGTGGGGAGTCCGTGGTTTCCCTGCAGACCTTCCAGGTGGAAATATCCCCGTGGTGCTCAGATATGAAAGCGCTTCCGTTCGCATTGCAGATCACCAGCGATCAGGACGAGTGGAATTACTCGTTCGGCTTCAACTGCTGGGCGCCGAAGCTCGAGATCGAGTCGTTCACCATTTCGGACGACAACAGCAATGGATACCTGGAACCGGGCGAAAGCGCGGATGTCGATGTGACGATCGTCAACAACGGCCACTACGAGGCGACCGGACTGACGGGATACCTCAACACCGCCGACGAAAATATCACCATGACCACCGCCAACTCGAGTATTGACGACCTTGCAGCAGGCGAAAGTGCGGATATCGCAACGCCATTCGCGATGCAGGCAGACGCGGATTGTCCGGTACCACACTCGTTCCGGCTCAATCTCATGCTCTCGTCCGACACGGATTATTATGCCCTCGAGCAGATCGACTATCTGGTGGGTTACAACGAGAGCTGCGAACTGGGCGAAAACGGCTGGACGCACTACGACCTGAACAGTGGCGACGATGAATGGCATCTCGACGCCTATCGCTCGTATTCGCCCGATTATTCTTGGCATGCCGGCAGCCACGATGGAGAGAATTATTCCGAAAATCTCCTGATGGCGCTCGAAAGCCCCGAAATCGAGCTGAGTTCGGGAAGCTACCTCACCTTCCGGCACTGGATGGACGCCGAAGTCAGCGGTAACTACCCCGGCTACTGCTATGACGGCGGTATCGTCCAGATGTTCTACAACGAAGACTGGTTTACCATCGATCCCGTAGATGGCTATCCCTACCTGACGCGCGGCGAAAGTAATCCGCCCTTCGACCCGGAGACAGAAGTCTATTCGGGCAGCATCGACTGGGAAAGCGCATGGTTCGATATCACCGGTTACTCGGGCACGGTTCGCTTCCGGTTTGTGTTCGGCTCGGACGGTGGCGTCAACCGGGAAGGCTGGTACATCGACAATATCATGCTGACCGACAGCTATACCGCAATCGATCCACCCACCGACCTGACTGCTGAAATCGACGTGCCCAACCAGATCGGGCTCCAGTGGAACGCACCGGACACCGATCCAGACACCTATCGCGTCTATCGCTCGGTCAGCCTCACGACACCGTATGTGCAGATCGCGGAAACCAGTAACACCCATTTCACCGACACGGATTCATACACCGGCCACTTCCAGTATTACGTGGTCACCGCTGTGGAAGACGGACAGGAGAGCGCCTTCAGCAACACCGCGCAGGTCGAGACCGACTATAGCGGACAGGAAGGTGGCGGTGACGTTCCGCTCTTCACCGCGCTGGACGGCAACTACCCCAATCCGTTCAATCCGACCACCTGCATCCGGTACTCGCTCGCGCAGGATGCCTATACCGAACTCACCATCTACAATGTCCGCGGTCAGCTCGTCAGAACCCTCGTGTCCGAACCGCAGAAGGCAGGTAGTCACGAAATCACCTGGTACAGCACAGACGACAACCGTAAATCGGTCGCGTCCGGCGTATATCTCTACAAGTTCAAGGCGGGTGATTATTCGAGAGTGCGTAAGATGCTGCTTTTGAAATAGTGACAAATGTCCCTAAGCAACAGTAATCGATTTTACGATACAGCGCCCGGTCTGGAAACAGGTCGGGCGCAAAGACAATATCAGACGAATAGTGTGATCTAATATATCGTATAGAGGAGAGCAGTAAAGAAGTTACGCCATTGCACAAACTTAGGAAATTCAAAATAGCTTCTGAAGAGTATCAAACCTATAATATTTTGATATTGGCCTCTCCACACGAGCTTTAGCAACGATACGAATTTCGTGTTCCTGGATTGAGAAAGTAACTAGCCCAAGCCCCCAATCTTTCATAAGAATTCTGTACTTATCATAGTGTTTCTCTTGGCCTGGTGGTACTACGATATACACAGTGTTTGCATATGCTCTGCTTTGTTTTGCTTGAAAAATGGCTCTCTTAGGGTTTTTTAATTTCAGCTCAAATACCCATATTTCCGTGTTATGTGCTTGAATATCGGAGCTAAGCCTATATAGATGCCCATGGGTTTCAACAATATCATTTTTCACCAACCTATCAAGAACACTCTTGATCTTACCCTGAGAATAGCCTGTATGTTTTTCTAAGTACTTCAGAGTGTGAAACGCTTTAGGCTTCAATATAGACAGCAGTAAAGATGAAATAATTTTTGAATCCGAAATTGACTGGCTGAAGTCACTAGAGAAGGGTCTCTTTATCGCAATGAAGTCAGGCCTTCCTTGATAACAGAGAACCTCACGAAACGTCCTGTCAAATTTCCCGAAAACTTCTACAACTGATTCACTTGCCAGGAATAACTCAAATTCATCTGCCATTTGCTTTTCTGTAAACTTCATAAATAACCTTAACTATTTAAGATTTCAAACAAGTAAATAATCCTTAAATTCCTTAATCGACTTATTCCACTCATGAATATGGTGT
This sequence comes from Cloacimonadales bacterium (SeqCode), assembly GCA_963666875.2. GTDB lineage: Bacteria > Cloacimonadota > Cloacimonadia > Cloacimonadales > JAIOQZ01. The sequence goes on from CAXXPU010000013.1 coordinate 36,383, forward strand.
GGACCAGTCGTATATTCAAAATCAATCCCTAGACCTTGAAGCAGATTATATAGACTGAGAGAGTTGTCAATGAGCTTCTGTGCGGTTTCCATTTTTTTATTGAAATCATGGCATTGCGATATTTTGCGACTTAGTGTAGAGAGTGTTTTCCAGTTAGCCAAGCACGAAACTTCATCAGTCCATTGGGTATTGCCAAGGCCTGGACCTTGAGACAATATGGCACTATACTGATCTTTGGTTATTACTTGATTAAGTTCGTTTCTTTGGTAGACTTCTTGCATCTCGGGAATTAATAAGGGTGATGATAAGAGGGGAAGAGAAGAATACCGTTTTCGTGGTCTCCTACCTCCACTTGACTGATAGAAGCGTTGATTTGAGAACATTCGAAGATTTTTATACCATCCAGAACCTACTAAGTCTGCTCCTGCTGCCTCCAATAAAAAACTATATAAATCACAATATCCAAAAATAATACGGTATTTATTTAAGTAGGATAAAATGTATGTCATGTATAATATTAGGCTAAACCTTTCATGGGTAATATGTAAACTATGGCTATCATTACGCCTGATAATAATATAAAATCCGTCTGCATCTATCTCACACAATGCACTTAGAAATCCCATCATTTCTTTCTTGGAGTTGAATGCGATTTCATCAATTAGCAATGAGACGATAAGTGGACATCCTGTACTCTTGTGCTTATATTGATCAACTGATTCAAAAGCCATATTTAGGGCTATTTGGCTCCAGCTATCAGAGAAGCTGCTGAATCCAATCGTAGGTGAAACAATAGCCGATAATCCATTTAAGTGTTCTAACTGAAACTCTATACAATCATGTACTATGTGCTCGATATTTGAACTTTTAAAATACGCTCTACTCAACCCGCAATGTGCCCTATAGTAATTATAAGTGGGTAATTTCCCATCTCTGGGATCAGGTAGGACAGAAACGTAAAATTGGGGATCAAATATAATGAAAGCATTAGGGAAAGCCTTCTTGATATCATGATACTTCGCAACCACTTTCCTTACATCCATATCTTTAGGACTCAGAATAAGACCGGAAATGTGATTTCCTTGGAGTCCCTTCTCAACTTTTTTTGCCATACCCCACCCGCATTGTGCCAAAATACTCATAATTCCTCCTTGATTTCATCAAGCTCATCATGAAGCATACCTATTGTACGATACCTTAATGATTGCTCCTTCGAAAGTAGGCGATCAATAACATTAACAAATTTCACGGGCAAATCATCTCTAAGGCATGAAATACATTTATGCCTTTTACTGACAATATTCCGAATAGTGTTATCGGAGTTATCATCAGGTCCTTTAAATGGATGCTTGCCAGTTGCCATTTCATAAAGAACAATACCAAGAGTAAATAGATCGCACTTGAAATTCATGACGATTTTACGGTTCGAAAAATCCATCTGCTCAGGACATATATAGTTCCTTGTTCCCAGAATATTCTGGGACAATGTGTCTTCATCAAGCGCTAAGGCTATCCCCATATCCAAAAGAATGAAATCACGAGTATTTTCTTGGCAAATAATATTTTCGGGTTTAATGTCGCGATGAACGATCCTGAATTCCCATAACTCTTGGATTGCGCTTGAGATGTTATAGGCCAGTTTATGAAGTTGCTCAATACGTAGATTGCCTGAACTTTTGTGTAAATCACGAAGAGTTTTTCCTTCAATAAATTCTTCGGTAAAATAAACAAGGTTTTGTTGTCCGATTTTGCTCTTTTCAAGCCTTATTGGACCAATCTTGGATATATAAGGAGAGTTGCATTTTGCAATCAAATCGATCTCACGCTTAGCTCTATCAATAATTGTATCAATTGTTTCTCCAAAATTTTTTTGAATTCCTATAACCTTGATAGCATACTTAACCCCCTTAATTTCTCCTGAGAAAACGTATTTTTGCCCTCCTTTGGCTATCAATGATAAATTTCTCGCATTTGGAATTAATTCCTGTACATGTTCCTTTGTTATCATTGTACTGCCCATCAATCCTCCTTGCTAAATATCCAACAGAGAATAAGCCAATATTCTGAAATTCATTTACACAAACAATATATGACTGATTTGTATGTCAATATAATTATCTGTCCACAACTAAATTACCTTCACAATTTTTCCCTTGCCAACTTTTCCCCGTGTTGCAAAAATGGAACCACGATTACATCATCGCAACAGTGAGGAAGCATGGACCGTTTCGAAATCGTATCGAAGTACAAGCCCACCGGCGACCAGCCGCAGGCCATCAAGGAGCTCGTGGAAGGACTGGGCAGTGGACTTAAGCACCAGACGCTTCTGGGCGTGACCGGCTCCGGCAAGACGTTCACCATCGCCAACGTGGTCGAGAAGATCAACCGCCCCACGCTGGTCATCTCGCACAACAAGACCCTCGCCGCGCAGCTCTATGGCGAGTTCAGGCAACTCTTCCCGAACAACGCCGTCGAGTACTTCATCAGCTATTACGACTACTATCAGCCGGAAGCCTACATCCCCGGCCGCGACCTCTACATCGAGAAGGACTCCGACATCAACAAGGAGATCGAGATGCTCAGGCTGCGGGCGACGATGTCCCTGATGGAGCGGCGCGACGTTCTGATCGTGGCGAGCGTGTCGTGCATCTACGGTCTGGGCGTGCCGGAGGACTACCGTAATGCGCTCATCCGCATAAAAAAGGGCGACCGCATCGACCGTGACGAAATGCTGCTGCGACTGGTACGCATCCACTACGGACGCAACGACATCGCCTTCGAGCGCGGATGCTTCCGTGTGCAGGGCGACACCGTCGATATCTACCCCGCCTACATGGAGCACTCGGTGCGGGTGGAGTTCTTCGGTGACGAGATCGAACGCATCCAGCGCATCAATCCCATCGACAACCACGTCATCGAGGAGGTGGAGGAGTACCCCGTCTATCCGGCGAACCACTTCATCACCGGCGAGGACTCGCTCGGACGCGCGCTGGGGACTATCGAATCCGAGATGAACGAGCGGGTTAAGTACTTTCTGGATCGCAACATGTTCGTCGAGGCGCAGCGCATCGAGCAGCGCACGAAGTTCGACATGGAGATGCTCAAGGAGATCGGTTTCTGCAGCGGCATCGAAAACTACAGTCGGCACCTCACCGGCGCGAAACCCGGCGATCCGCCCTACTGCCTGCTCGACTACTTCCCGAAAGACTTTCTGCTCGTGATCGACGAATCGCACGCCACCATTCCGCAGGTTCACGCCATGTACGGCGGCGACTACACCCGCAAGAAGAACCTGGTCGAGTACGGTTTCCGGCTGCCGTCCGCGCACGACAACCGACCGCTGAAATTCCCCGAGTTCGAAGACCACATCAACCAGGTGATCTTCGTCTCGGCCACGCCGGGCGACTACGAGATGGAGAAGACCGAGGGCGTCTTCACCGAGCAGGTGATTCGCCCCACGGGGCTACTCGATCCCGAGATCGAGATCAAGCCCATCGCCACGCAGGTCGATGACCTCCTCGAACAGATCAGGCAGCGCACCGCGAAAAAGGAAAAAGTGCTGGTCACCACGCTCACCAAGCGTATGGCGGAAGACCTCTCCGTCTATCTCACCAACGCCGGCGTCAACGCACGCTACATGCACAGCGAGGTCGATACCATCGAGCGCTCGAAGATAATCCGCGACCTTCGACTGGGTGAGTTCGACGTGCTGGTGGGCATCAACCTCCTACGCGAGGGACTCGACCTGCCCGAAGTCTCGCTGGTGGGCATCCTCGACGCCGACAAGATCGGCTTCCTCAGATCCACGCGCTCCCTGATCCAGACGGCGGGGCGCGCCGCGCGTAACGTCAACGGCAAGGTCATCTTCTACGCCGATAAGATCACGCCGGCGATCAAGGAGACCGTCGAGGAGACCAACCGCAGACGCGAAAAGCAGCTCGCCTACAATATCGAGCACGGCATCACCCCCAAGACCATCCTCAAGAGCATCGAGGACATCATGCTCTCGACCAGCGTCGCCGAAGGGTATAAAGAGAAGGGTGAGAAGCCCGGCAAAAAGCCCGACCGAGCCGAGTTCGAGGAATACCTGCACCTCGATACGAAGGAGAAGATCGTCAACGTGCTCAAGAAGGAGATGCAGAAGGCGGCACAGAACCTCGACTTCGAGAAGGCCGCCGAACTGCGCGACCGTATCTACGAATTACAGGAAATGGAGTAAAACAAGGAGGATACCTGAACGAAATACCTGTAAGCATTATCGAATTACCGCACATGCGATGTGCCAGTTTCTATCATTTCGGCGAAGAACCCGAGATGAATGCGTGGAACAAACTTGAGAACTGGATGAAAAAGCATCCGCAATATCAAGGAACGATCATGGGATTCAACAATCCGAATCCATGTCACGAGAAGGACCCTTACGGCTACGAATTTCTTCTGGAAGTCGATAAAAGTGTCGTTCCGGAAGGCGATATGCGGATCGTGGATTTCTACGGCGGATTGTACGCGGTAACGCGATGCGAACCCAAGGGCGATCCGTCCATGATCATGAAAACGTGGCTGAGCCTGATGGAGTGGGTAGAAAACAGCGAGTATTCCCGCGCCACGCATCAGTGGATGGAAAAGCATCTCGGTGGAAGCGACATGGATACGCTGGTATTGGAGATACACATTCCGATCAGGTAATAATTCGATTATCTTTCTTGTTTCCGATATTGGCTGTGATACGTAACGAGAAGATATTTCATTCTCAAAAACCTTGACGCTTCACGTTTTACAATTGATTTTTGCATAATTGAACAATAATATCCAATGGAGTCGAATATGGAGCAATACACCGATTACGCGGTCGAGCAGATCGTGAACCTGTGCCGGATTCCGAGTCCCTCCGGATTCACGCAGAAGGCACAGGCGTACTTGATGGACGAATTTATCTGTCTGGATTATCAACCCTACCTGAGCCGCAAGGGCTCGGTGATCGTGAACCTGGGCGGCGAGGGCGAACCGCTGGTGCTGGCGGCGCATGTCGATACGCTGGGCGCGATGGTCAGAAGCATCAAATCGAGCGGAAATCTGCGCGTCACGCAGGTGGGCGGTTATCCGTTCAATTACATCGAGACCGAGAACTGCACCATCCATACACGCAAGGGTAAGACCTACTCCGGCACCTTTCAGCTCTGCAATCCGTCCCTGCACGTCAACAAGGACGCCCGCGACAAGAAGCGCACCGACGAGACAGTCGAGATCGTGATCGACGAGAGGGTGAAATCGAAGGAAGACGTGGAGAAGTTGGGCATCCGGGGCGGAGATTTCGTCAGCTTCGATTCGAGAACCATCGTCACGGAGAGCGGCTTCATCAAGAGCAGGCATCTTGACGACAAGGCCAGCGCGGGTATTTTTATCGCGCTCGCGAAGTGGGTGAACGAGGAGAAGGTCAGGCTCAGTCGAAAAGTCTATCTGGTATTCACCACGTATGAAGAGGTGGGGCATGGCGGCGCTTCGGGCATCCCGAAGGATACCGTCGAAATGATCAGTGTCGATATGGGCGCTGTGGGCGACGACCTCGAGACCGACGAATACAAGGTCTCCATCTGCGCCAAGGATTCTGTGAGCCCGTACGATTACACGGTTACCAACAAGCTGATCGAGCTGGCGGAGCGGGAGAAATTGAACTTTGCGGTCGATATCTATCCGTACTACGGTTCTGACGCGGATGTGACACTTGGCGCCGGCTACGACATCCTGCACGGACTGATCGGACCCGGTGTCTTCGCCTCGCACGGCTACGAACGAACCCATCGCGACGCGGTGGAGAATACACTGAAACTCTTGCAGGCGTACATCACCGCCTGACAATCGGAGATAATTACATGAAGCGATACGCTCCTTTCTGGATTTTCGTGCTGATCGTCATTGTTGCCAACTTCATGCTGTACAGGCATTTCACGCAAAAAACGCTTCAACTAAAGGGTTCGTCGAACGAGATGCTCGTTCAGGATGTCGATTACTCGCGCGAGAATCCCATCACAAGGGCGGTGAAGGAGGTCGAGGTAGCGGTCGTGAGTGTCAACGTGCTCAAGACCCGTATCGTACGACGCTACAACAACCCCTTCCAGAATCCCTTCTTCGGCTACTTCGACATACCCTACCGGCAGGACGTGCAGAGCATCGGCACCGGACTGATCATCGACGAACGCGGCTATATCGTAACCAACGGTCATGTCGTCGAGGGCGCGACCAAGATCACGGTGATCCTGAACGACGGCCGCAATCTGGATGCCGAACTGATCGGTCTGGACAGCGTGCACGACGTGGCAGTGGTCAAGATTTCCGGCGAGGATCTCCCCGTGGCGCGGCTGGGCGATTCGGAAGGTCTGATCATCGGCGAATGGGCGATCGCGGTGGGGAATCCGTACGCCTACCTGATCAAGGATTCCAGACCCAGCGTGTCGGTGGGCGTTATATCCGCTGTGGAGCGGAACTTTGCCGGTATCGGAGAAGGCAAGATCTACAAGCGCATGATCCAGACCGACGCCGCGATCAACCCGGGAAACAGTGGCGGTCCGCTGGTCAATATCGAGGGTGAGGTGATCGGGCTGAACACGTTCATCTTCTCGGAGACGGGCGAGAGCGTGGGAATCGGGTTCGCCATACCGATCGACCGCGTGAAGAAGATCGCCCGTGAGTTGGTGCGCTACGGTAAGATCCGCGATCGTCATTTCGGATTCGCGGTGGAAGACCTCAATCCGATGATCGCCTCGAAATTCCACCTCCCGGATCTCAACGGTGTTATCGTGGTGGGCGTCGAGAAGGGCGGTCCAGCCGAAAGGGCGGGACTGATGCTCAACGACGTGATCCAGGAGATCAACGATTACCGGATCAAGAGCTTCGACGACGTTGCGCTGGCGGTTTCCGATCTGGCGATCGGAGAGGAAATCAAGCTCGGGGTGTGGCGCGATGGCGAGAAATTGACCTTCAGCTGGATGACCGAAGAGCTGTAACATGCAGAAATTCAACCGCCGCATCATGTACCTGACGGGGATTGTCATCATCTTCCTGCTCGTATTCTTCAAGTTCCGCATTCCGTCCAATCGCGACCGCGTCGTGGCACGCGTCGGCGATCAGGAAATCACCTACATCGACTTCCTCGCGTACGCCGAGAAAAGCGACGAGGACGATTTCCCGCTGAACGAAAAGATTCGGCTGCTGGACGATATGGTTGTGCAGCGTGCGGTGGAAGTCTATGCGAAAAAAACCGGTATCTTCGAGGAGGAAATCCGCGAGCAGGTTCAGAAAGAGAAGGATTACGCCTTCCGCGCCATCCTCGATCGCGAGTTCACCCGCTATGCCGCCGACACGGGAAGCAGTGTGACCGAAGCCGAAGAAAAGGCGTTTTTCTCACGGCATCCCTACATCGCGCTCTATCACATCGCCGTTCCGCGCATCAACGAAAACGCCCGTAAGACCATCGGAATGGCGAAAGAGATGCTTGAGGCGGGGAAGTCGTTCATCGATGTGCTGAAGGAGTTTGGCGATCTCTCAACGCAGGCGGACAGCGGATTCTACGGCTATTATCCGCAAAAGCTCTATTCGTACGGAAGTCCGGGTTATATCGAGCAGGCCGAGAATCTGAAGGCTTGCGGACAATACAGCGATATCGTCGAGAACGGCTTTTTCTACGAAATCCTCTATCGCGGCGAAGATCCCGATTTCGAACGGGTGTGGCCGCTGATATTCGAACAGGTGCACGGCAGGAAATACCAACAGATGCTGCTCGAACTGGAGGAAAATCTCGCGTCGCGTATCATTGTCGATCGCGATTTCCTCGAAGAACTGAACACAATGAACGATCAGGACTTCCACGACCAGGAAACGAGGTCTCACACCATCATCAGCTATCGGGACGAGGAAAACACCATCAGGCTGGAGGAATTCCTGCAGATTCTGAAGGATCGTTTCAACATCCTCGACGCACGCGACGCGGCGCCCGGATGGCTGGTCGGAACCGCGACAACCATCGCGCGGGAAGATCTTCAGGTGCAGTACGCGCGCGATATCCACATCGACAACACCCTCAGGTTCAATCTGCAATGGCAGAAGAAACAGGCGGACCTGGAGCAGGCTCGCGGCGCCAAGCTGGTCACCTTCATCGAAGACCGCGAGATGCGGATCCCGGACAGCGAGATCCGGTCGCGCTACGAACAGAACGCGAGTCGATACAAGCGCTCCGATATCTTCAAGCTTCAGAAGATCGTCCTGGCAGACCACGAAACCGCCAAAGACGCGTTCAAGACCGTGCAGGCGGGAGTAGATTTCAACGACGCGGTCATGAAATACTCCATCGAAGAGAGCAAGGCTCGCACCAAAGGCATCTCTGCGCCCATGAACCGGGAGTTTCTCAAGGATGCCTACGATGTCCTGAAGCCGTTCGACACGGGTGATATCGTGCCGCCTGTGCCCGAGGGCGACCACTACGTGATCTACAAAATTCTGGATCGAATCGAGGGAGCGCAACTCACCTTCACACAGGTCAAAGACCCAATCCGCAAACAACTTCTCGACGAGAAGTGGGATAAATGGTTCGAGCAGCTACAGACGCAGCATGGCGTCAAGGTGGAGAAGTACTACGAGGAACTGGGAGAGGGATAAACAATTTATCTTCTGTCGTAATTCTTCTCAATCCAGTTCTTGTATTCGCCGGTTCGGATGCTCTCAATCCATTCTTTGTTGGTCAGATACCACCTGACCGTCTGCTTCATTCCTTCGCGAAAATCTACCGATGGCTGCCATCCGAGTTCGTTCTTGATCTTGCTGCAATCGATCGCGTAGCGCAGATCGTGCCCTGGACGGTCTTTCACGAAGGTGATGAGTTTCTTGTAAGTGTCAGGATCGATTTGCATCTCCTCCGCCACCAGTTCGCAGAGGATGTGCACCAGATCGAGGTTTTTTTTCTCGCTGTTTCCGCCGATGTTGTAAGTCTCGCCGCGCCTGCCGTTTCGAACGACTTCCCAGATCGCGACGCAGTGATCGCGCACGTAGAGCCAGTCGCGGACGTTGCTGCCGTCGCCATAGACGGGTAATGGCTTCCCTCCCTGCATGTTCATGATCATGAGCGGGATCAGCTTTTCCGGGAACTGATACGGGCCGTAGTTGTTGGAGCAATTGGAGAGGGTGATCGGCAATCCGTAGGTATGGAAGTACGCCTTCACCAGGTGGTCGGAAGACGCCTTAGCGGCTGAATAGGGGCTTCTGGGATCGTAGGGCGTGTCCTCGCGGAAGAGCCCTGTTTCGCCCAGGCTGCCATAAACTTCATCGGTCGATACATGATGGAAAACGACATCGTAGCGATCCTTCCAGATTCCACGCGCCGCTTCGAGGAGATTGAAGGTTCCGTTGATGTTGGTCGTGATGAAGTCCTTGGGACCGAGGATGGAGCGATCGACGTGCGTTTCGGCAGCGAAATGGATCACGGTATCCGGCTGGAAGCGCTGAAAGACCTCTGCGACCGCTTCGCCGTCGGCGATATCGATTCGTTCGAAGCAGTATCGTTCCGGGTATTTTTTCGCGATCTCTGTTAGGTTAAGCGGATTGCCGGCGTAGGTGAGTTTGTCGAGGTTCAGGATTACCCCGTTAAAATTGTCGAGACCGAACAGATAGTGGATGAAGTTGGTGCCGATAAAGCCGGCGCCTCCAGTGATCACGATCCTTTTCATTTCCGACCTCCATCTCCCTTGAAGCGCAATTGATATTCAGGATTTCGAGTCATGATCTGCCCACTTGCGGGATAGTTTTCGATGAACCATACGAGGAACGCCGTGACGTCGATTTTTTCGTCGTACAGCTTCCGGAGCTTCTCCCGATTCAGCTGCTTGTAATCGGGATCGTTCAGGATTTCAAGCGCTTTATCCAGAACGCCATCGGCGGACTTGTAGTTGTAAATCAGTCCATAATTCTTTTCGAGATCGTCACAGTAGCTGCTGAACATCGTGTTGATATGCAGTGCGGGGGTTCCGAGGCACCCGGATTCGGAAGCCATGGATATCCCTTCACCGATGTACATAGAGCAATAGTAAAGCGCGTCCAGCATCATGACGGGCGGCATTTTGATCCGGTAAGCTTCGAATTCGGGCGGCAACTCGCCTTCGCTGCTGATGAATACCTTTGCGTGCTTGGAGAGCTCCGAAACCAGGCGGATTTTATTCTCGAAATCGATTCCGCTCTGTCCCTTGTCGTGCGTCGCATTCCAGGAGATGAAGCGGATGATGATGAAGGGATCGTTATCCTTCACGCCGAGATGTTCCAGCACAGCCGGGTTAGGCTTGAAGCGCGACGGATACAGGAAGGCAAGCTCGTGATAACCGGCGTAGCGTATGTGTTTCCTGCCATGCTCGTGATGATACACGGATGGAGTCAGAATGTATTTTGTCAGGGGAAGATAGATCTTGATCTGCTCCATGTTGCCGGTGTCTTCCACAGCAATGTGTGGTTTTCCGCAGAGAAATGCCGTAGCTGCCGAATAGATCGATCCATGACTGAAGAAGATATCCGGCTTGAAGCGAAGCGCGATCCGGTACATCATCCAGACGAACTTGAAGACCCCCATGATCTTGCCTGGCCGAGCCTTGAACTTCTTGCCAAAGGAGATGTACTTCATGCCGTACGCCTCCAGCAGATCGATGGTTACTTCCTTCTCCCGGGTTGTGAAAAGAATTTCATGCCCCCGATTATTCATCTCCTCGCAGAAGGGATGAAACAGATGCACCTGTGCGGGATGCGTGATGTCCATCAGGATTTTCATGATCGACCTCCTCAAGTAATCAACCGGCGAACCGGTAGAGCAATTCTCCGATAATGCGACAGACGACGGGCGGCGATTTGTGGATGACTTTCGTCAGCACGCCATTCCTGCCCGTTTTTCCATGGGATACCGGTCCGGAGAGATAGGTATATGAAATCTCGTGTTCGACAGATCCCCACCGTAGTTTGAAGCGACGCAATCCTTCGTTGCTTATCTCGGAGATGCCGTAATCCAGATACTTGTAGCCGTTTTCGGCCGCATGCTTGATCACGCTCCACATAAGGATATTGTTTGGCTGCACCTGCAGAGCGTCGCGATTGGATGCGGAGTATTTATACACAAGCGTCTCCTTGTGTTTCAGGAAAATCGCCGCGGAGATGGGTTTTCCCTGGAATATCGCCATTGCGATGAAGCCATCGCCCGCTTGCAAGAATTTATTTGATATCTGCCGGAAAAAACCACGTGGTTGTATCGGCAGGCCGTGGTATTTTCTTGTTTCGAGATGGAAGCTGTAGAAGATTTCCATTGCCTCTTCATCGGTGCGAATATCAACAGACAATCCCTCTTTCTCCGCTTTTCGTACCCCATTGCGGGTCTTGGAATGAACATTCGCGAAAAGGGTTTCGACATCGCAATCCAGTGCATGGACATGTTTTACGTATCCCTGGTGCATGCGCGATTCGTCGATATTGGGTAGCATACAACGGGCCTCGATCTGCCAGTAATCGTTCTGGTAGCGATTCCTGATTTCCTCGACGAGTGTTGAAAGTGTCGCTTCGTCATCGGACAGCGGATTGACGGCATCCGAAAACGGCAGACTGACAAGCTTCTTTTTTCCTTTCAGTGTGCGCGTCACCAGAAACGGGATCGCTGCCCGAATACGTTCGTCCTCGACGATCGCCGGAATTACAGGCTTGAAGCCATACTGTCTCATCATGATCTCGATCCAGCGCCGGTCATGATAGAGACAGCTTTCGGGATGCTGATCGACGTATTTCTGCCACTGGTCCAGTGTGATTTCGCGATACATTTCTACTCCCCGGATTGATTTTGCTTCTTCGCGACAATATTCTTTATCATGTTTTTAAATGATTGCCAGATAAGAATTTTATACCATTTCAGAAGGCAGCCGGACCAGTTGTGTGGGTGGATGTTCAGCATCAGCTTTTCAGGCATCCGATTCGTTTCGATCAACCGGATGCTCTTATGGATGGTGCTCACATCGAGATCGAACTTCCTTCCCACCCAGTCTCTCCGGTTGGTCTTCTCGTTGTTCCATCCCCGGCCGGCATCGGTGAGATAGAAGAAACGGTCGAAGTCGAGATCGAAATAGGGCTCCGCCAGGATCCCCATAACCCGGTATTCCGGTTGTTTTTTTTTCCACATGTCTCGGTTGTCCCAGGGTGAACGCGGACTTCCATGCATACAGCACGTCACGACAGGATAAAATGCCCTGAGTTGCTCGAGGTGCTCGCGAAACGATGCGAGCGCTTCCTCTTTATCGCCTTCTGTCAGCGTCAGGTCTTCGTAGTGGTATCCGAGTTCGTGACCGAGCGCGACGATTTTCTTGATAACATCAGGATCGAATGCCTCCGGAACGATGCGGAAATAGTAGGATGCAACGATGCCGAGGTCTGTCTCGATCTTGGCCATCTGGAGCGCGCCTTTTGGATCCCGGTCGATATCGTGGCGCAGGATTACAAGGCGTTCCGGGCCGTCTTTCTGTTCAAGATAGTCCCGATAGGAAAGGATTGTGTAGCCGTATTCGATCAATTTTGTCAGCAGCAGTCGATAGCTTTGGTGTGTAAAGTCTTTCATGATCGCATTACGCTCCGAAAACCAGCGGAATGCTCTTGTCGCGAATGAGGAAGCGTCGCTTCCCGGATGGCGAGGGTTCGATTTCATCCACGATTTCGTACTCGATCTTCATATCGTTGCCGATGTATTTCAGCCAGTACGCCTGAACGGCTTTCATGGTCTCACCGGTGAACGTGTCGTTGATCTTCATGCGGATGATCAGATAATCCGGTTCTTTTTGATATACCTGGAAGCCATCGACTTCGGTGAGGAACTCGAAAAAGCCGGTGAAATTGTGTACGATGAGGAACTTGCCGGACGGAGTAATAAGGATATCGTTGTCGCGTCCCTCGATCTTCTCGATCGACATGAGGCCCCTTCCGCACGAGCATTCTTTATCCGAGCGAACCAGAATGTCCTTCGTATCGTATCTGATGAAAGGTGTGGCGAAGTTGTCCAGGTCAGTGGTCAGGAGGCGTCCGCGTTCTCCCTGGACGGGTTGATTGTTCTCGTCAACGAGTTCGGAGATGGCGTATTCCATAGCGGAGTGGTAGCACTCGTGCGTTGGGCATTCCGCCACGATAGCGCCGCCTTCGCAACTGTAGGAGTCGAAGATTTTACCGTGGAATTGCTCCTCGATCAGCTTCCGTGCTTCGGGGAAGAGGATATTGCCGGTGGTGGTGATGAGCGGCACCTGTATATCATCGATGCCGTTCCGCTTGATGTACTGCGAGAGGAAGAACAGCGGGTCCGGGTAACCGCGCAGTACTTTGGGACGGAAATTCCGAATCTCTTTCACGATGTGTTCAAAATTTTCATCAATCAACTGCTGTGAAAACAGGTACTTACAATTATTGAAGCGATCCTGGATCTTCTTGATCTTGCTGTTGCGCGGATTTTGGCTGAGTTTAACGTACTTGTCACCCAAACGAAAGCCCATCCAGTACCAGCCCCTTATGTTGGCTGCGTAAACGATACTGTGCGCATGCTTTGATCGCGCGAAGGTCAGCGGTTCGCCCGTGGAGCCGCTTGACGATATATAAACATGATCGCTGGCTGGTATATTCCGGGCGACGATGCGATCCGGGAAGTTCTTGCGAATATCCGATTTGGACAATACGGGTATCTTTATCAAATCATCGGCCGTCTTGATATCGGATGGTTTCAGCTTGATTCCGTCGAACAGTTCGCGGTAGTAAGCGGTGTTCTCGTATGCGTGTCGGATAAGCTTCTGCAGCTTGCGATTCTGGTATTCTTCCAGTTGCCCCCTGCTCCAGAATTGTGTTTCGAGGAGCAAGTCGAGCATTTTGCGCATCTCGGTTCCCCGGGCGATATCGGATCCCGGCAGGATAATCTTTTCGGTAATGAAATTCCTCAGTGGCATGACTATAGACCTTTCTTCCGGAGATCCGCGATTACGCTATTCCATTTACCGATGGCGAAACCATAGGAATGCTCATCGACAATGATCCGACGGGCATTGGTCCTAATGGCATCATCGCGGTCGTAGTTCTCGAGCGCTCTCGAGAGCTGCTGATATATGGTTTCATCTGTTGCCAACGGCATTGTGTAGCCGGTTTCACCGTCGGTCAGAACATCGGAGATGTTGCCTACGCTCGGGCACACAACACTCAGTTCGCAGGACATCGCCTCCATCAGGGCGCAGGGTAATCCTTCGCTGTTGGAAGCCATGACAAAAATCCTGCTGCGACGATACCAATGGAGGACATCTGTCTGCTGACCGGGGAAGGAAATAAACTTCTCCAGTCCATGCTCTGAAACGAAGTTCTTCAGCTCTTTTTCAAGTGGGCCGTAACCGACGATGGCGGCGTTTATCTGGTGTCCGCCTTCGAGAAGCCGTCTGACAGCGTCGAGGATCAGCATGATTTGCTTCTCCGGCGAGAATCTTCCCATGAAGAGAATGTCGATATCCTTTTCCTGGTCGGATGGTGTGAATTTATCGGTGTCGATGGTGCTGTGCAGAACGTTGATTTTCGCGGGATCGACGCCCTGCGCGGTCCAGAATTTCTTCGATTGCGTTCCGGGAACGTTCAGGAATGTGGCTTTACGATAGATGGCCCGGATAAGCCAGCCCCAAAGCGGCTGTTTCGCGTAGCGCTGAACGTACAATCCGGTCTGCGATATGGCGTACGGTATTCCTGTCATGATCGAGGCCAGCCATACGAATACCGTGTGCGGGGTGAAGTGATAGGACATGATGATCGATGCCTTTACCCTGCGTGCCTGACGGGCAAGGATGAACGGCGTGATGATCAGGTTGAATATCCACTTGCGGGCTATTTTGGGCAGGAGGATGTATTGAATACCTTCGACCTCCGGCCCCCTCGTTTTACGAAGGACATAGATGTTGTCGAGTCCCTTCGCTCTGACCAGCGGATTGAATTTAGCCTGAAAGGTTCCGTGTCCCATCAGGCATGATACGATCATGTTCATGGTTATTTTTGTGTGACGTGGTTGTACCAGAAGCCCCAGGAGGTCATTTTCGCAGTTTCGCGAACCTGCGATTTCCATGCACCGCTGTCGATATTCTGCGTGATCTTCTTGAAATCGAAAAACGTTGTCTCGCATTGCGGCAGATGAGTCTCGAAGAAGCGCTGGGCGTTGTTGATCGGATCGAATGTATTTTCCAGTTCCCGGAAGTATTTCCTGACGTATGGCCATACGATGGTGAAAACTCCGACAGGGGAGAGAATCGCCGCAGGGGTGTATCCTCTGCCTGTCATGATATCCGCCAGCATCGGAATGTTCTTCTTGAGGATATACGCGTAGGTAACCTGTCCCTTTCTACGCAGGATAGGATTCTCGGTAAACACCTTCTGGTAGGCGGAAGAAAATCCGGTGCGGTTCAGCGTCCGGAGGAAATCGATATCGAGATAGGCCGAGTGATTTTCGGCGTAATGGCTGTCCGCCTTCGTCTCGCTTCCGAAGAACTTGCGGAATGAATCAAGCAAATGCAGCAAGTAGAATCGTTTGGACAGATTGTAGTCCTTTAGCGGCTGCCAGGTTGTCCGTTCAAAATTTTCCATCAGCCGGTCCTTGATATCGGAGGGCAGGTTAATAAACGGGATGTTATCGGTCAGCGTATCGATGAACCGACTGTATTCGGGACGGAAATCTTCCGATCGAAGTAGTTTTCCCATCAATGTCGAAACAACACATCCGGTTAAATGGATTGCGCGGAACATTTCGCTCCCGCAGTTCCCGCTCAAAACGACATCTACCTCCTGGCCAATGTCCTTGAAAGCCATTGTGTAATGGGTTCGTTCGTAGGTGGCGAGACCTTCGCTGTTGAGGATGAGATCCTTTGAAAGCTGCGGAAACCTGGTTTCATGGTATTCCCGGTCGATAATAAACTGTCTGTGCGGTAATCCCATCTGTCTCGCGACTTCGCTGGCGACCGTCATGTCGGACGAATACGGCGTTCCGAAGGTGTAGAGCACAAGATTGCGGGTATTCTTCACCACCGACAGCACCGTTCTTCCATCGAAGCCACCGGTCAACGACAACCCGGTTTTACCGTTTTCGGGCATGATGCGCGCAACGGTATCAATAAAGGAATCGTTGATCATCTCGAGCGCTTTTTTTCCGTTAATCGGACGTTCGACGAAGAGCGAATCCGGATCGAAATAGCGGTGCGTGGTCAGCTTACCTTCTCGCAGCTCCAGATAGTGGCCCGGATCGAGAAGATGGACATCCTTGACGAATGTGTTGGCGCCCAGCGGGTGATTGAAGATCAGAAATTCAACGAGCGCGGACTGATTGATCTCCGGTGTCTGCGGGAGAATATCGAAGAAGAGAGAAAGGGATGACGAGACAATGGATTGCCGTTCGTCTTCATACCAGTACAGCGGTTTGATTCCCACGTGGTCGTGTGCGAAGAAGTAGCGTTTGTGTTTCTCATCGATCGCGAACAAATTGAACCAGCCGCGAATTCCATCGAAGAAAGGCTCGATCCCCTGTCTGTAGGAATCGATCAGCGCATTGTCAGAAAGAAAAACACTTCCCTCGATACCGATGGTGATATCTCGATCCCGCACGATTCGGATCTTCCGTTTCTCTTCGAACACGAAGATCGTCAGCCCGTCCGAATCGACGGCTTTCCGCGCCGTTGTGCCGAAGTCGTATGAGACAGGCGCTTTTTCTTTATTGAAAACTGCAAGAAAGCCGATCATCTAAACCCCCATGGATTGAACGATCTTGCGAAGACCGTCCTCGAATGTTGTTTTCACTTCGAAACCGAGAATTCGTTTCGCCTTTTCGATGGATGCCAGCGAATGCTTAACGTCGCCCGGACGGGCTTCGGCAAATTTCGGTTTCACGTTCGTACCGAGGATTTTATTGATGAGTTCTATCAGATCGATCAGCGTGTAGCGCTCGTTGCAAGCGATGTTGAACACCTCGCCGGCCGCGTCTTTGGCTTCACAGGCAAGCAGATTGGCACGGACGTTGTTCTCGACATACGTGAAATCGCGCGATTGCGAGCCGTCGCCATAGATGACAGGCGATTCGCCTCTCTTGATCATGGTGATGAATTTCGGGATTACGGCACTGTATTGCGATGCGGGATCCTGATTGGGCCCGAACACGTTGAAATACCGCAGGCAAACCGTCTCCAGTCCGTACAACTGATGGAAGACCTGACAATAGCGTTCACCAGCGTATTTGGTCACGGCGTAAGGGGACATGGGAAAAACCGGCATTGATTCTTCCTTGGGAAGCTTCTCGCTGTTGCCGTAAACCGACGACGATGATGCGAAAACTACGCGTTTGACGCCGAATTCCTTCGCCGCTTCCAGGACGTTAAGCGTACCGGAGATGTTCACTTCATTGGATGTGATTGGATCGTTGATCGAACGCGGCACGGAGGGCAGCGCACCTTGATGGAGGATATAATCCACGCCTTTCACGGCGTCGCGAACGATGTGGAAGCTTCGCAGATCGCCTTCGAAGAGTTCGAATTTCGGATGTTTTCGGAAGGGATGAAGGTTTTCCCTTTTCCCGGTCGAGAAGTTATCGAGCACCCGTGCGGTGTGTCCGCGATCGAGTATTTCTTTCACGAGATTCGAGCCGATGAAGCCGCCTCCACCAGTTACCAGATATATCATAACTTCACCTCTTGGGGTTTTGCTTTTCTTTGTTGTCGGATTCAAGCCGATGCAGCATCTCGACGATGATCAAGATCCTGAGGGCCAACTGGCTTTTACTTGTCTGGATCGGTAGGAATGCATTGCGTGCCTGTCTCAAGAAATTCGGTATGAATGGTTTGATCAGGTTCCGTAAAGTCTTCTTCGGTTTCGACTTGGTCAGCCCGGAAACCTGCGTCCATTTCAGGGCATCCTGAAGCATCTTCTCCGGCAGAGCCGGGTGACGGGGAATACTCTCGAGTCTCGACCGGATGTGCCGGAACGTTTGTTCGTCCGAGATGATGTCGTCCGTATTGTTCGTGGCATTGTACCGGGCAAATGGAATCGGGGGAGACAGTTCCTTCACGATTTCAACGAATAACCGTTTTTCGGTTCTGTTTCGGTCGGGTATGGTTCTGATAAAATTGATGATCCGGTTATCCAGAAACGGCGTGTCTCTCTCGACGTATGTGAGCTTGATGTCCGAAAGTGCGGTTTGCACGATGGCGATCCGGTAATATTGAAACATTCGATCGCGCCAGGTAGGGAGCGATTCTCCGCGTTCTCTCTTCAATTCCGGAGGTAATACCCGGGGTTCGCAACCCCACGCTTTCAGGTCTTGGGCGTCCTCGAAGGGCTTCCCGAAGATATAGTTCTCGATCATTCGCTGGCTATAGAATCGAAGCCAGCCAAAGCATTCATCGCCGCGAATGGTTTTCGCGATTCCCATGGAGAAGAGCTTGCTCCAGATATCCATTCCGTCCCAGTAAGCGCCAATGTGGTCGATACGCCCCTCGGAGCATGTCAGGTATCGATCGAATTTGGTGGCGATGGGGATATCGGAATTTTCCGTTGGGACAAACATGTGATGGATTCCTATCGTCTTGGCAAATTTCGCGGCGACCCAGGAATCGCTGTACGGTAACGACAGGAATTCTTTCGATCCCCAAGTAATCGTCTGAATTCTGGATTTCTCGATTTTCTTCAGTAGAAGGTTTACGATGGTTCGGCTGTCGTATCCTCCGGAGAGCGGAACCATGATTTTCCGATTGTCGGACGAAATGCCCTCCATCGATTGTTCCAGCAATTCCAACAATTCCTTCTTCATCTGTTTCTTCGTGCGTCGTACAGTCTTGAATACCGGTGTGTGTTCTTTGACGGTAACTTCCCATGTTTTGCGATTCAGAAGGACGTGGGCTCCGGGCGTCACGGATTTCAATCGTTTGTCCCAGGCATTTCCGTATCCATGGTTTCCCGTTGACACCATCCATGAGATCGTCTGTTGATTGACTTCGAATCCGGGAATGCAGTACAGGAGTGCCCGTTGCGAAGTCGCGGCGAAGAAGGATTCGGAATCGTGATACCACCAGATGATGCGGGAGCCGGTCGCATCCGCGACAAGTTCGATGAATTGCTCGTCTTCCCGCACGATGCCGAAATTGCCGCTTTCCATTGGTTTTCCGACTCGATCCCAGTCGGGATCCGGTGTGCGACCCAATACGACGGACATTCCTCGGGGTACGTTTTCCGGGCTGGGATTGAACATATATAACTCGGTACCATTTTGTTCGAGATACAGATGTGGATTGGGCTGTAGATTGTCCGGACACAGGATCTCGTTCAGTCTCTCGACATTGTTCCTGATTCTGTGGTTGGATCTATCTTTTGAACACGAAAATAGCAATTTTGCCATGACTACCTCGTATCGAAAATTTACTTCTTTCCTTTATAACACACGGTTTTGACCGGCAATCCTGTCAAGCTCTTTCTTGGCTTGACTGGTCTGGTTCGGACGTGTTTCGGCGTTGAAATTCCATGACATAGAAGTCGATATTCCGTAAGGATCGGAGAGGATGATCAACCGCGATTCGGCAAGTTATTGAGCCGATATGCGCGACGAAGGTAGTTCTTCGTCATTTTCGGCATGGTAAATTCAGTCTCGATCCGTGTTTTGCCGTTTAGCCCCATCTGCCTGCGAAGCTGTGTCTGATCGATCAGCCGGATTGTCTTCTCGAACAGGTCGTCATCGTTGTCGCCAACGAGATAGCCGGTTTCGCCATCGACTACCAGTTCGGGCGTACCGCCGCGATCGCTGGCGATTACGGGCAGGCCGCACGCCATGTATTCCATGATGGAATTGGATATGCCGTCGTAGGTTCCCATCGGGAAATTAAGCAGGAAGCCGATATCGCACTGCGGCAGGAAGGATTCCACGTCACGAATCGTTCCGGGGAATTCCATTCCGCGACCGAGGATGTCCTCTGCCTGATCCATGTATTCCTGCCGCTTCTTTCCGTCTCCGGCGCAGATGAAGGTGACGTTTTCTCGTATGGCGAGCACCTTCCGGGCGAGATCGGTGAAGCGCGGGATATCCTTTTTCGGTCCGTCCATCCGTGACAGAAAGATGATGCGGATCGTGTCGTCCATTGCTTCGGTCGGGCGCTCGGCGCTTCGCAATCTACCCGGATCGAAGCTGTTGTGGATGCAGATGACTTTGCTGGATTTCTCTTTCTTGTGAAAGCGGATTGCCGCATAATTGTTGCTGACGATCACGTCCGCGAAGCGATGGACGATTTTCTGGGCAAGCCATTCCCGACTGGGGAAAGGCATGGCATGGACCGAACGGTAGAAATCGGCGACAAACCACGAGCGACGGCTCACCGCCAGAGAGGCGAGCAGGCTCGGGAAGGGCATATAGGAATGAACGATGTCCGGTTTTATTTCACGCAGGATTTTGCGTATCTGCCCGATCGATATGAAAAATTCGCCCGGCTTGCGTTCGATCTTGTGTATGGTGATGTTTTTATCGTCCCGCAGGTAATCGGTTTCGTTCTTGTAGATGATGGCGTGGATGTCGAAAGCGTAGTGGCTGGAGAGGTATTTCATGAAGTGAACGCACTGACGCTCCGCACCGCCGCCGTCGAGGGAGCTGATGATTATCGTCAGTCGTATTGGATTGTGATAATTGTTTTTATTCACCAGTTGTTCCTGTGCAAAGATTATTTCGAGCGACTGTCGAACAGAAAATCCGACAATGCCTTTTGATAGTTGCTACATGTGAAGTTTTTCTGAGCGACCTTGCGTCCTCTTTCTCCGATCTGCGGCAGCCTGTCGCGGTGCTCGAAGCACCACTCGAGTTTCTCGTATAGTTGCCCTATATTGTCCGGCTGCACGATCAGCGCGCTGTCGTCGTCCGCAAGGTAACACGCGTTGTCGCTGATATCGGTCATCAACACCGGCACGCCCGACGCGAGATAGCCGGCGAGCTTGGTGGAAAAACCGTAGTCTGTCTGGATATTGGATGGTCTGGGCAGAAGGAGAAGGTGCTGTCGCTTCAGGATACCCGCCACCTCGTCCATGGGCACGGTGCCGTGGAAGATCACCCGATTCTGCATATCGTGTTGCTTCAGAAATGCAGTCAGGATCGCCATGGATTTTCGGTCGCCTTCACCGTAGAGGTTGAGACGGTAGGGATATTTTTTCAGCCTGCTGAGCGCTTTGAAGAGGTTCAGCATTCCCTCTTTCTTGATGCCGATCGTGCCGGTGAATCCCAGTTCGAGCGGACCATCTTCCGGAACCGTGATCGGTGGTTCGTCTGCAATATCGTCGCTCAGGATCGGCACGCGGATAGACGGGTTTCGCATCAATTTACTGACGCGCTCGATGCGGGTAGAGATAGCGATTACGCCGTCGAAGCGATAATTGATGAAGTCGTTGAGAAAAGCCTCGAGGAAGATCAGCGGAAACGAGAGACAGAAAAGCGCCAGCTTGACAGGCTCGGTAGGGATGGGGCGATTCAATGCGATACCCATCTGGATCTCGTTCGCTTCTACGATCACGCGGTATCCCCATTTCTTGAAGACCTTGCGGTAGATGACCAGATTGACTGCGAACAGGGAAGGCCAGATGAGGATGGTTGTAACGCCGTCCAGAGCTTCCAGAAAGGTCTTGAAGTTCCGCATGTAGAAGTTCGCCGGCCGGAAGTTGAACGTGGTGAGAAATGTCCTTTCCAGAAAGCTTTTTTTTCTGTTAGAATCTTTGCTCGGTCTGCCAACGATATATATCGACGGTCCGATCTCGCGTGCTTTATCGAGGTCAAGATCTAGGGGCATGTGAATCGAAGCGAGAAAGACGCGCGTATCGCCTTGGGCGACGAGTGCTTTCGCGTATTTCGTCGCACGGTCGTAGGGCGCGCCAACCGGCTTTTCGAAGTGGTTGTTTCCCAGGATGATCAGGTTTCTCATTCGCTCGGGCTCCATGGAACATATTCTATTTCAAGGCTATATCAAACAAGGGAAAGCGGTTATGCTGTCAAGTGTTTTCGGGCTGCCGCACTGTTCGTTCGAAAATTCTTGTGGACAGAAATCGGGTTATCTCCAAAAAGATATCCAGAATATGCCGAATATTGCGGCAGGAGGATAAAATGGACGATCTGAAAGAACTCAAACAAGTGATCATCGACGACCTGAAGCTGGAAGGAATGACGCCGGAAGACATTCTGGACGATCAGCCGCTCTTCGGCGAAGGACTTGGTTTGGACTCGCTCGACGCGGTCGAACTCGTGGTGATTCTCCAAAAGCACTATGGGATCGAACTGAAGGATATGGACAAGGCACGCGAGGTGTTCTCGACCATGAATACCCTTGCGGAGTATGTGCGGGTAAACCGGAAGAAATAATGGACTCTCGCGGTATCGCCGTAACCGGCATGGGCTGCATCTGCGCGGCCGGACACGATGTCGATTCGACACTGAGAAGCATTTATTCGGGTAAGCGGAATCCCGTTCCGCCATCCAGGTTGCAGGTCAATCTCGACAAGGTCTATCCCGTGTTCGAGGTGGCGGACGACTTGAAAGACATCGCATCCGACGCCAATCGAACCACGAAACTCGCGATTGTGGTAGCCGAAGAAGCGCTTCGTCAGGCCGGTGTCGATGCCGAAGTCGTCAGGAACAAGCGCATCGGCGTCTGCATGGGAACCACGGTCGGCTGCACGCTCAGCAACGAACCTTTTTACCGCGCCTTCAAGGAAGGCAGTAAGCCCGATTTGGCGCCGATTCATCGCTATCTGATCAACAACCCCGCCGAATACATCGCCCGTCGATACGGCTTTCACGGTCCCGTCTCGACCATCGCCAACGCCTGCTCGTCCGGCACGGACGCAATCGGCATGGCGAAGGGGTGGATCCAGAATGGACGCTGCGATATCGCCATCGCGGGTGGCGTCGATGCCCTATCGCGCATCACCTACCTGGGCTTCATCTCGCTCCTGATCTCATCGACCGGGGCTTGCAGACCGTTCGACGTCGATCGCACGGGACTGAACTTGGGCGAAGGTGCCGGAATCGTAGTGCTCGAACATCCCGATTCGGCGAAGGAGCGCGGAGTCGAGACATTCGCGGAGTGCGTCGGATTCGGATGCAACGCCGATTCCTATCATCCCACCGCACCGCATCCGGAGGGCGTCGGATTGATCAACGCTATCCGAAGAGCCTTGCACGAAGCAGAGATCGAAGCCAGTGACATCGGTTTCGTCAACGCGCACGGAACCTCCACGCCTGACAACGACAAAACCGAGGGCAAGGTGATCGATAAAATTTACAGACCGGGGATCCCAGCCGTATCGACCAAATCCTACACCGGCCACACGCTTGGCGCTGCCGGAGGACTCGAGGCGATCTTCACCATCCGGTCTCTGATGGACGGTTTGATTCCACTCACCGCCGGATTCGAGAATGTCGATCCTGAATGCGGCATCGCGCCCACCACTCAGTTGACGAAGACCGATGCCCGGTGCGCGATCTCGCACTCGCTGGCGTTCGGCGGCAATAACTCGGCGCTGATCTTCCGAAGGAGTCGATCATGAGATTCTCGATCCTCGGCATCGGGCCCGTTTGCGCGCTTGGCTCCGGCATGGAATCGTTTTCCGCCGGTATCCGTGGCGAACGGGAGCCACGCATCGAACGGATGACTATCGAATCCAGTGCGGGAACCATCGAACTGCCCGTCTATCAACCGGTTATCGAGCGCATGTCCGAGTTCATCAAGCCGCGTGAGCTACGCCGACTCGATGGTTTCTCTCGCATGGCGTTACTCTCGGCATATATGGCGGTCGAGGACGCGGGCATCGAATTCACCGATCCATCGCGCGTTGGTATCATCTTCGGCTCCGGGCACGGACCGGTACGCACCACCTTCCGCTTCCTGGACAGCTATATCGAGGACGGCGACAAGGTCGCGTCACCCCTGCACTTCGTCAATTCGGTGCACAACGCCGTCTCCTCGCAGACCTCCATCTTCATGGGTATCCAGGGACCCTGCCAGACGATATCCTGCTTCGGACACACAGCATCGGCAGTGCTATCTGCAGCGTCAGACTGGCTGAATACAGGGCTGGTCGATTATGTTCTCGCCGGACTCGGCGACGAGTACTGCGATCTGATGGGCTATTCGCTCGGATCGATGAAGGCGCATCCGGCGAAGGAAATGCACCCCGAAATCTTCGACAAATGCAGCTTCCTGCCGGGAGAAGGACACGTCACCTTTCTACTCGCGAGAGACGATACGCCCGGTCGTGCAGTCATCACCGATGCACAGCTTCGCGCCAACCCGGACGAAGTTTTACTGCACGACAACGTGATACTCTCCGCCAACGGCGATCCAGAAACCGGCAATGTCTATGCGAAACTCGCGGCTCGCAGTAAATCACATCGAATCTTCACGAATAAGTGGGGCGGCATGCCCACCGCGATCGGTTTCGACCTTGCGGCCGCGTCGCTTTCGGACGATCTGCCCGTATCCTGCTGCGAAGCGTGCGGCAACGGTGAAGTAAATGTCTATACCGTATCGAAATAGTCTGATCGCTATACTGCTTCTGACTGTCTCGCTTCTGTCTGCCGTCACACCGCAGGACCTGTTCACCCAATTCCAAAAGAACACTGCCGATCGGAACAGCTTCACAGCGAAGTTCAAGCAGGTGCGGCACGTCTCGCTCTTCATGGACGAACTGCGGGCGGAGGGAACATGCTGGTTCGAGAAGCCTTCGAAGCTGCGCTGGGCAGTGGAGAAACCTTACCACAGCGTTCTGATCTACAACGACGGCGAGATGGCGCGCTGGGAAGAGCGTGACGACGACTGGCGAAAGCTCGATTCGGGTGCCAAGGACATGATGAGCGCGGTCCTCGAGCAGATCACCGGCTGGATGCAGGGCGACTTCGATGAGGCATCCAAGCTTTACGATATCACGTTGACCGAGGCTACGAATCCCGTGCTGGCACTCGTTCCGTCCAATCCCGAACTGCGCGAGCTGATCCGGTCGATCGAACTGACCATCGACAATACGGCGTGGCGAATCTTGAATGTCGTAATCCATGAAAACGAAAGCGATTATGTAAGGATAACATTCACCGGTCAGATCGACAACCCGATGATCGATCCGACGGTTTTCGACCCCGATTCCCATGAATAGATTTTTCGCTCTCCTGCTCGCAATTCTAATATTAAGTTCCTGCGCTACAAGCAAATATCTACCTCCGAAAAGCTACGAGAACCCCGACCTGAAACGGAAATATATCAAGATGGTGCAGGGTCGGTTCCCGGCGGCGTTCACATCGCGTCAGCGGATCGTACTCGAGGTGATGGGGAAGGAGTACGATTTTGTCGGATTCCTGGCGGTCGAGGGCGATTCGATCCGGGCGCTGGCGATGAACGAATTCGGCGGGAAAGTCTTCGACATCCTGAGTCGTGGCAAGAAATCGCAACTTCTGGTCAACCTGCCCAAGCTGCCCGTCAAGCCGGTCCTGGATGGCGTTGTCGGCGATCTGCGGCTATGCTTCCATCCGCTGCCCCGTAGCAGCTTCCAGCTCGGTCTGAAGGATCTCGAGCCGGTTCTCACCGGGATCGATGAAAAGGGCGCTATGAGGCTCTTCGAGTTTTCCGGCAAATACTGGGAGATTATGCACATCTATGAAATTCTGGACGGCAAAAAAATCCGCGAGGCGAATCTGCGCTTCGAGAACGGAAGCCCGAAATATATCGAAATCGTCAACCACAAGTGGCGCTACAGTATGCACATAACCATCCTCGATGTCAAGACGGAGCCGCTCGATCCGAAGCTGTTCGAGGCAGGACAATGAAAAAGGGCGTTCTCTGGCTGATTCTTGCCGCGCTGGTTCTGCTGCTGGCATGGTCGGCATCCGGCATCCGGTTCGACGAGGACGTGATGAACCTTCTACCGGATCGCGACCGCGAGATCGGACGATTGCGCAACCTCTTGCAGCAGTTCGGGTTCTCGAATCGCGCGCTGTTTCTGGTCGAGTCCGAGCCACTTGATTTCGCAGCGGCAGACAGCCTTGTCAAGCGCCTCGAGGAGACGCATCTCTTCACCGATATTCAGGCGAAATGGAGCTTCGGGCAGTTGCAGGAGGCGATCGAATTTCTAAGACAGCACCGCGCCGCAATGATGGATATGCAGGATATGATCGATGTTGCCGATCGTTTCCGTAGAGACGAAATCCGATCACGGCTCGAGGGCTGGAAGAAGCAACTCACGCTTTCCTTCGATCCCTTCACGGCGAAGAGCATGGCGAACGATCCGATGGGACTGGATTCGCTCCTGACCGCGAAACTTTTATCCATGCAGTCAAGCGGTATCGAGGTCGAAAACGGCTGGTTGATTACACCGCAGGGTGACGGGATTCTCATCACCGCGCAGCCGAAGAGCAACGGAACCGACCGTGCGGCGTCCATCGAGATGGTCGAAGCGATGGAGCGAATCACGGAGGATTTCCCGGACGTGACGATTCGCTGGCTCGCCGGTCATCGCTTCACATACGAGAATTCCAGGCGCATCCAGCGCGATATCTCGCTGACCGTGACTATCTCTCTGATCATGATCGTCCTGCTCTCCATTCTAGCCTACCGCAGACCGTATTTCATCCTTTTGACGCTGGTTCCGGCGTTGTTCGGCTCGCTGGCGGCGCTGGGCGTCATACGTATCTTCATTCCCACACTCTCCGCCGTGATTGCCGGTACCGGCGCTATGCTGATCGGGATCGCGGTCGATTACGGCATCCACGTCCTCTATCACATCGATGGCGAAGGTCAAATCGTGCGCATGCGTATTGACGAAATCGTAAGGCATCTGCGTAAACCGTTATTCCTCGGGGCCGGAACCACGCTTGCAGCCTTTCTGGCGTTGCAATTCAGCATCCTGCCGGTATATCGCCACCTCGGAATCTTCGTCGGGATCGGCATCGTCGCCTCGGCGCTCTTCTCGGTCTATGTGCTTCCGGGTTTAATACGCACCGGAAGAATGGTCGAGCGAAAGCCCTTGATCAACGTGGATCGCGGCTTCGATATATTCTTCCGGATTTCGGATCGATTCGGGAAGTGGCTGCTGCTGCCGATTGTTCTGGTCTCGATATTGGTACTGCCCGGATTCCTGAAGGTTCGATTCGAAGGTGATCTGCAAGAGCTGAACGCCACCTCGGATCGATTGTCCGAAGACTTGAGCCGCATTCAGGATCGCTTTTCCGGTGTGATGCCCTCCACGCTGGCTGCGTTTTCACGTGAAACATCTGAAGGCGCGCTGACGATCAACCAGACTTGTAAGGCTTATCTCGATTCATTGCAATCGGATGGAA
Organism: Cloacimonadales bacterium (SeqCode); assembly: GCA_963666875.2. GTDB lineage: Bacteria > Cloacimonadota > Cloacimonadia > Cloacimonadales > JAIOQZ01. The sequence continues at coordinate 63,765 of CAXXPU010000013.1, forward strand.
TTATACAATCCTATCATTCCATCGCGTCGCTCTTACCGTCAACCGAGATCCAGAGACAGAATATTCTACGCTGGCACCGCTTCTTTAGCGATCGGGAACTGATGCGAATCCGCGCCGATTTCAAAGATGTCTGTAGCGATCTGCGCATTCGCTATGAAACCTTCGAGCCGTTTCTGGCGTCGCTGGAGCGGTCGTCGGAGACCTATCGCTTCGATGACATTGACGCTGTCTTGCTGAAGCAGATGATATCGGGCTATCTGGCAGATAATACTGTGCTTACGGGTATCGACGCAGGGGAAAATCCGGAAGAGGTCGTTCGAATCCTTCAGAAGCGGTTCGACGACGTTGCGGTTTATAATGGCGAGGTTTTCATCGGCAGGGTGACGCAGACTATCTATCGCGAACTTTTCAAAATCAGTCTGGCTGCGCTACTGTGCGTGACGATAGTCATCGTGCTTTTCGGTAGGAAAAAGGGGCGTTCTCTTCTTCTATTAATACCGTTGCTGCTGACCCTCTACTGGACCTTCGGCATCCTCGGCACGCTGGGTATCGCGGTGAACCTGATCAACTGCGTGGTCTCGATCTTCATCTTCGGTCTGGTGATCGACTACTGCATCTTCCTCTCCGAATCGCGCCAGAGCAGAACCCGCTCCAGTGGCGCGATCCTGGTATCGGCGCTGACCACCATGTTCGCGCTCGGATCGCTGGTTCTGGCGCATCATCCGGCGCTGCACTCACTCGGTCTCACGGCGCTAATCGGCATCCTGAGCGGCCTCGTCGCGGTGTTTCTGTTGATCCCCGTCCTGTTTTCCCACGAACAATTATAATTAGCTCTGTTGCATATTTGGCGCACCAATAAATCTCGCGTTATTTTTGAAAATGGCTCACGAGTATATCGAGCGAGTAATTTTTATACGCGTTTTGTAGTGCTCGACTTCCGGGCGAGCCATAGGTATCACAACATACTAAACATCTGCGTGAGACATCGCTCGGAGATCGGCGGTTGCAGCTATAGCTGTTATTGAGTCCATGCTGTTCGCCCACCAAGTTTGAAAGAGAGCTCTAAAAATCTTGCTGTAGAGAACCAGTCCATTGATTAAGCAGATATTTGTGTATTTTCGGTTTTCGTAAGTTCAAGACCTACAGGGTATTCGCTGTTTTAGGAGGATGATCAGAACTGCGTTGTCGCCCAAGGCCTCTCTGTCCGAATGAACAGCCTCCTCAACGCATACTCGCTCTTCGCGTTCTGCTTTCCGCAGAGGCCGTATTCGAGGCATTTTTCGATCGTGATCGAGCCCGCCATCAGCGAGGAGAAATTCTGGATGCTCATCTCGATGGTCGCATCGACAGAGCGCTCTTTGGTGAGGGACGGATTTCCGTTCTCCCAGCGGATGGCGAAGCGTGTTTTCGCGCGTGGCAGGAAGTCGTCCTCGATACGAAACCTTATGGCGCAATCGACCTCATTCCATGGTCTCTGCATAATCGCCAGGGGCGCGTCCAGCGCGCGATACATGAATCCCGTGCCGGTGTGATAGGTCTCGTGATAGACGGGCATGACCAGGTCGCGGCCGATGTGACGGGCGTCGGGCATCAGGAAGAGCAGGTTTTCGTCGAACGTGGACAGGATGACCTCCTGAATCTGATCGCGCTGAGCCTGGATAAAAGCCAGCATTCCACGCAAGGCCTCGGTGTCTTCGTAGAGCATCACGAAGATTTTTATCTGGTTGGTCAGCGGATTCTTGCCGATTTTCTCGAAGCTGAAGATGCAGTATCCGGTGATTTTCGAGCCTTTACGGAACCCGATCCAGCGGATGTTCGGATTCTTGAGGTCTTTCTCGAAGTCGTATTTCTGCTGGCGGATCATGCCGTGGCGCTGTTTCAGGACGCGTTCGTAGCAGCCCTGCACCGCTTGCAGGTTGTCGATGGAGAGGTATTCGACATTCTTGCGCAGCTCAGAGGCCGGAAGCTGGTTTGGCTCTAGGCGATACACGTGTAGCATGATACCGTGTCCGTAACCCATTTTGTAGTAGAAATCGGGTCGGAAGGGATAGAGGATCGAGAACGAGACGCCCATCTTCCTGCCGTATTCGTGGAACCACATCAGCATATCGCGCGCGACGTGCCGCTTCTTGTGCATGAGATCGACCGCGACCAGTCCGATTCCCACGGTGGGAACGATGGTGCCATGGTAGTTCATCTCGAAATCGAAGATGCGCATCCCACCGAGCATTTTCCCATCTTCGAAGAGCCCGTACATCTGCTTGTTCGGGCACTCCTTCTGGTCTTTAATCAACGACTCGCGAAAGCGTTTTCGTTGTTCGGGTGAGTTGATCGCCCAGCCGGGGTATGCGTTTCGTACGATGTCTTCGAATGGCTCGATGTCCTTGTCGATCAGTGTGCGTATCTCTCTCATGATGCTACCTTCCTTGCCTTTTTACCCTGAAACGTGTCGATGATGTTTTTACGATGCCGGGTTGAAGTTTGTAAAGGAAAAATTCTATAACCCCCCTTTGTCCCCCCTTGTCAGAGGGGTGAGAAAGTGATCTAAACTCAAGCTTGCCTGCTCACTCACCCCCCTGATAAGGGGGGACAAAGGGGGGTTATTCGATTCACTTCAAATACATGATTTTCTGGATGCGACTGTAGTCGGCGGCTTCCATGCGAACCATATAGACACCGGATGCGACGGGATTTCCATAGCTGTTGTGGCAGTTCCATTTCAGGCGATGGACTCCGGCATCGTATCTTCCGGAGGCGAGGGTCGTCACGTGCTGTCCGCGGACATTGTAGATGGCGATCTCGACGTCCGAAGGCTCTTGCAGTGAGAAGGAGATGCAGGTCTCGCCGTTGAAGGGATTGGGATACGCGTCGTGAAGCCGGACATCGCATAACTGGATATCCTGGTTGTTGATCGGTGTCGAATCGACTGTGATCAGAAACGTATCGCTACAAGTATCGATTCCATCGTTTGCGGTGATCGATACCTCCGTCTGGCCGGTCCAGTTCGGTAAGCAGTTAATCCACAAGTAATCGCCGTTGATAGCGAGCGCGATGTCGTTTGCGTTGTAGTCGAGTGTATAGGAAAGCTGGTCGCCAGTGAAATAGCTTGTCAGATCGAGTTCGATCGACGGGCAGTTACGTTCCAGCGTCAGATCTTCGAAGGGCTGGTAGATAGATAGTGTATCCGGTCGATCCATGCTGAAAGGGCTTATTATCCCGGAGCGCTCGGGAGCATTCCAGTCGTCGTAGGCTACTTCTGAATAGACGAGAAGTCCCATCCCTAAAGTGAGATTGAAATCTGTGGAATCTGATAGCTCATAACCTGTCAATCCGTCTTCTGTCATATAATGAACACGCGTAACCCCAGCCCCAATATCATCTGCAAGCTCGCTTGCCATTGTCAAATCGCTACGATTCATGGGTACAAAAATGGAAGTGTATGTATCCTGAGCGATATCAAAGCTATGGGCTGCACCAAGTTTTCCATGATGGATCCAGGTTTCATCACTTGGCCCACCGTTCTGAATCCAATATGCAATACCCTGGACAAGCTCAAAACTAGTTGAAGGATATCCGACAACATATTGAGTCCATCTATTATCCAGCCATGTGAATACGGTTCCCCTTTCAATTCCAATTGCTTCAGCCAGTTCGGATGCCCACACCATATCGTTCTCAAAGATCAATGACGCTGAGCTGTTCATATAAACAGATATATCAAACCGATACGAACCGCATATATAGCTGGGATCGCTCTCCTCGCCAAGCCTATACGCGACTGCAAGGAAAAATTTCATTGGATAGCTGTCGATGTTGGGATAGGTAAAACTGTTGTTTGCGATCATCGCCGAGAGCACGTACGGGCCGTACGGGAAGATCGAGGTATAGAGCTTGTAATGAGTTGCGCCTCCGACCGCGCTTCTGTTCAGTAGAGCATTATTTTCCACGATCCGGATCTCGATATCGGCAGGCCGATCGATCATTGTAGCGGAGTTCTCCCGATCGCTGATGACCGGATAACCGTCGTTGCCGATCCGTTCGATCGAAATACCGGACATTGACAGGCAATACGAAAACAGGAATATAACCACGAAACCAATAAATGCTCTTTTCATAAATATACCTCGTTTGGGTGCCGCAATTAGCGAACGGATTCATATTAAAGTCAAGAAAGCAATTATCGACATGATTTGTAAAACTTTTTCTCGTCAGCCTGCGCGAAATCCTCGAAAAAACACCTTGTCAAAGGTGGCGGCAATTATTTCACAGCGTGTAATATTTTTCTTGTGATGAATGAAATTTCAGATATATTGTTTGGAGAACGTGGGATCGATAACACGGCGATCCGTCTCAAAATATTGTAAAATAAGGACTTTGGATCAATGCCAGAACTGCCGGAAGTAGAAACCATCGCTCGCGGACTGCGAGAGAAAATCACCGGACATCGACTAATCGAGATCGTGAGCTACCGCGAGGGGACGGTCACAGGAGAAGGTGCCGGAACGATCGAGCGGATCGACCGACGGGGAAAGTACATCCTGATGCGGCTTTCGGGCGGAAAGACAATCGTGGCGCACCTCGGCATGACCGGCAAGCTGATCGTCTCCGATACGTTGCCCACGGACAATCCCCACCTGCGAGCCAGCTTTCGTTTCGAGGATGGAATTTTTCTGCTCTTCGACGATCCGAGGACATTCGGATTCATCTCCATCTGCGATACGAATAGCGATATCAAAGGCGTTTGCACGCTTGGGCCGGAACCGCTGAGTAAATCGTTTGACAGGAAATATCTGATTAGCATCTTAATGAAAAGAAAAGTGCCCGTGAAGAATCTCTTGATGGATCAGCGTTTGATCGCGGGACTGGGTAATATCTACGCCTGCGAAGCGTTGTTCCATAGCGGGATTCACCCCGAGCGACCAGGGAACAGCCTTACCGATCAAGAGATATTCCGGCTGCTGAAAGCGATCAAAAAGGTTCTGCGGCAAGCCCTTGACAAGAACGGCACAAGCATCTCGGATTTCCGGAGCGTCGAGGACAAGACCGGAGAATTTCAGGATTTCCTGCGGGTCTATAGCAAGAAAATCTGTACCTGCGGGACACCGATCCAGCGCATCCGGCAGGCGGGACGCTCGACGTACTTTTGCCCGAAATGTCAACGTTGAGAAAGGAGAATATACATGAAGGCTATCAAGATCAAGGAAGGAATCTACTGGGTCGGCGCGGTTGACTGGGATTTGAGGAATTTCCACGGCTACCTGACGCAGCGCGGTTCCACCTACAACGCATACCTGATTATCGACGAGAAAATCACCCTGATCGACAACGTGAAATACTACCTCGCGGACGAGTTGCTATCGCGCATCGGCAGCGTCATCGATCCTTCGAAGATCGATGTCATCGTGCAAAACCACATCGAGATGGATCATTCCAGCTCGCTGCCGATGGTCATGAAGGCTGCGCCCAACGCGAAGATATACGCTTCCCCAAAAGGCGTCGAAGGCTTGCCCAAGCACTACAAGGCGGACTGGGAATACGTGACTGTCAAGACGGGCGACACGCTCGATCTCGGCAAACGCACGCTGCAATTCGTGCAGACACCGATGGTCCACTGGCCGGACAACATGGTCTCCTACTGCCCGGAAGAGAAAATCCTTTTCTCGAACGACGCCTTCGGTCAGCACATCGCGTCCTCCGAGCGTTTTGACGACGAATTTCCCTTCAATATCATCATGGAAGAGGCGATGAAGTACTACGCCAACATCGTGCTTCCGTACGGAAAACAGGTGCAGAAGGCACTCGAAGTTGTCGGAAAGCTCGACGTCGAGGTGATCTGCCCCAGCCACGGCGTCATCTGGCGCAAGCACATCCCGGCGATCGTCGAAAAGTACGTGAAGTGGTCGGCGAACGAGACCGAGGAGAAGGCGCTGATCATCTACGACACCATGTGGAAATCGACCGAAACCATGGCGAAGGCGATCCAGAGCGTGTTCGAGGATGCGGAAATCCACACTTGCATGTGCAATTTGCAGCACAACCACATCTCCGACATCATGACCCACCTGACCACCGCGAAGTATATCTGCGTCGGCTCACCCACGCTGAACAACAACATGTTGCCCACCGTTGCCGCCTTTCTGACCTACATGAAGGGTCTGGCGCCGAAGGATCGCTACGGCATGGCGTTCGGCTCCTACGGATGGGGCGGACAGAGCATCGGGCTGGTCCACGATGTGCTCGAGTCGTGCGGATTCGAGATGATGCCGATGCACCGCCTCCAGTATATCCCGGACGAAGCGACGCTCAATGAAATGAAAGAGAAGATCCGTGAGAATCTTAACCAGATTCGAACGTAACGTAGAACGATAGATGTGTTAGGAAAGTAAACCCCCCTTTATTCCCCCTTGTCAGGGGGGTGAATAAGGTTTCCCTCACCCCCCTGACAAGGGGGAATAAAGGGGGGTTATTCAAAAACGTGAAAGATACAATAACAGAAAGGAGGAAACATGATTTCCGAAAAATTGCAAGACAGAATCAATCTGCAGATCAACAGGGAGTTGTTCTCGGAATACCTATATTTCAGCATGGCGGCGTGGTTCGCATCGATGAACCTGCCCGGTTTCGAGAACTTCTTCGTCGTACAGGCACAGGAAGAGCATTTCCACACCATGAAGTTCTACAACTACCTCAACGAACGGGGTGGTCGTGTAATCCTGGACAAGATCGAGAAACCGCAGGTCGATTTCGAATCGGCCGAGGAAATTTTCGACTTGGCATACAAACACGAGCAATTCGTAACCAAATCGATCAACGAACTGATGGACCTGGCGATCAAGGAAAACGATCATGCGACCCGCAGTATGTTGAACTGGTATGTCGATGAGCAGGTGGAAGAGGAGAATTCCATGGATTCGATCCTCGGTCAGCTTCGGATCATCGGCGGCAAGGGTCACGGTATGCTGATGCTGGATCGCGAACTCGCGACCAGGGTTTACACACCGCCGACAACCGCTTAACCCAAAACAACACAGGAGAAAACCATGACAAAGCTGAGAGATATTTACTACTGCGAAGTATGCGGCAACGTCGTCGCAATCCGCAACGAAGGCGCGGAAGCGCTGGTTTGCTGCGGACAGCCGATGAAGAAACTGGAAGAGCAATCGCAAGACGCCAGCACCGAAAAGCACGTGCCGTACGTCGAGGAAGTCGAGGGTGGCGTGCTGGTGAAGGTCGGCAAGGAGACAGCGCACCCGATGCTCGAGAAGCACTACATCAAGTTCATCGAGATTCAGCTCAAAGACCGCGTATGCGTCGCGGAATTGAAGCCCGGCGATGCCCCCGAAGCGTTCTTCCCGGTGAAGAAGGCCGATATCGTCAAGGCGCGCGAGTGGTGCAACGTCCACGGACTCTGGAAATACGAGTTATAAATCATATATAAGGAGAAAGATGGATGGAATTCAAGAACTCAAAGACCGCTGAAAATCTGATGAAGGCGTTTGCCGGCGAGTCGCAGGCTCGCATGCGCTACACCTATTACGCCAAAGCCGCAACGAAGGAAGGTTTCTTGCAGATTGCCAATATCTTCATGGAAACCGCTGATAACGAGATGGAACACGCCAAGGTGTTCTACAAAAAGCTGATCGAGCACGGCATGAACGGTGAGGTGGTCGTGATCAACGATGCCGGTTACCCGGTGGCTCTCGATGACACGATGAAGAATCTGGAATGGGCCGCCAACGGCGAGAACGAGGAATGGACAGACCTTTATCCCACATTTGCCAGGATCGCGGAGGAAGAGGGATTCAAGGATGTCGCGCATGTCTTCAAGATGGTCGCGCTGGTGGAAGTTCGCCACGAGAACCGCTTCCGCAAGCTGCTCGCCAACGTGAAGAATCACGAGGTCTTCAAGAAAGACGGCAAGGTCTTCTGGAAATGCCTCAACTGCGGTCATATCGTCGAATCGATCGAAGCGCCGGAGACATGCCCGGTTTGCTTGCACCCCAAGAAATACTTCGAGTTATGGATGGAAAATTATTGATCCGGCTCGGAAAATACAGGAGGAATCATGAAATACGTATGTGATGCTTGTGGATACATCTACGATCCCGCCGAGAATGACAACATAGCCTTCGACGACCTTCCCGAAGACTGGGTTTGCCCGGAATGCGGAGTCGGCAAGGATATGTTCAGTCCGCTCGACTAATTTCCGAATCTTGCAGCCGCCGGTGAGAGCCGGCGGTTGTTGTATCTCCATTCCAACTTCCGAATGTCACGAAGTGTCTTCTGAATGTTGGAATGTAGCACCGTAGCGTGTGACCTTTGTGTTTGTCTCCTTCAAGAGAATGCCGCTATTGGGGGGATTCGATTTATCAGACTTCGTCTGAAAATCACAGGAGATCGGCGCCTACAGGTGGAAGTGCAAAAAAACATTTACAGAATAATCCGGAATCGTGAGATCGATCCGATCCATGTTATCGATCAAATGTATGATAAAGGAGAAGAAACCTATGACAATCAATGAATTCCATGAAGTTATCGACTTCGCCGTGGAGCGCGAGAAGGAAGCCGTGCAGTTCTATACCGACTTGCAGGAAATCGCCAAGTTCGCCGCGCAGAAAGTAATGCTGGGAGAACTCGCCGATATGGAACGCGGGCACATCAAAGTTCTGGAAGGAATCCGCAAACAGGGCAATACCGATAAGGCCGTGTCGAGCGTACCGGACCTCCAGATCAGCGAATATCTGGTTCCCGCCAAGCCGACTGCGCAAATGACCTACCAGGATATCATCATCACCGCCATGAAGCGTGAAGAGAAATCCAAGGCGCTCTACGAGAACATCGCCGCGAAAATCGACGATGCGGAACTCGCCGCCATGCTGCTTCACATTGCCGCGGAAGAGGCTCAGCACAAGCTTCGCTTCGAAAAGATCTACGACGAAGAAATTCTGAAGGATAACTGAGACGATTGAACCGGGCGCTTCGGTGCCCGGTGAATTTTCCCCGAGGGAGAAACAACTTGATTCAGCTCTACACCGGAAACGGAAAAGGAAAAACCACCGCCTCCATTGGACTCTGCATCCGGGCGCTCGGCCGCGGCAAAAAGGTCTGCCTGATCCAGTTCATGAAGAAGAACTGGGAATACGGCGAAATCCGTATGCTGAATAGGCTCGATGGTATCGACGTCTTCCAGTTCGGCACCGACAAACTGATCGATCCGAACAACCCCGCTCCCATCGATTTCGAAGAGGCGGAGCTGGCATACCGGAAGGCGAAGGACGTGCTTGAGAGCGGTCAATACGACATCGTCGTCATCGACGAGATCAACGTCGCGGTGGCGTGGAAACTGCTGCCCGTCGAGAAGCAACTCGAACTGCTGGATATCGAGACCGACAGCGAGATCGTCATGACCGGTCGCTACGCGCGTCAGGAGGTCATCGACCGCGCCGACCTGGTCACCGAGATGCGCGAAATCAAGCACTACTACGTCAACGGCATACCCGCCCGGGAAGGCATCGAGCACTGATGAACCAGCGCTTCATCCAAAGGCACCTCTACAGTAGAAGCCCACTCTCGTACCTGCTCTACCCGTTATCGCTGCTCTACGGCGGTATCCAGAACCTTCGGCGCACGTTTTGCCGACCGAAGGACATCCCCGGCGCTCCGACGATCATCGGTATCGGCAACATCGTCTCCGGCGGCAGCGGCAAGACGCCATTCACCATCTTCCTGGCAAACCATTTAAAAAATCAGGGCAAACATCCCGCCATTTGCCTGCGTGGCTATCGCGGCGGATTCGAGCACGACAACCGCATCATTTCGACGTTCGACGAGATTCTGCCGGAAGCGAAAGATGCCGGCGACGAAGCCCGCATGCTTGCGGAGAAGTTGCCCGGCGTACCGATTGCTGTCGGCGCGAACCGCAGGCTTTCGATCGGGATGCTGATGAAACGGATGCCGGAGATCGACTGCATCCTGCTGGACGACTCGTTTCAACACCTGAAGGTGAAAAAGGACTTGATGTTCGTGGTGTTCAGCGCTACGGGCGGCATCGGTAACGGATTCGTGCTGCCTGCCGGAATTCTGCGGGAACCGTTCTCCGCACTGCGTCACGCCGACTGCGTCGTGATCAACGGACGAGGCTGGGAACTGCCCGGCAATCCGTGGAGCAAACCGGTGATCCACGGCGATTATGTCATCGATAAATTCTACCGGACGGATGGGGAAGCGGTGTCGATCGATGAGATCAAACGCAGCAAGATCTTGCTGCTGTCCGGCATCGGCAATCCGTCGTCGTTCGAGAAGACCGTGCGGCAAAGCGGCATCGGATTCGTCGATCACCTGAAATACGGTGACCACTACGACTACGCGCAGCCGTCGTTTCTCACTGACTTGCGCCGGAAGCTGAAGCTGACCGGCTGCGACACGATCCTCACCACCGAAAAGGATTTCTCAAAGCTGAAAGGACTCGATCTTGCTGATGTTCCGATTGTCGTGATGGCAGTGCGGTTCGAGGTGGGAGAGATTGAGTTACTGAATACGCTTCTGCCCATGGATTTTCAGAGATAACCCCCCTTAGTCCCCCTGATCAGGGGGACTAAGGGGGGTTATCTTAAAACAATCCAAACGTGACATAAAAACAGCCGGCGACCCGAGAGCCACCGGCTGATTCATTTATCGGACAACAACTTATCTTCTGATTTCCTTCCTCGCGGGTTGCGAGACCGGTACTTCCCTACCCGTATCCAGAACGGCGGTCACAATGTACTTGTAACCGAGCGTATTCATGGTGGAATCCGTGTAGCTTGTGTTTGTTGTGAAGCCCAGATAAAACGCCTCTTCGGGAAGCGGGTCTTCGTCCAGGTCGCTACGATAGACCTTGTAGTAGTTCACCGTGATCGGCGAGCCGTTCACGTCTGTCGTCACCGCGTTCCAGGAGAGATGCGTTACACCGGTGATGACGGCGATATCCAGACCGGTCACAGCGGAGGGCTCGGTGAATCCGGTTACAACATGCAGGGTCACCGGGATGAGGATCGGATTGTGATCTTCGTCGTTGGTGGTAATCTGCATTTCGCAGTTGTAATCGCCCAGTTCGAGATCGGCGCTGTTTGCCGTCAGCGAGATTGTCTGGTTGTCGCCTTGTTCAACTGCTCCTCCGTTCGGTGAGACTGTCAGCCATTCGATTCCTTTGCTGATTTCGATCGCGAGATCTTCAACGACATAGGTTTGGTTATAGGCGATCAGAAGACCGTCGGAACCATTGGAATTCTCGATACCGATGGTCTGCGAATTGACGGTTCCGCTAAGGTAATCGTACTGGAATATAATTTTACCGCTGGCATACAGAATCGCCTGGAATGAATAGGTTCCCGGGTAGGTCGATCCGTAGTGCGGCACCATGGTGAACGATACGATGAAGCGATTCAGCGCTGTATCGTGATAATAGTGAACCGCACCGCTGTTTTGCGGACTGAGGTCGTCGTAAAACGGCGCGATGAAGTTGTCCGGATCATCCGATAGCGGGATGGAGATATTCGTCCACTGGCTGGCACCGGTACCGTCGAAGGAGATGAATCCGTTCGAACAGACACGCAGGCTGGAGTAGGTCTCGTCGTAGTAGGGGAAGTCGAACCCGATATTGATCGAAGACGACATCTGATCGTCGGATGTGAAGTTGATCTCGGTTCCGTTACCCGTGAGATCGACCCAGTTGTAACTGGGTCCATTGGCTTCGTTGCTGTCGATCCATTCGTAACCGAAAGTGCCGTCCTCGCCGGAGTCACGTGTTTCCTCGTAAATGGTTTCGATGCTATAGGAGAGGGTCGCTTCACCGTTGTTCCCGATGGTGAACTGATCCTCGACGGTCGAGTCTTCCAGTACATAAAGGTCGATGTTTGTATCAGAAACATTTGCCGAAGGCGGTCCCTGAATCTCACCGTGTTCCGTGGTGATATAGAGCGCCATACCGCTCGAGAGGGGATGCGCAGCGGTGGGGTATTCGTTGTTGAAGGTGTATTCGAGTCCGATCGATTCATCGTTGTTCTCGATACCGATGGTACAGTATTCACCGTGTGTGGTTCCGCCACCCTGATCAACGTTGTTGAAGGTGTGGTACTGGATCTTGATGGGTGAGTCGCCGGTCGGAGTTGAGTATTCGCCGGCATCGTAGATGATGATTTCGAATGTCTCGTCAGCGCCGTTGTACATGTTGTCCATGCGTGACCATTCGATGATGTATATCTGCTCCAAAGAGTTATAGTAGGTCACGACATCGCTCGATGAACCCATTTCGAGATCGTCCCAGAACGCGGCGACCATGGGATGCGGTCCCAAGGGACCCGGGAGCCGGTAGTTACGGAAGGTGACCTGCTCGGTTTCACCGCCGGATATCCAGCCGTTGGAGCAGATGCTAATTTGACCATATTGTTTTCCATACAGCGTAAACGTGATCGGTATATCGACCGTGACTACATCGTCGTAGTTTTCTCCGGTGTCCGAGAGTCCTACCGATGTACCGCTTCCGCCGTAGCTTGGATCGATCTCGATCCAGTCGTAAACCGGGACGGTCGAGTAGTTGGAGTCATCGGAATCGTAGATGTAATAACCGTGATCGTCGGGTCCGTATGGGTCGGACACAGAAACGGTTCCTATTGTGAGTGGGAAAGAGAAGCTTTTCAAATAACCGCCGTTTGCCGTCAGGGAGAGTTTGACGGAACTCTGGGTTCCGGGAATGACGTCCTCCGTGGCGCTGACCACGAAAGGTGTCGAATTCGTTGCCGATCCGCCGGCGGCGATGTTCCCGAAGGATGCGGTCGCGGTGCCGAAGGAGACTCCTTCCATCGTGGAATATACCGTGGCGACAACGTTGGTGAGTGACACCGAACCGTTGTTCTCGAGGAGAAGGAAGAGATTTGCGGTCTCCGTCGGATCCAGAATATCGTTTTCGCCGTCGTCGATGGAGATGTCGCTGACGTATATATTCGATGCGCTGACAGGGATTGTGATAAGCTTCTGCCAGGTGTTCAAACCGGAATGGATGGACAGAACGAATTCGAGTTCGTAATCGTCCGGGCAATCCGCTTCAACGGTGAAGTCGAAGTCGTCGTAACATGTTGTGGAAGCGCCGGCTGCGATGGTTCCCCAGCTTTCAGAGTTGTCGGTGATCGATTCGACCATCGAATCACTGGAAGACAGCGTGGCGGTGACGTTGCTGAGGCTCGAAGTGCCGTTGTTCTCGAGTGCGATTGAAAGCTCGATCGATTCGCCTGCATTGACAACGCCATTATCGTTACCATTCGATGATCCCGAGTTATCGTCGTCGATTGTTATATCGTCGATGCTGACGGAGTAGTTTGTCGAGCTGATGGTGAATGTTCCCATATACGGCTGATAGCCAGGCTTGGTGGCGGTAACGGTAACGCTTCCGGTGCTGGTGGTCCCTACGGGAAGATAGATATAGCCGTTATTATCTGTGTGTCCAGTGGAAAAAACAGTATCCGAGCCTTTCAGTATTGTTACCCAGGCATTGCTGAGGGCCGAACCGGAAGATTTCGTCATGCGAATGGCGATCTGATCGGTCCCCGGGGGAACTGTAGCCGGGTAGCTGGCGTTCATGGTCAGCGGATCGGATTTCCATACCTGAAGGCTGGGATCGCCCATCAGGTTGTTGTTGTGTACGAAGAACTGCATCGTTTCGTACTGGCTTCCGCTATAGATTTCCCACAGCGTGAACTTTCCGAACTGTAACGCCTCGCCGATGGTTCGGAAATCCTGAACATACAGTCCGGAGAAGATACCGGCGTCCAGCGCGTTGTTGTATGCCGTATGCGTTCCGAGTGTAGCCGAGCCGATCGCGCAGATACCGCCACGCGGGCTAGCTGTCGTTCCCAGCCGGAGAAGCTGTTCCGTCGCGCTGGTCTCGGAAGCGAACGTGCCGGTTCCGCAAGTGATGATAACACACACCGGAAGCATGTTGTAATTAGTCAGGTCATAAACATAGGAATCGTTGTCCCAGTTACTCATACCCCAGTATCCGCGATAATTGAACACACTGACGCCGTTATTGATGGCGTTGTTCATCGAATTGGGGCTGGGGCTGGTGCCGTAGAGTTCGGTGAATGTGTAGTCCGGGTTCTCATTGGACATCAGCTCTTTCACATATTTGTTGGTGGAGATGCACGAAATGCCGGACGGGTTTGTATCGCCCACCAGCAGAACTTGCTCGTACCACTCGGTATCACTTATGTAAGGGTCGCTTTCGTAATCGAGAATCTTGCTTGCGATGACGAGAAGCTCATCCAGATTGCTGAAGGAAAGACGACCGATGAACACATCCTCGATCTCGTCGTCTCCATCCAGAAGGGCGTAAGGGTGGTCACCCTCCGCGTTATATCTGCCGGACCAGGAGTGATACCAGGTCGGGATGCCGTAGCTGCCGCTGGCATCGCCGACGAGAATCACGAAGTCGGGTGGATTTTCCCACGTGTTGTACGCGTTCTGGATATAATTCTTGATCGTCGTCGTTGTTGTGCCTGTCTGGCTGGTCGAGGCCTGATGTACTTCATAACCGACCTGGTGCTTCCAGGCGGCGAGTGTAGAGACGTAGCTCGATATCGTGGTGTTGTTATAGTGGACGAAAAGGATACAGGGCGGATCGTCGAGCGTGCGCAGCGCAGCCTGATCGTAGTTCAGAAGCGTATTCGAGTAGATGTCGGAAAAAGATTTCGATACCGAACGTGTACGATTCTCGATCTCGTTGATGCCTGAACGGGCTTCGTCGAAATGCACGTGCAGCCGGAAGGAGCGCGTGATATAGAGCTGCTTTTCGGCATCGTTGTACCGAAACGGCGTGACCGCGATCGAAGCGACACGATAATCGCGCAGGATGGCCGGTTCGCTCATCTCTACGATCGATTCAGGGAAAAGAATGTCCTGACCATAGACTGTTTCGTCCGGAGTGCCGACCGCGTCGGATGTCGGTTCGTGCCACGGTACGATTCGTACATCGTTGACAGTTTCTTCCTCTATAATTTCCACCTCGAAGCTGAAGGTTCCCCGATCCGGAAGGGCAATTGTGGTCGTGAAAATCGGCAGTTGCGGTTTTCCTTCTTCCGCGATCCAGCCGATATTGGTCGATTGAATGATCGATCCATCTTTGTCGGGGGAGTCGAGTAATTCCCATTGTGGAAGCGAAAAATCGATTTCAAGCGCAGTGGGATCTTGTTGTGAACATGTCATGCCATGCTGGCCGATCGCGAAGCCTGAGCTTACGATCATGAACAATAAAAGAAATGTACTGAAACGCATAGATTCTCCTTTATCGACGTATTATCATATTTCGTACTGCCATTAGGATTGAATAGTAACCGCAATTTTCGTTCCTGAATCAGTGAAAACTGTTTTCAGGTTCATTTTCCGTTTCCCGGACACGTTTTTGCTCTTTCTCCACAAGCCGGTTGACAAAATTCGCGCGGCGTGATTCTTTATATTCGGAGGTTTGTATGCAGATAAATACGATTGATTTCTACGTTTTCAGCGGAACCGGCAACACGATGCTTGTCGCGAAGGAGATGATCCAGTATTTCGAGGAGAACGAGATCGAGGTTAATCTCCATCACCTGGAAAAGAGCGATCCGACATCGATCGATCCGAACCACACGATCGGACTCGCCTTCCCGGTAGCGGTTCAGGCAACCTACCCGTTCGTATGGGATTTCATCGAGAGGCTTCCGCAGGTATCCGGTACGGAGATATTCATGGTCGATACCCTGGGCAGATATTCCGGCGGTATCGTGGGACCACTGGGTAATATTCTGAAGAATAAGGGATATACGCTTATCGCTGCGAAGGAGATCGTGATGCCGTCCAATTTCTTCACGAACAAATCGGAAGAAAAGCAGCGGAAGACCATTCACGCCGGGCTGCGCAAGGCACGTATCTACGCACACGATATCCACTTCCGGGTTGCTTCCTGGCCGCGACAGAAGCCGCATGAAGTGTTGATGTACAAGTTGAATCGCTCAACCAGACCCTGGATGTTCATGCGCAAGAAAATCGTACTCAAGGTGGATACCGGCAAATGTATCCAGTGCGGAATCTGCTATAAACTCTGCCCGGCGGACAACATCCGCATGTACGAGTTCCCGGAATTTCAGGACCAGTGTGTCCTGTGTCTGCGATGCTATAACTACTGTCCCTCCGATGCAATCATCGGACCGCCCAAAATGAAGAAATACAAAGCGGTTGCCGTCGCAGAGCATCTTTCAAACAACAATAAGGAAAATAAAGAGTAACATGCATTATCCCGGCTTTCATGTATCGCGCGAAGCACGACTTCGCTACCAGTTCGATACCAGCCTGTTCACACGTCAGGGAAAGGCTGTCTTCAAACACCTGCAGAACGTTCGCAAGATCGTCCGGCTCATCAACCGCAAACGGAACGTGGTTTCCCTGCCTGAAGACGCGGTCAAGACCGGTCAGCTCAACGGAATGGCGCTGATCGACGAGATCCTCGATTACCTCTTCGGGAAATTCATCGAACAGAACGGGATCAAGACGCTTGAATATACACTGGCGGAAATGAACCGCGAATTCGGCGACGATCTGATCAACTCGCTGTTACTGCGATACCTGAACGAATTCCCGCCCGAACCGGTTTTCGAAGAGGATATGGCGGTCGAAGACTGGCTGAATGAGAGTACGGACGGCATCGACAATCGCCTTGTCACGCTCAAGGAAATCTGTCGGCTCTGGCTGACCGATTCCAACGCCGCGTTCGATCAGTTCAAGGATATCTTCGAGCACCACGGTCTGAAGAAGAAAATCGCCATCGATCGCATCTACCGGAGCCTGTTCGAAACCTTCGAAATGCTGCCGCCATTCGGGCCCGATCGGCAGAATCTACTTGAAATGCTGCACGAACCGGCTGTCAAATACCCGCATTCCATCCAGCAACAGCTCGAATACATGCGCAAGAAATGGGGCACGCTTCTGGACGAATACTATTTCATGATCCTTCGCGGACTCGACTTCATCAAGGAAGAGGACAAGCTACGCATGCACGGCGCAGGAGAGAGCGTCGTTTATCAATTCGCGCAACGTGAATACCTCGACGAACCGGAGCGGTTCACGCCAGATAAAGAGTGGATGCCAAGACTCGTCCTGCTTGCCAAGACGGTCTATGTCTGGCTGCATCAGCTATCGAAGAAATACCACCGCGATATCCGGCGGCTGGACCAGATCCCCGATGAGGAGCTGGATTTGCTTTCGAGCTGGGGATTCACCGGTCTATGGCTGATCGGCATCTGGAAGCGCAGCCATGCCTCCAGAAAGCTGAAACACCTCCTCGGTAAGGAGGACGCCATCGCCTCCGCGTACTCGTTATGGGATTACGTCATCGCGGACGACCTCGGTGGTGAGGAAGCGCTCAACAACCTCCGCGAACGCGCCATGCAGCGCGGAATCCGGCTCGGTAGCGACATGGTGCCCAACCACATGGGCATCGATTCGAAATGGGTGATGGAGCATCCCGACTGGTTCGTCCAGCTCGATCAGCCGCCGTTCCCGTCTTACCGGTTCCACAGCGCCAATCTCAGCGAGATACACGGCGTGACTATCCAGGTGGAGGATCACTATTACAGCCGATCCGACGCTGCGGTCGTGTTCAAGTACACCGACGGCAACGGCGAACGATATATCTATCACGGTAACGACGGCACCAACATGCCCTGGAACGACACCGCGCAGCTCAATTACCTGCTGCCCGAGGTGCGGCAGGCGGTCATCGACAAGATTATCAACATCGCCAGGCAGTTTCCCATCATTCGGTTCGATGCCGCGATGACCCTTGCCAAGAAGCACTACCAGCGGCTATGGTTTCCGCAGCTCGGATCGGGCGGCGACATACCCTCTCGTGCCGAATTCGGCATGACGAAAGAGGAATTCGACATGGCGATCCCGGAAGAATTCTGGCGTCAGGTGGTCGATCGCGCGGCGATCGAAACACCGGACACGCTGCTGCTGGCGGAGGCGTTCTGGCTGATGGAAGGCTATTTCGTGCGGACGCTGGGCATGCACCGCGTCTATAACAGCGCTTTCATGAACATGCTCAAGAACGAGGAGAACGGCAAGTATCGCGAAACTGTCCGCAACGTACTGGAGTATAACCCCGAGATTCTCAAGCGCTTCGTGAATTTCATGAACAATCCCGACGAGGAGACCGCCATCGCGCAGTTTGGCTCCGACGACAAGTACTTCGGCGTCTGCATGATGATGATTACCATGCCCGGGTTGCCCATGTTCGGGCACGGTCAGGTGGAAGGTTATCAGGAACGTTACGGCATGGAATACTACCGACCGATGTGGGAAGAACATCCCAACGAGCATCTCATTCGCCGTCACGAGCTCGAGATCTTCCCGCTCATGCGCAAGCGTTACCTCTTCTCCGGCGTCGAGCATTTCGTGCTCTACGATTTCATCGACGGCTACGGTAACATCAACGAAAACGTATTCGCGTATTCGAACCGGCACGGCGACGAACACGCGCTGGTCGTATATCATAACAAATTCGAAGAAGCCCGTGGTAAGATCCAGGTTCCGTCGCTGAAGACCGGAAACCAGACTAAACCGCTGGGCGAAAACCTCCAGCTTACACCGGACGACCGCCGCTATATCATCTTCCGCGATACGGTGACCGGTTTCCAGTACATCCGTAACAGCCTCGACCTGATCGAGAACGGCCTCTACATCGAACTGGGCGCATTCAAGTATCAGGTGTATATCGACTTCTACGAGGTGGAAGACGACCACTCGCATCGCTACGCCAACCTGCACGAATATCTCGCGGGACGCGGCGTACCGGATATCGATCAAGCGCTGAAAGAAACCTTCCTGCGTCCGCTGCACGAGCGATTTACGGATGTGTTCAACCCGCAGGTGCTGATGGACCTTACCGAGAGCGAAGGGAAACCGGATAGTGAGATGCCGGCCTATGTCGTCGTGAAACTGCGTCCGCTTCTCTCCCGGATGATCGAACTTACCCATGCAGACGGAGACATTGAAGCAATCTGCACGCACGTGAAAAACGAAATGAATCTCATCCTCTACAAGGGTCTGCTCAAAGAACACCTCGAAGGCATGGAAGACATTGCGCCGATGATCATGCGATTGTTCGAGACGCCGCAGGGATTCCAGACCATCGCCGGCTGGGTGATCGTTCACCGGATCGGTGAGATCGAGCAGGGACACGGCGCTCCGCTCAGAAGTCGGGCGTTCCTGGAAGAATGGCTGCTCGACCGCAAGATGTACGATGTTTATCGCGCGCTGGGATTCTCCGAACAGGATACTATGCTCACAGTCGGTATCATCCGCATCCTGACCGAGTTCCAGAACTGGTGGCGCGAGAACGGAAGATCGCTCTCCGATACGCTGGAAGATCTGCTGGAGAGCGAGGACATCCGCTCCTGGATTTATGTGAACCGCTATCACGATGTGCTGTGGTTCAACAAGGAGATGTTCGAGAACCTGTTGGGCTGGCTGTTCACGATCGGTATCCTCGGAGCCCTCAGCGAGACCGGTGACGAGGAGAATATCGAGTCGATCCTGCAGGATCAGTACCGCACGATCAAGCGATTGCTCTTCGCGAGCCGCGAATCGGGTTACCAGCTTGAAAAGCTGATGCGCCTCTTCTCGGTCGAGACGGAGCCGGAAGAAGAATAGCCGTACTTGTTCGATCGCATCTGAAGAAGCAAATATAGAATTCCTTATTGTGTTTTTCTGACCATTTCGCACAATAAGGAATTCCATATTGTGCGAAATACACAATATAGCACAATATGGTCATAAATATCTGATAATATTTCAAAAAAGGATTTGACAGCAAGACGATTGCAGTTTTAATTGCATGGAATTTCCATCTCAAGAAATAATAGGAGAGAAGGATGAAATTTGATGAGTTTCAATCGGGAAATTTCAAGCAACAAATGAGATATAAAAGCTTTCAACCATCACTGGTCAATACAGAGTGGACTTGGGATGATCCACGCATCAATGTAATGCTGGAACAGGCGACAAACGCCCTGAGTGAATTAAATGCCTTCTCGCTAATCGTTCACGATATCGATTTATTCATACGAATGCACATGTATAAGGAAGCCAATACCTCGAGCCGGATCGAGGGTACGAAAACCCGCATGGACGAAGACCTTCTCGATGAAGAATACGTGCCTGCGGAGAAAAGAAATGACTGGAAAGAAGTCAATAACTACGTAAAAGCCATGAATACGGCAATCGAAGGTCTGGAAGAACTGGGTCTGGCGATGAGATTACTTCGGAATACACATGCTGTATTGATGGAGGGTGTTCGTGGAAAATACAAGACACCCGGCGAATTCAGGAGAAGCCAGAACTGGATCGGTGGCTCGTCTCTCAGTGACGCTGCATTCGTTCCGCCACATCATGAAGATATTCCTGAATTGGTTTCCGATCTCGAATTCTTCATCAATAACAACGAGATAAACGTTCCTCATCTAATTCGGTGTGCGATTGTTCATTACCAGTTTGAAACGATACACCCGTTTCTCGATGGAAACGGAAGAATCGGAAGGCTGTTGATAACACTTTACTTCATCAGTAGAGGCATTCTCCGAAAACCATCTCTTTATCTTTCCGATTTCTTCGAGAAGCATCGGGGAGCTTATTACGATTCATTGACCCGAGTTCGAGAGTCGAACGATATCGGGCAATGGGTACGATTCTTTCTTCAAGCCGTGATAGAGACATCGAATAAGGGAAAAATGAAGTTCCTGAAGATTCTCGACTTGCAGAGAGAATTGGATACGAAGATTCCAACACTGGGTCAGCGTGCGGAGAATGCCCATAAGTTGATGCAAAAATTGTATCTGAATCCATTGATTACCGTACATGATGTTTCGAACCATCTTGGCTTGAAATATCATTCTGCGAACAAAATGATTGAGAGTCTCGTCAATCTTGGTATATTACATGAAACAACAGGTAACTACCGGAACAGAATGTTCGTTTTCAAGCAATACATGGATTTATTTATCGAATAATGCCGAAGCTTCAAAATGGTTTGAGGAGCACATACAGGATTTCTTATTGTGTTTTTCTGCCCATTTCGCACAATAAGGAATTCCATATTGTGCGAAGAACACAATATAACACAATATGGATAGGATGTATCCGTATCGAATCATTCGCTTGACACGCGATGCCCATCTCGATTTATCGTCAGGCAAATCATCGTCCCATTTACGGGATGAAATCGGGGATAACAGGTTGAGAGTCGTTCGGATACTGCTGATCGGATTTCTTTCTCTTTCAACGCTTTTCGGGCAAGACCTGAAAACGAAGAAGGAGCGGCTCGAGCAGATTCAGGAGCAGATCGAAAAGGAACGCGAGAGCATCGAGAAGCAGGAAAAGCTCAAGAAAAACGCGCTCGACGATATCCAGGACTATTCCAGCAAGGTCAAAGGCACCCAGAAAACACTCAAGAGCCTGATCAATTCTCTGCAAGAGAAAACCGGTGAACTGAAGAAGACCAGCAGCAGATTGCAGGACGCCGAATACCTCGAACGCCAACTCAAGGGTCTTTGCCGCGAAGAATTCCTGCGGCTATTCTTCCTGGAGTATTCACCCGGCATCGATCGCTACGGCGACCGCTTCATGATCTCCCGGATGATCAATCAGACGGTCGATACGATTCGTGACGCCGAGAGCGATGTAAGGCAACTCTCCTCCGCCAAGGGAAAGCTGGAGAAGGAAGTAAAAACGACCACCTCGAAGCGTCAGCAAAGCGAGAAAGAAGAAAAGCAGCTCTCCGGCAAGATTCAGCAGTTGAACGAAAAAGTGAAGATGTACGACATCAAGAAGAGCGAGTCGGAAGAGGCGCTTTCGCAACTGAGCAAAGAAGCGGAGCAGCTCGAGGACTTGATCGCCAAGCTCGAATACGTTACCGAGAAGGATGACTACACATACGAATTCGCAAGCGGAAGAATCGCCTGGCCGGGCAGGGGGAAGGTCGTCCGATCCTTCGGTGAATACAAGGCCAATGCGGGTAAATTCCACAGTAACGGCATCGACATCGAGCTTCCGGAGGGGAGCAAGGTGGTTGCTGCCGAGGAAGGCGTGGTGGTCTTCGCCGAGTGGTACGAGAGCGCTGGCAAGACGATCATAATCGACCATCAGAACGGCTTTCTGACCACCTACAGCCACAACGGCAAGATCCTGGTGACCAAGGGTGACCACGTCAGACGCGGCGACGAAATCGCGCAGTCGGGCAACGTGATCCACTTCGAGCTGCGGAAAAGACGGATCCCTGTCGATCCCATGCAATACCTGGAGAAACAATGAACGTGATCAATACAAAGGACTTGAAGAATTTCGAAGCGATCCGGCAGGAGGCGACGTCCGGGCATCCGGTCTATCTGCACCACACTGGACACATGTTCGGCATCGGCTGCGACGCGCGCGATGAAAAGGCGGTCGAAAAGGTTAACCGGATCAAGGATCGTCCGTCCGGCAAAGGCTACATCTTGCTGATCCCGGATATCGAATGGCTGGACCGGATGGATGTCGCGATCTCGTCCGACTGCAAACGGCTGATGACGCAGTATTCGCCCGGTAATCTGACGGTTGTGCTTCCGTACAACGGCAGCGAGTACCGGCACCTCGCGATGGACGGCAGCATCGCGATCCGCATTCCCACCGCGATCAATCTGCGGATGTTCATGAAGAAGATCGAAGCGCTGATCGTCTCCACCAGCATCAACAGAGCCGGCGAGAAGCCGATGGACGATCTCGACGGCATTTATCGAAGATTCGGCGAATCGCTGGACTTCTACATCGAGGAACCCATTACCTGGGACCCGCAGCCATCGACCATCGTCAAGTGCGCGGAGGGAATCGATATCCTACGTCAGGGGAGTATCCCGGAAGAGGAGATTCGAGAATCGTACGAGAAGCCGCTCATCACCTTCATCTGCACCGGCAACATCTGCCGCAGCCCCTTGGCGGAATACCTGCTTAAGGACCGCATCGAAAGGGACGGGCTGCGCGTTCGGAGCGCTTCGGCGGGAACACTGCCCGGCGGGAACGCGATCTCGAAGCATTCGGATACGCTTCTTCGCGAGCAGGGTATCGACGGCTCCATGCACCGCTCCACGCAGATAAATCATGAAATTATCCGCAAATCGTGGCTGCTCCTGACCATGACCGAGAGCCATCGCGAACAACTGCTTTCAATGGCGCCCTACGCAAGCGACAAGGTGCGGCTGATCTCGGAATTCGGCGGCAACGGCACGGACATCGACGATCCGTACGGCGGCACGCTGGAGCAGTATCGGTACGCGTTCATGCGGATAGAAACGAATATTAATATGCTGATAGAATATATTAAAAAACATATATGAGGAAGCCATGCAAGAACCCCAAATCACCCCCGAACTCATCGCCGAACACGGACTGACCACCGAAGAACACCAGCGCGTGCTGGATACGCTCGGACGCGAAATGACCTTCACCGAACTGGGCATCGTCTCGGTGATGTGGTCGGAACACGCCAGCTACAAGAATTCGATTTTGCAGCTCAAGACGATGCCCCGCGAGGGTAAATCGCTCCTGACCAAGACCGGTGAGGAGAATGCCGGTGTAGTCGATATCGGCGACGGACTCGCCATCTCGTTCAAGATCGAGAGCCATAACCATCCGTCAGCGGTCGAACCCTATCATGGCGCGGCGACCGGCGTCGGCGGCATCCTGCGCGACATCTTCACCATGGGCGCGCGTCCTATCGCAGCGCTCGATTCGCTCAGGTTCGGCGATCCGAATTCACCGCAGGTGCGGCACCTGATCAACGGCGTGGTATCCGGCATCGCGGACTACGGCAATTGCTTCGGTGTTCCGACCGTAGGCGGAGAGGTTTATTTCGAGAAGAGCTACGAAGGCAATCCGCTGGTCAACGCTATGGCGGTTGGTCTGCTCGAACACGGCCATATCGCCAAGGCTGCCGCGAAGGGCGTGGGCAACTGGGTGATCTACGTCGGGTCGAAGACCGGCCGCGACGGCATCCACGGCGCCACCTTCGCCTCGGTGGAACTGACCGAGGAATCGGAAGAAAAACGAACCGCCGTGCAGGTGGGCGATCCGTTCATGGAAAAGCTGCTGCTCGAAGCGACGCTCGAGGTGATCGGCAAGGGTCTGGTCGTCGGCATCCAGGACATGGGCGCCGCCGGACTGACCTGCTCCAGCAGTGAGATGGCGGCCAAAGAAGGCATGGGTATCGAGCTCGACGTGAGCAAGGTTCCGCAGCGCGAGACAGGCATGACGCCCTACGAGATCATGCTCTCCGAGTCGCAGGAACGGATGCTGCTCGTGGTGAAGCCGGAGAATTATTCGAAGGTCGAGGAGATCTTCGTGAAGTGGGATCTGCACGCGGAGAAGATCGGCGTGGTGCGGGACGACGGCATGTTGCGCATCCTCGAAAACGGCACACTGAAAGCAGAGCTCCCGGCGCAGATGTTGGTTCTGGGCGGTGAAGCGCCTGTCTATAAGCGCGAGACCAGGGAGCCGAAATATCTTGAAAATACGCGCGCGTTCGATCCCGAATCGATCGACGAGCCGAAGGACTACAACGACATCTTGAAGAAGCTGATCGGAACGCCCAATATCGCCAGTAAGAAGGCGGTCTTCCAGCAGTACGACCACATGGTTCAGGTGAACACGATGGTCGAGCCGGGCAGCGACGCGGCGGTGGTGCGCATCCAGGGCACGAACAAGGCGATCGCGGTCTGTACCGACTGCAACGGCCGGCATGTCTATCTCGACCCGTACGAGGGCGCGAAGGGAGCCGTGGCGGAATCGGCGCGCAATGTTGTCTGCTCCGGCGCGAAGCCGCTGGCTATCACCAACTGCCTCAACTTCGGCAATCCCTATAAACCCGAGGTCTATTGGACGTTCACCGAGGCGATCCGCGGCATGGGCGACGCCTGCCGGAAGTTCGACACGCCCGTCACCGGCGGAAACGTCTCCTTCTACAACGAAAACCCGACCGGCGCGGTCTATCCCACGCCCACCATCGGTATGCTGGGGCTGATCGAAGACCACGCGACGAAGGTCACATCGTGGTTCAAGAACGCGGGTGACGCGATCGTGTTACTCGGTGATCCCTGCAACGAGGTCGGTGGCTCGGATTACCTCAAGGAAATCCACGGCACCATCGCCGGATATTCGCCGAAGGTCGATCTGGATAAGGAGAGTCGATTGTACGACGCGTTCCTCGATATCGCGAGAAAGAAGCTGGCATGTTCGGCGCACGACTGTTCCGACGGAGGACTCGCCATCGCGCTTGCGGAATCGTGCTTCCAGCCCGGTATGAAGAACCTCGGTGCGCTGATCGAATTGCCGATGCAGTACCGTCCGGATTTCGAACTTTTCGGCGAGGCGCACAGTCGCATTGTGGTCTCGTGCAGTGAAAAGGATGTGCAGGCGGTCGTGGCTATCTGCCAAATGCACGGTACCACGGTTCGAAGAATCGGAACGGTGACGGAGAAGCACTTCTCGATCAACGATCTGATCGATTTCGATATCAGCCAGTTGCGATACGCCTGGGAGAATGGGTTTGTGATGTAGGAATCCTCACCCTGTCCCTCTCCCATTTCATGGGCGAGGGGACGTAATCTCATAGATGACGATACATTGTAGCTCCTTCTCCCGCTTGCGGGAGAAGGCGGGGGATGAGGGCTACATTTCCTTCAACTTCTTCGCGGCTTCCTTGCCCCAGTCGCTACCAGCGCCGTACTTCTGTACGACCTTCTCGAAGATCAATCTCGCCTTGTCGGTGTTGCGCATCATCAGATACGCCTCGCCGGACTTGAGTTCGGACACCGCCGCCCACTGCGTGATGCCCGGATAATTGTAGCTCACACGTAGCCAGGCGGTTATGGCGGACTCCCATTCTTCGTCGTCAAACCACGACTGTCCGATCCAGTATTGCGCTTCCGCCTTCATCTCCGGGTTTTCGAGGATGGGGATCGCCTTCTGGAAGGTCTCCACGGACTGCCGGAACTTACGATCGCGGTAGTAGCAATAACCGATGTCGAAGAGCGTCTCCGCCTGCATGTCCTGGTCGCCCCAGCGTTCGAGAATGATTTCGTAGGCGCTGACGGCTTTTTCCCATTCGCCGATCGCCTTGCAGACCAGCGCGAAGTTGCGCGCGGCGTCCTTTGCGAGCGTGCCGGTGGAATCGTGCTCGATCACGTAGAAGTAACTCGTAAGGGCTTTTTGGTAGTCCTCGGTGGTGAAATATAACGTTCCGAGTTTGAAATTCGCTTGCTTTTTCACCTCGGTCGAGCCGATCTGGATCGCCTTGTCGAGGTCTGTTTTCGCGTCATCGTTTTTCTTGTGTTTGATGAAAGCTGTACCCCGCCAGAGGTATGCTTTAGCCTTGATATCGGTCGGTGTCTCGTCTCGTTTGATCAGCTTGCCGAGGATGCTTTCCGCTTTGCCGGCGTCCATGTTCACGTAGTAGATACCCTCGTTGAGCTTAGCTTCCGCCTCGCGTTTCGAATCCGATTCGATATCCTTCTCGAACCGCTTGTAGAGCTTTTCCGCTTTGGGTCGGTTTTCGATCCGGTACGCGCTGATTACCGCCATCAGGACGTAGTCGTTCCCATCTTGCTCCGAGAGCGATTTGATGTCCTGGTCGCTCTTGGCGAAGAGCTTATCGAGGGATGACGACGCTTTTCTGTAATCCTCCATCCCGAATGCGATATCGCCGATACGGGCGTGGTATTTCCACGAGTTGGTTGCGTCTTTCTCGATCAACTGTCCCAGCGTATAGTCGGCAAACGCTTCGTCGCCGGTCTCGATCTGCAATTTCGCCAGATTGCGCAGAGTCGATACATCCTTGTCCTGAACGTACATGAGCGATTCCTTGGCCTTGATCTTGTCGTTCAAGTCGAGGTAGATGTCGCTGAGTTGAAGGTAATAGTCGTCGTTTCGGCCGGATTCCGGCGTGAGGAGCAAGTACTTGAGCGCGGACTGGTTGTCGCCACGTGCACGGTATTGCTGTGCGACGTACTGAATCGCCGATTCGTACTGCGGAAATCCGCTGCTGTTGTTGACCAGGAAGGACATCTTGCGGAGGGCTTCCTCGGTTTCGCCGGTTTTGCCGAGTGCGATCGCGAACCTGTATAGCGTCGGCGGTGCGCCGAGGTCGATACGGTCAGCCGCCAGACGGTAATTTGCGATTGCCTTGTCGAAATCGCCTTTGCCGTAATGGTATTCGGCGGCGATTTTTTTCGCTTCCCTGTATTGCAACGAACCGACGGACGGATCCTCTTGCAGCGCATCGAGATAGCCGATCGCCTTCAGTGTGTCGCCTTGGGTGAACAGGGCGTTTGCGGCGGCGAGTCGCATCCATTGAGAGGAGGAATCGTCCGGCAGGCTTTTTATGTAGTCATCCATCTTCGCAAGCAACTCGTCGTCGGGCCTGCGGGAGGATTTCAGGTAATCCAGTTCGATGTCGATTTCGCGTGTGTTTCGGAGGTCGGAGGACGCCATCAGGATCATACGTACGCTGTCAATGTCGGCTTGAATCGCTCCGATGGCGGTGGTATCGTTCTCTCGCAGCTTGCGGTCGTACAACTGAAGAAGAATCTTCGCGCGTGTACGGGCTTCTCCGATGGTGCGCGGGTTCCTCGTCAATTCCAGCGCTTTGTCGATGTCTTTCACATTCTGCGACAGGATTTGCCCCATGCGGTTGCGCAATGCGATCTTATCTTCGGATTGGATGTAGTCGTTCATCGCCAGCAATAGACCGGAAAAGGCGCTCTTGTAATCGATGATGCGGTAGCGAGTCAGATATTCGATTCGGTTCTCAACCTCGAGCCGCTCCGCTTCGTCGAGTTTCTGCAAATTGATCTGTTCCAGTGCATCGACTGCGTCCTGATAACGCTCCTGCTGTTCGTAGCAGAGCGCCATGCGTCGTAGCGCGCGGTTTTGCAGAGAAAAATCATCGCTCGCGGACGCCACCTGGCGATAGTAACGCAGCGCGGTTCCGTATTCCTGAAAGCTCTCGAAGTAGATGTCGCCGAGTTGCATGTTGATGCGGTCGCCCTGGCCGAACTGCGGGTAGCGACTGAGCAGCAGCAGGTAGTCGCGGATGGCGTCGTTGAATCTGCCCATATCGCGATGGATGTCGGCGATGAGGTAATGGATGTCGTATTCGAGGCTGTCGGACTTCGCCTGAAGCAGGAGTCCTTCCGCTTCGCGTTCCGCCTGATCGTAACTGCCGCCGAGATACCGTGCGCGGATGATGTAGTATTCCTGCCGGAGCTTGAGCGGACTTTCCTTGAAGACCTTTGCATACCGTTCAGCGCTATCCAGAATCTCACGGTATTTACCGAGTTCCAGACGGCAGCGGGTCAGCCAGGTGATGTAGATGTCCAGCTTCTCGGACTGGTCGAATTTGCCCGTCAATGTCTCCAACTCGCGGTAGGCGTTCCGGTAGTTCTCCAGATCGAATTCGTAGCGTACCAGCCGGAAGCGGAGCTGCTCCTCGTGCAGACGCGGAACGTCTCCGGACAGTGTGGCAGTCAGTGATTCGACTGCCTTTCTGGTCCCGTCTTCGCGCGCCGTTGCGTCGAGCTGGATACCGTACGCCGCCCACCGTGCGTCATGATCCGGATAATTCTTGATGATGCGCTCCAGCCGTTTATTGGCCTCGGCGGTCGCCTTGCTTCTGAGCAGGGATTTCGCAGAGATCAAGAGGATCTGCGCCTGGTCGGGGTTGTCGGGATAATTTTCGATGAATTCGTCCGCACGCGCGATGACTTGATTGTCCGAGCCACTTTCGTAGAGTCCTTCCAGATAGATCACCAGCGCTTGTCGGGTGTATTCGGAGAGCGGGTATTGCGCGATCAACTGGTCGAACGACCTTGCTGCCTCGACGAAGCGGCCCTGAAGGTGTTGCACCCAGGCGTAGTGGTAGAGTGCCCGATCGCGTTTCGTACTCTGCGGGAAGCTTTCGTAGAGCTGTTTGAAGCGGTTTTCGGCGTCACGAAGTTTTCCCTGTCGACGATAGCACTCGCCGATGTAGTAAAGCGATTCTTCCGCTTCCACGCTGGTCGGAGCGTCGTGTATCACGTCTTCGAAGATGTTGATCGCCTCTTCGTACAGGCCGTCGCCGACCATCCGCACACCGAAATCGAAGTTTTCCCTGTAATCGCACCATGCGATCGACGCCAGGATCAATAATGCCGCTATAATCTTGTATTTCATGCTGTTCGTTCCTTGTGATCGATATGGATTCTTCCTACCTATAACGTGAAACGATGTCAATGATTTCGTGGAAAATGGTGTTGTTGCTATCCACTTCTACTTTTCTCTCTCGGATGCATCGTCGTTAATCCTTGACAAATCAAGCCGCAATCGAAGAGTTCACGATGAAAGAATATCAGCAAGCGAGGTATGCGATTTGAAAACGATTATTCTTGCCGGAGGTTACGGCACGCGCCTGGGGAATATCACCGAGGCGATCCCGAAACCGATGGTGAAAATCGGCAACTATCCCATCCTGTGGCACATCCTGAAAATCTACGATCACTACGGCTACAACGACTTCATCTTCAGCCTCGGTTACAAGGCGGAGGTGATCAAGCAATATTTCTTCAACCACCAGATTTTCAACAACGACTTCTCCATCGATCTCGGATCGGGCAAGATCGAGATCCATAATCGCTACCACGAACTCAACTGGAAGGTCACGCTGGTCGATACCGGTCTGGACACCCTTAAGGGTGCGCGTATCAAACGTCTGGAGCCGTATCTGGACGATGTGAACATGGTCACCTACGGCGATGGCGTTTGTGATATCGATATCAATAAGCTGGTGGAATTCCATCGATCGCACGGCAAGATTTTGACCATCAGCGGTGTGCATCCGCCTGCACGCTTCGGCGCCATGATCGAGAAGGACGGTCACGCGATCTCGTTCGAGGAAAAGACGAGGTCTTCGGAAGGCTACATCAACGGCGGCTTCATGGTGTTCAATCGCGAGTTGCTCGACTACCTGACCGACGACGAGAAATGCGATCTGGAAATCGGGCCCATGGAAAAACTGGTGGCTGATGAACAGGTGATGGTTTACAAGCATGACGGCAACTGGGAATGCCTGGATACGGAGCGCGATCTGGTTCATCTGAACCGGCTTTGGAAGGCGGATCGAGCGTTCTGGAAGGTGTGGTAGAGGAATGATCACATTCAATCGAGCATTCGAAGGAAAAAGAGTTCTCGTGACCGGTCACACCGGTTTCAAAGGATCGTGGCTGAGCTTGTGGCTGCACGCGATCGGCGCAGACGTTCACGGTTACGCACTTACTCCGCGAACGAAAGAAGACCATTTCGTCACGTGCAATCTCGAATCGAAGATTCGGCACTGCATTGGTGATATCCGGGATTGCGCACATCTCGAACGGGTATTCAGCGAATTCAAGCCGGAAATTGTATTCCACCTTGCCGCGCAACCGATCGTTTTGCAGTCGTATGAGGAACCTCGCGAAACCATCGAAACCAATATCATGGGTACGATCAACCTCCTCGAATGCTGCCGGATGACGGAATCCGTCGAGACCATTATCGTGGTGACATCCGATAAATGCTACGAGAACCGCGAACAGATCTGGGGCTATCGTGAAGACGATCCGATGGGCGGACGCGATCCCTACAGTGCGAGTAAAGCGTGCTGCGAAATCCTCTGCCGATCCTGGCGAGAATCATTCATGAAGAGCTGGGGAAAGAAGCTCGCCACCGTACGGGCAGGCAATGTTATCGGCGGTGGTGATTTTCAGGAACATCGCCTTGTGCCGGACTGCATACAGAACCTTCGGAAGCGAAAGCCGATCCCCATTCGGTCACCCTTTTCCACCAGACCCTGGCAGCATGTTCTCGAACCGCTGCATGGCTATCTGAAGCTCGCGATGCTGCTTCAGCGCGGGGAAGACCATCTCGCGGATGCATGGAATTTCGGACCCGATCCGGAAAACTTCGTCACCGTACAGCGGCTTGCGGAAATGTTGATCAAGCACTGGGGATATGGAGAAGTTAGCCTTCATCGATCGAATCAATCGATTCCGCACGAAGCCGGACTGCTCTCGCTGGACATCACCAAGGCGAGGACGATGCTGGACTGGAAACCGGCGCTCGATTTCTACCGGACTATCCAGATGACTGTGGCGTGGTATAAAGAAGAGAATCCCGACGATCAATTCAGCTTGAACCAAATCAGACAATATTGCGAAATCCGGGATGATGAAGGATAATACCGTACTGATCACCGGTGTGAATGGCTTCATCGGATCGAGGATCGCGAAGCTGCTCGTACAAAATGGCTATCGCGTGGTCGGAATCGCGCTCGACGACCGAGAGGACTGGCGTATCCAGCACCTCGGTATCTCCGTTCATTACGCCGATATCCGGATCACGGAATATCTCGAAAGCCTGATCCAGGGAATCCAGCCGCAGGTGGTAATCCATACCGCTGCGATGGTCGATACATCCAGAAATATCTATGTCCTGCCGAAACTCGTCCGATCGAATCTCAACGGCACTGTCAACCTCCTGCACGCATGCTCCAGGAGCGATTGCAGCCTCGTAATCAACACCGGTTCGAGTGACGAATACGGCGATCTGACCGCGCCTTTCAATGAAGAGATGCGGGAGATGCCGACCTCCCCGTACGGAATCTGTAAGCTCGCAACCACGCGTTTCGCGCGGTCTTTTTCTCGAGGCGGCGATATGAATGTCGTGACCGTGCGGCCGTTCCTCGTCTATGGTGAAGCGCAGGTTTCACCCATGCTAATCCCATATCTGATAATGTCCGCGATCACGAGAAATCCTGTCCAACTTACGCCGGGATACCAGACTCGCGACCCGATCCATGTCGATGATCTCGCTCGGGGCTATCTGGCAATCATGGATAATCGGGGACGCTTCTCTCGAGGGGATGTGGTGAACCTTGCCGGCGGTGAAGAGCACTCGGTTCGGGAAATTGCCGAGACGGTCAGGGATATCGAAAAGACACCTGAGGACTTATTCCAGTTCGGAGCGAAAGACTACCGCGAAGACGAGCCGATGCGATTTTTCGCTGAAATCGACAAAATGAAGCGTCTGACCGGGTGGAGTCCCGCGATCGATTTAAAAAGCGGACTGGAACGCACGATCGACTGGTATCGTTTCCACCGTGAGAAATGGAAAGTATGAAGCATTTCGATCGCGAGTTTTACACACACCTTATCAAGTTCGTACTGGTGGGTATCTTCAACGCAGCTTTCACATTCTGGCTGTACTGGGAATTTCTGAAATACCTCAACATGCACTATCTCGTCGCCTATCCCACCTCCTGGTTTTGTGGTGTTGCCATGACGTATGTCATCAATTTCCTCTGGGTATTCAAGCCGGAGCAGAAGCTGGAGTTCAGAAGACGATTCAAGAAGTATCTGGTCGTTTATCTGGTCAGCCTGATGATCGGGCAGGGCAGCATCATGCTGCTGCATAGCCTGTTGCCGATCGACCCCTTCTGGCTGGCGTTTCTTGTCGCTCCCGCTGTGGTAGTAATTAACTTTGCTGGCATCAAATACTGGGCGTTGAGAAAGATTAAATAATCGCGACGGGCAACGAATCTCCTTTCTTTATTGACCGGCAACGGTACTGGATTAGATTATAAATGTACAATTTCCGTTATGAAACACCATATATCCGTATTTCAAGGATCGCGGAAATTGTTCTCTAGAAACGATTTTCCGATTATTCATTCATAGCCTTTCAATCGGAAATCGAGGTATAGCAATTGCGTAAGAATGAATACACGAGGTTTACATGGACGAAATACCGATGACGATGGAAGAATTAATCGAAGGTCTTACGGATTTACGTGGTGCTGAGCGTCTCGAACGTTTGATGGAGATTGTCAACAGACGCTATCGCGCAAAGCCTTCCGAGGCCTTTGTTTACGCGAAAGAGGGCTTGGAGCTTGCGCAGGAACTCGGCAATCGCGAGCTGGAAACGCGTTTTCTGAACCGTATGGGTATTTCGCAGCATTTTCAGGGGAAATTCGATGAGGCAATTATTTATTACCAGCGTTCCGCCGACATTGCTCAGGAGCTGAACAAACTGGATGAAGTCGCCACCAACATCAGCAACGTCGCTACGATCATGACCATGCGAGGCGAATATTCCGAAGCGCTCGACATGCTGAACGAGATCAGCGAAACCTACATCAAGCTCGGCGATAAACCGCGTATGGCGATAACGTACAATAACATCGCGAATATCTATCTCAAGCTGAATGCATTCGATCGATGCATTGAGAAATACTTTCAAGCACTGCGGATCCGTGAGGAAGTTGATGACAAGATCGGTATGATCTCTTCCTGCGGCAATATTGGCTCCTATCTCAAAGAAGAGGATCCGGAAAGAGCATTGAAATACCTTCAACGGGCGGTTGACCTGATAGAGGAAACCGGTGAGGAACGCTTTCGGGGATTTGTCTTTACTCAGCGTGGAATCACCAGGTTTCTCGCGGGGGACAAGCAGGGATGCATCGACGATATCGAGGCGGCAATCAAGGTAATGATCGAGACTGAAAACCAGTACGATCTTGCGATGGCATACGACTATCTGGCGGAAATCTACACGGATAGAGACGATTTCGAAACCGCGATGCATTACAGAAATCTTGCGCTCGAGATTGCCAGACAGGAAAAGCTGATCGATTATGTGTCCCGCGAGCTCCATCGCATAGCAAGGCTAATGTTGACGAAGGGAGAAATCGACAAGGCACAGGTGTTTCTCGATGAGGCAATGGAGATAGCGGAAAAAATCGACAAGAAGAAATACATCATGCACTGCACTGGAATGCAGGCGGAAATTTTCGAGGCGAGGGGAAAATTTCGTGAGGCATGTGAAGCTTATAAACGATACAACGATCTGAAAGAGGAATCTTCCGTAATGGAATTGACACAGCGCGCGAAGGAACTCGAGGTGATCTATTCGGTGGAGAAAAAGGAGCAGGAAACAGAGCTGGTACGGCAAAAAAACGACGAACTGGCGAAGATCAACGACGACCTGCGCAAAACGAATCTCGCGTTGCAGGAAGCACAGGATAGTCTGAGAGTGTCGGAGCGGAAGGTCACCGCGCTGGCGATGTCGGTCACCGCGAATCACCAGATCAATCAACCGCTGATGGTCGCGCAGGGAAGCGCGGAATTGCTGAAGATGAGCTTTGGCAGTCTGACGCCGAAACAAACAGCGCACTTCGACAAAATCCTGGACTCCATATCCAGAATCCAGAAGCTGCTGGAAAAGTACTGCAAGATCGAAAACATCGATTTCGAGGAGTACATCAAAGACACTCCGATGGTGACAATTTCCTGACGATACCACCAGCATCATTATTGTTGAGGCATGTGCAGCAGTATAAGGCATCGCCCAACGGGCTTGAACGTCAGCCTTTGTCACGATACTTATTCAATCGATTATACTTTGTGGAAAAAATCCTTTACCGATTCGGATGATTTCTACAGAATAACGACAAAATCAAGATGAGGTATCGATGCGCATATTCATCATAGGCTCCGGTAACTGGGGCACCACGCTGGCGACGCTGTTCTGCCGGAAAAACGACGTCTTTCTCTGGACGATCGATCAGAAGGAAGCGGACGAGATCAACCGTACGCGCGAGAACAAGGCGTTTCTGCCCGGAATGAAGATATCGGAGCGGATAACGGTCGAGAGCAAGTACAGCCGGTCGATCGAGGCGGAGGATCTGGTGATCCTGGCGATTCCGTCGCGCCGCATCGAGTCGCTGGCCATCGAGCTGCAAAAGACCGGCGTTCGCAACATCCTGAACGTCTCCAAAGGCCTGAAGCACGACACGCTGATGACGGTGAAGCAGATTGTCCGCAAGCATCTTCCGGATGTGCAGTTCGCGACGCTCAGCGGTCCGACCATCTCGCGCGAGATCGCGAATGGATTACCCGCGAAAGCCGTTTTGGCATCCAGCGATCTGGAACTGCTTATGTCGCTGCAAGGCGCGCTCGAGAATGACCTGCTGGCGTTCGAATTCAGTCGCGATATCGACGGTATCGAGCTCTGCGGGTCGTTGAAAGGTCTCATCGCGATCGCGGTGGGCATCGCCGACGGACTCGGTCTCAAGACCAATATTTTCGGACTTATCATGACCTACGGCTTGCAGGAGTTCGCTATCGTGCTGGAATTCCTGGGTGTCTCGACCAAGACCGTTTACGGTATCGCCGGCGCCGGCGATCTGATCACGACGTGTCTCTCGGAGAACAGTCGCAACCGCCGGTTCGGAAAGCTTCTGGGTGAGGGGAAATCCCGCGAGGAAGCGCTTCAGGAGGTTGGCATGGTGGTCGAAGGCGTCTCCATGGCGAAGACGATCCAGCAGATTTCGCGCTTCAATCTGAACATCCCGCTGTTTGACAGCATCGCCCGGATAATCTTCGAGCCGGTGGAGGATGTGCAAAAAGAGCTGCTCGATCCACTCTTGTTTCGTTGAGTCGAGAAATTTATTGCCAAAAAAATCCAGTATCCATAAATTCGCTTGAAAAGGTCTTAGCAGGTGGAGGTTCTCATGCCAAACGAAGTACAACCCGAGATGCAAATCAACTTCGAAAGTCTTTTGAAACAGGGCTTTGCGGTCATCGATGTCCGGTACCGCGATTACGAGATTTCCTCGGAGACGTATAAATACGTGATCGCCCATGTCGAGAAGGATCGGGAAGCATTCTACGCGGATATGCTCAAGCATTATCTGAATCGCGACGTCAAGGATCGCAACGTGCTGGAACTCTGGGTAAAGATTCTCAAGCACAAACTGAAAATGAGCGAGCTGCTCAACCGCGACATCTCGATCAAGGTTGCCGCACTGGATTACTTCGAAACCAAGGGATCGCTCTGATGCAGCACACCCTTCTTCTGATCAAGCCGAACGCCACGAAAAAGCATGTTTCGGGTGCGATTCTGAAGATGATCGAGGAAGCGGGATTCGTCATCGACGGTCTGAAGATGTTCCGGATGGACCGCACCTTCGCCGAAACGTTCTACGCGGTGCACAAGGGCAAGTCGTTCTACGAAAGACTGGTGGATTTCATGATCTCCGGCAGCACGATCGCGGTTGCTCTCTCGCGCGATGGCGCGGTGGAATATTTGCGCGAGTTTATCGGCGCGACCAATCCGGACGAGGCGGAAGAGGGTACAATCCGCCGACTGTATGGAGATACGGTTACCCTGAACGCTGTGCACGCCTCCGATTGCCCCGAAAATGCCCGCAAGGAGCTCGCGTTCGTATTTCCTGAGCTGAAATTGACCTGATGGCGTACCTGATCCTGAGCATTCTATGTTCTGCGATCATCGCCAATTATCTGAAATTCCTTTCCCACCGAAAGAACATCTGCTTTCTTACAATATTCCTCGCAAACTACGTCGTTGCCGCAATTTTAAGCTTCATTCTGGACAAAACACCCATTGTACAGACGGATCGATTCGATCTGGTAATAGGCGCAGTAGCCGGCGTTCTGCTCATCACGTGTTTCCTGATCTACCGCAAGAGCATCGACGTGTCCGGACTCGCCTTGAGCGTCAGCGCGATGCGGGCTTCGCTCATGGTTCCGGTCTTGATGTCGCTGATGTGGTTTGGAGAGAAGCTCCCGATCTGGAATTATTCGGGAATCGTGCTGGTGCTGGTCGCATTCTGGGTTCTCGGTCAGAAGAGGCAGGTGCACGGACTGGGCTGGATTGTGGCGCTGTTTGTCTCTGCGGGTGTGATGGATTCGTTTTTCAAGTTCTACAAGGTCTTCGGCGCGCATTCGGCGAGTCATTTTCTGGTAATCGGCTTTTCCTGCGCGTTTCTCGCGACGCTGTTCATTATACTTGTCATGAAGAAGCCAATACCGCTACGATCGTTTCTGTGGGGACTTCTTCTGGGTGTTCCCAACCAGTTGACCGCCTATTTCTTCATGAAGTCGCTGGATGCGATACCGGCGACATTCGCCTACCCCATGCGGGCTGCAAGCGTGGTGTTGTTGTGCGTCGGTTCGGACATCCTGTTCTGGAAGCTTCGCATTAACGTGCGGCAGGCAATCGGATACGGGATCATTCTTCTCGGAATCGTTCTGTTGAATCTATCATGATTGGTTGAATAGAAAAAGGCAGATCGGAAGGATGCCGGTCCCTCAAATGATCTGCCTCAAAAATGGACTCGCTTATTCGCTTTCAAGATTCTTCAAATCGATCTTAAAAAACGTATAGCAAACCCGTTAGAACAACACGTCAGGAAAGCACTATCGTGGCTACAATGATACATTTGTTGTGCCAAAAGTCCGAAATGGATTTAAGATATTGCAGTGAGGCAGGATAGCAATTTAATCGAATGTGCGACATTATTGTTATCGAAAATACTATTATCGTTTTTGATAATCATTATCGGGATCTAATCGAGCTGGAGATCAAGTAAAAACCCCGCGCTCTCACGCGGGGTATAAGTGGCATCCCCAGGGGGAATCGAACCCCCGTTCCCGGACTGAGAATCCGGTGTCCTAGGCCACTAGACGATAGGGACGTATATTTGTATAACAAAGATCAAAGTGGCGACCCCTAGGGGAATCGAACCCCTGTTGCAAGAATGAAAATCTTGAGTCCTGGGCCACTAGACGAAGGGGTCAAATCAAAGATCATGGAACTACGATTTTCAGCGGCATTTCGCTGTCAAGAAAATTGGCGACCCCTAGGGGAATCGAACCCCTGTTGCAAGAATGAAAATCTTGAGTCCTGGGCCACTAGACGAAGGGGTCGTCTAAAATGGTGAGCCTGGATGGGATCGAACCATCGACTCTCTGCTTAAAAGGCAGATACTCTACCTCTGAGTTACAGGCCCACTCGTAGTTCGTTGCGCCAAGTTAGAAATCCACGTTTACGTGTCAATGAAAAATTCACCTGTTTTTGTTGCCGATATATTTGCGGCATAGAAAAATCCCATGCCCGATTCCGCGTCCGGAGCCCGGCATGGGATACGGTTAGTGTATCATGCAGGAATTACATCAATGCTTTGAGCGCTGCTTCGTAATCGGGTTCCTGACCAATCTCGGGAACAAGCTGGCGGTGTATGACCACACCGTTTTCGTCGATCACGAGGACGGCACGGGCGAGCAGTCCCGCAAGGGGGCCATCGACAATAAGAACGCCGTAGTCGTTTCCGAAGTCGAAGTTTCTCATCATACTGAGCGTAACGACGTTATCGAGTCCTTCGGCACCGCAGAATCGCGCAGAGGCGAACGGCAGGTCGTGCGAAATACAGAGAACGGCGGTGTTCTCGAGATTGTTTGCTTCCGCGTTGAATTTCCTGACCGAGGTCGCGCAGACGGTAGTGTCGATACTTGGGAATATGTTCATGACGATTTTCATACCGGCGTAGTCCGAGAGCTTTGCATTCTGCAAATCTTTCGTAACCAGCAGGAAATCGGGTGTATTCGTTCCGACGGCGGGTAGTTCGCCGCTCGTGTGAATCGGGTTTCCTTTCAGTGTAATCTGTGCCATTTATCTATCCTCATTGCTTTTGATTATAGTAATAACCTAAAGCTCGAGTTCGAAATGGCAACTCCCTTCTGTTTGCAGCAGGATTTTTTTTGATTCGATGCCGGCGGTGAATCCGCCGATGGATCCGTCCGAGCGGATTACGCGGTGACAAGGGATAACGATCAGGAGCGGATTTCTTCCCACTGCGCCACCCACGGCACGCGATGCATCCGGTTTCCCGATGCGTCGTGCGATCTCGCCGTAGTTGACCGTCGTACCGTACGGTATTTCGAGCAACGCGTTCCAGACCGACATATCGAACGGACTCCCTTCCGGGTGGATGGGAAAATCAAACTTTCTGCGCTTTCCCTCGAAATATTCGCCGATTTGCATCGCGGCTCTTCGAAGCAGGGGCGAGGAGCAGTCGTCTGAACTGCCCTGAATCTTCTCAATCAGTTCGATGCGATGGATCGCGCCGTCTTTTTCGGAGATTGACAACGTTCCAATCGAAGACGATACGAAAATCTTATTACACGCCATAGTAGATCGACTGGTTGGTCTTGACCGCATCCATCAATTTCAGCACTGCCGCCACGGCGCCGGCGATCGGGTTTCCTTCGAATTCGGCGATCGCCATGCCCGATTTGATCATTCCTTTAAAGACGCGATTGCCGTCGATCACCGCGATAGGTATTCCGACTGCGATGCCACCCTGATAGATCTTCGATTCCTTCAGAAGCGCCAGCGCTTGTCCGGCCTTGTAGCCGCCCTTGTATATCTTGTTGTCGTCAACGTTCAGAACCGCCATGCCGCTCTTGTGTCCGCCCAGATAGACTTTTCCCTCTTCTATGATCGCGATTGGGCCACGAGCGCGGTTTTCGCCGTCGAATATCAGGTCTCTCATGGTTCGTTCCTCCTCTCGGTAATGATTCGATATGGATGCAAGATTCAGACCGAAACCCTCGCCCGATCCTCTTCCGCACGCAGACATGATGAAAACCTCGCCCCAACCCTTTCCCGCAAGTGGGTGAGGGAGTTATAAGGAATGCTCACCAACGGTTCTCCATCTCCCGCTTGCGGGAGATGGGGTTGGGAGATGAGGGTACTACCGATATTCCACCAGTTCGACCAGTGACTTGCGTTTCAGGTGGCGTTCGGGAACTTCGTTCGTCTTCGGATAGCCAATCGGCAGCACGATGATCGGTTCGATACCTTCCGGCAGCTTCAGAGCCTGACTCAGTATAAAACTGTCGAAATAGCCTACCCAGCAGGTGCCGAGTCCGAGTTCCGCCGCCGCGAGGGTCATGTGATCCACCGCGATGGCGGCATCCACATCGCCGTAGCTCTTGCCGTCCGGGCGTCGCCACGCCTGCGCGTGATCCACGCATACCACGATGAACACCGGCACTTCTTCCGCCCACTTGCGCGGATAAGCCCTCACCACGTGCTGCTTTTCTTCATCATTTTCGATAACGATAATCCTGAACGGCTGTAAGTTCTTCGCCGTGGGCGCGAGCCGCGCCGCCTCCAGCACCTTTTCGATTTTCTCCCGCTCCAACGGACGATCCTGATAGCTCCGCACCGAGTATCTTGTTTTTACCAGTTCAATGAATTGCATAGT
The DNA here is from genome assembly GCA_963666875.2 of Cloacimonadales bacterium (SeqCode). Classification (GTDB taxonomy): domain Bacteria; phylum Cloacimonadota; class Cloacimonadia; order Cloacimonadales; family JAIOQZ01. The sequence continues at coordinate 103,993 of CAXXPU010000013.1, forward strand.
CGTACTCCTTTCTTGCGGGAAGGATATTGTAGTAAATGGGTACGTCAATGAAAAACTTGTGTAATCGAATAATAATCTTGACGGAATGTAATAATAGGACGGTATTCAGGAAAACAAAAGGAGGATGCCATGAGACTGAAATCGATTATTGTACTTTGCTTCGTATTTCCCTTGATTCTTGGAGCTATTAGTGTGACTGTGGAGGATATTCAGCAGATAAACTATCCCGATTCTGCAAACTACAGTCCCCATGGAACATTGCTGCGCAATGGATATCTTTATATCACGAATTTGACTCAGGGCGACAATTACCCTGTTTACATAGCCAAGATCGTCCCCGAATCGCTAAATACTCAAACGTTCGCTCTAATAGGCACTACTTCAGGATATGAGTTCAATGCCGCTCTTGTGTACGGGCAGAATTTTCTCTGGGTCACATACGGTGTCGATTCATGTATAAAAGGAATCGATCCCGATAGTCTTACATGTGATTATGAATATTACTTCACCGATACATCATTCAGTCCGGAGTCAATTGCATATCATGAAGCGTCCAATCGTCTGTTTGTGGGTGGTCGCGGAGGATTCAAGATACTCGATATATCGGATCATAACGATATCGATCTAGTATATCAATACACATATAACACACTGCAAATAGTGCATTCCTGCTGTCTCGATACTAACTGGGTGTATTTTTCTACGGGTGTAAGAATAATGACTCCCGACAACATTATTGGTAGGTACAACTTTTTAACTGGCGATGTGGAAACATTGACCTATACAACATCATTTGCGGAGGATGGTCTGACTGATGATTCGACGATCATGGATGGCAAGTATTATGTTGGTTCTGAAACAAATCCACCCTATATCAAGGCAATCTCGACATCGACCAGTTTTCAAATCGTTGACTCATGTCAATTCCCATCAAGCCAGGTGAATGATCGTTGCTTCGGTATTTTTGCCAACGAGAATATAGATTTATTGATAGCTTGCTTTGATTCTTCGCCGGGGAAGCTTGTTTTTATTAATCCAACTCTATCCACTCGTCAGGTTATATCATTACCAACTGGTTTGGAAATGGCAAATGAAGTATTGATGTTGGATACGAATAAAATTCTTGTGACCACATTTGATGAATCCAATGCCAATATGCCACAGGTAAGCAGACTAAAGCTGGAATGTGCTACTCCAAGAGTATTGCTTTCTTATAATGTAGCAAGGACAAGTGTTTATCTGGATTGGGATGGTGATCCTTTGGCGCGGTACAAAGTCTTTGGAATGGAACCAAATTCGTCGCCGCCTGTCTATACAGATATCACCAATACTGAAGGTCAATTCATACCTATGCCATCTTCGATCGAAAACCGATGGGCAACGCCCTATGGCGGAAATTATACGGTATTCTATGTTGTTGGCTACATCGGTTTATTAGAATCTAATCCAAGTAACACCGTTGAATACAGGGGAAGATCGTCGAAATCAGAAGTGATTGGAGCGAATGTCAATCCCAACCCCTTCAACCCCGAGACCACGATTTCCTATTCGATTCCCGAGGACGGGCATGTCCGGATCGACGTGTTCAACGTCAGGGGGCAGTTGGTCAGGACACTGGTGAACGAGCGGCTGGACAAGGGTGATCACTCCGTCGTGTGGCAAGGCGAGGACGAATGCGGCAAAAAGGTCTCCTGCGGCGTCTATCTGTACCGGATCGAGTCGGCCGGGAGAGCGATCACCAAGAAGATGTTGTTGTTGCAGTAGGTGAGAAGGGGGAACGCCGCTCGGACAGACTGTGTGAAAATGGTAGATGGATTCCGTTGTCGCTGTTTTTTTTTGAGAGACAACCCCCCTTTGTCCCCCCTTGTCAGGGGGGTGAATTGGTGGCTACGCTTGGATCCTGATCATGTACATCCGGGACGTTGGTAACAGATTAGCCCGGGGACATAGGTTACACTTTAATGGTTTCCTGTCCAGTATTCTCCCTCATCCCGGCATGCCGGGATGAGGGAGAATTTCGCGCCTCGCCGAGGCTTGTTTTAATCGGGATCAATTTCATCGTTCTGATATCCAGATCCGTAATCGGCGTCTGGTAGTAATAAATGCGCCAGATACCATCACGATCCTCCAGCTCTTCCAAGGCAACATATTCACCTGCGAGAAGCTCACTTACAAACACTCTCTTTCCATGTAATTTCACCTCACCGGTATCCTTGATTTTACGCTTTTCAAAGTCTTCAGGATACTCCGGACCGAATATCTTAAGCGGATATTTGCGCAAGCTCGGTTGATATACCGACGCCGGTGGGTGTCCTCCCAAAGCCTCATGAGGACGAATCGTATTGTACTCTTCTATAAAAGCGTTAAACGCTTCCTGCTGGGATAACATATCGCGCGCTGGGGGCTTGCAGGTTTCATGCTTCAGTGTACGATGCATCCGCTCATGACGACCATTCTGCTGGGGTTTACCCTTCTCGATTCGCTCAAGCGTTATGCCGAGACGAATCAGATGAAGCCAGAATCGACTCAAGCCCGTTTTACTCGCAATGCAAAACGGAACTCCGTTATCAGAACGGATACTGTCCGGCAAACCATACTGCTGAAAAGTCCAGTCAAGCCAATGCTCGCAATCCTTGTGGTTCGTGCTCGGAAGCGCATGACAACACAAAAAGAAACGACTGAAATTGTCGGTGATCGTCAGCGGATAGCAATACTCGCCATTCAAAAGCCGAAATTGACCCTTATAGTCAATACTCCAGATGGCATTACTGCAGTTGCATTCACCGAAGGGCTGGCTGTATGGCGGTACATGACTACGTACCAAACGATGTTTCACTAGACCGTGACGTTTCAACCATTCGCCTGCTGTACTCGCTGCTGGCCAGTCGATGGTTGAATCCTGGTTCTGTAACGCGTGTATTATCTTGCGCGGACCCCAACTCAAATGTGCAAGCTTCATGTTGATAATCATTTCAAGGATCTCGGGCGGGGTCTGATTCGGGTGGCTGTGCGGAGCACTGCTGCGAGCCAAAGCCCAGTTCGCTGGATCTTCCTTATAACGATTGATCCATTTGTAGATCGTTTTACAGGATACTCCATATATCCGATGTAAATCTACTACCGTATATTGATCGCTAAGATAATCTCCTATCAACTTATGGAGTTGATCATACTTCGTTGTTCTCTGAAAGGGCATAGGCTCTCCTCAATGCTTTTTGAGTATTACCTATCTTCCCGGTTTGTACCCCCCCTTTGTCCCCCCTTGTCAGGGGGGTGAGTAAGTGATCAGGATCCAAGCTTAGCTGCTAATTCACCCCCCTGACAAGGGGGGACAAAGGGGGGTTATTTTCCCTGGCAATGGTAACCCGATATCAATTCAAAGAGCAGGTTCATCACATTTTTCACACAGCCGGGGAGATCGGCGGCTACAGATCGAATCCTCGAAGGCGAGCATCCGTGATTATCCGCAGCACTCGGAAATCAACATTCGGAAGAGTTACTACGTAACACATTCAGAAGTTGATTTCCAGTTTCTTCGCATGGGCAATAATCTTCTTGACCGGAATCGAATTGGAAGCTTTCTCTCGATATCAGTAGATATTCGGGAGAATGGATATGCCGAAGGAAGATGATTTCTACGTCAGCAAGGGTCGTTTCGAGGCGCTGAACGACGGCGTTTTCGGGATCGCGATGACGCTGATGGTGATCGGGATCGAGGTGCCGGAGGGCATGAGCACCAAGACGTCTGCCGATATGCTCCAGGCGCTTATGGCCATGTGGCCGCAGTTTTTCAACTACATCCTCAGCTTCGCCATCATCATGTCCATGTGGATCAAGAACAACAGCATCCTGCGCCACATTCAATCCGTGAGCAAGCCCTACACATTGCTTTCTCTCGCCTCGCTGATGTTCATCTGCCTCTTGCCGTTCTCGTCCTCGCTGATGGGCGATTACACGGAGAATCCCGTGGCGGAGATCGTCTTCCATGTGAATCTGCTGGCGCTGGGCGTCCTGAACATGGTGCGGTTCTTCCACCTGAGGAAGCGGACGGAACTGATCTTCGAAGAGTACCGCGAAGACGTCAGCGGCGGGAGGTTTTTCCACGATACGGTCGTTTTCATCGCGATTCCCCTGCTCGCGATTGCGGTTGCTCCGATTATTCCCGGTTACAGCACGATGTGCTATCTTCTGATGCCGCTGTTGGGCATGATTCACCGGAAGCGGCGCGCATAGAGCCGGTCGTTCGATATCGAACACCGATATTGCGAAATCGATAAAGAGTACGCCGTCAAAGTACGTTATATTGCCGTTTTACCGCGCATTTGCTAATGGTATGGGAATTGCATCGATGTTTCCATGAACGCATGAAGTAATAACAGCTTTGGAGAGGATATGTCTTTTTTACGCTTGAGGCTTGTTCTGCGCAGCTATATGCGCCACCGCTTGCTATTCGCCCTCAATCTTTTCAGTCTGATCATCGGATTGGTCGTGTGTTTCCTGATCGGGATATTCGTGACCTACGAGCTTGGTTTTGATCGCGAGATACCGGAATATCAGCGCATCTATCGCGTGTTCATCTATGGACGGATTTCGGATCTTCCTGTGAACTACGCAGTGACCATGTTGCCCTTGGGAAAAAATCTGACGGAGACGTTTCCGGAGATCGAATCGGCAGTTACGTTGCAGCAGCAAAGTGGCTCGCGGCAGTTGGCGATCGGCGATAAAACATTCCGCGAAAGCGATATTCTGCCGGTACTGCCCGGATTCTGTGCATTATTCGGATTTCCGGTGATTGCCGGCAGCCCGGATGACCTGCTGAAGGAACCCAATACGATTGTCCTGACTCGATCGATCGCGGAGAAGTTCTTCGGCGAGGGCGATCCGCTGGGGAAGACGATCCGCATCGATAACAGGATCGATTACACGGTTACCGGGATTGTCGCGGATCCGCCCGAGAATATGCACTTCACGTTCACCATGCTGACGCCGATGGAAGGACTTGATCTCGACGACCCGCAGTTATGGGGACGCTTCGGCTTTTACACGTACGTCAAGGTGGCGGAGAATGTAGATCCGGTCGAGCTTGAGGCGAAGATCAAGAACTTTGCCATGGAGAAGATGGAGATGGAACCTGGTCAGGGCGGTATGGAGTTCAACCTCGGGCTGCAACCGATCAAGGATATCCATTTGCACTCGCATCTCGAGTACGATATGGCGCTTACCGGCAATATCAACTACGTTAACCTGTTTACCGCGATCGGCATCTTCATCCTGGCGCTTGCCTGCATCAACTTCGCCATGTTGATTACCGCGAACGCCTCCATCCGCAATCGGGAGATCGGCGTTTCCAAGGTCTATGGCGCTTCCCGGATGGCGTTGATATGGCAATTCCTGCGGGAATCGCTGCTGCTCTCGATCGTCGCGGCGATCCTGTCCGTGATCATCATTCTGGTCATATATCCGTTTTTCACTGAGCTGACTGGATACGAGCAGATGTTCGCACGGGCGATGAACTGGGAAATCCTCGCCGCAGGATTCATACTGGTACTACTGACAGGATTCTTTGCGGGACTCTATCCGGCGCTGTACCTCTCCGGCGCTGATCCGGTTCCGATTCTGAAAGGATTCATCGGTGGTCACAAGAAGTCGGGCGGATTCCGCAACCTGCTCACGCTGTTCCAGTTCTCAATTTCAATCGCGTTGATCAGCGGCACGCTCGCAATCTATCATCAACTGCGCTTCATCCGCAATACCGATCTCGGATTCAAGAAGGAAAACACGCTGTTCGCGGTGCTCAACGTGAGTAACATCCACGAGCTCGGAAGCAGAGTAAAAGAGGAATTCGGCAAGATCACCGGCGTCCGGAACGTGAGTCTTTCCACGGGATTTCCGGGTGCGGGAGCCTGTACCGGTGGCGGAATGCACCCCGAGGGGATGGACGATGAAGCGATCGTGATGATCAAGTGGATCGACACCGATCCGGAGTTCCTCGATACCTACGAGATTCAGATGGTCGAGGGCGATCCGATTCCACCGGAACAGTTCCCGGACGACGTCAATATCCTGGTGAATCAATCCCTCGTCAAAGACCTCGGCTGGGATAATCCCATCGGAATGAAGATCGCCGATCAGAACAGGCGGAATGAAGCCGGCGAGCGCTTCCAGTACAACGTCGTCGGTGTTTTCAAGGATTTCCATATCCGCTCCTTCCGGGAGAGCATCGAGCCGCTGGTCCTGTTCATGCGGAACACGCTGAAACCGGTCGTCAATATCTCGATCGAAGAGAACGGACGCGAAGAGACGCTCGAACGACTGAAGAAGAAATGGGAAGAACTCGAACCGGGGATGCCGTTCAACTACAGCTTCGTCGAAGATCACTTCAACGAACTGCACACGTATGAGATGCGGCTTGGCTCAATCTTCTCATGGTTTTCGGGACTGGCGGTCATGATTGCCTGCCTGGGGCTGTTCGGTCTGGCGTCGTTCGCGCTTAAGAACCGGATCAAGGAAATCGGCGTGCGCAAGGTGTTGGGTTCGACGAATCAGGAAATCGCGTTCATCCTCTCCAGAGACTTCATCAAGTGGGTTCTGCTGGCGAACATTATCGCGATACCCATCTCCTGGTACGGGATCAGGCAATGGATCCGGACGTTCAGCTTCCACGCGTCGCTCTCCCCATGGATATTCGTCATCTCAGCGCTGATCGTGATCTTCATCTCCTTCGTCACGATCCTCTATCACACGATCCGGGCCGCGCGCATGAATCCGGCCGAAGCGCTGAAGTACGAGTAGAAAGGGGATGCCAATGCGTGCAATTTCATTCCTTATAATGCTGCTGTCCGTTTGCATCCTTTTCGCGTACGATACAGCGACGATCGACACGACCTGTCGTCCGCAGGACGATTTCTATCGCTATGCCAACGGATTGTGGCTGAAAGGCAATACGCTTCCGAAGGGAGTCTATCGATACAATGAGCTGAGCGAACTGGAAAACCTGATGCTGCACGTCGTATCGGAGAAACTGTCGGAGGGACCGCATACCCATTCGAAGATGGAACATACACTGCTCGCGTACTGCAACGCCGGCATGAATAACGATGCCGATCTGGACAGAGAACGAAATATCCTGCTCGAACAGATCGCTACGATCGAATCAGCAGTAGAGAGTGACCGGATTATTGCGGCGATAGCGAGTTTGCACAAGATTGGGGTCGAGCCTTTTTTCCGGATTCACGACCCCGAGAAATGGCAGGTTCCGGAACGGCATTATCTGATTCTCCGACAGCCATATGTGAATGTTTCGTCCAGCGACAATAACTACCGCGACTTCCTGCGCGAGCTTTTCACGCTAATCGGATATTCCGATGAAGAGGCGCAATCGAAAGCCGATGCCGCCATCCGGATCGAGACCGGGATCGCATCCTTCTTGCAGCCGCAACCGCGTTCGCCCTGGGACCTCTACAACAAGGTGTCGGTGTCTTGTGTGTCGAAGTGGTTCGAACCCATGGACTTCGGAGCATGGTTCGACGAGCTGTCGATCTCCACAGATCAGGATATCGTCATTGATCACCCCGAATTTTTTCAACGACTCGGCTCGTGGTTTCAAAAAGTCGATCGAACAGATTTGGCGACGTATATGACATCGAGATTGCTGCTGGTATATTGCAGATACATGCATGGTGGTTTCAAGCAGGCGAGAGCCGAATTCTACCGACAGCAATACGGATTGGAGCTTACGGACTCCGTCGTCGAACAAATGACGCGCGATTTGCCCGAATATCTCAACGAATACTTCCTTCAGGAATTCGTCGGTCAGGAAGTGCTTGATCGGATCACGACAATGGTGGAGAACATCAGAGCGGCGTGGTTAGAGCGTATCGACGCCAACGACTGGATGGGAGCGTCCGAGAGGGAACGTGCACGCGAAAAGGTTACCCGGATGGAATTCGTCATCGGAGGGCAATCCGGATTGACTGAAGACACGCTATCAGATCAGCTTCAACCTGGTGAAACATACATTGAAATCGCGCTGAAGGTTCGCAGGTGGCGTCTGGCGCAGACACTCTCCCGTATCGGCAGTGTATGGGACGATAACCGACCGGAGTGCTGGTCGTTCTCGCTGACTTGTCACTACGATCTGGAGAGGAATATGGTCGTGATATCCGGCGGTAATTTCCTGCCGCCTCGTTTCGATCCGAAGGGGGATATCCCGTCGAATTACAGCGCGATCGGCACTCGAATCGCACACGAGATGACGCACGCAATCGATAGCCAGGGGAGGCTCTACAACGTCGATGGCAAGCCGTTGAACTGGTTGAAGAAGTGGACGCTGACCTCGAAGTTCAAGAAACGCGCGCAACCGCTCATCAACCAGTACGACAACTTTTACGCATTCGATAATTGCCCGGTGGACGGCAAGGCGACGCTGATGGAGAACCTCGCCGATCTCGGTGGCGTCCTGGTAGCGCTCGATGCCATGCACAAGGAGTGTCCGGACAAGTCGACTGACCGCGCATTCTTCATCACGTATGCCCAGAGCTGGCGCGAATTGATTACCGACGACGCCCAGCGCAACCAGTGCAGAGGTCCACACTCGCCGACCATGTTCCGTGCCTTCGGTCCGCTACAGCATGTCGACGAATTCTACGAGACATTCGATATCCGGCCGGACGATCCGATGTATCTGAAACCGGAGAAAAGAGCTTATATCTGGTAGATCATATTGGGATTCTGCAATATGATGTAATGATTATCCCTGAATTATCTTCTCAGATCACAATGATTTCTGCATAAGCCAGTTCACCAGACCAAGCTCAATACAATACTTCGATATCTCTTTGAGGGAGCAAAGCTTCACCGTATTACTTGAATATTCTTCAATTAGCGATGAATCCAAGGTGTGGTAGAATATAAAGAAGAAATCAGCATTATACCCATTGAAAGCCTCAATATAATACTCGATTTCTTTGCGTGAGGTTTTTGTCTTAATCTGCACGAGGGCGCGTTGATTTGTAATGGGCATTGTAAGGTCAAGATCGAAGAATTTCTGTGTTTCTCCTACGGACGATAAGCGCTGCCATCCTGCTCTGCGAAAGATCAGATCAATAAGTAGCTCGAATTCAGCCCAATGGAGCTCCTTGATAATTGGTATAATTGCGTCTTGCATAGCAAAAAAAGCAGCTTCAGCATCCTCCACAATTTCTGATTTCACGCCCTTGATTCGTTCCAGTACATATTTCTCAACCTTTTTCTCGAACTCGCAAATTGTCCCTCGATATGCCATGGTCTTTGTTAAGTTACCGCTGAGAACATCGAACGTTAGAGGCTTACCAAAACCATCTATATCACTCCAATGACCTATTGTGTTACGATATTTCATATTATCCGGGTCATTGGTAACCTCCTCATGAGCCTGACACCACCAAAGTTTCCCTTTGTGAAATGTGATCCAATAAGTATCCTTGGGTGCAGTATAGAAAAACTTGATTTGATTGAGATGTCTTTCGGCAGCTCCTGCTTTTTTAGAATCTCCTTTATTGTCACGTATTAAGCATTCTTTGACTTTATCCCATTCCTTATTATGGCAAAGTTCGTGGTCTATCTCGTGGTAACTAAGTTTTACATAGTTGTTCTGAATACACTCTTCTTCGAATTTCCCGCCATCACCGAGTTTGATATAAAGTACGCATGGATTATTCATGATATGCCTCCAGTATTTTGGGAATAGTTTTAGTGATACATGTTTGTGTCAAGGACTTAATTTTTTGCGATACATTTTGTATGTTTTGGAGATTCAAATCGACACCTCTTTCAGATATACTCCCGGAATTATCAGTCGATGCGGAAATATTGACCTGCATTACAACAATATACGCATACTGTGGTGTGGATAACGTCATCAAATAAGCATCGACCAAGAGATTACGGAAAAATGGTGGTATTCCTTCATCGCTTTCTGCTTGACAACATGGACCATTCAAAACACATGTATGGACAAAGAGTAAACAACGATTGGAGACAAGCATGAAAGAGTGGAATCAAATCCTTCGAAAGAGCGAGGACTACCGTGACGACATGGTGCGGTTCCTGAAAGATATCGTATCGATCCCGTCCTATAGCTGCCAGGAACAGGAGGTGGTGGAGCGGATCGTGCAGGAGATGAAGAAGCTGGAATTCGACGAGGCGTACAGCGACAAGCTGGGCAACGCGGTCGGAAAGATGGGCAACGGCGAGACGGTCGTGCTCTTCGACGCGCACATCGACGTGGTTGGCATCGGCGATCCCGATAGCTGGGACTACCCGCCCTTTCCCGCCTTCGAGAAATACGGCAAGATATATGGACGCGGAAGCGTCGATGAAAAGCCCGCCGCAGCCTGCATGGCATACGCCGCGCGGATCATGAAAGACCTCGACCTGCTGGACGGCATCACGCTCTACTGCGTGTGTTCGGTGATGGAAGAGGACTGCGACGGCCTTCCGCTGACGCACATCTTCGAAAACGAAGGAATCAAGCCCGACTTCGTGGTGCTGGGCGAACCGACCGACCTGCACGTCTATCGCGGTCACCGCGGCAGGATGGAGGTTATCGTCCGCACGAAGGGTAAATCCGCCCACGGCGCGCACGAGCACCTCGGCGACAACGCCGTCTATAAGATGGCACCCATCATCGAGGGCATCGAAAAGCTCAACCACAGGCTGAAGGACGATCCCTTCCTCGGCAAGGGCACCATCACCATCTCGCAGATCACCTCGACCAGCCCGTCGCTGTGCTCGGTGGCGGACAGTTGCGAAATCTACCTCGATCGCCGCATGACCGTCGGCGAGACCAAGGAATCGGTGGTCGCGGAACTCAGGGAGATCACCGGCGACAATGCGGAGATCATCATTCCCGAATACGACGCGGTTAGCTGGAAGGGTTACCAGGTGAATCAGGAAAAGGTGTTTCCCACCTGGATCCTGCCCGAGAATCACGTACTGGTCAAGGCAGCGAAGGAAGCCGCCGATCTGGCCATCATCCCGCCCAAGCCGGTCGGACGCTGGTCGTTCTCGACCAACGGCGTGTCCAGCATGGGACGTTTCGGTATCCCGTCGATCGGTTTCGCGCCCGGTAGAGAGGAATTCTCGCACTCGACGGAAGAGCACGTGAAGATCAGCGATCTGGTATTCGCGACGCAGTTCTACGCGGCGTTTCCGTCCATCCTGAAGCAACAATTGAAGAAATAAACTGGAGGATCATTATGGCATTGCAAGGTAATGTAGTTGTCGCGCAGGGCGGCGGACCAACAGCGGTAATCAATCAATCGCTGGTGGGCGTCGTGCTGGAATCGCGCAAATTTTTCCAGGTCAGCCGTGTCTATGGCGCTGTCCACGGCGTGCGCGGCATCATTGACGAGAATTTTGTCGATCTGACCCAAGAGACCACAAACAATCTCGAGAAGGTCGCCTGCACTCCATCGGCGGCGCTTCTCTCCACCCGCGACAAACCGGACGAAGCGTACTGCCGCGAGATTTTCAAAGCGCTCAAGGCGCACGATGCCCGTTACTTCTTCTACATCGGCGGTAACGACTCCGCCGACACGGTGCGCATCGTCAACCACGAAGCGGAGCGCGCAGGATACGAGTTCCGCGCCATTCATATTCCCAAGACCATCGACAATGACCTGGTGCTGAACGACCACACGCCGGGCTATCCGTCCGCGGCGCGTTTCGTGGCGTCCGCCTTCATCGGCGCGAACCTCGACAACCGCTCCATCCCGGGTGTCTATATCGGTGTGGTGATGGGACGTCACGCGGGATTTCTCACCGCTGCCTCCGCGCTGGCGAAGAAGTACCCGGACGACGGCCCGCATCTGATCTATCTGCCGGAACGCGCCTTCGACGTGAACAAGTTCCTCGATGACGTCAAGAAGGTCTATGACCAGTATGGACGCTGCGTAATCGCGGTTTCGGAAGGAATCAAGGACAATTCGGGTCAGGAGATCGTGACACAGCTCGTCGATAACGTCGAGCGCGACCAGCACGGCAACGTACAGCTCTCCGGTACCGGCGTACTGGGCGACCTGCTCGCCAAGTACATCAAGAAGCATCTGAAGATCAAACGCGTGCGCTCGGATACATTCGGCTATCTGCAAAGATCATTTGTGGAATGCGTCTCGGATGTCGATCAGAACGAAGCGCGTGAAGTGGGTGAAAAGGCCGCACAATACGCAATCTGGCACGATCTGGATGGCTCGATCACCATTCAGCGTACCGGGTATTACTCGGTCGATTACAAGCTGGTCAGGCTGGATGAGGTGGCGGGAAAGACGCGCGTCATGCCGGATATATTCATCAATCAGGAAGCGAACAACGTAACGGACGACTTCCGCTATTATATGCGACCGCTTCTCGGTTCAGGATTCCACCAGCCGCATCGCCTCAGGGCGCCTCAGGTGGCGAAGGTTCTGAATAAGTAGGATAATGTAAACCCCCCTTTGTCCCCCTTTATCAGGGGGGTGAGAGAACGGACAAGCTTACGATGTTGGTCCACTTGTTAGACGCAAACTTGCTCACTTTCTCACCCCCCTGACAAGGGGGAACAAAGGGGGGTTATTTCTTTATCAATTATTTTCCGATCGCATAGCCTTGGCGAATGTATCGCGTAGCGGCACGGTGCGATTGATAACCACGCGACCATCCTTCGTATCCGGATCCACGTAAAAATATCCCTGCCTGAGGAACTGGAAATACGTTCCGGGCGCGGCATCTTTCAACAACGGTTCTCCCTTGGCGGTGGTCTCGATCAGCGAATCGGGATTGAGAATCTCGTGGAAATCGCTGTATTCCGCCGGGTTATCGACGTTAAACAGGTGATCGTAGAGCCGCACTTCGATATCGACCGCGTGCTTTACGGAGACCCAGTGCGAAGTTCCCTTCACCTTGCGTCCGTCTTCCGTCCATCCACCGCGTGAATTCGGATCGTAGGTGCAGTGAATTTCGGTGATGTTTCCGTCGCTGTCGGTCTCGTAGCCGGTGCAGGTCACGTAATAAGCGTGTTTGAGCCTGATTTCCTTTCCCGGAGCCAGGCGGAAGTATTTCTTGGGTGGATCGATCATGAAATCTTCCCGCTCAATCCATAATTCCCTGCTGAACGGAATCTTACGCGATCCGGCATTCTTGTCCTCGGGATTGTTCTCCGCGTCGAGCCACTCTTCCTCGCCTTCCGGATAGTTATCGATGATCACTTTCACCGGGTCGAGTACCGCCATCACGCGAGCGGCTCTCTTGTTGAGGTCTTCGCGCAGGCAGAAGTAGAGCAGGCTGATATCGGCAGTGCTGTTGCTTTTGGCGATACCGATGCGATCGAGGAAATCCAGGATCGACGCAGGTGTGAAGCCGCGACGACGCAGACCGGCGATAGTCGGCATACGAGGATCGTCCCAACCATTGACGATCTTCTCTTCCACCAACGCGCGGAGTTTGCGCTTGCTCATCAGCGTGTAGCCGATATTAAGACGGGCGAATTCGATCTGTTGCGGGTGGCTCGGCACCGGAAGCTGATCGAGAAACCAGTCGTACAGCGGACGGTGGTCTTCAAACTCGAGTGTGCAGAGCGAGTGGGTGATCTTCTCCAGCGCGTCAGACATGCAGTGCGTGTAGTCGTACATAGGGTAGATGCACCATTTATCGCCGGTTCGGTGGTGGTGCGCCTTGCGGATACGATAGACGACCGGGTCGCGCATGTTGAGGTTGGGCGACGCCATATCTATCTTCGCGCGCAGTGTGAGCGTGCCGTCTTCGTGTTTGCCGTCCTTCATTTCCTGGAAGAGTCGGAGGTTATCCTCGATCGGGCGGTTGCGGAAGGGGCTTTCCTTGCCCGGTTCGGTCAGCGTTCCGCGGTGTTCGCGAATCTGGTCGGGTGTCAGCTCATCGACGAACGCCTTGCCGTCCCGAATCAGTTGCACGGCGTATTCGTAGAGAGCGTCGAAGTAATCGGACGCGAAGTAGAGCCGGTCTTCCCAGTCGAATCCCAGCCAGTGGATGTCCTCCATGATCGAATCGACGTACTCGACCTCTTCTTTGGTCGGATTGGTGTCGTCGAACCGGAGGTTGCAGGCGCCTTTGTAGTCTCGGGCGATGCCGAAATTGAGGCAGATGGATTTGGCGTGTCCGATGTGGATGTAGCCGTTTGGTTCCGGCGGAAATCGGGTCGCGACGCGATTGCCGTTCTTGCCGGTCTCCAGATCGTTGTCTATGATGTTCCGAATGAAATTCGATTTCGATTCCTCGGTCGTTTCGTTGTTCTTTATTTCTTCGCTCATTGGTACCTCACCAGGGAAATTGTTCGTCGATGCGCACCGATTTCACGTCCTTGTCGTGGGCGAGGAACAGCAGTCCCCTGCTCGGGCGCAATTCGTCGAGTATCATGCGTTTGTATCGGAAAGACCGGGTTCGATCGACCTCGTATGCGGAGGTCACCGAGGGTCTCAGGTGTTCCTTCTGCGGGAAGATGTCGCCGCCATAGTAGGCGAGATCTCCGCCGCTTTCGACGCGAGCCACCTGGAAGCCGTTGGAGTGCCCTCCCGCCAGGATCAGCCTGATCTCCGGAGTCAGATCGACATCGCCGTTGACCAGTCGAAATTTCTCGCTTTCTTCCAGCAGACGAAGCTGATGGTCGAATTGATAGGCGGAAGCGTTGAGTTCGTCGGGGTGGCGCGCTGTGGTCCACTCGATTTCCTGGATGTAGTGAATGGCATTGGGAAAAGTCAGCTCGTCCCCGTTGCCGAAATCACTTACCACGCCTCCAGCATGATCGAAATGTAGATGGGTCATGATCACACCGTCGATATCCTCTCGCCTGTAGCCGACTTTCTCGAGGTTTTCCACGAGTGTGAATTCGGATGCCCTGTATATCTTTTTCTCTTTTTCGCTGATGCGGTTGCCCAGTCCGGTATCGATCAGGAACACCTTCTCGCCGGTGTCCAGGAGCAGCAGGTTAAAATCCATCCGGATGCGATGTTTCTCGTCGATTTCGACGTTTCGCTCCCAGATGGCCTGCGGCAGGATACCCATCGCGGCGCCGCCATCCGACCAGAAATGCCCTGCGGAGATTATCCTACTCTTGATTGCTCCGATTCGGACGACGCGGTCTTCTTCTTCTACGCGGTTTGGCATTTTGCGTTCCTTCATCCTGTCGCGGATTCTTTGCGGCCTCATTTTCAGCGCTGGGTTTCTCATCCGAGTCCGGCATCACCACAACGCGCTTCATTTCGCCTTTTCCGACGGTCATGGTGCGCAGGTTATCGTCCTTTTCGATATAGCGATGGATCACCTTGCGATCGGATGCACGCATGGGATCGAAAGTATAGCTTCTCTTACGCTGTTTCACTTTCTGGGCGATGTCGCGGGCCTTGCCGAGAATCTGTTTCTCGTGATTCTGGCGATATCCCTCGCAATCCACCACCACCTGAACGTCGTCGATGCCCTTGTTGAGCAGCATTCGATTGACAAGGTGCTGGATGCTGTTCAGCAGCCGGCCATCCTTGCCGATCACGAAGCCCTTTTCCTTCACGCCCACCAGATCGACCAGCACGGTGTCGTTCTTCTTCTGGGTGGTGATTTTCTGGTATTCCACGTCCATGTGCTTGAGGACGCCCTCGATGAACATCTTGACGCCGTCGTCGTCCTGTTGCAGCATGAAATTGATCACAACCGGCTTGGCGCCGAAAAGATTGAAGAAACCGTTGGAACCCTTATCGATGATTTCGTAGGTAAACTGGTTCCGTTTCAGATTGAATTCTTTCATGAAGCCGGTTACGACCTCGAATTCTGATTTTCCCTGTCGTTTGACTATTTTCATTGTAAAAACCTCGTTTAAAAATTCTGATCAGCTTGCGGAAGCGGCTTTCTTGCGCTTCCCCATGATGTACATCTGGACAATGGACAAGATATTGAAGATCGTCCAGTACAGTACGAGTCCGGATGATAAGCCGGCAAAAATCCACACCATCATCACAGGCATGACGTAAAGCATCATCTTCTGTGTCTGGGCGGCGGCTTTCTGTTTTTCGTCCATGTCGCCGGTATTCTGAGGCGGTGTCATCATCTTTTGCTGCACGAACATGAACACGCCCATGGCGATGGGCAGGATGTAGTACGGATCCGGCGCGGAGAGGTCGCTCAGCCACAGCATGAAGTTCGCCTGTCGCAGCTCGACCGAATAGCGTAATGCCGGATAGAGCGCGAACAGGATCGGCATCTGAAGCAGCGTCGGGAGGCATCCGCCCAGCGGACTGACCCCGTGCTCCTTGTAGAGCTTCTGCATCTCGGCGTTCATCTGACGCGGATCGCCCTTGTACTTCTGCTGGATTTCCTTCACCTTGGGCTGGACCTTCTGCATCTTCTGTCCGGATTCGAGGGTCTTGTGCGTCAGCGGATAGACCACGATCTTGATGATGATCGAGAAGATGATAATATCGATACCGTAGTTCGGGACCACCTTGTAGAGCCACCCGAGGAACGTGAGGAAAAACTTGCTGAGCCATTGCAGCCACTTCCATCCGATCTCCGCGAAATTCTCCATTCCGCTTCCGAAATCATCCTCGAGCATGCTGGCGATCAGCGGACCGATAAAGACGGTGTAGCGATGCTGAATCTCCCACGGGTGATCCGAGTTGTCGATTCGGATGGACATGCCCGGGCTGTCACCTCGGTCGGAGCCGTTCAGTTGATTAGCGCGAACCAAATTGTCGGGTATCACCGCGATGCCGAAATACTTGGTGCGGACACCTGCCCAGTCGATGTTGCCGTTGAGTGTTCGCGGCTCTTTCGCCAGTTTGGCAAGAGTTAGTTTCTCGATACTGTTATCGATCTGCGCCACGATCTTGTAGTCGGCATTCTTGTGTTTGATGTACTTCTCGGTATCGCGCAGACCAGAATTGAACGAGAAGTCGTAGCCTTTGACATCCTGTCCGGTGTTGACACTGAAATCGACTTCGAGACGGTAGTCGTCTGTCAGAAGAAAGTGCTTTTCGATCAGGTGCTGGCCGGTTTCGTTCGCGAGGTAGAACACCAGCTCGGTGTTACCGTCGCGGTCGATGGTCTCAACCTGATAGACCATGTTCGAGATATCGATATTGCCGGCATCGGTTTCGATGGGAAATCCCTCGAAGCAAAGCGTGCGCTGTTCTTCGGGGATGAGCTGAACGTGCTTCGTGCGATCCATCGATTGATAGTCTTTCAAGACGGCTTTCGTGAGACATGCTCCCAGCGTGGAAAAGGTCAGTGCGAGCTTTTCGTTCTCGATCGTGACGAATTCCTCTTCGACCGAAGTATCCATCGCGAGCGTTCCGGTCGGCCTGGCTGGAGTACTGCTCGAGTCGATTTTCGCGGGGGCGGTTGCGGGTGCTTCCTGGACCGCTTCGGTTGCCTGGGGTTCGGTTTTGTCTTTAGGTGCCCAGATAAATTGGCTGAAGAACCAATAGACGATAAAAATCAGGACGATCGCGATGATTGTTCGCTTATCCAAAATTCCTCCTGGTCATGGTAGAGGGTCGTGCCCTCCAGGATGAAACGGATGACATTTCAGTATCCGTTTGACAGACAGGAGTAATGCTTTCGGAAACGAGTACTTCTGAAAAGCTTGATAAGAATATTCGCTGCAGGTGGGTGTAAAGCGGCACGACGGCGGTAGGAACGGAGATATCCCCTTCCTGTACGTGGAGATCATGATCAATGCGATCCGATTGAAAATCCGCATGTTACGAACTCACTCCGGCGCTCAGGCGTGAAAAAAATCTTTCCAGTTCGAACGATAATTCGTTCCAGTTTGCTTCCGCAGCGCCGATGCGCGCGATAATGAGAATCTTTTCAGGCAGCTCATGATACTGCCCGTGTTCTCGTATAAACGCCCTGATCCGCCGTTTGACCTTGTTTCGCTTTACTGCCTTCCCGACCTTCTTACCTGCAACGATCCCAACATAGAGGTGCGGCGCGGTCCCGTTATAAACAAGAAAAGTGAACCGTCTTCCGGGAAACCGCCTGTGGTCGGAATAAACCTCGTTAAATTCGTTCTGTTTCCGAATCACTCCATACATTCAAATCATCAGACAGTAAGTCTTTTACGTCCCTTGAGCCTGCGAGCTGCAAGTACCTTGCGTCCGCCCTTGGTTGCCATGCGGGCGCGAAAACCGTGTACGCGTTTCCGACGCGTGTTGTGCGGCTGATACGTTCTCTTCATCTTCTTTCTCCTTAAAAATTCTGCTTCCGGTTCACTTTACACACATTTCCTGTGTCGAGTTTGAAAAAAATTACAGCCGCTTTTGTGTCAAGCATTTAATCGCGTAATATAACGTGAATCCGCATGGGCATGCCGTCTCGATATTCTTATAATTTCGATAAGATTGCCGAAAGATGTGTCGCACAGTAGGATTCATGCAAAGAAATAAATGGACACTCATTTTCTACTCAACATTTTCTTGTATCGAACGATAACACCGTGACGAATGGATTTTTCATCATTAATCGAATAAAGGAGTATTACCTTGAAAACAACAGTATTACCCCCGCATGGAGGCAAGGGTTTAATTGACCGGATGATGCCGGAATTCGAAAGGGATTCGATTCTGGCGCAGGCTTCGAAATTGAAATCATATACCATCAGCGACGCGGACCTGTCCATGTTCTACCGGATTGCCGACGGCGCTCTCTCGCCGCTCGAAGGTCCGATGTGCCGAGACGAATTCAACCGCGTGCTCGAGGAAGAGGTCGTCGAGCGTGACGGCCAAAAATTCGCCTGGACGATCCCCGTCGCGTTTCCCGTCCACAAAAAGGACGCCGACCAATATATCCTCGGCAACAAGATCGTGGTGAAGACCGAACAGGGCGTGGTCGCCGGACTGCTGCAAGTCGAAGACATCTACCCCTTCGACAAGGACTATTACAACCTCAAGGTCTATGGCACCGACCGCAAAGACCACCCGGGACCTCGCATCGTCAACGACGACCCGCGCGATTACCTTCTCGGCGGCAAGATCTGGGCGTTGCCGCAATTGCAGCAGAAACCCTACGACAAATACATGCTCTCGCCCATCCAGACGCGCTCGCTCTTCAAGGAACGCGGATGGGAACGGAGCGTCGCCTTCCAGACCCGCAACGCGCTGCACCGCGCTCACGAATACGCCATCGTATGGGCAGTCGAAAAACTCACCCGTGAAGGCCACTTCACCGGCGCAGTGCTCAACCCGCTGGTGGGCGCCACCAAGCAGGACGACGTCCCCGCCGATATCCGCATGGAAACCTACGAAGCACTGCTGAAAAACAACGCACTCGGCGAAGGCGATATGGACGAAGCGCTGTGGAATGCAATGGGCTACACGCTCGCCGAGCAGCTCGTACTCGTCGGACTCGATGTCAAAATGTTTTACGCCGGACCGAAAGAAGCCATCATGCACGCCATCTACCGGCAGAACTACGGCTTTACCGACATCGTGATCGGTCGCAAGCACGCCGACGCGCCCTTCGACGACGGCACCGCAGCCTGGGGAGACTTCGACGCGCACGACAAGTTCGACAATCTCGACGGTGACTTACAGATTCAGCCGGTGAAGGTCGGGTTCGCGGCGTACTTCGAGGAACTGGGCAGGGTCGCGCTCATCGAAGAGAACAAGGACAAGGGTTATCACACCATCTCCATCGCCGGAAAGGTGCTGCGGCAAAAGCTTCAGAACCAGGAGCCGATCGACACCCGCGTCATGCGCAAGCCGGTCGCCGACATCCTGACCGATTTCTACCAGCAGCAGGCACGCCAGGAAAAGAAGGAGATCAAATCCACCAACATCACCTGGCACAAAAGCGGCATCTCCAAGACCGACCGCGAGAAGCGCAACAACCACAAGGGCGTCGTGATCTGGCTGACCGGACTTTCCGGTTCCGGCAAATCGACCATCGCCATGCACCTGCAATCGGTGCTCTTCGAGATGGGCTGCCACACCTACGTGCTTGACGGCGACAACGTGCGGCACGGCCTCAACCGCAACCTCGGCTTCTCGCCCGAAGACCGCGACGAGAACATCCGACGCATCGGCGAGGTGGCAAAACTCTTCGCCGACGCCGGCACCATCGTGATCACCGCCTTCATCTCGCCCTATCGACAGGGCCGCGACGAAGCGCGCTACATGCTCGAACGCGAGGACTTCTTCGAGGTGCACGTCAACGCGCCGGTACCGGTCTGCGAACACCGCGATCCGAAGGGACTCTACAAGAAGGCACGTCAGGGCATCATCAAGGAATTCACCGGCATCTCCGCACCCTACGAGGAACCCCTGAATCCCGAAATCGTGCTCGACACCGAGCACTACACCGTCGAGGAATGCACACGACAAATTCTCGACCAATTGATCCAGAAGAACGTGATCAAAGCCAATTGATCATCCGATAGATTTCTATGCAAGGCCGCCCGGGATGACTCGGGCGGTTTTTCGTGTTGGTAAGCATCGATGTATGTGGAATGTTGTTCTCTGGTAATCCTGGAAGGACGAAAGATATTAGAGCATTTCACGAATGAAGTGACTATAATCACACGAAAAAAAATAACCCTCTGCGTCACTTCTTCGGACTAAATCAAATGCCTTCCCAATTGCTTCTATCAATGTGTCAAATGTTCGTGCCTCGACTCCTCTCAGGTATGCTTTGATTTTGCTCCACATATTTTCGATTGGATTCAAATCTGGACTGTACGGGGGAAAGTCATGCTTACTTGGAGGTCATTATTACAGTCCTTAAATCGAGACTGTGAAAATCCTTCTGCATTATTTGGGATAGATGATACTAGAAATATTGGAATACCATTGAATCATCTGATTATTTCGATTTACTTTGAGCCAATTGTGATGCCGAAAGTCTTGCGTTCGCCATTTCGAAAGATGAGAAATTCTGTTTCTTGTCCTATCTTCATATTACTAATTATATCGGTGACTTGAACAGACGAATAAATATTCCTGCCATCGATTTGAAGTAGAATGTCACCTTTTTGAAGTCCAGCTTTATCGGCAGATGAATCATCAATGATGGATGTAAGCAGAAGTCCAGATCCATCCGTAACGCCCATTTTCTCAATATCCGAAGCCTTGGGAACACTCATGGTGATACCGACAAAGGGTTTTATGTCCCTATTTTCACTTTGATTTTTAATATCGATTTTGCTACCAATAATAACGCCGAAAGTCTTGCGTTCGCCATTTCGAAAGATGAGGAATTCTGTTTCTTGTCCTATCTTCATGTTACTAATTATATCAGCGCTTTGAACAGACGAATAAATATTCTTGCCATCGATTTGAAGTAGAATGTCACCTTTTTGAAGTCCAGCTTTATCGGCAGATGAATCATCAATGATGGATGTAAGCAGAAGTCCAGATCCATCCGTAACGCCCATTTTCTCAATATCCGAAGCCTTGGGAACACTCATGGTGATACCGACAAAGGGTTTTACGTCCCTATTTTCACTTTGATTTTCGATTTGATTGCTATACGATTCATAATTATTGTCTTCTTCCAGCTTCATCTGCTTCCTCACCGTCTCATCGGCTGTAAGCGTTAAGGTTTCCTTGTGCGTCTTATGCCCGTCCGCAGCAACCTTCAGCTCATAGGTTCCAACCGGCACATCGCGGAACGTGTTCTTGCCTGTGGAGGTGTAGTGCTCGCCTGCGTCGCCGGTGAGCTCGATCGTGGCGTCTGCGGGGATGACGTTGACCATCACGATACCGGTCTGGACTTCGGGATAAAGGTCTTTGGTCACGGTTTGGCCTTCTTCGAGCAGGACGGATCGGGTGATGGTATCGGACTTTGGCATCTCGACGCGGATATTCGCCATCTGCGGCTTGAGCTTGAGGTCTATCACGCCGCCCTTGTGACCTGCGTCGTCGTTGATATAGACGGTCGCGTTGGGATGGGTGTTGATGGTCAGGGTGGCGCGGATGTCGGTGAGGGAGTAGTTTTTTGTAGTCGGATCGGTGATGGTAATCTTTTCTTCGATGGTGCGATAGCAATCTTTCTCGATCCGGATATCGAAGCTGCCCTCCGGGAAGAAGCCAGTTACCGGCGTTTCGCCGAAGAAGACGTTCTTGATATAGACCTGAGCGCCTTCGGGATCGCTCTGGATGGTCACTCTCGCGTCCATCGCCTCGACCAGCTTGTACCCGAACGCCTGATTGCCGATCTGGATATCCTGTTCCTCCTCAACGGTCTCGAAGCCGTCCAGTACGATCCTGACGGCATGGCTTCCCGCACCGGTCGTGGTGCTGAGCTTGCCGTTCTGGGTCCTGCCGACCGAGTTGCCGTCGATGAAAATCTCCGCGACGCTGGGATCCGTATCGAACATCACCGGTACCTGATCGGCGATCTTCTCGCCCCGCAATGTCATGGAATATACCACGGCGGATTGGGCGGTCTCGGGAAGGTTGTACGTCAGCCGTTCGTATCCTTCGACAGCCAAACGGATGCGAAAGGTTCCTTCGCTGACATAGGCCCAAATTTCGCCGATGCGGGTCTCCACATCGATGTAACCGCTGCCTGTCACCGATACGCCGGTCAGCGCGGTGGATATCTTGAGCAGCGCCATAGGCTTGCCGTAGTTGTCCATCTTCGGCGCCGTGACGCGCGCGGTCATGTCGCTGTCCAGTCGCTGGAAATCGGTGATCTCGAGGCTTTGCGCCAGGAGTGTCGAGAAGGCGAGGAGGATTATTGCTACGATGATTCGGTGCATGCGTCTATTCCTTTTCGCTGTTCGCGGTTCTGCAGAGGCGAAGTCCGCCATTACACTGTCCATTTATAACTCCCTCGGGGACATCGTAAGATCTGCTCGTCGCGCGACAAGCCTTCGCTTCTCGTTCAACCATGCCGCCACGGACAACTCGATATCCACCACTTTCGGGTCCCAAAGGGTCAGACTGTTGCCCAGTCGGATATGCTCCATACCAGTCCCAGCACCATTCGGAGGCATTTCCGCTCATATCGTACAACCCTATTTCATTCGGCTTGAGGGTTCCAACAGGATAGGTAAGTGTTCCCGTTCCGGGGTTTATAATGTGCCACGTTATCCGGGTTGTTGCTACCCGCGTAAACATAATTCTTGCTTTTACGTCCGCCCCGGGCGGCATATTCCCATTCTGTTTCCGTTGGCAAACGATATCCATCAGCCGAAAAATCACAGACAACTAATGTCTTCTCAAAACGATCAGGGCCTGTATTGTTCGGATCCTCCCGAGATTTATCGATGATGTAGCAGGGAGTCAGTCCTTCGGCTTGACTCAACCGATTGCAAAATTCGGCGGCACTGAACCAGTTGATATAAGCGGGATATTTTTCGCCATCTTGAATCCCGTATCCCGTTGGCATCAAGTTCTCCTTCTGTTCTTCAGTCACCTCGTAGCGACCCATCCAAAAACTTGAGACCGTTACCTGATGAACAGGCTGTTCATCCCCATTTTCATTGCTACCCATCATGAACGAACCGCCTTCGACTGCAACCATCTCGACACCGGAAGGACTTGTATAATCCTGGAAATCCCAACCATGTTTCAAGACAATATGTGCCATAGTCGTTTGCTGGTCTTCCACTAAGTATGTGAATTTCTTCGTTTTCCAGCCCGGGCAGGATACGGTCAGTTCATATTCGCCGGCCGGTAAATCCGGGACCATTTTACTACCCGTGAACTCATTGACAGTGTATCCGTCACATCGGAGATCAGTCGTTGCATCCATGGGGCTGACGGTTATTTGCAGATTCCCCGCATGTTGACGCAATGCGATGTCAACCGTCTCGTTCCCGCAATTAGAGATATCGAGTGTGCGTTTCAAGCTCTCATAACCATCTCGTCGCGCCTCCAGTCGATATACTCCCGGCACCAGTTCGTGTCTGTGTCCCACAATGTGTTTGCCATTCAAAATCAGTTGCGCGTTCGATGGTTCGACACGAAATTCCACGCTGCATGTTGACTTTTGCATACGGTAATGAAACTGGTTTTCAGATTCATTCGATAGCGTTATCGTTTCTTCGATCGTCTTATAATTATCCATTTTCAAGCCGTAGCGTGTATTTCCGGGCAATCGTATTGGCTGCATGTTCGTATAGCCCTCCATTGACCCATCGATGAATAGCTTTGCTCTTTGCGGCTCACTCGATACTGTAAACGTTACCGGTAGCTGCTCAGCAAGGGATAATATCCTTGAAAAGCGCATTCTTCTCGTCAACCTGAATGGTGGCTCTATATGGCTCATATCCGTGCATCCGTATCTCAATCGTGTGTTCACCTATGGCAACTGAATAACTATCTCCCGTACCGAGCAGTTCGCCGTCCAGCCACTTTTCCGCGTCCTCGGGCTTCGTGATGAACGAGACCGGTATTTGGTCGGCGACCTTCTCGCCCCGCAATGTCATGGAATATACCACGGCGGATTGGGCGGTCTCGGGAAGGTTGTACGTCAGCCGTTCGTATCCTTCGACAGCCAACCGGATGCGGAACGTTCCTTCGCTGACATAGACTCGAATCTCGCCGATGCGGGTTTCTACGTCGATGTAGCCGCTACCGGTCACCGATACGCCGGTGAGGGCGGTGGAGATTTTCAGCAGCGCCATGGGCTTGCCGTAGTTGTCCATCTTGGGCGCCGTGATGCGCGCGGTCATGTCGCTGTCCAGCCTTTGGAAGTCGGTGATCTCGAGGCTCTGCGCCAGGAGTGTCGAGAAGGCGAGGAGGATGATGACTGTTAGGATGGTACGGTGCATGGCGTATCTCCGTTTATCTATTTACCATATTTCCACGCTGAAGCGAAGCCAGGCGTTGAACAGGGGTGAATCGTATGGATTCTCCTGATCATCGACTGGATCCGGAACATCGTCTTTTGAACCGTAGTAAACCGTCCATCCTTTTCCCTCTTGAACATGGCTGGACCAGTTCTCGATTTCCTCTTTATCATAGTATTGCTTTCTACTGGAATGAAACAATCCGATTGGAAACAGTGGTTCGATACCTAAATCCATTGATACGAATTTATTCGACCAGGTGTTGAATTTGAAACGGATACTGAACTCGGCAAAACTAACGGCTTTACAAGT
>CAXXPU010000014.1:0-437473 GCA_963666875.2 Cloacimonadales bacterium (SeqCode)
TCTTGGCGTACTACAATGTCATGTTGGTAGTGCATTAAATATTCGGAACCATGGTCGTCGAAAAATGGGATATCGATAGTTTCACATCTTGCATGTAAGCCGATTTCATGTAAAATAAAGAGGATCATTTTCTCAAACAGGTCTCCCATGATTTTCCGGGCAGTGTTTGATTTATTCGCTGGCAAAGCATCGAGACAAGCACCAATAGACTGCTGACAAGTATAGACAACTCGGTTTATAATCTTATTCTTCTCGGATTGTGGTCTATTACCCTTTCTTATGTGTGAAAGGATATCCATATAAATTGTCCGAGCACTATCAAACTCCTCTAAACACATAAACAAGTCAGTGTTTATAGGCCTGGTAACATTGTATGTTCCCTCTTCATTGTATTGAAAATAATGGTAATTGATTTCATTCTTTGAGACAATGTCTGCTTGTAGGTTTTTCTCGATAAACTCAAGATATCTCATACCGAAATCGAGATAGTCGTTAATATTGGCAAAGTTTTCCTTATTCCCGGCATGCTGCAAAAGGGTGTTTAAATTCATCTTATTGAATTCCGCCTTTTCTCGTTTTCTTTATCATAAATAATCCACTCGGGGATTGTTTTCCTTTCAACTCGTTCGAGACGTTCAATAGCCTCAAGGTTGTATTCATGGTCTATTTCGCATCCCATCCATTTCCTGTTTAACTGCTCCGCAACAACGATAGTGGTTCCTGAACCCGAGAATGGATCAACAATTACATCACCCTCATTTGATGAGGCAAGGATTATTCTTCTTAGTAGTTCCTCTGGTTTTTGTGTTGGATGCTTCGTTTTTCTTCTTCCATGCCATTGCATATAGTGGGTATTTCTATGACATCTTTAGGTTTAGCTCCATTAGGATTGGGTGTCCAAGCGTCCTTTCTTTTCTTTCCATTCGAATATTGACTTGATTCAGCTTGTGGATGAGAAGGATATCTCAATGTGTGATTACCGTAAGGAATTCGAATATCATCAATGTTCAGCGTAAAATTCCTGCCTTTTCGAAGATGTAACATGCTTTCATGAGATCGACCCCAGTCATTTCCAAGATTTGCTTTATTCTTATAGGACCACACTAACCATTTGCATCCAAAGAAATGCTTCATGGATGGATGTTTCAAATCAGCTAAAATCTCTGAGAAACCGCAAATATAAAGAGTTCCGGTCTCCTTCAGAATTCTAGAGGCCTCTGATATCCATTTCATTGACCATTCAATATATTTTTCTTGGCTTTCGAACTTATCCCAATCCGCTTTCCTGATGTTATATGGTGGATCGGCAAAAATCAGGTCAATTGAGAAATCTGGAAGAGTTTTCAGCCATTCGATACTATCTCCCTCAAACAAAACATTACCATTTCTTTCATACAGGGGGGATACTATTTCATTTCCTTGAGGATTATAGCATTGACCTATTAGTGGTATTTCAAAATCTATTGTCATCTCCAGTTTATTCTGCTGTTGACTCTTTTCTGGCATATTTATTCCTTTCAAGCCTATGTGCTTGATAATTTACAAACACCCCTGATTCGTGTCAAGTATTGATGTAAAACGATGTTGCTGTAATCTGCTATACGTCCACCGTGCCGGTAAAAACGAAGGACACCTCACCTGAAAGCGTGATCTCCTGCGTCTCTTCGTCAAATGAGACTTGCACCATACCGCCCGGTTGATGGACTTCGATCGTCTCGCCGGCGAGCTTTCCAAGCCTTATACCGGCATACGCCGTGGCGCAGGCTCCGGAACCGCAGGCGAGAGTCGGTCCGCTGCCGCGCTCCCAGATTCCGATGTGCACGGATGTCGGATTCTCGACAATCGCCAGATGCACGTTGACGCCATGCGTGAACTGCTCGTCGCGTTCGATCATCGGTCCGATGCGGATGATTTCCTTGAGTGGACCCTGCTCGTCAAAGATCACGAAGTGCGGATTGCCCATGTCGATCTCGAGCCCGACGTATCCCTGAACCTTGTGCTCCGCGACAAGCCGTGGCTTGCCCATCGATATGCTGGTGATCAGTTGCGGCGTTTTTTCGATCACAACACCTTTCTTCACCCCGGCGATGGTCTCGATGACTATTTCGTCTTTCTCGAGCCTGGTCCCGAGCCAACCGGTGATACAGCGCAACGCCGAACCGCAGATTTCCGCCTCCGAGCCGTCCGCGTTGAAGATTCGCATCCGTACGTCGTGCTTCGCGTCGTTCGGCGGAAGAATCAGGACGATTCCGTCCGCGCCGACCCCGAACCGTCTCTCCGACAGCGCTGCCGCGAGGGTGTCGAACGGTAAATCCGGCACGGGTTCGTCGGTGAAATCGAAATAGATGTAGTCGTTGCCCTGCGCGTGCATCTTGAAGAATGGCAGGTTCATCCGAGCAGCTCCCGGAAAATGTCGCGAAAATCGTGCATACCCGTTCTGCCGTCGATCCATTTCGCGGCCTTCAGCGCGCCGAGCGCCAGCCCTTCGCGGTTTCGCGCCGTGTGTACGATTTGAATTGAGTCCGCCGCCGAATCGAATCCGATCACGTGTTCGCCCGGGATACTTCCCGCACGCGTGCTGGAGAAGTGCAGCTCGTCGGCTTCCACCTTGCGATCGAGCATCTCGAACTGGCTGCGCTTCTTGCGATCGATATTCTTCAGCAGGATATCGGCGAGAACTTTCGCGGTGCCGGACGGGCTGTCCTTTTTCAGCTTGTGATGCAGCTCGTAGCCGTATGGATCGTACTCGGGCAGCGCGTTCATGATCTTCGCCGCCTCTTCCACGATCAGATACATGGCGTTCATGCCGATGGAGAAATTCGAGCCATGGACCATGCCCAGTTTATCCGCATCGATCGCCACATCCCCGACATTCCAGCCCGTGGTGCCGATCACCATGCTGCGTCCGCATGCCGCGATGGCCTCGATATTCTTCAGCGCTGCGTCCGGCTGCGTGAACTCGATACAGACCGACGCGCCCTTGAGTGTCCCGTTCGTGATTTCGGAAGCACATCCTGGATGGAAGGGATCAACGATGGCGACGACCTCGCAGCCGTTATCCGGTGCGAGTCGCTCCAGAATCTTCCCCATCTGACCGTACCCGATCAAGGCGATTTTTATGGTCAAAACAACCTCACTTCGCGGCATAGAGCCGGATCACTTCCTTGACCCACTTGCAGCCGTCTTCCAGATCGCTGATCTTGATCTTCTCATCGATCGTGTGAACGTTGTCCATCCCGGTTCCGCCCACGATCATGGAGATGCCGTGTTTTCCGATGATGTTGGCATCGCTGCCGCCGCCTCCGCGATAGGTGCGCGGCTGGAGACCGGCGTTCCTCGACGCTTCGACCGCGAGGAGGGTCACTTCGGCGTCTTCCGCGACGGAGAACGACTGATATTCCTGATGCACGTGGACGTCCGCCGTCGGGGTAAAGAAATCGGTTTTCGCTTCTTCCACAGCCTGCTTCACGGCTTCGGTCATGCGCTTCGAGATGTCTTCGAGCTTCTTCGGATCGTGGCTGCGCGCCTCACCCTTGATCACCACGCGGTTGGGAACGATGTTCGTCGCCAGTCCGCCCTCGATGATACCGATGTTGCAGGTGGTCTCTTCGTCGATCCTGCCGAGTTTCATCTTCGCGATGGCTTTGGCTGCGATCTGGATCGCGTTGACGCCGTTCTGAGGCTCTGCGCCGGCATGCGATTCCTTGCCATAGACGACGTAACGGATAGAGTTCTGCGATGGCGCCGCGATCATGAATTCGCCCACAGTGTGCGAATCGAGCGCATATCCCATCTTCGAACGGAACCAGTTGTAGTCGGCGTGTTTGGCGCCTAAAAGACCAATCTCTTCCGAGATGGTGAAGAGTATCTCGATAGGCGGAAGTTTCTCACCCGTTTCCTGCAATTCCTGGATGGCGCAAACGATCTGCGCGATACCCGATTTATCGTCCGAACCAAGAATGGTCGTGCCGTCTGTGTGGATCATGCCTCGTTCGAGTACGGGTGTGATGCCGTTTCCGGGTTTGACCGTGTCCATGTGTGCGCAGAAGAGGATCGGATCTTTGTCGATATCGCCTTTGAATCGCGCGTAGAGGTTACCCACGTTGCCGCCGGTGTGGTCGTGCGCGCTGTCGAAATGGACTTCCGCCCCCATGTTGATGAGGTCGTCCGCGATGCGTATCGCCACTTCTTTCTCGTTTTTCGATTCGCTGTCGATCCGGATCAGATCGATGAAGTATTCCACAATGCCTTTCGATTCCATGATGGACCCCTTTCAGGATTATTTATTGCATTACATTCTGAACGACGTCCCGATGATGTCAATGGTTTTCAGCCGTGGGCGCGATAACGGTCAAACGGACATCGAATAAAAGTACTACGGAAATACGGGGGAACGCGTGATCATTTCATCCTTGACACCGAAATTATACCCACCGCAATCTTTTTCTAATCGGAGGAATCATGTACGAAATCATCAACGCACACGAATACAATAGGGGTATCGATGAAGCCGCCCATTACATCCACAGTAAATGGGGCAGGCCGACAAACCTCCCGTTCTACCTGGACGCGATACGGAATTCGTCCGACAACGCGAGTCGTCTGCCGGTCTTCTATCTTGTCATGAACGGCGACGAGATTTGCGGTTGCAGCGCGCTCATCGTCAACGACTTCATCAGCCGGCACGATCTGTACCCGTGGTTTGCCTGCGTGTTCGTGGAGAAAGATCATCGCGGTAAGAAGCTCGGCAGCATGATGATGGACAGAGGTGCAAAGGACGCGAAGAAAATGGGTTTCGAGAAAATGTACCTGACCACCGATCTGGATGGCTATTACGAACGCTATCAGTGGTTTCGAATCGAGGACGGATTCGAAATGGACGGCTCACCGACAAGGATTTATTGTAGAAATTTGTAGTAGAAAATGTAGCCGAGAACGAGTCCGATAATCCCGCCGATCAAACTTCCGACGAAACCGCCCATTCCCTGACCGATCATCGCCACGATGGTCGATACGACGCCTACTATGAACCATTTTTTCATCATACTTTCCCTGATACTTCTCTCATGTAGGGGCAGGTCCCCGTGCCTGCCCGTCTATGCCCAATAATCATTTGTGTATCAAGCGTTTACAGCGTCAATACCATGTTGGCGAAGGATTGAGAGGGCAGGCACGGGGACCTGCCCCTACATCCATTCTGAAGCTGATTTTCTAAATCACTCCACGATATACAGGAACACCGCGCCGTCGTTCTTTCCATCGTTGATGACGCTGTGGAAGGCTTCGTCCATCTGCTCCGACATATCCTGAGAGTCAATATACCTCGCTGTCAACTTGACCTTATCGTCATCCGAAATCCGAAGCTTTACGTAATTGAAGACATAGCCATCACCAACCGGGTTCTCGATCAGCTTCGATTCGGAGCATACCATGAACCCTTGCGGATTTCCCATCATCATGGGCGCAAAGTATTCCCAAGTGGCGATTTCCATGCCACCAATCGCATTGGGTGAATAGGATTTCACTTCGTTATCGCTGATCAGTTCGCAATCGGCATAGTGAATCACGACACGAACCTGCTCGCCTTGCTTTAGAGCGTTCATCAGGTCTTTGCTGCTGTGGACGGGGATCGTTTTCGCGTTCAGCATCGCGATGCCGAGGCAGATCATGATGATTGCCAGTACACTTCTTGTCATATTATTCTCCTTCTATGTATGTTATTATCGCGCGAAAGTGTTAAAATGTAGGCAAAGATGCCTGCTTACCATATCCAGCCATTCAGAAGTCGGTTTTCTATTTCAGCATCTCCACGATCGTGTTTACAACCATCTCGGGTGTGATACCAAATCGGTTCTCGTCATTTCTGGGATGATTGGGAACGAACAGACATCGGTAGTTTCCCATCATGGACGGACACCAGTTGATGGGCTTGGTATTGCCGAAGATCGCGAGCGCCGGCGTGCCTGTGGTGACGCACAGGTGATTCATCCCGCCGTCGTTGCAGAGCAGCAGTTTTGCTCGCTTCAGCATGGCGGCGGCCTGATTGAAATCGGTTGGCGGCGCGATGTGCGGCTCGTGCTTCGCGAATGAAGCCACCTTCCGCATATCTTCCATCTCGTTCGGTCCGCCCAGTAGAACCACAGGCAGTCCGAGCCTCTCGACGATACCGTCAATGGCCTGCGCAAAGCTCTCGGGATTCCATTTCTTCTTCGCTACCGGGCTCGATGGCGCAATGCAAACAAAGTTTTCAAGGTTCTTATCCCGAAGCCAGTCGTCAATGTATTCGAGCGATTCATCCTTTATATGGTAGAAGAGCTTGAACATCTGCTCCGCGATACCCAGCGGCTTGAGCAGATCGAATTTCAACGCGGCGGAATAACGGGCCTCCCCTTCCGGAACAAGCACATTGTAGAAGCATTTCAGCCGGCTGTTCTTCCATCCGATCCGATAGCGTGCGAAGCTGAAGAAAGTCATCTGGGCGCTTCCGGTACCGCGCATCTGGTCCAGCACCAGGTCGAATCGCCGACGAAAGATTCGCATGAAAAGCATCAGTCGGGAGAAGATGTATCCGATTCCTCTTTCCTGCCGGAAGACCATCAACTCGTCGATATCGGGATTGCCTTCCAGCACCACGCTGTAGGGATACCTGACCAGAAATACGATGCGTGCTCCGGGAAATTTCTTTCTGAGGAAAGGCAGATATCCGGTATTGAGCAGGACGTCGCCGAACGGCTCGTACTGGATGATCAGGATTTTCTTGATCTTTTCCGGACGGATACGCATATCACCTCCTTATCATCACGCGATATGCCGCAAGATCTTCCGTAAATCCAGCTCTGCGGTACAGATGCCGTGCCACGGCGTTTTCCTCGTGTACTTCCAGTTTCATCTGCATGCCCATCGTGTCTGCGATTCCGATGGACTCTTCGAGCAGGAGGCGTCCGTAACCCTGTCCCTGTTTTTCGGGCAGCACCGCCATGTGATGCAGGTAGAGCCTGCGTCCGTCGTTGGTGATCCAGGCGGTCCCGATGGGCTCGTTGTCTTCGAGCATGGTGAGAAATCTTCCGCCGAATCTTAGCGTCCTCCGAACGAGTTCAAGCGTGTCGCCGCGCTCCGGCCTGCCCACGCCGGTAACCGTCCAGATGTGCGCGACCTTGATGAAAGTATCTTCGTCGATCGTTTGGATTATTCTGGATATCATAGGTGCTCCACTAAAAGGATTTTTCGATCGGGTTCGAGCCAGGCGTATTTCACTTCACCGGCGAATATGGTGTGGTCGCCGGTGCGAACCTGGGTAACGATCTCGCATTCGAGGTTGCAAAGCGCATCACGGATGATGGGCAGTTTCGCGAGCCTGCCCGGAAAATGATCGTGGTCACACCGCTCGAACTTGTCGATGTCCCTGCCGGACTTCGAGCCGCACAGCAAGGTGAAGTCCCGCATCTCGCGCGAGGGGATCACCAGGTTGAAGTGGCCGGTGTTCTGCAGGCACTCGTAGCTGTAGCGCGCGTGCCCGATGGAAATCGCGAAGATGAGCGGATCGATGGAGGTGCGCATGAACCACTCGAGCGTGATGGCGTTGAACCTCCCTTCCGGTGTACGGCAAACAGCCAGTGCAACCTTTGCCGGATGTTTGATCCGCTTCAGGGCATCTGTGAAATCGGTACGCTGCATTGGTTCTCTCCTTTGTGTCAATCGTGCGACCCACGACCGGAATGTAAACATTTTCCTCATTTCACTCAAAAATCCTTGCCTGCTTTTTGAATTTGTGCAAGGCTGGATTATTCGGCAAAGGAATGAAAATTGCATAATTTACGGTAATGAAAACTGGAATGAAGGAGGGAAAGAAATGAAGATCGGAACCATCTTGCTGATATTGATTGTGGCTGTATCGCTATATGGCCAGGAAAACGTGATTGAAGAGGGGTTTGAAGGCGGTACATTGCCCGAAGGATGGACCCAGGAATACATGTCCGGTAATCTCGACTGGACGTTCGCGAACGGAGGGCATAGTGGACATCCCTCCGAGGCACATACCGGGAGCTACAACGCGCTCTTCTACTGGGACGACACCGACGCGGTGATTACACGGCTCATTACGCCGCCCTTCAACATCTCCGGCAGCGAAGCAATATTGAATTTCTGGCACACGCAAGCGCTCTGGTCATCCGATCAGGACGAGATGTACGTCTATTTCCAGGAGGACAGCGGAAGCACTTGGACTCTTCTTGCAAGCTACACCGAAAGCATCGTCGACTGGACGGAAGAAGAAATCGAACTCCCGGATGGAACCGCAAACAGCCGCATCGCCTTCGAAGGCGTGGGACTGTACGGTTGGGGCGTTTGTCTGGACGATATTGTCGTAACGGCACTCGGTCCGGAATTCAATAATGACCTTCAGGCACGTGCGATCGAAGGAACGGCCAACCCCTCCGTAGGCGATCCATACGAATACTTCGTCACGGTGCGCAACGTCGGCGCTCTGACTCAGGACGATTATCAGGTGCGACTCGTATTCGATGACGGCACCGTCATCGATCAAACGAACGGCGTCGAGCTGGCTCTGAACGAAGAAGAGACCTTCGAACTGGAGTGGACGCCCGATGTAACGGGAACGTTCAACCTGCGCGGCGAAGTGGTACTCACCGGCGATGAAAACCCGGACAACAACCTGACCCTGCTCCATCCGGTTACCGTGCATCCGTTCGGAACCGTCGTGATCAGCGTAGGCGATGGAACCGACACCAGTTACCGGGTGCCGCTCAACTTCTTCTACAAGTCGAGCCTGACCGAGACCATGTACTACCCGGACGAACTCGAGATCAACGGCGAAATCAACGCTGTCCAGTACTATAACTCCTTCACAAGCAACATGCCCGGGAAACAGGTCAGGATATGGATGGGAGAAACCACGCAAACTTCCCTCGAAAACGGCTGGATTCCCGCTACCGATCTGACGCTGGTGTTCAATGGTTTCGTGAACTTCGACCCGGGTGAAAACGCAATCCAGATCCCGCTGGACAACTCATACTACTACGAAGGCGACAATCTGGTCATGATGGTGATGCGTCCTCTCGAAACGAATTTCTATCTGGATTCCGACAGATTCTTCATATCGGAGGATGCCGAGACATATCCTGGCCGCACTATCCGCTGGCAGAGCGATACGGAAGAAAACGATCCCAACGATCCCGATTCCGGAACTCTGGTCGATTTCTTCCCGAATACCACCTTCTTTTTCACCGCCGGTTCCGCCACGGGGATCATGGGTACCATCACCGACCAGAATTTACAGCCCGTCGCCGGCGTCACGGTCGAACTGACACCAGGAGGCGATATCGCCACCACCAACAGTGAAGGCTTCTACCAGTTCTACGGGCTGGACAACGGAGTCTTCAGCCTGAGCTACTCGAAAAATGACTATTTCGACGGCATCGCGGAAGATATCGTGCTGGAAGACGGTCAGATGCTCGAGGTCGATCTCGATATCATGGAACGGCTGGACATCACATTCGCCATCACCACCAATACCGCATCACCGGGAGGCATCGAGATTTCGGGCGTCTCGGTTGATAGCCTTCATACCTTCGAAGCGACCACCGGCGATAACGGAATATCACTCGTCCAGGATGTCTATCCGGCGTATTACAACCTTACCGCTACAAGCACCGACCTCGTGACCTGGACGCTCGAAAACGCAGAACTCTTTTCGAACATTCAGGTGCAGGTCAACATGGACGAAGCCATCCTGATGCCGCTGAATCCCGAGTGCACCACGGAAGCGGTCTTCACCTGGCAATCGCCCTATTCGCAGGATCGTATGCTTCAGGAATACCATGTCTATCTGGACAGCGTATTCGTCGCAACGACTACCGACACCACCTTCACCTTCGATCCCGATTCGCTCGTGATCGATCAGGGCTATACGGCTGGTGTCGTGGCGGTGTTCGAGACTGCGGAATCGGAGATGGCGGAAGTCGATTTCGTATTCGAGGGTGTCGGAAACGGTCCGTCGCCGGATGCACCGGTCATGACCGGCATTTCAGGGATCTATCCCAATCCGTTCAATCCGGATACGAACATCCGGTTCGACTTGCAGCAACCATCGAGAGTGAAGCTCGATATCTATAACGTCCGCGGACAGAAGGTTCGCTCGCTGACGGATCAGCGATATCCGTCCGGCAGCCACACCGTCCAGTGGAACGGCACGGACGATTACGGCAAACACGCTGCGACAGGCATCTATTACCTACGCATGCAGGCTGACCGTAAGTCGTTCGTACGCAAGATGATGATGATAAAATAATCCTTTCATTTACTCTGTAGGGGCAGGTCCCCATGCCTGCCCTTTCTCTTCCTCCCCCATCTCGTCGTTTCATGCGATAAAAATCACAGGGAGAAAAGGGAAAGGGCAGGCACGGGGACCTGCCCCTACATTGATCCCATATAATATAGAAAACCAAACATTCGAAAGAGCCTCGCGGCACATTCAGAAGTTTGGTTTTCCGAGAGAGATGAGGATCACTTCATCATGAGCATTTTACGACAGGTCTCCTGACCAGCCGTTTTCAAAACCGCCGTATATACTCCAGAAGAGACGATATTGCCATGAAAATCCCTTCCATCCCAGACGATATCGTAGTTTCCTGCTTCATGATATCGATCTACCAGGACGTTTACGCGCTGACCTCTCACATTGTAGATCGCCAGCTCGACATCTCCCGTCTGCTCGATTTCGTAGGAGATCCTGGTCTCAGGATTGAAGGGATTGGGTGATACCCGGATTGACTGTTCGAGTTCGGGGACAGTGCCTTCCCCGGCCTCGTTACTGATCATTAGATAGTAGATCTGGCTGTTCGCGAACGACATCACAGCAAGCTGGTTCGATGTCTCGTTCACATAGAGGCCGCTCGGACGCACGATGGTGTCCGTAAATTCCTGTAATTCATCGACAACACCCGGTTGGAACCAGAACACGCGATTGCCATTCCAGGAACTGAGATAAACTTTGCCGTGACTATCCATATAGATTTGAATGAACTGCCCCGGCGCTGAATTGATCAGCGTCGTTGCGGTCTGATCTTCGAGGCTGAAAGCCTTGATGGCTCCTCCTGCGTATCCCGCAACAATGATACGCTGGTTGTCGCGATCGTACGCCACCCCTTGCGGACTGCCCGGCAATCCGCTATTGAGCCACACTTCGCTCTCGAGCGTCTCGATGTTCACGCGATGAATCTTGCCGCCCTGATCGGCGATGTAGAGATAGCCGTTTTCATCCGTACAAAGCTCCGCGCATGCCAGGCAATTGTCGATCCCGACACTGAATACGCTGGAGCCGTCTTCGAGGTCGAAGCCGTATAGTGTCGGTGGATTGTTGCCCGTTACGTACAGCACACCATCGTACGCGAGAACGCCAAGAGGCTGCGTTGTGTTCTCGGCGAAGACGTTCTGAACTCCGAATCGATCGATCGCGATCACGTTGTTGTCGCTGTAATTGGCCACAAGGTAGCGCTGGCGGTCATTATCCCGCGTGAGACCCTCCGGCCCGTTCAGCAGATTTTGTGCGTTTAAAACCATTGTCAGTACTCCTGTCAGTAACAGAATAACCTTTTTCATCCTTCCTCCTTACCCTGCCCGTGTTCTTGAATTGCACCCATGAGAAAATCGACGAACCGCTGGTAAAACTCGTCGTTATAATAACCCAGGACAACCACCTCGTTCAGGATCAGACGTAGCGTCATGGTCACCCACGGGATCAACATCGACGTCTCGAAATCACCGCGAATCGAGCCGTCCGCCTTGCCACGTTCGAAGATAGCGCGAAAGCGCTCGATATAGGGCTTCTTTTGCCGGTCGAAGGCTTCCAGCACTTCCCGGGAGATGCCTTCCTCGTTGATTCCGTGGTGGTCGTAGTACATTGCGAAGCGAAACTCGTCCGGATGCTGCCGGATGTACTCCATCTGCGCTTTGCCGTAGAGGCGAAGCTCCTCGAGCGGTGTCTTTCCCGCGCTCATCCGATCGAAGACCCACGCCAGCCGCTTCCGGTTGAACTCCAGAAAGATGGTCATGTAGAGATCGTCTTTGCTTTTGAAGTAGTGGTAGAGATTGCCGACCGTGATACCTGCCTCTTTCGCGATACGACGGAGTGCGACTTTCTCGTAGCCATCCTTCAGAAACGCCTCGCGCGCTACGCTCAACACCTTTTGTTCGATTTCCGGTTTCCTGGTTTGCATACCTGTTCTCCTGTTTGCGACCGCATGGTTGCATGATGGGATTGCCTGTCAAGATAAAAATGAACATGTTCATTATTGACCGAGAAGAAATGGGCAACCGCGAAGGATTGCCCACTACAAATCGTTACTCGTATCGGAGTGCGTCGATCGGGTTCAACCGGGATGCCTTCCGTGCCGGATACCAGCCGAAGAAGACGCCCACGAATCCGGCGAAGAGGAACGAGACCGTGATAATTTTCGGTTCGGCAATCGCGGGAAGACTCACGTAGTTATTTAAAATGTAGATCAAGCCGAACGCGAGCAGAATTCCGGTGATGCCGCCGATCAGACTCAGCACGATCGACTCGGTGAGGAATTGCAACATCACGTCTTTTCCGCGTGCGCCCACCGACAGACGAATACCGATCTCACGGGTTCGTTCGGTGACCGACACCAGCATGATGTTCATGATTCCGATACCTCCGACAATCAAAGATACACCGGCAATCGCGGCCAGAAGCGCGGTCATGGTATCCGCGGTGGAAGTCATCATCTCCGTCAGCTCGGACTGGCTTCGTACCCAGAAGTCCGCGTCGTCGAGGCTCGCCTGGTTGTGCGCCCGAAGCATCAACTGTTCAACTTCCGCGATTGCGTCATCCACGACCTCCGCAGAGCTGGCGCTTATATAGATCTGATCGAGACTGGTTCCGCCCTTGAGGCGGTACAGCGCAGTCGTGACCGGCATCAGAATGAGGTCGTCCTGATCGTGCCCCATCTGGTTCTCACCTTTTTCCTTGAGCGTGCCGATGACCTTGAATGGCGTGTTACGAATCCGGATTCTGCTGCCGACCGGATCGACGTCTCCGAAAAGCTCTTCCACGACCGTCTGACCCAGCAGGCAAACCTTCTTCTTGCTCTTCACGTCCCGATCGGTGAACATGGAGCCGGTATCGATTTCCCACTTGCGGATATTAAGATAGGGCGGCTCGACGCCTTCGATGGATGTATTGACGTTGTTACCGTTGGCAACCACCTGCGCGGAGGTGCGGACGTTCGCCGAGATGTCGGAAAGCAGCTCGCTGTTCTCCTTGAGGAAAT
The DNA here is from genome assembly GCA_963666875.2 of Cloacimonadales bacterium (SeqCode). Classification (GTDB taxonomy): domain Bacteria; phylum Cloacimonadota; class Cloacimonadia; order Cloacimonadales; family JAIOQZ01. The sequence goes on from CAXXPU010000014.1 coordinate 13,311, forward strand.
CGACGTCGTCGAAGCTCAACTCCGCCCGATCGCCGGACGAGACGCCGCGAAATCGATACCGCGCGTTCCCGACCATGATCATGTTGGTTCCCATGGACTGAATGTTCGCTTCGATCTGCTTCGAAGAGCCTCTGCCCACACCCACCATGACGATGACCGAACAGACGCCGATGATGATACCCAGCGATGTCAGGAACGAGCGCATCTTGTTCTTCATAATGCTCATGAGGGAGACTTTAAGAATGTTAAGCCACTTCATCGTCAACCTCCCGCAGTCGCTTCAGTTCCTCAAGAGCGTTCAATCGATTCACCACCTTCTCATCCTTCACGACCTTACCGTCGAAGAGCACTACTTTGCGCTTTGAGTACAGTGCGATATCCGGTTCGTGGGTCACCAGAACAATCGTGATCCCCTCGTCGTTCAGCTCCTGGAAAAGCTTCATCACATCGACCGAGGTTCTCGAATCGAGGTTGCCGGTCGGTTCGTCCGCCAGAATTATCGCCGGATCGTTTACCAGCGATCTGGCGATGGCTACGCGCTGCTGCTGTCCGCCGGAAAGCTGATTCGGTTCGTGGTGGGCACGATCGGAGAGTCCGACCATGTCGAGGCACTCGAGCGCTTTTTTCTTCGGATTCTCGATGCGGTGCAAACGATCGTACAGCAGGGGGAGTTCCACGTTTTCCAATGCGGTTGTTCGAGCAAGCAGATTGAAGCTCTGGAAGACGAATCCGATCTTCTGGTTGCGGATATCGGCATACTGGTCCGGCTTGAGGGAGCTTACATCGGTTCCGTCCAGCAGATAGGTGCCCGAAGTCATTTCATCCAGACATCCGATGATGTTCATAAGAGTCGATTTCCCGGAACCGGACGCACCCATGATGGCGACGAATTCGCCCTCGTGAATGGACAGATCCACGCCACGAAGCGCATGCACCGTCTGTGCGCCCAGCGAATAGTTTTTGATCAGATTCCCTATTTCGATAACCGGCTTCATCGTCTGTGTCCTCCCGGACTGGGCATTCCGAACAAGCCATTGCTCTGTTTCGTGCCGTTGCTGCTCGATGTGCTCGTTCCGCCCATCTTGGTCACGACCTGCATTCCTTCTTTCAGCCTGGGACCCGTCACTTCGGTGTAAACTCCGTCGGTGGATCCCGCTTTCACGAACATCATGTCCATCTCGCCATCTTCATTGACGAACCACAATGTCGGTAGCTGTTCTCTCTGCTGTCCGTCCGGTCGCGCTCTACGCTGCTGCGAAGCTCCATCCGGTCGCTGACCCGATTGGGAGGCGTTGCCGTCCTGCTGTCTCTTGCTGAATTTCCGCATCATGACCTGGCGCATTACATCCGCCGAAGGCTGGAAATTCAGCGCGGTAATCGGTACGCGCAGAACGTCTTTCTTCTGATCGATGATGAAATCGACCGTGGCCGTCATGCCGGGCATCAGGATCAAATCCGGATTTGACGCCGAGATCACGACGATGTAGTTCACGACGTTGGACACCGTCTCGGGTACGAGTCGCACCTGCTTCACAGAGCCGGAGTAAGTGCTGTCCGGGAATGCATCGACGGTGAATGTCACTTCCTGACCTTTCTTGATCTGCCCGATATCGCTCTCATCCACGTAGGCGAAGATTTCCATCTGAGACATATCCTCTGCAATCGTGAAGAGCGTCGGTGTAGAATAGTTCGCGGCAACGGTCTGCCCTTCTTCGACGTCGCGGTCGATCACGATCCCGTCGATCGGGGAACGAATCACCGAATATAGATCAAGATCGTTGCGGTTTTGCATGTAGTTCGTCTTCTTCGACGAATAGGAGGCATCTGCGGATATATAGCTGATTCGGGAATCCTCGAGATCGAATTCGGAGATCAGGTTATTCTCGAAGAGTTGCTGGTTGCTTTCGTATTCCAGCTTGGCACGGAGCATCTTGGCCTCGGAAGCCTGAAGCTCCGCTCGAGAAGATTCCATCGTAAGGTGAAGCTGCGTGGTGTCCATGATGGCAAGTACCTGATCCACTTTAACCACATCATTGTAATCGACCAGCACTTTATCGACCGTGCCGGATATCTGTGTACCGACCTCCACGGTACCGGTCGTTTCAAGCGCGCCAGTACTGCTTACGAGGTTTTCGATATCTCCTCGGGTCACCTCCGCATACTGAATCTGAGTTTCGGTACTCGGCGTCTCTTTCCGTACGAAATACAGAACGACCGCAGCGATTATCGCCAGGATCACGATGATGATCAGAATTTTTCTCATATCTGCTCCAATCCGTTTTTATCAATCAAGACATTCCGCTCGCAAAATAACTGCGAAACATCTGGTGAAAAGAAATTCCGGAATATGTCAAGAAAAGACATATCTGATGTAATGGCACATAATATGCAAAATATCATTTTCTTTTAAGGAGGAACCATGATCTGGAAACAGTGTCGTTTGATATTCAGAAACCTGATGCGCCATAAAGTATTCACATTCCTGAATATAGCCGGACTGGCGCTGGGCATTGCGGTCTTTTGCCTGATTATTGGTTATGTACGATATGAGATGTCAGCGGACAAATTCCATGTAAACTACGACCGCATTTTCCGTATCGACCTGAACGAACGCTTCGCGGTGGTGCCCATCACGATGAAGCAAGAGGTTATCGATGCGTTTCCGGAGCTGGTCGGCACCCGCTACTTCCCTCGCTCTCCCAATGTGTTCTGGGATGAGAAAAAGCTCGGGTCGAGCGTTACCTTCGTCGATCCGGAATTCTTCGACATCTTCACCTTCGAAGCGTTGCGCGGCGACCTGAAGGAGGCGGTATCGGCTCCCGGCACCGCGATTGTGACCGAGAGCTGGGCGAAGAAAATGTTCGGCGACGAAGATCCACTCGGGCAGACCATCCAATACGAACGAGAAGCGGTCTATACTGTAACCGCCGTGATGAAGGATCCGGGAAATTCTCAGCTCATGGTCCAGGGCGTCATCCTGCCCTTCGAAAGCCTGAAAGCGCTGGGCGTCGATTTCGAAAACCGTTCCTTCGGCAATTATGTAACCTATCTGCTTCTACCGGAATACTACGAGAACACGGATATCGTCGAGCGCATCAATACCTGCCTCGCTGATTACAGCGACCGTTGGAATCATCATATTCGACCGCTGAAAGATCTCTACTTCGACGCAAGCAAGTTCGACTACAGCAACCACGGCGACCTCTCCACCGTGCGGACGTACCTGATCGTCGCGCTGTTCATTCTGCTGATCGCCTGCGTCAACTACATCAATCTCGCGACGTCCAGAGCGTCCCTGCGAGCCAAGGAAGTCGGCGTTAGAAAAGTGTTCGGCTCGACGCAAGGCAAGCTCATGACGCAGTTTCTGGTCGAATCGATTCTCCTCTGCCTCCTGACGTTGATCCCGGTGGCTGTAGCGCTCTATTTCTTCTATCCGGTGTTCAGCGGTTTCTACTCGATCCGGGCGCCATTCTTCACGGCAGAAACGATACTCGGGCTGATCCTGCTGGCGGTGTTGGTCGGGGTGATCGCCGGACTCTATCCATCGGTAGTATTGTCAGCTTTCAAGCCGATCAGGGTCTTGAAGGGTGAGATTTCCCGCGGCGTTCGCGGTGGATGGTTCCGCAAAATCCTGACCGTCTTCCAGTTCGCAATCTCAATCACGATGATCATCTGCATGCTGACAATCCAGAAGCAACTCGACTTCTTCAGAAATCACGATCTCGGTTTCGACAAGGAGCAGATTATCACATTCAGTATTACCAACGAGATTCGTGCCGACAAAGAGAATTTCAGACAGGAACTTCTCAAAAATCCCGGCATCGAAGATGTGAGTTACATCTATACGCAAATGGGGCGTGTTATCCTTTCAAGCACCTACAACAATCCGGAGACGGATGAAACTAACCAGTTCCGCATGATATTTACCGATCCGGCTTTCATCGATGTTTACGGATTGACGATGGCTCAAGGTCGCTTTTTTGACGCGAATCTCGAAACCGACCATGATTGTCTGGTCGTGAACCAGACTTTTATCGATGACTTCGGTATCGACAATCCACTCGAATTCAAACTCTGGGAGGACGCAACCGTTATCGGCGTCGTGGATGATTTCTTCTATCGTCCGCTGCGTTACGAGATCGAGCCGCTGGTGATCCTTTGGGATCCGGATGAGACGTATGCCACCGCGGTACGTATTTCAGGCGGAAACATACCCGAGAAAATCGAAGCTATCGAAAAGACCTACCATTCGGTGAGCCCCGAAGTTGATTTCGACTATGAATTCCAGAATGAGACGTTCGAAAAATTCTATCGCAACGAGAAGCGTTTCGGCATGGTGTTTCGGTGGTTCTCGGCCATCGCCGTCGCGATCGCCTGCCTGGGGATGTTCGGGCTGGCGTCGTTCATGGCGCTGAACCGTACCCGCGAGATCGGCATCCGCAAGGTGTTCGGCGCGCGTCCGCACAACATCGTCCTGCTGCTGAGCAGCGAATTCACCAAGCTCGTTCTGGTGTCGAACCTGATCGCCTGGCCGCTCGCTTATTACGTGATGAGTCGCTGGCTGGACACCTTCGCATACCGGATGAAGATGGATTTCATCAGCTTTCTGCTTGCATCGGTAATCGCTCTGGTCATCGCCTGGATCACCGTCGGCTACCAGACGATCCGCGCATCCCGAACCGAGCCCTCCGCCGCGCTGAAGTACGAATAGCGCGGAAATCGACTTCCGTATGTTGATTTTCGTATGGAAACGAAATCGATCCGGCAGGCTCGCCCCGAGGTAGAGCGCTACAAGAGAAGAGATGCCAAGCTGGAGTTTGGCGGACCCATGGAGAGCAACCTCCTCTCTACTCCCTTCCTCTTCGACCGAAGGGGAAGGGCTGGGGATGGGGTTTCTCTCCTCTCCATCCTGCTTCTGACAGAAAACCAACATTCGGAAGACCTCGCTTCGCTAATCTGGCATTTGCAAGCAAATGCTGCGCGCAAGCTCGGACATTCAGAAGTTGGTTACATGGGAAGTCAGCGTACTCAGGCACAAAAAAAGGGAGCCATTCGGCTCCCATAAATTTAGTAGCGTTTTTTCTCTTTGACTCTGGCCGCTTTACCTTTCACGCGACGCAGGTAGAAGAGTTTTGCCCGGCGGACATGGCCGAACCGGACAACATCGATTTTATCGATAAGAGGTGAACTCAGCGGGAAGACGCGTTCGACGGCGACTCCGTTGCTGATTTTGCGAACGGTAAAGGTTCTGGAAATGCCCATTCCACGTTTCTGGATGACGATTCCCTGGAAAACCTGGATACGTTCTTTGCTTCCTTCTTTTATCTTGTAGTGAACTTTTACGGTGTCACCCACGCGAAATTCGGGGTGATCGGTGCGAATTTGCGATTTCATGGCAGCATATACAACGTCCATGATTCCTCCTTTATTTTTCGGAAGAAAGCCTGTCCAAGACGATTGCAGCAGCGCTCCGTACAGAAAGATGGTTGTAATGAACCATCCCCGAGATCGGCTCCAGAACGTAATGCGCGTTCCGGTGAACCGCTTCGGTCAGTCCGTTGCCTGTTCCAAATAGAAGCAAGACCGGGGCTTCGGAACCGAGGTTTCTCAACTCGTCGAATCCGATCTGGTCGTCTCGCTTAACTGCTGTCGTCGTGACAATGCGCGGAGAGACTTCTTCCTGTTTTTTAATCATGTTAACGGTTTCTTCGATCGAATAACAAAAGCGCATGATCGATAGGGCCTCCGCGCGATCGGGATTGTATCCTTTTCCCGTGTCGCTTTCCCAGAAGCCGACGATGCGCCTGAACATTTCGTGCTGGCTTTCCAGCGGCGTGATGACGAAAAACTGTTTTACGCCGAAGGTAAGGCACGAGCGCGGTATGTCGTGCAGATCGAGGTTGGTTACCGATGTGGTCACCACCTCGCTATGCCGGTTGTAAACCGGATGATGCACCAGTCCGACATACAATCGTTCAATCATGTTTGTCCAGCAGGTCCGGCCGAACCATGCGGGTTCTGGCCAGTGCGTCTTCTTCCCGCCAGCGATCGATCTCCTTGTGGTTTCCGGACATCAGAACGTCCGGCACCATCATTCCCTCGAACTCGGGTGGACGTGTATAGTGCGCACAGCCGAGGATCCCCACCTGGTGGGAATCGGTCATGGCAGAATCCATGTCGCTGAGCACGCCGTCCTGCAACCTCGCCAGGGCATCGATCATGACCAGCGCCGGCAGTTCGCCGCCGGACAGCACGTAGTCGCCGATCGATATCTCGTCGGTGACCCACCCGTCGCGGATGCGCTGGTCGAGTTCCTTGTAGTGTCCACAGATCATCACGATGCGCTTTTTCGCACAATATTCCTGTACGATGCTCTGATCGAGAAGTCTCCCCTGCGGCGTGAAATACACCACAGGCGTATCTTCATCGATCGCGGCGAATTTCAGCGCTTCGTGCACCGGTTCCGGTTTCATGACCATCCCGGCGCCGCCGCCGTACGGATAATCGTCCGTCTGTCGGTGCTTGTTGAACGCGAAATCCCGGATATCGACCAGGTGCACGTCAATGGCACCCTCGCGGATCGCGATCCCGGTGATGCTCTCGGTGAGTATCCCGGGAAACAGATGCGGGAACAGGGTCAGAACGTCGATTCTCATAAATCCATCAGCTCATCCAGGTCTCTGGCATGAATGCTGTGTTCGTCCTGACGCTCGACATAGCGTCCGACATCGGGAAACATGAACTGGCTCCCGTCCGGACGCTCCACGGTGAGAACAAGGTGATCGGATTGCTCGAGCCAGTCGATCACAACTCCGACCGGTTCACCCCGAAGATACACTTGTTTATCGACAGGATCGTCGAAATCTTCACCCAAAAACCGGTTGAAGGTTTCGGGGGCAAGCGCCAGGGTGATCCGTTTTCTCTGCTGGACATGGTCGCTGATCTTCACGTCGTCGAGACGGATGAACGTCTTTCCGCTTTCGTTGAATCGATCGACAACCGTTGTCAATATCACGCTATGATCTGGAAAGATCAGAAATACATCCTGCTTGTGCAGGAATCCGGGTCGAAAGCCTTTACCCGGGCGGAACTGAATGTAGCCATTCTCATCGACCCGAAAGCCCAGTGTTCCGACCGGGATCAAATCGGAAAGCTGCATTACTCGATGATTTCGAGCTCTGCTCTCTTTCCTTGCTTGGTAGAAACTGCGTTGAGGATTGTACGGATAGCGCCGGCAGTTCTTCCCCTCTTACCGATCACTTTTCCGATATCCGCTTTCGCTACGCGAAGTTCGTAAAGGGTAATCTTGTCACCGGCGATTTCTTTGATATCGACTTCGCTCGGATCATCAACAAGTGCCTTCACTACGTACTCGATCAAATCTCTCATTCCTTCTCTCCTTCTTCTGCTGCATTTTCTGGCGCAGGAGCAGGTTCTTCTTTCACTTGCCGCATCTCGTGCCACTTCTGCAGGATCCCGGCCTTCTTGAAAAACGAACGCACCGTCTCGGACGGCTGTGCACCAACGCTCAACCATTTAATTGCTTTTTCTGTATCTATTTTCAATGTAAAAGGCTCTGTCTTGGGATCGTAGTGCCCGATATTGTCCAGATACTTTCCGTCGCGTTTCAGTCTCGAATCAACCGCGACAATGCGATAGAACGGAGCGTTCCGCGAACCCATCCGTCTCAATCTGAGTTTAACCATCTTCTCCTCTTTTTCATCGTAATTTTTCAGACATAAAACTTTTTGCGTTTCAGTCTTTTAGTCAAGTATTTTTTAAAACGGCATATTCAGCATGCGTTTGCCTGCTTTGGGATTACTGAAATTCTTGATCATTTTCTTCATCTGTTCAAACTGCTTCAGCAAACGGTTAATATCTTGTACCGTCGTGCCGCTGCCGGTGGCAATGCGCTTTCTGCGACTGCCCCCGATGATATCCGGACGCTCACGCTCGGTGGGCGTCATCGAATAGATGATTGCTTCGATCCGTTTCAGGTCGTGCTCATCGACCTTAATATTTTTCAGCATTCCTTTGTTTATGCCGGGCATCATACCCAGTATCTGATCCAGCGGGCCCATGTTGCGAACCTGATGAATCTGATCCAGGAAGTCATCGAATGTGAACTGGTTTTTCTTCAACCGCTTGGCAAGCTTCTCCGCCTTCTCCTGGTCGATCGCCTTTTCCGCCTTTTCGATCAGGCTCAGCACATCGCCCATTCCCAGAATGCGAGACGCCATTCGGTCGGGATGAAACTCCTCCAGGTCACTGGTTTTTTCGCCGGTTCCGACAAACACCACCGGCTTGTCGGTCACCGCTTTGATGGAAAGCGCAGCGCCGCCACGGGCATCGCCGTCCATCTTGGTAAGGATCACGCCGTCGAAAGACAGCCGTTTGTTGAACTCGGTCGCGACATTCACCGCGTCCTGTCCCGTCATCGCATCGGCAACGAAGAAGATGTAGTCCGGCTTGAGGAAGCCCTTGAGTTCCTCTAGTTCGAACATCATCCGCTCATCGATGTGAAGTCTGCCGGCTGTATCGAAAATCAGGAGATTGATCATCTTCTGATCCGCGAACTGCACGGCATTCTTCGCGATCTTGACCACATCCTTGGTATCATCTGAGACAACGGGTATGTCGAGCTGTTTTCCAAGCACCTGGAGTTGATGGATCGCTGCGGGACGATAGACATCGCAGGCAACCAGCGCGGGGCTGTTGCCCTTCTTACGGTAAAAGGCGGCAAGCTTCGAACAGGCGGTCGTCTTACCCGAACCCTGGAGACCCACCAGCATGATCTTGTTAATGCGGTTGGTCTGGAGCTGGATTTTCTCGATCTTGTCGCCCATCAGGCGAATCAGTTCCTCGTGGACGATCTTGACAACCTGCTGTCCGGGCACCAGGCTCTTCATCACCTCCTGCCCGACGGCACGTTCCTGCACATCCGTCACGAACTGTTTTACGATCTTGAAATTGACGTCCGCTTCCAACAGCGCCCGGCGAACCTCGCGCAGGGATTCCTTGATGTTACTCTCGGTAAGCTTACCGTAGCCTCGCATCTTCTTGAAAATCCCGTCTAACCGTTCGCTCAATTCACCGAACATCGAAGCCTCTCGATCTGTTTTTCATAGTGATCCGATTGGAATATATACGAACCCGCCACGAACATGGACACGCCGGCTTTCGCCAGATCGCCTATGTTCGTGTGTGTGACGCCACCGTCGATTTCGATCTCTTTTTCGGCGTCCGTACGGGTCATTTCATCTTTTAACATCTTTATTTTATCAAAGACCCTCGGCAGAAATTTCTGTCCGCCGAATCCGGGGTTGACACTCATCAGCAGTACGAAGTCGAGTTCATTCAGCATGGGGAAAATATCCTGAACCGGTTTGGCTGGATTCAGCGCCAGACCCGCCTTCATTCCCAGCTCACGTATCCTGCGTACCTCCCGATGGACATGATAGACCGTCTCGGGATGGAATGAAACGTACGTGACACCGGCATCGGCCAGCGGTTGGATATAATCCTGCGGATTGGTTACCATGAGGTGCGCGTCCAACGGCTTCGTCGCGATCTTCGCAATTTGCCGTATAATGGGCATACCGAAGGTGAGGTTGGGCACGAAGTGCCCGTCCATCACGTCGAGGTGGATGATATCCGCTCCGGCTTTTTCGATAGACCGTATTTCTTCTTCCAGCCTCATGAAATCGGCTGAAAGGATTGAAGGCGCTATTTTAACCATGAATCCGCTTTCGGCTCCTGATAAAAAAGACGAGTTCCTTGACCTCGACGTCCCGCTCCGCGTTCAACCGCGCCAGCAGACGTCTGCGGTCGAGAACCAGTTCCTGCATCCAGACGCTGTTCTCAACGCCAATATGAAGCGTACCGTTTTCAAAACGATCGACAAAGCTCCGGTCTGCGATCAGATCCCCCACAATCTTCTTCCACTGCAAACACAGCGTCAGAAAATCCCGGTTTTCTTCTCCCGCCAGACGAAACAGGAGCTGTTCGACCGCGCTATCGGCACGGACGACGCCCATTGCTTACTCGACTTTAGTGGAATATAAAGAAATTCCCCACCAGGAGAGTACTGCCAGCGCCAGCGCGGTGTAGTATGCCACGCCCAGCGAGCTGTAACTGGTGTCGAACTGCATGATGACAATCGCCGGTGCAAACGACAGAACGACCAACAGGATATACCCGACGATCCCCATCATCCGCGAACGATTGATCAGGCGGACACTCAGAATACCGATTGCGATCAACACTGCAGCGCCGATCACCGTAATGGCGCCGATTCCGAAATTCATGAATCCCGGGAACAGAGTCATGAACATACGGACGGGAGCGTACAGACTCACCAGAATGAGAAAGACGCCGAGAATCTTGTTGATCAGGGCTTTGGTCTCGGGATTGACTTCCTGCCTGCGCTGATGCTTCTTTGCATACATGAGAACACCACCGAATATCAGCAGGAAAAATACCAGGTATGCCGGGATCATGACCGCGGGGTTTTTCGTCGCGAATCCGATCGAGGCAAAACAGAACAACAGGACAATCCAGCCAACCGTCTTGAACACCGTCATTAGATGCTGTTTCAAATCAACCTCCCCTATTCGTTGATTTCCGCTTCCTCTTCAACTACTTCTTCAGCTTTTTCTTCTTCTACTTCTTTGACCACGGTCACCTTGAGGTGTGCGATCACTTCAGCGGAGAATTTCACGGGAATCATTGTCTCGCCAATCTCCTTGATGTGCTTATCCATCTGGATCATGGACTTGTGGATATTCATATCTTTCTTCTCGATCTCGTGCGCGATATCGGTTTCAGAAACCGAACCGAACAGGTGACCGTTCTCGTCCGCTTTGCGTTCGAAACGAATTTCCACGTTTTCCAAAGCTTTCGCCCATGCCTTCAATTCGTCCAGCTTTTTCAGGCGTTCGGCTTCAGCTTGTTGCTTGATCGAGGCGATTCTCTTCATGTTGTTATTGGTCGCCAGGATCGCTAATTTCTTCGGCAGCAGGTAGTTCCGGGCGAATCCATCCTTCACTTTAAGGAGATCGCCGGCTACACCGGTTTTTTCCACATCAGTCATCAGAATGACCTTCATCTATTTCCTCCATTTTCGTTATTTTTCGAAAATCAAACCACATATCGAATATCCCCATCAGGACGATCAAGCCCAGCATGTACGAGTTGAGCAGGATCGCGAAGATGAGAATGAATGACAGGATCCTCGATTCCCGGAACATCTTGCCCCAGTAGAAATCGAGAATCGCAATCCCCTGAATCATAAACAACCCCGCCAGCGCGATCAGGACATTCCCGCCCACGACTTTCACCATGGGAATCAGGAACATGACCAGACCCGCGATCAGCAAGAAGACCAGGGGAAATGGCATTCTCAGCCTTTTGTGTACCCACAACAACGGAATTCTCCGGGAGAGGATCAACGCGCCAAGATAGGCGGCGAGGACCATCGAAAGAATCCATACGGACGGGTAGTAGCTCAGGAAGAACGCCTTGAAATTGGTCCAGAAATCGACGATTACCTGAACCTGTTCCTGTGTATAGTCGCCTTCCTTGATGATCCCCATGAATGTCTCGAAGCTGGTCGAGATCATCTCATGATAATACTTCCCGAACAGAAGAACCTTCGCCGACATGTACGCCGCAATCCATCCGGATGCCGAAAGGATCGCCAGCAGATAGCTTCCGTAGCGAACCAGAATCAGCATGAAGACGTACGACGTACCGGCGACGGCAAGTATGGAATCCGCCGCTTCGTTCGCCTGAATCAACTGTGCAAACCACATTCCTGCGATTGCGACGACGAACACGGCGTAGAGAATCCCGGCGTTGGTACGGCCGAGAATCAGGTTTTTGCCACTTATACCAATTAGAAAGATCAGAGCCAGCGCCGGGGAGATCAAGCTCAGGATCGCCGCGACGATGGGTTGTATTATCAGGCTGACCACGGCCTGAAGTACTCCGTATTACAGCGCACGATACGGAAGCAGCGCCATCTGCCGGGCTTTTTTGATTTCCCGGACCAGTTTCCTCTGGTGCTTGGCGCAGGTTCCCGTAATGCGTGTCGGCTCGATTTTTCCGGATTCTGCCACATAGTATTTGAGTTGGTCAACGTTTTTGTAATCGATGACCAGGTCCGACTTGGAACAGAATTTACAATATTTCTTCCGGAATTTCTTCTTCGAATCGAATCTACGCATGGTATCTCCTTCTATTAAAATGGGACATCGTCGTCCGTTACATCGGATTGCGGCATATCGTTATTCGATGCAGGCGCACCCTGAGATGGTCTGGAGCTTCCGGACCATTCCAGTTGATGTATCTTGTTCGCCACAATCTCGACCATCTTGCGATTCTGATTGTTTTTATCGACCCAACTGCGGGTTTGCAGATAACCCTCGACCAGAATCGGACTTCCTTTGTGCAGCTGTTCGGCGCACTGTTCGGCACGCTTGGACCATACGACAACATCAATGAAATAGGTCTCTTCATGCCCCTCGCCCGAATCGTCTCGATAGAAACGATTGAATGCGATCGGCAGTGAAGCGATCGGTGTTCCGTTTGCTGTATAGCGAAGTTCTACGTCCCGGGTCAGTCTGCCCGAGATGGTTACACTGTTCAGGTTGGGGAATCGCAAATCACCCGCCATGTGGTACTCCTAATCGTTTTCGGAAAGGATGTTGTAACGCAGCACGATTTCGCTGATGCGAAGGTGCCGTTCAATTTCGTCGATTTTAAGCGGGTCAAGATTGTAGTTGTTTACGAAGTAGTAGCCTTCACGCTTCTTCTTGATCTCGTAGGCCAGCTTGCGCTTGCCCCATTTTGCGGTTTCGAGGACTTCGCCGCCCTCTTCTTTGACCAGGTCGAGAAAGATTTGATTTTCTTTCACTGCCTGTTCTTCGGTAAGCTCGGGATCAAACACGAGCATACTCTCGTACTTTCTCATTCATTTCCTCCTTTGGTCTGACGATCCTGAAGTTGTTCTTCAGAATAGGATCTTTGTATTTTACTGTAAGTATCCAATACTCTTTGAAACGGATTCCGGGCATAGCATTGCAGCAACTCGCAGCATATATCGATCGTGCTTTGTAATTGTTGCGATTCGTCTTCCTGGAATTTATCGAGGACGAATTTTCGCATCGCCTGCTTATCCGGACTGCCGATGCCGATCCGAATGCGGTTGAATTCATCGGTTCCGTGCATCTGGATCATGTTATCGACGCCATTGTGACCACCGGCGCTTCCGCGCGTTCGCAGCCTGATGTCGCCCAGCGGCAGATTGGCGTCGTCGAACACGACCAGTATATCGTCGAAATCGTGCTTATTCGCGATCTTCGCGGTGACAATACCACTGCGGTTCATATAAAGCAGCGGCTTGACAATGTAGAGCTCGCGATATCTGCCGAACTCGTAATCGACGCCATTTCCGAACTGGATTCCGTTCCTTTTTGCAAACTCGTCAAGGATCAAAAAACCTATGTTATGCCTGGTCAACCGGTATTCTTCTCCCGGATTGCCAAGCCCAACCAGTAATTTCATTATTCTGTGGCGTCAGCTTCGCCTTCAGCGCTTTCTTCGCCTTCTTCGCCCTCATCCGAAGCCTTGTGCGCTCTCGGTACATGTACGGAAACCACGGCGAGATCATGAGCGACCTTCGTTGTCATATCACCGAGATCGAGATCTCCCACGGTGATGACGTCATGCAGTTGCATTCCGGAGATATCGACAATGATATCGTCTTTGATGTTTTTCGGCAAGCTGTGGCAGGTCAGGTGACGAAGCATTACCTCAAGGTGTCCGCCCTGCTTGGTTCCTGGCGCTTCGCCTTCGAACTGCAGCGGCACGTCGATCTGGATTTCCTTACCGGCATGAAGCTCCTGGAAATCGATATGGATGATCTGACGCGACACGGGGTGAATCTGCTTGTCTTTGATGACTGTGCGGATTTCTTCCCCGCCGACGTTCAGGTCAAAAAATACCATGTGACCGAAGCTCTTTTTATATACAGAAAAGAAATCTCTGTAGTTGAGAAAAATCGGAAGCCCATCCTTGCCTTCACCATACACAACTGCCGGAATGAATCCGTTCTTGCGCAGGTTTTTAAGGTCCGACTTCTTGCCAAGCTCGCGTTTTCTGTGCCTGGATTTTCAAATTCATAGCATCCTCCGCTTCTATCGAAATAGAATACTGATCGATTCTTCGATATGTATCTTTTTTATCGCAATTGCCAGCAATTCGGCGATCGAAAGCTGGACTATCTTTTCACTTTGTTTCTTCTCACCCAGCGGAATCGTGTTCGTGATGAACAGCTTCTCGATAGGCGAATCTTCAATGTTCTGCACCGCATTACCCGAAAGCACGCCATGTGCACACGCGGCGTAGATTCGTTTTGCGCCGAACTCTTTCAGACCCTTGGCGATCTTGCACAGGCTTCCGGCGGTATCGACGATATCGTCGAACAGGATCGCCGTCTTGCCTTCCACGTCGCCGATGACATTGAGTACCTCGGCGTTATCGTCGTTCCCGACCCTCCGCTTGTCTCCAATGGCGAGCCCAAGCTGAAGGCGGTCGGCGAAGCCCCTCGCGCGGTTCGCACCACCAGAATCGGGCGAAACGACCACCGCGTTGGTCAGATCGACATTCGCCCGGAAATGACGAGCGAAAATCGGTAGCGAGATCAGGTGATCGACCGGGATGTTGAAGAATCCCTGGATCTGATCGGCATGCAGATCGACGGTGATCACGCGATGCGCACCGGCGGTTTCGATGAGATCCGCCACCAGTTTCGCCGTGATCGGGACGCGCGGCTGATCTTTCTTGTCGGATCGCGCATAGCCGTAGTACGGTATCACACAGTTGATCCGGCTGGCAGACGCCCTTTTAAGCGCGTCGATCATGATCAGCAGCTCCATCAGGTTGTCGTTCACCGGATAACATACTGGCTGTATAATGAACACATCGGCACCGCGGACGTTTTCGTTTATCTTCACGAACGAATCGTCATTCGAGAACTTGAAAACTTCTGCATCGCCAAGCGGGATACCGGCAAGTCTGGTTACTTCTTTTGCCAGATCCACATTGGCGCGACCGGTAAAAATACGTAGTCGCGAGAACATCTCACACCACCTTCTATATCTGTCCTAAAGACCGTCTATTACACGTTCGGGTCATACATGTCCAGTAGCCCTTTTCCTCGAACGAACGAACGACCTCGCTCGTTTCCGAACCGTCATCGGGATATCCGATGCAAGTGGGACCGCTTCCCGAAAGCATTGCCGGAATACCGCTTCGCTCCATGTCCGTAATGATCTCGTCGATCGCGGGATATTTCCTGCGGATACCGGATTCCAGCACATTAAAGAATCTTCCCGTCGCCAGGCTTTCGCGCATCTCCCGCATCAAATGCGTGCGATCTTTCCTGACCGCCGTCTCGGCGTAGAGCTTGTACGCTTCGCTGCTGGCGACATCGAATCGCGGATTCACCAGTAGGATATCCTGCTCCGGCATGCTTGGAAGCGGCTCGATCGCCTCTCCCCTGCCGGTTCCCAGCGCGATCCCCCCCTCCAGAAAGAAATTGATATCGCTTCCGAATTGGGAGGCGATCTCGTGCATCTCTTCTTTCGAGAGGTTCAGCGACCACAGGTCGGACAGAGCCTCGATCGTCACGGCCGCATTACTGCTGCCGCCTCCGAGACCCGCCGCGACGGGTATTCTCTTTTCGAGTCTCACTTGCACACCTGACTCGACCCTGTATTTATTCTGTATAAAGAACGCAAGCCGACAGATGAGGTTCTGCCGGTTTTGCAGAGATTTCACGTTGGTCAAAATCTCGACATCGCGTTTTTTTGTCAAAGTAAAAATAAGCGTATCATGGAGTTCCAGTTCCTGGAAAACCGTTATAATTTCGTGGAAGCCGTCAGGACGGCGTTCGACGATATCAAGATACCTGTTTATTTTTGCTCTTGATTTTCTTTCCCTTGGCCGTTCGATTTTGGTCCTGCTCTCCGTAGTAGTAGTAATAGTAGTAGTAGTAGTAATAGTAGCCGTAGCCGCTATAGTACTTCTGTACTTCGATACCGTTTACGATTACACCGCTGATCAGGACATTCACGTTACCCAGGATTTCCTTGGTACGCTTGATGATCTGACGATCGGTGACGCCGATACGAACCACCAGAGTCATCATATCGACTTTCTTCGAGAGGATCAGCGCGTCGGTCACCGCGATGATGGGCGGGGAGTCGATGAGGATGAAGTCATACTTGGCTTTGAGATCATCCAGCATCTGGTCCATACGCTTGGATGCGATGATTTCCGACGGGTTTGGCGGCACGAAGCCGCTGGTGATAATGTCGAGGTTCGGAATTCCGGTCTTCTTCACCACATCTTCCAGCTTGAGCGAGTGGTCGATCAGATAATCGCTGGCGCCGCGCTCTTTGCTGCGGTTGAATAGATTGTGGATCATGGGGCGTCTAAGGTCGAGGTCGCAAAGGACGACCTTGGCGTCCATCTGCGCGACGGCGATCGCCAGGTTAGCGTTCGAGGTCGATTTACCTTCCTTCGGACCGGAACTGGTAATCAGGATGCTGAGGGGTCCCTCGTGCATCTTCTTGGATATAATATTCGTACGCAGCGTACGATAGGATTCCGCTACAGGGGATTTGGGCGCATAGTGGGTGATCAGACGGGCGATCATGTTGAACTGCGAAATCTGAAGCTGTTTCTTCTCTTCGCCTTCCGCCTTCTGGATCATCTTCTCCAGGTCTTCGATATCACTCTCCGCCACATGGATGAAGGGGATTGTCCCCAGGATGGGCAGACGCACGAAGCTCTCCATGTCGTCTAGCGTACGCAGCTTCGTATCCAGCGAGTGGATCACGAAAGTACTTCCGATACCGAGGCTGATACCCAGCAGAATACCGATAAGCATGTTCATCGATTTCTTGGGTTTGATCGGTCTGCCCGGAACCGAAGCACGCTCGACCATCTGAATGTTACCCATCTTGGCCTGCTCGGCGATCTTGGCGTCTTCGTGCTTTTCGACAAGCATCGAGTATATCTTTTCGTTCATCCTGTAAGAACGTTCCAGGCGTGCGAGCTGAAGCTCCGTATCCGGCAGGATGCTCATCTGGATTTTATAGGTTTCCAGAGCATCCTTTATACTATATTCTTTGGAAGATGCGACATTCTGCTCGATGCGTGCCTTGGCAATATCCTCGATTAGGGATGCGCGATACACGAGCGGATCCGAAGAGCCGGCACGAACCGACACAATACGCTCGATCTCGCCATTCAGCTTTTCCTTTGCGCTTTCGATCTCTTTGTTGAGTTCGACCAGCGTGGGATGGCTCTCCGTGTATTCTTTCATAGCAAGCAGCTTGGCGTAACGGGATTGCATTTCGACAACATTCTTACGAAGCTGTTCGAGGAGTGGAGAGGTGAGTATGGAGTTCACATTGAGAAGCAGGGAGTCCTGTTTACCCAACTCTCTCTGGAGGTATTCGAGTCGCTTGTTTGCAACCTGCAGTTCCGTTTGCGCGTCTTGCAGCATCGCGTCCAGATCGGATGTCTGTTCGATCAACTGCGTAGTCTCTTCCGAGAGCATGGAGATACCCTGATCCCGCTTGTAACGGCGGAGTTCTTCTTCCGATTCGCGTAAACGGCGCGCCATCGATTCCAGCGTGTTTTCCAGAAATTCGCGAATGGTTGTCAGCTCTGCTCTTGCGCTTTGCGTATTGAGCTGAATCAACGCTTCGGCAACCGCGTTCGCTACAAGGCTGGCTTCAAGAGGATTTGTCGATTCGCAATGCACGAACAGAATATCCGTATCGCGCTTTGCCTCGACGGAAATCTTCCCCCTGATGACCCGAGCTGGATTCTCATACTGGTAGATCGGCAGCGATTCGTACTCGGGATCTTTGCTGAGATTAACTACCGCCAATTCCAGAACGGGTTGGCTCGTCAGAATCTCTATCTGGTTGTTGATCGAAGTATTCGATATTCCCATGGTCGGCATGAACATCTCTTGCGATTTAGTATCGATCAACAGGCTGCTGACCGCCTCGTAAACCTTGGGAGACCGGACAGTGTAGACAAAAGTAGCTACAACAACCACCAGAAAGACAAGCAGCACGACCCATTTCAGCTGAAGTATAATTCGTAAATAATCGGAAACCCTGAATTCCTGATCCGCTATTTCATTCGGTTTATAATTCTCCATAACTCCTCAATATATCGATAGTACAGTATTCGTTACATGTTTGTTATCAACGTTACAACGCTGAGAACGATCGCGATCTTGGAAACGAAATCCGCAAAGCGGAAGAACGCATAGTAGAGCGTTCCGGACACAATGACCGTATCGCCGGGCTTCATCAGCGGGATGAGGCTTTCATCACCCGTGTCGATATAGTCCTCGAGATCGACAAAAATCACCTTCTCGCCTTCTGCGGATGGACGAATAATCCTTACCTGCGACAGCTTGGCGTCTTCGGTGGGACCACCCGCCAGCGACATGAGTGCTAGAAGATCCGTATCATCCGGGACGATATATAAGCCGGGCTTGAGAACCTGTCCCCAGATATAGCTATAGATTTTAAGCTGTTCCGAACCGGCAATGGTTCCAGAATAGAAGTAAGCAGACGAATTGTTCGCCGCCTGGAAATTGACCTGGTTCTGGCCAAACAGGCACAGAGCCATCAAAAGCATGAGTCCAATTAGTACGTATCGTTTCACAATCACCTCTTCCCGAATTTTGTCAAAAAAGTTCATTACCGTCCCCTGCGTCAAGTATTTTTCATTCCACAAAGAATTCTGTCTCAAGCGATTCGGATCCCATACCCGATTCGAGCGTGACATCCTGTTCGCCAAATGCATCCACACGCCAGAAATACGTACCCGGTAACAATGGGGCGCCATCGTACTCGGCTGTCAGATATCCCTGGTCATCCGGATCGGTATCCGATTGGTCGAAGAACCAGAATCGTTCGTGGTTCTCATCGAATAGAAGCACCCGGTACATGGAGATCGAGTTACTCTGCAAGGCAATCCATTCGAACGTCAGATTGCTTCCATCGACTATTGCATAGTAAGACGGGTCTCTAAGCTGTGGTTTTTCCAGAAGGAAGTAACTTACCGTATCCGATATCGTGTGGTTTCCGGAAGTGTCGTACACATCGATGTAGTAGTACCATTCCGTGTTGGTGGGCGTATTCCCCGGATCGTCCAGAGTCGCATCCAGATATGTGACGCCATCCCCGGCACGAACCGAATCTACCTGCGTCAGACCAAGAATTGTCCAGGCGTTTTTATAGAACCGGAAGACTTTTACGAAATCGACATCGGTGTCCACGAACGGCGCCCACTGGAGTCGTATCCAATCACCGCCCGCGACTGCGTCGATCCCGTTGTTGTCGTCGTTCAGATCGTCCAGTTGTACATCCGAGGCTCCTTCAGGATAGAGAACCTGATAGGTGATGCCCCCATCGCCATTGTCACCCAGATGGTGCAGCAGGTCCGGCTTGAAAGGCGGTGTCTTGTCCACTTCGGTCGATTCATCTCCCGTACATCCCAACAACAGCAGAGAGAACACGAAAAGGAGTATTGAAAAACGCATCATATCCATCTCCCTCTTCATCTTTAATAGATGAATTTTATCCCTACGCGGTGCGTATCGCCAAGGACATTCGTCACGAAGGCATAATCCAGCGCGAAATTCCAGAACTTGAGCGAAACACCGCTGGAGAAATTATCGTCGTAATAACCACCCCTCAAAGCAAGGGTTTCGTCATATTCCCATTCGATGCCATAGTGATAGATATCCTCATACTCATAATCGACATCCATGGCAAGGATAAATTTCGATTTCCAGGCCGGAATCGGCTGGGTGAAGGCATAGCCTGTCTTGGTTGACTGGATGATTTCATCTTCATGATCGGAATCGGTGTCCCACGTGATGGTGGTTCCGCCGATGTCCTTGAAGTTTGCGGCCGCCGAGATGTAGCCCAGGCCTTTAATGTCCATGAGCACCGAGAGATCCGTCTTGAACATGAGTGCGACGTCGAATCCCATACCGCTTCCCATGTGATCATACAAGTCCCGTTTGATGTACTTGATGCTACCGCCGAAATTGATATCGACCGGCAGTTCGAAGAAGAGCCAACCCAGATTGACGTCGGAGTGAATGTTTTTCGAGAACGCGAACTGGTACATGTCGTCCGTGCTGCTGAAACTTCCGTCGGGATCACCCGTCAGATGAAGATCGGGATCGGAGGATCGTTGATCGACGGTGGTTCCCAGCAAGTACTCCTCATTATAATACGGGATATCCTCGATCGTGAGACGTGTCCAGTTCAGTGCGATCGTCACCTCACTGGGCAGAGGCTGGGCGAAGGTGAGATTGTCGTATGTTGCCAGATCCGAGTAGAGGAAGGCATGCATGAAACTGAGTTCGGATTTCTTGATCTGTGACAACCCCGCAGGATTCCAGTAAATCGCTACGCCGTTATCGGCAATCCCGGCATACGCGCCGCCCATTCCAAGGGGACGCACACCGGAGCCAATCGCCATGAAGTCGCCTGCGTAGCGTCCGGCAAAGAGGAACGCTGTCGTGACAAGAAACATCGCTATCAGGATTCGCTTTTTCATATTGAATCTCTCCATTATCTCAGGATTGCCAGCTTGCAGGTCTTCTCGATCTTCTTCGAGCCTTTTCTGGCAACGATTTTGTAGAAATACACACCGTTTGCAAGGTATTCGCCGCCCTTGTCGCGGCAATCCCAGCCTTTCGTCGTTCTGGGATACTCGTGGTACCCCACCGAATTCGGTAAACCGGTGAATTCGCGAACCAGGCGTCCACTCACGGTGTAGATTTTGATTCTGACATCATCCGCGTCGTCTGTCAACACGTATGTGAAACGTGTCCTGCCGATGTTATCGCGATGTTTCGCATTGGAGATCACCGGGTTGGGGTAGTTCGCCACATTGATCACATCGAAACTGGTATTCACTTTGAAAGGAATGGTCTTTTCGCTGTAGTTGCCGTTCACGTCGCTGCAACTGATCAACATCGTATATTCACCCTGTGCGAGATTCAGCGGGTATTTCAAAGGAACCGACGTGAGATTGCCCGAAACGGCGTTGATCGTATAGGCAGTGGAGGGAAGTTCTTCTCCGTCGAGATAGAGCTTTATGGGGTGATCGAAAACATCGATTCCGTTGGCGTCCGCACAGGTAAACGAGATAACGCCATGACCCGAGATATATCCACCCTGGGTGAACTCCTGGTCTTCCACATTCGCGTCGATCTGCGGAACCGTGCTATCGTCATTGTATAGCACCGTATAGATACCGACACGATTCACTTCAGCCATAACCTCGTTTCGATCCTGCGAGGTCATACCGCCGACTGAAACCCACTTACGGTAATCCTTTTCCCATCGATAGACGTGGAATCGGTTCTCGCCTTCCCGGCTCGCATTGAGCGAATCGCTGCCGGAATAGTGGAAGGTAAGCTTTATCTTCGCGTTACCGGGCAGCGTGCCGGTCGAATCCGCCAGCAGGCTCTCGTCGAGTATCCTTATTTCATACGGCTGCGATGCCTGATTATCCAGCATCGTGATATTATCTACATCCGGCATGTTCTGTGCGTCGGAGATTTCCGCGACGGTCAGGGTTCCGATGGTGCTGTCGGGGAATGTGCCCATGGGTATCTCGATATCGAGGTTGCCGTCAATACTGGTCGAACCCGGATTATCCGTGGTCAGAACAAAGGGATTGATTGTCAGATGTAACGTAAAGGTGTTTCTCGAGTAGTCGTTTTCGGTGAAGGACATCTCTTCATTCACCTTCACGAAGAAAATAAATTCACCCGCTTCCATAGGTAAGGGTAAATCGACCCATGCCTGCTCCGTGGATTCGATCGGTTCGCACCAGTCGCTGACAAGCAGCTTCATGCGTTCACCGCTGTCAACCCACTCATATAGTCTGGCGGATGCGGTCGGGGATGCGGTCAGACCATAGTTACGTACAAGCATGCGAATGACGGGAGCATGATCTTTCTCACCTACTTCCACGCTCATGATGCGAAGATCCGGGCCTGCGACCACATAGGAATAATCATCGCTGGTATTCACGCTCCCCAGCGTATCGACAACTTCGAAATTGTAATAGATCGTGTCGCCGGTCGCAAATGCTGGTATCAGTTCGCCGGAGTTCCAAACACCGTTTTCTTCGGAATAGATCATTTCCATACTTGTAATATCGTGTGAATATATTCCAACCCGCCAATTGCACATGACATCTTCGACGTCATTTTCATCGAAGAATCGTCCGCTCAGGCTGACACTGTCGCTTTCGGTCGGAATTTCGGGTGTAATTGTCAGATCGACAACCGCCGCTTTTCCCACCGTGAATCTGGTCACGCCGCCGACTTCGCCGTTGTTGCCGTAACCGATAACCTTGATGGTGCGATCGTAGATTTCGTCGGTGCTGGACGGAATGGTGTATGTAGTCGAGAAATGCCCATTGGTAACCGCAATCGGATATGGAACATTGATGCGTACATCGCGCTCATTCAGCACATGGTAAGTCGCCGCGATGATATCGGTACCGAGGTTCCCGGTGATCTGAATCACATCACCCTCTGATGGAGTATAATCGCTGAGTTCAATATCTGCGACGCGGTTCGGGATATCCAGAAGAATCATGGGATCACCGGTCTGAGCCGCGCCATATGTAAGCGCATCCCGAGCGTTGCCGCTCATGACTCCTGCCCAGACGCGGGACTTCACGTATGTTATCAGTTCACCCGTATTATAAATGCCGTACTTGAAAACACCTTCGTTCAGGAATCGGCTGAAATCGTCGTCATAAAACAGATATCCCAACCCGGAGAAACCGACATGACCGATCGCTCCGGCCTCCGGTACCATGACGAATACCTCCGACATGGATACGATACCTTTTGTGTCGAACGCCGCGCAATAACACGCCATGCTGCTCACAAACGGATAATTTTCGTTGGTCAGAGTCAGAACCTCGTTGCTGTTGAGCAGATCGTAGTCAGCCCAGATACGACCGCCACCGTGGCCCATGAACTGAAGCAAGGCAGCGCCCTGATCGATGTAATCCTTCAGGATGAATGTACCGCCGAAGAAATCCAACGGCACGGTCTGGACTGCGGTATAGACACGAACAGCCTCGAAGCGCTCCGGTACGCATTTTTCGATTATCTCCTCACTTTGCTGCGCGAAGATGTCCGTATCGTCGTCAATCTTACCGCCTGCGGCATAAATCATCCGCGAATGCCACATATCGTCGTAGTTCTTATTCTCGATATAGTGCTGCGTCTTCTCCGCGATTGGCAGTATCTGGTCCGACTGCCAGACGTTGATACGCGAGATATGTATTTCGGGAACCCCGTCGTCACCCTCGATACAGCCATACCAGTTGTCGCTGGCGGTGTAGCCGTGTTTGTGGGTCCAGACCTTTTTAACCGGGATCTGATTGTAGGGTCTGTTCACGCTGTCATCCCGCTCGTCGTCGGTTCCTTCACCCAACAGAAGAACGTGTGTGACACCTCCGGTTCCTCCGTTTTCAGGAAGGTTCCAGTTGTTGTAGGCGTATTCGAGGAAATCTTTAATCGAATCGCCCGAGCGGATACCGGAATTAAATTCGTCGAAGATATCTTCCACCGCTACGATTTCCACATGGATCGGCTCATTGTAAAGGCTGTTGCCGTACTGTTCCCACAAATCCCTGAACATGAGCGTACCCTCATTCTCTACGAAACGGGTCGGTGTGATGATGATGTAGTTGGCAAAATGATCGGGCGATTTCAAATTGGATGGAATATTCGGATGGATGAATTTCACCTTCTTCTTCTTGTCGTTCGTTATCGCTATGTATTCCAGACCATCGACCTGAATATCATCTTGAAATTTGAGCGTATAGGGCGCTCCACCGGTTTCGGAGAATTCCTCCACGGTGGGATTCTCCATCAAGCTGGAGCCAATCTTGTAAACCGAGATGTCGTCCGACTTGAATCCCTGAATCTCGAATTGATAAACTCCAAAGGGACGATTGGACGGCTTGGTGAACCGTATTACATCCTCATCCGTCTGATAGAGTCTCCAGTAGGTCAGGTCGAAATAATCAAGCAAAACCTGTTCCTGCTCTGCACCCGTATCACCCGCAAGGCTTATATACAGGTAGTTTTCGCCGTGCGTCAGATAGCTGTTCGCAAGGAATGCTTCATCTTCGAAAAGCTTCTCGGACTGACCATCCCACCATTTGGTTCCGATCATGGTCGAATTGATACGCACCACAGCGTGGTGGTCCGGATCTACTTCGTCGGGGTGGGTAGATCCCATCAGCATTACACTTGCGTGGAAACGTCGCGTGCTGGACATGTGGGGATACTGCAAACTGAATGGAATAATCTCTAAATTCGGCGCCGTGATCGATTCCCAGAACCAGATATCCTCACGAAATCCCGGACTGTAAAATCCGAGGTGCGAGTTGATGTTCTGCTGTTCGAAATGGACTGTCGATTCATAAGACTGCGGAACGATATACTGATCCTCGTCATAGACGACCAGACCGCCGTTCTCCACTGCCATCCGTGCGCCGTACTGACTGCCTATTCGCAGGGTATATACATTTTCGGAGGTGAAATCGTCGTATTCCATCTCATCGCCACGATGACGTTCGCCGTAGAACTCGATATAATCGTCCTCGTCGAACGAACCGTCTATCTCGCCCGAGATATAAATCGGTACCGGACCGTATTCATTACTCAACGAAAGATATCGCGGATCGATTGTATCCCAGTTGAAAGCCGTCATGAATCCGAGGCTATCCTGATAATACGCAAGCGAATCGATCAACTCGTCCCGCTGGATGCGATAAATTCCGTCGCGATCGACCAGGATCTGGAGTTCGTCCACGATATCCGATCGATGTGCCGGGTATTGCGTGGCTCTCTCACGCTGTTTGAGCCACTTGCGGGAATAACTGTCGTTGAGGAACGCTTTCCCGATACCCGATCCGGAATACATCGCGTATTGCTCCCAGTTTTCCGAAGGAGTGGTATCGCCACTGATGGTGATTTCGATCACCGCTTCCCGGGTTATCTGAAGCTCGTTCGTCGATGCCTTGTAACGAACGGGATTGAATACAACTCCCGCAAAATGACGATCGCCCATAAAGCCTTCGCCACCCTTGGTCAACTGCATTTCAGGATAGACGGATTTACTGGAATAGGCGAGTTGATTGCGGAAAAATTTCCAACTTTGCTCTTCGTCTTCGAGAATCATTCTCGGCGCCGGAAGCGGCGTGATGCCCGAAAGGGTCTCCGTCTTCTGCCGCACCACATGCAGCGAGTAATTTCCATTGACCGGCAGGCCGATCATCTCGGCGAAATACGGAAGCTTCGGATAGCCTTCTTCGCTGTAAACGAGCGCCTCGTCCATGCGGATATCCTGGTAGGTTACACCATTTTTCTCCACCGGCTCGAACTTCATCTCGGGAAGCTCGAACTTGAGCGTGATCCGGTTCGCGTTCATGTTCATGATTTCAAACGGACTCGCAAAAAGCGCCAATCCGGTCAGCACGAGTAACAATGTGAGCGTAAAACGCTTGAATCGATTCATGAAATACCTCATAGGTTGCGGGAATCCTTCTCGCCGATATCGCTTCGATACTGCATACCTTCGAAGTGGATACGGGACATATCGTTATAAGCTGCATGGCGCGCCTCTTCGAGCGTCTCCGCCTGCGCGGTGATCATCATCACTCGTCCACCGGCAGTCACCAGCTTACCATCGTCCCGTCCGACACCGGCAAAATAGATCTTGTGTCGCAACCCGTCATCAATTTGTATCAATTTATTCTTCATGTATTTTCCGGGATAACCACCGGATGCCGCCACCACCGTGACCGCAAATCCCGCATCCCGGTTCAATTTTATCTCATCTATTCTGTTGTCGATTATCGCACGTGAAATCTCATATAGATCCGTGTTCAGAAGCGGCAGCACCACCTCCGTTTCCGGATCGCCGAATCGGCAGTTGAATTCCACCACCTTCGGTCCGTCTTCGGTGATCATCAATCCGGCATACAGTATGCCCTTGTACATGCAGCCCTCATCGCGCATTGTCTTGAGTACCGGCTCGAAGATCTCCTTCTCCACACGGTCGCGATACTTTTCCGCGCTCTTCACTGGCGCATAGGCTCCCATGCCGCCGGTATTGGGTCCTTGGTCCCCGTCCAGGAGCGGCTTGTGGTCCTGCGAAAAGACGGTCGTCACGAAATGCTCGCCATCGGTGAACGCGAACACGGACGCCTCCCAGCCCACAAGAAATTCCTCGATTACCACGCGGCTTCCCGATTCACCAAAGACTTTGTCCCGCATCATCGCTTCCAGCGCGGAACGCGCTTCGTCGTAATTCTGCGCGATGACAACGCCCTTGCCGGCCGCCAGTCCATCCGCCTTGATCACCTGCGGGTAACCTGCCGATTTCAGATACGTATCGGCATCGTCGAACTGATCGAAAACCTTGTATGCAGCCGTCGGCACGCCGCTTTTTCGCATGATATCCTTCGCGAACGCCTTGCTGCCCTCGATGCGTGCCGCCGCCTTCGTGGGTCCAACCACATCGATATCGCGTTCCTGAAGATAATCCACGATGCCGTCAGTCAGCGGTTGCTCCGGTCCGATAAAGACCAGGTCGATTGCGCAGTCCTCAGTAAAATCCGCGGTTTCTTTAAAATCCATCTTCGGTACGATGGTCGCGTCGTCTTCCATACCCGGATTGCCCGGCGAAACGAAGACTGTGTGTCCGAATCGTCCAAATGCAAAAGCGATGGCGTGCTCTCTGCCGCCGCTGCCGATAACAAGAATTTTGCTCATCAATCTCCTGTGTGCTTGATCATGAGAAGTAGTAGCCTCTCGGCGGAAATCTGCCGGACAATCTCCCGTGTGGCGAGGATGCGATGCTTCTCTACGAAGACCTCTTCCCCATTATCCACTGCGATATAAACCAGTCCTACCGGCTTTTCGTCCGTGCCGCCGTCCGGGCCTGCGATGCCTGTAACCGCACCGGCGATATCGACGTTGAATATTCTTCTGGCGCCTTTCGCCATCTCTATCGCGGTTTCTTCGCTCACCGCGCCGTATTTCTCCAGTGTTTCGGATGAAACACCCAGAATGTCCTGTTTAACCTCGTTGCTGTACGCCACCACGCCGCCGACAAGATACTTCGACGAGCCGGGATGATCGGTCAACAGCTTCTGAATCAATCCTCCGGTACAAGACTCCGCGAACGCTACACGAATTCCCTTTTTCATTAGAAGCTCGTGCAATTCGTCGGCAGGAGCAATATCCCCGTATCCCCAGATGAAATCATGCAGGATAGCTTCCAGCCGTGTTTTAATCCCATCGACATCCGACCGTGATTTCCCCATCACCCTGAGCGAAACACGACCCGTCTGCGGCAGGTATGCCAGTTCGGTGCCTTCCGGTAGGATCAAGTCGTCGGTCAGTTCGGCGATACGCGATTCCGCGATCCCGCTCGTGTGGATCGTCTCGATATGATATTCGGTCGCAGGGATACGAGCCTTCAACATCGGCAGCACGTGGTCGGTCATCAGACCTTTCATCTCGTGCGGTACGCCCGGCATCGCGACGAAGATTTTTCCGTCGTGCTCGTAGAGCAATCCGGGCGCGGTACCATACGGATTCTTCAATGCGACGAAGTCCTCAGGCAGTTCGGCTTGATTTCGATTGATCGCAGGCATCTCGACGCCGCGCTTCGCAAACCGTTCTTTGACCTGCTGCCAGACATCCTCCGAAAAAGTCATCTTCTTCCCGAAGAAATCGGCGATAACCTTTTTCGTGATGTCGTCCTTCGTCGGACCGAGTCCGCCGGTGGTCAGAACCAGATCACAATCGCGAACCATTTCTTCGAGCGCTTCGCGAATATCGTCCGGGCGGTCCATCACCGTCATAGAGCGATGGATACGCAATCCGATACGAAGCAATTCAGCGCCGATCCACGCAAGATTGGTATTGACGGTCTTACCGGTCAGAATCTCGTTGCCGATCGTGATCAAGCCTGTCGTCATGGTTTCGCAAACCTTTGGGGATCAATAGCTTTTCGCGTAGATCACCCGGCGATTGCTGGGTTCACCGCACACGACACAATGTCCTGCTTCTTCGTCCCCGTCTGAAGGTATAACGCGAACCGTTACACCTAATTCATCTTTAACCTTCGATTCGCACTCGGCAGAACCGCACCAGTGGCTGTGCGCAAAGCCGCCGTGGATCTCGGGTTTCTCTGAATTCTTCGGAGTGAAAAATTGTACGAATTTTTTCCAGTCGTCTATTTTCTTTGTATGTTCTTTCTGATATTCGAGCGCACGATTGTAGATGCTATTCTGGATATCCTGCAGGATGTCCGGTACAGTCTGGATGAATTCGTCCATCTGGATCGACTTCTTCTCTTTCGGCGAGAGATCGCGGCGTCCCATGAACACGGAGTTGTTCTCGATATCGCGCGGTCCGATCTCGATACGGATCGGGATACCCTTCTTGATCCAGTACCAGCCCTTCTCGCTGCTTGTCGTGTCGCGGTTATCGACCTCAACGATGATCCGCTTCTCGTCGTAGCGCTGTGCTTTCAAGCCATCGACGAGCTTCCCGACGTACTCCATCACCGCCTTTTCCTCTTCTTCGCTACGGTAGATCGGGATAATCGCAATGTGTGACGGTGCAACACGCGGCGGGATAATCAGCCCGTCGTCGTCGCTGTGAGTCATGACCATGGCGCCGATGAGGCGGGTTGTCACGCCCCAGGAGGTCGTCCAGGCGTATTCTTCCACGCCTTCTCGGTTCTGGAACTTGATGTCGAACACCTTGGCGAAGTTGAGTCCGAGGAAATGCGAAGTACCGGCTTGCAGCGCCTTGCGATCCTGCATCATGGCTTCGAAGGTGTAGGTGTTTTCCGCGCCCGGGAAGCGCTCGGATTCAGTCTTTTCACCCTTAATGACCGGAATCGCCAGCCATTCTTCGGTGAATTTGGTATAGATATCGAGCATGCGAAGCGTCTCTTCCACCGCGTCTTCCTTCGTGGCGTGAACGGTGTGACCTTCCTGCCACAGGAATTCCGCCGTGCGCAGGAAAAGCCTTGTACGCATCTCCCAGCGGACAACGTTCGCCCACTGGTTGATCAGAAGCGGCAGATCGCGATAGGAATTGATCCAGCGCGCAAACGACGCACCGATGATGGTCTCGCTTGTGGGACGAACGATCAGCTCTTCAGTAAGTTTTCCCGCGACCTTGAGTCCGCCCTCGCCGTCGTCTTCCAGTCTGGAATGCGTAACGACCGCGCACTCTTTCGCGAAACCTTCCACGTGCTTGGCTTCTTTTTCAAAATACGATTTAGGGATGAACAGCGGGAAGTAGGCGTTCTTGTGACCGGTTTCCTTGAACATGCCGTCCAGCGTGTCGCGGATATTTTCCCATATTGTATAGCCCCAGGGCTTGATTACCATGCATCCGCGCACCTCGCTGTTTTCTGCGAGGTCGGCCGCCTTGATGACGTTCAGGTACCACTGCGGATAGTCTTCGGCGCGCGTCGGCTCGATTGCCGTGCGTTGTTTCTTGCTCATGCTCGCTCCCGTATTTCTTCGATACGTTCTTGTATTTCGTCGGCGGGAATCGTCTCTTGCGTCCCAAGCCGCATATCTTTTATCTTCAGTGTGTTATTCTCGATCTCGTCGCCGCCGATGATGATCGCGATCCCAGCGCCGGACTTGCCCGCCGCCTTCATCTGCGACTTGAACGACCCCTTCTCGATATCGAAATCGGTAGGGATGCCCATCTTCCGCAATTGGTTCACGACCTTCACCGCCTGCACTTCAGCCGCCTCGCCGACCGCCACCAGAAACACTTCAGGATGCGGTTCTTCGCCGAACGAAAGCCCGTTCTTCTCCATCGAAAGCTCGAGTCGCTCGAAGCCACCCGCGAATCCGATTCCCGGCGCGTCCTTGCCGCCGATCTGCTCGACCAGTCCGTTGTAGCGTCCGCCGCCCAGAAGCGCGTTCTGCGCTCCGAGCGAGTCGTCCAGTATCTCGAACGCGGTGTCGGTGTAGTAGTCCAGACCGCGCACGATGTGCGGATTGACCGCATATTCGATACCCAGTTCGTCCAGGTAAAATTTCACCTTCTCGAAATAGTCCTTTGCCGCGTCGTCGAGGTAGTCCAGCATCACCGGCGCGTCTTTGGCGAAGACCTTGCAGGACGGCACCTTGCAGTCCAGCAACCGGCGAGGATTTTTCTCGATGCGGTTCTGGCAGTCGGTGCAAAGATTATCGACGTGCGGTTTGTAATAATCTTTCAGCGCCTGGTTGTAGGCGTCCGCGCTCGCCGGACCGCCCACGCTGTTGATCTCCAGCCGAAAGTCCTTCAGTCCGAGCGCTTCGAGGTAATGAACCGCCAGCGCGATCACTTCCGCGTCGATATAGGGATGCGCGCTTCCGATCGCCTCCACGCCGTACTGGTAAAACTGCCGGTGGCGACCCTTCTGCGGACGATCGTAGCGGAACATCGCACCCATGTAGTACAACCTGGAGACCTGCATCCCGTTTTCCACGTAGCTGCGCACGACGGGCGCGGTGCCTTCCGGTCGTAGTGCGAACCGCCTTTGCTTGCGGTCTTCGAAGACGTACATCTCCTTCTGCACGATGTCGGATGTGTCCCCGACACTGCGCTCGAAGAGATCGGCGCTCTCGAACATGGGGGTAACAATCTCGCGGTAGTTGTAGAGGTCAGCGGTCTGACGGAAGAGATCCATCAGAAATTGCCGTTTGAAGCTATCCTGCGGCAGAATATCGTATGTTCCGCGTGGTATCATATAGCGTTGACTCAATCTATAACTCCCGAATACGTAATCATTTGCATCCAGTATATATTGTAGTGTGTGCACCCGTGATCGATACCTGTTCCGACCTGCTCGGGCCAGTTAGCTCAAGTCAAGTAGACCGGCGGCACATCCTCGATTCTGTTTAATGCTGCTCCCTTCCGGGCCTGACATGGTTCACAGCCTTGGATTGCGTCGGGCTTGGCTCTCAACACCACTTCTCCCTCACAGGGCAGCCGTCGGCATTCTCACACGGGAATTCGGCCCCGCTGTAGCGGATTGCGGGTACAGGGCACCGCTAGCTCCCCGCTTAGCACACACAATATAAACTGTATAAATCTTGCTTTTCCGGGCGGTTACAAAATCTTCAAGCCCGGGTCTTCAGATGACTTGCTGCACCAAAGACAAAGAAAGATAGGAAATTGGAACGATAGATTGTTGTCAACCCCTTACTCTTGATCTATGTATTTTTTTATGTCCTCGATATCGAGTGGCTCATCGTCCAAATCGTCCGGATCGTCGTCATCCACTTCACCCCGAACCCAGTCGGGACAGAACAGGATATCTTCCGAATAATCCCATCCATCCACGTTTTCGATCCCGAAACGCATCAGCAGGGATTCTTCCCAGAGCGAATAATACACGTGGTCGGAATCGACCTTGAACACCAGAACGGGATGGCTAAATTTACGAAGGTCGTAGTGCTCGTCTTCGAGCAGGTCGAAGAACTCACGGATCTTGTCGCGATCTTTCTGCACAGACATCATGTGCGGACACTCCTTTTAAAACTCGAGATTGTATTTCACACCGAGTGTGAAGCGATCTTCCTGGTATTCCTTGTAGTCTGCGATATCCTCGTAGAAGTCCGATTCCGCGTTTCGATAGATGTGGGTGTAGGTCAGTTTGAATTCCAGGTTGTCGAAGAGGTAGAAGTCGCTTCCGAATTTAACGGTATATTTTGTATCTTCCCTGCCGGAATGGAATTTATCGTATCCGTCGGTCTGAAAGAAACGCTGTTCGTATTGAAAAGAGAAGAAGGGTCGGATGTAGCGATGCCGGCTGATGGCAACGCGTTTGTTCTCGAACTCGAGGAAGTAGATATTGCTCTCGTAGGAAGCGTCACCCGCTTCATCCGCATCATTATCGATATCTCCCTCCGGCAAGTTGTCGCATTCGTAGTCGCGGAAGTGGTAATAGACCTTCATGTAGAAGGTGTTGAAAGCGTATTTCAAGCCCAGACCCATGGTCGTCGCGTCGCCGTCGTACTCGGTAAAATACTCGTTGTGGTAGTATTCTTCGTACTTGAAATACGGCATGACGTAGAACTTCCGCCACATGCGAAGGTAGGGTTCGAACTTATAGAGGTTTTTATCGTACTCGAACTTCTGATAGCTGTCGGTTTCATCGTCGCGGTAGTTGCGCAGCCAGTTGTCCGGATAATAACCGTAGTATGCGGCGAGCGTAAGCCGATAATCCTTGCTCAGCCGGATATCGGAAACCAGCTTGGTCAGCGTGCTGTAATTGGATTTATCGGTGTTTCTGTAGTAATAATCGTAGGTTCCGCTGATCGACGGTTCAAGCGTAAATCCCTCACCCTGGTACTTGTAGCCGAATTCCACATCCGGACGCATGATGAAATCGTCCCGACTCTCAATATAATCGAACACGAGGTCACCGTCGTCGAAACGGCCCTTATCCTTGTTCGAGAGTTGAAATACGTTGTCGGAGTACTCGAAATCCGAACCGGCGGATATCGTGAACTCCGCGAACAGCGGCACAAGCCCGAAGGTCATCAATAACATCAGCATACATACGATTTTCATTCTTCGCTCCCGTTGTTTCCTTTTCCATGAGGATCGGTTTTACAAAGGATGCCAAGTGGTTTTAGATTGTCAAAGGATATTTGCGATTAATCCCTCTGGGTACGCAGACGTCTGTAGGTTTTGAAGAATGAAAAACCTGAATCCTCCACACCGTCTGCATCTCTACTCCCTCGCAGCGCTCGACCTCCGGGCGAGCCTCTCTTTTTCCGCTTTTGGGATTCGATTTATCACCCGTTGTCTGAAATTCACATCGATGGATTCGAATTTCCAAGCAAATTCACAGGAGATCGGCGGACACGAACCCGCTTGCCTCCAATGTATCTTCCAGGGAAGCTCGCCCGGAGGTCTAGCGCTACGAGGAAATCAACTTCTGAATGTCCGAGCTTACGCGTTACATTTGCTTGCAAATACCAGATTAGCGAAGCCGTAGTATTTGCTTGCAAATACCAGATTAGCGAAGCGAGGTCTTCCGAATGTTGATTTCATGTTTCAAGAAAATGACAGCATGCGACATCGAATCTATTTAAATAAGAACTGATCCCGACATCAGTACTTATTCAATTCCAACATTCGGAAGAGCCTTCGGCACATTCAGAAGTTGGAATTAATTCCTCTCCGAGAACTGCGTGATGAACGACTTCAATTGATGATGGATATCGCTTTCGATGCGGTTCGCGAGCATCTGCAAATAGACTAAGGGACGCAGCATATAGAGGCTCGATTCCTTCTCCGGAAGGGAGGACTCCTTCAGCGCGTCGAACAGCTTCAGCTCCCGCTTCAGTTCGCGGTGGGTCTTCCTGAGGAAATCCTTGTCGAACGCGTAGGGCTGGCGGTCGATACCCTCCAGCGGCGTTTGCAGGAAGTAGTTCGCGGCAAAAATGCGATACATCCAGGCGATGTAGGTCTCTTCGTCAATCAGGGCGGTCTCCTCCGGGATCAGGTACTGCCCGATCACATCGTGCGCGGTCTTGAACATCGCATGACCCTTGAACACCTGATTCGCGACCTGCTCCGCCCGGATCGACTTGTGGCAGGAAAGTCCGTACGGACAGCGTTCATCGTCCGGGCAAGGATAGCACGGAAACGATTTGCTTTCCGGGAACATCGTATAGCATCGATCGGAATAGCCCATTGTCTCCCAGGGATAGGCGGAACCGAGGAACAGCCCAATGAACGGTACCCGTTGATGCGCCGCCACGTGCATGGTTCCAGTATCGCCGGTGACCAGCATGTCGGAGCGATCGAGCGTCTCGAAGAGCTCTTCGATGGAGGTTCTGCCGGTGAGATTCTCGATCTTCTGCGGCTGCGACACCCTCTGCACCAGCGTATCCGCGGTGGGTCGCTCAGACGACGATCCGACCAGCGTGACGCTGCAGTCTTCATCGAGAAGCCGATTCGCCAGCACGACGAAATCGTCCAGGTCCCACTGCCGCTTGCGATTCCGGGATGCGATCTGAAACACGATGTGCGGCGTTTCGGATGTTTCGCGCCAGGGACGTTCCTTGAAGTGCGGCACCTCGGGCAGGCGGTCGATGATGTAACGGTATATATCGACCAGATTCAGCGTGGAAAGCCTTCTCGAACGGATGAAGCTCATGCCGTAGTAGAGCCATTCCAGGCTGCCCCTGTCTCTGCTCGCAAAGCCGATCTTGTCCTCGATTTCGAGGTTCGAGACGATGTCGTGCGCCAGTTCGCTGCTGTTCATGTTGACGATCAAATCGTAGTGACGCAATCCGCTGACCAGCGTTCTTGCCGCGATGTTGTCCGCCAGCTTGATCTTGCCCTGTTTCTGCAACGTCACCGACGCGATGTTGACAGGCACCAGCCCGTCCAGATATAGCATCTTCGCCACGTCGCTGAAGAGCGCGTTGTGTAAAAGGTGGATCTCTGCTCCCGGATGAACGCCCTTGATGCGGCGCAGTAGCTCCGCAGATTGCAGGATGTCGCCCATCTTGCCCAGTTGAATCGCCAGTATTCTCATAAAAATTTCCTGTGTTTTCAGTCGGTCAGATCATGATCGATATACTGTTTTTCCGTCAAGATTGTTCTGAACTCGGCTGTCTTCCCGTCGGTCTCGATCACCAGCGCGCCATCGGTTCCGGCGACCGACAACCGCTCCCCAAGGAAACCGAGTCGAGTGAGAACAATCCCGTCCGGCAACCCACGCTGTCCACCCACCTTGCAAGATATAAATGCATACTCCGGTCTCACCCGATGGATGAATTCCTCCGTCGAAGAGGTCTCACTGCCGTGATGCGCGACCTTGAGAAAATCCGCATCCAGCCTCTCGCCGAACCGCCCGACCAGTTCGCGCTCCAGATCGGACTCGATATCACCCGTGAACAGCGCCGAGAAATCGCCGTAGTCGAGGCGGATCACCAGCGAGTGGTTGTTGGCCTCATCCGACCGGTAATCCTTCGCCGGATGCAGGATTGCAAGCTTCACGCCGCCCATATCGAGACGCATCGTGTCGCGAACGACGACCGGATTGGATTTGTGCAGAAAAGGTTTACCCGCATCCGAATCGAAGAACTCGTCCGGCGCGTAGAGCTTTTCGATCTCCACATCCCGATTGATCGCGTCGAAGCCGCCGTAGTGATCGTCATGCTCGTGCGTAATGAACACCGCGTCAAGCTTTCCGATCCCTCGCTCGCGGAAGTATCCCCACGCCGAATGAAGGTAGTTGCCGACCGAACCGGTATCGATCATGAAGGTCGCGTCCGGCGACTCGATCAGCGCCATGTCGGCGTTCCCGCAGTCGAAGCAGGTGATTCGCAAAACCTGACGATCCTGAAACACCGGTAAGACGCAGAGAACGCCACCGATCGCGAATGCCGGTATCGCCCAGCGGAATCTGCGGTGGAGCATAATCACGATCGACAGCAGGATCAGCAGCGCGCCGATGAGCTGGATTTCATTGAATCCTATGTTGTTCACTCTGAGCGGCAATCGCGTGGAGAACGACGTCATTCGATGCATGATGTCGGTCAGAACGTCGAACGCGGAGCGATAAATTCCGACCAGCCACAAGACATTGGGTAGAAACACGATCAGGAGCGCCAGCGGAAGGATCAGCGAGAGCATGGGAATCCCGAATAGGTTGCTCAGGAGGCTGTTGAAGTTCAGCGTGTGAAAGTAATATAGCGTGAACGGCGTGAGAACGATGGTGATTAAAAACGAGGCGAGGATCAACCGGACTGTCCATAAGATGAATTGCGCCGGGATGTTTTTTTGCGATACACTGAGGCGCGAGAAGATATGTTTATCCATGAACGGATAGCCGTTTGCCAGCGCCAGAATGGATGCGAACGACAGTTGAAACCCAACGGAGAAGAGCTGCCCCGGCGCGGTCGCGGTGATCGCGAACGCCGAAAGCGCCAGGATGTGATTGCGAAGCGGCTTTCGCTGAAGGATGCGGGAAAGCGTGAACAGCGATATCATGATCGTCGCGCGGGTGACCGGCGCTTTCCAGCCGCACAGCGCTGCGTAGAAAATAAGGATGCCGATCAGGATCAATCCCGCGATCCTGCGATCGGGAATGACGATCACCAATAGCGCGTAGAGAACCATCGCGATGAGTCCGGTATGCAGTCCGCTGACCGCCAGCAGATGCGCCAGCCCGGCATCGCGGAACACGCCGATATATCCATCGCCTTTCGGAACCATCCCCAGCGTGATATTGCGTACGAATCCCGCATACCGACCGAATCGCTCGTCGATCCGATGTTGCATCCACCGCCGCACGGGAACGATCATGCGACCAGCCAAACCCAGCCTGATGCCGGTCTTTCGCAACTCGTACGACGGAAACGCGCTACCGTGGATGCCGCGCATGGAGTAGTATTCGTCCAGCCCGATCTGACCGGGATTGGATGCCTTCTTCAGCCCATACAGCATTGCGCGACCGCGAACCTCGTCACCGTATCC
The DNA here is from genome assembly GCA_963666875.2 of Cloacimonadales bacterium (SeqCode). Lineage (GTDB taxonomy): Bacteria > Cloacimonadota > Cloacimonadia > Cloacimonadales > JAIOQZ01. The sequence continues at coordinate 50,008 of CAXXPU010000014.1, forward strand.
GAGGCTGTCCTGATCGGTGAAGAGCAGGATTTTACTCCTGACCGGGACGTCCGCGACCGACTTCAGTTCCAGTTCGTATTGACGCATTCTCCCCGCCATCGTCCCGTCCGACACGATCCTGCCCTCGATCACGCGGTTGAAGACCGGCTCCGAATCGAAGAGTCGCGAAATGTGGTTCGATGCAACGGGGACGGAAATACGCAGAAGTCCGAGGATCACCGCAAGCGCGAATAGTGCGAACAAGCGGGTTTTCGGGATTATCGCAAGTGGAATGATTAGAATTGAAACAAGCAGTGTATAGAGAAATGGGATGTAGAGATGATGGCCCAGCAGGACGCCGGTCAACCAGCAGATCACCAGGATCGTTACGCCGGTCAACCTCTCCCGTGTCACGCCTAAATCCCGTTATCGCGCGCGGTACCACGCCACGAACTGCCGCACTCCTTCCCGGAACGACGTATGCGGATCGTAGCCCAGAAGTCGTTTCGCTTTGGAGATGTCGGCGAAGGTTCGATCCACGTCGCCCGGTTGCATGGGCAGATTCTGCCGGATCGCCTTCATGCCCAATTCGTCCTCGAGAGTCTCAAGAAGCTCGCTCAGCGTGATGGTTCGCGATTCGCCAAGGTTCACGACCTCGAACAGATTGCGGCTTTGCACGTACTCGATGCCGCGGACGATGCCGTCAACGATATCGCCGATATAGGTGTAGTCACGACTGGAGGTTCCGTCGCCAAAGATCTGGATCGGTTCGCCGTTCGTGATTCTGCGCGTGAACTTGTGGATCGCGAGGTCCGGCCGCTGTCCCGGTCCATACACCGTGAAAAAACGTAGCGCCAGGCAGGATATGCCGAACAGGTGGTGCCACGTGTGGCAGAGTAGTTCCGCCGCCTTCTTGGTCGCTGCGTAGGGTGAGATGGGATGATCGACCGGATCGTCCTCGGAGAACGGCACCTTTTCGTTGTTGCCATAAACCGATGACGACGACGCGAAGATGAGGTGCTTGATATCGGACATCCGGCATTGCTCGAGGATGTTGACGGTGCCGTTGATGTTTACGTCCTGATACAGCACGGGATTCTCGATCGACGGACGTACCCCCGCCATTGCAGCCAGGTGAATCACCATGTCGCAAGGCTGCCTGAATGCGTCGTTCAGAAATTTCCTGTCGCGGATATCGCCCTCGCATAGTTGGAAGCGATCGCTATCAAGTATCTCGCGGATATTGCCGCGCTTGATGGCTGGATCGTAGTAGTCGCAGAAGTTATCGATGCAAAGGACGTGATGCCCGTTTGCCAGTAATGTTTTACACAGATGCGATCCGATGAATCCGGCGCCGCCGGTCACGATGATCTTCATGAACTTCTCCTTATGATACCGCCTCCGAGGAGCTGCGTATCGTGATAAAATACCGCCGATTGCCCGGGCGTCACGGCCCGAACGGGTTGTTCCAGCGTTACCTTCGTACCGGCGATCTCACGCACCGCCACCGGCTTGCTATTGTAGCGTATCTGAACGCCGATATTGTCGATGTCGGGCATGGCGCCGTCCAGCCAGTTGACCTGCCCGATCTCGAAGACGTCCGTCTCCAACCGTTTCGGATCGTCGGTGACAACGAGCCGATTGTTTGCCGCGTCGATTTCCAGCACGAAGAGCGGCGCGCTCCAGGGCAGTTCCATGCCGCGACGCTGCCCGATCGTATAGAACGAAAGTCCCTTGTGTTCGCCGATTTTCGTGCCGTCGTGCAGCACGATATCGCCGGGCTTCTCGTCGAAATATTTCCTCAGGAAATCGCGATAATCGCCCGGTATGAAGCAGTTTTCCTGACTGTCCGGGCTGTCGTGAACCGGCAATTCGCGTTCCTTCGCGATCTCGCGCACCCTCGATTTCGGCAGATGATCCAGCGGAAACAGTGTTCTCGACAGCATCTTTTGCGTCAAGCCCCACAGCATGTAGGTCTGGTCGCGGTTGCGATCCTTGGCGCGAAAGACGCGGTAGAGACCGTCGCGTTCTTCCACCGTCACGTAGTGGCCGGTCGCCATGAAATCGGTATCGAGACGGTCGAGGAAAGCGCCCCACTTGATCATGGGATTGCAGCGCGTGCAGGGATTCGGCGTGTTGCCGCATCGGTATTCCTCGACGAAGTAGTCGATGATCTCCTCGCGAAATTCCCGCTGCACGTCGATCACTTCGTGCGGGATACTCAGAATCCGGCAGACCTCTTTCGCACGCTCGATGGATGCTTCCAGACCTTCATCTTCCGGGAAGCCCATCTCCTTCGAGTCGAAGTGCCGCATGGTCGCGCCGCGGACATCCCAGCCCTGTTCGAGCAGAAGGATTGCCGCCGCGGAGCTATCGACTCCGCCACTCATCGCGACCGTTACCGATTTATTCATGCTGTATCCTGTATGTCTCACTCCATCCGTGTCATCCTGAGCGGAGTCGAAGGATGGTCGAGTATGTTATTCTATCATGTCTGCTTCGACTACGCTCAGCATGACACGATAGAATTCGCTTACCCCTTCAGCCGCGTGATATCCGCGCCCAGCTTCTGAAGCTTCAGATCGATGTTTTCGTATCCGCGGTCGATGTGATAGATTCTGGAGACCTCTGTTTTACCTTCCGCCGCGAGTCCAGCAAGAACCAGCGCCGCGCTGGCACGGAGGTCTGTCGCCATCACGGGCGACCCGCTCAAGTGCTGAATGCCGTTGATCACCGCGATGTTACGATCGAGCTGGATATCTGCGTCCATGCGGTTCAGCTCCGCCACGTGCATGAAGCGGTTCGGAAAGACGGTGTCCTCGATCACGCTGGTGCCGTCGGCGACGGTCATCAGCGCCATATATTGCGCCTGCAAGTCGGTGGGAAATCCAGGATAGGGCTGCGTGGTGATGCGAAGCGGATGGATGGTTTCGCCTGCGGGATAGACGCGGATATTCGAGCCTTCGACCTCGATATGGAATCCCGCTTCCCTGAGCTTGCCGATCGGGCCGCGAATGTGATCAGGAACACAGTTTTCCACCGTGATATCGCTTCGCGTGATCGCGCCGGCGATCAAGAGCGTTCCGGCCTCGATACGATCGGGAATGATCGCTGTCTCGACCGGCCGTAAATCCTTCACGCCGCGAACACGCAGGTGATTGGTGTCCTTACCGTCGATGTCGGCGCCCATCAGGTTCAAGAAATCGACCAGCGCGCCGATGTCCGGCTCCAGCGCCGCGTTCCAGATGTCGGTGATACCGTCTGCCAGCACCGCCGCCATGAGCGTGTTGGCGGTTGCGCCCACGCTGATCTTCTCGAACACGATGTCGGCGCCCGTCAGCTTTTCGGCGCGAGCGATGATATAGCCGTGCTCGATCTTGATATCCGCACCCAGGGTCTTCATCGCCGCCAGGTGCATATCGACCGGCCTCGTGCCGATCGCGCAGCCGCCCGGGAAGGAGACATCCGCTTGATGAAGCCTTGCCAGGAGCGGCCCCAGGACGTAGATCGAGGCGCGCATCTTGCTGACCAGTTCGTAGGGCGCTTCGGTATAGGAGCAGCCCGTCGCATCGATCGTGAGTGTATCGCCCTCGAAATCGACCCGCGCGCCGATGATCCTGAGCAGATGCGCCATCATCTTGACGTCGTTGATCTGCGGAACGTTGTGCAGAACGGTCTTGCCCGGCGCTAGCAGCGCTGCGGTCATGATGGGAAGCGTGACGTTCTTGGCACCGCTAACCTTGACGGTTCCGGAAAGCTTTTTTCCGCCGCGAATTACAAATTTATCCATAACCTTTATTACCTTCCGATTACCGCGATCCGATCCCGGTCGTTGTAATCCTTCCTTATCTCAATAGTATTAAATCCATTCGATTCGGCGAGTTTTATAATCGCCGTGGCCTGCTTCGCGCCGATCTCGAGCAAGATTTTCCCGCCTTCTTCAAGGTAACTTCCCGCGCTTTCGAGGATCCTGCGATACGCGTCCAGACCGTCCACACCCGCAGTCAGAGCCAGTTTCGGCTCATATCGCGTGATCTCCGGAGCAAGCTCTTCGTACTCATCGTCACGGATATAAGGTGGATTGGAAATAATCAAGCCATATTTTACATCCGGAACATTTTCATAGATATCCGAGTGATAAAACTGCACGTCGGCGGTGTTCATGAGAGCATTCTTTGCTGCGAGTTCCAGCGCGTCCTTCGAGATGTCCACGGCGTGAACCGTGATGCCCGGGAATTGCCGCACGATCGCGATGGGAATCGCCCCGGAGCCTGTTCCGATATCGAGGACTTTCGTATCGAATCTGCACAACCCGATCGCCGCTTCCACCAGCAACTCGGTCTCATGACGCGGGATCAAGACACGTCTGTCAACCTCGATCCGATATCCGTAAAACTCGGTGTAGCCGACGATGTATTGCAGCGGTTCGTGATTTGCACGTCGCACGACAAGTTGTTTGAGGCTGTCGCGTTCCGATGGGTCGAGTGGTTGCTCGAATCGAAGATAAAGTTCGAGGCGCGGTATCGCCAGCACTTCAGAAAGCAGGTGCTCCGCTTCCAGACGGGGGTTGTCGATGCCTCGTTCGAGAAAGAAATTGGTCGTCCATTTCAGGACTTCGAGGATTGTCCAGAGTTTCACGAGCTGTTGAGGCGTTTTTCGATGATGATGGTTCTTCCGCCATGATCGAACCGGACCGAGTCCGTAAGCGTCCGGATGAACATGATCCCTCTTCCGATGTGATCCAGTGAAAAGGTGGAAAGCTCTTTCTCGATGTGCCGATGGAAATCGAATCCGTCTCCGGTATCCTGCACTGCAAAGCGGATCACCTTTTCGTGCGGGTGCATGGAGCAATGAATCGAAATCTGCTGATCCTGCATCTCCGGGCTTGCGAGTCGCTCTTCGAGATAGCGTTTATAGTCCGTGAGTTCCTGATGCCGCTGATCCGGTTCGAGCCGCAGGATACCATGGATCAGCGCGTTCTGCACCATCTCGTCCAGGCAAAGCTCGAGCGTCGATAGCGCGGCGGGAGAGACACAGACGTCTCCGAGAAACGACTGAACCACGTTCTGCGCGATGTGCGGCTGGGCGAGATCGATTCCCTTGAAAATGAATGACATGCTGATCCGGCTGAGACCCTTCATGACGCATTTACGTGACGCCTCGCGCTGTAATTCCTTGAATTTCTTGCGGATGGTGTCCAGCAGGATGTTCGGATTCTCGGGGGTCTCGATCAGATCGTGCGCGCCGGCGCGGATGGCTTGAACAGCGTAGGAAGAATTGAGTTGATCGACCATGAGGATTACCGGCAGCGACTCCCGGACCGTCTTCTTGATGCGCTCCAGGAGTTCCAGTCCGTCGATCTCGGGTTGTTCTTCGCGTATCACGACCAGATCGAAGTGTGAATATGACATCCTTCTCAGGGCTTTGCTCGATTCGGTCGCGTTCTCGAGGTAATATCCATTCCATTGCAGGGGATTCAGCAACAGACGGTATGCTTCACCCGAGCGATCGACGATCAGAATGCGGAAACGCTGTTCGGAACACATCCTCGTTTACATATTGATAGAAAAAAGCTGATCCAGTTTGATTGTGGTGAGGAGTTCATATACGATCGGCGAAGACTTGACGATCTCGATCTTGCCGTCGCGTGTCATGAATTCCTTGTAGAATATCAGAAGCTTGCCGATGCCCGAACTGCTGATGTTCTTGCATGCCAAGAGGTCGAGTTCAAGAAGCGTCGCATCCGAGTCCAGCACTTCGCTGAGCTTGTCTTTGAAAATATAGGCGTTATCGCTGGTAATCGAGCCTTCGACTTTTATCTTCGCTTTCTTACCTTCAAATTCAAGAACCAATTCCATCATAACCCCCTTGAGTTAGTGTTAGTAGCCGCGAATTTTACGTAAAATACTTTCCTGAATGGTGGAAGTAACCTTTTCGTATTTATGAAATTCCATGGTGTAGATCGCCCGTCCCTGTGATAGCGAACGAAGCTGCGTGGCATAGCCGAACATCTCGCTCATCGGGATCTCGCAGACGATCTCCTGTTTGTTCAGTTGGCGGCGGATCGTTTCGATCTTACCGCGACGCGAATTGATATCGCCGATGATGTCGCCCACGAAATCTTCCGGTGTGATCACAGAAACCAGCATGATCGGCTCCATCAGGCAGGGTGCGCAACGCGATAATCCCTTGCTGACCGCCATCGACGCCGCGATGCGGAACGCCGTATCGCTGGAATCAACCTCGTTGAATCCACCGTCGATCAGCTCGATCTTGAGCCGCTCGACCGGCGCGCTCATGAGGGGTCCGTCCATGCACGCGCTGACGGCGCCATCTTCGATCGCAACCCAGAACTGATGCGGGATCACCTGTTCGTTGACCTTATTCTCGAAGACTACCTTCTTTCCCTTCGGGAGATCCTTGAGATCCAGCGGCGTGAAACGAAGCTTCACAATCGCATAGTGTCCCTTACCGCCCATTTCACGAATGAATTCGGCATATTCTTCGTGCGGTTTGTTGATCGATTCCTTGTAGGCGACCTGTGGATTGCCCACGTTGGCGGCAACGCCAAACTCGCGTTTCAGGCGATCCACGATAATCTCCAGATGCAGTTCGCCCATGCCGGAGAGCAATGTCTGTCCGGTTTCCTTGTCCTGCCGAACGCGGAAGGTCGGGTCCTCGTCTTCGAGTTTGCTCATGGCGGTGTGGAGCTTCTCCTCGTCCGCCTTGGTCTTGGGCTCGATGGCGATGGAGATGACCCCGTCCGGGAACTCGATGGGCGCCAGCAGGATGTCGTTACCATCCTCGACCAGTGTATCGCCGGTGGAGACGAGCTTCGGTCCGATCACCGCAGCGATATCACCCGCGTACAGTTCGTCGATATCGTTCTTGCGGTTCGAGAACATCTGCACGATGCGTCCGATCCGTTCCCGCTTCCCGGTTGACTGGTTCAGGAATACGGTACTCTTCTTGATCGAGCCGGAATAGACGCGCACATAGATCAGCTTGCCGACGTACTTGTCGTTCTGAACCTTGAACGCCAGCGCGGAGAATTTTCCCGAAGGATCGGGATAGACATCCACCACACCGCCCGTCTTGCGATCGACAGCCTCGGTGGGCGGTACTTCCGGTGGCGAAGGCAAGAAGTTCACGATGCCGTCCATCAGAAGTTGCACACCGGTATTGCGTAGCGAAGAGCCGCATAATATCGGTACGAAACCATAATCGATGGTCGCCTTGCGGATCACCTGGATCAGGAAATCAACTTCGATCTCCTCGCCTTCGAGGAACAGTTCCATCAGGCGATCGTCGGTTTCCGAGAGCACTTCCAGTAATTGCTCGCGCGCTTCCTCGGCGGAAACGATATACTCGTCCGGAATATCGTCCTCGTTGTAGTTGAAACCGAGCGTTTTCGGATCGAAATGGTAGGCGCGCATGGTGATCAGATCGATAATGCCGGAGAACTTCTCTTCCTTGCCGATCGGCAGTTGAATGGGAAATGCCTTTTTCGTGAGGCGATCGTTGATCATCTCGACGACGACATCGAAATCAGCGCCGGAGCGATCGATCTTGTTGACGAACGCGATGCGGGGAACCTTGTAGCGATCCGCCTGATGCCAGACGGTCTCCGACTGTGGTTCGACTCCGCCGACCGCACAGAAGATACCTACCGCTCCGTCGAGCACTCGCAGGGAGCGCTCGACTTCAGCGGTGAAATCTACATGACCCGGTGTATCGATGATGTTGATCTGCTTCTCTTTCCAGAAGCAGGAAGTCACCGCGGAAGTAATGGTGATTCCGCGTTCCTTCTCCTGTTCCATCCAGTCCATGAAGGCGGTGCCGTCATGAACTTCGCCCATTCTGTGAAGGTATCCCGTATAGAACAGAATACGTTCGGTCGTCGTCGTTTTACCGGCGTCGATATGAGCGATGATTCCGATATTCCGGATTCTTGATAAATCCTGGGGAGGCACGAAAACCTCGTCAGTTCTCTTCCGATATTACCAGCGAAGGTGCGCGAAAGCCTTGTTGGATTCCGCCATCTTGTGGGTATCTTCACGTTTCTTGACGCTGGCGCCTTCGTTCTTATAGGCTGCCAGGAGTTCACCCGCCAGGCGATCCTGCATGGTATTCTCGGAACGCTTTTTCGCGTAGCTGATGATCCAGCGGAACGCGATAGCCTGTGCGTTCTTCGGATTCACCTCGATCGGGATCTGGTAGTTCGAGCCACCGACGCGCTTGGAAACGACACCTTGACCAGCGGACGCACGTTTTCGAGCGCCTGGCTGAAGACTCCATCGGGTCTTTCTTGGTCTTTTCCTCGATGATATCGAGCGCGTTATAGACGGTCGTTTCGGCAATACTCTTCTTGCCGCGACGCATCACGTTGTTTATGAATTTACTCAGTATTACGCTTTTGTATTTCGGATCCGGCAGAACAAGTCTTTCCTGGATTTTTCTTCTTCTCGACATCTGTATCCTCCACTACTTCTTGGGCCGCTTGGTTCCGTATTTCGAACGGGACTGTGTACGGTTATCGACGCCGCTCGTATCCAGAGCGCCGCGGACGATATGATAGCGGACACCGGGAAGGTCTTTCACACGACCGCCGCGTACGAGCACGATCGAGTGTTCCTGAAGGTTGTGTCCCTCGCCGGGGATGTATGCTGTTACTTCAAAACCGTTGGTCAATCTGACCCTGGCGACTTTGCGAAGCGCCGAGTTCGGTTTCTTCGGGGTCTGGGTGTAAACCCTGGTACAGACGCCACGCCGCTGCGGGCATCCCATGAGCGCACGATTTTTCTTTTTCTTCTTAATCGTGGTTCTGCCTTTACGCACTAACTGATTGATTGTTGGCACGTTATTCCTCCATGTCTTTTATTAGTAATTCATCAGATCGTCTAAATCCTCTGCCTCTCGACCGGCAAGAAATTCGTTCACGATCTCTTTGACCGTCCTGCCTTCACCCGCTTTGTCGCGGATCATGTTCGAGTAGTATTTCGTTCCCGTACCAACCGGGATCCTGTGTCCGAGGATTATACTTTCTTTGAGGCCTTCGAGTTTATCGACTCGACCCTCGATCGCTGCCTGGGTAAGAACCTTCGTCGTTTCCTGGAACGACGCGGCCGAGAGCCAGCTGTCCGTAAGCAGCGAGGCTTTCGTGATACCAAGCAGAAGCTGTTCGAACGTGGCGCCATTGCCACCTTCAGCTTCGATTCGTTGATTCTCGGCCTGCACCGAGTGCTTGTCAACAATTTCGCCTTCCAGGAAACAGTGTGTGACCCGGATCGACAATCTTAACCTTCTGGAACATCTGACGGATAATCACGCCGATGTGTTTGTCGTCGATCTTCACACCCTGTTTCCGGTAGATCTCCTGGATTTCGTTCAGGATCAACGTCTGCGCCGAAATGATACCTTTCGCACGCAGGATGTCGTGCGGATCGAGCGGTCCGTCCGAGAGGGCGTCGCCTGATTCCACAATGTCACCCTGGTGGGCGATGATACGTTTTCCGGGCGGAATAATGTACTTCTTCTCTACGCCTTGATCTGCCGTCACGTAGATGATACGACCGTGCTTGGTGTAGTCACCGATGGTCACACGACCGTTGATTTCTGAAATAATCGCCTTTTCCTTGGGCACGCGCGCTTCGAAGAGGTCCTGCACACGGGGCAGACCGCCGGTGATGTCGCGCTGCTTGACGGTGATTCTCGATGTCTTACCGATGATGGTTCCCGGATAGACATAGTTGCCGTCTTCCGCTTCGATCTTCAGTCCGGTCGGCAGCGGAATCTGATCGATTTCGTTGTTGTCGCCCACGATCGTTACCTGCGGCTGGTACTTACGATCCTTGGATTCGATGATAGTGATCTCGCGGGAACCGGTCAGGTCGTTGAACTCTTCCTTGTAGGTGAGGTCTTTCACAAAGTTCTCGAACTTGAGCCGACCCTTACGGGTTGCCAGAAGCGGGTTGTTGTAGTGGTCCCAGGTGAACAGTTTCGAATCCGGGAACACCTTCTCACCCTCACGCACCAGAATCGTCGAGGCGTATTCCACCTTGAACTCTTCCAGCACCACGTCTTCCGGGTTGTTCTCGTCCATGATCTGGACTCTACCAAGGTGACTGATCGCGATGACCTGGTCACGCTGATTGGTAACCGTGTTCATCTTCTCGAATCGTACGATACCTTCCATGTTGGAGCTGACTTCCGCCACATCGACGTCCGTACTCGCCGTACCGCCGATATGGAATGTACGAAGCGTGAGCTGCGTACCCGGCTCGCCGATACTCTGCGCCGCGATGATACCCACCGGTTCGCCGATCGTGACCGGCTTGTGGGTCGCGAGGTTGCGTCCGTAGCACTTCGCGCAGACGCCTTTCTCGGTCTCGCAGGTCACAACGGAACGGATGCGGACTTTCACCACACCATGCTTCTCGATCTTCGTCGCCATCTCGTTGGTGATCTCCTCACCGCCGTGCACGATCACCTTGTCGGTGACCGGATCGATCACGTCTTCCGCCGCGGTACGTCCCTGGATACGATCGGCAAGGGATTCGACCACTTCGAGTCCTTCCTTGAGCGCCGTGACATCGATACCCTGGATGGTTCCGCAATCCACTTCGGTGATGATGGCGTTCTGCGCCACATCGACCAGACGACGGGTCAGGTAACCCGCGTCCGCGGTTTTGAGCGCCGTATCCGCAAGACCCTTACGGGCGCCGTGCGTGGAGATGAAGTACTCCAGAACGCTCAAGCCTTCCTTGAAGTTGGACTTGATCGGTGTTTCGATGACCTGCTGCACGTCCGAGGTGCTTCGGGTCGGCTTGTCCATCAGTCCGCGCATACCGCCGAGCTGCTTGATCTGGTCTTTACCGCCACGCGCGCCGGAGATATACATCATGTAGATGGAGTTGAGTCCTTCGCGATCGTGCTCCAGCTTCTCCATGAGAGAGTTGGTCACACGCTCGGTGGCGATTTTCCACTTGTCAACCACACGATTGTACCGTTCGGTGTCGGTGATACCGCCCTGCAGGTAGCTGTCGATGATCTCTTTCACCTCGTTCTCGGCACGCTGGAGGATTTCCCTCTTGTTGTCCGGAACCACGACGTCCGAGATGCTGAATGTACAGCCGGCCTTGGTCGCGTACTTGAACCCGATGTCCTTCATCGAATCGAGGAAGAGCGAGGTCTTGTACTGACCGACGGCGTTCATACATTTCATCGCGATGTCGTTGAGCTTGCCCTTGTCGAACGTGTAGTTCTGGAAGGGAAGCTCTTCCGGTAGCGCTTCGTTGAAGAGGACTCTTCCCACGGTCGTCGTGACGAATTTTCCGGCGATCTTCACGCGAATCCAGGAATGGACTTCCAGTCTGCGGTTCTGGCGTTTCTCGCCCTTGACGTTGTGCAGCATTTCGTCCCGTTCGAAAGCCAGAATGACTTCGTCTTTGGAACCGAAATGCGGCAGCTTCTCATCGGGTAACTGTTCGCCGGGCATGATCGCGGTGATGTAGTAGCTTCCCAGCACGATGTCCTGGTTGGGCGCCATGGCAAGCTTACCACTTGCCGGAGCCAGCAGGTTTCGCGAGGAGAGCATCAGTACGCGCGCTTCCATCTGCGCTTCACGTGAGAGCGGAACATAGACCGCCATCTGGTCGCCGTCGAAGTCCGCGTTGAACGGGATACACACCATGGGATGCAACTCGATCGCCTTGTGCTCCGTCAGTACGGGCATGAAACCCTGGATACCGAGCTTGTGGAGTGTGGGCGCGCGGTTGAGCATCACCGGGTAATCCTTGATCACGTCTTCGAGAATCTTCCAGATTTGCGGTTGCTTCTTCTCGACCAGCTTCTTGGCGGTCTTGGTCTTCTCGACCTCTCCGATCTTCTCCAGACGTTCGATGATGAACGGCTTGAAGAGTTCCACCGCCATCTCCTTGGGCAGTCCGCACTGATTGATCTTCAGATGCGGTCCCACGGTGATCACGGAACGACCGGAGTAGTCAACGCGCTTACCCAGAAGGTTCTGGCGGAAGCGGCCTTGCTTGCCTTTGAGCTGATCGGTCAGCGACTTGAGCGGGCGATTGCCTCTGCCCTTGACGGGGCGAGACTTGCGCGAGTTGTCGATAAGCGCATCGACCGATTCCTGGAGCATCCGCTTCTCGTTGCGAAGGATCACTTCGGGTGCGCGGATTTCCAGGAGGGTTTTCAGGCGATTATTTCTGGTAATCACGCGACGATAGAGATCGTTGAAGTCCGCAGTCGCGAATCGTCCGCCATCCAGCGGCACCAACGGACGCAGCGTCGGCGGAAGAACGGGCAGGACTTCCAGAACCATATTTTCGCATTTGTTACCTGATTTTCTGAATGCATCGACGATCTTGAGTTTCTTGATCGCCTTCTGTTTCTTCATGGCGGAAGTCTCCATCTTGATCATGGCGCGAAGGTTCATCGCCTCGGCCTCGAGATCGAGTTCTTCCAGCAGTATCTTGATCGCTTCGGCGCCCATCAAAGCTTTGAAGTTGGTGCCGACTTTATCGCGGATCTCGTAGTACTCGTCGGTGTCGATCAGGTCCTTCTTTTCGTAGTCGCTGTCGCCCGGATCGAGCACGATGTAGGATTCGTAGTAGAGGACGCGTTCCAGCTTGCGGATGGTCAGATCGAGCAGTGTGCCGATCTTGCTGGGTGCGCTCTTGACGAACCAGATATGCGCCACCGGCACCGCCAGTTCGATGTGCCCCATACGGGAACGGCGAACGCGGGAGGTGGTCACTTCAACGCCGCAGCGATCGCAGATCGTGTTGGCGAATCTTTTCTTCTTGTATTTTCCGCAGGAGCATTCGTAGTCCTTTTCGGGTCCGAAGATACGCTCGCAGAACAAGCCTTCCTTCTCAGGCTTCAATGTACGGTAGTTCAGTGTGTCCGGCTTGGTTACCTCGCCGTAAGACCACTCCCGGATCGCTTCCGGGGATGCTATCTTGATGCGAACATTGTCGTAATGTTCGATTTTCTTCTCTCGTTTGATCTCTCGTATCACTGAAACCTCCGTTTACAGTTCGCTGTCGGACAGGAAATCGATGTCGAAGCAGAGCGACTTGAGCTCGCTAATCAACACGTTGAACGATTCCGGGATACCCGGGTCCGGCGGATTGAGACCGTTTGTGATCGCCTTGAAGGCATTGGTGCGTCCATCCACGTCATCCGACTTGATGGTCAGCATCTCTTCCAGAAGCCGTGCCGCGCCGTAAGCTTCAAGCGCCCAGACTTCCATTTCTCCGAGTCGCTGTCCACCGTGCTGCGCCTTACCGCCCAGCGGCTGCTGGGTGATGAGTGAGTACGGTCCGGTCGAGCGTGCGTGCATCTTGTCGGCCACGAGGTGGTTGAGCTTCATCATGTAGATGATACCCACGGTCACCCTCTCGCGGAACGGTTCGCCCGTCTTGCCGTCGTAGAGCACTTGTTTACCGTCGGTCGGCAGTCCGGCCTTTTCCATTTCCTGGATGATGTCTTCCAGCTTCGCGCCGTCGAAAACCGGCGTTTCCGCGCGGAAGCCGAGTTTGACGGCTGCCATGCCCAGGTGGGTTTCCAGAATCTGTCCGATGTTCATACGGGAAGGCACGCCCAGCGGGTTGAGTACGATATCGACCGCGGTTCCGTCTTCCATGAACGGCATATCCTCGATGGGAGAGATGCGGGAGATAACGCCCTTGTTACCGTGGCGTCCCGCCATCTTGTCGCCGACCTGTACCTTGCGCTTCTTGGCGATATAGACCTTGACCATCTTGCGGACGCCGTACGGAAGCTCGTCACCGTGTTTTAGGCGATCGCGGGACTTCTTGTACATGTTGGCGCTCTCTTCGCGAGCGGTCTTGACCTTCATCACGATATCGTTGTAGATGCGCAGGTTCTTCTCCGGATTCTCCACCAGATCGTAGTCCAGATTCAACCTCTTGAAGTCGATCTTGCCGAGGTCGTCCTTGGTGATCTTCTTACCGGCGGGGATGAAGAAGATGTTGGTCTTCTGATTGGAAATATTCTTTGCCGTCTCGCCCAGCAGGTAGTCAGAGAGCTTGTCCTTGAGGAACTTCTCGATGCGTTTGTTACGCTCTGCCTGCTCGGCCTTGAGACGCGCGATTTCGTCTTTTTTCTGTTCTTCGTAGTCGTGGATATCCTCGAGACGGGAGAACACCTTCACGTCGATCACTACGCCTTCCATACCGGGCTTTGCCTTGAGGGAGGTGTTGGTGAAGTCGCCTGCGCGGTCGCCGAACAGCGCGCGCATGAGGTTCTCTTCCGGCGAGGGATCGATATCGACGCTCTTGGGCGTGATTTTACCGACGATGATGTCGCCAGCCTTGATCACGGAACCGACGCGGATGATACCGGTCTTATCGAGGTTGCGAAGCGCTTGCGTGGGAACGTTCGGGATGTCGTATGCGAGCTCTTCCTTACCGTTCTTTACGTTACGCACCAGAACTTCCTGCTCCTCGATGTAGATCGATGTCAGGATATCTTCCTGTGCCACGCGTTCGCTGAGCAGGATCGCGTCCTCGTAGTTGTATCCGTACCACGGCATGAACGCCACGAGCATGTTCTGCCCAAGCGCGAACCGGTCACCCTGGATACACGGACCGTCCGAGAGCGGATCGCCCTGTTTCACCTCGTCGCCGATGTTGACGATCGGACGCTGGTTGAAGCAGGTATCCTGATTGGAACGGGCGTATTTCTTCAGATAGACGCGGTTGTCGGTGCCCATGTCGAGCATCAGCTCATCCGAGTCCTTGCGCTTGATGTCGATGTAAGCGGAAGTCACGCCGGTGATGATTCCGTCGAAGGGTGCCAGCGCGACAACGCCGCTGTCCTGCGCCACGATCCTCTCCATACCGGTGCCGACAATCGGCGCGGCAGGATTGAGGAGCGGCACCGACTGGCGCTGCATGTTCGAGCCCATCAGCGCGCGGTTCGCATCGTCGTGTTCCAGGAACGGAATCAGCGACGCGGAGACCGATACGATCTGCTGCGGCGAGACCTCGACGTACTGCACATCTTCCGGCTTCACCTGGATGTACTCGCTCTTGTTACGGGCGAACACCAGGTCGTCGGTGAGTTCCAGTTCTTCGTTGATGGTCACGTTCGCCTGCGCGATGGTGTATTTATCTTCTTCCGCAGGGTCCAGATAATCCACCTGCTGGGTCACCTTGCCGTTTTCGACTTTGATGTACGGCGTTTCCATGAATCCCAGACGGTTGATGGACGAATAGATTGCGGGTGAGGAGATCAGACCGATGTTGGGTCCTTCCGGTGTCTCGATCGGGCAGATACGTCCGTAGTGCGAGTAGTGAACGTCGCGAACTTCGAATCCGGCGCGGTCGCGGGTCAGACCGCCGGGCCCGAGTGCGGAGAGGCGCCTCTTGTGCGTCAACGCTGCCAGCGGATTGGTCTGTTCCATGAATTGCGAAAGCTGTCCGGTAAGGAAGAACGCCTGCACGACCGCGATCAGCGCGTTGCTGTTGATCAGGTCGTGAACCGTCACTTCGTCTGCGTTCGAGATCGACATACGTTCGATGGCGATACGCGTGATGCGCAGAAGTCCGTTGGTGTATTCCTCTTCGAGGAGTTCGCCCACGGTGCGGATACGGCGATTCGCCAGATGGTCGATGTCGTCCACGTTTTCTTCGTTGCGGAAGATGCGGATGATGGTGTTCACGATCGCCTCGAGGTCTTCACGGGTGAGGACGAACTTGTCCTCGGGTAGATGAAGGTCGAGTCGGCTGTTGAGTTTGTAGCGGCCCACCTCGCCGAGGTTGTAGCGCTTCTCGTTGAAGAACATTCTCTCGACCAGTGCGCGTGCGTCCTCATAGGAAGGATCTTCGCCCGGACGGATCAGGTTGTAGATCTTCTTGACCGCTTCTTCCTGATCGACAGTCGGGTCTTTGGCGATGGTGTTTTCTATAATTTTCGCGTGAATTTCGTAGTCGGGTGCGACGACGGCTATCTCGTTGATACCGGCTTCGATCAGTTCATCGATGATCTCCTGTGTGATCTCGGAACCGGCCTTGCAGATTTCCTCGCCGTTTTCAGCGTCGAACACATCTTCGAATAGATATTTTTCAAGCGCTTCGGAAACAGGAATCCGTTCTTTCTCGTAGAACGCGTTGCGGACATCTTCATTGCTGGAGATTCCCACGCTGCGAAGCAGAACCGTCACCGGTAATTTGCGTCGTTTATCGATATGGACATACATGGTGTCGTGAATATCGAGGCTGAACTCGAGCCAGGAACCGTTGTAGGGGATCACCTTCGCCGAATAGACCATCTTGCCGCTGGGGTGCTTTTCCTCGGTGAAGGATACGCCCGGCGAGCGATGGAGCTGGCTGATGATGACGCGTTCGGCGCCATTGATGATGAAGGTTCCCTGCGGAGTGATGAGCGGAATCTCACCCAGGAATACATCCTGTTCGATGATCTTCTTCACCCGCTTCTCACCGCTTTCCTTGAGGATGTCCTCGTCATAGACGGTGAGTTTCATGCGCGCCTTGATGGGCGCCTGATAGGTCAGGTTCCGTTCGATACATTCATCGGTGCTGTACTTTTCTTTAAGCACGGAGAAGTCGATGAACTCGAGCAGATAGACACCTTTCGTATCCTCGATCGGGAAAATCTGATCGAAGACCGATTGTAAACCTTTGTTCTTCCGTTTCTGAGGATGGATATCCCGCTGCAGGAACGACTCGAACGAATCGATCTGCATCGCCAGGAGATTTGGAACCTCCACAGACGGCAGCCCGAGGTCACGGGCTCTTTTCAAAATGCGGGAATAGTTTTTTGTTTCTTTCAACATCCCACTCCTTTTTAAAAACGATACTGCGGATAAAACCGATACCCGTATCGCACGCTTATCGGTTTCGAGAGGAAACAACTCAACTTGATTTCTTCTACTATCATGGTTACCTGAGACAACACTCTACGGCTCGGGATTCTTCCCGCTTCCCCCTTTGGAAGCTTTTCACCGTTAAACATTCGAGATTGTCTCTTCTTCTTGCGATCATGAATAAAGAATTCGCCGCAAGAGCATCCCCTTGCGAGCATACGGAAATTACAGGGATATCCGCATTTACCCAAGCGACCGTTTCTTCTTCTTGCAGACACGAAAATGCGGTGTGAACCGCATCGATGAAAACATCATGCCGCCGGATCGGGAAATCCGTCCTTCCGGCTTGAAATGAATTGGTGTCCGACATGCAAAAAATCGAAGTGGGTCTCAACTGTGGAAACCCACTTCGAAAACGTCTGTCATTATTTGATTTCGACAGAGGCGCCAGATTCTTCAAGCTTTGCCTTGATCGATTCGGCTTCTTCCTTTGAAACCCCTTCAACGACCGGCTTGGGACATGTGTCAACAAGTTCCTTGGCTTCTTTGAGCCCAAGCTTGGTGATCGTACGGACGACCTTGATAACCTGGATCTTCTTGTCACCGGCGTTTGCCAGGATGACGTCGAATTCGCTCTTTTCTTCTTTCGCTTCTTCAGCAGGCGCTGCAGCCGCTGCTACGGCAACCGGTGCCGCTGCGGTTACGCCAAATATCTCTTCGAGTTCCTTAACCAGTTCGGAAAGCTCGATAACGGTCATTTCTTTTACGAGTTCGATGACCTGTTGCTTCTTGTCAGCCATTGGTTCCTCCAATTATGTTTATGATTCTTATTCTGCTTTTTGTTTCGCGATTGCATCGACTGTGTAAACGAATTTTCGGATAATACCCGACAGGGTATATACAAAGCCCGTGATCGGAGCCTGGAATCCGGAAAGCACCTTCGCCAGAAGCTCTTCGCGAGATGGCAGCGCCGCGAGCTGATTCAGCTCGTTCGTGTCCATCACGATACTTCCGATGAAACCGTGCTTGAATTTCGGGAATTCCTTGTCGTCCATCACTTCCTTGCAGAATTTAACGAGTTCCCGAGCCGGCGCGATTTCGTCTGCTTTGCAAACGGCGACGGCAGTCGGTCCCACCAGATACTCGTCAAGTTCCTTGATTCCGAGTTCGTTCAGCGCGATCTTGATCAACGTGTTCTTCGCCACGAAATAATCAACTCCCGCACTGCGGAAACGTCTGCGAAGTTCGTTCACTTCCTCGACATTGATTCCCTTGTAGTCGACCAGCACAATCGCCTTGGCTGAATCCAGCCGCTCTTTCAATGATACCAGCGTATCTTTATTATGTTGATTCGGCATGGCGTTCTCCTATTTGCGTGCTTCAAGCGTTGCAGTCGCTACGTTGAGTTTTATACTAGGTCCCATGGTTGTGGTCAGTGCGATCGACTTGATGTAAACGCCTTTCAGCGCTGCAGGCTTGTCGCGCATCACCGCGGAGATGACAGCCAGAATATTCTCCTTCAACTTGGGGACATCGAAGCTCTTCTTACCTGTTGGGACGTGAAGGTTGGCGAACTTATCGACACGGTACGCGACCTTGCCGTATTTCGCATCCTTGACCGCTTTGCCGACTTCCATCGTCACGGTTCCCACCTTGGGGTTCGGCATCAGTCCACGCGGACCGAGGACGCGACCAAGGCGGCCAATCTTACCCATCAGGTTCGGGGTTGCAATCACGATATCAAAATCGAACCATCCACCCTGGATCTTTTCAGCCAGGTCATCTACTCCGACGTATTCCGCACCGGCTTCGGTCGCTTCGGTCGCCTTGTCGCCGTCTGCGAAGACGAGCACGCGAACGTCCTTACCGGTTCCGTTGGGAAGTATGATGGAGTTACGAATCTGCTGATCCGCCTTACGCGGGTCAACGCCCAGATTGAAGTGTATCTCGACGGTCTCGTCGAACTTCGCCTGGGGCAATTTCTTGATCATTTCAAGAGCTTCGTCGAGTTCGTATCTGCGATACCGGTCGATCAGCTCTTGTGCGTTCTTGTAACGCTTGCTTCTGAACATAATTACTCCTGGATGCGAATATCTCCTGCGGATAGAAATTTAAGCGCTGTTTCGATTCGGGGTTATTTCGAAACGGTCACGCCCATGCTTCTCGCAGTACCTTCGATCATACGCATCGCTGCTTCCACCGTGTGAGCATTGAGGTCTTGCATCTTGATCTCGGCGATCTTCTTGACCTGCTCTTTGGTGACATTGCCGACCTTTGTCTTGTTCGGCTCCCCGGATCCCTTCGCCAGCCCGGCTTCCTTACGAAGGAGCACGGCCGCCGGAGGGGTCTTCAGTTCAAATGTGAAACTTTTATTTTTCGCGACGTAGATCAGCACCGGGAAAATCATTCCCGGGGTGTCTTTGGTTCGGTCGTTGAACTGTCTGCAGAACTCCGGAATGTTGACGCCCGCCTGACCCAGCGCTGGTCCCACCGGAGGCGCGGGTGTTGCCTGTCCGGCAGGCAACTGCAACTTGATAACGTTTACAGCATCTTTCGGTTTTGCCATGTTTGCCTCTATATGTTTATTTGTTTATTTCTACCTGGTCAATCGACACTTCCACCGGGGTCACGCGACCAAATACGGTTACCTCTACCGTCAATTTTCTGGTCTCCGCGGTGACGCTACGAATCACACCCTTGAAATCGGTGAAAGGACCTGCGGTAATTTTCACGATATCACCAGGCAGGAATTCGATATCCGCTTGATCCGAGTTATCCCGGTCCGCGATACCCAGAAGCCTGTTGACTTCATCCTGGTCGAGCGGAACGGCCTTCTTCCCGGTGCCGAGAAAATTGGTTACCCCCGGTAGATTCAGAATAAAGCTCTGAAGTTCTCTGGTGAGTTCCGCTTCGATAATGATATAGCTGTTGAACACCTTTCGTTCACGTTCGATCTTCTTGCCTTCACGAATAAGGTATGTCGTCTGAGTCGGGATCAGAATCTGACCGAGCTTGTCTTCCAGCTCCGTATCCTTCACTCCCGCCTCGAGCAAATCACGAATCTTGTTTTCCTGGGATGCAAAGGTGTGGATGACATACCATTTCTTCATTGCGCTAACCTCTATAAATAACGAAGCGCATCAAGATCGAGAATATCCAGTCAACGACCGAAAGGAAAACGGCAACGAGCGCGGACATCGAGATCACGACGATCGTTCCTTCTTTCAGGTCGTCCTTTGACGGCCAGGTGATGTATTGTTTTTCGTGCCAGACATCTTTCAGAAATTTCCAGAGCTTCTTGAACATATGTGTACTTCCTTCTTGCGTCGCTCCGTTTTAATCTCGGAACGACTGGCTTCTACGGTTCACCGGCTCGATATTCTCCGGGCCGCTACACACAAAAAGAAAGGCTTTGGAAGCGCTTTCTCTTTGAAAACTGGCAGGACAGGCAGGAATCGAACCCGCAACCCCCGGTTTTGGAGACCGGTGCTCTACCAATTGAACTACTGTCCTACCCTGTTATAATTCGCTATCGTGTCTGCTTGTGATTCGTGTGCTTCCGGCAATTCGGACAGAACTTCTTCAGTTCGAGCCGGTTCGGATGATTACGGCGATTCTTGGTCGTCGTGTAATTCCTGTTTTTGCACTCTTCGCAAGCAAGGATGATTATTTCTCGCATGATAAATCCCGTTATTGGAGGATGTCACCGACGACGCCGGCGCCGATGGTGCGTCCGCCTTCGCGGATAGCGAAGCGGAGACCCTGCTCCATAGCGATCGGGGTGATCAGTTCAACGTTGACCTCGACGTGGTCGCCGGGCATAACCATCTCGACGCCTTCAGGAAGCGTCAGTGTGCCGGTCACGTCCGTGGTGCGGAAGTAGAACTGCGGACGGTAGCCACTGAAAAACGGCTTGTGACGTCCACCTTCGTCTCCGGTCAGCACGTAGGTCTTGCCGGTGAACTTGGTGTGAGGGGTGATCGACTTCGGTTTCGCAAGAACCATACCGCGCTCGATATCGGTCTTGGCGATGCCGCGAAGAAGCATTCCGACGTTGTCGCCGGCCTGACCTTCGTCCAGAATCTTACGGAACATTTCCACTCCGGTACAGGTGGTTTCGACGGTTTCGCGGATTCCCACCCGCTCGACCTTCTCGCCGACCTTGACCTGACCGCGTTCGATACGACCGGTTGCGACCGTGCCGCGTCCCTGGATCGAGAACACGTCTTCGACCGGCATAAGGAACGGCTTGTCAATGTCGCGCTCGGGAAGCGGTACGTAACGATCGACTTCGTCCATCAGTTCCTGTACCTGCGCTTCGCCTTCCGGGTCGCCGTTCAGCGCCTTCAGCGCGGAACCCTTGACCACCGGAATGTCGTCGCCCGGGAATTCGTACTCGGAAAGAAGCTCGCGGACTTCAAGTTCCACAAGCTCGAGAATCTCTTCATCATCGACGAGGTCGCACTTGTTCATGAACACGACCATCGCGGGTACGCCCACCTGACGCGCAAGCAGGATGTGCTCGCGGGTCTGCGGCATCGGACCGTCCGCTGCGCTCACCACGAGGATAGCGCCGTCCATCTGGGCCGCGCCCGTGATCATGTTCTTCACGTAGTCGGCGTGACCGGGGCAGTCAACGTGCGCGTAGTGGCGATTCGCCGTCTCGTACTCCACGTGAGCCGTCGCGATCGTGATACCGCGCTCGCGCTCTTCCGGAGCGTTGTCGATACTGTCGAATGAACGGAACGTCGCGCCGGTCTTCTTGCTCAGATAGAGCGTGATCGCAGCGGTTAGCGTGGTCTTGCCGTGATCGACGTGACCAATCGTTCCTATGTTTACATGAGGCTTCGTTCTCTCAAATTTCGCCTTTGCCATGATTCCTCCAGGTTATATATTCGTTAATGTCAAATCCCAGATTGCTAAATAAAAAAAATGGAGCTCATGACCGGACTTGAACCGGTGACCTCGTCCTTACCAAGGAAGTGCTCTACCGACTGAGCTACATGAGCTTTCATTTTTCGAAAAAAATGGAGCGGGAAACGGGATTCGAACCCGCGACCCTCAGCTTGGAAGGCTGATGCTCTAGCCAGCTGAGCTATTCCCGCCCGAAATCCGATGGCTGGCTATGAATCCACCGGATATAGAACGCTCTCCTTTGCAGCAGTTCGCTGCATCGGAGAGAAAATGGTGGAGAGGGGAGGATTCGAACCTCCGAAGTCTTCGACGACAGATTTACAGTCTGTTCCCTTTGGCCGCTCGGGAACCTCTCCATGTATGGAGCCGATGAAGGGAATCGAACCCCCAACCGATGGTTTACAAAACCATTGCTCTACCATTGAGCTACATCGGCAAGCTGACAGTTTCTCAACAAAAAATTCCAACGCTTTTCTGTCAACTCTTTTCTCGAAACAAATCACCGTTATGTTCAATTCAAATATCACATGCTGAGTGCGCAAAATCATACCACCCACCCTTTTGTGTCAATTTATTTTTCCCACATTCACGGGTTTCCTTGAATCGAAATCTCTAACATATTGAAAATCATAACATAAACTTCTCACGTTCCTTGTGATTTTCAGATTTCATTTGACATCGTTTCCGTATCCATAATCAATCTACAGGCAGGAGAAAAAAATGCCCCGCAAGAATACAAAGAAATCTCTTGAACTCGATCTCAAAGAACGCATCAAGGAGCTTGAAGGGCTCTATGCGCTGAACAGACTCGCGACCGAAGCGCTCCCGCTTACCGAAATCCTTGCGAGATTCACGCGCGACATCATCCCGCCCAGTATGCAATACCCGGATCAAGTGTTCAGCAAGATCATCCTCGACGGCAAGACCTACTCCCATTGTCGTAACATCGAGCGGGAAACCGGAAATACCCTGATGTACGACATCGTGATCAACGATATCAATCGCGGCTCGCTCTACATCGGCTATATCGATACGAATCTGGAATTTCTGGAGATATTCGAGAACAAGCTCATCAAGGGATACGCGGACAAGCTCTGCGATATCATACAGCATCGGGAAAACGAAGACCGGCTGCGCGAAGAGAAGCTCCGCGCAGAGCACTATCTTCGGATCGCAGGGGTGATCATCCTCGCGATGGATCGGGACGAAAACACCAGCCTGATCAACGAAACGGGGTGCCGGATCACCGGCTATCGACAGGATGAATTGATCGGTAAAAACTGGTACGATCTCTGCGCAGCGCCGCAGGAACGCGCCTTTAGAAAATACAACTACCAGCAAATGATGGCAGGACTATCCGAACCGGTACGGTCGTTCGAGAATCGCATCGTAACCCGAACCGGAGTGACGCGGATTATCTCGTGGCATACGACGCTGCTATACGATCATGAAGGCAAAATCGTCGGATCGCTCAGCTCGGGCGAAGACATCACCCTGCGAGTTCGAATCGAGAGCGAGAAGATCGAGATGGAGAAGATCGCGGAACGTTCGCTGCGCCTCGCAGCGCTTGGAACGATGGCTTCGGGCATCGCGCACGAGATCAATCAGCCGTTGACCGCCCTGATGAGCAAAGCGGACGGTCTCCTCTACTGGAAGGATCAGCCGGATCAGATCCGCACGGACGAACTCTGGGAAGCGCTGGGGTTCATCTCGGAGCAGAGTCGGAGAATCCACGACATCATCCGGCACATGCGCTCGCTCATATACAAAGAACCCATCTACAAAGTTCACGAATGCAATCTCCAGCAGACCATCGACAGCGCGCTCGCGATGGTGAGAACACAATGCCGCGAGCAGAATGTGGAAATCGTACGAGACTACTGCGACCAGCCGACCGATATAAAGACGTATCCCGTGCTGTTGGAGCAATCGATCCTGAATCTGGTCAACAACGCGCTGGACTCCCTTCGAAACGTCGATCGGCAGATCAGGATCATCTTCGTTCGAACCATTAAGGAATCGCAGAGTGTCGCCATCGAAATCGAAGACAACGGAACCGGCATCGCACCCGCCCACTTCGATCATGTGTTCGATCCGTTCTTCACCACCAAGAGTCCGATGAAGGGAATGGGGCTCGGGCTATCGATCACGGAGAATTTCATCCGCAGCCTTGGCGGCGTAATTCGTGTGCGGAACGCCGAGAAGCACGGCGCGATCTTCCGAATCGAATTGCCTTATACGAATAATTGATCACTTTGCGTAGCCCATGGTGTGAACCATGGGTTGAATGAAAACACGCGGTTTTCCTTTTTGGAAGGAAACCTTTTACCCATGGTTCACACCATGGGCTAATGATGTTAGCGATGGGAAATCGAGCGGTAGATATGCAACAGTGCCAAAATCTACTCGTTGCCGGAAGAGTGCTTCATCTTGCGCAAACGGCGATAAAGTGCCTGCCTCGATATTCCCAGCATCTCGGATGCCTTGATCGTATCGTTACCGCAGTGCTCCATCACCATCGTGATATATTCTTCAATGATTTGTTCCAGCGGCTTGATCGTTTTCGGCAGAACGTTGGTCTTGGAAAAACGCAATCCCGGGAAATGCTCGACGGAGGGCATCTTACCCTTCGCCAGAATCATAGCTCGTTCGAGGACATTACTCAACTCACGGATATTGCCGGGCCAGGAGTAATCGGAGAGTAGCTTCATGACTTTGGCGTTCAGATCGATTTCGGGTGCGTTTCTGTCGTATAGAATCTGCCGAACCAGGCCCCTCAAATCGTCTTTCATATCCCGCAACGAGACCATGTTGATCGGGAAAACGTTGATGCGGTAGTAGAGATCGGAACGGAAATTTCCGGCATCGACCACCATTTCAAGATCCTGATTCGAGGCGCAAATCAGCCGGAAATCGCTGGTTCTGGTGCGTGTCTCGCCCAGACGCCGGAAAGTCTTGTCCTCGATAACCTTGAGCAGTTCCGCTTGCACCTGCATGCTCATGGAAGAAATCTCGTCCAGAAAGAGTGTCCCGTTGTTGGCAAATTCGACCAGTCCCTGCTTCTCCTGAACCGCCGACGTAAAAGCGCCCTTGGCGTGGCCGAAGAGTTCGCTGGCAAGCAGTTCGTCTTTCAGTCCGGCGCAGTTCACCTGCACAAACGGATTGTTCTTCCGGGAGCTGTTCTCGTGGATCCATCGTGCGAGCATTCCTTTTCCGGTTCCGGTTTCGCCGTGGATCAATATAATGGTGTCGTTGTACGCCGCGAGTCTGGCATAGTCGAGGATCGATTTCATGACCGGGCGTTCCTCGATGAACATCTCGACCTTGCTTTTCTTGGTCCGCTGAGATATACGGTCGGTCTGGCGGAGCCGTCCCAGCTCGACGCTCTTGCTCAGAAACAGCTCCAGTCCGCTCATATTGACCGGCTTGACCATGAAATTATCAGCGCCCTTACGCATCGCCTCCACCGCGAGGTTTACATTCCCGTGCGCGGTGATGAAGATGATGGGGAGGGTTTCGTTGCTCTCGCGAAGCTCGGTCAGGAAATCGATCCCGTCACCGTCGGGCAGCATTTGATCCAGAATCATCGCATTGATCGGATGCAGCCGAAGCGCTTCCCGCGCTTCTTCGAGCGAACCGGCGGTTATAACGTCGTATCCGCGCCCGTTGAGAAACTTGGTGAAACTGAACGCGATACTTGGATCGTCATCGATCATGAGAATTCGGGGTTTCATACTTCCAACCTCCTTGCCAGCGGCAGCCGAATGATCGCACGACATCCGTCGGAGCCTTCATTGTTCCTCAATTCGATCGTACCGTCCATTTTCTCGATGATGCTCTTGACGATGCTGAGCCCGAGACCCGAGCCTTTGCTTCTTCGGGTAAAGAACGGATCGAATACCCGTGGGATATCCTTCGGATTAATCCCATGACCGCGATCGACAATCTCGACGACCACGATCGACTCGCCCTCCGATGACAGACGCATGATGATCTTTTTTTGCTCCTGACTGTGCTGTGCGGCATTGTCGAGAAGATTCAGAATCACCTGTTGCATTCTCGGCACATCGGTGCGAATCAAAGGCTCTTCCGGACATGAAGAAGTATCCATCTCGACTGTGAATCCAGGGAATTTATTATCCTGCTGCCACATCTTCACGGTTGCTTTGCTGATCGTCAAGAGCGAAATGTTTTCCATGATATCAAGATGAGTTTTCTTGCCGAATTCGAGGAGGTCCCCCATCAAACGCGTGAGTCGCTCCACCTGGATGCTGATATGGTTCAGATATTCTTTCATGGAAGGTAGATGCCCGAACTCGCTTTTCAGTACTTCCGAAATCGCAACGATTGTATTGAGCGGATTCCGCACCTCGTGCGCAACGCCAATCGACAGACGTTCGATCTCCCTGAATCGCTTCGCATCCTCGATGCGTCGCTGCATTCGATGGATCTGTGTGATATCGGTGGCAATCGCCAGAACGGCCGGTTTACCATTATACTGAATCTTCCGGCAGCTAACCACGAGCGTCAGACGTTCTCCCTTAGCAGTAACCAGTGACATCTCCCAAGGTGGAATCATGTCGCTTTTATTGATTCCGGCGACGATCCGGAGTATCCGATGGCGATCTTCCGGCACAACGACCTCCAACAGGGACCGTGCTGCCGGTTCCGTTGTTATACGATCGAAACCGGTCATTCTATGCCAGATATTGTTCAGATATTCGATCTTGTCACGCGATGCGATCAGGATGAGATTGGGCGATTCCTCGGACAGGATCCTGAACTTCTCTTCCGATTCGCGCAGAGCTTCCAGAGATTGCCGGGTCGTTGTGATATCGCGAATCAACATACCCAGGCTCATTTCCTTGGATATCTGGATGGGGAAAAAGACCCGTTCGACAATCCGTGTCCCGGAATCCGATGAACGATATTCGTCCTCTTCCACCATGTTGACGAAATCGGCCGTCCCGCTATGATAGAATCGCTCCATCCTGTCTTTCCATTTCTTCCCGATCTGACTTTTTCGCGTATCGTCGGCTGTGATAACGACTTGTATGTCGTGGAACATACGCCCGATAACCTCTTCGTTTCTCAAGCCGGTTATGCGCGTCATCGCACGATTCCAGGCGATGATTTTTCCGCCAGGATCAAGCAGAACGACCCCATCGTAACCCTGCTCGAATATGTTTCTGAATCGCTCTTCGCTTTCCTTCATCTCAATCTCGGCGTGGATTCGTTCCGATATCTCGCTCAGCAGGCGCTCGTTGGTCTTGATCAGCTCCAGCGTCCTTGTCATGACACGCGATTCCAGTTCGTTCCGGGACGCCATTAATTCCTTCTCTGCGTTTTTCTGTTTTGTGATATCGAAGAGCGTCGTCAATACTGATATCGCACGTCCGGATTCGTAATTGAAAATGAGGTGCATCTGCACCCAGGTTTCCCGCTGAACCGTTCCACATACCCTGAACTGAAGCGACACACCATCTGTTGTGGTCTGCCCATCGAGCGACTCCATCAAGAATGAATGGACTCGATCGTAATCATCGGGATGGACGAATCGCATCAGCTCTTCGAAGGAGAGATCAAGAAGTGTGTCCCTGTGTAGTGAAAGCATGTTTTCGACCGATGGACTGAGATAATCGATCCGATCCCGCACGAAGTCGTATCGGAAGAGTATTAAATCCGGAATGTTCAGTAATTCGTAGTGATACTCTTCGAAACGTCGCAATCGATGGGCTTCGGTATAAGCTGGGGTGATGAAATCGACCATTGTAACAATGATTGTTTGACGGTCATGGTTATATAGCGCTCTCAACTCGAGAATCCTTCCCGGAGTTCTTGTTGAAGGCAATGAGATGGTGTGCCGTGTGGGAATCTCTGACTCAATAGTCTTTCCGATCCATCTCCTGAACGATTCGCGTTCTTCGTCGAGTATCAGTTGTGTAAGCGAATTACCCTGTCCGCGACTGTCCGCCATCTCAATGAACAGCCGGTTGCTGTTCAGGATGAGTCCATCCGTAGAAATAACCACTGCTGCAATGGGCAGCTGATCCAGATCAGGTGAATGGGATGTATTCATGGATTCGAATTCCGGACATAGAAAAGCCGCTGCTCGTTGCAGCGGCATTCTATGATTCAATTCATAATGTTCAAAGGTTTATCCGCAGGAATCAAGAACCGACTCGAATAACGACAATCGGATCGTTGAACCGATCATCCGTTATTTCTTTTTATGACGGTTTTTGCGAAGCCTTTTTTTCCGTTTGTGCGTGTTGATTTTATGTTTCTTACGCTTTCTTCCGCAAGGCATTCAATCCCCCTGTTATTGTTCTAAAAGTTCAATATTCGCGTCGGCTACATCGTCCTTGAAAGCGCGGGAGAACTTGAAAGTAGGAACAACACGTTCAGGAACCGGCACCTTATCGGCGGTTTTCGGGTTGCGCCCGATCCGGGGTTTCCTGATTTTCAGCTTGAATGTTCCGAAGCCGCGAATTTCGATATGATTTCCTTCTTTCATGCTGTCCTTGACCGCATCGAGGAATGTATCCACTACGATTGCAACGTCTTTGCGAATTATTCCCGTTTCCTGTGAAATGGTCTTCACTAAATCAGCCTTGGTCATAATTCCACTCCTTAACTCAGTTTTGAATTTCTGTTTTCCGAACCCTGAAATCTTTGTCAAGGATTTTGTCTAATCTTTTGAAATTCCATAAGATCACACGTTTGCCAAAGATTTGCGGTTTCATGCGCAAACCCGCTCCGCATACGGATTGAGAGCTTGCGCGGAATATCTGTGCAAATTATTATGAATCAGATTCTTCCGTCTCGGGTGTTTCCGGTTCCAGGTCCACTTCTTTCTCGACCGGCTTCTCTTCCAGACGCACCGTAAGCGACATCTGAGCCAGCGCCGGATAGAAATCCTCGATGTATTCGCGAACGAACTGTTCGATGTCCGTTTCCCGGGCTAATGTCTCTGCCGAGAACTTGAGTATGATGGCCAGGGACCGGAACTGTAAATTGATCTGGATGCCGGGCTTTTCACCGATCGTGTTCTTGAGGAAGAGAGGCAGTGACTTGTCCAGCTTGAGCGTTTGCTTCAAGCGCACAATAAACTTGTAAACACAGTAACCACCGGCTGCCAGAATGCCGAGTACGACAAGATTCTTCAGAAATTTCTTCACAACTCCTCCTTCTTTATCCAGTCTCGCAAAATCATCCGAAAAAAAACTGCCTCGAGTGTGGAGGCAGTTTCTGTCGAGTTTATCTCATTCTTATTTATACAAAGATTTTACGCGTCCCCAGGATGTTCCGTGAACCTGGTGAGAACCCGTGCTGGACAGATCGCTGATCGCCCGTGGACAAACCTGATATTCGCCATAGCTGTACACGACGATCCCCTGAATATATTCGAGGGTGTCACCTGCGCGGTTGGATCGTTTACGACCGTTCATCACGCCAAATCCGTCGAACAGCTTGCACATACCCGTGCCATCATTGATATTCCAGCTTGTCTCCTGCCGCAGACTGACGATGTTCACACTGTGAATCTTTACCAGAACGCCTTCCAGCGATTCGGTTACCGAAAGCTCGCCCGTCGTTACACTGACCGGCTGCGGTACGACCGCACTGCCGCGACGACGCAATAAACTCACGTTGCGGATTTCCGTGCTTCCGAAATTCTCGCGCACTTCACCCACCAGCGTTATAAAATCGCCAACTCGCAGATTCTGACTGTCGATCTGGCTGCGCGCCTGCACAACGATACTGTTCCAGGGACCGCCGTCCGTACCGGCAAGCGTAAACGAATCGTCATCGTATCCGATCGAAGTGACCACGCCTTCTGTCTGAACCGTACTGCCATCGAAAAGTGAAGGATACGTCCCTTCCGCTCCCGGATTGACAGTGTATTGAATATCATATATAGATACATTCTCTGCAGCAGCAAGCGCCGCTACAGAAACCATTATCGCCAGAACAATCAAACTTCTTCCAATCTTCATTAGGTTCCTCCTTGCACAACAAGGCAGTGACATTTTCCTGTAAATAACGCCCCTGTCAAGTATTTAATGAACCTCTTTCCCAAGTATTCCCTTTTATTGTCAGTGTATTCGCTTTCCTCGCATTTTTTGCTCCAATACGAAAACTTTCTGCATTCTTACATTTTCGGAAGCTCGCCTGCGATTCACTCGGGATTCGATTTGCCAGACTCCGTCTGAAAATCACAGAGGTCGAGCGCTACGAAGGGACAGTCATCTTCCCACTGTAGCCGCCGATCCTTCGACTTCGCTCAAGGATGACACGAGCGGCGTCTCCACGAAAAGTGTACGATTCCGAACAATAAAGATTGACGATTTCAAACGGATTCGGAAAATCAGCCGCGATAAAGAAACACGACTATTAACGATATAGACAAAGGACGCAACATGCCAGAGAAAATTGGAAGAATACTTGCCATCGACGACAACGAAGATATCCTGATATCCTTGAGACTCCTGCTCAAGCAGCAGGTGGAATCGATCGAAACCGAGCAGAATCCGCAGCGAATTCCCGAGCGGATGCAGGAAGGCAACTACGATGTGATCCTGCTGGACATGAATTTCTCGTCCGACATGATCAGCGGCAAAGAGGGATTCTACTGGCTCGAGCGCATCCTCGAGATCGATCCCGATGCGGTGGTAATCTTCATTACGGCATTCGGCGATGTGGAGAAGGCCGTTCGCGCGGTTCATGCCGGCGCTGCCGATTTCGTATTGAAGCCCTGGCAGAACGAAAAGCTTCTGGCGACGATCCACAGCGCGGTCAACCTGCGCCAGTCCAAGCGCGAAGCGTCCGCACTGCGCGAGCGACAGGAAGGTCTCAGCGACGCCTACGATCAGCCGTTCCAGGATTTTATCGGCGTCTCGGAAGAGATGCGGCGCGTCTTCGCCACCATTAAAAAAGTCGCCCACACAGACGCCAGCGTCCTGATCCTCGGCGAAAACGGTACCGGTAAGGAACTTGTCGCCCGGGCGTTGCACCGCAATTCCACGCGCCAAGGTAATTTCTTGAGCGTCGATCTCGGCTCTATCAGCGAAACCCTCTTCGAGAGCGAGCTCTTCGGGCACGTCAAGGGCGCCTACACCGACGCCAAGAAGGATCGCCCCGGTCGATTCGAGATCGCTTCCGGCGGTACGCTGTTCCTGGACGAGATCGGGAACCTCTCGATGCCGCTTCAGGCAAAGCTCCTGACCGTCATCGAGAAAGGCGAAGTCATCCGCGTCGGATCGAACAAGCACATCCCGGTCGATGTCAGATTGATTTGCGCCACGAACACGCCGGTGCATCAACTGACCAAGGAGAAGCGCTTCCGTCAGGACCTGCTCTACCGCATCAACACCATCGAAATCCATCTTCCGCCGCTGCGGGATCGCATCGAGGATATCCCGCTTCTGGCGAACCACTTTCTGAAGCGCATGGCAAAAAAATACGGCAAGGACGTCGCCGGTATCGGCAGCAGCGCGATGAAAAAGCTCGAGATGTACCACTGGCCCGGCAACGTCCGCGAGCTTCAGCACGCCATCGAACGCGCCATCATTCTGAGCGAATCCAGCCACCTCGAAGCGGGTGATTTCCTGCTCTCCGCCAACAATAAGGGCAACGAGGAATTCGTGATCGAGACCTACAACCTCGAGGAGGTCGAGAAGAAGACGATCGAGAAGGTGATCCGCAAGTACAAGGGCAACATCACCCAGGCTGCGCGCGAACTCGGTCTGACCCGCACGTCGCTTTATCGAAGGCTCGAGAAATACGGTCTATGAGATTCGGAAGTTTCCGCTTACAGTGCGTCATGCGCGTGCTGCTGCTTTCTCTGACGATCTTCGGATTCTTCTATACGCTTCCGCTGAACGTCCCGCTGGGCCTGAAGGTCGTCATCAGCATTGCGGTCGTCGTCGAGGTGGTATTCCTGATCCTCTACGTCGAGCGCACCAACATGATGCTGACCACGTTTCTCAACTCGATCCGCTATTCGGAGTTCAGCAGTTCGTTCGAGGTTAAGGGACTGGGGTCTTCCTTCGATGTACTGAAGAATTCCTTCAACAATGTGATCAACGATTTCCAGCGCATCAGCACCGATCGCGAGATCCACTACCACTACCTGAAAAACGTGGTGGAGCACGTGGGTATCGCGCTGATCGCCTTTCGCTCCAATGGCGATGTGGAGATATACAACCATGCGGCGAAACTCCTCTTTCGCATGGACCATCTGAGAAACGTGAATTCGCTCAAAGGATTCAGCTCCACGCTCTACGAGAAAATCATCTCACTGCGGTCTGGTGAAAAGGCGATGGTCAAGCTACAGCAGCACGACGAGCTGTTACAACTCGCCATGTACGCCACC
Source organism: Cloacimonadales bacterium (SeqCode) (assembly GCA_963666875.2). GTDB lineage: Bacteria > Cloacimonadota > Cloacimonadia > Cloacimonadales > JAIOQZ01. The sequence goes on from CAXXPU010000014.1 coordinate 82,149, forward strand.
GAGTTCAAGCTCAGGGATCGCACCATTATCCTGGTTTCCATCCAGAATATCCAGAGCGAATTGGAAGAACAGGAACTGGAAGCCTGGCAGAAGCTGATTCGGGTTCTCACCCACGAGATCATGAACTCCATCACACCCATTGCCTCGCTCTCTTCCACCATCAACCAGATGCTGGAGGAGATTCATGAGGAGACCCAGGAGAGTTTTACCTGCGACGAGACCTTCAACGATATCAGCAGCGCTGTGCGGACCATCGAACGACGCAGCTCGGGGCTCCTGAAATTCGTCCAGTCATACCGCAATCTGACCCGCATTCCCAAGCCGAACTTCACCATCTTCCCCATCCGCAGCCTCTTCGACAACCTTCACAATCTCTTCGCAGAAGAGCTGCACTCAGCCGGAATCGAATTCACCATCAAAATCGTGCCGGAAGAGCTGGAACTGACCGCCGACGAGAGCATGGTCGAACAGATCCTGATCAACCTCGTGCAGAACGCGAAACACGCGCTACGGGATCGCGAAAACGGCAGGATCGGCATCGCGGCATTTGTGGGACAGAACAGCAAACCGGTCATACAGGTCTATGACAACGGAGCCGGCATTCTGGAAGACGTGATCGACAAGATATTCATACCCTTCTTCACGACAAAGCCTTCCGGCACCGGAATCGGTCTGGCACTGGCCCGCCAGATGATGCGTCTGCACGGCGGAACGATCAGCGTACGATCCGTTATGGGGGTGGAGACGATCTTCAGCCTGCGATTTTAATCTTTTTATTGACAAATCGCGTAAAATGCAACAGACTATTTCTGGAGGAAACAGACATGAACATGGTCAATATATTACGGAACGTCCACTTCTTCGATTCACTCAGCAACGACGAGCTGATGATCGTATCCGAGCATTTCCACGAAATGCGACTACCCGCCGGCAAGATCGTTTTCTCGGAAAACGAGATCGGCGACAGCTTCTATATATTGAAAGAAGGCTCCCTCGAAATCACCAAGAAAATCCGCGACGACCTGGATACTCAAGCAGAGTTGAACACGCTGGAACCCTACGAGTTCTTCGGCGAAATGGCACTGGTTGACGAAAGCCCGCGCTCCGCGACGGCGAAGGCGGTTACGGACGTCGTCCTGCTTCGCATGGACAAACGTGATTTCCTCAAGATATGCCTCCAATACCCGCAGGTGATCTTCAATCTTACCAAAACCATGTCCAAACACTTGCGCAACACAAACAAGCAGTTTGCCACCGTGCTCGACAACCTCATCACGCGCAACAAACTCGCCGCCATCGGCTCCGCCGCCAGCAAGATTGTGCACGATATAAAGACGCCCATCACCGTCATCGTACTAACTGCGCAACTGCTGGAAACCCTCTACCCCGATACGTCGAAATATATCAAGCGAATCGTCCAGCAAACCAGCGTCCTCGACGACATGGTGCGTGAAATACTCGACTTCGCCAAGGGCGAACGCATCGCGCTTGATATCCAGCCATGCTGCATGGACGATCTTTGCAGCGATATCATGGAAGACATGTACCCCATCGCTAAAGACCGCGATATCGAACTTCGCGTGATCAATCACGTCGAGAATCCCGTTCACCTCGATCGCAAGCGGATAAAAAGAACACTGGTCAACATTATCAAGAACGCGATGGAAGCAGTCGGGAAAAACGGCAATATAGATATAGAAACAAAACGGGAAGACGACAGGCTCCATATCTCGATCCGCGATAACGGACCCGGAATCCCGGAAGAGATCCTGCCCTCCATCTTCGAGGCGTTCGTTACCAAAGGCAAGACCAACGGCACCGGGCTGGGCCTCGCGATTTGCAAAAAGGTCGTCAACGACCACAAGGGTGAAATCACAGCGTCCAACATCGAAAGGGGCGCACGGTTCGATATTTACCTGCCGATGAAGCAATAGCCTCATCGTGAATTGAGTCCCCGCATAGCAGATTCGTTTGTTTCCCGCTGTATGCGTGGTGTTCCGCACCTTTATTCATTGTTCGATAGTCAGAAAGGTGCGGTATATCCACGCATAAGGCGGGATCGGGCGAAGATGCATGTGGGTAGGGATTCAGCGCACGTTGGCTCTCCCCTCTCCATTCTTTCTCCTACCTTCTATCTTCTTTATTCTAATAATTTCCTTGCCATAAATTGTCGTATCTTTTTTTATGACACGAAATAGAAATCATAACAGGTGGTTATCATGTCAAGAATATGTGACGTATGCGGCAAGCAGGCTCAGGTTGGCAACAACCGCAGCCACGCCCTCAACGCGACCAAGCGTCGCTTCCAGCCGAATCTGAGTAAGATTCGGGCCGAGATCGACGGCGAAGTGAAGAAGATCAACATCTGCGCTTCCTGTCTCAAAGCAAACAAAGTACGTAAAGTCGTCTAATAGATTTCTGATTTCCATAAGAAAATCATATAAGAAATCATTTGACTGATTTTCAAGCCCCTTTCATTTTGAAGGGGCTATTTTTTTATCGGGGAAGTATTCGGTTGATCAAAGTCCATGTTTGGAGGTACCAATGCAGATTATAACAGAAAAAATCGATGTACCGGAAGAACTGAATATCATCTACGGTATGTCACATTTCATCAAGACGGTAGAGGACATCTACGAAGCCCTCGTGAACAGCGTTCCCGGTATCAAATTCGGTCTGGCGTTCAACGAGGCGTCCGGTCCCTGCCTGGTTCGGTTCGACGGCACCGACAAGGAACTGATCGACCTCGCGGTGGAAAACCAGAAACGAATCGGCGCGGGTCATACTTTCCTGATCGTGCTTAGAGACTGCTTCCCCATCAATGTCCTGCCGGCCATGAAAGACGTCCGCGAAATCGTAAATATCTTCTGCGCGACCGCCAACCCGGTTGAAGTCGTGCTCGCTGAGACGGAACAGGGTCGCGGCGTCCTGGGCGTGATCGACGGCGAATCACCCAAGGGCGTCGAGACGAACAAAGACATCGAAGACCGCAAGTCGCTGCTGCGGATGTTCGGATACAAGCGCTGATGCGTGCTTTCTTTGCGTTCGAGCTTCCCGAAGAGGTCATCGACGAACTCGACCGGCTGACCGACGAGTTGCGCAACATCATTCCGCGGGGAATCAAGTGGGTACGTCCAGAGCAGATGCACATCACCCTGAAATTTCTGGGCGACATCGCGCCACAAGACATCCGCGAACTGGATATCGCCGCAGCGGAAATACTCGCCGATCAATCGGAATTCGAGATATACGAGCCGCGCATCCAGGCGATCCCGAGCAGAAATCCCCGCGTGATCTGGGTGCATTACCAGACGGACGAAAAACGCGTCCTCTCGCTTCCGGGAAAAATCCGCAGTATCGCCGGGGGGATGGGCTACGATCTCGACAACAAACCGCTGAAGCTGCATGCCACGTTGGGGCGGGTCAAATCCAGCGTCGATATGGAACAGGTCGCGCGCATGCTGAGCTACAAGCCGAAGATAACCAAAGCCAATATTAACCAGATAACATTATACAAAAGCGTGCTGCAGCCGGAAGGACCCGTCTATACCGCGATCAGCAGCTACGATTTACAAAGGAGGAACCATGGCTGACAAAGGCAAAGCAGATGCCTTGAAGACCGCGATGAATCAACTCGAGAAGAAATACGGCGTCGGAACCATCATGCGCATGGGCGACAAGCCCAAGCTGGACGTCGATGTGATCCCAACCGGCGCGATCAACCTCGACGCGGCGCTCGGAATCGGCGGCATCCCCAAAGGACGCATCACCGAAGTCTATGGCGCTGAGGCATCCGGCAAGACGACCCTCACCCTGCACATCGCCGCGGAAGCGCAGAAGCTGGGCGGCACCATCGCCTTCATCGACGCGGAACACGCGCTCGATCCCTTCTACGCACGAAAGCTCGGCGTCGATACCGACAGCATGCTTATCTCGCAGCCCGACGGCGGCGAGCAGGCGCTGGAGATCGTGGAAACACTCGTCCGCAGCAACGCGATCGATCTGATCATCGTTGACTCCGTTGCGGCGCTCGTTCCCAGAGCCGAGATCGAAGGCGAGATGGGCGACAGCCACGTCGGACTTCAGGCACGGCTGATGTCGCAAGCGCTACGAAAACTGACCAGCATCGTCAGCAAGTCCAATACCTCGGTGATCTTCATCAACCAGACCCGTATGAAGATCGGCGTACCGTCGTACGTCAACCCGGAAACGACCACCGGCGGCGTGGCGCTGAAGTTCTACTCCTCGGTACGTCTGGAAGTTCGTAACGCCGGCTCCATCAAGGATACCAGCGGCGGAACCATCAACATCATCGGCCAGAAGACGCGCGTCAAGATCGTGAAAAACAAGTTCGCGCCGCCGTTCAAGTCGGTCGAGTTCCCCATCATATTCGGACAGGGTATCTCCCACCTCGATATCGTCCTCAACATCGCCGCGGACACCGACGTGATCAAGAAGAGCGGTGCGTGGTTCTCCTATGGCGAGACGCGGCTCGGGCAGGGCGCTGAAAAGGCCAAGGACTTCCTGCGCGACAATCCCGAAATCCTCGTAGAGGTCGAAGGCAAGGTCAAAAAGACGCTCAATATCGTGATCGATACCAACTATGATGACGATCCGACTTCGGAAGAAGAATAAGACACAGTATATAATTTCGGAAAACGAGATCGATTGGGGAGTGCTGCCAATGGCGAATCTCCCCTTTTTCGTCGATGTGAATTCCGAATATCAGGAGATCGACCGGGGCGACTTCGAAATTCTGCATGACGAGATCCGTAAGTTCGCCTGGAACCGCCTGCTCGATCACCTCGCGCGTCAGGAACGCAGTCGGAAGGAGAGCCTCGACCACCTCCGCAAGCTCCCGCTCCATCCCGATCTTTGCAAGGAATTGGTCGAGCGTGCCATCTCGAAGAAGTTCATCAGCGACAGTCGGTTCGCAGAACTCTACGCTGGAAGCCTGTTACGCATGCAGAAAAGTCGCGAGGAGATTCGGCACAAATTGAAGGAAAGGGGTATCGACGAACTCCTGATCGAGAAAACACTTATGGAATTCGTCACGCAGCAGCAGGAAGAGGATGCGATCGAGCAGCGGATCGAGAAGCTTCTAATCCGCTATCGCGATCTGAAGCCTCGCCAGCAGTACGAGAAGATTCTCACCTCGCTATGCCGCAACGGATTCAGTTATGAGGACGTGAAGGAAAAGGTGAGACTGAAGGTGTACGGTGATTCCAACTTCTGAATGTGATGCGCAGCATCTCTTCCGAATGTTGGAATTGTATCGGGTACGTGCCTCGGTACTGTGATAGAGGTCAGATCAACCACAGAGAGTTATCCTCTTCACGACAATGCGAGAGAGATGTATGGGCAGAGCTCTGTGTCTTCCCGTCTCGCAATACCAAAATCAACATTCAGAAGAGATGCTGCGCATCACATTCGGAAGTTGATTTTAGTTCGCAGACATCCTTGCCTGCTCTCTGGTATATCTCACTCAACAACTGCGATCCGCATCCCTCGCAGCTTCCAAGTTTACACGACCCACACTGGAATTGCGATCGTACGATCTCACCCTTGCTGATCAGTACTTCAAGCATGGGGCGAAGCGCTTCGGGATCGGTGTGGAAGCGGTTCTTGAGCGTCCACATGTCCACTTGCCCATGTTCCGAAATATAATTGCGAATCTCGCGTAACATTTTTTATTTCCCGACCTCGATCAGGCGCGCCACCCTGCGCGACAGAATGAACCGCGAATTGCCGATCCCCACCACGATATTATTATCGGAGGGATCGTTCTTGAGCATGATCACCAACCCGCCGTTGTGCAGACCCATCTCCATGGTCTGCCGGTCGGGGTTGCGATGGATGCATACCCGTTCGTCTTCGGCACACTCGTCCAGTTGCTTGCGATGGCAATGGTGGTGCATCATCCCGCAGTGCCTTCCTCCGCCGTGATGTCCCATCATCCTGCCCATTTTTCTCAGTCTTTTTCCCATTCCTCTGAACATCTTACACTTTCCTTTCCATGCATTTACGGCAAAGCCCCTTGATGGTGATGCTGAATTCATCCATCCGAAACTTCCGTTTCTCGCACAGCATGCGCAATTCCTTCTCCAGGCTCCCTGTCTTCTCCTCGTAGATGCTTCCGCATCGTGCACAGATCAGGTGCAGATGACTCGGATGACCGTATATATGCTCGTAGTAATTCTTCGAGTTCCGGCGCATAGACTGTTTGACCAATCCCGTTTCCACGAGCAGCGGAATCGTCCGATACACCGTCGCCCGTGACACCGTCTCGTCCTGCTTCCTGATCTGCTCGTAGAGCTGATCGGCGTGGAAGTGATCGTGCGTTTCGAACACCGCCTGCAGGATCGTCCTGCGCGATCGGGTCATCTTGAGTCCCTTCCTTTCGAGGAACCTCGCGAATATCTCGTACTGCTTTTCCATGAGCGCCTCACTTTTGCAACTGATATTCAGTCTCAGTCTCATCCTGTCAATCTATTTCTGCGCTCATTTACATCGTAGCATGATAAGGTAATCCGTATTGTAGAAATGACGAATGAATATTTGTGACTCTGTTATAATCAGCAAAAATTTCTTGGAATTTATGCAAGAATATCATAGAAAATTCCAATATATTCTTGCACTAACTCAGCCCGGCTGTCTCAGCCCATCGCAACGGGCCGCTTTAATCATGCAAGTACTTGATAATTGGTTGGTTAATGCTATGTTGCAAGTGGTTTGCCAAACTCATCGGATTTCACTCAGCTTACTGAACATGCAGTCCGCCATCTGGAGGTAAGCTGCAGTGTTCGGATGAATGTCACGACTGGGCACCGTAATGGAGATCGAGCTTCTCGGATTGACCGTGTCGGTCGCCGGGGTATCGGCGAAAAAGGCGTAATCGGCATCCATCGTCTGAGCAACAGGAACGACGCTAACATCGCTGTCGTAGTCCTCGAACTGCGCCATCAGCGCCAGCACGATATTGGCGATTCGCTTGTGCTGAAGATGGGCTACATAGCCGTCCGCGCCGTAATAGCGCCCGAGCGCTTCCTGATCTCCCCAGAAGTTAGGAAGCACGACCATGACTCTCGCGCTCGCCCAATCCGCCAGAATCGCGTCCACAAGCGTTTTGATATTGGCTGCCGTATATGCCGCCGCTTCTGCTACCGTGTCAGCGTATGATGTATCATTTGCGCCGAGGTAGATCTGAACGATATCCGGCACGTCACCAAGCAGGTTCTGCGTTCTGTAGTATTCGAAATCAATCTCTTCGGTGGTCGGATTCCAGAATGGGCTTCCGGATCCCACGAACTGACCCGAACTCCATCCTGAACGGCCCTCGTGCAAGGTCGGGCTGGTTCCCTGAGTCCCGATGAACGTTATTGCGTCGCTTGCCAGCGAATCCAACTCTGCCAGCCAGGGTTTCGAGTTCGTCAGGCTGTCGCCGATACAAAGCATCCGGGTAGCTGTCGAAGTGGCTGCTACGACCCGGATCGTCGTCGTTGCATCCATCAAGGCGTGTCCCTGTCGGTTACACAGAATGAACGTCAGCGCATGGTCACCGATATCGCCAGTTACGCCCGTATATCGGTATTTGCGGCCCAGGGCATCCCCTACGTTGCAATACACCTGGACGTGATAGTTTTCGAGGTTCGCACCCCTGATAATTTGCTTGTGGTATAGCTCGATCGTACGACCAACTGCAACCGGCACCACTTGCGGCAGGACAAATTCCGGATTATCGTTAGATGTCGGTAAATATTCGATCGGAACGCCAAGGCGATACGCTTCATACTCGGTCGAGTAATTCCCTTTTTCGATCTGAAAACTGGCTTTGTACGAGCTGTCGAACGAGAATCTGACGTATGCGCCGCCGGTAACGCCCGTGAATTGCGTCACGTTTTCTCCGCCTGAGATGAAAAGCTTGTCGGCGTCGTAGAATGCCATGAATCGCATCTGCATCGACGGTGTATATGCCTGACCCGGAATGACCGGGATGTAATCCGACACACAGTAATTGCTGGTGCCTCCACCGCCAAGATTTCCGCTTGTTGGGCTGACGTAATAGCCGTCGGTGGCAGCAACCTGGTCAAACAGGTTTTTCATCGTCGCCAGCAGGCTGAGTTCATCATTCTGAATCGGGATCATGTCGGCCCGGGCTGCGAGGACGGCCTTCTCGATGAGCGATGCCTCTTTTTCTGACGACAACTTGTAACTCAGCACCAGCTCGAAGGCCTCGTAATCCGTCGAAGTGGTTCCGGCTTCGAGTTGGAAGGACGCCTTGACGCTCAAAAGGATTGAAACCCGTATATAAGCCGCTCCGGTCGGTGCGGTTGTCTGGATTACATTCTCGTTTGTATAGCCTCCATCGATAAACACCTTGTCGGCATCGAAGTAGCACAGAAACCGTAGATTATGCGTTGCAATGTATGCCTGCCCTGCGGTAACTTTTATGTAATCAGAAACAGTATAGCTCGCCGAGGCATGCAGCACGTTGCCGCCAGAAAGGTAATAGCCGTCCGTTGTAGCGTCCTTGTTGAACTTGTTTTTCCCAGCCTCGATGAATGCCACCGAGATTTTACCACTTGAGACGTCGAGCGATTCGTCGAAGATATCCGTATCGATGCCATCGAGCCTTGCGGGCCCTACCTGGCGATGTTCGGCTGTCTCGATCAGGCTTCCCGTACGGTTGTCCCATAGCGTATAATAGCCGCCGGTCAGAGCTGCTGTCATATATAACCCGCCTCCCACATCGGTCAGCGTGACGGTTTCGCTTGCGCTCCTGAGTTGAACGGTCAGCCCGGTAATCCCACCGCCTGCGCTGTTACTGATTTTAACGACTTCAGTGTATGGCATTTCTTACTCTCCTATTGTTTCATAAGTTATGGAATAGCCTGTCAAATCTATCTCGGAGTACGTGTCGTCGTAGATCGAGGTGAACGTGAACTCAGACCGAAATTCCCTGGCGTCGTCATCGATTTTAGGCAACTTGTCAACCGCTGAAATCGCCAGTTGCTTCACCTCGCTTCCCCAATCGAATTCAACACTGAGACTGTCCGTCGTATCGACAAACGCCATCAACTCTTTCGCGTCGTCCGGATAGGCTACTGCGATGCACACGATCTGATCTTCGCAGTATTTTCCCCTTCGAATGATGATCGTAGGATTGAACACAGCCGGCTTCTCGAATCGCCAGCGAATTGCAGGCTCATACTCGACGCGACCGAACGACACGGTCAGTATTTCGACATCGGTGTCGGATATCCTGATCAGGCGAAAACCGTCGATATTCAGCATTATAGTTCCCATCCCACGACATTTATCTCATCATTCACACGATCCGGCTGAACCTCGACCATCCCATAGGTCGCCCCGCTGAAGGATATCTTTGTGAACAGATCGATCGAGCCGTATTTCGACAGATCGTCGATCGTGATCGAGTATTCCCATTTGTTCGAGAGTAGATCGTTGTAATATTGCTGCAATATCTCGCCCAGCACTGTCGTATCGCCTTGTAGCACCTTGAGAAGAGAGAAGTCGATCGTGTCGGCTGCTACACGCTTCTTTGTCATTTTCGTGATATCCGTCGGATCGATCGCAAGGGGCTCTCCGGTAAACGATCCCTTGTTCGCCAGCGATATCGTCCCCAGGTTGTCTAAAAGCGTCGCGTTGTAGAGCAGCAACATCGCTTTCAGCAGGCTCATGAGCGAGACCTCCATAACCTCTGTGTCGCCACTCTTGAGCTTCATTTGAGTCGGAAGCACGTTGCCTGTAAAAACGACATCATCCGACCCCGATGTGTGCGCCGTTGTAAACGTGTCGCTGCCGCTTGTATGGCCTGCGTTCAGGTTGAATAGCGCAACTTCATTGATACCGTGTTCGGCGAAAAAGGCATAAAATTCGGAAAGGGGATCTCCCAACTCGTCGATAGATTCGACCCAGTCGGTTTCTTCGTCGTACTCGTAAATCAGCGGGCAGATTTTATTGAAATAGATGTACACCCGGCCCTTGTATCGGCCCATGTAGGTCAACGTGCTGTCGCTGATCTTCTCACGTTCGATCACCCTCATGTACGCGAATGCAAACGACGGGCTCGTACCATTGAAACCTATCTGTGCAGCCGTCCAGCGTGAATGAAGATGCAGGCTGAATGCGGTCTTGTCGGTCTGTAAGATCGATACTCGCGCGTATGCCGACCCACTCGGCGCCGTGAAAACGTTGGTATTTTCATCCGGAAATGTTGCAGCAGGCGGCATGACATTATAGCTGCTGTCGAAGATAGCCACAAAACGCATGTTGTCTGAACTATGATAAACATTCCCAGCCACGATCGGGATGAAGTGGGACGCGCAATAATCGGTATTGCTGACGAGAGCGCCTGTCGATGGCGACACATAATGTCCATCCGTTGCGAGCGAGGCTGAATAATGATTTTTGTAATACCATTCATAATCGTAATATGCTGTGTCATCCGGTAGTGATTCGAAATCGGAATATTCGATCGTCGCGAGCGATTGCCCGGTTACGTTCAAACTCGGGATCGTCAGATCGTTGCTGGTTGGAAGATCGACATCGATCTGACCCTCAATTCTACCGCTGAATTGCTGCATGACATTGTATGGTGTAAGAGGTGTACCCCAGTAATATCTATGCACCAGGTCTTCGAACAGCTTGAGCAGTCGCAGCCGGTCGTAGAGTGTAATCTCGAACACATCATCGCTGTAGTCGTAGCTGATCACCGAGGTGTCGATAATTCCCCAGTAGATCAGTGTAGTATCGTCATAAACCTTGGCTTCGTACCAGCTGATACTGCGAGCGTGCTCGTACGAATCGGACAAGAGGTGGTCGGATATCCATGTGTCGAGCAGCACTTGAAATTTAACCCTGACTGGCTCATGGGCGAAATAGCCGCTACCGGATATCTTTTTCGGTGAATTCTGGTATTTGATAAATGACGGCTGATAAAGCTGATGAACCACATCGCCATAGGTCGCGGAAGCTGTGTTGCCGTCGATGAAGTCGATACGAATGCTCATATCCGGCTCCTCTGGCGATCACCCTCTTCAGCAACCTCACTGACCTTGACCGGATCGGTGGTAAACGGATCGAACTGCACGATCGTTCTTGAACGAGATTCCCGAATCGCTACTTCGACTCGCGCCATATCTCCCCGTAACGCGACGATCTCACCGACAAGGCTATTGAGCGCCAAGCTGCTGGAAACGACGCCACCGTCGGCGTATCTGCCGCCCACGGTGGCAGGCACGGGGATCGAGGGTAACATCATGTTGCCGATGGCGGCTTGCACCTGCGCCAGTGGTGCGTTGTTGAGGAAATCGAAGATTCTGCGGCCAAGAGCAGCCACTCGGCTCTTTCGCGTCACATGCTCGCCACCTTCAACCTCGATCAACTCGCCGCCCTGAGCGTGTGACTTGCCTTTCACAAAGCCGCCTGTGGCAAACTTCTGCTTGTTGATTTCGGCAACGTTCGCAAGTCCGGCCGCGATTGCTGCAGCAGCGGCAATAGCACCTAATACCGGTCCAACGTATGGGATGCCGGCCATCGATTTGTAGGCTGCTGTCGCGCCCGAATAGGTGTCCACAATCGCCTGAATCTGTGCCAGGCGTTTCCAAACCGCGAACCCCTTTTTACCGAAAGCCTTGGCTGCCTTAGCAAGATCGCCCAACGTTTTCGACGCGCCCTGGACAGCGCGCTTGTTGTAATTATCCCTGATTCGTTGTTTTGCGGCTTCCTTTTGCTCCTCGATCTGCTGCTCGGAAAACCCTGCCGCCATGAGCTTGGCTTTGCGTTGTTCGTAGTGCCGATCAATCGCATCCATCTGAGCATCGTAGGTGTTGCCCGAAAGCTCCAAACTGCGGAGATCGAAATCTTGCCGCGCGTCCTCAAGCTCTTGCTGGTGACCCTCCTCAACGGCCCTGGCTTGTGCATCGTAGTTGTCCTTGATCAGCTTGAGCGTTTCCTGACTGGCACCGAGAATCTTGGCTTTCTTGAGTTCGGCATCGCGGGTCGCTTCGATTTCGGCGATCTGGCGCTCGTACTCATCCGAGATAGCGGCCAGCCGATACTCCTGCTCCATGCCGGACAGTTCTTGCAACTGGGCCTCTTTCTCCCGGGCAAGCTCATGTTCGATCGCGATAATCTTCTCGGCGGCTTCCTTGTGCTCGTTATAATTCTCTTCCGTTATCGCTCCGAGTGACTCTTTGTATGCCTTTGCGTCCTCAAGCTCAGCCGTTAGACGATCGAGATTGTTCATCTGGAGACGTGCCGTAATGCCATTTTCATATTGTTCCAGATCAGCCATCAGGTTCTTACGTGTTACAATCTCTTCTTTTTGATTGGCTAACAACTTCTTCAGACGCTTATTATCGTTGTCGATATCCCGAATTCGGAACTCAATTTCTGCGCGTCGGCGGTCGTCTCCAACTTTTTGCAACTCCTTCTCAAGATCAAGGCGAGTCTCGGTATTTGCATTGATGCGATCCTGGACTTCCGCGACCGTCATTTCGGTAGCAACGCGCTTGCTGGCGTTCGAGACCTTATTTGTCTCTTTAAGTGCTTCCGTGTACTCCTTTTGCTTCCTGGCGAGAATGCCCATTTGTAATGCCGCGACACCTGCTGCTGCCGCTGCCGCTGCCGCCAACGCGATCCAGTCTTTTTTTAGAGCCGCGCCGATCGCGCTGACAACATTAAGCTCTATCTGGCGTAGTTTCAGTATCTTTGTCACCGCTATGAAAGTACCAAACGCTGTAACAACTGCCGAAATAACTGCAGGATATTTCGCAAAGAAATCAAAAAGGCTTCCGACAGCAGACACAACACCACCAATTATTGGCGAGAAGTCAGAGGTTAGCTTGACCATCAGGCGATTGAACGAGGCAACAAGCTTATCCAGTTGGAATCGGAGATTGGTGAGGGCCGTCTGCTCCTTGAGTGCCTTGTCGAAAGCTGTTATATCGCCATACATGGATGCAAGATCGCTGGCTGCCTCCGCTGCTTTCTCGCCCGTTAAGGCTACTGTAAAGGCATAAGCTTCCTGCGATCCCAACAATTCAAGCAGCTTTTTGTCCGAGCCGCCAGCCATCTCCGCGACTTTGTTAAGTCCCTCCTGGAATGTCATTGTCTCTTTCCAGCCGTCACCGAGAGCCTTATTGAGCGCAAGGATTGCACCTCGCATGTAGGTCATACTGGTATTTGTTTTGTTACCGGCCTTCGTAAATGTGGCATTTGCGGCGATCACCTCTTCAAGGGAGATTCCGGCGGCGGCGGCCGTAGAGGCGACTTGACCGAGGTTTTGCGCCAACTCAGTAAAGGTCGTTGCCCCCTTGTTAACGCCATTGTAGGCAGCAAAAAACACCCGAGTTGACTCTTGAGTCGCCATGCTCCAGGCATTCAAGGCATTTACCCCAAAGCTGATTGAATCCGTGAGAGTTGCGTGGCCTCTTCGTGATGCAGCGGCGGCATCATTGAAGAAAGCAAGCTCCTGACGACCGTTAGAGACAGCGTCATAATAGCCTTTCGTCAGATCGGTGAGGTCTTTAATTCCCCAGTCAACAGAGATTTTGAGCAACTCATCGGTGAGGGCGGCCAACTGGTCTTTCGTAAGACCCAGCATCGTGTTGGTGTCGGACATCCCGCTTTGTAATTCAACCAACTTCCCGACCGGCATCGAAAGCACTTCGTAGGCATCCATCGCCGCCTGGCGAATACCGCGATATGCGTTGCCAAGATCGGACAGAACGCCAAGCAGGTCTTGCCCGGATTTCTTTCCTTTCTTTCCGGTCTTCTCAGTCTCATCTCCAAGCTCTTTGACTTCCTTCTCGGCATTGTCGGCTTCATCAGCGACATCACCGAGTTCTTCAGCTATCTCATCGAATACCCTTTCAAGCGCGGAGAAGTCAGCCTCCACCCGCAATCCCGATGCAAGTGCCTGCCACTGGCGCGAGAACTCCTGACCAAGCTGCAACGCGCCCTGAAGCTTATCCTTGAACGGCTTCAGGTCGAGATTGAGAGACATGGTCAGGGTATTATCTGACATCCTTGGCGTCCTTCACTGCCTGGTATTCGATGCAGTAGCGGAGATACAGGTCTGGGAGGGTCATGTTGTCGAAGTCCATCGCGTTGAGACCGGCTGAGCGGAGGGTCATTTCGAGCCGTTCGAGCCCGTAGCTTCGGCGACCTTTCCCGCGGATTCCGAACCGGGCAGCAGTCCCTTCAACTTCTCCAAGCTGCCGCTCATGCTCGTAAAAAAATCGCGGAAGGCCTCGAACGCTGCATCCGCACAGAGGCTTTCAGCTTCTCCGTCAGTGAGGATGTTGAGGATTTCCATGTCTGCGTTGGAGTCATAGACCAGCTCAAGCATGTCTCCGAAGGACAGCTCGGTCATTTTGCCGTTTAGCTTCGAGACAGCCGCTTTCAGCTTTGGATTCTTGACTATCACGCCGATCACCTTGCGCAGCTTCGTGTATGTAAGATTCATATCGCCTCCGTTAATTGTAGAGCCAGACGAGTTCGTCCGCCTTGGTTGGATCACAGTCCACGTGGATGAAGTCCTTGCCGATGCCGATGCGCGTGAATCCGGCCCGTTTCACACCGTCCAGTATCTTGAATCGAGTCCGGGAGTCTTCCGCATAGATATCGGCCGCATGACCGTTCAGGTGTGGGGATGCCGACGGGGTTTCGCAGGTGGTTACCTTGCGGTTATGTTGCTCGCAGCGTTTTCCGCTGGTGATCTTGAAGGGTACTCCCGCAATGCTCCTGGCGTTGTCGAGCCGAACAACCAACTCCATCGAGACATCGCTGTCACCACAGCCACACTTGCAGGCGAATTCGTCCTTCTTGAAATGCTTCACCTTATTCCAGTCCATCTTATACCTCAAAGCGGTCGCCCGGTTTCCCAGGCGACCTATCGTTATTCGTTATTATGCGAGACTTTCACGCGGCTTTCCAGGGACGCCGTCAGCGCCGGGAATACCGGATATTTCGGAGAGTTCTTCCTGTGTCAGCCATCCGAGCTGAACGAAGATGAACCCAAGGATTTTCCAGCCGTAGTCGTCCCACTTCGTTTCTGTGTCGCTGACCTTGTCCCATAGAAAGGTCATGATTGCGATGAGAACCGTCTTGAGCGGTAGGATCCGCATCGCGAACGCGAGAATCTTGTTCCAGTTCATAGGGGTGCTCCTTGGTTAGAAGTGATTGTTTGTTGATACCCATCCGGTCGGTTAGAATCATGAGAAATGTCGCCATTACAAGGCTCGTAAGGACAAACAGGATCCCCTCCACCCTTGCCAGGCGTGAGGTGAGCGATTTGCCATTGCCAAAAATGGCGTCGTGTACTTTCGAAAGTTTATTCATCATTTCTTTGTGCTCTTTGCAGGACATCATTCCTCGATGTTTACGTGTTACGATGTTGGGATCAGGGCTCGGGTGCGAAGCGCAGATGCGGATGAGCCGGTCTTCTCGATCGATACGGGGACGATGCTCTCGTTGCCGCTGGTGGTGCTCTCCTCGTAATCGAACATGACTGCGGGGATCAGGATGTAATATCCATCTTCCGAGTTATGCAGGAGAACGTCCACGGATGTGCCGTCTGCGGACTCCAGGGCGGTGATGTTAGCGGGGGTCACATTCAAGATGTTGCATGCGAAAGTAAGTATCTTGCGCAGATACTTTGTACCGCGCTTGTTACCCTTGATCGCCTTATCCTTCTTGATCTCGATCTTGATGTCTTCGCCCTTGCATTCGCCGATTTCCTTGTAGGTTCCTTTCTCGGTGTTATAGGCTTCGAGAGTATCCATAGCGCCGACAGTGGTGGCGGCTCGCATGTAAACGAGGAATTCACCCGCAAACGCGCCGTCGCCCTCTGTGAAATCGGAAAGTGGCATATAGCCTCCTATGCTTTGATTTTCATTTTGATTGCGGTGATCTTGTTACCACCGGCTACGGTTTCGAACATTTCGGGAGCCTCGATAAGCGTGCAACGCATGCCGTCGATGATAGTCCGGTATTTCTTTTCAATGCTGTCGCGAGCGTGCGTCAGCGAGGCGTGACCATCGACGCGTTCGAGCAAGTAGAAAGTGAAGATATAACGATTTGTGAGCGTGACACCGCGATTGCCGGGCTTGGCTTCGAGCTGCTCCGGATCAATGATCACGCAGGGGAATTGATTCACATTCTCAAGCATGCTGTGATACTTGGTCAAGCCCGCCACCGTGATCGAATCCAGCAGTTCCTGCTGTACCTGCGTCATGGTCTTGCTCATATTGCGTAAAACCTCACCTTGGCATTTCCCGATTCCAGTGCCCGGTAGCTCGCGATGAGCTTGAGGGCTTCGGATTCGTACTTCGACCTGAGCCGCTGAAGTTCATCGACGTAGGTCGGTTGGATCTGACCTTCGCCCCACCCGACCTGATTCGCGGTAACGACGTCCTGCTGAAGCTTCTTGAGCGCCAGAGCGAAGTGATACAGCGCGAAATAGGCTTCGGCATACTCCAGCTTCTCCTTGATGGGATCACCATCTTCAAGCGCTCGATAGGCATCATATTCGGCATCGCCAAGCTGATCGCGCATGGAGAGTTCGGCGAGCGGAAGCACGCCGGTAAGACGTGCGTCCGCTGCCGCATCTACAGTGGCGATCTGTTTGGCTTTATCGAATACGCTCATTTTACGACCTTGAGTTTCCTCATCCGAGCTGCGCGATCAGGCGTCACGGCGTGCTGGCTTCCCTCTTCGTACAGCTTGTCATCCCACCAGTTACACGACATGGTGACGGTTACCAAGGCGGGTGGGTCTTCCTTCTGGGCCTCAGGCTTCGGAGACTTGTCTTCCGGGGTCACATCTGGTTCCGTGGCGGTTACTTCGTCAGGCTGCTCGTTCTTCTTGCTCATGGTTTACGCTCCCTGATCCCATGCGATGGTGATTGCTCGATCGCGGGCCAGTTCGAAGTCGGCGGAGATATCGTAGGTATATTCAATACAGCGCTTGCGCGTATTGACATTTCGGTACTTCTTGATGCCGAGGTTCAGTCCCATCACCAGGTCTTTCGGATTGCCGTACAGATACGTACCCGCAGTAAGGAACGGATTTACGGATATCTTCTTCCCCAGATAGGTATCGACAGCACCCGATATCAGGTACTGCACTCCTCCGGTTTTGGCGCCGATCAGATGCAGGTATGTCTCCACGTCTGCGGGACTGAGTATCACTTCTGCCTGAGGTCCCTTGAACTTGTTGGGCATTGCCGCGACGAGCTTCTTGAGTGACACAAGCAGATCGGTGTCGCCGTTGGTGTTGACCTTCGCGGAATTGCTGGCATTCTTGGCAAGATGTACCCATCCTTTGTTCAGCTCGACCCACGCGGAATCGGTGTAGTCGTCGTCGGTACCATTCGTACCGAGATCGAGCAGCTCGTTTCCGAACAGGATCGCGAGTTCATTGGCGATTTTGGACTCGAACTGCGGATCGTCCATGTTGTCCTCGATCGCCTGGAATGGCAGATCGTAGAAAATCTGCATGGGCAGAAGCAGCATGTTCTTGCCTTCCTGGCTGGACTGCGCCTTTTGCCCGGAAGTCGGCTCAGAACCTTCGGCCACACGCACCATTACACGCGAACCGAGAGACGTTACCTTGATGGGGATGGTGAGCTTCTTCCCGTAAAGTGTTGATATCTTCTTGAGAAACTCGCTCTGATCGATCACCAGGCTGTAGAATGCTCTTGCTTCATCAGGCGCGAGAGTCCCGCCGATCGCGAAATCGGTGGGGATGTTGCCGGACTTGACGACTTCGATGAGTTGGGCCGCACTTTTACTCAGTTGTACCTTCATGTCAGCCCCCTACAGAATATTGTAGCTCTTGGCTACAGGCTGTGAACCGTCCGGAGGATTGCTCTGGGTATCGGTCAGTTGTTTTTCAAGCTGCGCGATCTTGTCGCTCAGCTTCTTGATGGTTGGTTCGGGATTTTCGGGCGGCGGATCACCTTCGGGCTTTGTTTCGAGCGCCTTCTTGACGCCCTGCTCGATCCCGTCGGCGACTGCCTGCTTGATCTGGTCGAGGTCTTCTGCTTTCACCTCAGCCTCCTTGTTGTTTTTGTTTGCTGTTTCGAGTACGCTCATAATCTTCTGAAGCGCGTCGTTGAGCGCTTTCAGATTGCTCGCAGACAGAACCGCCCCTGCTTTGGATATACTCAGACCGTTGATCGCGGCCTTGAAATCTTCGATTGCCTGATTGATTTCGGCTTGCTTGTCGCCTGTTTCGGATTCGATAATCTCGCGGAGGGTCTTTTCGAGCGCCCAGCTCATTCGATAGACGGCTTGCATCAGGTCGTCTTGCTGAAGGTTGTCGGAAAAGGTCTTGCCAACCCACTCGCTGAATTGCTTCCACAGGCTTTTCTTTTCCGGCTCAACATCTTCCTCGACGTGCGATTTGCCGTAGAGACTGATTCCGGTGATTTCGCCGGACTTCACAGCCTGCCAGAGGTCTGCATCTTCTACCTTGATCGCTACAGCCCAGGCACCGACGTCGCCAGGTTCCGGGAATCGTGGATCGCCCTTTTCGACAATCCAGCTCTCAGCGATGTAGGCGTCCTGCTTTTCGAGGTTATGCTGCTTATCGACATTTGCGGTGTTGCGGGCTTTCATGAAGTTGTAAGCGGCTTGCTTGATGGTCTCGGCGTCAGCGAAATCGCCGTGGGCATCCACTTGATTCGGCGCGTAAACGATGCCAAGCACGATCTGCTGTTCATCGTTTACCTTAGCAATGTCTATGGTTTTGAGATGCTGGTCTGATTCGGAGCCCTTCCAGAGGATGGTCTTGTTGTTGGCACCCTTGTCAACCAGACTAACCCAGCTGACTTCCAGACCTGTTAGCTTTCTCTGTTTTCGCAGCATATTAATAACCTCCGCCGCATTTCTACAGCAGAGGTTATTATAGCTTTATCTCGGGGTCAAACACCACAGTCCACTGTGGTCACTGTTTTTACTCCGTAAATTTCTGAAGCCTCTCGATGATCCCCTGAAGGATCATGCCGGAGAAGAGCGGCACGTTCTCCTGCGAGGACACCAGATAGGCATACTCTTCGAGTTCGGCAGTTGCCCTGCCGATCTCGTCCTTCTCCTTCGTGTCCATGTCACACCTCATCCACATCGGACGGTAGCTCGGAGAGCAATCTCCTGCGAATGCCGACATCGAGGTCTTTCACGCTGGGGACAGTCATTCCCGCGCCCCGCATACGCTTCTCCATCTCCTGGATCATAGAGGTGTTGACGCCTATGATGCGAGCCGTCTCTTTCTGTGTGAGTTGCCGGTGAACCCGGTAATACCACAGCGCACGATAGGGTCTTTGCAGGAGCGGCGCCATGGCGGTCAGCCTGGCATCAACCACCATTTTACCGGCATCGGCAATATGGTTGTCCTGCCTGACGATCGCCCGGCTCGTTGAGGCGAAGTACCGGTTCACCAACTCGCGCTGAACCTGCCAAGCCACATCGCCCGTGAGCGACTTGACCAACATGAGGTAGCCCGATTCGGTGAAGATGTTGAGTTTTTGCGTGTACGGGTCTGTGTGTAATTTTTTCACACAGCTCCCTTCAAGTAGGTAGTAGTCCTGGTTTTCGATGAAATGCTTACGATTGTTGTTGAAGTTATGCCTGATTGTGGATAGTGATTGGCCGTGTAACGTTGCCACGTCTTTCAACGTGACAACTCTCTTACCCTGGTACTCTCTGACGGGGAGCGCCTTTCCGTTGATGGTGATCTCGTTCTGCATAGAAAACTCCTTTGTGTTTGGCATTGAAAACAAAGCCGAGACTTGCCACGCCCACAAAGGATGCGCCCCGGACCTTGCGGTATCCAGGAGTCTCGGCTAAAAAACAACAATAGCCCGTTAAGGTCCGGGGCATAACCCCTTTATGGTTCGGCGAACCAATCAAAGGGTAATCCACGGACATTTGTCAAGTTATTTGTATACCTTCTTGTTGTAATCCCTCAGATCATTAAGGGTTACCTCATTATTGCAGTTCCGGATAAACAAGGCAATACAGTGCTTGCGGTACTCAGCAGGATATCCAGCAGGATCATTCATTCGGACCAGGTCAGGCGTGTATTCTCTGTCATCGTAGAAGAAGATGGTAAGGAATTCTCCCGGATCCCATCTTTGGTTCAGCGCATATTCTCGTATTACACTCATGTCAGTATGCCGAGTGTAAACCGTCTTGTAATAATGATCTCCGTCGATAGCCGTACCTACGGTCCAGAATCCCCGTATTGCCGGTATAACTGTAACCCAGAACACAATGAATGCGATAGGAATCAATATCGACAAACCGCCAATTAGCGCGTGTCGTCTTTGGGCTTTCGTGAAAAGAACCGTTCCACAGTGAGGACACTTCTTCTCAGAGTTATCCACATCCTTACCACACTTAATGCATTGAACAATTTTGACCGATTTCGGCTTGGCTTGCATGAAATTCTTCTCGCCGCAGTGAGGACACACTTTTGCGGTAGAAGAGACATCGTTACCACACGTCGAGCATTTAACTAACTCGCCCATCATCGCCTCCATAGATTGGTTATAGTTTATCGATCCACCACCAGAATTTCTCTCGTGGCACACCGTCTTCCTTTCGGGCATCGATGAGCGCGCCTTTATCGCACCACAGGATTAGGTCTTTCTTTTCCTTCAGTGCGGCTTTTAGGCTATTCGTTTGCTCATCTGACAGCCCTGTCGTTTCGTTCAACTCATCGAAATAATCCACCAGGGTAAACAACTCCCCGAAGCGGAAATCACTTTCAATGCTCGTTATATATTCGAGTAATTCTTCGTAACTCATTGTTCCTCCAGCATTATAAACCAATGCTTTTGCTTTACCATTGCCTTCGCATAATCCCTGTGTGGGAAGCATCCCTTGATCATGCCGCGGTCATTGACAACCACCTGGGCGTTCTTCCCCCAGAACACAAACTGCGGCTCTGGATTCTTATCCGAGTCCTTGAATTCGTACATGCGAAATCCAACGTAATCGGCGTTTTTAACGATGTGATTTGCGTATGCAACGAACTCTCCGCTACTCAATCCGAGTTTTCGCCTATGTCTGTAGTCACTCTGGAGATCAATCGGATCATAGCGAATATCTTTCTTATTCTTCAGTGCGCTAAATTTGTTGTGAAGTTCAGCATTCGTCAAGTTCTTCAGATAATTCTTTGTCTTGCTGGATGCCTGCTTTCCCTGATCCATCGAGATCGTCGGTATCTCATCCAGCGATTCCTGCATAACGGGGAAGATGCGCGTGCGGCAACGCCAGTGGTACGGTGGCATGGACAAGCCGGGGTTCTTGCCGACGATCTTGCCGGTCGATTGGCCCATGATCTTCGCCGTGTTCTTGTCGCTCCAGAATGGCGCGATCTTCTTCAGGTCGTCACGCACCTGGTCGGGTGTCCGCCCTTCCGTCTCGATGTCAAGGATGGACTGATATGTCTCGACCAGCGTACCGACTGGCACCAGTCGCCCGTTCATCTCGCGGCAGATGTCCGTCGTGCGGTCGTCCAGGATCGCGACAACCTCGGCATACTCGGCAGTAGATTTACGCATCGCGGACACCGCGCCCATGTTGCGCAGGCGGCCGGCAACGTGATTCGTGAAGTCGTAGAAGTACTGGGAGCCTTTCATGCCGCGCTCGTTGAACACTTCCTTCAGCTCTTTCGCTATCGTATCCCTGGAAGCTCCATCTGCCAGCAGCTTGTTCATCGCGTTCTTGACTTCGCTCTTGCTGTTCTCGTCGTAGTATTCGCCGACCCAGAAGATGTTTTGCTCGTTGAGAATGTTGATTGCCTTGCGGTCCGCCAGGTTGAGCGATATCTCGGTCTTGAGCCTGGCGGCGACTTCGTCGCTTCCGAGCTTATAGGTCTGCGATGTCCACTCTTGCAGTGGCTTGTCAACCTTCAGCGCAAAGCCTTCGCCGAGTCGCTCGGAAACCATCTTCTCAGCCTGCTCGCCGGTGGTGATATCAGCGTTGTAGAGCTTTTCGAGCAAATCGCGGTATGTTGCGAGGATTTCCTCATCCCAGGTGTTTGCCATCACTTCGTGTAGATCGTCCAACAGAAGCTCGAAATGGGCGTCACGATCGGGAGCTTTCGTAATCAGCTCGATGCAGGCGTTCGTCTCCAGGACGATCCGACGGGCGCGGTTGTCAGCCATTGGATTCCAGCCTCTTCTTCAGCCGCTCTAATCGCTTCCTGATCAGCGGAATATTCTGCTGGACAGCCAGGCGCAGAAACGGGAATGGCTCGGTTCCCTTCTCTTTTAGCTTCAGTGCGATCGCAAAGGTGACGCGCTTGATTTTCTTCTCGTCTGTTTCCAAGCGCTTCGTCTCGATCCATGACTTTATATGCGGGAAGGTTTTTACGGCTGGATCGTACGGGGGGAACTTGCCAGGCACGCGACCTTCGTGGACGTACTTCAGATATTCTACGTTGCCCCCGAACCTGAGCGCGAACGTTGTCTCATTCTCCATGATTATGTCATAAACAATCGAGTTCATCAAGTCCATCGTAGCGTACTTCTTCTCATCCCGAAGCAGCTTGTAAATCTTCCGCACAAGGTCGCCGCCGATGTCGTTCAACGCCAGCTCCACCTCGTGAAGCAGAGTGTTATAGATGGCTTCAAACGTTGCTTTCATAATGCTTTCGAATCGTCTCCAGGCTTGTCAGCAGCCCCTTTTTGGTATCCTGCTGGTCAGCTTGCTGGTCGAGGGGTTGCAACCCGAGCTCATCGCGCACCTCATCCACCGTCATGATACCGTTTTGCGTGTAAATCTGATGCCGTTCGGCGTCTTGTTTCGCGGTTGTGATGTCGA
Source organism: Cloacimonadales bacterium (SeqCode) (assembly GCA_963666875.2). Lineage (GTDB taxonomy): Bacteria > Cloacimonadota > Cloacimonadia > Cloacimonadales > JAIOQZ01. Next base: position 105,011 of record CAXXPU010000014.1, read on the forward strand.
ACTCTTTGAGCTTTATGCCAGGATCGGCACCGAATTCCTTGAGGAAGAAGCGGTTCAGGAATGTCTCCAGCTTCTTCTGTTTCGGAGTCACCTCGGTGTCCTTGAATATCTTCATCTGCGATTCGCCCTCGCCGGATCCACCGAGAGAGCCGGACGCCACAACACCGAGAAGCCTGGGCGGAACACCATGGCGCTGATGATCTCATCGCGGTTGTCCTGGCGAAGGAACCTGAACTGACCATCCTTCACGTCATTGAGCTTCTCGATCCTGACCTTTACGTTCGGATCGGATACGGGAATATATACTGTTTTATGGCTGTTCAGAACGCCTTTAATGTTGTCAGTGAGAAACGTTCTGATCTCCCCCTCAGCCTTCTCGTCCAGCTCGCCGCCTTCGATAATGATCGCCAGATCGGGCATCGCATTGTTCGAAAAGAACGTAAGGTTGAATGTAGAGATCAATGTGTTGATTGTCATGGCCGGGAGCGCTCCGAGGTATTTCGGCAGCCCATAGTAACCGCTTTCCGGCGTGTATTCAATTAGCTCTATTATCTCGTGCAGGTTCCCGCGATCCTTGGCTTTCAGCGCCGCAAACTCCTGTTTCTCCAAGCTCGGGAGCATTTGCCAATACCGCTGACGATCCTTGCGGATATAGATATCCCTGGCAGGCATGTGATGTATTGCGCGAATATCTGTACCAATCCTCGATATCTCCAGGTACGCACGTCCAAACAGTTCGTAGTCGTACCAGAAACGTGTCAGAATCTCGTTGAACGTAAGCGTTTGATTGTCGAGAAGCGTCACGATTCTTTTGGCGGCGTCAACATTCATGAAGCTATATCCGAGACCGGCAACACAATTCGCCTTCACGGTCAGGCATCGTTGGTGGTAGCTGTTCTGGTTGGCAAAGGCAGAAAGTGCTGCGCCAATTTCAGGCGGTTGTACGCAGTTGTTTTCCTTGACTGCGTTTAGTATATCTGGTGGAAGCGCTACACTTTCAACCTTCTCTTGCTTCACCATGAAAACTTTAATTTCTGCCATTACGTTCTCCAACATTTCGGTTTGATTTTTATCGGACCTTTCTCAAGTATTTCCAGCCCGGCAGCATAGGCGTCCGCCGGGTCATCGAATTCGACATCGGGGTACATACAGAGGTTGTCGATGATGTCCTGAACATCGGCATTTCCTTCGACAAACCAGAGCAGACCATTCTCGGCGAACGGATTACCCTTCTCGATGCGATCCGCTTTCGGTGCAAAATTAAAATAAGGCTTCTTCGGAAGCGTGACACCTTCCTTCTCGGCCGCTTCGTTGAGGAACTTGCCGACCAAGTCTGCTTGCGCGAAGTTGCCTTCATACCAGATCACAGGTGGATTCCACGCCTTGTATAACTGACAGACGGCTCGCCCGAACTTCTCCAGGCTGGTCTGTCTGCTGATCGCGTCGAAGATGTAGTAGCCTGCGCGATTCTTTCCCATGACGACGGCGACCTTCTTGTCGCTGCCACGGCTCCGAGCGGTCTTCTTCTTCGACCCATACGACGGATCGATGTAGATGATCTTCCGCTGCATGGTGTTCCAGAGGCTGGTGGCATCCTCCTGAGAGAAGCGATTGAACATGTCCTCAGCGAAGAAGACACCTTCCTCGACAGGATTCTGCATCCATTCGCGCTCGAATACCTTGGAGCCAACCTTCTTCTTGATCCGCTGAAACTCCTCCATCGTGTAACGTTCTTTCCAGAGAATTGAGTTGTCAGGCAGGATGCAGGGAAGGCACTCATATTTCAGGTCTCGCTCAGGCTTCACTGACTCTTGCCCAAACTGATAAATCGCCGAAGTTTTACGAAGCACATTACCCGTCCAGAATAGCGTACCATTCTCTCCGAGTCCTCCGTAAACCTCTCCCAGAATCCAGTCCATCTTCTCTTTCTCCAGACGCGCGTTTCGGCTCGACTTCATCGAGCTTATGTCGTCGATACGAACAAAGTCCGGACGATGCGGCCCGAAGATCAATCCGCGAACTGGCTGCTTGTAGCCGCGAGCCAAGACCTTGACTCCGTTCTTGGTCACGAACTCATCCTCAGCCCAACTCGTAGCGGTTCGAAACGTTCCGAAATCATGAAGCAGGCGGACATTGTCTTCGAGGTGCGTTCTGACGTTCAAATTGAGATAGACAGCCAAGTCTTCAGTCTCGGATAAATTGATAATAAATCGTCGCCTGCGGTAAACTATCTGGTGCAGCTCGTAGGCTATCGACCAGCGTACCGTCTTGGCATGCTCCCTGGGGCCGCACAGCCCAATGATATCTCGTTGGCGGCTTTCCAGGAGCTTGTCGAATTCAAAATGATATGGCGCGGAAGGGCTTGTGAAATAGTTTGGAAGGTACGTCTTGCAAAAGAATTCGAAATCATCCTTGGCACGAACCTTGCGATGAGATTGAGCAGACCCGTCACCCTCCGGAAATGGTGTGATCTCCGCATTGATCAGGGTTCGGATTTCCTCAATCCGCTGCTCGATCTGCCGCTTACTCAGCATCAGGCATTGTCCTTGTTGAGCTCTGCAATGAAGCCCTCGATGTGGTCGTTAATTATCTCGGTCGCCTTGGGATCAACCTTGCGCAGATAGATGGTTAGCTTTTTCATTACGATGAGAGCAAAGCCAACAATATCCGCCTCCTTCTCAATCGCTTTCAGGGAACTGATAACCTTTTTAGCGGCATCGGCATTACCCGGAGATGGGTCTTGCTTCAACCTCTTTATCACCTCCGGGAGGACCGATCTGATCTCCTGGGCTACCTGCCAGGCGGTGTTTGCAATTTCTTCCCGCTTAGCGACAGCTTCGTTATCACTGATCCATCTGAATACCGTTGATTTAGGTATCCCCAGCAATGCGGCAATCTCACGACCGGTCATATTTTCATGCAGATACAACTCCATCACGCGCGGAAGCATCTCCGTTTTCGTCTGGCGTTTCGGCTTTTTATCCATCGTTACTCCCATTCGGGCTTGACTTCATGGTCTTGCAGGTACTGGTTAATCACCGGCCCCGGAATACGTATTGAAGTCTTGATCTTGTATGATCGCAGCCGCTCTTTTTCGTCGATCTCGTTGACCAAGCGCCTGATCGTTCGCTCGTGTACACGAAGAATTTCCGCTACCTCATCGATTCGGTATGCCCGATCGTTGCTAAACAGAATAGATTCTGGCATTACTTCACCTCGTTGCAAATATTGTGGTCTATTGTGGTCACTTTTTCTTGCTTCATCCCTCGATGACCTCCCGCTTCTGACGTCGAAATGACGGGTTCGTGAACTTCATGATCGTGTACATCTCCTCGATGCGATCGAGCACGCGGTCGCCGTAGGTATCGCGTAGCTGGGTATAGTCCAGGTTGGTGGTAATGATGGTTCCTTGGGCACGACCTCGCTTCCAGGCGTCGTAGCGATCGCAGATCAAACTGCCGATCCATTCATGTGCAGACTCTGTGCCTGGCGTCTCCGCTCCGACATCGTCGATCAGCACAACAGGGCGATTGACCCAGCCGATCAGCTTCTTGATGTCCAAAGCCTTCTCTGGGCTGTTCCCACCTATGATTGCGAGGTATCGCTGATATATCTTCCGGACGTTCTCGTGGATGATGTTGTCGAAGACTTCGTCAATGTTCGGCGAGATACCCAGTTGCATCATCGCGTACCGAATCGAATTCGAGATGATCGTCGCCAGGAATGTCTTGCCACGGCCAACCCCTCCAGTGAAGAGGTATTGAAACGGTTTCCCGGCTTCGAAATCAGCCCTGATTCGCGCGATAATCTCCGGAGTGGCGATATTATACTCATCTGGCAGTAAGAGCGCGACACGCTCGATATTCACCTTACCAACCCTGATCATTCGTTCTATTCTCCTTGTAGGTTCGTTTTGATCCGTTATTTTTCCAGCAGGCTGGATTATCGTAGTCAGCTCTGTATGATCCGAAGTGCATCTTCGAGAAGAGCGTCTCCGGCTTCAAGTGCTGCTCGACTGGCGTCCCGATCCAGTTGTTGACCTTCACGTCGATGACCTTCTTGAAATCCTCCTCGAACCAGCCTTCTGACAAACGCGCACGGATAAGCGACTGATGCTCTTTCGTGGTACCGGGAAATGTGCGCTTTGCTCGCTGATTCAGATATTCGATAATTCTATAGATGACCGGCAGGTCACCATCGGCGCCCTGCTGTTTCTCATGCTTGGCGATCATTCGGTCAATCGAGCGCTTGACCCGGCTCGCAGCAGCGTCCGGGCCGACAAGCTCCTTGAAGCGTTCGTAGCTCTCACGAAGTGACATCGTCACCGTCCTTGTAGGCAGTAAACATGATGTTAAGCTTGCCGATGCGAATAAAAATCTGTAGGGATAAAACCATTCCAAGAAGCATTCCCGTGATCAGTACAGCGATAAACGCCCTCACCCCGTCGTCATGCATGCCGTATGCAATAACGATCATAGCAATCATGTATAACCAAACAAAACGCATCACGCCTCCCTATCCGCGGGATCAGTCCAGCGAATCTGCAACGTCCTGAAAACGTCTTCTTCTTCAGGCGTTTCGATCATAACAGACCCTTGTCACAGGTGCCCGTCGTGGCAGCTATAGAAACCGCACCTGTTCATTTCAATGAATTGCTTGCGAACCCAATCAGCAGACCCCGTGCGAATGAACTTGATCAGTCCGTAATTTTCAGGGCTCGCGATGAAGATATCGATGTCGATGTTCTCGTGACGCATCCGGACGTATTTGCCTTTGGCCGGGTCGCCTTTGAGCTTTATTCCAAGCGACAGCACGGCCTTTACAAACCAAGGAGATCGGTCGAAGCTTTCGGTGAATAGATCGCCCTGGGCCGATGGATTTTGCTTTGGAACACAAACGATTTCGATGTCGTGCACCGTGTTCTTTTTACGCCGCATCGATCCGGCAATCTCGCACTGTTCGCAATGGTCTTTAAGCTGGACTACGATCTCCGCAGCTATCCCTAATGCTTGGGCTCTATACATTTTCCCTCCTCAGATGCACAACCTCAAGCCCCTGAATTATCTCCTGGAGACGTTCTGCCAACACCGAACGGTGGCAGGTCGCTGGATTGGCCTCCATGCAAAGCAGGCATATTGTGAGGTCTTTGTTTGCGAGCCAGGCGTTGAGTCTCGCCCAGTCATTGGGTGCCGTACGGCAAGCGATCTGGCTCGGCAGGATATCCTCATCATAAACTTTCAAGAGCAGGGCGCGTTCGCGGAACCGTTTACGCCTTGCAGTCGGGATGCCGAGGCGCGGAAAATGCACCCAGGCAATCCCCTCTGCTTCGAGTCCATCTCGCAGGTATCTCAGATTATATTCCCGTGTACGAGACCTCGCTGTTGCTCGAACATCCGCCACAACATCAATGTTATGTTGCTTGAGCAGAGCGATGAATTCGCGCCAACTTAATCCCTGATATCCTATCGTGTAGAGCTTCTTCGTCGTTGCCTTCATCGTTACCTCCCTTCGTTTCACTTCATTCCATTCCGCCCAGGCGACTGGGCGGTCAGGGATGAGGTGGTTACTCATGTTTCGATTTCAGGCGGAAGGCATGGCCATAAGGCAACTTGTCGTGTTTGTCCGCAAACTCAAACACAGATACTTCATTGCCTTCACTCGTTATCACTCGCTGCGGAGTAATATTAAGCAGACCTCCACTTGTGTAATTGCAGCCGTATCGATCATCCCACCTACCAAGGCAGCTGAAGTAAAACACACCGTCGGCTTTTTCTTCAGTCAGACCTGCGTCCAAGAAGTCTTGGTATGTCTGAGTACTCCCACACGATGGGCAACGGAATACCCACTGCCTCTTATCTTTACCGAACCTGCGAACGCCTTCTTGTTCCCACTCTGCAATGCTGATTTTCTTGATCGCCATGTGTTCGCTCCTTTTACAGCTGGTTGAAGTTCATCACGAGGGCTTGCTTCTTGCCGTCGTCACCGACATAACTGAAGTTGTAATAAGTCTTTTTACGCCCGTCTTTACGAGCTCCGGCAACAATCTCCATGGCCTTCTTGAACTTCGGATCGCTGATGTTGAGCTTTCGAAGATCCTCCAGCCTTTTGGCGTTCGCGTTTCCGGATTCATCAAGTCGAATACCTTCTCGCAGCAGAGCGGACATCTCTTCGACAGATTGCTTGACCTCCTCACTGCGGGTCTTACTCGCTTTTTTCTTCTGCTCATCGATGTATTGATCGATCAGCTCGCGAGCCATAACAACATCGCTCCCGTAAGTTCTCGCTTGGGTTACTTTGCGGTCGATACGCCGGGATTCGTCGAATGACTTGAGCGTGGCGGATCCCTTCCATTTCGCGCCATACTCCGACGCTTTTGCATCGAGGTATTCGTTGATCTTCTTCACTGCGACGTTTCGAGCTTTGATCATCTCTTTCTGCGCTGCTTCAAGAAGGTCGAATACCTCCTGAACGATCTTATCTTCTTCGACGATGTCCGGGCGTAGCATGCTCACGTCATACTTCGTTCCGTCCGGCCCTATGAGTTTCTTCTTCCTTGCCATTCTTTACTCCTTTATTGTGTAAGTTGTAGCGCTTGTGGTTGATTCGAATCGTTTACGTGCTTATGCATCTGCATATTTACAGCATCGTCATAGGCTTGATCGCGAGCAGCCTGATTACCCAAAACGAGCATCTTCCGTTGGGGCGCGGCGGGCACACCATCCAGTCTCTTTGTGGCTTCTGCCGGCGGGACTACTACCAGCCCATACTCTTGCTGGTTCTGGCGAAACCGATCCTGCAGTCCATTCAAGAAGCCGACCAGATAGTCATTTGTTAGCCTTCTGCGAACCTTGGCTTGCTGTTCCGGCAGCAGCCATTTCCTGAGCATCTGATTGTCGCGTATGTAGTTATTACGTAAGATACAGTATGATTCCCATGTGAAATTATACGCCGCTCTGAAGAGCTCGACATCACTCGGGTATCCGATTACCCGGAAGTGCCCCTTGTAGCCTTTCGCCCTGAATTTCGACCGTAGGGCATTGTAGAGAAGTTCCACCCGGAATGCACCCGCCAGGACGTGAGCTATTCGCTTCTTCTCTACACTGGCACGAGCCCCGCCATATTCAATGCGCCCCTCGACAATCTCGTAGCCCTCTCGCTCGGCATTTTCCAGCTCGAGCCCATGTTGGTATGCGAGTCGTTGAGCCATCTGGATCGCAGACATCGCTTCATGCTTGTTGGGCGACTCGCCAAGCTTCAGCGCCTGCTCTTTGGTCATTTCGCTCCTCCATATTTCTTGTACTTCTCACCCCGATTCTGCCAGTGTTCGCCGGTTACCAAGGCGTATTTATCATTGCCGAACGTCGTGCGAATCAGCCTTCCCTGGGCGCTGAGCACATCGGACGCTTGCGATCTGGTACACCATCGAATTGAGTCGATCTTCCAGTATTTGCTCATCCACTCGCGGAAGCAGGCGTCCCACAAGTGAAAGGGGATTTTTCGAAACTGGCAATAGGCAGACTGAAGTATGCATGACCTCTTGACCTGCTCAAACGTCGCCATATCTTCTCCGTAGCCCCTTTTTGCAGCCTCGATCGTCTCCTGCATCAGCTTCGTGTAGATCGGCTTGAAATCCTGCTCCTGCTGCTTCTGCTGCTTATTCTCTCCCATCTCGATCAGCTCGATCATGCCTTTGAGTTGGTCGATCGAGAGCTTTCCGATGCTGTCGCCATAACCCCATTTAGAGGCATAATATTTCAAGTCGTCGTGGGTCCATCCACGCAGGTTCTTGGCTGTTGCGTGAAGCTTGCGCATAAGGATCGAGTGTAATTCTACAGCCGTCATTGATCCTCCTCCGCGTCATCTTCGCGATAGAATGAGCAGGCATTCTCGTTAGGCAGCCAGATATTCATGTAGTCGCACCATAGCCCGTTATGGCGCTCAACGCAGTATATGCAGTCGATACAATTCATTGATCCTCCCACTTGATATCCTCTAATTTCGGGTAACTGTACAACGCGTCGAGATCAGGCGGATTGTCGGCGCATATCTCGTAGTATGTCTTACCGGCTACGAACCCCAGGCTTCGAAAGGCGCACAGATAGCGATGAACCGTCTGACGCGATATCCCGATATGCTCTGCGATGGTGGCCGCAGTTTCATGGCCAGCTTCCAGCGCTCGCCACACCTTCAGGCAATTCTCGTTTCTGGTCTGGTGCTCGCCGGTTGCGTTCGAAGGGCTGATCAGCTTCGGGCGGACAGCGATGTAGGCAGTCGTCGTGCCGCCTTTGACAGTCTTGATCGTGCCATCGTGCAGCATCTCGTGCAGACGCGCGCGAACGGTACGGATGTTCACGCCGGTCGCTTCAGCACATTGATATGAGGTGAAGGGGTTCTGCTGCATCATCGCGTATTTGCGTACACGCTTCGCAGCCGATAATCGTTTTACTTTCATGCCGCACCCCGGTACATCTTGCCGGTGACAATCGTGTCACCACAGGCTTTCGCAATTGCTTCGATGCTGTGGATTTCCTTGATCAGCCGTCTGAGAGTACCACCACAAACCTTGTGCAGGTGCTTCACCAAGTCGTCATCCATCTTTACCTCGCTGATCGTATCGACGACATGCCGGAAATCTGCCTGCGTGAGTGCTGTGAAATGAACGAAGTAGTTACAGCGGTCGAAGTAGTGAGCATCTTGTTTTTTGAGTTCTCCGAGAGCGTCATCCATTCCGATCAGGATGATTTCGGCAAATGTCAGATCAACGATGTCACGGATGCAGCGCAGGATTCTTTTATTGGAAAATGCGTAGTCGATTTCATCGATGATTATGGTTAATGGATTATCCTGTAGCAGATCGACCAGCATATTGAATACTTTGTTGGTGGATCCGGCAGGCGGGGCGTCACTGCCGCCAATCTCCATCATGCACTCGGAGTAAAGCCGCTGGAGAAACGACTTTGCCGTGTCCGATCCTTCCAGCCGGAAGAACACACAGTCTTCGTGGTTCAGTGCGATATCTTTCGCTGTTTCTGTTTTCGATAGCCCTGGCTTGCCATACCACAGCCCCAGCCCGACCATCTTCTCCTTCGGACGGTTTATGAGGAACTGGATCGACTCCCGTGCTTCTTTGACATTGTCGATTTCTGCGATTATACCTGTTTTCATTCGATCGCCTCCTATAGTCCTTGAACTTTACGTGATTGCCGCAAATACGGGCTTTCCTGACGTTCTTTCGTTAGTTGTTTACCAATCTCTTTCTGTGCTTGAATGACAGCCTCCATGCTGCCGAATCGGTATTTCTTGTCTGCTTCCTGGCTCTCCGACTGATCTTCGAGAAGATGACGCACGGTATCCTCAATCTTGAACTCGCTGAGCTCCGCAATATCCATCAGTTTACCCTCGTTCTTCTCAATGTATCTGCGTCCCTGAGCTTTCTCGATCCGTGCCCGTTGTTTGAGTGCTGCGACAAACTTATCTTTGTCGTTGTATGCTGACGGTCTCGTGATAATGCCGGGGTCTTCCAGGAGTTGTCCCTCGATCGTGCCGATTCGCACCTGCTCGTGATCTCGCTCATCATAATAGACCTGCACATCGCAATCGTTCAACATGCCGAAATCAGGATGTGAGTAATACATGTGATTACAAAGGATTTCGCCTTGTCGCACTTTCGCCGGCTTCGGGAACCGAAGAACAAGCTTTGCTTCGACCGAAGCTGGATCAGCCTGCCGATGACTGTATTCGTTCCATGCTTCGAGGGGCGTCATCTTCGTGCCGTCCATGCGTTCAAGACAGTTACGAGGGGTGTTGTTATATTCTTCGATGAATAGCATCAGATTGCGCTGATAATCTTCCCAGTTCATGATAATGTGCCCATAGGTATCGATCAGCTTCATGTTGGTCATCTGGAATAGCTCTTCGCGCTCTCCGGGGTTACGCCCCGTCCATACCGAATTGTGACGCTCGAATCGATCGAACAGTGACATTGCCGGTTCGATATTCTTCGACATTTGATTACCATGATGCGTGTAGTGCGGAACGCAGCCGAACTCTTCATAAAGCCCGTTCCAGCCTTCTGCATGCAGCATGCGAGCCTGTTCACCGCCTGGAGTCTTCTTCTTCATCCACCACAGGGTATTGGTGGTCGGATTGTTCAGGGAACCGGCATTGTCGCTGATCACGTTGTCCGGAATCCCATAGCGAGTTATCGCAGTCCGCCAGGCTGTGATGTTGACATGCTGATTCTCGCTGGCGTCCAGGACGCACGACAAGATCAGTCCGGACGCGACATCCCTGTAGATCATCGCTGTCGGACGAATCAGGAACCGACTGGAAGGGTTTTTATGAGCGTAGAAGGGGGAATACACCAGGTTGTTCATCGTCTTGCCGTCCACTTCGACAAACTCACCCGGACGGATATCCTTCAGGCGATGAACGCGGGGACGTATGTTGCGGTAGCCCTCTGAATCTCTTCCGCGAACGAGAGCGTTTCCGAACTGATCGGCTTTTATTTCCTTCACCAGATTCACAATCGTACGATAGGAGAGTGGCATGCCGGGGAATTTGCGTTGCAGGGTAGTAAAAAGATCGCTTGCTTTATATAGAGGATCCACTTTCAGCGTAATGTATATCTCGCGTTCAAGTTCTTCAAAGCCTTCTGTTTTCGGTCTCCCCGAATTTTGCTTCCGGGTGTCCGCAAGGCACACCGGGAAGACCGCGTCGCCGGCATCGCGCAATTTCTTGTCCCAATTTCGGATCGACTGGATGCTGATCCGATCCACGCCCAGGGAGGCGTAAAGCTGATGATGCTCGACCGGCGCATCCTTCACGAATTTCTTATCTATCTGCTTGACCTTAATCTTCTTCGACTTACCCCACTGCACAGCCTCGCGGTAGGCGAGCACAAGCTTCTGACGCACGATAGCCTTCTCTCGCTGGTCCTGTGTCAGTGCCTGGAAGCTCTTCTGCTCCTCGACGATTACCGCAGGCAGACCCGTGCATGAGCGTTCCATCTGCATCCGCTTCCACTCGGATTGCACGGTTGGCGAAAAGTAGCCGATCGGGATATAGAGCTTCTTTCCACCAGAAGGGATCGGCTTCTCGATCGTAGTCCAGTTACCTCGCTGGATCCGGTTGACGATCGCGGTTCGTCCGACACCCTCTAATGTGACAGCGCTTTCGATATCTATAAATTCCGGCGAATCGTCTAAACCCGCGATATTAAAGGCTTTATCGTTGGTTCCTTTGTTCCTTTGATTTGTGACACCATTTGTGACAGTGGGGTGACACATTTCTGTATCTGTATTATTTCCAGCGTGTTGACTGCTATTTGAAAATGTGACACCGTCGGTTCCTTTGGTTCCTTTGGTTGGTTTATCTGATTGATTTATCAGCTTGTTAGCTTCAGGTTCCTTTGTTCCTTTGGTAGGTTCCTTTGAAATCTCGCCTAAAAGTTCCTTTGTTCCTTTGGTGTTTTCCAATATATTACTGCATTTTTCATCAATCCAGAAGTAAAGAGTCTTGCCGCCACGACCCTTGCCGGTATGTACCTCTTTCGTTTTATAGAGGTGTTGCTTGTTTCGCATTGCCCTGGTCGAAATACCGAGCGTGTCAGCCGCCTGTCTCGACGTCATCCACATACAGGTACCCCCTGGCCGAGATCGACCCACCAGCGCCATATTTCGCGCCCGCGAAACAGCCCGGCGATCCCGGGAATCAATCCATCCGTCCAGGTCGGCACCATTTTACTGACGCCAGCAATATGGTCGCCACAGCGCCGCCCGTCGCTGCCCAGGCAATCCGCAATATAGCGGCGATATGGGTCTATCGACGGGCGTGCCATGGCTCTTTGGAGGACCGGGCGCGTGGCCAACGCCCGTGCGTTACCTTGACTCTTCCTGGCTTGTATCGCTGTTATAGCTTTCATAGCTTACTCCTGAATAGTGCCCTGCCAGAGCCACCTGACAGGGCATTGGTTCAGGAGTTATCTATGCAGACTCGTCAACGGGCGTCTCTTCAGGTACGTCCGCCGGTTGCCGATCGCCATCATCGTGCATTGCCTGGGGTGATGATTCATCCGGCTGACTGGGAGTTGCGTGGGTATAGGTAAACTCGACCAACTCACCGTTATGAAATCCCATGCTGTCATCCGCAACCTGCCGATCGCTTGGGATGTGCAACACGATTCCTGCTGGTGTGATATCAGCGATATTTAGAAGCCGGAAGATGTCAGTCTTCAGGTCGTCTTCATATAGAGCCCACAAGCCGGCCATGTGCTCAAGCGCAGTGGCGTTCGACTCGGACATCTGCGCCTTCAGCATCTGGATATGTGTCTCGTTTTCCGCTTCCAACTTCTCATTTTTCTCGTTCGCTTGGCGCAGTTTACTCTGTATCTTCGTTGTCTCAACAACGTAATCGTCGATCATTTTATTGTGCATGACCGCCAGGTTGTTCCATGAGCTCATGGCAGCATCCCGCTTATCGGTCATATCCGTCAGTTCTGCGCGGGTCGTCGTAAGCTCTTTGTCCTTCTTGAGGTATTCGCTGGAGAATATGTCGTGCTGTTCACGCCAGAAATCCGTTGTACGCCGGTCGGCCTTCTTCGAATGAGCCAGCAGCCGATTCCACAGTAGCACCGCCACGAACAGCGCCCAGGGTAAAATTTTGATCGCCATAATACACCATGCAGGTATTTGCATTGTCATCGTATCCTCCTAAATGGTTGGTTGTGGTGGGATGTATTTGTAGTGCTCGCCGTCCAGGGTGATCCGGTCGGCACGCTTCAGTTCTTCGTCGAGTTCGTATTGCGTGATACGATTAAGCTTGATATTGTCCGGGTAGCCTATCACGCGATGATAAGCGATGATGCCTTCGACAGTCGTCACCGCAAAACGCTTGGTTGACACGCGCCCAGGATTGCAACGTCGGCACACGATCATCCGCTGCGCATTGTCGGGCATCTTGCCGATGATGGTTTTAACCATCAGTCTTAGCCCGCTTGTAATAAGCTTGTAGATTCATGTGGGGTTTCATGTCCTGGGCGGCGCCGAACATGATGCCATTTCCGAGTTGCGAGAGCTTGTAACCATATTCGTGATCGCTGATCAGTCCTTTACGATATTCATGCGCGAGCTGTTCGGCTTGGCCTGCAAAGCAATTTCGTTCTCGGATTGTAAACATCCTCTCCTCCTCTCGCTATTCGCCCACGACCCGCAGTTCGAGATCGGGATTGTAGGCGTGTTGAATTGGGTAATTGTAGTCGCTCATCGCCTGTTCGACCTTCTCGGTGATCTTAGGCATTGTTTCAACGCCCATCATCCAGACGCGAAATGAGCCGACATTGATATTATATTCCTTGCAGAATTCGATCTGATTTTTCCAATGCAATCCCATAAACGACCGCACGACGTTACGATCCAGCACGTTAGGCTCATTTTTTTGCCTTGACATATTCACCTCGCTTTAGATATTCAATTTGAATACATTGACAATATATCTCATTTTGAGATGTTGAGGTGCAGGAGATGGACGTTTCTTTATGTGAAAGATTCGCTAAAGTGCGTAATTACTTGGGTTTAACACAGAAGGAATTTTCTTTGAAAATCTCCGCAACCCAAGGCAATATTGCTATGATTGAGACTTTTAAGAGAGAGCCGTCGAAGCAGCACATCGTCAATATTATCTCAAATTGGGATACTATCAGTCCGAGGTGGCTACTCACCGGTATAGGTGATATGATTGAACCGCAGAAGAGCTATAAAAATCACACCCCGAAAGAAGCCGTTTTCGATCCCAATACGGGGAAGGTCACTACATTATATAATAGGTTGTTGAAATGCCCCACGTCGTTCATCCCCCTGGGCGGAGAGATCGCAGCCGGTCAGCCTGCCGAGTGCTACCCCGATCCGGACGCCGAACCGCTGTCCATGCCGATCATCCTTCTCAAAGACTCGCCCGCAATGTACTGCATCCTGCGCGTCTCTGGAAACAGCATGGAGCCGGTGGTCTTGAACAATGACCTGGTGCTGATCCACTACTGCCGGGACTGGCGAGCCGCCGAAGGTAAGATCAGCGCCATACGCCTCGACGGCGAAATCACCCTCAAGGAAGTCCAGCTCGATGCCAAGCGTAAGATGATCTACCTACATCCCTACAACCACTCACACAAGATGCTTATCGTCGATCCAGACGAACACCAGGACATCCACCTGATCGGCGTCATGGAGATGCTCATCCGCTCGATCGAGCAGTAGCACCTATACATTATATGCGCGCCCCGAAATTCTAACACATTCTTAGGATTGTCCACACACACCGAAATGCGAACGAATATCCGTATCAACCTCTTTTTCCAATATATTATTGCACAAATCGCGCAGGTTACACGTGTGTAAAATTCTAATATATTTCTGCATTAATACCCATTACGCCCCATAATTCTAACATTCTATTTTGTGGTTGCTTTATCCTCTGTGCCGCTTATAACACACAAAGGCGCGTTTTACGTTTTTCCAATCTATTATTGCCCCCTATATCTGTCGCATATTGGGTTGGAAAGTTGATCCCACCCTGTAAGCGATGATCTCCCAGACTGTGTGAAACTGTGCGACCGATTCTCTTCTCTGCTGTAGGGGCAGGTCCCCTACAGCAGGAAAACATCTGGCATCGAACGATTGTATATGGCATTTATCATTGTCAAACAGCTTGGGAGATCATCGCAGAAAGCACCCAACGAATCGCCATTCGCCGACTCGGTTTGCAACAGAGCCTTTTTTAACGGATGCTCGCCCGGAGGTCGAGCGCTACACCCTTCCCGCTGTAGCCGCCGATCTCCCAGACTGTGTGAAAATATGCATATCGATCTTGACTAAGTAAACGCATAGATTTAGATCGCCCCCGAGTGAGGGAATAATGCGCTACATCACAGGTGACGACCGTTATCAGATAACGGCGGAGTTTTGTTGTCTCGACGATCTGATCGAATCCGACAACATGGTTCGAATCATCGACCTTTTCGTAGATGAGCTTGATCTTGAGAGGCATGGTTTCACGAATACGAAGCCCAAGGATAAAGGTCGTAAGCCTTACAATCCAGGCGATTTACTGAAGCTATACATTTATGGGTATTTGAATCGGATCAATTCGAGTAGAAAGCTTGAACGAGAGTGCAAACGCAATATCGAAGTTCGCTGGTTACTCGGCAATCTGAGCCCTGATTTCAAGACCATTGCGGATTTTCGGAAAGATAATCGCGACAATCTCAAAAATGTATTCCGCGAATTCACCTACATATGCCGACGAGCTGATCTTATCGATTTCAAACTTGCCGCGATCGATGGAAGTTTCTTTTCGGCGGTCAACCATAACAGTAAGAATTACAGTCGAAACAAGTTACGAAAACTGATGGTGAAGCTTGATCGCAAGATTGATGAATATCTGGACGAGATATCGAGATTGGACAAACAGGAGCTATCGAAGATATCGGATTTGCAGCAGGCGATTGCGGATTTGCGAAGTAAACAACGGGAATACAGAGAGATGCAGGAAGTTCTGGAAGCTACGGGTGAAACGCAAGTATCTCTCACCGATCCCGACAGCAAAATGATGACCAAACCCCAAAGCAAAATCGACATGAGTTACAATGTGCAACTCGTTGTGGATTCAAAAAATAGTTTGATCGCCGAATGTGATGTGACCAACGATGGCAACGACAGAAAGCAATTGTCGAGAATGGTTGAGAAAGTTCTCGAGACCCATGCACCTTCGGAACTTTCGGTGGTGGCGGACGAGGGATATTCATCTGGAGAAGAGATAGATAAGTGTCACGAAAAGAATGTAGATACGTATGTTCCAGTACCGGGGAAAAAACCACCGCGAGAAGATGATCCATTTTGCCCTGCAAACTTCACGTATATCCCGGAAGAAGATTGTTATCTTTGCCCGGCAGGAAAGAAACTACCGAAATCATCCTTCAAGAAAGATGGTAGGCAGATAACCTATTGCAGTCGCAACATTTGTAAAGACTGTCCATGTTTTACGCAATGTGTTCCACCCGGATCGAAGTATAAGATCATTCACCGAAACACCTTTGAAAAGGCAATCCAGCGTCAACGCACAGTCAATCAAGAGAATAAAGAGAAACTAAAGCTTCGTCAAATGATTGTCGAGCATCCGTTTGGCACGATTAAACGGCATATGCGACTAGGCGATTTCCTCACCCGGGGGCTAAGGTCGGTCAATGGAGAATTTTCATTGATTGCTCTTGCGTACAATATGATGAGAGCTTTCAATGTCCTTGGCTTTGACAGGCTCAAGGCGGCCATTCGAGACCATTTCAAGCACGTAAGAACAATATGTGCTTTTATATGCTTATTTCTGGTCAATTTTTGTTGGAAGGCAACGCTATATGCCAAATCAGAGGCATTTTCGCGGTAGAAAAAGAGAGTCTCGGCAAAAGTCTCTCAGAAATTCGCCATCTCAGAGATAGCCCCAAACCAGAAATCCAATTATCACACAGTCTGTCCGAGCGGCGTTAGGGGAGGCTCGCCCGGAGGTCGAGCGCTACGGGGGGGGAAATAGATGCCTGGCTGGAGCTTGGCGGACCAAAGAGAAAGGGCAGACACAGAAGTCTGCCCCTATAATTACCATATAGATGGTTTCGTTTCCGATAGATCGGAAGCCGAAAATGCTATTTCATCAGCGCGATCTTGCGAACAAGCGATGTTCCGTTCGTGTTTAGCTTGTAGAAGTAGATACCGCTCGATACCGGACTTCCGTTCTGATCGGTTCCATGCCAGACAACCTGGTGCTGACCGGCATCGATGCGCTCGTTCAGCAGGGTGGTGACTTTCTGACCACGGATATTGAACACCTCCAGTGAAGTCTGCGATTTCTCGGGCAGATTGAAGGAGATGGTCGTTTCCGGGTTGAACGGATTGGGGTAACTGCTCGTAGTGAGTGTCGGCGTAGCGATGGATTCTTCATCGCTCGCATTGCGATTCTCGACACTGACGTCATCAAGCACGAGGTAGAACATATCGGTCACTTCACAATGCTCGAAAGCAATATATACGGTCTCACCCGTGTAAGCCGAAAGATCGATGTCCTTCTCGACCCAGGATGTATAGGTGATTGTCTCATCCAAGAGAAGTACGTCGAAATCTTCGATCGCGGTTCCCGTCGTAGAGAGTTTCACGTAGTAGTGTTCATTAGGCCAGTCGGGGTCCTGCGGCACGACCCAAAAGTACAGGTGGGCGTCAATCGTGAGATCGATGGCAGGAGTAATCAGCCAGTTATCGGGATTTAAAGAGCCGATGTTGTTGATGTACGAAGCCGAGTAAACGCAGCGATTTCCATCGTGCGGATCAACGCTCGAATCGTTGATAGCCCAGTTGTAGTTATCGCCATCTGCATCGATGACCGTCCAACTTGTTGGAATGCCGGCCTCGAATCCTTCGGTGAACAGAACTCCCTGTGGCAGACTTGGTGTGACCGTCTGATGGCTTGTGCTGTCCGATTCGGAACCATCGGAATATCTGGCTGTGACCCAGTATTCATACGTCGTTCCGTTCACGACATCGGTATCGATATACGATGTTTCATCAATCGGCGAAGGCGTGATCGTGTATCCGTTCCGATACACGAAATAGCCTACCAGATCGCGATTAAGCGGCTCAGGGATTGAGATTCCCGGACGGGACGTTCTCAGGATATTATCGTCTGACGATATCGTTCTTTCCACTTTCGGAACCTTGACCGCGCGAGTTCTGCCGAATTCATCCGCGGAAATCCACAGATCCATCAGGAAGTCGCCATCGGCAGGATCAACCAAAATGTCGTAGTTGTTGTTGATATTGACCACGTAAGAAATGTAATCGCAGTGCGGATCGCAATCGAGCACCGGATAGGCGTTTTCTTCCAGGTAACCGAGCGGTTCGAGGAAGATACCCAGATGATCCACACCGGCAAGTTCGCCGAGAGAAATTTCAGTTTCCCAGCCATCTTCCACGGTGGTTTCAAGTTCTTCGATCACGCTGAGCGCAGTCATTTCATCCATATCGACGATATGAAGATTGTAGGTCTGCACTCCCGTAATCCCATACGACGTATGGCGGAAATCGAGTTGCTCCAATACGGGATTCTCGTAACCGGTAAGATCGAATACCACTCCGTACCCGCGATCGAAATGCTGGTAATACCCATTATAGGGATTACTGTCGTGATATCTGATTTCGAGCATGTCGTCGATAATCGGAGTATCCCAGGTCAACGTAACCAAACCGTTACCGGCCACGGCCTGGAAGTTACGCGGTGGATTCTGCGCTTGTAGCATCATCGCAATAACAAGCAGCAGTGTAATGACAAGCACCTTTTTCATAAGTCCTCCTTATATTTTTTCTAAATTCTTGCTATTTACCGATTGGGGATCAATTCGTCATCCAGTCCGAGCTCCTTCTGTATGATCCTTAGATTATTTTGCAGGTTCGGAATCACAGGTACGCCTTGCTGCCACACACGTTGAATACTCTCGTGTTCCTTCTCTCCTGCGATGTAAACTCTCTCAGCGCCCTTCGCAAGCTCCGCCCGTTTGAGCTGGCGCATGATTTCACCGGTCGTCTTGCGAAAATCGTCCGCTTCAGTGAAGAACTCGACATCAATCGCCAGGAAGAAGTGTCCCAGCGCGTGCGGAATACGGGTTTCATTTTCGTTGAAACCACGCAAATCCGTCAAATATTTCCCGTTCTGCAACGATGCGCAGAGGATTTCCACCATCGTCGCCAGTCCGTAACCCTTGTGTCCGCCCATCAGCTCGCCGATCCCGCCCAGCGGTACCATTGCGGCGTCTTTGCGAATCAGATCGACCAGCAGCTTCGGCGTATCCGTGTAGGGATTACCTTCTTTATCGATCGCCCAGCCGGATGGCGTGTCCTTCTCTTCACGAGCCAGAACTTCGATCTTGCCACGCTGGCTGATCGAAGTCGCCGCATCGAAGAGGAACGGATATTCCATGTCCGATGGCGCTCCGAAGCAGATCGGATTGGTACCCAACATGGGAGACGTCCCGAACGTGGGAGCGATCGACGGTCGCGCGTTGGTGAACGTGATGCCGATCATGCCTTTTTCGACGGCAAGCTTGGCATAGTATCCGGCGATCCCGTAGTGGCTGGAATTGCGCACCGCAACGATCCCTACACCGAATTGTCCGGCTTTCTCGATCGCCTTGAGCATCGCCTTTTTCCCGATAACATGCCCCAATCCGTGATTGCCGTCCCACACGGTAGTCGCACCCTTGTCGCGAACGACTTCGATGGTCGTCACCGGATTGAGAATGCCCTCCCGGATGCGATCGAAGTACATCTTCAACCGTCCGATCCCATGCGATTCAATGCCGTGCAGATCGCTGGTGATCAGCACTTCCGCACACACGGCGGCATCCTCGGAAGGGACACCGAGCCGGATGAAAACCTTCTCCATGAAGGCTTGCAGTCTTTCGACCGGGAGATAGATCGTTTCGTTATTCATGAACCCTCATTATAGATATCTACTCAATGTGTCAATCTCCAATATGTGTTAAAATCGTAAAGATTTTTCCAGCATGATCTGATGCACCTGATGATTGATGTCTTCCTCGATGCGATAGGTGTAGCCCAGCCTGAAGCGCCACGGCAGATCGTAGCGCACCGTGAAATCGTGCGACAGGGTCATGCGGGTGCGTTCGATGTCGGTCGTCTTTTCCACCAGGAATTCGTAGTCAACGAACAGGTTGCGCGTCAGGTACTTGCCCAACCGGATGGACAGATCGTTCAAGAGGATTCCCCTGAATCGGGACATGTTGCTTTCTTCCTCGACCGGCTCGATCTCATCCACATGCGATCCGGCATATTCGTAGAACAGGTTGCGGAAGATGCCGGGGCGGATGTAGAAGTAATCGAGATGGAGGTATTTCCTGAGTGTGTTCTCCAGCGGTGAGAGGAACGGATTGATGTAGATATTCTCGACGCCGGCGCCTGCCATGTAGAGCGCCTCATCCTGGAAGAGCGCTTCCTGCTGCTGCTGCGTCACCTCGTCGTGGCTGCGTCCGTACTTGAGCTTGGACAGCATGCTCATCACGGTCTGGTCGTTGGGGTCGTCGCTACGCAACTGAAACTGGAGGTTGCCGATGATATTCTTGCGTTCCTGATCCTGCGGGATGACGTCCAGCATGATCAGCGTGCCGTCGGCGGTCTTGTTGTAGAGCGACGCCTTGATCTTGACATCGTAGTCGCTCAGACCCAGGATCTCGTCGCCCTTCTTGTCCAGATACTGGTTCACGACGACCTCGACGTAATCCACCTGGAACGTCGAGCCGAAGAGGTCCATGGTTCCACGCTCGGATGTGAACATCGCCTCCTTGACGAAGATATACTTATCCCAAAGATACAGTTGCAGATAGCTGTCCGGCTCAACCAGAAAATTACACGGATTCATCACATAGAAGCAGTTATCGGTGAAGTGCAACATCAGATCCATGGTGATCGGCACCCCGATACGCACGTACTCTGAATACCGCGATTTCCGTTCCTCGACTTTCCGTTTGCGTAAACGAAGCCGGTCGTTCAACCAGGAGGTGGTCTCGGTGCCGACAATGTCCAGCAGGCTGGTCACATCCTCCGGGTAGATCGCGCCGCCATTGGAAACATAGACGTCGCCTACCACATGGATATCGTCAAACGGACCCGTGACCTTCAGACGATCCTCGTAGCGACCCTTCACGATCGCGTTGGCAAGCGTGTTCTCGGGCATGTACCAGGGAATGGACGCCCATATGCCTTCCGGATCGGTAAAGACATAGAGATAGCCCATTTGCAGAGTGCCCAGCTTGAACTGATCCTCCGCGCCGATGTCGCCGTTCTCGATATGCAATCGACCCGATTCCTCCGTCCCCAGGCTGAATTCATCGATGCTCAGGACATTGTCCTCGATACGCATATCGATTTGGATGTCGCGGACTTTCGTATTAAAATAATCCGGCTTGATCTCACCGTCTTTCAGCTCGATCGTGCCGCTGCATATATTGAGCTGCTCGTCCTTCAGTCCCATCCGGAGGTCGATGCCGGCAGTCGATTTTCCATGATGCAGGAAGTCAAACCGGTCGGACAGCATCTTCAGGAAGTCGCCGTGGAACTGCATCCGCACCGTGCTCGTATCCTCGTACGCCTTTTCGCGCAGGAAGTTGTAGCCAATAGCGCCGGAGGCGTTCATCGTGTAATAGGGATACTGCCGCGCATAGAGCGTGTCGATGCGCAATTGCCGGCTTTCCTGTATAGCCTCGATGCGGATCGAATCCGCCTGAAAGCCCTCCAGATCGACATCCCGCGCCGTCATCCACGTCTCGATGTGGTCGTCTCCATCCATGAAACGACACCGGACCAGACCCGACACAATCCCTTTGAAACCGCCATCTTCGAAGAGGTCGCCCAGATCGAGTTCATCTACCGATAGATTGACGGACACCGACGGTTTGGGTGCAAACTCGATCGTCGCGTCGCCGCGCGTAACGGGATGCCCGACCGTCGAAACAAGGAATGGCTCGATCCGTACGGAATCCGGATTGCCGTCGAAGCGTATCATCGAGGAGAGCGGACGCATGTTCTCGTAGTGGAAATCTTCCAGCGTCAGCCATCCACGGATCGAATCGTCACCCTGCATGTTGTAGGAGATGTCGAAATCGGTCTCTCCCTCGAACTTGCGCGTCATGTAGTAGTTCAGCGAATACTTGAGATACTGCGGGATATCGACATCCTTCGCCTGAACGTGAAAACCGAAATCGAATTCCGGCTTCCGGGTGACGCGCAGGTCGATCGCGATGCGGTCGTTGAGGCGGCAATCGAGCGTCCGCAGGCTGTCGAGATTCCCCGCCGCCAGCAGGTGGAATTTGACCGGCTCGTAGTTATATACGCCGCTCCGGGTCCGCACATGCAGATAGGTTCTCTCGTGCAGAAGGTCGATGGCGGCATCCGTGATCAGGAAGCCGTCCAGCATCCCGTAGCGCTCTTCGTAGATGCGCAGCCGCGAATCGAGCTGGATGTTGTTCATATCTGCGACAATATGAACCTTCCCGTTCACCGAAGGCAGATTCGAGCCGATTGATTTCGTGAGCAGGTGCCGTTCGAGATCGAACCGCCGGAAATGGATATCGGCGTCGAGATTCCGCTTCTCGATATCGGCCTCGAGCCCGATATCCAGATGCTCGTTCTCATCGACGATCTCCGCTGTGAGTTTGTCGCCGTTCAGATCGATATTCGCAGAAATGCCCGGCAAATCGACGTAATCGTTCCGGAAATGAAGTCTTTCGACCGTCGAATGCACCCGTACAGGAGCGTCATTCCGATACCGGGCAGACGCCTCGACATCGCCGTCGAAGGTGTTGCCCGATTCATCCCACCGGAATCCCGGCGCATGGATATCGACTTGTAAACCGTCCTTGAAATCGTAAGCTCCTTCCGCAGATAGATAGTTCTCCCGCACCACAATGCGATTGAATGCGAATTGCACACCGTCGAAATCGACCCGGAGATTGCCAAGGATTTTACGCGCCCTGTAGTCGCGGAAGCGCAGCGAATCGCAGATCACGCCGGCTTGCACCAGCATCTCACCACCCCGGTTGGTGACGGTGCCGTCTATCTCGAACCGTCCGTCCAATGCATCGACGTAATGCCGGCTGTCGATCTCGCTGTAGAATGTCCCCTCGATCTCCGGTTTTTCCGAAAGTGGATGACGGATCGTGACACGCGCATGTACCGGATCGCCGTTGACCGACATGCGATCCGAGCGCACCCGGACGGTATCGATCGAGCCTTCGAACATGATGGAATCCGACCGAACCCGCTGTCCTTCGTAGTCGATAGCCAGATTGCGGATCGTGCCGTCCAGCGAGAGATCGTGTCGCGTCAACCGGACATGGCTGTCCAGCCGGAAATCCAGCTCGTCGAGCAGCGGTATATCGAGCGCATCGGGACGGTAGTTGCTCAGCGAGATATCCCCATCCAGAAATTCACCGCGCTGCATGACAAGATTCCCGGTGACGCCGGAGATCGAATCTCCGGCGGTGAATCCGACCTGACAGAGTTCGTCGTTACGGGCGTGAATCCGGATGGCTTTGATCGTATCGACTACAGTGAAATCCGGGCTGTCGTATCGAAGCGTCACCACGCCGTTTTCTGCGGTGAGGGTCTTGAAATATCCACTCAGATCGGGGATATTTTCCAAAATTTCGTCGAGCGAGGGCAGAGGTTTGGGCGGCTTGTCGGGATCGGACACGATCCGGATATCGAACCGCGGATTGTAGATGGATACCTGTTCGATCACGCCCGGTATGCGAAATCCCGAGAAGAGCAGCCGACGCATCCGGTAGCGGATATAGACCTGATCGACGGTCAGCTTCATGTTCTCTTCCCGCCAGTCGATGGTCATACCGCTGATGTTCACCTGCTGGTCGTCGAGCGTGAAATCCTCGATGTTCACCTCGGCTTCCAGTGCGTGCTCGATCCGGTCGGTGATCTTCTTCTTCACCACCAGATCGACGTCGATCACCCGGAAGACGATGAACGCCGCGAGATTGATAAGAAACAGGGTTGCCACCACGATGGGCAGCCATTTTTTATATTTCATATCCGATGTTTACTGCGTTGTAGGGGCAGGTCCCTGTGCCTGCCCGTCCCCACCGTAGCCGCCGATCTCCGAGCGGCGTTCTCTGAGAGAATGCCACGCTGGAGCTTGGCGGTGCAGAGAAAGAGATGCAGGCAAGGGTGCCTGCGTTCCATGTAGGCGCTGATCCTTCGACTACGCTCAGGATGACACGAGCGGCGCGGTCGAGCGCTACGGCAAAGCATCGATTCCCTTTGCGGTTGCTCGCCCGGAGGTCGAGCGCTACAGAAAGCCGTCCTTACGAATGTATGGTTTTCCGGTGCACCACGCGAAGAATCAACTTTCATAAGGTCTCCTTCGCTGCACATTCGGAAGTCGATTCTACTTACTGCCATACAACTGTAATATCCCATCATTCAGCAGGTAATGTTTCTGCATCTGTCCGGCAATGTTCAGGTTATGGGTTACGATGACGAATGTCTGGCCGATCTCGCGATTCAAACGAACGATCAGGTTGACCACCTCTTCGCTGTGCCGCGGATCGAGGTTCCCGGTCGGTTCGTCCGCGAAGACGATGGAAGGTTTGTTGATCAGCGCACGCGCGATGGCGACACGCTGCAACTCTCCGCCACTGAGCTGGTTCGGGAAATGATCTTTGCGCTCGTCGATCTCGAGCAGCCGCAGCAGTTCGAGCGCCATCGATTCCGCTTCCTTGCGACTTTTGCCGCCGATAAGCGCCGGGATCATCGCGTTTTCCTTTGCGCTGAAATCTTCTAGCAGATAATGGAACTGAAAAACGAAGCCGATCTCCTTGTTGCGGAACTGCGCCACCTTTCGATCGTTCTGTTTCATTTCTTTTCCGCGATACAGCAACGTACCATCATCCTGTTCGTCAAGGAGACCCAGCACGTGCAGCAGTGTGCTCTTGCCGCAGCCCGATTCGCCCGTGATGGCGATCATCTCGCCTTCATCGATCTCGAGATTGATATCTCTCAGGACGATCAGCCGCCCCGCGGTCTCCTGATAACTCTTCTGTATGTGTTCCGTTTTCAATAACATCCCAATCTCCTATTTACCGGGTGAATTCCGTAGAATCTCACTCACGCTCATCGTCTCGATCCTGCGCAGCGGAATCAGTGAAGTTAGAAACACGATCACCATCGCCACAACGAAGACGATCACCCACACCTCGAGGCTGAAACTCACGTTCAGTTTTTCGAGGAAATAGACGTCGCCCTTGAGCTGATAAATCGTCTGCCTGCTGATGACATGCCCCAGCACGAATCCCAGCGCTTCGCCGCAGAGCACGGCAATCGCGGTCAGATAGACGGTCCGTCCCATGAAGATGCGCTTGATCATCCCGGATGTAGCGCCATACGCTTTGAGGATGCCGATATCGCGCTTCTTCTCCAGAATCGAGGTGAGAACGCCGCTGACGACGTTGAATGAGGCAATCAGCACCATGAAGCTCATGATGATGAACAGGATCCACTTCTCCAGCGTAATCAGCGAGAACAGATTGCCGTTGTAGAACTTCCACGACGCGATACGAAACGCGCCGAGAAAGAGGTTGTCCTCCGACTGGAAGTTCTCGTTCAGTTCGTCTTCCCACCGGGTAGCCAGGACATCCGCGTTGTCGATGGACTCCGGTTTCAGCTTGATTTCCAGCCACGAATACTCTTCCGGGTTCATGGTGAACTGCGCCGCAGCTCCGGGTTGGGTTATTAGGTAGGTGCTGTCGTACTCGTACATGCCCGATTCATAGATGCCAACCAGCTTGAACCGCGCCGATTTCGGCGTAAGGCCCAGCGGCGTCATCCTCGGATGCAGCGGACTGACCACCTTCAGCGTGTCGCCCAGCTCGAGCCCCATTTCCTTCATCAGCTTGACGCCGATCACCGCCTCGCGGTCGTTCTCGAGAACCGAACGTCCCTCCCGCACAAAGCGATGGTAGTGCGTGGGCAGGTTGTCGCTTCCGGTGTCGATCCCGCGCACGGTGACGGCCTTGGTGCGTCTGCCCTGAACCGCCATCGCCTGCGCGTTCACCGCCGCGCCGACCGCCGCAACCTCGGATTTGCCGGAGAGGAATTCGCCGATCGTGCGGTGATCCGCTTCCGTGATGTCGCGATTTCCGAACCGGAAAACGTAACAGTGCGAATTGACGCCCAGGATCACGTCCTTCAGCGTCTTCTCGTATCCCGAGAAGAGCGCCAGCGCGATCATGAGCGCCGCCACGGATATGACGATCCCGCTCAGCATATAGAGCGTTTCCATCTTTCTGCTATGCTTGCGTCCGACGCGAAACTCGCGTTCGACGAAGAATGTCACGAATTTTCCCATAATAATCATTTGATTTGAAAGCTCATGTTTCTGTCAACATTTGTAATACGACGGCGGATAAGAACCGTCCGATTACATTGATCGTCTCGAAATCGGCATGAGGATTTCCACATTGAGAACAATTGACGCGGAAAGAAAAATCGGCAATTTTCCAGTTGACAAAAAAAGGGGCGACAACGAGATAATAGCTTCAATTGCAAACCACATGAAGGAAGGAACGAGCATTGAAAAACATACTTGTAACTGGTGCCGCAGGGCAGATTGGAACCGAACTTGTCGCCTCACTACGATCCATCTACGGAAACGCGAACGTCGTCGCGTCGGATATTCGCAACGACCTCACCGGAGATCTGGTCGAGGCAGGGCCCTATGAAGTGATCGATTGCCTGGACGGAAATCGGATGGCAGAAGTCGTCAAGAAGCACAATATCGACACGATCTATCATCTGGCAGCGCTGCTTTCGGCAGTTGCTGAAGCACGACCGGAGATCGCCTGGAACGTAAACATGAGCGGACTTCTGAACGCGCTGACTGTCGCGAAAGAGACCGGCGCGGCGGTGTTCACGCCCAGCTCGATCGGCGCGTTCGGACCCTCCACACCCCCGGACAACACGCCGCAGGACACCATCCAGCGTCCCACATCCATCTACGGCGTGACCAAGGTCGCCGGCGAACTACTTTGCGACTACTACCACAAGCGCTTCGGCGTCGATACCCGCGGCGTCCGCTACCCGGGCATCATCTCCAGCGTAACTCCTCCCGGCGGCGGAACCACCGACTACTCGGTGCACATCTTCTACGAAGCGGTCAAGACCGGGCACTACACCTGCTACATCCGGAAAGGCACCCTCATGGACATGATGTACATGCCGGACTGCATCAAGGCCGCCATCGACGTCATGGAAGCCGACCCCGCCAGGCTCAAACACCGCAACGCCTTCAACGTCACCGCCATGAGCTTCGATCCCGAAGAACTCGCCGCGGCGATCAGAAAAGAGATGCCCGAATTCACCATGGACTACGACGTCGATCCGGTGCGTCAGGCAATCGCCGACAGTTGGCCCAACAGCATGGACGACTCCGCCGCGCGCGAGGAATGGGACTGGAATCCCGCCTACGACATCGCAACCATGACCAAAGACATGATCGAAAAGCTCAGAATCAAGCTCAAGGGGTAGCCTTTGATCTTTGGGATAGGAATCGACCACATCGAGGTAGAAAGAGTCAATAAAAGCATCAACCGGTTGGATGGCTTTCTCGATAAAGTCTTTACCGCAAAAGAACAAGAGCTTTGCGAGTCGCGCAAGACGAAAGACCAATGCTACGCCGCTCGGTTCGCAGCCAAGGAAGCGCTCATGAAAGCGCTCGGAACCGGCTGGCAGAACGGCATTATGTTTACCGACATCGAGATCACCAACGACGAAATGGGCAAACCGGTCGTTCGGACGCAAGGAAAGGTTGACGAAATCCTGCGAATGAACAAAATTCAATCCATCCATGTTTCACTGTCTCACCTGAAAAATACGGCAATGGCAATGGTAATACTTGAAATATAGAAAATAACGGGCGCTGCCGCGCCTGAAGGAGAGAAACTATGTCCAACATCGGATCCTATGAAGAACGAATTAAAAACTTCGACTGGTCCATTTCCGAAAAAGAACTCGAATACAAGGACGGCAACGTAATCAACATCGGCTGGTATTGCAGCGACCGCATCTGCGAGAAGGGCCACGGCGACCGCGTCGCGCTCTACTGGGAAGGTCTGATGGGCGCGAAGAGGCAATATACCTTCGATGAAATCCGCGTCGCCAGCAACACCGTCGGTCAGTTCCTGCGCAACCTCGGCATCAAGAACGAAGACCGCGTCTGCCTCTTCATGGACAAGATTCCCGAACTCTACATCGGCTTCCTCGGCGTCCTCAAGATCGGCGCTATCGCACAGCCGCTCTTCTCCGCTTTCGGCGACGAATCGTTGCTGGTTCGGCTCGACAACGCCGAAACGACCGCCATCATCACTCAGAAGAAGCACGTGAACAAGGTGCGCCGCATCCTCGAGAAGACCCCGTACCTCAAACACATCATCGTGGTCGATTACGACGGTAAGAAACCACTGCAAGAGCGGGAAGTAGCCTTCGACCTCGAAACCGCAGACAAGGTGCAGGACTTCGAAATCTATCCCACAAAAGCCGAATCCCCTTCCGTTTTGCACTACACATCCGGCACCACCGGACAGCCCAAGGGCGTCAAGCACGTCCATTACTCGCTGATCTCGCAATACCTCACCTCCAAGTGGGTACTCGACCTCAAGGACGGCGACGTCTATTGGTGTACCGCCGATCCGGGCTGGGTCACCGGTACGTCGTACGGTATCATCGGTCCGTGGAGTCTGGGCGTCACGCAATGCGTGCTGGATACAGGCTTCTCCGCCGAATCGTGGTACAAATTCATCGAACGGTACAAGGTCACCGTGTGGTACTCGGCGCCGACCGCCATCCGCTCGCTGATGAAAGCCGGCGACGATCTCGTGAAAGAGCACGATCTCTCCTCGCTCCGCCATCTGGCGAGTGTGGGCGAACCACTGAATGCGGAAGCCGTTATCTGGTCGAAGAAAGTCTTCGGCAAAGAATTCCTCGACTCCTACTGGCAGACCGAGACCGGCTCCATCATGATCTCCAACTACCCGGGCATGAAGATCAAGCCCGGCTCGATGGGCAAGCCCTTCCCGGGCATCACCGGCTGCGTGGTAGATACCACCACCTTCGAGAAAATCGAAGAAACCGACAAGATCGGGCTGATCGGATTCAAGCCCGGCTGGCCCGCCATGATGCGCACCTACTGGAACAACGAAGCCACCTACCAGACCAAATTCCAGAATGGCTGGTATCTGCCTGGCGACCGCGCCTACATCGACTCCGAAGGCTACTTCTGGTTCGTGGGACGCGACGACGACGTAATCAACACCGGCGGTCATCTGGTGAGTCCGTTCGAGGTCGAATCGGCGCTGCTCGAGCACGAAGCTGTTGCGGAATCGGCGGTCGTGTCCAAGCCGGACGAAGTCAACATGGAGGTCGTGAAGGCATTCGTGGTGCTCAAGCCCGGCTTCGAGCCGACCAAGGATCTCGAGCTCAAGATCATGAACTTCATCCGCAAGAAACTCTCTCCGCTTGCCATGCCGCAGGATACCGAGTACGTGAAATCCCTGCCCAAGACACGCAGCGGTAAGATCATGCGCCGTCTGCTCCACGCCAAGGAATGGGGCGAAGAGATCGGCGACACCTCGACCCTCGAAGACGACGAATAAGCTAATAACCGTCATCCGGGCGATCCGTCGCCCGGATGGCTTTATCTGCCCGGAGCGTTTATGAGAAAGTTCCTGATCGCGACGATTCTCATCGGTTTAGTTCTTACATTCGCTTCCTGCAATCTGTTCGATAGCAACGACGATTACGATATTGTTACATTACCCGTCGGAGACGATTCTCCCTATATCGTATCAGTACGTATGGACTATGATCTAATCAGCATTTATGCAGACTGGGATGTCGATGTGGATACGGTTGTTGTACTGGTTGACGGTCAGAATATCACCAATACTGATGCGGACAGTACGAATCTCGTTCGATTCTCCGGTTCTTATGCCTTCGAGGAGAATGAAACCTACCATATCGATGTCACCATCAATAACGTTCACCACGAATCGATCGATTTAAAAATGGTTTGCGTTCCGGAGGTTACGACACCGGAAGAGCTTCAGGAAGGCGTCGATGCGGAAATCACGTGGAACCTCGCCCATGATGCCCTGACCCAGATAATCTACCTCGAACACTATCCCGATGGTGATATCTCTGAGGAGCCGGAAGTATCGTACTATTATCTGCCCGGTTTGCAACGCGATTATACGATGAAAGCGGGTTCGTTCGGCTTTACGGATGAATCGTGTTTCTATATCGACCTCGAGGAATACAACTGGACGATTCAGGGTGATTTCCGGTTCATGAGTAACTGCTACGTCAGCGCCTGGATAAACGCCGATAATCCTTTTAACATCGAAAAGAACCCGACACGGAATCCTTTGCCAGATCGATCGTAACCCGGGAAATTGAATGAAATACTGTATCATCCCAATCATCGCGCTGTCAATGGTTTCATGCAGTTTATTCGATTCCGACGATGATTCCCAAATCTACGAATTGCCAGAGAGTAACGACTATAGCTTTACCGTCGATGCATCTCCGTGGAACCAGGCACTCTTCGTTTACCATAACGCCGGAGTCACGATCGACAGTCTTGTTGTTACCGTCAACGGCACCGAACTGGATATGTATGTTTCCTACAACGCACATGGTGGGTATCCATTCGTCGAAGGCGAAACGTACACCATTGATGTTACCGTCAACGGCACGTATCATCAGGCAGTCGATCTGACAATCGCCACCACCCCGGTAGTTGATTTCCCGACATACTTTGAAGAGGGTGTCGATGCATTGGTCTCGTGGAGCCTGAACAAGAACGCGAAAACGCAATACATCTACTTCAGTAATGCTCGCGAAGATCCCTACTCCCCCTATAATAACCCGATCTATTTGTACTCGGCACAACGACGTTATACAATGGATGCCGAACTTTTCAACCAGCATACCAATTCCCATATCGGCATTGTGCTTCGTGAGTACAACTGGATAACCCAGGGCGAGTTCTTGTTTCGTAGCGGCACCGTTGTTTACAATGATGAATGGCGTGCGGAAGATATCGAGCCGCATATGGTGAACGAAAATCATTGACCTTGTGCGGAAAAATGCCGTCTTCGTATCAAGACTACATGATATGGTTCTGTAATCGAATTCTAACACCAACCAAGGAGATTACTTGAAGCGCTTGCCGATTGGCTTTCTGATCGTGATTATCTCTCTGGCATTGCTGACGATTTCTTGTAGCGATTCCGATTCCGACTCCGACAGCGTTACGCACTTCGAGACTGTATTCAGTCCGCCCACGGAAGTCGAGTACGAGTATTTCACGCAGCCAGATCACAGTTTCAAGGTCTATATCGAGGGCGATAACAGCATCCCTTGCCGATACGACGATATCGGATATCTGGGTGTTCAAGCGCATGGAGATAGCCTTCGTTCTCTGGAGATCATCCTGGACGACAGCCTTTTCGTGTCGGAAACCTTTGCTTCGCCAAGGATGTCCTGGAGTACGCAGTACCCGGAATTCTTTGTGACACATGGCAAGACGTACCATATCGAAGTATCGATCAACGACAGTATCCATGAAGAAGCCGATATTCGACTTCCCGTCTGGCCGCAAGTCGATTTCCCGGAGTACTTCCAGCCCTATGCCGATCAGACCATCACCTGGGAACTGGATCAGGATTACACGACGCAGACCATCGATTTCATGGCGCTTGATTATCATTCGAGCGCGATGCCGGATCGAGATATCCTGCTCGACCCGTCCGATCGATCCTTTTTCATGGAATACGAGGCGTTCCGATTTCAGGAATTTCCCTGGCTGTTTATATTCGTCGAGGAAATCAATTGGGAACTGAAAGGGCGTGTTCTGTTTTCTTCCAACACATTCGCCCTGGGATATTATTACGGCACAGAAATGTTGTATCGTAAATGCGACGCCCCTCCGGCCGAGATGATCGAAGTACTAAATACAAAAATACACCAATAAAGGAGTCGATTTTGAAAAAGTATCTTATTCTGCTTGTCGGACTCTTGGCGCTGTTCATGATTTCATGCAGCGACTCCGATTCCAGCGACGACAAAGTAACGATTTACCAGCTACCGGATTTCAACGATTACACGTTCAGGATTTACGCGTCCGCCGAATGGAATACGATCAGCGTTTATTCCGATGGCGATGTCACGATCGATTCGCTGTACGTCATGATCGACGGCGTGGCAGTGACCTTCGACCGCGAAGCTGCGTACTACAACTTCGTGGAAGGCCAGACCTACAACATCGACGTGACCGTCAACGGCGCCTACCACCAGGCGGTCGATCTGGAAATCGTCTGCACACCGGAGATCAGCTTCCCCGACTCGCTTGAAGCAGGCGTCGATATAACGCTCGAATGGGATCTGGACATCAACGCGAAAACGCAGTACCTCTACTTCGACAATTACATCGACGACACCTATTATCCCTATATGACCTACTTCTATCTGGAAGGATCGCAGCGATGCTTCACCATGGACGCGGAGACATTCAATCTGCCGAGTGAGCCCTGGATGCGCATCGAACTGTCGGAAAACAACTGGATCACGCAGGGTGAATTCATCTTCCTGAGCTACGCGACCATCTACAAATATTATTGACGGTGATCGATTTCTCCCGAAAATCATTGACGGATGAGGTTTATCATTCAATGTTTCGAATTAGTCCAGCTACTTCGGCAATCAAGGAGTCACAATGAAGCGTTTAGTCATTGGTTTTCTAGTCGTAATTATCACGCTAATCATTCTCGTCTCTTGCACATCGGACGATGATGACGATAACGGTATCGTTCTTCCGGACAACGCATTGTTCGAACTGGTAATCAGCGCGCCATTCGGCCGTGACGGCGATGTCGAGCTATACATTCTGGACAGCGAGAATCCTGCCGATTCATGCGCGTTGCTCATCGACGGCGAAGCGATCGAACTAACCTTGAACGGATACGGAACCATCTGGTCGGCATCATACGCGTTCGAAGCAAGCAGAAGCTACAATCTCGATCTGACGATCAACGGTGGCGCGTTCCATGGAACCGCCGACGTGAAAATCCCGCTTTGTCCCGTAGCGAACTATCCCGAAACCTGGGATGGACAGGATGACCTCGAAATCACCTGGACACTCGACGAGAATTCGACCGCACAGGCAATCCACACCATGGGACCCGACGAATACGCCTTCACCACGACCGATATCGAGCCGGAGGATCGTTCGTATGTGGTTCCTGCCGGACTGCATGGATTCGAAGGGGAAACGTGGCAGGTCTTCACGTTGATGATCGAAGAAAACAACTGGGATGCCCATGACCGGATCATCTTCTCCGCCAAAAGTTTTTCCGTGATCGAATACGATATCGTGGAAGAGATCGTCGAACCGCCAAGCAGCGGCTGGACATACGCCATTACCGCCGGGTGCTTTGAGTATCCTTATGGATACATCTATATCTATGCACTCGACTATGACGACATCATCGAGGCATGTACTCTTCTTATCGATGGCGAGGAAGTTGCCATGATCCACTACACAGAAAGCAATGACTGGTTTGGCGAGTATCCGTTCGAGGAAGGCGTATCCTACAACTTCGATCTCACCATCAACAATACCCTGCATCAATCGACAGATCTGGTCGTACCGTATATCCCGATAATCGATTCACCGGAAACCTGGGACGGACAGACTAACTACGAACTCACCTGGGAACTCGATCAGGATTCGAAGTCACAATCACTGTTCATCTACGGACCCGATGACGAGTATCGCTCGATTGGCTCGATCTACATCTACGCGTCCCTGCGTTCGTACCTGCTTCAGGCCAACCTCCACGGTTACAACGATGAAGATACCGAATACCTCAGCATCTCGGTCGATCAGGAAAACTGGGTGAGTATCGGTGGTCTGTTATTTATCTCGTTCACAAACGATTACGCAGATTTCGGATCCTATAGACAGACAGAAGCACCTCGTGATCATGCTCGCCGCATCCTTCGCGATGTGACATATAAAATGGAATGAAATAATACCAGGAGAATAGAACAGACGATAACCTAACCAAAAGAAAGGAGTCACTATGAAGCGTTTACTCATTGGCTTACTCACTATAATTATTTCACTCATGATGCTTGTATCGTGCGATTCGGACGACGACGACGATGTTGTCGGGGTCAATCAACCACCTTCAACCGACTGGACCTACGCGATGACGGCCGCATTCAATGGCGACCGTGACGGATATATTTACATCCTGGCCTTCAATGTAGAAGACATCATGGAAACATGCACCCTTACTCTCGATGGAGAGGAAGTTTTCCTGAACTACAACGAGATGTACAATGAATGGTACTCCTACGAGTTGCCGATCGAACAGGGAGGAACATACTCTTTCAGCCTTAACATCAATAATGGCGAATATTCAGCCACCGCCGAGTTGAGCATTCCCTATGTTCCTGTTCTCGAATATAACACGGAATGGGACGGCTCGGGGAGCAGCACGTTGAACTGGGAGCTGACCGCCAACTCCGTATCACAGTCGCTCTACTTCTGCGGACCGCAAGACGATGAACGCTCCGTAGGCTCGATCTATATCGATCCCGCACTCAGGACATATACCCTCGCAGCCGGACTGCACGGTTACTCCGATCCGGAGACTCAGGGACTGAGCGCTTCGGTCGATCAGGAGAACTGGGTGTTTTCGGAAGATTTGCTTTTCGTCTCGTTTACCTATGCATGTGCTTACTATGGAATATACGGGATGTATGATGTAAGTCCGCGAGACCATGCCAGGCGCGTCGCGAATAATATAAAAAATAAAATCGAATAGCCCGTCAACACGGCAATCCGCTCGTGATTACTTGACGGATAAACGATCTCGCAAGAAATTTCGAATTTAACTTGCCCGGGAAAACCCGGTGATCGAATATCAACCAACAAAGGAGACACTATGAAACGTTTACTGATTGGTTTTTTAATCGTGATGCTCGCACTTGGCTTTCTCGTATCCTGTAATTCGAGCGACGACGACGATGACGTAAGTATCACCCAGCCACCCACAGAGAACTGGCTTTATGGCGTAAACATCGGCTATTATGGTGCACGCGACGGGTGGATCTACGTCTTCGCCTATACCGAATCCAATATTATCGAGACCTGTACACTGCTGATCAACAACGAAGAAGTCATGCTTACCTACAATTCTGAATGGAACGAATGGTGGGGATCTCATTCACTCGAAGAAGGAGTCACCTATACATTCGATCTAACGATCAACAACGGCGCCTATCACCAGAACGCCGATCTTGCTGTCCCATACGTTCCGGTTCTTGACTTCGATTCGACCTGGGATGGACAAAACAGCTACGAATTGACCTGGGAACTGGAAGAGGATTCGGACGCGCAATCGCTGTATATCTGGGGACCCGACGACAACGAGTATCGTTCTCTGGGATCGATCTATATCCTTGCATCCCTTAGAGCGTACATGCTCGCTGCTGCGCTGCATGGTTATACTGGGTCAGAAGGACAAAACCTCGATGTTTCAGTGGATCAGGAGAACTTTGTCCTCGTAAACCAGATACTGCTGATAACGTACGCATACGCATACGCTTATTTTGGCGTGTATAACGAACCTGTTCTCGAGAACCCGCAAGATCATTCACGAAGAATTACACAGGATGTAATCCGAAGAATTCAATAAATGGTAAAGGAGTAGTTACGATGGCAGATCGTGAAGAAATCAAGGAAGTTGTACTGGAATACGTGATCGATGAATACGTCGAGGACGACGACGATGAAGTGACCTTCGACACACCGCTCATCTCGGGCGGACTGGTCGATTCGTTCTCGATGGTGTCGCTCAAGCGCTTCCTGGAAAACAAATACGACATCTTCCTCCCCGACGAGGAAGCCACCCCGGAGGCCTTCGACAACGTCAACCGCATCACCGACCTGGTGCTCAAGCACCTGGCAAAATAGCGTTAATCGCCCGATCGGGGCTCTGTCCCCGGTCGGGATCGTTTTAACACTAATCCTCTCTGGAGCTCAATATGAAAGTATTCCTTAGTTGGTCAGGTACTTTAAGCCACAAAGTCGCCCTCGTTTTTCGGGATTGGATTAAGCAAGTTATACAGGAAATTGAACCATATGTTTCATCAGAAGATATCGATAAAGGTGCAAGATGGAGTACTGATATCGCACAAGAACTTTCAAACTCCGAATTCGGAATTCTTTGTGTCACAAAAGACAATATTGACGCGCCATGGCTTGTTTTTGAGGCTGGTGCATTATCGAAGACGATGGATAAATCATCAGTATGCCCCTTCCTGTTTGATATAAAAAGATCAGAAGTCGATGGACCTATTCTGCAATTTCAATCGACAATATTTGAAAAAGATGACGTAAGAAAACTGATAAAATCATTACACAAGAAATGCGTAAATAATAAACTGACAGAAACCCAATTGAGCGAAGCATTTGATGTGTGGTTTCCCCGACTAGAAGAGAAACTTCTTGAACTAAGAAGTGAATTACACGCACCAGAAGACTCGGAAGATCCGCAAAAACCTCAACAGAATTCAATACAGGTAATACTGGAAGAAATGCTTGAACTAACGCGAATGAATCAGAAACTTCTTCGGAGTTCGGACGGGAGAATGGAAGCAATTACAGTTGAGGTGAATAGGAATCTTATAGCTCTTCAGGAAAAAACATCTCTTGCATTGAGTGAAGCAATGCCACGTGATCACATCTTCAATTTGGATCGTGATTCGAAGATAACAGCAAGAATATTGGATGCTTTACCATCTGGTATTGTTGGGGCAAAAATGTGTGCAAGTCTTTTACGTGAAACATATCCATGGTTGTACAGTATTGCTTTCAATGTTTTTGAGATAATAGAGAGCCGGTTGGATCAATCACAGAAAAAAGAAGCTACGAAAAGCTTCCAGAGTATTTTCCATATTACGATGAGCTCTAAAATCTTTATGCAAACTCAAAAGGACAGAGAGAACCTTCAGATGGTATATTACAAACTAATGAGTTATCTTCCAGATTTTGTGATCGATTACGAGCTTCCATTCTGATAAACACAAAACCTACCATAAAGGAGCAACATTATGGCTTACAGCGACAAAATCAGGCAAGTCTATCTGGACACCCTTCAGGGCATCGAAGACAAAGGCATCTTCAAGCAGGAGCGTTTTATCCACTCACCGCAGGCGGCGGACATCGAGGTGGAATTTCCCACCGGATCAAGCCTGAAAAAGGTGATCAACATGTGCGCCAACAACTACCTGGGACTCTCCAGTCACCCGGACGTGGTGCAGGCCGCGCATGAAGGACTCGACACCCGCGGCTACGGCATGTCGTCCGTACGCTTCATCTGCGGCACGCAGGACATCCACAACAAGCTCGAACGCATGGTCACCGAGTTCCTCGGCACCGAAGACACCATCCTCTTCCCGTCCTGCATGGACGCCAACGCAGGCGTTTTCGAAGCGATTCTCACCGACGAGGACGTGATGATCTCCGACCGCCTGGTGCACGCCTCCATCATCGACGGTATCCGGCTGGCACCCGCCATGCACGACACCTTCAAGCACTCCGACATGAAGCATCTCGAGAATAAACTCATCCTCCACGCCGACAAGCGCCTCAAAGTGGTCATCACCGACGGCGTATTCTCCATGGACGGCGACACCGCGAAGCTCGACGAGATGGTCGCGCTCTGCGACAAGTACGATGCCATGCTGTTTGTCGATGACTCGCATTCGACCGGCTTCATTGGTAAGACGGGTCGCGGAACCCACGAGAAATGCGGCGTGATGGGCAAGATCGACATCATCACCACCACCTTCGGCAAGGCTCTCGGCGGCGCTTCCGGCGGATGCGTGTCCGGACGGAAAGAAATCGTGGAGATGTGTCGTCAGAAGGCACGTCCCTACCTCTTCTCGAACACCATCGCTCCGGTTGTCGTATCGGGCGTTCTCAAGGTTCTGGAAATCCTTTCCAAGACCACCGAGCGCCGCGACAAGCTTGAAGCCAACACCGAATACTGGCGCAAGGGACTCGAGGATGCGGGATTCGTCCTTCAGCCCGGCGATACGCCCATCGTGCCGGTGATGCTCTTCAACGCCAAGCTCTCGCAGGATTTCTCGCGCGATCTGTACGACGAAGGCATTTACGCGATCGGCTTCTTCTTCCCGGTGGTACCGCAGGGCAAAGCGCGTATCCGTACACAGATTTCTGCAGCGCACGAGCGGGAACACCTCGATAAAGCGCTGGCGGCCTTCATCAAGGTCGGAAAAAAGTACGGTATCCTCGGTTTGACCAAGCAGCAAATCATCGACAAGTACGGTCTGTAATCCGGGGTTGCGCATGAATGGTAAAGCAGGAAATCGCTGGCTTGTCGTTCTGGGAGCAACACTCATCCAGCTCTGCCTGGGCGCGATCTATGCGTGGTCGGTCTTCACACCGTACCTGACAAAAGCGATCGCGGACGGCGGCGCCGGCTGGAGCAAGGTTCAGACACAGATCGTCTTTTCGGTCGGTCTGGTCTCATTCGCCGTGGTCATGGTGCTGGCAGGAAAGAAGCTGGGGAAAATCGGGCCGCGTCGCCTTTCCATCATCTCGGCCATCACGATGGGCGCCGGCTATATTCTCGGCGGACTCTTCGGCGGAACGTCCTTCTGGCCTATCCTAATCTTCATCGGGCTGATCGGTGGCGGCGGTATCGGTATCAGCTACGTAGTACCGATCGCGGTCGGAATCCGCTGGTTCCCGGACAAGAAGGGACTCATCAGCGGTGTTTCCGTTGCCGGCTTCGGCTTTGGCGCCATGATCTGGGTCAAGCTCGCCGGTCAGTGGGGACACCTGATCGACAACTACAGCATCTCGACCACATTCATCGTTTATGGCATCCTATTCGCGATCCTGATCCTGATCGGCAGCATCTGGATGGTCTTCCCGAAAGAACAGAAGGAAGCTGTCGGCAAGAAGAAGAACGACAACCCGAAAGTTGTCTCCACTGTCGCGGATCTCCGCAGCGGCGAGATGCTTCGAACCCTGTCGTTTTACCTGATCTTCCTCGTGTTCGTGTTCAACGCGATGGCGGGGTTGATGTCGATCGGATTGATGAAGCTCTATCCCATGGAAGCGCTGCAGAATAAAGGACTGGATATCGCTGCCGCAACGGCGATCTCCGGTACGGCGATGGCTGTGTTCTTCGCGCTGGCGAACGGATTGGGGAGAATCCTATGGGGATTTTTCAGCGATAAGCTGAAGCGTAAACCGTCCATCATCATCATGGCAGCCACGCAGGGCGCGTTCATGCTGCTGTTCCCCTACATGGCGGGGACACCGTGGATGCTCTACCTGGTAGCGACGCTGATCGGATTTAATTACGGCGGCGCGTTCGCGCTCTTCCCGACGATCACCGCGGACACTTTCGGAGCGAAATTCGTGGGTGAAAATTACCCGTTCGTCTTCCTCGCCTATGGCGCGGGTGGCATTTTCGGGCCGATCCTGGGCGGCGTTCTCGGCGATATGGGCAATTTCCCGCTGGCGTTTTC
Organism: Cloacimonadales bacterium (SeqCode); assembly: GCA_963666875.2. Taxonomy (GTDB): domain Bacteria; phylum Cloacimonadota; class Cloacimonadia; order Cloacimonadales; family JAIOQZ01. Next base: position 144,259 of record CAXXPU010000014.1, read on the forward strand.
GATCTGCGGCGTGCTCTGCCTCATCAGCGCTGCAATGACATTCAAAATCAATCCGCCAAGACATGCATAACAATATCGGAATCCTCTACCTGGTTCCAACGCCTGTCGGCAATCTGGCCGATATGACATTTCGATCGGTGGAGACGCTGAAAAGCGTCTCCACCATCGCTTGCGAGGACACCCGTACATCGCGCGTCCTCTTGCAGCACTACAACATCGAAACGCCCACCGTCAGCTACCACAAGTTCAATGAACGAGAGCGCACGGAACAACTGATCGGGAAGCTCCTTTCCGGCAACGATATCGCCATTATCACCGACGCGGGTAGTCCGGGCATCTCCGATCCGGCGCAGGTCATCGTACAGGCGGCGATCGCGGAATGTATCCGCGTAATCGCCTTACCCGGTGCGACCAGCGTCATCCCAGCCGTCGGCGCGTCCGGACTGGACACCGAACGCTTTCTCTTCACGGGGTTCCTTCCGGACAAGCAGAAAGACCGCGACGCCCTCATCGACGAGATCAAACACCTGCAAGCCACGATCGTCTTTTTCGAAGCGCCGCACCGTATCGACAAGACCCTTGCCTGGCTCATGGAAAAGCTCGGTGACCGCAACGCCGTCATCGCGCGAGAAATCAGCAAGATCCACGAGGAATACGTGCGCGGGACGTTCTCCGAACTGATCGGAAGCGAGTTCACGCGTAAGGGCGAGATGGTGCTGCTGGTGGAAGGCTTCACCGTGGAAGAGGTGACCGACGATTCGATCGAAAATAAACTTCAGGAGCTGCTCGAAACTGGCGTCTCCATGAAGCAGGCGGTGAAGGATGTCGCGAAATCCACGGCGACACCGAAAAACCGGGTATATGAGATTGGACTGAGTCTGAAGCAATAAAGGACGGGCTATGAAAACGGTCACGAAACTGATTCAATGGTCTTCTCTTGCTGTGGTGATGAGTATCTGCCTTGCGATTGTTCAATGCGACAACGACCCTGAAACAGCGATAACGTATGGGGATTATCCTCTTGAAATCGGCAATACATGGCTCTATCGCATGACCATGCCCACTGCCGTTGAGGTAGGCGATGATGTTGTGATCGACACGATTGAGATTTACTATCGACTGGTTGCAGACACAACGTGCATTATATCCGACAGTATTCTTGCCACCGGCATCGCAATCATCAATGACACCTCCGGAACCTGCTACGGGAGGAATTACGTTGCGAATCTCGATGACGGTTTTTACCGGGTAGGGTACGAAGGTACGGGGATCGGCGTTCCGGGTAGATTCGATCGGATTCCCCCCATTCTTCCGGGATTAGAGCCGGGTGACGATACCGGGAAATCGTGGCTTGCGAGAACGACATCCGATTACGAGATGCTACTACCCTCTCTCTCGGAATCGGGATACCAATGGAGCTATAATCGCGACAATAACGTGCTTGAGGTGATAAACGTAATCAATGGTTGGGATACGATCGAAGTTCCGTATGGGAAACTATCGTGTGTGCATAAAATGAAAACGATAATCTTCGAAGTGGGCGCTCTCGAGCCAATTCACTACGATTATGCGCCATGTGGTATGGCGCTGCTCTGGCTCGATCTCGGAATAACAGAGGTTTACGATTCGCTGGGATTTGGGCCTATCGCAGAATTTCACATGTGGGAGAAGATCGAACTGGTCGATTACATACCGGGCAGGTGACGATCCACCTTTTTCATCATTTTGCTTGACACCTCAACCCATCAAATGTTTCTTGCTCTTCACCGAATACGAGGGCGGGATAGCTCAGTTGGTAGAGCAGAGGCCTGAAAAGCCTTGTGTCCCCAGTTCAAGTCTGGGTCCTGCCACCATAGATTAGGCGCTGAAAAGCGCCTTTTTTCGTTTGGTCAAACTTCCGAATGTGACGAGTGAAGCGAGTCTCTTCCGAATGTTTGACCATAATCCAACCAACATTCAGATGACCTCACTTCGTTCGGACAATCGGAAGTTGGTTAAAGGAGCCGACATGCAATACCTGATCAGAAACGTGATCGTACCGCTATCGAGCCAGCCGGACTACCGTCAGGCGGCGTCAGCCAAGCTGCGCGTACCGGTAGAGCAACTGGAATCGTGTATCGTTATGCGCCGATCGCTGGACGCGAGGAAGCGCAACCAGCTAAAGTGGAATTTCACGCTGCTGGCGGAATTCGCACACACTCCGCACAACCATCCCGACATGACGCCCTACAACGAAAAGCCACTCGACGAACCGTCATCCACGAAGCTGTCACAGGAAAATCCGGTGATCATCGGCGCGGGTCCGGCGGGACTCTTCGCGGCGGTCGCGATGGTCGAGAACGGCTTGAAACCGTGGATATTCGATCGCGGCGATGAGATGACCGAACGAATCCGGTTCGTGGAAGACTTCTGGCACACCGGCGAACTCGATCCCGAATCGAACGCTCAATTCGGCGAGGGCGGCGCAGGGACATTCTCCGACGGCAAACTCACCGCGCGCAGTCGGGACGGATTCTCCAGCCTCGTGTTCGAGAACCTTATTCGGTTTGGCGCACCCGAAGATATCCGCATCGACGCACATCCGCACCTCGGCTCCGACTGCATTCGCGCCATCATCGTACGCATGCGCAAATGGCTCGAAGAAAGCGGCTGCCGGTTCTTCTGGCGACACAAACTCGAAGACCTCACCGTCGAGAAGGATCGCGTCACGCATGTCAGAATCGGCGACATGACAATATCTCCCGAGATCGTGGTCATCGCGCTGGGAAATTCCGCGCGTGACACCTTCGAGATGCTGCACGAAAGCGGCGTTCGCGTCGAAGCCAAGCCCTTCGCGATCGGCTTCCGCATCGAGCATCCGCGCACCTTCATCGACGAAGCCTTCTACGGCGAGAAAACCGATTTCTCCCTCTCCGGAGCCGCGACCTATCGCATGACCGCCAAGGCCGGTAACTACGGAGTCTATACGTTCTGCATGTGCCCGGGCGGCGAGGTTATCGCTGCCGCCTCCGAGCCGGATTGCCAGGTCACCAACGGTATGAGCTACTCAAAACGCGACGCCTTTTTCTCAAACAGTGCCGTGGTGGTGACGGTCAACGAAAAAGATTTCGGTTCGAAACCACTCGACGGCATCCATTTCCAGCGTAAAATCGAGCAGAAATGCTTCAATCCACAGCTTCCCTACTTCGCACCCACACAGTCGGCTGGCGACTTCTGCGGTATCAGAAAGGCGAGTCTGGCGCGGAATTCCTATCGTCCGGGAACCTACAACATCGACCTGCGAGACGTCTATCCCAAAGCGCTTACTCGGGCGCTACAGACGGGCATGAAACATTTCGAGCAGCTACACCGCGATTTTATCTGCAAGGGCGTCCTGATCGCGCCCGAGACCCGTACCTCCTCGCCGGTTCGCATCCTGCGCCGTCAGGATAACGGTTCATCGGTCAACTGCGAGAATCTCTATCCGATCGGTGAAGGCTCCGGCTACGCAGGCGGCATCGTCAGTAGCGCCGTCGATGGCTACCGGCTGGGCAGAAGCTTCCGGTTGTAACCGCACTTCGAACCATCCGCACAGCAGATTTGTTTGATCGCCACCATACGCGTAGTGTTCCGCGCATTTATTTATGTGTCCGGTAGTTGGAATGCGCGGTATATCTACGCGTATGGTGGCGATCGGGCGAAGATGCGTGCGGGTACCGGATGACAACCATCACTCCCTGACCATCCCCATGTCGATCCGGAATAAACACCAAAATTTCAACTGCAAAATTCTTTACAAAATTGAGATATATGGTAGTATGACATGATTAGGAAAAGTAAAATGAAAAATGGAGGTTCATGTGAAGTACCATTGGTCAGATTCGTATCAGGATCAGGAATTTCTGGTCGTTTTCGGATTTTCCGACGACGCACCGAAGGCATCCGATTATCCGAAAGAAGTAAAAAAAGCGATCGAGCATCTTACCGCGAACAAGGATTGGAAATGGGAAGGCGGCGAAGTCAAGACCGTTAATTTCCTCGATCCGGCGATCACGATTTACGCGATCGGTTTGGGCAAGAAAGAAGAAACCACCGGATTCAAGCTGCGCAAGGCCGCCGCAGGTATCGCCAAGGCGTTGAAGCGTGAAGGTTGCGCATCCGCGGCGATCTTCCTCGATAGCCTGACAGCGCTCTGGAAAGCGCCGGAAGCGGCAAGATTCATCATCGAATCGATGGGGCTGGCGACCTACGAATTCAAGACATACAAGACCGCCAAGAACGACAAGAAGAAGGTCAAACCAGGCACTGTCGTTTTCATCGGCAACGAGAAAGTTCCGGCATCCGTGCTGAAAGAGGCTGAGATTGCCGTGAAGGCTACTGACCTGGCACGCGATCTGGTGAACGAACCGGCCAACACGCTGGTTCCGGTCGAACTCGCCGAGCGCGCGAAAAAGGCAGGACAAGATCATGGTTTCGAGGTTGCTATCTTCGACGAAAAGCAAATCCGGAAAATGAAAATGGACGCGTACTGGTCGGTTGCCATGGGATCGGATTTCCCGCCGCGGCTGATCGTCATGCGATGGATGGGCAACCCTGAAGACAAGGACAACATCACCGCGCTGGTTGGAAAAGGACTCACCTACGACAGCGGCGGATACGCGCTCAAACCCGCGGACGGCATGGTCACCATGAAGGCAGATATGGGCGGTTCCGCTGCCGTTATCGGCGCGATGTGCATGATCGCGAAGCTGAAGCTGAAAGCGAACGTGGTCGGCGTCGTGGCTGCCTGCGAGAACATGGTGTCCGGTCACGCTTACCGCAACGGCGACATTATCGGCTCCATGGCCGGTAAGACCATCGAGATCGGAAACACCGACGCTGAAGGACGCCTGACCCTCATCGACGCGGTCACCTACTCGATCGAAAAGGAAAAAGCGACCCGCGTCGTCGATATCGCGACTCTTACCGGCGCTGCCGTTATCGCGCTGGGAAAAGTCCGCATCGGTGTTCTCAGTAACAACGACGAACTCTACGGTAAGCTCGAGGATGCCTCCGAATACAGTGGCGAGCGCATCTGGCGTCTGCCGCACGACGATGAATACCGCGACCAGCTTAAATCGGATATCGCCGACATCAAGAACGTTGGCGGACGTGGCGCAGGAACCGTTACCGCCGGTCTGTTCATCCGCGATTTCGTGCAGAACAAACCCTGGCTGCACCTGGATATCGCAGGAAAAGCATTCATCGAGAACGAGAACACGTTTGGCCCGTCCGGTGCTACCGGTTGCGGCGTGCGTCTGCTCTACTCACTGGTTAAAACACTGATATAATCAGATTCAAGCAGTATAGAAACAAGCCTGTCGCGAACCTGCGGCAGGCTTTTTCGCATGGATTCGAAACCGTTGCTTGACAGCCTTCTTTCTCCGCGGTATGCTGGTTCTGTTGCACAAAAACATGAATCGTGGAATAAATTATTGCGCAGCACCGAAATCCCGATATTATATTAAGGAATGTTCGAATGAAGGAGGATTTATGACCTTGAGAAGCTGGACCCTGATCATGGTGATGGTTGCCGCGTTCGCTGTGATGTACGCTGAGATTCCACCGATGGAATTTCTTGAAGCGCAGGATATCTCTCCCGAAAGGGTTGATATAACCGTTTTAAATGTGAAAGCGGACGAATGCCCTGCCGGTGAATTCTGTAGAATCGACGTTGTCGCGCGGGTTGACAAAGTTTATCGGACCGTGACCGGAATCAAGGAAGGCGACCAGATAAAGATCAAATATGAGCGCCTGAATCCTCCGGAAGGCTACGAAGGACTGACCCCGATCACCTTCCTTCAAACCGGTCAAACCTACCCCGCATTCCTGCAAACCTACCGTTTCAGCTGGTATGTGCCGGTTGCGGGAGTCGCGAGCTTCCTCTCGTTCCAGGATACGATTCAGCTTGAATTGACCGTTGCAAAAAACGGTATCGAAGATGTAAGAGCACAAGTGAATACGATCAAGGATTTTCTTAAAGAATAATCCGAATCGACTATACATTTCGCCCGGCTCGACGCCGGGCTTTTTTTTTGTCAGTCTTCCGTCCACACGATGATATCGCCCACCTTGACATCGTTTATATCGGTGAAACCGGCGTTGACCTCTACCACATACTTCGATGGTTCCGGGCACGGAATCAGATCCTCGGATAGCGTCTTCGTATTCTTCGCGATGTGAATTATTCTTCCGTCAATGTCGGTGAAAATGATATCCAGGGGGATATAGGTATTCTTCATCCAGAAAGAGCGCTCCATCTCGGACGGGAAGATGAACAGCATGCCACGGTTATCCTGCATTTCCTTGCGGAACATTAGGCCGCGCGTTCGGGAAAACTCGGTCGCAACAATCTCGATCTCGATCTCTGCCTTCTCCTCGCCCTGCGGACTATCGAAACGCAGCATTCCATCGCGCCGGAACTCGATGTCCGGCAGATTTCTATGGCTGTAGGTGCCGGGCTTGGGTTTGCTGTCCTGCTCTTCCTGATGCTTCCGGGTTTTCGCGGATAAACTGAGATAAAGAGCCAGCATCACTCCGAAAAAAATCACCATTGCGATGATCGAAAGACGAAGGTAGGTGTTTCGAGGTTTCTTGTTCGACTGGTCATGTCTGTTCTTTTTCATTTCATCTCCTTGCGCGTGCCGCGAAATAACCAGAATGAACGTCGCTGTCAAAGGATTTCAGGATTTGATTGACAATTTCCCTTTTCAACCGGTTTCTCGTTTGTAGTAGATACAAAAACCATGAATTGAGGACACATTGAAATTCTTTATTGAAACATACGGATGCCAGATGAACGTAGCGGATTCCGAGACGGTTAGCGGGATTCTCGCGCACGAAGGCTTCGAGCCTACCAACTCGATCGACGACGCCGACATCATTATATTCAATACCTGCACGGTTCGGCAACACGCCGAGGACCGCGTGATGGGACGACTCACCAGCGAACTGGTACGCAAGAAACAGCGTCCAGACATGATCTTCATCGTGATCGGATGCGTCGCGCAAAGGCTGCGGAGCGAACTGCTCGACACGATACCCGGACTCGATCTGGTGGTCGGCGTCGATCAATACCGGATGCTGCCCATCATGATCCGAATGTTGCATAGCTACGGCGTGCGGCAGAATACGAAATTCATCGACAGCGAGAACTACGACAATCTCATTCCCATGCGCGGCGGACGCAACAACGCCTTCGTGACCGTCATGCGCGGATGCGATAACTACTGTTCCTACTGCATCGTGCCGTATGTGCGCGGTCGTGAACGCAGCCGCAACACCCAGGCGATCGTGAACGAAGTCACCCGCGCCGGCAAGGAGGGATTCAAGGACATCACGCTGCTCGGGCAGAACGTCAACTCTTACAACTGGCGTGGTGTCGATTTCCCCATGCTCCTCTGGCGACTCAACGACATCGAGGAGGTCGAGCGGCTTCGCTTCATCACTTCGCACCCGAAGGACCTCTCGGATGAGCTCGTCGAAGCCATCGCCAACTGCGAAAAGGTCTGCGAGCACATCCACCTGCCGCTGCAAGCCGGCAACGACGAGGTGCTGAAGCGAATGAACCGAGGCTATACCGCCGAACACTACCTGAACCTGATCCGCGAGCTGAAGAGGCAGGTTCCGGGCATGGCTGTCACCACCGACATCATGACCGGCTTCCCGGGCGAGACTGAAGAGCAGTTCCAGGACACGCTTAACCTGATGCGAGAGATTGAATTCGACTTCGCCTTCATGTTCAAGTATTCGCCCCGCGAAGGCACACCCGCTGCTGAAATGCCCGACCAGATTGACGAAACCGTGCGGCTCGACCGGCTCAAACGCATGAACGACCTGCAAGCCGAAATCACGACGAAGAAATATCGCGAGCAAATCGGTAAAGAGGTGGAAGTCTATGTCGAGAAAGTCAGCAAGCTGTCGGACAAAGAGATATCCGGCAAGACGCGCGACTTCAAGATCGTCGTGTTCGAGGGTGACGAATCGCAGATCGGCACCTTCGTGAAAGTCAAGATCGACGACGCGGTCGGCTGGACGCTCAAGGGACACATACTATGAGTCACCTGCTTTCCTGGATTCAGCACGAGTCCTCACTCATCATCAACGCCAACGCGCTGCTGGTACTCTCCATCCTGATCCTGACCGGTATCGTGATCGGAAACCTGGCGAAGAAATTCAAGCTGCCCTCCGTGACCGGCTGTATCATCGGCGGCGTACTGCTGGGCCCGTACGTATTTAACATCTTTACCGAGTCGTCATACGAAGCCTTCTCACCCATCACCCATTTCGTTCTCGGGCTGATCGGTCTGACCATCGGCAGCCACCTCGACTTCCGCAAGCTGCACAACGCCGGAAAGCGCATCACCTGGATCACCTTCATGGACGTCCTGATCACGGCCCCGATCGTGTTCTTTGCACTCTACCAGTTTGCCGGACTCGCCATCGAGGAGTGTCTGCTGCTCAGCGCCATCGCCTGCGCGACCGCACCGGGCTCCATGCTGCACGTCGTGAAGGAACGTAAGGCCAAAGGGATGTTCACAAAGACCATCCTCGCGGTGGTCGCCTTCAACAACGTGGTCGTCATCCTCCTGTTCTACACGCTCTACTACTACGCGGTCGGTCGCCTTAAACCGGGCGACGTCTCGCTCGTACAGACCATGCTGCGGCCCTTCCTCTACCTTTCCGAGTCATTCATCACCGGCGGAACGGTCGGCTTCGCCCTGATCTACCTGACCGAGAAGCGTAAGAAAATTCTCTTCTCCTTCCCGGCGATGGTACTCTTCGCGCTGGTGCTCTCGGTGGGTATCTCGCAAACGCTGCACTTCTCAGGCCTTCTGACCAGCCTCATCCTGGGCATGATCATCACCAATTACTCCCGCTTCCGCGACGACTTCTTCTCCGCCTTCCACGACCTCGAAGAGATCATCTTCGCAACCTTCTTCGTGCTCGCCGGAACCCACCTCGATTTCCACGCCCTCAAGGTCGCCGGTATCGCGGGTTTGGTTCTCATCGTCGCGCGCTTCGTCGGTAAATTCATCGGGCCCACGCTCGGATCGCACTTCGCCGATTCCACCATCACCGTGCGCAAGTGGATCGGGCTCGCGCTCTACCCGCTGGCAGGTGTCGCGATCGGTCTGATGCTGATCATCACCGACACGCCTATCTTCCAACCTCACGCCTCCACCCTCGCCGCGATCGTCCTGAGCGCTGTCATTTTCTTCGAGGTGATCGGGCCCATCCTGACCGGCATGACCATCTCCAAATCGGGCGAATCGCAGAAAAACCGCCTCCGTCTGCTCGATTTCCTTCAGGAGGAATACATCCGACTGAATATATCCGCGAAAGATAAGTGGGAAGCCCTGGAGAGCATGTCCGAATTCATGTATAAGGTTCACAATATCAAAGAGATAAGCCTGGACGAACTCAAGAAGGGCGTCATCGCGCGCGAGAAGGAGATCACCACCGGCATCGGCAACAACATCGCCATCCCGCATGTGATTGTCGAGGGTGGACCCGCCATCCGCGGCGTGATCGGTATCTGCAAGGATGGGATCGAGTTCAATTCGATGGACGACCAGCCGGTCAAGATCATCATCCTTATCGCGACGCCCAAAGACCGCTACGAACTGCACTTACAGGTGCTCGCCAACGTCGCCAAGATCTTCAGTCACCACTCCCACATCAAGGAATTGATCATACACGCCCGTACCCCGGAAGAGGTCTATGAAATCCTGCAGCGCGAAGAGGTCGATAAACTGAACCCGTTCTTCGAGGATTAGGAGACAGGAGTCAGGAGTCAGAAGACAGGAGAGAGAGGAGGGAGGCGGTTGCTCTCCGCATGGAGCGCAGCCATCCCTGGCTTCATCTCTCTCTGGGAACGCGGACGTCCCCGTCCGCATCCCTCAATATCTTTGCCTGAGAAGGATTTACAGGATGATTAGGATAGTAAGATAGAGATCGTTGCACCATCATCTTAGTCCTCAAGGAGTATCTGATGCACATGAAGAAAAGAGTCTGGGAAATACTCGAAGTAGCCAAACCGGGAGACCGTGTAAGCAAGGTTTGGGACCTGTTCATCATCTCCTTAATCTGTACGAATGTGATCGCCATGATCCTTGGAACGGTGGAATCGATCTCATCAACCTATCATAAACCCCTCTATTATTTCGAGATCGTATCAATCGTATGTTTCACGATCGAATATCTACTGAGGGTCTGGTCCTGTACGACCGAGTTTCATGGTTCTGTCAAAGGACGAATTCGCTACGTCGTCACACCGATGGCATTGATCGACCTGCTTGCATTTCTGCCTTTCTATCTTCCATTCATCGGTCTCGATCTCAGATTCATACGGTTGTTCCGAGTCATGCGGATCATGCGAATCATGAAGATCGGTCGATATTCGTCTGCTATCAATATTGTTACCGATGCACTGAAACGAAAGAAAGAAGAACTGGTCTTTTCAATCGTGATCATGCTTTTTCTGGTCGTGATCTCGGCAAGCATCCTATATTATTGCGAGCACGATGCCCAACCCGACGTTTTCAAAGACATCCCGACGACATTCTGGTGGGCGATTGTTACGTTATCGACTGTCGGTTATGGTGATGTGTATCCGGTAACCGCACTGGGAAGAGTATTTGGAGGAATAATCGCCATGATCGGAATCGGGATGTTCGCCCTTCCGACCAGTATCCTCGGGGCTGGATTCATCGAAGTGATAAACTCAGAGAAATGCAGTACGAAACGATGTCCGAAATGCGGAGCAAGGCTTTCGATTTCAAAGAATGGGAAGATATCAATTACAGATAAAGATGAATGATACCGAGTTGGAACTCGGTGGTCAGAGAGAGAAGAGATGCAGGTTCAGGTTTTTCATTCTTCAAAACCTACAGGTGCCTGCGTACCAGGTGGAGAGCGATTACCTCACTCATCTCTCCATTCTATCTTCTAACTTCTTTATTCCAATCCCTTTAAAGATGCCGACGTGGACGTCCGCGTTCCCAGGTGGAGAGCAACCACCTCTCTCCTGACTCCTGTCTCCTGACTCCTACTTATGTATCCTGAAATTGGATAGCTGTACGAGCTTTTCTTCTTCCCACTCCTGCGGTTGCCAGGAGCGGACGTAGATCTTGGGTTGTTCGTCGTTGAAGTCGATCAGGAGAAAGAGGTAACCTTCGTCGGCGTAGCCGGTGGAGCTGTAGTGCTGCCGCATGCTGACGCCATAGACGCCTTCGAGGTTGTTCTTGCGGGTAATGCGGAAGGTGGAGAATCCGAGGTAGATGTCGCGCTGCTTCTTGAAGACTTCTTTCTGGCGATCAAGGTATTCCTGTTTGGTCATGCGGATATATTCGACGTCGGGCTGTTCGTCGCTGAGCTTGTCGTAGCGGTAGTCGCGCGTCTTTTCCGCTTTGTCCATCACCCTTCCGATGATGATGATGGCGTCGTCGGAAAAGATTGAATCGAGCAGATCTTCGTCGCGATTCATATATGCTGTGCGGTATTTTTCGACAAATTTTATAATCACCTGCCGCTGCTGCCAGTCGTCGGACAGCTTGCTCTTGTTGACGAAGTCCTGATAGAGGTCGTCGAGGATACTGTAGTTCATATCGAGCAGGTTTCCGTTGTCGTCGAAGTCGTAAACAAGGTGCTCGGTGACCTGCTTCTTCAGCGTCGGGTATTCGTTGAGAACCGTGAATTTGCGCGTCTCCCAGCCTGTCGCGGTGGGGTTGATATCCGCGTGGAATTCCTCGTGTACCACCATCGGCTGATTATATTCGAGGATGCGCTTGAATTTCTCGCGCAGAAACGTGTCGTCGGAGAAATACTCGTTGATCTGGTCGTTGTTTTTCAGGTTGAAGAGCGGCATCACGCCATCGGTCTGCGTCTGGATTTTCTGCCGGACATTGCACTCGCCCGAATCGTCCAGCACGATGTTGAGTTGACCCGGTTCCGACGATTTTTTTATTGTAGCTCGTGAAACCGTGGATTTCCGCTTCGCGGTCGTTGTGACGATCAGTTGACCGCTCGTTTTCTCCAGTTGGACACGCCTGCGGTTTTTGAACGAAGGTCGCTTGACCAGGTCCCATAGCTCGTTGACGGTTTTATATTCGTTCCGGCATTCTTCGAAGTCGTAACGGGTCTCGATATCGAGCTTGTCGAAATCCTTGCTGGCGCCGAGAAGATGGACCGTCGCGCGGCCGTCCTTGCCGGTCACGCGGATCTGGTCGTAGCCGTCCCAGAACGAGAATTCGATATAGGAGACCGGATTTCCGCGATAGCTGATTTCCAGCTCGAAAATGCGCTCGTTATCGGTGTAGAGCTGCTCGCTTGCAAAGCTGTACGAAACCTCTTGCAGGATGCGGTTGATCCTTGCCGGAGCTTCGACGCTGAAATTGATCCCGGCATATTCGACGTTCTCTTCGGGGAGCGAATCGATCAGGATCAACGAGAAATAATACCACTTGAGCGCGTTGCCCAGGTTGCCCGTGTTTTCCATCTCCTGCGCCTGATTGAAGATATCGTAAATCAGCTTCTTGCGGTTTTCCCAGATGCGCTGCACCTCGTCCTTGTGGATATAGTGCATGACGTAAATGCCTTCCGGAAGCGAGGTCTTGATGGTCTTGACGTTGCGAAGGGTCGCGGTAGAGTGGGTGTTGACAATCGATTCGACCGATTCCTCGACGCCGCTGTCCGTCTCTTTCAGCTTACCCTGATAGGATGAGACGATGCGCATCGATATCTGGTTCATGAGTCGCCGAAGCGCGGCATCGGACGCCTGTTGTTCGGTATCGGCGGTCGCTTCTCCCCAGTAGTACGTTGTATTGCGCTTGATGTCCTGTGTCGTCTGAGCCGAAAGCACAAACGATATAATCATCAGGAGCGCGAGAAATAACTTCTTCATTAAATCCTCTATTCCGCGTTGCGAACCACTCGGAATCCGACAACGTTACTTGGCTTGGTCGGAGCAAAGCTGTGCCGATACGACACGGTGCAGGTGTTCCCCTTGTCGGAATACCCGCCGCCGCGACGGATCCTTCTGCTTCCGCGCGTTGGTCCCAGCGGGAATTTATCCGGTCGTCTCGCCTGTTGAGCATATTGGCCTTTGTTATACCAGTCGTAGCAGGTTTCCCAGGCATTGCCGCTCATGTCGAAAATACCGAGTTCGTTTGGAGCCTTCTCACCAACCGGATGCAGCGTTCTCTCGGAATTGGTGCTGAACCAGGCGACTTCTTCGATGTTGTTGCTGCCGGCGTATTTGGTCGGTGTGGCGACCTTGCCACCCTTTGCCGCATATTCCCATTCCCTTTCGAGCGGAAGACGATAGCCGTTGGCATTTTCGTCGTACTCCCACTCGAGTCTTTGGGCTGAACGCGATTTCCAGTCGAACGAGACCTTGTTGGTATCCATCTTGTAAACAGGTTGCAAACCGTGCTTTTCGCTCAGACGGTTGCAGAAGACCAGCATCTCGATGAACGTCATGTTCGTGACAGGAAGTTGAGGTCCCTTTATTCTTGAATCATTCGAGTTCATGATACTTTCCCATTCCTGCTGGGTAACCTCGTACTTGCCCATGTAGAAACTCTTGATATCGATTTCGTGAACGGGGCGTTCGTTTCCTACGCCGCCGCCGATCTCGTCGCCCATGTTGAATGTTCCGCCCTGAACCAGCACCATGTTGCCTTCCGTACGGAGAATCTGGATCGATGGAGCAGGTTTCGTAGCTTCCACCGACGGCGTTTCAGGAACGGTCTTCCCATCCGATTTCTCGAGCGTTATAGTCATTGATTTGGTCTGCCCCTCATCGACCCGAACCAGCAATGTCTGCTCCTGATATCCGGGGCTGTTGACGACGAGCTGGTATTCGCCGGTCAGGATTTCGTCAAACTCGGTCGAACCGGTCCACGATCGGACGATTTTATTCCCTTGCGACATCGTCACCGCCGCATCCATGGGTTCCACTACAACGACGAAACGTCCCATTCTGGGTTTGAGCGTGAATCGCTCGATGATGTCCTGTCCCTTGGGCGCGGTGATGGTTCGAGACTCGGATTCGTACGACGGATGGCGCACTTCCAGTTTGTGCATACCGGGTGAAATCTCGATCACGTTGACGTCGAGTTTACGGGAATTGAGATAGATTTCCGCGTCCATCGGCTCTACCTGAACGGTGAGTGACGCCGCGAGTTTCTCCAGATTGTAGTTGAAGAGGTTGGTTCCGCTATCGGTGATCGTGATCTTCTCTTCCACCGTACGATATTTTTCGAGCATCAGGCGCAGATCGTAGATTCCGGGATAGCGCAGGAGCTGTTTGTCGGTCTTGCCTTCCTGCATGTTGTTCAGGAAGATCGTTGCGCCAGGCGGTACCGACTTGATGGTCAGAATCTGCTGCGCGATTTCCTTCAGCTCGATATTGAAAAGTATATGATCCTCATCGACCTCGATATCCTGCTCGCTGACGCCGTATCCCTGCATCTCGACCCGCAATTTGTGCTTCCCGGGAACCACCTTGTGCGTGTTGCCGGTGCCTTTATCCTCTTCGTCGATGAATATCTTCGCGCCGGAGGGATCGGTATTGACCACGATCGGGATCATGTCGAGCTTTACGGTACCGGTGACTTCGATCTTCCAGACCTGTCCGCTCTCCAGGGTGCGGATGCCCGATTCGTACAGCATGATTTTCAGCGGCTTGAAGCCGGTCTTATAGACCTGCACCACACGCTCGCCGGGCGATACGTACAGCGTGCTCTCGCCGGGTTTGGACTGATCCACCTTGACGATGCCGTTGTAGGAGTCGAAGGTCAGTCCGCTCATGTCCGAGACAATCACGATCCCCGCGCAAACCTCGCCGTTCGCATCCGTGATACTATGACTGACCATCTCGCTGCTGAGCTGGCTGGCGCTGCCGACAACGCGCATCTCGGAAAGATCCTGTGCCGAAAGACAAATCGAAAAAATGACCAAAATCGATATCAGATAATACTTCATGCTATCCCTCTCGAAAATTCTTATTCAAACAATGATGTCGATAATTACTATCGCGTCAATCTATTTCTGTAACTCGCGGTTACGGCGATTATTCATCGATCGAATTCATCTTTTCTTCCACCGAACGAACCTTGCCCTCGATGCGATCCCTTTTACTGCGACGATAATCGACCTTCAGCGTGATCCCGATCCGCTCGTAGTCCGGCGCGAAGGCGATCATGATTCGATCGACCAACCTCATCACGTCCTTCCAGTCACCTTCGATCACCGAGCCCATCGGGCAAAGCTGATGCGTTACACTGGTATCGTCCCTGATCATTTTCACCACCTTCGAAACGAACGGCGAAAGGCTCGGTCCGATGTCGTACGTGACCACCACAAGCTCGCAAATAACGTGTATATCCTGCATGGTTATCTCCCTGAATTTTCTTCTGCGATAAGAATAGCGATGGAAGATGGATTGTCAATTTGAAATCGACTTCCGCCTGAATCATGATTCAGAAATGAAAGGGCAGGCGTGGAAGCCTGCCCATATAGAACCATCGGTAGTAACTATTTCATCAATAAGACCTTGCGGATGTTCGAGTATTCGGCTGTCTTCATCCGAACGAAATACACACCGCTCGATACCGGGTTACTATGATCGTCCAGACCATTCCAGACAACGATCTTGTCGGAGCCGGGCTCCTGTACACCGTCGATCAGAGTACGAATCCGCTGCCCTCTGGCGTTGTAGATCACGATCGACACCTGCTCCGGCGATCCCTCCAAGCCGCTCAGACTATAGACGATGGTCGTCTCCGGGTTGAACGGATTGGGGTAGTTCTCTTTCAGCGCGGTGACGTCGAAGTACTCCGGCGGTAGATCCGGATCTTCTTCGATCACCTCGACCGACACCGGTCCGAAAAAGTGTACCGATCCACCGGTTTCGATACTCTCCAGCCAGTACCAGTACGTATTGCCGGTCTCCACTTCCTGGTCGATGAAACGGTATTCGCATTCCTGCGTCTGATTCATGGCTTCGACGGGATTGACGGTCAACCGGATCGCGCTATCCAGCTCATCCGACTGGTTTCTCTGAACATGATATCCGAGCATATTGCTTTCGCTCTGCGTGACCCAGTCGAGCTGCACGAGCGACTCGGAAGTCGTTGTAGCGGTAAAGGACGAGAGCGTGACCGGCAGGGTGTTATCGCCGTCGGTGAGGGTGTAGTCCGAAAAGCTCGCCACGTTGGTAATGGTCACGGAGCGCGGATCGCCTGTTCCGGAGATATCTACCGGATCGCCCACCGCAAACCAGGAATTACCGCCGTCCGGACTGCGCCAGACCTGCATCGTGGTCAGATCGCTGCCGTTGTCCGCAGAAGCGTACCAGGAGAGAGTCATGTCTCTGCCGGAGGGCTGGTTGTCGGCTTCGATCCGCCACCTTCTCGCGATTCCGCTGTGTCCTTCCCATGTAACCGGTTCCGTAAACACCAGTAATTGCAGGTTTCCGAGATCGTTCCCGGCAGTCAGGTGAAATCCCAGCGCCGAACTGCTGTATTCGCCGGCTCCAACCGCCACCGATTCGCCTTCGATAACGCCTGTGATGTCACCCGGATCACCATCGACAATCGCGTTCGGGCCCATGGTGAGTGTGTATTCGTCGGTGTCGAGCGTTCCGCCGTTGATTGTCAGCGCCCTGTTGACCAGCACATCACAGCCCAGTACGACGACCCCATGCGGTAGATCGAGCGTCAGAAAGCGAAGCCCGGTCGTTCCGGCGGGAATCTCGTTTCCGGTGATGCAGCCACCTTCATAAATAACATCGAACCATCCGTCGAGATTGGGCAGAAAGCTCATCATGCCGGCGCTGCGAATGATGTCGGCGCCGCTGGAGAGCGTCAGATTACCGTCCCGCACGAAACGATCGGTAATGGATACTTCCGCGACCAATTTCCGCGCCGTGCCGTTTTCGATACCGCCGGCTTCCACGCGCTCCAGTAGCTCGGGGCATTTGCGTCCTTTATCGGCATTCCTCGTAAGATTCACGGATGCCGGTTGCACTTCC
This sequence comes from Cloacimonadales bacterium (SeqCode), assembly GCA_963666875.2. Classification (GTDB taxonomy): domain Bacteria; phylum Cloacimonadota; class Cloacimonadia; order Cloacimonadales; family JAIOQZ01. The sequence continues at coordinate 161,315 of CAXXPU010000014.1, forward strand.
TTACGTGCCGACTCGATCCGCAACTGGTTTTCCGGCTTCGGATTCTCACTGCGGGTACCGGTCGATTGCAGTGTACCGCTACCCAGACGCAACCATTGACTGACACGAACCTGGCTGCGCAGAAGAAGAATCGCACCGTTCGATTTATCCACATCGAGACCGTCCAACTCGATTTCCGTTGCACCGATAATCGCCGTGTTCGCGGGTCCCCAGAATCGGAACGCCCCACCATCGGGGATAATCTCGCCATTCTGGACCAGGCTCCCGTTTGTATGCAGAATCACGTCCTCGTGCAGGTAGCATTTCCCGCCCGAATCGATATAGACCTTCGCTTGCAGGATTACGATCATCCACACAAGCAGCATGAATAGGCATGTCTTTCTCATGGCACACCCCGCTTATCGGTTGTCGAGGGCGGCTTCGAGCTGTTCCAGTCTATTCTTGATTTCTTCGAGTTCCTTGACCTTCTCGCGAAGTTCCCTGTTCTCGTCCTGCAATTCGCGGGTACGCTTCTCCAGCGCCTGGATGCCTGCAAGGCTGACGCCATCGACATCCACGCTGGTCAGGTGCCTTTCGTCTTCACCGACGCCGAACGCGGCATAGAAGTCCTGCGACACCGGGCCAATATGCCGGACATCGTCTTGCTGGGAGATATAGTTCCACTTGCGGATATTAAGATTGGCGATTCTGTTAAGGATATCATCCGTATCGATATCCTCGAAATTCTCCTTGGTGTTACGATCCGAAAGTTGCTGCCAGGAGCCACCGCCTGCCGGCAGATTCACGCCGGAGGTCATACCGCCATTTGAGTAGAAGGTTACGCCGCCTGCGGCGCGGGCGACGAACTGGTTGTGTGCAGATGCGTTGACCGAAGCCATGTTGGATTTATCACTCCATACGAACGCACCGATACGGTCATTTGTATTGGCGTGGTATCCCAACGCCATGGAGTAATCGCCCGACGCATAGTTACCGGTTCCGATCGCGGTTGACCAGTTTCCGGACGCAGTAGAACTGTTGCCCATTGCCACGGACATGTTTCCAGTCGCCAAGCTGAAAGAACCGAGTGCTGTTGCTGATATCCCCTCCGCCTGAGAGTTGTTACCGGCTGCGAAAGAGAAATCTCCGAGTGCAATTCCGTAGGATCCGAAGGCAACTGCAGCATTACCTTGAGCATGACTACCCTGTCCTGCTGTAATCGAATAAATACCACTCGCTTCGGTTTCATAACCAAGCGCAACAGAACCTTCGGCAATCGCTTGATTTCCGTTACCAATCGCAAGCGAAGAGTTGCCCGAGGCAATCGATTCATTACCCATCGCAACCGCGTAAACACCCGATGCGGATGTCTCTCTTCCTGCCGCGAACGCGCTCGAGTTCGTAGCGGTTGAATAGTAACCCATCGCGGTCGAGTTCAGTCCGGTTGCCTGCGTCTGGTAGCCCATCGCGGTCGAAACGCCGCCGGACGCGATGGATTTATAGCCCATCGCGGTCGAGGAGAAGGAGGTTGCCTGAGTCTGGTTGCCGAGTGCGAATGCGCCGATGCCGTTCGAGTAGGTACCGAATCCCATCGCGAAGCTGTAATTGCAGTCCGCCTTACAAACGCCACTGGCTATACTTCCATCTTGGGCTCGCGAAGCAGAACCGATGGCAAAGCATCCCCTGCCGATGGTTTCAGCGCCAAACCCCATCGCGAAGGAGTCGTCACCACCCGCTCGTGCGGAATCGCCGTAGGCGTGTGAACTGCCGCCGATCGCGTTCGAGCCTTTGCCCATCGCGGTCGCGTACTGACCCAGCGACCTCGATCGATAGCCGAATGCCTGCGAGTAGTTACCGATCGCCTTGGATTCGTACCCCGTCGCGGTCGAATTGACGCCGACACTGTCAGGATCTTCTACAAGAACCTGCCCGACAAGAAACGCATTTTTTACCGGGTACCAAAGGAGCTGTGGCTGACTGGGATCGATCACCTGCGGGACATCGCTGGCGGAGATATTGAAGAACTGGCTTCCGCGTTCGCGCGTACTGCTGGCGGTCCCGCCGATGGCGAAGCTGCCGCGACTGGTGCGGGTATCCTCGTCGTTGAGATAAAATCGGACGCTGTCGGGCGAGAGCCGAAAATATTCCGTATCGAATGTGCGGGTACTGCTGGCAGTTCCGCCGATGGCAAAGCTTCCGCGACTGGTGCGGGTTTCATCCTCGTTCACAAAGAGACGGATGCTGTCGCGTTCGGCGATCATGATCATGTTGCCGTTTTCGTCCATGACTCGGATGCCGTTTGGGTAAACTGCGAAAATTGTGTCTTCTTCCGCGTTGGTCACGTGGAAGAGCGGTTCTGCGGCAAACAGGCTGCCAATTACGTAAAAGATGAAGAACAAAAGGAAAGCGTGTCGTTTCATCGAATCCTCCGGTTTGTTATTTCATTCGTTCATTATTTTATCGAGCAATTCCCTTCCTTTTTCGGTAAATTCGGCATTGTTCAGTTCTTCCGCCTTCTTCAGTCCTTCCAGTGCCAGTTTTTCCGCTTCTTCTTTCTTTCCATCTTCAAATAACAGGTCTGCCTTCTCGATCAGGAATTCCGGCAGCGAGTGGCTCATACCGTAGCGCCGGATCAGTTCAAGCCCCAGTTCAAAATGTTTGTATGCATCTGCCAGATTGCCGGAGAGCTTGTTCGCGCGCGCCATATTGGCGTGGATATTGATCAGCGATTCGATGTCGTTGATCTCTTTCGCGTAAACCAACGCCTTCTGGTGGTGCTCGAGCGCCGGTGCGTAGTCCCCGATGCACTGCAACACGTAGCCGATATTGTCCAGCATGCGAATCATCTCGCCCTTGAGTCCAAGCTCGCGGTTGATCGTCAACGCTCTGCCGTAGTAGTCCAGTGCGTCCTTGTATTTCTGCTGTCCGTCCAGCACCCAGCCAAGGTTCCCCAGTGTGCGCGATATTTGTATCTTGTCGCCCTGTTCTTCCGCAATGCGGAGCTGCCGAATCAGAAATTCTGTCGATTTTTCGAAATCGCCCGTGTAGCGGTAGATCACACCGAGATTCCCCAGCGCTTCGGCGACCCGCAACGGTTCTCCCAATTCCTCGAAAGCCTGCAATTCCTTCTCGAAATAGTGGAACGCGTCCTTCTGCTTGCCCTGCCAGAAGCTGAGGACGCCCATCTCGAGATAAGTCAGTCCGAGCATCTTCAGTTCGTTTTCGTCTTCGAAAATTTCCCGGGCTTCCTGCAAGAGCGCTTCACACTGGTCGTAGTTACCGCTCAGCTTCAGCAGGTTCGCCTTGTCGAGGTCCGTCTTGGCGATATCGAGTCTGGTTCCCAATTTATGCGCGATCTCCGAAGCCTCTTCCACCGCCGCCTTCGCCTCGTCGATATTACCCAGAACCTGATTGTAATACTTTGCCTCGAGCAGCGCGGTTATCAGCGATCCGACCCATTCTCCCCGCGACGCGATCTCCTTCTTCAGCAGTGCAATCTGGCGAGTACGGTATTCCAGCGCAGCCTGATTCTGGTAATTCCGCTTAGCGTGGCTGGACGCCTTTTCGAGAAATTCGATGGCGCGATCGGTTATTTCCGCGTTCTCGTAATGGTACGCGAGATCGCTGTAGTGCTGCTCGATATCGGCGGGGAAGGATTCTCGAATCGTGTCCGCCGCAAGCTTGTGCAGGTTGCGCAAACGCTGCTTGAGCTGGATGCCGTAAACCACCTCGCGGATGAGGATGTTGTTGAAGATATAGCGCAGTTTTTGCAGCGGCATCCAGATGTTCTCGCGCTGGGCTTCGGTCACGATCTCGTCGAAGCTGTCGTCACGCTGCCCGGAGATATCGTACAGCATGCGGGAGAGGATGTTGACAGGGAATTCTCTTCCCAGCACGGATGCGGTCTGCACCGCCTGCTTGACCTCTTCCGTGAGACGATCGATGCGCGCGATAATGATCTCGTTGATGCGGGACGGAATCTCGATCCGGTCGTCCTCGAGCGTCAGATCGTCCGAGATCAGATGGTTTTCCTGCAAGTACAGGAGGATCTGCTCGATATAGAACGGATTGCCCTCGCTCTTGCTCCAAATCGGCTGGTAAGTCTCTTCCGGCAGCTTCGCGTCAGGCTTCCCAAGGAATTGCCCGATCATCTCTCGTGCGCCATCCTCGTCGAGGTTTGCCACGTGGATCCGATGCGTGAGCACTTCCTTCAGTTCAAGGTTGAACGAACTTCCGTCGTCCCGATAGCGGCAGGCAAGCAGGATCGCGAAGGGATATTCCGCCACGTTGCGAGTAAGTGTCTCCAGCCAGTTGACCGTATCCGGGTCGATCAGATGCGCGTCGTCGATAACGATCACCAGCGGCTTGTGCAGACTCATCGCGATCATCAGCGCTTTCAGCGCGGATAGCGTATTCTCGTAGCGACCGCGCGCGTCGAGCTGTTCGAAGAGTGAATTCTCCCAGTGCAAGCCCAGCATGCCACCGATCACCGACCTGGTTCGCTGGAGCTCGGTTCGCAGATCGCGATCGAGAACCTGTCGCAGGAAGGCATCGAAATGCCTGTCGAATATATCACGATTCTCGTCTGGTGTCCGGTTCTCCTCCTGCTCGAAACATAGTTCCAGAAAGTGGAGAATCGGGTTGAAACTCTTTCGCAGGATGCCGTCGCAAGGCATCTCGATCCACCGGTAATCGCCCAATCGGTTCGTCATCTCGTGAATCAACCTGCTCTTTCCGGTTCCTGCGGCACCTTCGAGATAGATCACGCCACCAAACCTGCGATTCTCGATCAATTCCAGCAATCCGGTCAATTCCTCCGTCTGCGACTGCCGGGCAATAAGATTCCCACTGAATTTCTGCTGCCGACCAACCTTCAGGCGGTGCTTGAGCAAATAGACCGGAACCGGCTCCGGGAAGCCCTTGAACTGCTCATCACGATAGAAATCTATCCGGTATTGCTGTGAGAGATTTGCGCAGAAAAAGCGATCGACATACAGTTCCCGCCAGCCGGCCTTCATGGCGAAGCGTGCGGAGAGATTGACCACCATGCCCAGCGCGGTGTATTCGCTACGGACTTCGCTGCCCACGAATCCCGTGAACGCCGTCCCGAACGTCATGCCGACCCGCAGGTCGATCCCGGGAAGCTGATGTAATGCCAGCGCAAAATCGCAGGCTCTGGCAAACATCTTCTCCCTGCCCACCGGCGCACCGAAGATCACCAGCGCGATACCGCCCTTGTCGCCGAAATCGAATTTGTTGAAATAGCCGCCGTACTGCACCGCGAGTCGCACGATTTCCGGCAGTGCGGTGTCCAGATCGCCGCTTTCGTCGAACGAGACGAACAGCGAGACGATGTCGCGAAACTCTCCCGGCGTCTTGAGGTTAATCACCGCTTCCGGGATAAATTCATCCATGCCACGCCCATCGAACGGAATCTTCGCGTGCTTCTGAAATACCGTCCAACGCTCGGGCTTGAGATGATAATATCTGTCCGCGATCCACTTCATGCACGGTACCGCGGTATCGTACTCCGAGACCGCGCTACCCGCATCGCATTGCTTCTCACACACAGCCGCACCATCGATCGCTGCGCCGCGGAAGTAGTATGCCTTCTGTTTATCGCCCCGAATAATCTTCCATTCGACCTCGCCCCTGGAAATACCGATCTTCACGGACAGCTTGAATTCGCCGAACCGCGTCTCCTGGAGACCGATCGTCTCGAAACTGGTCAGGATATCCATCGCCGCCCGTACAGGTGCGTCTTCCTGCGTACGGTCGAGTGGGAATATTGCCGTGAAGGCATCCCCAGCAAATGAGGAAACAAAGCCCTGGTTGCGATATATGGAATCAATAGCCGGCGTGAAGACGCGATTGATAATGCCGGTCAGAATCTCGGCGCCTTCCTTGCCGTTTTTCATCAGTGTATGGGTCATCTGCGTGAAGCCGGAAACGTCGATAAACATGCAGCCGGCCTGCAATCTGCCGGAGAAACGATCGTTTTCGGCGTGCTCGAGAATATAACGTGGTACGAGTTGTTTCATCTTCAGTCCTTACGAAATTAAAGCAATATCAATATTAGTTGATTATGAGAGAACGGAACGATGCTGTCAAGAAAAACGTGCCGAATAAAGAGCCGCACCGCGAACCGTATTTTTATTTGACACCGAAACAAATAAATCAAATGATCGTTTGAGATAAAAGGAGACAGGATGCGCAAACCGAGATGTGACGGACAGGAAACCCGCAAAAGGCTGCTGGATGTTGCATGCCGACTCTTTGCCGAGAAGGGATTCCACAAGACAACGACGCAGGAAATCTGTAAAAAAGCATGTACGAATCCTGCTGCCGTGAACTATTATTTCAAGAGTAAGAAGAATCTCTATATCGAAAGCTGGCAGCATGCCTTCGATTATTCGCTCGAATGCAATCCGGCGGATGGAAACGTCCCGCCCGAAGCATCGCCAGAAGAGCGTCTTTTCGGGAGGATATCGTCCACGATTCGCAGAATTGTTGATCAGAACAACTTCAGCTTCGATATCGTTCACAAGGAGATGGCGAATTCGACCGGTTATCTTCACGAAGTCATGCAGAAATCGATCAAACCGATCCGGGACGGACTCGACAGCGTCATTCTCGAATTACTCGGTGAAGGTGCGACCGGGGAGGACGTCGAGATGTGCCATCACAGCATCATGTCGCAGTGCTTCAGCCCGATGCTCGATTTCCGCAAGAGGAAGAAGAAACACGCACCGAAACATCGCACGGTGGAAAACATCGGGATCGACAAACTCGAGCGGCACATCTACGAATTCTGCCTTGCGGGAATCTCCGCTACACGAGATAATATACTTCGGAGGAATAAATGAAAAGGATTCAATCATCCAGTGTTATCGCAATCCTGTCGATAATTCTCATATTGATTTCGGTTGCAGGGTGCAATCCGAGTGGAGACGAACGGAAAGGGAAACCGCCCGTGGCTGTGGAAGTCGCGCCGGTCGTCAAATCCGATATCCGCGACATCGGTAACTTCAGCGGAACGCTTTCGCCGCGGAGCAGCTTCACGGTATCGCCGAAAGTGGCAGGCAGGCTCAATAGACTTACCGTCGATATCGGCGACGAAGTCCGATCCGGGCAGGTTATCGCGGAGCTGGACGACGAGGAATACGTGCAGGATGTCCTTCAGGCACGCGCCGACCTGGCTGTCGCCCAAGCGCAGAAGGTACAGACGGAGAGCGCGCTTGAACTCGCCTCGCGTGAACTCGAGCGTACGCGGACCCTGCGCGAAAAGGAATTCGTTTCCGAATCGGACATGGATCAGGCGCAATCAGAATACGACGCGGCATACGCAAATCACCAGGTTGCTGTAGCGCAGCTCGAGAAGAGAAAGGCGGAGCTGAGATCTGCTGAAGTTCGTCAGTCCTATACCCGTATCGCGGTATCGTGGGTCGATGGACCCGCGACGCGCGTCGTGGGCGAGCGATACGTCGATGAAGGCGCCATGCTGACGGTAAACAGCTCCATCGTGAGCATCCTCGACAACAGCGTCATGACCGCCGAAATCGACGTGATCGAACGCGATTACCCGAAGATCAAGCTGGATCAACCCGCTGCCATCAACACAGACGCGTTTCCGGGAAAAATCTTCGTAGGCAAGATCAACCGCATCGCCCCGATGCTGCAAGAATCCTCACGACAGGCGAAGGTCGAAATCGACGTGCCGAATCCGGACGGCGAGCTCAAGCCCGGTATGTTCGCGCGGGTTCAAATCGAGTTCCGCACCCATGAAAACGTGATCGTCATCCCCACTTCCGCGATTGCCCGCAGGAACGAACGGGAAGGCGTCTTCGTAATCGATCGCGAGAGTATGACCGCGAAATTCACGGAAATTCAGACCGGCATCCGGCAGGACGATCGCATTGAAGTCCTCAGCCCGGAAATCAAGGGAGAGATTGTCACGCTTGGACATCACCTGCTGGAAGACGGCGGCGCAATTCGGCTGCCGAACGTAAAACCGCAGAACAACGGGGAGACGGGTAAATGAAGCTTTCAGAACAAGCGGTAAACCGACCGATCTTCACCATTATGGTGGTGCTGATCGTCATCATTTTGGGCATGGTCTCGCTTTCACGATTATCCGTCGATCTGATGCCCGATATCACCTATCCGACGCTCAGTATCTCTACCACATACGAAGACGCGAGTCCGCAGGAAATGGAAGAACTGGTGACGCGATTGATCGAGGAAGCCGTCAGCGCCGTACCCGGCGTGGAAGACATCACCTCGACATCCTCCGAAGGAAGCAGCAACGTGCGCATCACCTTCAACTGGGGTACCGATCTGGACACTGCGTCCAACGACATCCGCGATCGGCTCGATCGTGTGATCACCCGCCTGCCGGACGACGCCAGCCGACCGAGTCTTCACAAATTCGACCTCGCCGCCTTCCCGGTAATGCTTTTAGGTGCTTCGGGAAATCTCGATCCGATTCAGATGCGGAAAATCATCGACGAGCAGATTAAATACAGGCTCGAGCGTGTTCCCGGTGTTGCATCGCTCGATATATGGGGCGGTCTCGATCGGGAAATCCACGTGGACATCAATCCCGAGAAAATCAAAGCCCTGCGCATTACGCTCGACACGGTGCTGGATCGCATCAGATCGGGTAACGTCAACCTCCCCGCCGGCACCGTCACGCGCGGCAATTACGAAGTCACCATCCGTACACCGGGCGAATACCAGAGCATCGACGACCTGCGCCACACCGTAATCATGGAACGCGCCGGCAGTACGATCACCCTCGACGACATCGCCGATGTGGAAGACTCCTGGCAGAAAGTGACGCGAATCGTACGGATCAACAGAAAGCCCGGTATCCGACTCGCGGTCAACAAGCAGTCCGGCGCAAACACTGTTAACGTCGCCAACGGCGTCCTGGATGAACTCGAGAAGATATCGAAAGAAATCCCGCAGATACAGCTCATACCCATCATGGATTCCTCGCAGTACATCAAGCGCTCGATTGCCAACGTGGCTTCATCGGCGGTACTCGGCAGTCTTCTGGCGATCCTGGTGCTGTTGTTCTTCCTGCGCAATATCCGCAGTACATTCATTATCGGAACCGCGATTCCGGTGTCGGTCATCGCCACATTCGGGCTGATCTACTTCGGCAAGTTCACGCTGAACCTTATGACGCTGGGTGGTCTGGCGCTGGGCATCGGTATGCTGGTCGATAACTCGATCGTGGTGCTGGAAAACATTTACAGGCTGCGGGAACTGGGTCTGAGCAAGAAAGACGCCGCGATCCAGGGCAGTCGCGAGGTCAGCTCCGCGATCATCGCTTCCACCCTGACAACACTGGCGGTGTTCCTGCCGCTGATCTTCATGCAGGGGATGTCCGGCGTGATGTTCCGGCAGCTCTCGTACGTGGTGAGCTTCTCGCTCATCTGCTCGATGTTTACCGCACTGACCCTGATTCCCATGCTCGCGGGTAAATTTCTCAATCCGAGCCGCATCGAGCACAGAAAACCGGGCATGATCAAATCGGCGTACGAGACCTCCGGAAAATTCTTCGTCTGGCTGGAAAACCACTATAAACGCATCCTCGATTACGCGCTTCATCATCGCATTCGCACGACCGTGACGGCTGTATTTTTGCTAATCGGCAGCCTCCTGCTAATCCCCGCCGTCGGCACGGAACTGATGCCGGCCTCGGACGAGGGAGAAGTGCGCATCACCGCCGAGATGGAGGTGGGAACCAAGCTCGAACTGATGGATGAGAAGATGAAGCTGGTGGAGAAGATCATCTACGAGCAGGTGCCGGAGATCGATCAATTCCAGGCCAGCATTGGCGGATCGCACTGGCGCGGTAATCAATCCAACTCCGCCGACGCCCGGATCAACCTGGTTCCGCTCTCTCAGCGCAGTCGGTCGAGCGAGGATGTCGCGCAAGCGCTTCGAAAGTCTCTGAGCGGGATACCCGGACTGACCGTGCGCGTACGTGCAAACTCGGGACTCTTCGTTTTCCGGCGGATGTCGAGCAATACGGATGGAGTCGAAGTAGAGATTCGCGGTCACGACCTCGATATCGCGCTGAAACTCGCCGAAGAGGTCAAGAAGGCGATCGGGCAGGTAGATGGTATCACCGACGCCCAGCTCAGCCGCGACACCGGCACGCCCGAAGAACTGATCGTGGTGGATCGTCGCAAGGCGGCAGACATGCGCCTGACCGTCCGGCAGGTGGCATCGACGCTGCAAACCGTCCTCTCCGGCTCTTCTGCCGGTAACTACCGCGAAGGCGGCGACGAATACGCCATCCGGGTGCAGGTCAAGGACGCCGACAAGCTCGAGATATCCGATATCCTCGACCTGACACTGACCAACTCGAACGGCGAACCGGTGATCCTGCGCAATATCGTGCGGCTTGAATCGCGTCGCGGTCCCGTGTCCATCGAACGACACGACCAGGAGCGAGTTATCACCGTGTCCGCCAACATCAGCGGCCGAGATATGGGTTCGATCATCACCGATATCCAGGCGAAACTCAAGCAGATCCCGGTTCCGCGCGATTTCAGCATCATCCTGACCGGCGACTACGAGGAGCAGCAGGAAGCCTTCCGTGAACTGCTCTTCGGATTCGCGCTGGCACTGCTGCTGGTCTATATGGTGATGGCCTGCCAGTACGAATCGCTTCGCGATCCGTTCGTGGTGATGTTCTCCGTACCGCTCGCCATCGTGGGCGTCGTCCTGATCCTGCTCATCACCGGCACCACGTTCAACATCCAGTCCTACATCGGCTGTATCATGCTGGGCGGTATCGTGGTCAACAACGCGATCCTGCTGGTCGATACGACCAATGCCCTGCGCCGAAACGAAAACATGGAGACCTGTCAGGCGATCGAAGAAGCCGGCAGAAGACGCCTCCGACCCATCCTGATGACCGCGTTCACCACCATCCTGGGTCTGACTCCGCTCGCCATCGGTATCGGCGAAGGCGGCGAAGCGCAGGCCCCCATGGCACGCGCCGTGATCGGCGGTCTGCTCAGCTCGACATTTATCACGCTTGTGTTCGTGCCCGTGGTCTATTCCTGGTTCGAGTGGCGCAAGAAGAAGTGTTGATTGGTAGGGGCAGGTCCCTGTGCCTGCCCACCCCTCATCTTCCTGAATGCTCAATATATAAAGGATAAATCGAATGACCGATGAGCTTTCCCAATCCTGTCGTCGTTCCATTCGTCTTCCCGATTTCGATTACGCTTCGTTTGGATTGTATTATGTTACGATATGCACACAGAATCATTCATGTTTGTTCGGCGACGTGGAAAATGCCCATGTGATTTTGAACGATGCCGGCAATATGATTCGGAAAACATTTATCGAGATACCGGATTTCTATAATAACATCCATGTTGATGAGTTTATCGTCATGCCGAATCATTTTCATGGTATCGTTGCTGTAAGTCCAGAACCAATTGGGGGTAGAGAAGGGCAGGCACGGGGACCTGCCCCTACGAAAGAGGGTGGCAACACCAAGCTGTCCTTGATCGATATTGTTACCAGATTCAAATCATTAACGACAAAGCGTTACATAGATGGAGTGAAAACAAACGGCTGGATTGCATTCGATCGGAAACTGTGGCAGAGAAATTACTCTGAACACGTGATCCGAAATGATGACGATTTGAATCATATTCGTGATTATATCCAGAAGAATCCATTCAATTGGTCTGAAGAAAAAGGTAATCCTGAGAACCTTCATTTATAGTACTTTTCATGGACTGTCATGTAGGGGCAGGCACCGGTGCCTGCCCCTACAGCATAAACACGCAAGCCTGCTCGCAAAAAAACCTGCCCCGGAGGAAGGGCTGGCTGGTGCGGAGGAGTCCTCATACTGCTATGTAACGCCGTTTGCATTTCGATTTGTTTATCGAATCATGTTACAGCCATTTCTACGAAAGCGTATAAATCGCGGATAATATGGCGGTGAAGTTTTTATGAATTCTGAAGCGATCAATCGTCCTTAAACAGGATCATCGGGGTCTCGGCGCTGTATTCTCCCATTTGCGCGTCTTCGAAACGGCGAAATTTCGCGAGCTGCTCGTTGATGCGTTCCAGCGAGGAGCGGATTTTCTGTAAGCGATTCTTTGCTTTGTCTCCCGCTGCTTCGATAGCAGATTCCAGCATGTCGAGATTCCCCTGGATCACCATGAGCGGCTGATTGAGTTCGTGGTTGGCGGTAACGGCCATGGCATAGATCGAGTTGCGTCGTTCGAGCTCCCGGATTTCATCCTGCGCTTCTTTGAGCTGCTTGTTCTTCGCTTCCAGCTCTTCGTTGCGCAACCGGTACATCTCGGCTTCATGTTCTTTTCGCTCCAGATCGAATTTCATTTCCAGATTATTGAGCCGCTCGACCGTCTTCTTATCGAGAAACCTGCTCTTCGCCTCGTCGTATTTCATGAAGTACTCAAACGTTCGCTCGATCGCGCCCAGTCCGGCGTAAAGCCTTGCATGCATGAAATATATCTGCATAACGATATTGCTCGCCCCTATCTTCTGCGCGATTTCAAGTCCGCGCTCGATATACACCTTCGCTTCATCGTACTTGTCTTCGAGCATGTAGATCTGACCAATATTGGCAAGCGCTGTCGCGACCAATGATTCGTATCCTTTAGATTCGGAGATTTCCAAACAGGACTGGTAGAGCTCCAGCGCGTCGTCCAACCGGTCCTGATCCTTTCTTAGCAGCGCCATCGAATTCAGCGCATTACACACGCCGCGCGTATCTTCGAGTTGGTAACAATACGCAAGGGCTTTCTCGTTGTAAGCCAGCGCCAGATCGAGTTGTTTCTTCTTGCGATATATCGAAGACATTCCGCTGCATATCAGCAACTTGTGCTCATCAAATCCTTCCAGTTTGCCAACTAACTCTTCCGCTTTGGTATAGTGGTCGAGCGCTGTATCGAGCTTGTCGAAGCTTTTATACACATTGCCGATATTGATCATCGTTCCGGCCATGCCTTCTTTATCGTTTCGTGCGGTAAATGAATCGTATGACAACTTGTAATATTTCAGACAATTATCGAAATCGCCCATCCCGCGATAGCATATCCCGAACTGGTTATACAGCAGAGCGATGTCGATATCACTCGTCCCCTGTTCAACCATCTTGAGTAATTCTGTCAGAACAGGCAGTGTATCTTTGTTTCGATCGATGCTCATCATGAGATTCGCCCGTTGGACTAGGCAACGTGCTCGAGAGTTCTCGTCCCAAGCAAGTGATTCGGCCTCCCGAAGATACTGATAAGCCTCGGGCATCTTCGCCCTTTTCGTGTATTGCTCCACGAGTTTCAGCATCAGCCCAAGGCGTTGCTCCGGGTTCTTTTCGGTTTCAATCTGGCGTTTCAGCTCGTCTAACATGTTACAACTCCTGCTTTGTAAACATCCACATCTTCAGTAGCCGAAAGTCGGGAAACCGTCAAGCGGAAAGTGAATTAGAATCAAGACAGATCGATATCGAATATCAGGGTCGGAATGATCAGCTTCGAACGCCTTCCTCCCAGCTTGAGAAGGTCGAGGTATTTCTCCTTGGGTGCAAACGATCGCTTGAGATTACGGGACTGCTCGATATGCAAATGGTTCCCATCCTTCCGGTACGTTGCCCGGATGTTCCCGAACTCGTTCGAGTAATCGATGTCCGCAAGCTCCGATTGCAGGCTCCAGCCTTCCGGCGCGTGGATATCGATGATCTTGCTATAGACCTCGTCCTCATAAATCGCGATGCTGTTCTTCCGCTTGTCCGCATCGATCTTGTAGCGCTTCACGGACGCGGGTTCCAGGAGTCCGCTGGTCTGCATGACGGCTTCGTCCATCATGATCGACATCAGGTTATCGACCGTGTATTCGAACGAGTATCGCAGCGGTTTCCGCATATCTTCGAGATTGGCGATCTCGTAGGAAAAGTCTTCGATGTTGATATTCTTCCAGGTCAGCATGTTATCCATCAATTCGTCCTGCTCCTCGTTCTCGAGCTTCTCCCATGCCTTCCGGAACGCATACGCCGAACTGCCGTAAGCGACGAGTGTCTGCTTCACGTGTAGCGTGCCGTCGTCCAGGATCGTGATGTCGTACTCCTCTTCCACGGTATTGTCCTCAGAAGCGGCCTCCGGCAACGTGATCCTGTTCGCGGGATCGTACGATCCGGTGACGAGCATGGCGGGTTGGCCGGAAAGGTCGGCGGGAATCTGGTTCCATTTCAGGTAGGCGAAATACGGGAAGGAGTACTGGTACTCCCCGTCGATCCCGATGCGCAATCCGGGAAGCGGATACTGCTGCAGATCGGCATATAACGGATCGAGATACCCGTTCATGGGATGGTGACAGATAATCAGGTTGCTGTTCACGCCGATCTGCTCCAGCATGAGCTTGGCAAGCCCGCAGAACTGATAGGGATTCGCTTTTCCCTTGTTCAGGATCTTCGCGCCGCAGTCGTAGATTTCATCGTATGTGATCTCGATATTGTCCTGCAGGTAGTTCACGATGCTGCGGATCTTTGCGACTTCCGTATCGGCATCAACCGTCAGACTATCGACCACATCATCGAAACGGGTTCCATAGAAGAATTGCTTTCCCTTTTGCGTGGGTATATTCTTGAGGATATAAGAAATCACATCTTCCCAAGACTGAGACAGATCCAGCATACCCAGCTTGTTAATCCTGTACTTGATATAGAGACCGTTGTCTTTTCGATAGGGCGAGTAGGATTCGTTAACATAGCTGTCCAGATTCTCCGCCGTGTAGGTTACGATAGTTCTCCCGTCATCGGTGGTCCGTTTATCCTTGACGAACGGCTCTTCCTCACCTACTTTCTTGCGGCTGAATGAAGCGTCCGTAGGCAGGTTCATGGTGAACGAGCTTTTCTGGCAGGGATCGTTGTGATCGAGGTCCATCATGCCTGTAAAATGGTAATTGAACTGCGAAAAATCTTCCCTGATCTGGTAACCCTCCTGGACGATGGTACCTTTGACGATGTTCGGATAGCTGATCTTGTAGTGCGTTCTATTATCGCCAAGATTTTCGACAATACAGTCTTCCAGCGAATAGATATTGATCGAACCATCCGGGTAAAGCACCCTCAGATAGACGGCTTGCAGCTTCTGATACTGGTTTGTGTATGTCCCGAACCGGTCATGCCATTCGTTGGTAGGATCCATGATGATGTATTCACGTTCCACCGTGTTGAAATACGCATAGACCTCTCTGTCCATGATGATTGTGTTCCCGTACTCGACCGTTTCGGAGTAATTAGAATAAATTATATCCTCGTCGGGGTAGGCTGCGGCAAGCGAATCGATCTTGCTCTGATCGAATCCGAGTTCCACCGGAGGACTCAGCACAACGTAACTCTTGACACCACATCCATTGAGGACCATCAGCATGACAATAATGATACCCGGAAGGCAAAGTCGTTTCATTTCTTCTCCTTATCGATTGCGAACATGGATTTACGATTCTTGTCGTATTCCCGGATGCACTGGACCAGCTTGAGATTATCCTCTCCCTGTATCAAACCCGACATCATCAGTATCTCGTATTCGGCGTGGATTTTACCCTGATCCGAATTGCATCGAGCCTTGAAGTCCCACATGGTATCGACGATCTCGAGGCTGTCGGCGCAAGCAAGATATCCGGGCGCTTCGATATCGATCGTCAGCCTTCCGTGAAGCGGCGTGGAAGTATAGATCGGCGTGTCGCCTTCTCTCTTCAAGATCGCCTGACTATCGATCGAGAAGGGTGTTTTGGGCATATACAGCCTCTTGCTCGATACCGGTATCAGGCGGGTAAGCTTCGCCTTGGAATCGAATACAATCCTGGTCGAATCGACCTGCCTCAGCGTGAAATAATCGAGCGGTACATTGATGAATTGCTCGCTCAGGAAGTTGGTCAGAACGTTCTCGATCTCGAGATCGGTGTAGTGCTCGGACACCCTCAGGATATCGAGCATCATGCTGCCGCGCAGAATGATCTCCGCCCTGGCTCGGTCGAGCGAATCGGCTTGCGCGGTGATGTGAATATCATAGACAGGTTCAGTCAGATCGACCTCGATCACCTTTTTTATTGGCGCTGTTCCTGAGATAATCAGCGCTTCCTTGCCGGCAAGCGCTTCGGACATCCGGTACGTCGAGCTTCCGACCCTGGTGGGGTCGAGGAACCGCGATGTCCCATTATCGGACCAGTGGCAGATCATGTGGTCGTACAGATACGAATGAACGACATCGAACGGCGGCGACGGTCTGATCGAAACCAGCGCCAGATCGACCTCGATACCATATAGCGACGCGAGATATCGCAGCAGCATCGATTTGTCCTTGCAGTCTCCGTACATGTTGTTGAGCGTATGGACAGGACTGTGCGGTATGAACGAGAAACCGTTCTGATGCTCGGCGACATAGCGTACGTTCCTGCTGATGAAATCCTGCATGAGGTTGATACGCTCCTCATCGGTTTCCAGAGAATCCACCCGCGCGAACAACTCACCGATGCGATTGCGCGAGAAGCTGTTCAGCAGTTCCTTCTGCGCGTTCGGGTCCGGAACGATCGTGTCGATCAGGCTGTCCGGAATCGTAGGAGCTTCGTATAAAAGCTCATCACGTGTAGCGGAACATCGCGGCAATCTGCCTAAATACCACTGCGAGAACGTCTCCGGCGTGTTGGGTGTAAGCGATCTACCGTCTTTCGTGACCGTGATCAGCGCATACCCCAGGATTCCCGGAAACGGATCGTATTCTTCTTCTTCGATCGCCTCGACATTCTCGATCCGGAGTGACGAGAAACTGATTCCCTTCTCGATAATGGGATCGAAATTGGAGCGGTTGCTGAAATAGGTGAAATCGACCTCGCACCCTATAGGCGCAGTGACCTTGATCCAGATACGATTGACATCGAGGTCGCCGTGCAATGGAACGATCGGCAGGTTGGCGATGTGGCTGTATTCCGTCTTGTACAGGATCTTCAGGGTGTCGCCGATCTTCGGTTTCAATCTCGATGGAATGGTCACCCAGTTTCGTTTGTTGTCCGAATAAAAAACATCGCTCGAGTGAACGCTGCTCCACTTGATCTCGTCGGTCAGGTCGGTCAAACCGAAACCGGCGCTCTGTTGCGTTATCGGATTGTCACCCGCCTCGTAGAAATAGAATGTTCGTTTATCCAGCGAACGCGTTGTCTGATACGTATAAACCAGCGTTGTCCAGCATTGCAGTTCATACGCGCCGTCCTCGTATTCGTCAATCTCGAAATCGTAGAGTTTGTTGATTGCAAAATCCGCCTGAAGCGCCGAAAGAGAAACACAGCTCAAGATAAAAATGATCCCAATGCAACGACCGAACACAGATCCTCCCAGATTTTTCCGATATTCCGCTCGATTACAGCGTATTGAAAAGACACCTTACAACAAAGCGTTTAACCAATACTGTGATCGGGAGATTTATCTGACAAGTTTTTTATCGACCGGCAGTTCGTTCAACGCAATCCGTAGTGAGCGACAGATTCCTCGGTTTCGATGATATCTCCATCTGATTTTCCTCAGTGTGAAGCATTATCGTATATCCAATATCCTCAAACCGTCATATATTCTACCATATATAGTTATTAATTGAATTATTAGACTTGACAATATTATAACCCATATACATTAATAATATTACCCGAAAGGAGGCTTCATGTCACGTGATAATCGGTCTGTTTCGCATGAGCGGCAGCATGAAATGGAAGAATTTCTAACGAAATACGTAATGAAACCGGTAACGGAAAACAATCTCCGCAAGATAAAAGAGCTTTGCCTGAGATTCAAGAACAATCCCTACTATTCACCTTTCAACAGGGCCTGCTTCCAGCTCTACCTTGCGGTCTATGCCGACTTCGAGAAATGGGATGAAGAATAAAAAAACCGGGCATTTCTGCCCGGTCTTATAAGCGAAAGATCGACTATTCCGCGGTTACGCGATAGAAATATTTGTCTGCGCCCGGCGCGGAATCGATATATTCGGTGTTTGTCGTTGTGTCGTACGGCGCGAAGCCATCGTCCGGCAAGCTGGAGCGATAGATATTGTACTGTGTGGCATTTGTCACTGCCTGCCAGCTGATATGCATATCACCGTCGATTTCTTCGATATCGATGTCCAGCGGCGCATCGAGCTGTCCGCCGAGTACGTCGAGGCTCAACGGTATCGTGTAGGTTCCCGTTGCGTCGGCATTGTGAATAATGACCAGTTCGCCAGCATTCGATTCTCCGCCCGTCATGCCAACCGAACTGAATTCCAGCATCAAATCGACATAGTCACGGGCATAGCCGCTGACGCTGCCTTGCGCGTTCGAGGTGATGCTGACCCAGGTCTCGGTCGCTTCGAGTTCCAGCGCAAAGATACAGTCAACCGGTGTACCCTGCGTCATACCGACAAGAACCAGTTTACCGTAGATGAGGTCGGAAGAGAATGTCATACCACCGGCCATCTGTTCCGTACATCCGCCAACGAGTGGCGCAACGTATGAATTTCCGGTAAGGGTGCCGGTCGAGGGATCGATCTCGATGAAGGTAGTTGCGGGATCTCCCGACTGATCGAAGCACCACAGGTTGCCCGATACAGGATTGTAAGCCATACCGTATGCAGCATCCGCGCCGGGTGAATCAATCACTTCGAGCACGTTACCTGCGGCATCGAATCGTACGATATCGCTGCTGAAACTCTTGGTGTAGAATCCGCTGCCAGGAACATAGGCAAGCGCACGGATACAGGTCACGCCACCGAATTCCGCAGCTGTAAACGTAAACAGGTTTGTCTGTACACCCGTTGCGGGATCGATCTGCACGAAGTATGTTTCGTTTCCTGCGTAGAGGTAAGTTCCGTCATACGCCAGATCGCGCAGTCCCCAGCCGGTGTACTCGGCATTTTGCTCGTAGCTCGCGATGAGATTGCCAGCCGTATCCAGCTTGTAGATGTAGTTGGGATCGGCATCGTTGCCTGCGCCGGTTGCCCAGAAATATCCACCTGCGTATTCAACACCCAGAAGCTGAGCTTCACCTGTCGGTGTGCTTGCATCCAGGCTGAAAACGACATCACCAGCCTCACGAGTCAACGTTGGATTGCTGGTGACTGTCGGTGTCGTATCGTTACGCGGCGACGTATTCAATCTCGCGGTCGTAGTCGATGCGTTTGGATCGAACGACCGTGTGGGTGCGAAGAAATTCAGATAAGCATGGTACTCGAGCGTAGCGGGACCATCGTTTGTGATCCTGACTGCCTGCGCCTGAGTGTTTTCCGGATTGAGTTCGACTGCGACGGTAGTCGGATTGACCGCAATCTCGGCCCACTGTAGATAGAAGTTCTGATCTTCCACCTGATTTTCGAGTATTTCGACTGTCGCAGAATCTTCGAAATAGATCGATCCATCGGGAGGATTGCAGAGCATATCGTATGAACCGACATAGACATCCGTAAATTCATAGAAACCGGTTGCAGACGTCGTGTAAGTCTGTCCATTGCCCAGTTCGACCAGCGCATTTTCGAGCGGCGTTGTCGTATTGTATGCATAGACATAGCCCTGAACACCGCCAGTAGCAGCCTCCGGTGCATCTGCATAAACTCTGGTGATCATCTCATACGCGGCGGTGCCCGTGTCGTATGGTGTCCAGCTGCCGGCCTCACCGACGTATGTGTGGATCGTGTTTCCGGTCCCTCGATTCGCTGTAAGACTCGATGGGTGACCGCTTGCATCTACCGGAGCAACCACGATATAGAAGTCGTCTTGCATAATCAGCGGGAGCATGAAGGTATGCATTGTTTCAGTAGGATAGGGGACAGCTTCGAGGGTACTCTGATAAAGGATTGTCGAGCCATCCGCTCCATAGATTTTGAGTGTGAATGTCGAATCGGGCCAGATATACGAAGAGTGCTGGTAGAAGTACAGCCCGACCTGTCTGATGGTTACGGGATAGCTCAGACCAAAATCGGCTGTCATCTGGAAGAGTGTTCCGCGCTCCGGAACTGGCCAATTCAGGTTGCTCATTTCCGATACATCAGCATAGTTGTACCATTGATATTCTCTTGATTCATCTCGCGAGGGACGCTGTGCCAGATCGGCGTCGCTTACGGGTGCTTCTGTTACAGACAACAGCACCGAAGACAAAACCAATAACAAGACGGTAACAGCAATAAGTCTTTTCATAAGGACCTCCTTTGATCAATTGCATAAATATAGCACATTCCGTGTTTCGGTGTCAAGAAAATCACACACGAAAACCACATTATTTTCGGTTTACTATTTATTTGATCCCATACCATTTCGAAATGGGAGAAATCTTACCGGAAATCCGAAGAAAAAAAACGCCCTACGCAGCCCCTCACCGCGTAGAGCGCTTGTTCACAGGTTATGGTTTTAGAAACGTCGATTACTTCTTCCGTGCTCCGGATTCACAGGTCCTTCACCGCAGTCCTTTCTGTGCATCGGGCGCATGCCGCGTCCACCACGATCTCCACGATCGCCTTCATGGGCGATCACTTGCAGGTACTGTTTCTGTTGATCGGCATTCAGCTGCTTGTAAACCTGTTCCTGCATCTCGATCTTCATCTCCTGCAGTTCGGCACGCTTCGCGCTGATCTTGCGGGAAGCTGCTTTCGCGTCAGAGAATTTACCATCACGAAGGGCTTTCTGCAGATCCATTTCAAGCTTCTGGATATCGGCGTGGATATCGATTGTCTGTCGTCTGTGATTTTCGTGAATTTCCTCGATCGCATCATTTTGCGCGTCAGTCAGTTCCAGCTTCTGCATGAATCCGCCGCCGTGCGGTCTGTCTCCACAGTCTCCACAATCTCCACAATCTCCACAAGGCGTTCCCGGCGCCTCGTCATTAGCAATTAGCACTGCAGAGAACAGCATCATGATCATTACCGTTGCAATTGTTATATACCGATTCATTTTCTCCTCCTTCTAATCGGTGAAAGGACGATCTTGTCGTCTTGGTCTTGGTCTATTTTTCATATGTTCAAACATTTTCTCTCTCTGTTCGGGGGTCAGGTTCTTGCGAGCCTCGATCATGGTCTTGCCGATATTTTCTTCGAGATCCTTCAGCAGATCAATCGAGCAATCAAGCTTGATCCGAAGTTCTTCATCGGTGATATCAGGATCGTGCAGCGATTTCATGAAATCGGTCTTGGCATCGCGGAACCGTTCTCGACAGTCGTGAATCAACTCACGGTTCTGGTGGATATTTTCCAGAAACTCGCGAGGAGGATGGGGTGGAAAGTCAGGCGGTAGATGGGGTCCTGCGATGAATCGATGATATACGAACGATCCGAGGAACGCCAGGTTGAACGCCAGCGAGATTATGACAAGGATTGATAAAGTTCTGTTGCTCATTCTTCTACCTCCGTAAGTATTCCGATGTTCATCCTTCAATCCCCGCATCGAAGCTATAAAGCGTTTCCGTTCCCATCGAGAAATCGTCGTACTGACTACTGCCATTGGAAGCGATCTCTCCACTGGTAATAACACCGAGGAAGAACGCCGCTGCCGCTGATACCGCGATCGTTATCCGGGCAAACCAACTCAGGCTGTTGAAAGCCCTACGTCTGGATATCGCCAGAATGCGATCGATCGCCTGCTGCGGAACCGGCTCCTCTTCATACTGTGACAGGAAATCATTCACCGATGAGAGCGCTTCAAGCTCCGCCCGGCAATCCGCACACGCATCCAGGTGGCGACGAATCTCTTCAGGATTCCCGACTTCGCCATCCAGATATGCATTCAGCTTGTCTTTGATTTCATCACATTTCATCATTAACTCCCCGGTCGGCTAATCGTTCCGACCATCACCCATTAAGACATCGCCGGTGGCGAAATCCTGTGATAAATATTTCTTCAGTTTTCGTTTCGCGCGGATCAAAAGCGAATCGATAGCGGATACCGTCGAATCCATGATCTCTGCGATTTCCTGATAACTCTTGTTCTCGTAATATTGAAGGTTGAGCGCAGATGCCTCGCGTTCGTTCAAGCGTCTGATCGCCGTGCGCACCAGCGCGTTCTTCTTGTCACGCATTTCCTGTTCGGGATCAAAGACCTTCTCGCTGGATGGCAGGAGTTCCGGCATCTCCAGCTCTGTGCTGCGTCCACGCTTCTTGATCAGATTGAGCGCTTTGTTGTGGGCAGCACGGTAGAGATACGATTCATAATACTCCTCATCCACCTTCGGCATCTTCTGATAGAATGCCGCAAATACCTCCTGCAGAAGGTCCTCCGCGTCTTCGCGGCTCCGCACCATCCTCAGCAGGTAGTTGAATAGCTTCTGGCTGCATTTTGAGACTACCGTCTCGAATCGATCTCTCTTCATGAACACTCCGCAACTGAATACAGCAATCCGACCGAAATCCTGCAATAATTTTTTTTGCTCCGCTGCAAAACGAACGACATCCATGCTTGTAGGGGCAGGTCCCCGTGCCTGCCCATCCTTGAAGAAAACGCCGCTATTGGGGGATTCGAATTTGCAAGCAAATTCACAGGAGATCGGCGGCTACAGTATTTGTAACGTTCGACCTCCGGGCGTACCTCTTTTGTAGCGTTCGACCTCCGGGCGAACTTCCCTTTGGGCAGGCACGGGGACCGGCCCCTACAACGCAAAAAAAGCCCCGCGATGGGGGCTTTAAATAATACGATTTCAGACTATTCCATGATCGTGTTTCCGCGCATATCTTCCCAAAGCTTGTCGATCTTGATGATCTGATCGCCGATATCTTTCAGCGGATAGCTTTTATTGAGGAAATCGCTGGTCGGATAGATGACGGCATCGTCGCGAATCTCGTCGGGAAGAATGTCGAAGGCGGCCTTGTTCGGCGTCGCGTACTGGACGTACTCGGCATTGGCAGCGGCAATCTCGGCTTCGTTGAGGAAATTGATAAATTTATATGCGAGATCCTTGTTCTCCGCGTTCTTGAGAATCACCATGCAGTCGATCCACAGCGAAGCGCCTTCCTTGGGAAGGACGAAGCCGATGTCTTCGTTCTCCGCCATGATCTGCATCGCGTCGCCATTGTAGATCTGAGCCAGCCAGGTAGTTCCGTCCTGGATCTCGTTCTTCGCCGAATCGGAATCGAACTGCGAAATATTCTTATCCCACTCCTTCAGGATTTCACGGGCGGCAGCGAGGGCTTCATCGGAGGTCTCGTTCACCGAGTATCCCGCTGTAACCAGCGCCGCACCGATCACCTCCCGAACGTCGTCGAGCATTGTAACCACATTTTTACCATTGTATTGCGGATCTCCCAGCTTTTTCCAGGAGGCGTCCTCCATCTCTTCGTCCGGAATATATTGTCGATTGTACATCAAACCGCAGGTTCCCCAGAAATACGGAACGCTGTATTCGTTCTCCACATCGAAGGAGGTAGCCTTGATCAGGATCGATTCGTCGAGATTCTTCCAGTTGGGCAGTTTCGACTTGTCGAGCTTCTCCAGAAGCCCTTTCTTGATCATGATCGCCACGTGATCTCCGCTGGGTACCGCGATGTCGTAGGACGCTTCAGAATTTAAAATCTTGGTGAGCATGTTTTCGTTCGAATTGTAGGTGTCGTAAACGACCTGGCAATTGTATTTCTCTTCAAACTGCTTGATGAGTTCCGATTCGATGTAGTCCGTCCAATTGAATACGTAGAGTTTGTTCTGAACCGTCTTGCCGCAAGAAACCAGCATGACGGCTACTGTCACAATTAAGATTAACCTCTTCATTTCTTTTTCTCCTTTGTCTCGAGTTTGGTATATACCTTCATTGCGTTGTCGTGAAACACCGCCTTTCGATAATCCTGAGGAATGAGCATTTCGACAAATTTGACGTATGGCGCCATGGCTACAAGCGGCCAGTCCGAGCCGAACAGGATCTTATCGTAGCGATCGCAGTATATCAGCGCTTTTCGGAAGTGATCCATGAAAAGCGGTTCGTCCATGAAGCGCTTTACCTTGTTCGCGTCGCCCACGATCAATCCCGACAGATCGGCATAGACGTTGTTGTTCTTATAGACGATCTCGGCAGTTTCCATCACCCACGGATCGCCGAAATGGCTGATAACGATCCGTATCTCGGGATACTCGTAAGCGAGATCGTCGATCGGCATGGGGTGCGCATATTTGAGCAGCGCTCTCGGACCGTAGGTATCGCCGCAGTGGATCGCGACGGGAAGATCGTATTTCTCCGCCAGATGGAAGATCGGCCGATACACCTCATCCGTCGGATAGGTGTGATAATAGCCGGGATACAGCTTGAATCCGACGACATGATCGTCGCCCAGCGCATTCTCGATCTCGTCGAGCGATTTCTCGTCCAGCCGGTATGGATTGATACCGAGGCAGGTATAGAGGATATCCGGTGTCCTCGCCTCCAGATCCAGCAGCATCGGATTGGTGGTGTTATGATCCGGGAAGCCCCACTTGCGGCTTTCGGTCAGCCCCATACCAATTGCGCGTACGATCCCGCCCCGCATGCATTCGCCATGGAATCCCCTGGTCGAACACAGCGTGTGCACGATCCGGTCGGCGGTTTCTGTAAACCGCTCGATCTTCGAGAAATGGACATGCGCATCGATAATTTCGTACATGATTCCGCTCCAGATTGAAATTGCGTTTACTCCCGATCAGTGTCAAGTAATATCATTTCCACGAAAATCCCCGATATTCATATAAGGAAGATAATTACTACAAAACGACCGCAGAAATCCTTATGTGTAAATCAGGAAAATAGCAATTGCGATGAACGAGTTGATCCTTCCAAATATCTGAGCGTAATTTAGCAATGTGAAGATGGAAATTTGGATCAAGGATCCTGAAACCACCATTGGAGATGCATTGTCATCGGGTCTGAGAAGAGGGTGGGTTAATGCAATACAGCTCCGTGACAACTTCTTTTGAAATAATGGCGGTACGCGTGTATTCCTTATTATCTCCTTGACACCTGCATCGTTCGGAAACATATGTTATACATTGCATAATATCATTTCCGCTCTGATGGTTCATGAATCAGAGAGATAAAGGATGCGGAAATGGATATTGGAGAGGATTTTCCGAATGGATTATAAATTGTATTCATGGAATTGCATTCGGAAAACCGTATAATTTCATAGAACATGGCAGGTTGCGAATGATGAACGCTTGTGCCGAAAGGCGGATGAAATGACCGATCGCGTATCGAGGGCTCGTGTGCTGGCGGTGGGTAATTTCACCAGACTGTTTATCAAGACCGTCATCGCGCTGATTCTGGTGCGCCTGCTCACCAAAGATGCGTACGGCAGCTATCGGCAGCTCTTCCTGATCTACCAGACCATATCCTCGATCCTCTTCCTCGGACTGCCGCAAAGTCTCCTCTATTTCGTACCGCGCCTGATGGGCAAAGACGAAAGCTCCCTGCGCAAGATCCTGACTCAGACGTTTACTATCCTGCTGGGACTTGGCATTCTCTTCTCGGTCGGAACGCTCGCCTTGCGTACGCCCATCGGCAGCTTCCTGAACAATCCCGAACTGCCCTCGCTATTGGTTTTCTTCTTCCTCTATCCGCTATTTATGTTCATCTCGCAGTTCTATCAGTCGGCGCTGCTCGGATTCGAACGGAGCGGCAGGGCCGCCTTCTTCGGAGTGCTGAGCACGACGATGGACGCGGTGTTTATCCTCGGTACCGCCTGGCTGACGAGAGATCTCCGCTGGATCGTGATCGGCATGGTGGTCTCCGCAGCGCTGCAATGGCTCTATGCGCAGGTCAGTCTGCGGAAGATATTCAAACCCGATTTCCGGTTCGACGGCTCGCTCCTGCGAGAGCAACTCGACTATGCCGTGCCGCTCGGGCTGGTCAACATCCTCGGGCTGCTTGCCACCCAGATCGACAAGGTAGTGGTCTCCAGCTACTTCACGCCCGATGTGTTCGCTGTCTTTTCCATCGGCGCGACGGAGATTCCGCTGATATCGGTACTGATCGTCTCGGTGAACAACATTCTACTTCCGTCCTTGACGCGCATGGATCCGGAAAAGGATCGGAAGCAAATCGAGCAGATATACAGCGGTGCCACACGCAAGAACGCGCTGATCATCTTCCCGATCGTGATCTTCTTCTTCATCTTCGCGCGCGATTTCCTGGTGATGCTCTATTCGAGTAAATACGCCGGCGCAGAGCCGTACTTCCGTATCTATCTGCTGATTCTGTTCCTGCGGATTGCCACGATGGGCGTACTCTTGAAATCCTACGGTCTGACGAAATTCATGCTGCTCTCGAGCTGTATCGTGCTGGTATTGAATGTGATCCTGAACATCGTCCTGATCAATATCATCGGGATAACCGGCCCTGCATGGGCGACGGTAATCATTACATATATGCTGTTCTCGATCTATTTGTGGATCATCTATCGCAAGCTCGGTTTCAGTGTTGCCAGGTTATTCTCGTTTGGCAATCTGTTGAGAACGCTGATTCTGTCCGTGGGAGTCGGGATTCCGTTCTGGTTCCTGATCCCGTGGTCGCTCAACCCGTGGATCAAGTTCCCCGGACTCTTCATCGCCTATACCGGGATTTACTACCTGCTCGGTCGTCTCTTCGGCGTGATCAAGGACTACGACCGAGACATCCTTGTCGAGGCGATCCGCAAATTCGGAGTGAAGCGATGAAGAACGTGCTGATGATCGCCTACTACTTTCCGCCGCTTGGCGGAGGCGGCGTACAACGCACGACCAAGTTCGTGAAATACCTGCGCGATTTCGGATACAATCCCATCGTTCTGACGGTTGAGCCGCGTTGCGTCCGGAAGGTGAAAGACCCGACCCTGCTCAGCGATATCCCTGCCGGCACGGAAGTCCACCGCACGTTTACCATCGATGCGGACTGGCTGTTCAAGCTGTTGTACGGTCTGCGGATGGTGTGGCTGGTTCACTGGCTGGTTCGTACCGTCTTTGTGCCCGATATCCAGATCCTGTGGCTTCCCTTCGTTCGCAGAAAGATGCGGAAGATCGTCCGTAGCCGGTCGATCGACATGGTATTCATATCCGGGACACCGTTCTCGTCCTTCTTCCTGGGAATCTATGCGAAGAAGCGATTCGGGCTGCCTGTGGCGCTCGATTTCAGAGACGAATGGATTTATCACGGCGAGTACTTCGACAATCCCCCCGGCAAACGCATTCAGAAGCGGGAAAAGCGCATGGAAGAGACGGTGCTACGATACGCGGACATGATGACCGTGGTCAATCGGCAGGTGAGAAAGAACTTTCTCGATCGCTATCCGTTTCTCGAAAAAATACCGATCGAACCGATCCCCAACGGCTACGACGAAGACGATTTCAGGGATATCGAGCGTACTCCGCGATCCGACGGCGTTTTCCGTATGGTGTTCTCCGGGACACTCTACGGAAAGCGGCGCAATATCGGAATACTGCTTCAGTCCGTGCGGGAACTGATTTCGGAAGGAGCAATCGACGAAGGCGCGCTATTTATCGATATTTACGGCAGGAATGCGGCTTCGAATGTCTTGCGGAAGGGTGACGAATCCTTCGCCTGCGTTCATGGGTACATCCCGCACCGCGATATCATCGAAAAAACGCTCGCCGCCGACATGCTGATCCTGCTCGTCAATCCCGGACCGAATTGTCTGCCTGATTATCCCGGCAAGGTTTCCGAATATCTTCGCACGGGCGTTCCCATCCTCGCGATCGTTCCCGCCGGCGGCTCGGTGGATGAGGTGATTACTCGAACCGGGACAGGATTCGTTGCAGATTCGCACGATCTTGCGAAGGTGAAAGAAACGGTTCTCGATTGCTATCGAAACTGGAAGAATAACGCATTGGAAATTCACCCCGATTGGGACGAGATCGCGAAATACGAACGCAAGACCCTGACCGGACGGCTTGCAAAGCAGTTTGACAACCTTTTAACGTGAGGAGAAGCGATGTCCAGATACGATAAATGGCACGTTGTCGAGGCGGTGAGAAAACCGCAGATGCTGATGATCTATGTCGATCCGTCCGCATTCGTGCTCGAGGATATCAGGATTCTGCGGAAGAAATACGATATCGAGGTCTTTCACTTCGACCTCTCCGGTTTCAAGGGCGGATTCAAGGGTTTCTTCCAGTATCTTGGCATGTTCTGGCGACAACTTGTCTGGCTGATGCGTGAATTGCAGGACGCGCATATCGTCTATGGGTGGTTCGCGGATTTCCACATGCTGCTGCCGGTGTTGATCTCGAAGGTTGCGGGTGTACCGGTGGCGATTTCGCTGGGCGGCTACGACTGCATGAAAATGCAGTCGCTGAACTACGGCGTGTTTTCTACGAAATCACGGGCTCGCAGCGCTTCGATCGTATATAAGAATGCCAGCCTGCTACTCCCGGTAACGGGACGACTGGCGCAGGCCGATTCGATCTCGAAGAATTGGCAGGAGTCGTACCCGAACGGATTCCTGGTCAATCTGCCGGGGCTTCGAACGGAGTGGAAGACGATGCATACAGGATTCGATCCGAAGCGATGGATTCCGGGTGAAGTAGAGCGAAAGCGTCGAGTCTTGAGTGTGGCGATCGTCAACAACGAGCGAACCTTCCTTAGGAAGGGAATGGATTTGCTGATCGAAGCCGCGAAACTCCTTCCGGATGTCGAGTTCTACCTTACCGACATTCATCCCGAAGTCGAGCGAATCGTGCGGGAGAAATACAAACCGACGGAGAATGTCCGGATGTTCCCGCCCGGAGAGCAGGATTCGCTGCTGGAGCAGTACCAGGCATCGTCGGTATATGCGCAGGTTTCGCGTGCCGAAGGATTGCCCAGTACGCTCTGCGAAGCGATGTTCTGCGGTTGCATCCCGGTGGGAAGCGCTGTTTTCGGTATCCCGCAGGCGATTGGCGAATGCGGGATCATTGTGCCGATACCCGAACCGAAGATGATTGCACGTGCGATCCGGCAAGCGCTGGAGATGGATTCGTCCATGCGTGAGAAGGTTCGGAGTCGTATGCTGGAGCACTTCACGCTGAAGCGCCGGGAAGAAAATCTGGTTTCGGAGCTTGAAAAACTTGCCCTCAAGTACGGATGAAATAGTGTGGTTTCCATGGAAGTCAGAATCAACGAGCTTGAACAGATACCGGAGTCTATCGGCTCCTATCTCATCCGGTCGAACGGCGGAGCGCTGTATGCCGATTTCTCTGCCAACATGCGCAGCAGCATAGCGTTTCTGCTCAACGTCGATCGGGATGGATTACAGGACATCCGCAACAGCCAGAACACGATCGTCTGGAAGAAGGCGGCGTCGCTGTTCGATGCGATGGCGGACGTACGGGAGCTGGCGCAGAAGGAGCGTCCGGAGCTCAACCAGCAGGTAAGGCTTTCGGACGACTACACCTATCTGGCGATCGATTTTATAAACGCACCGTTTTTTCGGATGGAGACTTTCACCACCGGAGACCTGTTCTACGTGGGGCCTTTCCGCAACCGGTTCAAGTTGACGGATACGCTCTACACGATGGGCGAGCTTCTCGGAACGCCGGTTTGCGATGAGCCGAATCAGCCCTGCTCGCGTCTGAAGAGCAAGAAGTGCATCGGCTGGTGCCTGAAAAAAGACGACCAGTCCGCGATGCTCATGAAACGTTTTCTGATTCCCGATTTCGGCTGGCTGGACGAGTTGAGACAAAAGGCCGATCGACTGATGGACGATCTCGACTTCGAGAAAGCCGATATCCTGACGAAGCAGATCCGGCTGATCGAGAGCTTCTTCGACAACATCCGCTTCCTGCATTGCACCAAGCAGATAGAAGGAACCGTTCTGTTGGGTGACAGAGAGTGCAGAATCCGGTACGGGTTGCTTCAAAGCATTCGAAAGGACGGTGTCGAGCATATCTTTCAGAGTGACACACCGATGCAATATCGCGAGAATGAGAAAATGGCGGTCGATAAAACCCAATACGACGAACGACGAGCGATCTATCTGTGGTTTCTTCGGAACGAACCGGAAAAAATCGGGCAATGGATGGATCGTGGTATAGAATTTATAAGAGAAAAACCCAAGGAGGCAATATCGTGACAAAGCTTTGTGATTTGTCTATAGTAAAAGGACATTACAAGGGTAAGGTACGGGATATCTACGATCTGGGCGAAGAGCTGCTGATCGTGACTTCAGACCGACTTTCCGCATTCGATGTGGTGCTGCCGCAGCCGATCCCGGACAAGGGTAAAATTTTAACGCAGATTTCGATCTTCTTCTTCGAGAAGACACGCGACATCATCGGCAACCACCTCCTGGCGCACCGCGTGGAAGACTATCCGAAAGAGTTTCATCCCTTCAAAGAGGAACTCGAATATCGCAGCATGCTGGTGAAAAAGACGCGCGTCGTACCGTACGAATGCATCGTGCGCGGCTATCTGGCAGGCTCCGCCTGGAAAGAATACAGCCAGACAGGATCGTTCCGCGGCGCTACGCTTCCGGAAGGAATGCAGAACAGCCAGTCGTTTCCGCAGCCAATATTCACACCATCGACCAAGGCGGAAGAGGGACACGACATGAATATCTCCTTCGCCGAGATGAGATCCCGCATGGACGAATGGCTGGCGGACCGCCTGAAGAGTGTCAGCCTGAAGCTGTTTTCCTTTGCGCACGACTACATGAAGGAGCGCGGGATCATCTTCGCCGACACCAAGTTCGAATTCGGAACGCGAAAGGGCGAGGTGTTCCTGATCGACGAGATCTTCACGCCCGATTCCTCGCGCTTCTGGAACCTCGACGAGTATAAGGTGGGCAGAAGCCAGTCAAGTTACGACAAGCAATTCGTACGCGACTATCTGGAAGAAACGGGCTGGGACAAGAATCCTCCCGCGCCGAATCTGCCTGAAGAGATCATTCAACGTACCGCGGACAAATACATCGAAGCGTACAAACGAATAACCGGACTGAAAGCACTACCATGGCAGTAAAGATTCTGATTGTCGATGACGAACAAAGCGTGACCGACTTCCTCGAGCTTGAGCTCGGTGAACTCGGTTACGAGGTCATCACGGAGAATTCGGCTTACGAAGCGCTCAGCCACGTTATGCAGAACGAAGTCGATCTGGTGTTGACTGATATCGCCATGCCGGATATGGACGGCTATCAGCTCTATTCGCGGATTCGGGAACACGACGAGAATCTGCCGGTAGTGATGATGACCGGTTTCGGATACGATCCGAGTCACGTGGTGGTGAAATGCCGCAGGGACGGAATGCAGGATATCGTGTTCAAGCCGTTCGATATCGATCAACTGGACAATGTGCTGAAGAGGAATCTCGATTCTGCGCGTAAAGAATAGCATTTTCGCTTTGCTGCTTCTGCTGGTGTCGATCTCTGTCTGGGCTCAGACAGAGATCCGCGAGATGGGCAGGATCACGCTGATCGCCGCACAGAAGGATATGAAAGCCGGGATGTACCTGGCGGAGAAGCTATCCGATCGCATCGACACCTTCGAAGTGAAGATGGGGCTTTTTCCGAAGTTCGTGTATCGTATTCACGTCGCGGCGAACGACAGGGAATACCAGCGATACACCGGTAATTCCGGCGGCATCATCGAGTTCAGTAATGCGTTCTATTCGCGCAGGGATCAGACCGCCTACGTGCGCAATCCCGCCGATCTTCACGATCTGGACGGGACCGTCACCATTCTGCTGCACGAATACATTCACGCCTTTGTCTTCCGCTATTTCCGGAATGCGCCGCTGTGGTTCCATGAAGGGATGGCGGTCTATTATACCGAGGGTTTGCCGTACGACCGGTTTCTGTCGTTCCTCCAGCTCTATCTTTTCGGGGAAGTCCCGATGCTGAACGACATGGTCGATCGCTACCCGAAGAATCCGGTGGAGTGGGAAGCGTTCTACATGAAATCGGCATACGCTGTCGATTACATGCTGAAGACGAGTCCGCGGCAGTATTTCACATTGTGGGACAGCGCGCTACCGGTGCGGGACTTCGATCGATCCATGCTGTCGGGTTTTCAGGCGTCCAAAGAGAGCTTCGGACACCGGTTCGACGAATATCTGCGCAAGAAGATGCGGCTGGAGATGCTGATCGGATTTTCACTCGTCATCTGGACGCTGTTGCCTTTTCTGGTCATTATCGCGTGGATTCGAAAGAAAATCCTCAACCGGAAGATACGCAAAGACTGGGAAGCGCTTGAAAATGCAGGTGCAACGGACGATCCGTCATTGCGTTGAGAAAATGCTTGCCTAATCACAGGGTTGAATAAAATTACGGACAATAGATCATAATGATGGAGGACGATATGTTCAAACGAATGATGATCGTACTGACGCTCGCGCTTGTCGTGGCGTCGATGTACGCGCAGAATATCAAAGTAGGTGTGCTGGGAATCGAGAATGTCGATTCGAAGAGCAAAGTCATCGTGCGGTATCTTATGAAGGACGATCTGAACGACATCTTCAAAGCACAAGGCGGCATGGATCTGATCGATCTGGACGAATCGACGAAGCTGGTAAAGAAAGAGGGTTACAGCGAACTTTCCGCGCTGGGACGTGCGGAAGTGGTCGGACTGGGCGAGAAACTGAGTGCCGATCTCGTGTTCTGGGGAAGTGTGTCCAATCTGTCAAAAACCGATTACCGGCTCCAACTCAAGCTTCTCTCCATGAAGACGCAGGATATGCAGTTCCTTACGCTGGATATCAGCACCAACAAGAAAGACCGTCAGGAATTGCTGAAAAACGAACTCTTCCCCGTGATCCAAAGCATGGCCGGCGAAGCGCTGAACAAGCTCTGGGACATTCCCTACCAGCAGTTCGCATCCAAGAACTTCGAAGCTGCGGAACAGGGTTTCTTGAAGTACATCGAAGCGGATCCCAATCGTGCGGACGTGTATTACTACCTGACAATGATGAACTACGAAAGCAAGAATCTGGAAAAGGCCGAAGAATACGCCAAAATGGGTTTGGACAAATTTCCTGATGACGTACGCTTCATCGACTATCTCGACGCAATCTACAAACAGAGTGGCAGGCTGGAAGAAGCTGTCGAAATTCTCACGACTCTGGCAGAAATGAAGGACGACGACACCACCTGGCTCCGCATCGGAAATCGCTATGCGGATATGGAATACTTCGACGATGCAATCGAAGCGCTCGAGAAGGCGATCGAGAAGAACGAAGAGAACAATAAGGCGCATTATCGTTTGGCGATGATCCTCTTCGATCAGGAAGAATACGAAGACGCACTTTCGCACATGCAGACAGTCGCCAATGCCTTCCCGGAAGATGAGGAAGTCGCACGTAAACTGGCGATCTGCTACAACAAGACCGGTCGGCTCGACGACGCTATCGGGCAGTATCAGCAGGTAATTCAGGATGAGCCGGGAAACAAAAAGGCGTATCTCAACCTCGCCGGCGCGTACCGCGAAGCCGCTGTCAACGCACAGGACAAAGGCGAGAACGCGAAAATGACAGACTACAACACAAAAGCGCTCGAGACCCTGAAAACACTCGAGGGGATCGACCCGGGTAACTATCTGGTATATCTTCGTAAAGCGGACGCCTATATGGCGCTGAACAACCTCACCGATACGGAAAAGAGCGCCAATAAATCGATCGAACTGAACCCGCAACAGTACGAAGCCTACATGATCCTGTTCCAAGTGGTTCAGAAAAGGGCTTATGCCAAGTACAACGTGCTGGTCGAGAAGGAGAACTTCATCAGCGATGAATCAAAGGCGGGAAGGCTTTACGCCGACGCGCTGGATGAGAAGATCGCCGAGAAGAACGTGGTCAAGAAAGAGACCAACGATCTCTTCCGTCAGGCGCTTTCCTATCTGCAAAAGGCGGAACAGAACACGGACAAGGTTTCGGTTCTCAACGACATCAAGTCCAAAAAAGCTATGCTCCAGCCCCTGATCGAAGGAACGACGCAGAAAAACTGATCGCACGATCGATAGGTAATAGTAAGGCTCTCCACGGGGGAGCCTTTTTTTGTGCCACATCGGTGACGAATTCGTCATTACACCCCGATCAATCGCATCAATACGATATGCACGATTCTCCGGCATTGCCATAATTGTTTGCAAAACAACCAAATAAATGATTGACCTCCGATATACAATATGAGCCGTATGATGAAACATCGGAATATCATGCTGTATAACTGCCTGGAAGCGTTTGACGAAGCACTGCTAAGTGCGTCGGAGATACACCGGATCAGCATCTATCTCGCTATCAGCGAAGAAGATATCCTGCGATCCCGCAATCGGTGGATATCCCGGTCGCTGCTATCAATGTGTCTGGAATCGACAGGGATACTCTGGCACGGCTTGAAGACGATTTCCTTTAAGCCCGATAAATGTGAATAGTAGCATTACCAGTATAAGAACACACCTGTCCTAAATCGGATTCAGCACGAGGTTTCTTGACATGAAAAAAGTCGGTTCCTAAAATCTTTTCGACCAAAAAAGGAGGAACCGACCCATGTTAAACATGAGCCTATTTAGTCAGCTACTGCAAATCATATCAAGGAAAAAATTCAGCGCCCTCATACAAAAACTCGAAACTGACCGATTTTGCAAGGGATTCACGAGCTGGGATCACTTTGTCAGCATGCTGTTCGCGCAATTTTCGCAGTCGAAATCCCTTCGAGAGATCACCAACGGCTTGCGGAGCTGCGAGGGCAAACTGAGCCATCTGGGCATGAATCGCGCACCCAGCAAGTCGAACCTCGCCTACCGCAACGCGAAGGGAACCGTCGAGCTGTTCGAGTCGATATTCTGGGATACGCTGGATCAGTGCCGCGCGATTTGCCCGACAGGAAAGCGCAAATTTCGGCTTCCCTTCAAGCTCTACAGCCTGGACGCCAGCTTGATCGGGCTCTGCCTGAGCATCTACGACTGGGCACGATACACCACGACGAAGGGCGCAATCAAACTGCATTTACTTCTCGATCACGACGGCTATTTGCCTGCGTTCGTGCACATTACCGAGGGCGCTGTCCACGAATCCCGGATAGCGCGGATGGTGCCGCTACAACCGGACACCGTGGTCGCCATCGACAAGGGCTACATCGACTACGCCCAGTTCCATCAGTGGACGTTGCGACGTGTCTGGTTCGTGACCCGGCTGAAAGAAAAAGCGCGCTACGAGGTGGTCGAGACGAGGTTGTGCGAAGGCAATATCCGCATCGATGAGACGATCCGGCTTACGGCTCCCAAAGCGTGCAAAGACTGTCCCAGTCTGCTCCGGCACGTGGTCGTGTGGGACGCCGAAAACGAGCGGGAAATCTCGCTTCTGACCAATCAGCTCAACCTGTCTGCGGCGACAATCGGCGCAATCTACAAGGAACGCTGGCAGATCGAGATTTTCTTCAAGACCAGTCGCGTTTCCGTTCCGGAAACGGCTTTTTGCGGATCGCGAAGCGACCGCCAGCAGAACCTTCAAATCAAAACCTTCTACGGAACCAGTATCAATGCGGTCATGATCCAGTTTTGGACAGCAATGATCACCATTCTGCTGCTGAAATTTCTCCGATTCAAATCGACGAAGGATTGGTCGATGTCCAACCTGGTGGCGCTTCTGCGCATGAACCTTTTCACCCACAAGAACTTATGGTTGTGGATTGATGATCCGTTTATCAAACCAGAACCGCCACCCGATCAGCAGCTTCATTTGGCGTTTGGGACAGCATGATCATCGGAAGAAACGTAAAAAAGGGAGGATTAACAAGTTTAGGGGCTGTTTTTGAGTTGAAAATCGAGATCGCGCTATAACGGCGTCCTAAATGCGTCCAATATCCGTCCCGGAGTTATTTAGGACAGCTGTGGTATAAGAATAACAAGTATCCGTCTCATCCTTCCCCCTTATCGCCTCATCGCGATTGCATGTTTTTTTCTGGAAAGTTTCAGAGAAGCACGCTGTGAGAATCCATCAGAACGAATAGCATGAATTTAATGTTCGTTAAAAAGGCGTCAATATAGTTCGCAACTCTTCAAGAACAAGCTGTGGAAGGTAAGACAATCGCGCACCTCAACATCGGCTGCTTGCGCTGATTATCCCTGTTTCAGCGAGTTCTTGAACGCGGTATATTTCTCTCTCTTCTCCGGTAGATTCTCCACCAGTTCGATCGCCTTGTCGATTTCGTCGATTGCCTGATCGAGTTGCTTCAGCGCGGCGAGTTCTTTGGCGATGTTGTAGTGGGTAGCGGCGATGGAGGTCTTGTTGCCCAGCGTTAGCTTGATGGCGAGGATGCGACGGTAGAAGTCGAGGGCTTCGCGGTGTTCGCCTCGGTCGCGGCGGATGTTGCCGATGTTGCCCAAAACCTTGATCATCTCGAGCTTGTCGTCCATCTTTTCAGCGAGTAGCCATTTTTGTTCGTAGTAGCGGATCGCCTTCTCGGGTTTGTCTTCCAGATAGCGCAGGTAGCCGAGGTTGCCGATCAGGATGGACTGAATCTTCTGGAACCGGTATCGCATGGCGATTTTCAAGCCGGCCTGGAAATTGTCCTCTGCTTCCATGTACTCCTGCTGTATCAGGTGGATCATGCCGATATTGCTGTAGGTCTTTGCTGCGCGGTCGAAGTCTTCAATATTTTTCGCGTAACTCAACGCGGATCGGTGATGCTCCAGCGCAATAGACATCTCCTTGTGATGCTGATGCCAGATACCGAGGTTACCGTGCGCCGTAGCGAGATGATGCGGATCGTTCGTGGTGGTTGCGATTTTCAGGGCTTTTTCGAACTCCTCCTTCGCCTCATCCATCCTACCGCGGTAGAAGTGGCAGATGCCCAGTTGTCGATGCGCTTCGAAGTTAATCGCCGGATTACCCGGTTTACCCTGCAAAATCGACTTGATCCCGTCCTCGGCAGTGTCCCAATCGCCGATCAGCCATTGGATTTCCGCAATTGTCAGCTTCGCGGTTTGTTTCTCGCCAATCTCCTTTTCGGGTAGCAGCTCGATGTACTTTTTCCATAAGCGGATCGCCTGGCGATTGGCGTAGGAATCGGTGGCGAGCTTTGCGGATTGCTTCAGATAGACGAGTGCTTTATCCGTTTGTTCGGCGCGGACATAGTGGTCGGCGAGGGCGTAGAGGAAGCGGTCGAGTTCATCCGGGAAGATGGACTCGATGGCTTCGGCGGTCAGTTTGTGCAGGAGCTTGCGGTTCGAGATGAGAAGCGTCTGGTAGGCAACTTCCCGCGTGGTGATGTGCTTGAAGAAGTACGCCGAGTAGTCGAACCCCAGCATTTTCAGGATCATCGATTGCCGTTCGAGGTCTTCTATGGTTGTATCGAGGGGAGCGGGATTATCCAGCCGGTGTTCGATCTCGTGCAGGATTTCGAGGAAGAATTCCTGTCCGATGACGGCGGCTTTCTGAAGCAGAAGTTTAACTTCGCCGTCGAGTTGATCGAGTCGCGACAGGATCAGCGAATGCAGGTTGGCGGGAACGGGGAAGTCCTTCAGATCGCTCGTCGGCAGGTTGTGGATGTAGTTGCACCACTCCTCGAGGTAGAACGGATTTCCCGCCGACAAGGCTTCGATTTTTGCGATTGCGCCGTGCGGCAGATCGAGGTCGGACGTGTGCTGCCGGATGAGCCTTGTGATTTCAGGTGAGCTCAACGGTTTCAGTTCGATTGTGTCTGTCTTGATCGACAGCTCGAAGTCGGGTCGATGCATGAGGATCACCAGCCATCGCGCGGCGTCCGGCGTCGAGAAGAATCGACTTTGCAGATAGTCCAACACCGCCTGCGACGACTCGTCGATCCAGTGGATGTCGTCCAGCACGAGGACGACCGGTTTGTCGCTCTGCTCAGCTATCGACTTCAGCAGCGCCAGTATCGCCTGCTGGACGTGCTCGATCCGATCCTTTTTCGATTGCTGCAATCTAACGTCGTCGGATCGGATTCCCAGGAGAAATCCCAGGAGCGGTTCGTCGTCGGAGAGATCGTCGGTAAGCGCTTTGTGGAGCTTGTCTTTGCGGCTCTGCTCCGCTTCGTTCACGTGGATTCGACAATAGTTTTCCAGCAGACTGGTGAAGAGATTGAACGGCGTCGGGCGTAAACCGGAACATATCGCCTGTAAAATCAGGGCTTCGTCGCGGATCGTAGCCGCGAACTCGTGCACCAGCCGCGATTTGCCCAGTCCTGCATCGCCGGATATGCCGATTATCGACGCCACTTGCCGCTTGCCGAGCGACTCGAAGCCATCCCTCAGCACGCGCATCTCGTCTTCGCGACCGATAAAGATCGACTTCCGTTTCAGCCAGCGCTCGACCTTGTGATGGCGCGGCGATTTGACAAGATAGCACTCGATCGGCTCGTCGTAGCCCTTGACATCCACGAATCCGACACGCTCGAAATCGAATAGGTGCTCGACGGTCTTCATCGTATCGACCGGTAGCATGATCCTGCCCACCGGCGCGTTGGACTCCATGCGACTTGCGAGGTTGGCGGGACTGCCGATCACCGTGTAGTCGCCCACGCGCTCCTGCCCCATCTTTCCGACATGCACCAGACCCGTGTTGATGCCCACGCGGATGTTGAATTCGATACCGTGGGAGAGCCCCTTCTGCCGGATGAGCTTGTTGTAGAGTTTCAACTGACTGGTCATCATCAGGCCGGCGAGGATGGCGCGCTGTGTGTCCTGCTCCGATGCCTTTTTCGCGCCGAACAGCCCCATGATGCAGTCGCCGATGTATTTATCGACATAGCCGCCGTACATGGTGATGCAGCGCGTGAAAATCTTCATGATCTCGTTCATGCGCCGGTGAACCTCTTCCGGGTCCAGCTTTTGCGAGAGCTTGGTAAAGCCCTTCACATCGGCAAACAGCACCGTTACTTCGCGCCGCTCGCCCTCTTCCAGGCGTAGCTGCGGTTCCTCGATGTCGATCAGCAGTTCATGCTCGAACAGGTCGTCGAATTCGTCGTTGGGCATAGGTTATTCCTTTGTTTACTGAAGTTTTCGGGAAAGGGTTAACCCCCCTATGTCCCTGTTTGAGAGATTCGAGTTATTGCTTCGCAAAACTTACACTTATCAGGGGGGTGAGAAAGTCTTTTATTCATCCCCCTGATAAGGGGGAGCAAGAGGGGGTTTCTCTATCTTATTCTCCAGTTCCTTTACAGATTGATCAGGCAAAATCCCGTTTCTTGCATTGAGCGGAGATACAACTTTCTTTCCGGTCTTGGCTTCGAGTTCCAGGCGTGCATTCCGGGCGACTTCACCGCCCTGTTGAGCGGTTTGCTTATGCTCATGAAAGGTATCGGGCACAGTTGCTTCGGATATCTCCTTCGTGGATAACTCGGCGAGCATATTCAGCACAAGCTCTTTGTTCGTCATGTTGTCCCGAAGATTCTCTTTCTTCAATCCCTTGTATTGCTTGTACTCTTTCGCGGTTTTGTCGGACCAAGTTTTATAGATGATATCGGTCAGCGCGGCAAACTGCACGCCCTCCTCCAGACCGCGCTTTTTCCATTCGTCTGTGAGTTCCTTGCGGATTTCAATCGACTTCAAACGCTGGTTGATCCAGTTATCCGAATAGCCCAGACGCTTATAATCCCTCATCGCCTGATCGATCGAACGCTCGGGATCCTGTATCTGGTCGATCCGCTCGCTGGCAACATGCGCCATCCACAGCTTGAACGGCTCAGCCTTGGGCGAAGGTATCGATTGAATCAGCCGAAATAACTGCTCGGTTGATGCGCAATCGGTGCGACGCATTTTGCCGTCGGCTGCCGTCATTTTGAAAGCGTGACAATTTGTCACGGTTTGATTTCCCTCTTTCTTCAAGCGTTCTTTGAGCTTTCG
This sequence comes from Cloacimonadales bacterium (SeqCode), assembly GCA_963666875.2. GTDB lineage: Bacteria > Cloacimonadota > Cloacimonadia > Cloacimonadales > JAIOQZ01. The sequence goes on from CAXXPU010000014.1 coordinate 201,077, forward strand.
CCAGTACGCAGTCGGATTCACGCTATCCGTCAGTACCGCCACCACATCGACAATGGAGAAATACCACATCTCTTGCGCTTCGTCCCAGAGTGAGCGTATCGTCCTCTGCTCAAAGACCTTCATCACTTCGTTTTGCGTCATTGCCTTATTCCTTTCTCAGCTTCTTCATCCCCCTGATAAGTGTGAGTTTTGCGAAGCAATAACTCGAATCTCTCAACAGGGAGCAAGAGGGGTTCTCTCTATTCATCCCCCTGATAAGGGGAAATAAAAGGGGGTTTCCCTATCTCTCCTCTCCGAATCACGATTCACAGGATTTACATGATGATCATGATTAGAGAGTAGATGGCACCATCCGCAAGCCACCACTCTCCATCTTGTTAATCTTGATAATCTTGAAAATCCTGATTCAGACAATCCCCCTACTCCGCATTACGCACGACGCGCAAGCCGAGATTGCAATAGATAGTATCAGGTGCTTGATACGTTCGTTTACTTACATAGTGTAAACTCGGATTACTACTATAAGCTCCACCTCTTTTTATCCGCAATGTCCCTGATTCAGAGCCAGTCGGGTTATTTTCAAGTACTTCAGAGTATGGCCCATACCAATCCCAGCACCATTCATACACATTTCCAGTCTGATCATGTGTGCCAATCCCATTGAAATCCTTTTCGCCAACTGGATGTGTTTGACTACCGGAGTTACCATCGTACCATGCCACATCTCCTATTGTATCGCTACCAGCATAGATATAATCCGGATCGTTCGTTGCTCCTCTCGCAGCATACTCCCATTCCGCTTCTGTAGGTAACCTGTATCCACTGGCAGTAAAATCACATATTGTGTTTTCACCTGCAATTATGTAACAGGGATCGTATCCTGCTTCTAAGCTCAAGGCATTACAAAAAGCAACAGCATCGTACCATGACACTTGCTCAACAGGACGTCCCGAATTCGCGAAATACGAAGGATTCGTACCCATCACAGATAGGTATTCCTGCTGTGTCACCTCATACTTACCAATATAGAACGCATCCAGCGTTACGGTGTGTACCGGTTCTGCTACGCCGACGCGCCCCATCTGGAAGCTGCCGGCAGGTACATACACCATATCGGGCAGGTTCATGACGGTGAAGCTCCACTCTTCGCTTTCGTTGATCCAGGCGCCGTCGGAGGCGATGACCTTCCAGTAGTAGGTGGTGCCTTCGTGGAGACCGGCGGGGGTGTAGGTGGTGTCGGTGAGGCTGGAGGCAACGAGGCTGTCCGGATAAACGCCTGACGCGGTGCCCATGTAGATGTCGTAGGTGAGATCATCGCCGTCGGGATCGCTGCACTGCCAGCTAAGCGTGGTAGTGGGCTGTACGTTGGTGGCTCCGGTCTCGGGTGAGGGATTCTCCGGCTGGATGGGCGCGCTGTTCTCGCCGTAGCCGGGGGCAGTCATTGCGAGACGGAAGCCGATGCCGTTTCCATTCAACGCTGGTTCATAATAGCTACGATTTGTTACACGACAAGAATATTCATCGTAGTACCAGTTACCCCCCCTTCTTACACGATTTGTGTTACTTGCTGAATTTTCAGGATTCAACGAAGAGCCATCCTGAGAGCACTCCAGATAAAATTGATCATAATACCAATCCCAGCACCATTCCCAAACATTTCCGCTTATGTCGTACAATCCCAGTCCGTTCGACTGCTTCTGGCCTACGTAATGAGTGTAAGCTCCAGTATTTCCGTTATACCACGCAACATCACCGACCGTATTACTTCCCGCATAGAGGTAATCCGGATCGTTCGTCGCTCCACGTGCCGAGTATTCCCACTCTGCTTCGGTGGGGAGACGATAGCTGCTGGCTGTCCAATCCACATCCGGCTCGAAGGTCGCACCCCAGTTATCCGGATCGGTGTCGCCTGAAACTGAATATACCGGCGTACGATCCTCCTGGATACTGCGGTAGTTGCAATATTTTACGACATCGTACCAGGAGACCTTCTCGACGGGCAACTGCATATTACCGGTGAAGTGGGACGGATTCGAACCCATTACATCGACCCATTCCTGTTGAGTTAACTCATATTTTCCAATATAGAATGAATCAAGATTAACTAAATGAATTGGCGTCTCATCACCGTCATAACACACCCCGTGAGTATCCCCCATCCTGCAATTCCCTGCCGGGACCAGCACGAAGCCGTCCGGGACCGGGTCGCTGTCCCATGCTGTGATTTTCACGCGGTAGGTGCCGGCGTCAAACGCGATGCCCTCAGCTCCCGCCTGCCAGACGATGTGCCTGGATACCCCGGGCGTAATGCCGGAACCGACATCGCCGCTGAGATTATCAGTTGTTGGCGTGATGTCCCAGGTCTGTCCGCTGTCGTCGGAGACGGTCAGGACGATGGTGAGGGAGTCGGATTCGGCGTCCTGGACGTCGTAAGTTATATCGACGATCTTGGAGCCGTCGGTGCGCTGCGCTGCGCTGGGATTGGTTACTACGGGCGGAAGGTTTGCGAACAATCCGCCGATTGCGAGCATAAGAAAAACGGTAAGAAACACGAGGTGCTTCATGGTGTCCTCCGGATTTATTCTTTTTCTATTTTATATGCGTTGGTTGGTGTGCGTCGTTCGGGCGTCTCCGGTTCGGTGGAAAATACCTGTTTCCGGCTGGTTGTAACGCGCTCATCCGTCGTTGCGACGACCTGATAGAACTTCTTCGAGCTGCGCGTGATGGTCGTCGTCCAGATCATGCGCCCTTCCGACTGCGTGAAGACACCCTGACCCGTGATCGTCTCGTCGAACGCGCCGTCTGAAGCGTTGTCCGACTTCACGATGTAGCTCTCGGCATGATCGACCATGTCCCACGAGATGTTCAGGCTGCTGCCGGTAACCGCGATCTCGATATTCGCAGGTGAATCGAGCGCTGTGATAATCTGGAACTCGTACGCGCCGATGTCGATGATCGCGTTGTTGATGCGCGCGTTGCCCTCGATGTCGGTCGGGAAGCTGATAATATCCGTCGCGGGATCGCCCTGGTCGATACAGGGCGAAGTCTCTTGCAGAGACCAGTCGGCGGAAAGCGCGTCGTAGGATGGCGTGGAGCCGTCGCCGGGAGAGGTGGTGGGATCGACGAACTCCGGGCCCTGATTTATGTTCTCGGTAAGCGTCAAGCCGTATTGTGATGCTCCCGCACCGAATCCGAACGAACTCACGCCGCCCTGAAGATCGCAGTAGGCGAAGGTCGGGTGCGCGGTGATGTGATAGATATACGCCTGCGAACCGCTGGAGGCGTAGTTGCCCCAGAAGACACAATTACGGACGTCTGACGAATTCGCGTACACGTAAATACCGCCGCCATAGCTGGTTCCGCGGTTGTTGGCGATGGTGTTGTTGTGAAGGTTCAATGTCGTGTAGCCGTATATTCCTCCGCCGGATGATGCCGTGTTGTTGGCGATCAGATTGCCGAGGATGGATCCGCCGACGTTGTTCCAGAGCATTCCACCGCCGGCGTTGGTGGCGCTGTTGTTGACGATCCGGCTGTTCACGAACAGAAGCGAATCGATTGAATGCAGGTAGATTCCACCGCCGTAATACGCGCTGTTGTCCTGGATCGTGACTTGCCGGATCGTGGCGCATTCGCTGTTCATCAAGTAGATACCGCCGCCTCTGCTGACGTAATCGGTCGTCGTGTTCTGTGATACTTCGCAGTTATCGATGAGTGTGCTCGTTCCGCTGGTGATCGAGATGCCGCCGCCGCTGCCGGCGCGGTTGTCCTGCACGATCGAGTTCAGAATCGAAACATCGGATCCCGTGGCAAACAAACCGCCACCCTGCAAAGTTTCGGCGTTGTCGCCGTTGGTGATGAAAAGTACGCTGTCGATCACGACGGACGCGTTTCGGAAATAGGCTCCCGCGCCGTATCCTTCCGCTTCGTTGACGCCGATCATCAGATTGTCGAGCTCGATATCGTGCGCGCTTGTGCAGCCGATGCCGCCGCCGTTAATATTCTTGGAGGTGGAGGCATATCCGCCCAGGATGGTCAGGTCGGATATCCGGCAACCCTCTACGTGATCAAAGGTTACGACGCGATCCGGGCTGGTAACACTCGCTTCGGCATTGAGGAAGGTCTGATATTGCCCTGCGCCTTGCAGATTGACGTAGCTTACCATCTGAAGCGGGTAGGATTCGCCCGTAAGAGAGGGAGAAAATTCACCGGGCGCGATATGGATCGTGACGGGATTCTCCTGCGTTCCGTATGCGAGACTGAGCGCATAGTCGATGGTACCGTAGGGGCTTTCGAAGCTGAGCCCGTCGTTGGAAAAATTATTGCCGGTTGACGAGACGTAGAGGTCTGCGGGAATGCTGGAGCGATCGCCGGAGCCGCCTTCGGTGTTGAGGACAGCGTTGGACGTCGCCCAGTACTCGGTGACGGTGGTGTCCTGCTCGCAGAAGACGTCGAAGTGGCAGTTTTTCATGTTCACTTCGTCGCGCAGGCTTGGTGCGTATATGTAGATATCGTTACCGACGTCGGCGTTGTTGTTTCTGAAGAGGTTTCCGCCCGGGTTTTCCATCCCCTGATCGATGAATCCGCCGTGATTGGGATTTCCGAGGAACGCGTAGGATCCTCCGCCTTCATCTTCTGCGTCGTTATCGATCACCTTGTTCATGGAAAACCACGGATTCTGCTGTTTGATGTAGATACCGCCGCCGTTATGCTTGACGATGGTCTGCCCGTCGATCTCCTCTTCCTGTCGCCAGCCTATTCCGTTTGTGATCGTGAAGCCGACGATGTGCGGCGAGAGGTTCGTCGTTTCCTGTGAGAGGATCGCGATAACGCTGCCTTCGTCGGGGTTGCGAATCTGGCTTCCGTCGATGATGGTGATATCGATATGTATCGTGTCGCTGTCGGTGAAGTACTCCGATGCCAGCGTGATCTCTTTATCGACGATCTGGAGATTCTCGAAGTATATTCCGTCCGAAACGATTACGTAGTCGCCATCGGAAGCCGCGTCGATCGCCTGCTGAATGGTGCTGTAATCGCCGGGTACGGTGATCAAAAGGTTGGGATCGATCTCGGCGTGAATGTAGTTGGGCTTGGTCTCGGAATCTGATTCGCGTCTGGCAGAACTATGCGTTCCATCGGCGAACGTAACGGTCAGCGATACCGTGTAATCCCACGCGAAGAAGTAGGTCCAGGATGGATTCGGCTCGGTGGAGTCGATCTCGCCGTCGTTGTTGAAGTCCCATTCCCATGCTACGACATCACCCATCGAGATATCGGTGAAATGGACGGTCAGCGGAACGTAACCCGAGGTGACGTCGGAAGCAAAATCTGCGCCCGGCTGGCGGATGGTGAATGCTCCGGTCTCGTCGGAGCCTTCATTGCCGAATGAGTCGCGTAGGGTGATTGAAATCTGTGCGTTGAAGGTTGTCGTGTCCGGTATCTGCCATGAGTATGTGTTGGCGTTCGGGATGGCTTCGACCACGGTTTGCCAGGATGATTCTGCATTACCGCGCCACTGGATCGCGATGCAGGTGTCCGGTTGATTGGACTCTGTTGCCGACCATGTGATATCCGTTTCCGTGAGTGCGATATAGATACTGTCCGCTTCGGGTGTAATAATTATAATCGTTGGATCGACCGTATCCATCTGGAAGTCGGCGGACTCTTCTTCACTACCGCCCGGTAGAAGCGTCAGGAATCCGGATATGTCGAAGGCGGTATTGCCGAATTCGTCTGTCATACGCACTTGCAGTCGCGCCTCTTCGGTGTAGGCCGACGGCGCTGTCCAGTCGTAGGAACCGCTGTTGGCGATGCCCTGTGAGATGCTCGTCCACGGTGATGATTGCGTATCCCGCCATGAAAGCGAGATCGGATTGCTTCCGGGATGATTGTCGGAAGCCGTCCAAGTAATCCCGATCGAATCGCCGGTTGTGTAGGTGCCGGATACCGGTGAATCGTACTGCACGACCGGACTGACGACGTCGATGATGAAGTCCGATGTTTCGGCGGATCCGGACAAGGCGAACAGCGAGTGGGTGATGAGATACAAGAATACGCAGAGCACTCTCAATGTAAAAAACGAAGGCAATAATTTTCTCATATTTCCTTCCCAGGATATTTATATGGAGTTTACTGCAATTATGGGAGAATAATTTGTGCTGTCAATGTAAAAAACTTTATCACAATCCATCGTTTCGATTTTTGATTATGATTGTATTTGCGCATCGACGGAATAGGATTTCACCAGTCTTTGAAATGATCATTTATGGACACAACCAATGAGGTTGGCAATTCATGTAAAAACTGGAGCGAAGGGTGTGATACACAAGCTCGAAACATGAAATTCAAAAGGAGATGCGTTCCGTCAGGTTTGTTCAGAGAGACGATTCGTGAGAAGAAGGTCAATCTCATTTCTCATGAACATGATGCGACAAACGCTCCTGCAATTGATACTGTCGCTGATTTCTCCAATAGCATTCTTCGCCATCAACCGGATAACCGTACGCACATTCTTCTGGGATTATCTCATATACTCCGGCTTGAACTTGCACACGGTGAGGGATCCTTCTCTACCATCGAGCACGATCGCCAGCGGATGGTCGAACCGGTAATGCCGGAACGCGCCATAGCGATCGACCAGCGTGGATTGCTTGATCTCGTCGAGTCGAAAGACGGTCTCCTCTTGATCGAGGACAAGCGTCGCGAAGCCGGTATTCATGGCGACCAGATTGTGGATAAAGTGTCGGTTTCGCGGCAGCCCGATGGTGTGGGGCGTGGTCTCGATTATCAGTCGCGCACGATCGACATCGACCCACTGCAACAGCGTCGATTTGTAGTCACTGCGGTTGGTCCAACTGGCGGGAATAATCAGGATATAGTCCTCCGGAAGCTCCTGGTTCAGTCGGCGCAAATCCTCGTCCTGTACTTCGTCGATGCCGTCTTCGGGCAGAAACGCGATATCCCGGATCGGCGTATAAATCCCGTTCCCAATGCTGTTCGCGGTATGGATCAGGACATCTTGAACCGAAAGCTTCCCTATATCGATGGGCGGCTCTTCGGACGTCTGCGGGAGCGGACGGATCTGAAGGATGTAGAGTGTGTTGCCGTCTATCGCGAACTCGATTTCGGCATGCATGCCCAGCGCACGCCGACCCAGAAACAGGATTTGCCGGAGCGCTTCGAATATCGTGGCAGCCTTGCGCGATTTTTCAGGTAAAACGTCTTCGATCTCGCAAGCACATTCCTCGCACGGAATCGCGACCGGCTCGGTCTTCGTACGATCCACCGCCAGGAATTTCCCGCCCCTCGTATCACTATCAACCGCCTGTTCCACGATGTTCGATGGATTGTACACGAACAGCGGCGCATCATGGAAACTCTCGTCGCTCAATCCCATCGTCAGGACCACAATTCCTCTCGACGGCTGACTCGTCCTGTAGTTTGTGCGATTGTACGACTGAATGAATCCCGTCGCGGCGGGATAGTACAGGGAACCATGGGGTGATCCTGCCACCTCCTGTACGATCACCGCCATCTTTTCCTCTTCAAAACGGTAGTGCAGGCTTCTCAGATAGCGAATCGTGGTCGATGAAAAAACCGAGACATAGACTTGCTTGATCGCATCCTCGAGCCGCTTCAGTCGAACCTCCGGATCGGGATGCGAATTGGGGATCATGAAGGTCTTGTACAGTCCCGCCACCGGGGCCGACTGAGAATCTTCCAGAAGTCCCGACGAGCGCACGGCAAGCGGACTGTCGATTCCTTCGACGATCTGCCGCAACTTTTTTTTCAGCTCATCCGACAACTCGATACCTGCCAGCCGGTTACAAAGTTCCTCTTCGTCTATCTCGTCCGTCGTCTCGATCTCGCCGAGGATACGCTCGAATTCGGCGGTCCCGATGATCGCGGTCTTGGGCAAACGGATATCCAGATCGGGATAACGCGACTGGATGTCGGTCACCGCGAGGATGGCGTTCAGGAATGCCAGCCCTCTTCCCTTGCCGCCCAGCGAGCCTTCCGCCAGACGCAAGATCTGATCGCGTTCTTCGAGCTTGTGCGGCGCGAAGGGGACAATCTTTCCACGGTCGCGGTAGGTTCTGGCTTCATGGAATATCTTCCGCAGGTAATCGCGCATTTGATTGCGGTCGTGGAAATCCCCTACCTTCATGGGCTGAATACGACGCGCAAGATCAATATCCCCGTGCGCGATCAGCCAGGCGCTGAAGTGGTTACGCGTCCCATGCCAGACCAGCGTTTCGTCCGGCACCTGCTGAAGGCATTTCTCGAATTCGATGATGTTCGAAGCTCGATTGACTTCGTGCCCATGCTCGTCGCGGAAGATGAAATCGCCGAAGCCGAGGTCGCGGACAACGATCTGCCGAAGGTCTTCCAGCAGTGTAACCGAGTCCTTGTCCAGAAAGTCGGCACCGAGTTGCTGCGCCCGGACGGCGTTTTCCGGCTCGGACGATTGCAGAATGACCGGGATGTCGAAGGGATCGTCCTTCACCATGCGGATGAGCTCGAATCCCGCGCTTCCGTCGAGTACGCCATTGCGCGGATAACGGACATCGGAGATCACCGCCACCAGATTGTCGTGGTACTTTTCGACCATCCGTGCGGCGTCTTCGAAGTTGTGGGTCAGGATAACCTTGGGGCGTGCGCGCATCCGCAGGCGCTTGTCGATGTCGCTCTGTTCTTGTTCGATCAGCCTGCCCGTCTGCCGCACAATCAGTTTGTACAGAAGTGGCAGAAAACGCGAGTAGTAGAGGATCGAATCTTCGACCAGCAGGATCACGCGGATGAGTCCCTGCCGGGTGTCGTGCTCGATGTTGAGCTTGTCCTCGACCGACTTGATCATGGCGAGGAAAATCGAGGTGTCGCCGTTCCAGAGGAATACGTCGTCGAGGTGCTTCATGCGGTGCGGGTTGCGCTCGACGATCACGATATCCGACTGTACGTTCAGCAGAAGAAGAATCGGCAGATCGGGATGCAGCTTTCGCGCTTCTTCGGAGAGCTCGAACGGTCCCACGTCGCCGGTGCGCATCATGGTGATGACCAGATCAAACGGACGCTTTTCGAGCAGCTCCAGCGCCTGCTTGCCGGTCGGTACACTTGTGACGCGCGGCGCCGTGCTGAGCTGCAACTGCTTATATTCCTTATAAATCTGCTCGGACAGCCTGCCGTCCTGCTCGAAGATGAAGGCGTCGTAGAAAGTCGCCACGAGCAGGATTTCCCGCACACGGTTCTGCATCAGCTTGTAGAAATTGTCCTCGCCGTACTTGATCTTGCCGTACCACTGTTTCAGTTCTTGCATGGGCATTGAATCTTCTCCCGTCAAACGATGTCTGTCCTTCGATACGCTCGTACCTCGCTACTCAGGATGACATCGTTTAGTTGGTCATCCTAACCACCAGGTATAAACTTCATTGTCACCCTGAGTAGCGAGGTACGAGCGTATCGAAGGGCGTACCGTGTCAACAATACAATGAAACCGTCATCACGCAAGCAATTCGTCGAAAATCCTTGCCGAAAACGCTTGTCCGGCATTTGCTGCTCTCGAGGTGACTATGAACGACGTACAGAATATGGTGGATTTCCATCGCGCTATCGGGAGATTGAAGAAGCTTCCGCGCTCCGGCTGGCTGCTGAAGGGTATCGATGAAGCGGATTGCGAATCGGTGGCGGATCACAGCTTTTCAACGGCGATGCTCGCCTGGATGATCGCGCGCGAGTACTATCCCGATCTGGACGAGACGAAGGTGCTGAAGATGGCGCTCATCCACGAACTGGGCGAGATCGAAGCCGGCGATATCACCCCCTACGACGGTGTGTCTCCAAGCGAGAAGCACGAGATGGAAAAGCGGTCTGTGGAGAAGATTCTATTGCATCTGGAGCACAATGACGACCTCTTCGATCTGTGGATGGAATTCGAGGATGGAGAGACACCGGAATCGATCTTCGTGCGCCGCATCGACAAGCTCGAGATGGGTTTGCAGTCGTTGATTTACCACCTCGAACACGGCATGGACTCGTCCGACTTTCTCGACAGCGCTCGTTCCGATGATGATATTCTGAACGCGATCCTGAATGCCGGAAAGCATTAACTCTTTACCTTTCAATGAGTTCCGCAGGAACGACAGATGTTAGCCCAAGGCGTAAGCCTGGATTTCGTGAACCACCGCACAATAGATTCGTTCGCTTCCCGCACCTATGGCGTGTTCATTCACGACGAAGGCGTGGTATTACACGTCAATAGGTGCGGGATCGGGCGAAGATACGTGCGGTTGCCAGATCAATAGCCCGTCAGATAAAGCAGCGGATTGACCGGCTTCCAATTGCGGTCGAACAGCCCGAAATGCAGATGATCTCCGGTCGATCTACCCGTCGAGCCCACCAGCCCGATCACATCACCCTTCTTCACGCGGTCACCTTTTTCAACCATCCGGCTGCTCAGATGAAAATAGCACGTGAACCATCCGTTGTCATGCTGAATGTAGATCGATTCGCCGGAGGCGTCGTATATCGTTGAATCCCAGACGATGCCATCCGCAGACGCGTGTACCGGCTCTCCCTTCCCAGCCGGGATGTCGATACCGCTATGAAACTCCATCTGCTCCAGCCGCTTCATCCAGTTCGTTTCGATCGCGTTGGGTCGCCACCCGAAATAAGACGAGATATAGCGCTGCGGTAACGGCCAGTCCAGCCACGAAGCTTCGGCAAATCCACTGCGACGTACCGGTACATAGTCGATCTCGATCCGGTCGCGGTAGTATCTCGCATAAAAGGAAGTCAGGAGGTTGTTGATATCCGTCTGCGAGCCACGCAAATCCATCGCCCGTTGGAAAAAACCGATCGACGACTCGACATCGTCCTGAAGTATGGACGCAACTCCCTTCAACTCATACAGCTCCGGCGCGTCCGGTTGCGTTATCAGGGCATCTTCGATCAATTTCCGAGCGCGATCGTATTCGGTCAGCGATATCCGGCATGAAATCCTCATCACCATAGCATCGAATGTATCGACATACACCAGATCGTCGATCGCGGCTTGAAAATCCTGCCGCTTGAACAGCAGCATGGCGCGGTTGTACCGGATACGCTCGCTGTCCGGCACAATCGAAAGCGCTTCGTTATAATGCGCCAGTGCCGAATCGGGCAGATCGAGCGACTCCGCCATCAGCGCCAGATGACCCTCGACAATCGACCGATCCCGATCGTCGATCATGGTCGCGCAATCTTCCTCGATCCGCTCGTACTCCGCCTTCATCTTCGTCATCGGGAAGGATGACGAACGTGTATGACGGCTGAATCCCGGCGCTTCCGGATTGAGCTTGTAATAGGCGTCCTCCAGCTCGCGATGGTGGTCGAACCGATAACGGTTCTGCCTGTAGAATTCAGCGATCCTGTTGATGTAATGGTTGCAGTAGGACGGAATCGAATCGCGCACATTCCCCGTTCCGGCGTTGTATGCAGCCAACGCTTTGCAGAGATTGGTGTTGCGCGTTCCGAAGCGATAGTGATTGAGCAGGAAATTCAGGTGGCTGGCGCCGCCGGCGATGTTCCTGCCCGGATGAAATCGCTCGTCCATCTCGTGATCGCGGATGGGTGGTTCCTTCACGTAGTTATCTTCCGGAACGGTCATCCCGAGCGCTTTACCGGTCGCAGGCATAAGCTGCATCATCCCCACCGCGCCGGATTTCGAGACCGCGTTTGCCCGAAGCGAACTCTCCTGCTGCATTATCGCCAGAAGCAACCCGGCATCGATGCCATAGCGCCGTCCTATCGAGGTGACGTAATCAAGAAAACCAAGCGTCTCCGTCTGGCTGCTCTCGAGGTTGCGTTCCGCCTGATACGCCAGATACTCGGACGGAAGTTCGTCGGTCAGCCTCGCGGAGCGTTCCAGCCACATCGACGCCGAATCGATGTGCGCAAGCTCGTAATGGGCATGCGCTACCGCAGCGGACAGCGGATAATAGAGAGAATCTTGCTCTGCATATTCTCGAAACCTGCTCAGCGCCAGATAGTAGCGACCATTCTCATAATCCTCGATCCCCGTTTCATAGGGTTCGATCTCGTCGCGGGGGATTGTCGCGCAGGCGGTCAGCAGCAGAACCAACCCGAGCAAGAGCAGATTATTCTTTCTCATAGCTCCCGGCCGTGAATTGCATAACCGTCTCGAGATTCTTCTTCAGAATGGGCGATGTCGCGCGCGCTTTGACCGCCCACTGAAGGAGGTCCTCCGCCTGATCGTACTCGCCGGAATAAACGTTGGAAAGCGCTTGCGCGTTCAATAATTGCGGATAATCCAGAATGCTGTGCGACGGCAGCCGTTCGCGCATGGCGGAAACGCCGTCCAATCGGAAACTCCAGAGCGCGCTCGATATGGATGTCTCTACAATGCGCGTGTTATAGGTCCGGTCGAGAAGGTCTTCCACCAGCAGTCGATCTACCTCGGATATCTTCAGCGTATCGACAGACGGCTTGAGGATGGGGATGCGGATTTTCTGACCGACATAAATTCGCGATGGATCGTCGATGCTGTTGAATTCGGCGATCTGCCGGATGTTGTCGCGGAACGACGGATCGGCATTGACTGGTAGATTGCGGCTGATTCGGGTAAGGTTGTCGCCCTTCTCGATGGTGATCTCGGTCTCGTCGGGCTGGAAGTCCTCGATCGATTCGGTGATCGCGAGCGTCCGGTACTGGCGCGGTGTCTTCGAGATCGAATAGTGCCGCGCTTCGAACGCTACCGGTGGCGTATAGTCGCCAAACATGAACGACATGCGGAAATCCCGCGGCATTGGTTTCCGTTCGTCGAAGGTCTCGCCGTACTGTGAAAACCACCCTTCGAGCTGAATCGCCATTCCGGCGCGGTACATCGTGTCGCTCATCGGACCATCCGCATCCAGCGACATTCCCCAAAAGACTCCGATGCCCGTACCGCCGCCCGGATTTCCGAGCACTTCGGCGTCATATACATTGTCCGTGTCCCACGTGAAGCGCGTGGTGACATACTCGTTAAAAATCAGCGAGGCAGAGGCGGTCAACAAGTTTTCATCTTCCTGCGCGTCCGGAAGATACGTATAGCGGTCGTGCAGACCGAGCCGGAGGTTGCCGAAGGGTATAATCGTGAATCCCGGGTGGATGGAGATTGTCGTCTGTTCGTCCTGCTGGCGCCAACCAGCTTCGAGGTCGAGTCCCGTATGCAGAATCGATGAGAATCGTCGGGACATTCCAATGCCGCCGGTCGTCCAGCCATCATTGCTTTCGTATTGATACTGCGCCATCGCGAAAAATCCCCAGCCGGAGCGGGTTGGCCGATGGTAGTTCAGGTTGATTCGACCAGCATCGTCATCATCTTCAAATGACGATTCGAGCCGGAAATTCCACGTGGTGTAATACCACTCGGATCGCGAAGCGGGGTTGCCGCCCAGCTTAAGAAAATAGGGACGCTCCCCGGCAGATAAAACCACCGTCAGGAGCGTCAAAGTCAGTATCAAGCGAAATTTCATCGTACTGTCTTCAGGCTTTCCTGTATCTTGACGCGCAGTTCGTTCGCTGCCTCGCCTGCTGCCTGGGCAAAATCTTTCCCACCGGATTTATAGATGATTCCGCGCGAGGAATTGACCATGAACCTCGGATCGTCCGCCGTCATGGAGGCGAGGCGCACCACGGCGTTCAGATCTCCGCCCTGCGCACCGATCCCCGGCACCAGGAAGAGAGTTTCCGGCATCATTTCGCGCATCCGGGCAAGTTCGCCCGTGTTCGTCGCACCGACAACAGCGCCGAGGCGGGTTGGATCACCCTCACCGAGCCATCCGGCGATCCGTTCGTGCAGAGACTGCGCCTTCAGGAAATCGCTCGCGCCCGGGTTGGAGGTCACCGCCAGCACGAAGCAGTAGCTTCCCTCGATATCGAGGATGGTCTCGACGGTGTCCTTGCCCATCAGCGGATTGACGGTAATCGCATCGACCCGGTAATTCTCGAAGAAGGTCTTGCCGTACTGCCTCATCGTGTTCGGGATATCGCCCACCTTCACATCGAGTATGACCGGCACATCGCCTTCGCGCAGGATCTCGAGCGTGTCCTCCAGCGCTTGCATGCCCATCTTTCCTTCCGCGAGGTAGAAGGCGTAGTTGAGCTTGTATGCGGCGGTATATTGTCTGGTTGCCTCGATGATCGCACGATTGAATGCCGTCATCGGGTTCGGACGGTCGTTCAGATGCGCCGGAATCTTCTTCGGATCGGTGTCCAGCCCGACGCAGACCAGCGATCCGTTACGCTTGCTCGCGTGCAGGAATTTCTCGAAAAACGGCATATCAGTCCCGCACCATCAGACGGACGGAATCCTCGCCGTCGGTCTCCTCGAAGCACACCTTGACGATCTCCTCGTCCGCGGTAGGAATATTCTTTCCGACATAGTTCGCCTTGACCGGCAGTTCGCGGTGACCGCGGTCGATCAGCACGCAGAGCTGAATCTTCTCCGGTCTGCCGAAATCGAGGATCGCATCGATGGCGGCGCGTACGGTTCTTCCGGTATAGAGCACGTCATCGACGAGGATGATGTTTCTGCCCTTCACTTCGTGGTCGATCCGGGAACCCTTGATCACCGGCTGATGCGATATGGTGGTCAGATCGTCGCGGTAGAGCGTGATATCGAGGATGCCAGTCGGCACTTCGACGCCATCGATCGATTTCAGATATTCCGCCAGACGATCCGCCATCGGTACGCCACGACTCCTGATCCCGACCAGATACACGTTCTCCAGTCCCTTGTTCTGTTCGTCTATTTCGTGCGCGATACGCTTGATCGCACGCTGCATGGCCGCCTTGTCCATGATCTTGCTTTTCTCTTTCATCGTATGCTCCTTGATTTAAACCCTCACCCCAACCCTCTCCCGCAAGCAGGCGAGGGAGTGGGAAGGTAATCATCTCACCCCCCCTGAGAAGGGGGGATCAAAGGGGGGTTATTCCTTGCACCTTTCCAATGATATCGGAAAGCCTCAACTCTTTATTTTCCAAATATCGTTTCAATCCGTCAACAATTTCCATCGTCGCGTTCGGTTCAACGAAATTCCGTGTCCCGACCGCGATCGCAGAAGCACCCGCGTAGAGAAACTCCAGCGCGTCCTGCCAAGTCGAGATTCCACCCATCGCGAGGATGGGAATATCCACCGCTTGCGCGACCCTATACACCTGATAAACCGCCACCGGCTTCACGGCTCGTCCGCTGTACCCGGCACCACCGCGCGCGATGCGGCTCGTTCCTGTTCGCCAGTCGATCGCCATACCGATCAGGGTGTTGATCAGTGCGATGGACGTCGCGCCACCCGTTTCGGCTGCCTGCGCGATCCCGACGATGTCGGTCACATTGGGCGACAGCTTGACGCAGAGTTCGCGGCTCGTGATGCGGGACAGCGCCGTTGTCAGTTCGAACACCACCTCCGGATCGGTACCGAAAGCGATGCCTTCCTTCTCGACGTTCGGGCAGGAGACGTTCACCTCGTAACCCGCGATGCCTTCAGCCTGCTCCATCCGCTCCATCATCCGTTTGAACTGGTCGATAGAATTGCCGGAGAAGCTGACCAGGATCGGTGGCTCGTATTCACGGTAACATGGAAGGTCGTTTTGCAGAAAACCTTCCAGACCGGGATTCTGCAAGCCGATCGAGTTGAGCAGACCGCACTCGGTTTCGTACAGTCGCGGCGGTGGATTCCCCGCACGCGGCTCCATGGTGATGGTCTTGGTCACAAGCGCACCGAGCCGGTTCAGGTCGATCAAGTCGCCGTAATTCAAGCCAAAGGTACCGGACGCGACGGTCACGGGATTCTTCATTTCGATGCGTCCGAGACGAGTCGTCATTTCCATACCACCACCTCCGCGTCGAACACGGGCCCGTCCTTGCAGACGGTCTTGAAGACGACCTTCTCGTTCTCTTTGATCGCTACCGCGCAGCCATAGCAGACGCCGATTCCGCAAGCCATGTAGGCTTCCAGCGATAGCTCGCTGCGGACTCCACACTGCTTCGCGAGTTCCGCGCAGCGCTTGAGCAATGGCTCCGGCCCGCAAGCGTAAAGCCAGTCGTACGAACCGCTTGCAAGCTCCTCCTCCACGCCGATGGTCACGAAGCCCTCGTGTCCCGCCGAACCGTCGTCCGTATAGATGGCATCGCACGGAAAGGCGTCGTCCTTGCACCGTCCGCCGTGAATCCAAGTAATTTCGTTGTTATTCGACAGCGACTTCTTCAGCATGTACATGGGCGGATAGCCGATGCCACCGCTGACCAGAAGGATTTTCGACTGCTCCGGCAGCGTGAACCGGTTGCCCAGCGGTCCCATCACGTCGATCATTTCTCCTTCCTGAAATCCGGAAAGATCGAGCGTGCCGTCACCGACAATCTTGATCATTAGTCCAACGTTGTCGCTATCGACGTCGAAAGCGCTTATCGGGATGCGCAGCCGCTCGCTCTCCGGGCGCATGATCTCGAAGAACTGACCTGGTCGAACAGACCATGCCATCTCCTTCGACTCGAACCACAGCTCGAAATAGGAATCGTTGATCCGCACCAGTCGCGTGACCGGGCAGATATCCCGGATTACTCCGCTTCCCACGTGATTCTTCCCTCGCACAGCGTCATGACGATCTTACCTCTGAAGGTCTGGTCGATGAACGGCGTGTTTTTCGATTTCGAGAGCATGGTGTCGGCGGTGATCTGCTGCTCGGCGTTCAGGTCGGCGATCGCGATGTCGGCAGGGCATCCCTCTTCCAGCAGTCCCGTATTGATCTTCAGGAAGCGCGCCGGTTTCTCGGACATCGAGCGCACCAGCACCTCGAGTGGGATCACGCCGGGTACGACCAGTTTATCGTACATTGTTGCGAAGGCGGTCTCGAAGCCATTGATGCCATAGGGTGCAAGCGTGAATTCGCGGTCCTTCTCGAAATCGGCGTGCGGCGCGTGGTCGGTGGCAATGAAATCGATGGTGCCGTCCAGCAGCCCTTCGATGCACGCCAGACGATCCGTTTCTGTCCGGAGCGGCGGCTTGACCTTGGTGTTGGTGTTGAAGTCTTCGCAAGCGTCCTCGTTCAGCAGCAGGTGATGCGGTGTTACTTCGGTGGTGATCGGAATGCCTTCGTTCTTCGCCTGCCGGATGAGCTGCACCGAGCGTTTGGTCGAGACGTGCGCGATGTGAACCGGGCACTTGGTCTTTTCGGCGAACATGATGTCGCGCGCGATCATCACCTCTTCCGCAAGGCCGGGGATACCGCCAAGTCCAAGTTTGGTGGACATTCTGCCGGCGTTGATCTGACCCTTACCGGCGAGACTGTAGTCCTCCGCATGCACGATGACCGGGATTTTGAAGCTGGAGACGTACTTGAGTGCGTTCAACTTCAGCTTGGCGTTCTGGATGCAGCCGCCGTCGTCGCTGACCGCCACGATGCCCCCCTCGAGCATCGAAGCGATCTCCGCGATCTCCTTCCCCTCGGATTTCTTGCTCAGCGCACCGACCACCAGCACCTTGCAGGAGCCGAGATCGTTCGCTTTTCGTTTGATGTATTCCACGGTGGCGATGTTATCGACCACCGGTTCGGTGTTCGCCATGGCGCATACTGTGGTGAATCCACCCTTCGCCGCGGCGCGCGTTCCGCTGACGATGTCTTCCTTGTGGGTCTGGCCGGGATCGCGCAGGTGACTGTGAAGGTCGAAGAATCCCGGGAATACGTGCTTGCCTTCCGCGTCGATTACACGCTCTGCATCCGCTTCGAGTTTCTCTCCGACCTTTACGATCGTCTTGTCCTCGATCAGGATGTCGAGCTTGCGGAAAGAATCTTTGTAATATATGGTTCCGTTCTTGATCAGGGTTGTCATGATTTCCTCCTTACATTTCGCCGCCGAGCATCAGGAACAGGATGGCCATGCGTACCGCGACGCCGTTGGCGACCTGCTCGATGATCAGGCTCTGCTGGCTGTCCGCGATTTCCGGCAGAATCTCGATTCCGCGGTTCATCGGACCGGGGTGCATGATCAGCGCGTCCTGTTTCGCCCAGCGGATGGTCTGCTTGGACAGCACGTAGTGGCGCGTGTATTCGTCCAGACTCGGGAACAACCCGTCCGCCTGCCGCTCGAACTGCATCCGCAGGCCCATCACCACATCGGCGTCCTGGAGCGCGGTCTTCAGATCGTATTCGACCTTGCAGCCGTAGATTTCCTGCAAGTGACCGGGCATCAATGTGCGAGGACCGCAGACGATCACGTCGGCGCCAAGCTTCTTCATGCCGATCAGGTTGGACCGCACGACTCGCGAGTGCGCGATGTCGCCCACGATACAGATCTTGAGTCCTTTCAGATCACCCAGGCGTTCCCAGATTGAGAAGATGTCGAGAAGCGCTTGCGTGGGATGCGCGTGACGACCGTCGCCGCCGTTGAGAACCGGCTTGCCGGAGTGCTTGTGTACCAGTTGCGGCGAGCCCGGGCAGGTGTGCCGGATGATGTAGAGGTCGATCCCCATAGCGTTGAGCGTATAGACCGTGTCCTGAAGACTCTCGCCCTTGGATAGCGAGGAGGTCTCGGCGGAGAAACTCACCACGTCCGCGCTGAGTCTGCTCGCCGCCAGCTCGAATGACATCCTGGTGCGGGTGCTGTTCTCGAAGAACAGAGTGCAGACCGTCTTGCCGCGCAGAGTCGGAAGCTTCTTGTAAGCGCGCAGGTTGATCGATTTCATGACTTTCGCCGCTTCGAGTATCGTGATGATCTCGTCGGCGCTGTAGGTGTCCAGGTCAAAGAGATTCCGACCGACAAAATTATGTTCGCTTTGCATTATACCTCCATTGATTGATGATTGGAATTGTGACTGCGATGGAGGTCAGCGGGGTGTCTTCAGATTCATGGTTCCTCCTTTTTGCCTCTCCGGACAGTGTTAAAGGATTACTCGTTTTTGCCGCATGCGCGACAGCACTATTTATATAATTGGACATACGAAAATTGAGGGGCGCAATCGTGTCAAGGAATTTGAGGATCAATCAGGAATACCCCCAATTTTTCATTCGAACCTGACCTTGAGCTGTAAATGCTCTTTCCACCTTCCTTTATCGGGCTTTATCCAGTACCAGTCAAACCATCGGAAACACTCCGATATGACGTAGGTTAACCTGTAGTAAATGAAGTAACCTCGGCGCTTCCAGTCTCTTTTCCGTTCGATAAATGCCGACATCATAATCGATTGTAGTCCGGGCACATCCGTAATCATCGAGTAAAGAAAACATACAGCGAGCCAGAAGATCGCATTCAGATTTTTCAGCCTGTGGTACTGCAAAAGGCGAATTTGCTCCCATCCGAAATCTTGCTTGAGTTGCCGGTGCATTTCTTCGATTTTCCATCTCGCACGGTAACTTGTGAGTGTGAACTCGACGATCTTTCTTGCGTCCCAGTCACGCCCCGGAAAGTCGCACAAACAGTAAAAGAAACCGCCCTCTTTTCCATCGTGGTATCGTGCGATCACAAGCCACACTTCCACGGTCTCCGGATTCTTCACGGGATGCGGATTCAAGCGTATCTTGACACGTTTCAATCCAACGCGGAAATGATGTCCCGCATTCCCAAAATCCATGGTCAATTTCACTGACTTGCAGACACGGAGAAAGTCTTTTTCTTCATCATCCTCGTCTATCAAATTGCGCGCACCTTTACTGCGAATAATGAACGAGTTTCCATTGGCGTGGAAATGTCCGATCAACGAACGAATATCGTACCATCGATCCAACACGAAAACGCCACGATTGTTGCTATGGATCGTTATTTCATCGATTTGATCACGTGTAACCGTTGAACGGGTATCATGCTCGATCTTGCTACTGTATATCTTGCTGCAAAGCGGAACAATCGAATGATTTGAAGGCGTCCCGACCAGGGCGACAGCATTGATCAAGTGAAAGCCTGACTCTGTCTTGTTGGCACTGGCGTCGCGTATCTTTTCAAGACCTTCCATGCGAGTGGCATAGGGTTTCACAATATCGCTTTCGTCGATAAAGATCAGGCTGTCGCGTTCGAGCCGACGACTTTGCGAAGCTAACAGAATATCATGGATATCCGATGCTAAATCTTCTTGATCGAGATGTCGGTACAAGCGTCCACTGGTCTTGCGTAATGGGATTTGTTCATGTAGCGAGCGGGCTGCCTGGCGGACGATTACGCTTTGACTGGCGAGAATACCTTTCGTCATTTGTTTCAAGAAGTTGAAGCGTGGAACACTGAGTTCCGCCTTGTACTTGCGCATGAAATTGTGAAATTTTACTTGCATCTGGTGGAACTGCTGCTTAAGTTGACCTTGCATATTGGCTCCTTTGTTAGTTTTTTGGTCGAAACTATTTTGGCAAAGGAGCCTTTTTTCACAACCTATTTCTTCTCAAAACCGCTGATAATAAGCTCTACCACGTTTTTACTTAAAACATTCTGGGGGTATGCCTGATTTGAGGATCAATCTCCCGTTTCAGCAATGATGATATCCCATGTTTCATCAGCTTGCGTGATCAGCAATGCAGCTCTGCCATCAAAAACGATTTTCTTCTTATCGGCACCATGTACGAAGCAGGCAAACAAGGAAAGGTAAAATAAATGTGTGGACGTCCGCGTTCAACAAAAAACTGTCCGATTGACATTGATTCCGTTTCTCCGTTTCCTTCCTTGACACGTTTTTTCAGGATCGTATGAATGGATTATCTACATGCTTAGGAGAGATTATGTCCGTTACAGCAGTACTGGGCTGTCTTTGGGGAGACGAAGGCAAAGCCAAGATTGTCGATGCGCTGGCCGTCCGGGCCGACGCGATTATCCGCTTTCAGGGCGGTAGTAACGCCGGTCATACCATCATCAAGGATGGTGAAAAATACGTGTTCCATCTGGTTCCTTCCGGAATGCTCTATCCCGAAAAACATTGCTTTCTCGGCGCCGGCACCGTGATCGACCCGATCATGCTGCTCGAGGAGATGAAGGCATTGCAGGATCGCGGGCTTTCGTTTGAAGGAAGGTTCTTTATCGATCCGCGCGCGACAATGGTGCTTCCGTTGCACAAGGAACTCGATTCGAAACGCGAGGATTCGGATGGTCAGACCAAGATCGGAACCACGCGACGCGGAATCGGTCCCACCTACGCGGATCGCGCATCGCGCATCGCGCTTCAGATCATCGACCTGATCGATCCGGAACGACTGAAATCCCGCCTCGAACGCATCTACGCTTTCCATGGAAGGGATACCGCGAACATCGACAAGCTGACAGACGAACTTCTGAAGAAGGGCGAAATGCTGAAGCCCTACTTCGTGCAGGTTCCGTATGTTCTCGATCAATTTTACCGGGAAGGTCGCGATCTGCTTTTCGAGGGCGCGCAGGGAACCCTGCTCGATGTCGGATTCGGCACGTATCCGTTTGTGACATCCTCCTACACCTCGGCTGGTGGAATCTCCGCCGGAAGCGGCTTTCCGCCGAACAAGATCGACCGCATTCTCGGCGTTTACAAAGCATATACGACCCGCGTGGGCGAAGGTCCTTTCCCCACCGAACTGGACAACGAAATCGGCAATCGCATCCGCAAGCAGGGCAACGAATACGGCGCTGCCACCGGAAGACCGCGACGCTGTGGCTGGTTCGACGGTGTCGCTGCGCGGTTCACCGCCATGATCAACGGTATCACCGACGGCGCGATTACCCTGCTGGACGTACTCAGCGGATTCGACACGCTGAACATCTGCGTCGGATACTGCATCGAGGGTATCAGCACCCGCGAAATGCCCTTCAACGCCGAAGACCTGAATCACG
The DNA here is from genome assembly GCA_963666875.2 of Cloacimonadales bacterium (SeqCode). Lineage (GTDB taxonomy): Bacteria > Cloacimonadota > Cloacimonadia > Cloacimonadales > JAIOQZ01. Next base: position 222,882 of record CAXXPU010000014.1, read on the forward strand.
CCCAACCCATCTATATCGAAATGAAAGGCTGGCACGAGGACATCACCGGCATACGCGACTTCGAGTCTCTACCGCCGAACGCGAAAAAATACATCGAGAAACTGGAAGAGGTGATCGGTATCCGGTTTACCGTCATCTCTGTCGGAGCTGACAGAAAACAAACCATCTACCGCACATGAAGAGGTTCTTATGAAGCGCAGCAACCTGCTTATCATTCTTGTTCTGAGCATGTTTCTGCCGGTTGTCGCCCAGGACAGCTATCAGTACACCGCACCCGAATTCATGCAGTGCATCTACGACCAGTATTCACGAAACTATCTCAACATCAACGCCATGGGAAGAGGCCACACCGGTGCCGCGTTCAACGAAGGAATCGAAAACGCGATGATCAACCCTGCGGGATTCACTACGAAGATGACCACAGTCCACATGGAATTCTTCCAGAAGGGTAACGTCACCGAAATGAACGAAACCGAATTCCGCCAGTATGACGCAAACTATAACTATGAGACGCGACCGCGTCAGACCTATCAATCCACAAATCCCTTCGCGTTCTTTGGCGTCGGATTCCGGGTGATTGATAACCTTTCGGCCGGATTCAGCTACTCCATGGATCAATCGATCGAATACGTCGATTTCACCCGCGAAATGAAGGACGAATCTTATTACACGCTCACACCGTCCTATACGCAGTCCCGGCTATCGCTGGCTACGTCCTATGCACTGAAAGACCTTCGTGTCGGCATGAACATACACTATTGCATCTATATACTGGACGACTATCGATACTACTATCAGGTCAACCGTACCGATATGACAGAGACGACTTTTCGCTTCCAGCCCGGTATCCAGTACGACTACAAGTTCGTCAGCGCCGGCGTCAGCTACACGCCGAAGACCGACGTCACATTCGATCTGGACAACGGCGAGAAATACGACGTCACATTCCCATCGCTCCTGACTGCCGGTTTGCTCTTTCGCCTGGACAAAATCCGCTTCGCCGGCGATATCGAGTACGAAAAATGCAGCGAACAATCGGACATGTTCGACGATCGTCTGCGCTGGAAAATCGGTATGGAATACGACTACCTGGAATCCACGCTTCGAATCGGCTTTATGGAAGTTCCCGGCGTGTATTCCGGCTCGTACCTCTTCCCCGGAAAAGAAGGTAGCAGCTACGATAACCCCTACGCTCCGATCGACAGCACCGGCTACATTGGCGACAATGATCAGTCTTTTCTCACCGCCGGTTTCACGATCAAGACCTTCCTGGCAGACATCTCGTTCGGTATCATGGGCGATATCAAGGGAGATGTTCCGGTCACAATGGGGATGCTGGGCATCACGGTGGATGCTGCGCGTCTCGGAAAACCGAGTAGAAAATAGACGTAGCCCATGCTGAGTATCCTCGTCAGGCTGCTTCCGATTATCGGTACATTTCTGCTGGGGATATTCCTGCGTCGGATCAAGCTCTTTACGGAAGACAACGCGGCGCGGTTCCTGCAACTGGTTCTCTACGTCGCATTGCCGGCGTACGCGTTCGAATCGGTCGCAACGATCGACCTCGAACCGCATCATCTCTGCCTTCCGCTGGCAGCCATCGGCACATACATCCTGATCTGGGGCATCAGCTACATCGTAAGCCGAAGTCTGAAAATGGACCGTAAACGGCAGGGATCCTTCATCGTCGGCAGCCTCATCGTCAACATCGCCTTCGCAATCCCGTTCGTCATCTCCGTCTATGGCGAAGAGGGCATGGCATACGTTTCGCTCTACAATCTCGGCAATGGCTTTATGACATTCGCTTTCTGCTACTTCCTGGCTGTGCGGTACGGTATGGGATCGAGCGGAAAGATACCCTGGAAGAAGATATTCGGCCTGCCGCCGGTCTGGGCGCTCTTCAGCGGATTGCTCTGGAACGTACTCCACATTCCCCTGCCCGAGATTGCCTCCGAATGGCTCAAGCTCCTCGGCGCCATGATCACGCCGCTGGTGATGATTTCGCTGGGAATCTACTTCAAGCCGCGCCTGCAAGCCATCAAGCACATTATCCCCGCCATGCTGATCCGCAGTCTCGGCGGGTTCATCGTCGGGATCACGATCTGCTCGATTTTCGGCTGGGAAGGTGTGCTGAGTAAAATCGTCATCCTCAGTTGCGCCGCGCCGATCGGATACAACACGCTGGTCTTTTCCGTCATGGAGAAGCTCGATGAGGAATACGCCGCCTCGCTGGTCTCCTTCTCCATCCTCTCAGGCATGATCTACTTCCCGATCCTCATCTGGTGGCTGGGCTGAAGAGATGCAGGCAAGGATGCCTGCGCTCCACGAAAAACCGCGGACGAGTCTCCCCATCCGCGGTCAATATATTGCAATAAGAGCTTTTACACTCTGGTTTTCACATCTTCTTCGACGGCCAGCGCAATCTGGTTAACCTCGTTCAGGATCTGTTTCGCTTCATCGACGGTCTTCTGTTTGAACTGCTCGTCGGTGATGCCTGCCATGTTGATCATGACGTTGAGGTAGGCGGCCTTGCACGCGGCGTTGGCGGTTATCGCAGCCACACCGGCGTCCGAGAGCGCGTTCGCGTTGCCCACGGCCGATACGCGCTGCGCCAGCTTGACCGCGTCACGCGAGATCTTCATGGTTTCGAGCGGAACCTGGATGGCGTTCTGGGTCGCGGCTTCGATCGCCTGATCGCGGATCGCGGATTCCTCGTCGGTCTTTTTAGGCAGACGATTGGCGTCCATCATGATGTTGAAGGCGTCAGTGTCCTTGTCGATGACGTAGAGCGCGTCGAGCTTGATCTTCTGACCTTCCTCGGCGACCGCCTTCACCTCGTTCTGCACCTTCTCGTAGCCCTTCTTGTTGACGGTCAGATTGCCCACCATCGCCGAGAGCGAGCCGGAGAGCGCCGCGCAAACACCTGCAACGCTTCCGCCGCCGGGTGCGGGTGAATCGCTGGAAAGCTCGTCCATGAAGTCGGTGATTTTCATGTTGACCAGGTTGTCGCGGTCCTCGATCGCGTATTCGATGATCTTGCTATCGACGTCGAACGGACCGAGGTCTTCCAGCCCAAGAGACTGGATCGCGGTCTCGATGATCATCCGATCCGGGATTCCCGGGCTCTCATCCAGCTTGTTTAGGTAGTATTTACCGGACATGACGATGGCTTCTTTCGGGATCAGACCCACCAGCTCGCTGCCAGTGACCTGGATGTTGTTCTGCCATGCCAGTTCGCGCACCTTGTCCAGTACCAGATGCGGCGGTGTAATCTTGTAGTTGGTCAGATTGATGCTGATCTGCGCGCGGTTATATTCGTCGATGTACCAGCCGACCGCCTTGCACTCCGTGAAGAAACCAGGCTCGTAAACCTTCTCGCCGTTCTCGTCCTTGACGATCTTACCCTTCGCGTCACGTTTCAGTCTGCCCTTCTCACGGATGCTGAGCGCCAGTTCGTGCGCCTTCTTTTTATCGCGCGTGTTCAGATTGATGTTGTACGCGATCAGGAATTCGCGTGCGCCGATTGCGGTGGCGCCGGACTTCTTGTTGAAGACCTGCGGGCCGAAATCTGGCTTCCAGTAGTCGTCTTTCATCTTCTCTGGCAGTGCTTCGTATTCACCCTTGCGCACCACGGCCAGATTTTTCCATTCCGGCTTGGACGCGGCGTATTCATAGAGGTAAACCGGGATGCCGAGTTCGTCGCCGACGCGTTTTCCCAGCTTCTTCGCCAGCTCCACGCAGTCGTCCATGGTCATATCGGAGACCGGCACGAACGGACACACATCGCAAGCACCCTGACGCGCGTGCGCGCCGGTATGCCTGGACATGTCGATCAGCTCGGAAGCCTTCTTTATCGCCTGAAACGCAGCTTCCACCACCGCGTCCGGCTCACCCACCATTGTATAGACGGTTCGGTTCGTGTCCTGACCCGGATCGACGTCCAGCAGCGTCACTCTCGCGACCGAACGGATCGCGTTCGATATTTCATCGAGGATACCCTTGTTTCTACCTTCACTGAAGTTCGGCACACATTCGACAAGTTTCATTCCACCTCCAAATTGTTTGAAAATATATATAGTTAGTTGATTTGAACACCATGGACAAACACGGCTTCGATCCGGCGACAATCCATCAGGTAGATCATCCGCGAAAGCGTCTCGCGCGCATCCGTATCGGGCATCCGCAAGAACACCATGTCCGCCAGCTTACCCTCTTCCAGCGTTCCCAGATCGTTCTCGCGGGACAGCACCTTCGCACCGCCGACGGTTGTACGATAGAACACCGCTTCCGGCGATAGCGAGAATTTCTGCCGGTAAATGGTCATCTTCATAATCTCCGGCATGGAGAGCGTCGTTCCGGCGCCTACGTCGCTGGCCAGCGCGAAATCGATTCCCGCTTCCTCGATCCGGCGCCACGGAAACACGCCGCTCTTGAGAAAGAAATTCGAGTCTGGGCAATGCACGATCTTCGAATTCCGCTCCCGGATCAGCTCGATCTCCCTCTCGGACAGGTGCAGGCAATGACCGAGTAAAGTTCGATCGGTCAGGATACCGGCACGATCATAGACCTCCGTGTAGCTTCCGCAATCGGGAAAGAGCTCGCTCACCCATTTGATCTCGTCGAGGTTCTCGGAGAGATGCGTCTGGATGTACGCATTTCTTCGAGAAGCTTCCTGCCCGATCTCGCGCATCAACCCACTGCTGCATACCGGAGCAAATCTGGGTGAGAAGATGTAATCGAGCAGAGGCGTCCTGCCATGCCACTTGTCGTATAGTTCCAGGCTGTCCAGCATCGATTGCTTGGGGTCTTCCTGCAACGCGTCCGGTGAATTGGTGTCCATCATCACCTTGCCGACGATCGCCCGGATGCCCTTCTTCTCCGCTACCTGAAACGCAATATCGGTCGCTTCCTTCGAGGCGGACACGTAGATCACCGCAGTCGTGGTTCCGGCTTCGATCAGCGCATCGAAAAACGCCTCGGCGGTCTTCAATGCGTACTCGGGATCAAATGATCGTGCTTCTTCCGGGAAGATATGGCCCTCGAGCCACTGGATCAGGTGCGGCGCGTGCATACCGCGAACGTTGTATTGCGATAAATGCACATGCGCGTCGATCAGACCGGGGATGCAGACGCAATCGCTGTAGTCGATGTCGAAATTGCCCGAATCGTCGATCCGCGCGATCCTCTCCCCGTCGATGGTCAGTACGCAGTTTTTACGTAATTGCGCCAAGTCGGGAGATACCGGATTCAGCAGGTTGGTCTTGATTTTAATCATGGATCGGCTCTTGGGGCTGGTTTCGCGTGAGTTTGACCTTGATGATCTTTCGGCTGGAGACCTGCAAGATCTGTGCGGTCCAGTCGCCGATACGAATACGCTGATTTCGGGCAGGAATTCGCGCGATCTTGTCGATGATCAATCCCGCAAGCGTCTCGTAATTCCCTTCGTCGGGAAGGTCGATTCCATAGACATCGGTCAGGTCATCGACTTCGACGAAACCCTTGACGATATAGTTATCGTTGTCGATTTTCTCGATATCTTTTTCTTCTTCGTTATCGTACTCGTCCTCGATCTCGCCGACGATTTCCTCGAGGATATCTTCAGTCGTCAGCAAGCCGGCTGTCCCACCGTATGAATCGACCACGATCGCCATTGATTTACGTAGCGTCTGCATCTCCTTCAGAAGAGCATCGACGTCCATATTCTCGGGAACGAAAAAGGCGTCCCGCAGGAAATCCCGCGCCGTCTGTTTCTGTGTCTTGTCTCGATCGATCAGATCGTAGATAATCAGGATACCGATCACATGATCGAGACTCTCCTCGAAGACAGGATAACGCGTATAGCCTTCCTTACGGGCAATCTCGATCACGTGATCGAGTGGTGAATCAGCTTCGATCGCCACAATATCGATACGTGGTATCATGACGTTTCGCGCGACGAGTTCACTGAATTCCAGCGCGTCCTCCAGCATCTCTTTCTGATCCTGCTGGATCGCGTTGGTCGAAGTGCTTTCGGAGAAAATATAAGAAAGCTCGTCGCGGCTGAGGAAATGCATGCCGCTTTCCACCTTGAGCATCTTCGCAAGCAGATTGTTGAACCAGGTGATGACACGAATCGACGGCTTCAGAATAAAATGCGCGATCCGGATGAATGGGTACGAACGTTCGACAAGCTTGTCCGGATAATCCCGGTATATCGCCTTGGGGATGATTTCGGCAAAGATGAGCACCACACCGGCGAGGATGAGCGACCCCGCTTCCTCGTCGATATTGATCCAGTTCTTGATGAAGTAGGCTGTAAAGATGGTCGAGACGATGACCTGGGATACATTTGTCCCGATGAGGGTCAATCCGAAGGTCAGATCGGGATTGGTGGAAAATCGCAGCAGATAATTCTTACGTTTGTCCGTCTTCGCTTCGGTCTCGAGTTTTAGTCTGTCCATCGAGACCAAACCGGTCTCCAGACCAGCGAAAAACGCTGCCGATGCGAAGAAAAACAGAAACAGGAACAGGTTAAACAACCACATTTCAGTTATTGATCTTCTCGTTGTTGTACGCCAGTCTCAGGGCGTCGGTAAATTCATCTAACTCGCCAACCAGAATGGCGTTAAGCCTGTAGGATGTCAAATTTATTCTGTGATCGGTCACGCGCGACTGCGGATAATTGTAGGTTCGGATCTTCGCGCTGCGGTCGCCGGTACCAACCTGGGACTTCCGCTGATTGGCGATCTCCGCTTCCTGACGCGATATCTCCTGATCCAGCAAGCGTGCCCGAAGAACCTTCATCGCTTTATTTTTGTTCTTGAGCTGCGACTTCTCGTCCTGGCAGGTCACCACCAGCCCGGTCGGAACATGCGTGATACGGACGGCGGAGTCTGTCGTGTTAACGCTCTGACCGCCATGCCCGGATGAGCGATAGACATCGATGCGCAGATCGTTGTCGTTGATCTCGATATCCACATCGTCCGCTTCGGGCAGCACCGCTACCGACACCGCGGAGGTGTGGATGCGTCCGCTCGATTCGGTCTGCGGAATACGCTGCACACGGTGAACGCCGCTCTCGAAGCGCATGATGCCATAGACGTTCTCGCCGGTCAGCGAAAAGGATATCTCCTTGAATCCGCCGATCTCGATGGCGTTGGACGAAAGGATTTGCAGCTTCCAGCCGCGTCGTTCGGCGAAATACTGGTACATGCGGAACATTTCCGAAGCGAAGAGCGCTGCCTCGTCCCCACCGGTTCCAGCGCGGATTTCTACGATCGCGTTCTTGTCGTCGTTGGGGTCCTTCGGCGTCATCATCTCTTTCAGTTCCTCGAACTTCTTCTCGTAATCCGCTTCGAGTTCCTGATTCTCCTCGGCAGCCATCTCACGGAGCTCTTCTTCGTCCGCATCCTGTATAAGCTCTTTGTTGTCGAGCATCGTCTGCTTGATCCCGACAAGCTCGTGCCAGCAATTGACCAGCCTGTCCAGCTCCTTCATGCGCTTGCTCAGCTTGCTGTAGCTCCGCTGATCCTGCATTTCGGCCGGATCGATTATACGCTTTTTCAGCGTCTCGTGCTCTTCGATGAGTTCGTTGATTTTATCTTCAGGAATGTTTTCTATCATCGTGAATCCAGTTATATTCAAGGTTTTCAGGTAAATCCATTTCCAGCGCCGCCTTCATGGCGCACACCGCCACTTCGATCTGGCTGTCGTCCGGAGGACGCGTCGTGATTCGCTGCAAGGCGAGTCCCGGCGCCATCATGATTTTCACAAAGAAGTTGTTCTGCTTCTTGCCGGACATCTTCAACACCTCGTACGACACCCCGGATATCAACGGTATCAACAGAATATGATAAAGCCAGCGTACTGCGAACGACGGCAGGAATCCAATGATCTTCGCCACCGCGAAATCGACCAGCGTGAACACGAGAATCGAGATTAGTAGTACGAAGAAGATAAAACTGGTTCCGCAGCGCGGGTGCAGCGTGGTGTATTTCTGAATGTCCTTCGGCTCGAGGCTGTCGTTGTTCTCGTAGGCAAAAACCGATTTATGCTCGGCTCCGTGGTACTCGAACAGCCTGCCGACGTCCTTCAGGAAACTGATGATCCAGACGTACGCGACGAAGAATATCACCCGGATAACACCGGCGACGAGGTTGAAATAGAGGTTCTCCTTGCCCAGCTTTAGTAGAAAGCTTATCAGGTATGGAACGAATCCGAACAAGACCAGCGCCAGCGCGATCGCGAATGCAAAGCTGAAGAACTCCTCCACCTTCTTTCGCTTCTCGGACTTCTCCTTCGCATTTTCTTCTTCGTTGTCCAATTCCCATCGGTTTGCCGAGAAAGTCAGCGATTTGTATCCGATGATCATCATCTCGATCAACGAGACGAATCCGCGTATGATCGGTCTTTTCAAGATTGGATGATTCTTCGTTCTCGATTCGAAGCGGTCGCGACTGATCTCGATTGATCCATCACTGCGCCTGACTGCGGTGGCTATATAATCCGGCCCACGCATCATGACCCCTTCGATCACTGCCTGTCCACCGACTGCAATTTCTTTTTTATCCTTCATGTGGCGTCCTTTTTTCGCGAATCCGTTTAACGCAAAAAGCGCCACTCCCGTATGTCTCAGGTAGTGGCGCCAGAAAATTTAAGCAGCTATTTATCGCTTTTTTTTTGATTTGCGTATTTCTTGTGGAATTTCTCAACACGGCCGGCTGTGTCCATGAGTTTCTGCTTTCCGGTATAGAACGGATGGCAAGCCGAGCATATATCAACCGTAAGGTCTTTACGGGTTGACTTGGTTTCGAAGACGTTTCCGCATACACATTTCACAGTTACGGTTTCATACTTCGGATGAATGTCGTTTTTCATGGTAACTCCTTCTATTTCTCAACCAATTTAATCATTTTACTGATTCAGGCGACAATATTCTTTTGCGATAGTCACGTGTCAATCAATTTTCTGTCCAACAGCCATTTATCGTCGTAAACAGCACGAAGACCGGCTAACAGCCGGTCTTCGCATATCTTGTGAGTCTTCTCGCTTAGCGGAGAAGGATCATCTTCTTCAGTTCGGATTTCGAACCGTGCTGCAGACGGTAGTAATATACACCGGAAGAAGTCTCTTTTCCGGATTCGTCCGTACCGTCCCAGTAAACACCGTTCAGAACGTCTGCGCTGACATCACCGTTGAAGAGATTCTTCACGAACTGTCCGCGGACGTTGTAGATATCGAGTTTGGCATGAGCGTTTTCAGTCAGGCAGAACTCGATTTTCGTGCTTGGATTGAACGGATTCGGGTAGTTACGCATTCCGTAGAATGTGACATCCGGAGTATCCGTTCCACCGGTGGGTTGCGGCGTATGGCTTTTCGGGCTGAACAGCACCGCGTAACCGCCGAGTTCGACCGATTCGAGCCAGTAGTAGTAGGTCTCGCCGTATTCGATACGATAGTCGTCGGTGAAGACGTAGTCGGTCGGTTCGGAGGATGTTCCAGCGCCCGGGATAATCTCGGCGTTGAGCTTGATGACAGTCTCATCTTCCATGTCTGTCACGCTCAGTCCGCGATAGACGTTGAATCCGAGGTTATCGGTTTCTGATTCTGTTGTCCACTCGATTGTGACCAGACGATTCGAACTGAAGATCGTGAATGTCGAGAGTTCGACCGGCAGAGTTATATCGTCCGTATGTTCATCCCATTCTTCGTTACCGCCGATATCGGTTTCGATTCCATAGGCGGAAACTACAGATTCTTCGTCCATCGCACCCTGGATCGCACCGCTTCCATCCGGATTGACATCGCCGGTCACGAAATACCAGAGCTCCGTTTCATCAACATCAAGCAATGCACGGGCGCTCCAGGTAAAGGTCAGGGTATTGTTGTACGCGATCGGTCCGCCGACCTGCAAGTCTGTACCATAGTAGAATGATTCATCTTCCGAGCTCCAGATCTTCATCGGTGTCGAGCCGAGGAAGTTCGTGGAAAGAGCGCCGTCACCGGAGAAATCAACCGTGATCGAACTAACAGTCGTCGATCCCTGATTGGTCTTCATCGAGAATTTGTGGATCGCGCGGTTGTTACCCGGATTTACATATCCACCGAAAGTGTCGTCAACATCAATGATCACGTATCCATCCAGATCGTGGGTAAGTCCATTAATCGGGAAGTTGCCTGTTGTCTCGTCTGCATCCGAAGTCACTGCGACAGTAGAACTGATACTGAGTCGGATTGAGTGCAATTTGTTGGAGGTAGCGCTCTGATCGACCGTAATCCAGAAGGTTTCTCCCGAGGAGTCGATCGAGACGGCAGTTGTGCCAGAAATCACAACAGGATTGGCAAATGCTCCACCCGGCCAGTCGCTGTAACCGCCGGCTGCACTCATATCGTCGTCCTGGGCGGGTTCGAACACATCGTCGCCGTCATCGAGCCAGATCTTGAAGCTGCCAGTCGAGAAATCGGCCAACGCAGATGACCCGGAACGTGACAACGAAATACCGCTAAAATCAGCAGAGCCTGATGTCGTATTCAGATCGAACGCAAAGATCAGCTGGTTCGTGTTGCTGGGTCCTTCGAGCGGGATGTTATCGATTGCACGTCCGACCACTTGCATCACAGCGGCGCCACTCGAGTATTCGCAATTGGTGTGAGAATCGGTTGCCTCGGTATTGAGAAGCAAGTCCTGATAACCGATCGTGATTGTATAAATCGTACCGTCAACCAGTACGCCCGTACCGGAGATCGGTGTGTTATCGATTGCGGCGCTGCTTGTCAGGTTTGTCGGATCCAATCCTGTAATCTGGATATTCGAACCGGAGGTTTCGCTGACGATCTCCAGCTTGTGCGGAGAATTCGAGTCCGTTGTACCGCTCGTACGCGTGAACATCACATAGAGGCTTCCTTCGTATGCTGTTTCCGGCAAGTCGTACTGAAGCGTGAAGTTCGTGGTAAACGTAGAGCTTGCATTCGGAAGATCGAGCGTCGGAGTCAACGTGACGTTGTCGAACAGAATCTGCATCCAGTCAGTGTATGCGTACGCGTTACCCCATTCATCCTGATAGCCGACGCGATAGTAGTAGTTCGATCCCTGGATCAGTGCGCTCTGTGAAGGTGTGTTGGAAACATCGTCCGTACCGTCGCTGTACATTGAGCCGTCATTGAGCTGGTTGGCATCGACAATAAAGCTGTTGGTGTTGTATTCATCGTGACCCGTGATATTCAGGGTTGCCCATAATGTACCGTGATCGGAGTTGTTGTCGATCTGGATACGTACAGAGTTTGCTTCGCCGTCTTCGGGAAGATCGTAAACGAAAGAGAACGCTCTGTTGTCTGCAGTTGGCTGAGAGCCGTCCCAACTCGGGGTTTCTGTGACGCCGTCCCATGTGAATGATACCCATGGTTCCGTGGTCACGGCAGGGTTCTCGGTTTCATCGGTATAACGAACCGACATATAGTAGGTACTGCCGTCGGTAAGGTCATACGGTGAGGACGCCAGGGTAGAAATTGCGACTACCTGGTCTCCGTCGCCACCGGCATCGGCTGTCACGAAAGGAACCGACAGATTGAAGTTGTGTGTGCCTGTCGTGTAGTTTCCGCTGATCTGGATGATATACAGCACATCGGAAGTGGTTTCCTCACCGTTGGTTCCGTGACTGATATCGTCGTCGATAAGGATATAGACGCTGTTTGAGAGACCATCTTCTTCAAGTTCGTAATCGATATCGAGAACCGGACCTTCGGAGGTGTTCGCCTCGATATCGGCATCGATATTGATGGCCTGATCTGTTTGCGTATCGTACAGGTATGTGAACACACCCGAGTATGTAATGGAGGAGGTATTTCCCGCGCAGTCGGTGTACTGGACGCCAACGTAGTATTGGGTACCGGAGGTGAGCGATCCGGCTTCGGCGCCGGAGTGGCTGATGTAGTAGTCGGTGGTCGAGAGCTCGTTACCGTTGAAATAAACGGTACGTGTTCCGGCGGAACCGACATGCGTCTCGTCGCCCAACACGATTTCGGAAGTATAACCGTTGCCGTAGTTGGTATCGGTATCGAAGCAGAATGTCACTTTCCAGTCCTGTGAGCATTCCGGCAGATAGTACGACAATTGGACTTCGTCGAGATCGAGGTCGGTCGCGATCGCGCTTGAAACGTTCGTGATCGATGTATCGTATGTGAATTCCGCCCAGGCGCTCTTCGCTTCCGTATTGCCGGTCTCATCCCGATAGGCGATCGCCATGTAATACGTATTGCCGTTGACAAGAGCGTTGTTACCCGGTGTCGAGACGGAAGTAACGTCGTCAGTTGCATCTCCTGCTTGCGGATCGTCATCCAGATCCCCACCGTTGATATACATATCGTGATTACCGGATGTAATATAGGTATTCAGCAGCGTCAATACGTTGAAGTATCCATTGGTGTGATTTGTATCATCATCAATGTAGAGCTTGACGCTACCACTTGTTGCATTTTCGGGAAGGTTGAAGGCGATGTACATGGAAGCGTTGTCGCTGTCACCATCGTCCGGCTCGGTAAGAGTTGGCGTTTCCGTCGTGCCGTCGAGTTCGCCATACGTTTCCCATTCCGCAACATATGTGGATTCTCCGTCTGCGGTATCACCTGAACAAACGTTCAGAGGCGAAACTGTCGCATAACTTGTATAGCGAGACGAAAAGACCGTTGCACGCCATCCGCCGCCTTCTCCATAAATACCAAAGCCAAGCTGGAAGGTTGTGGCTCCGGAAGATGGCGTCGGTAGAGTAAAGTCAAAATCAGCATAGCCGTCAGTTCCCAGTCCGCTGTAATTGAAGTTGGTGATGGCCACGATGTTCGAACCGTCAGGGCTACCGTCAGGAGTTCCAATATACCAGAACACATAAATGTACCCGGTATTCGTTTGGCCCGAATCCTGATATACACCTGTAATCTGCTGCATGGAAACGCCGTCGTACCTTGTACGCACGGTCACCGTTTCACCAGCTGAAAACACATCATCCGTCTCACCATCTGAGCCGTGGAACGTGATGTAGTTCATGTCTAACGATTGCCCGTACACTAAACCAATCGAAAGCAGGGTAAAAGCAACAAGTAAAGATAACTTTTTCATACTTCCTCCAGTATCTATCTTTTTTATATTCATACTCATGAATTCCTTCGAGTCACGCCGTTAAATCCGTAACTCCTTATTTCGCCGGGACTATGAACGGCGCACAGCTTTTCAAACTTACTCAGCATGAATTTATCATACGGATTATCCTTGTCAATTTTTTTTTCTTGGCAAGGTTCTTTTCTCATCGGCAAGAAAGGCTAACCCGTATGAAATCATTGCGGTTGACACCAACACTTTTTTTCAGGTATATTTATCAATAGATTTCAGCATTCACACCACGATTTGTCAATGAGATTCTTATCTTTTCTCATTGACAAATTTTCCTCGCGTTACATATTTGCAACAAGTAACCGTCAGGAGGTTCGTTTGAAAACCACGATCGTTATCAAAGGCGCGCAGGAACACAACCTGAAGAATATAAACGTCACCATTCCGCGGAACAAGCTGGTCGTTTTCACCGGCGTCTCGGGATCGGGAAAATCGTCGCTGGCATTCGATACGCTCTATGCGGAAGGGCAGAGACGCTACGTCGAATCGCTCTCCGCCTACGCGCGGCAGTTTCTCGGACAGATGGAGAAACCCAAGATCGATTACATCGAGGGACTCTCACCCGCCATCTCCATCGAGCAGAAGAGCGCAAGCAAGAATCCACGCTCCACAGTCGGAACTGTCACCGAGATTTACGACTATCTGCGTATTCTGTACGCACGCATCGGGCACCAGCACTGCTACAACTGCGGCGATCCGGTAGGCTCGCAATCTGTCGATCAGATTGTCGAACACCTGATGGAAATGCCGGAACGCACCCGCATCCAGATCCTCGCGCCGATCGTCCAGAACCGCAAGGGAACCCACAAGGAAGAACTGGACGAGGCACGCCGCGAAGGCTTCGTGCGCGTGATGATCAACGGTCAGATGCGGGAACTCGCTGAGGATATCCAGCTCGACAAGAAGAGCAAGCACAACATCGATCTGGTCGTCGATCGGCTGGTGATGAAGCCGGATATCCGTCCGCGCCTCAACGATTCGATCGAAACTGCGCTTCGCATTACCAACGGCAGCGTGAAGATCGACTACCCCGATCAGGAGCGATCGGAAGTCCTTACCGAAGCCAACGCCTGTACGAAATGTGGAATCAGTTATCCCGAACTTACTCCGCAGCACTTTTCGTTCAACAGCCCGATCGGAATGTGTCAAACTTGCAACGGACTGGGAACCACGATGGAATTCGATCCCGACTTGATCGTCCCTAATAAAAATTTATCGATCAATCAGGGCGCGGTGCTTCCCTGGGGCGTGATGTCCGATAAACGGACCAGTTGGCGCTATCGCTACCTGAAGCAGTTGATGAACGAATACGATTTCGACCTCAATACACCATGGAAAAAGCTGCCGGAGCAAATCCAGGATATCCTGCTCTACGGCAGCAAAGGCAAGCGCATCCGCATCCAGTGGCAGAGCCAGCACGGATCCGGTGAGTTCCTGACCAAACACGAAGGCGTGATTCCAAACATGGAGAGGCTCATGCACGAGACCAAGTCGGAATGGCGGCGCCGGGAATTCTTGCGCTACATCAGCAACAAGCCTTGCCCCGACTGCCATGGCAAACGTCTGAGAAAAGAAAGCATGTCCGTATTCATCAACCACAAATCTATCGATCAGGTAACTTCGATGTCTATCGCGGACGCGCACGCGTTCTTCTCGAACCTGCCGCTTGGCGGCAACGATAAGGTCATCGCGGAAGAGGTATTGAAGGAAATCCGCGCCCGGCTCGGTTTCCTGATCAATGTCGGACTTCACTACCTGACCATGGATCGACAGGCACCCACGCTTTCAGGCGGTGAATCGCAGCGCATCCGTCTCGCCAGCCAGATCGGAAGCAGCCTCGTCGGTGTGATGTACATATTGGATGAGCCCAGTATCGGTCTGCACCAACGCGACAACGGCAAGCTGATTGCCATGCTGCAGCAGCTTCGCGATATCGGAAACTCCATCCTGGTGGTCGAGCACGACGAAGAGATGATGCGCAGCGCCGATCAGATTCTCGATTTCGGACCGCACGCCGGAATCTTCGGCGGTGAGATCGTTGCGCAGGGAACGCTCGAAGAGATAACGAAGGACCCGAAGTCCCTCACCGGGAAATACCTTTCCGGAGTACTTCAGATCGAAACGCCCAACGAACGTAAACATGAAGATAAACGGCACATAACAATTAAAAACGCGCGCAAGAACAACCTAAAGAACCTCGATGTCAACATCCCCATCGGCGTTTTCACCTGCATCACCGGCGTCTCCGGTTCGGGTAAGAGTTCGCTGATCAACCAGACTCTCTACCCCGCACTGGCAAATCGCCTGAACCACGCCCGTATGCCGGAATCGGATTACGACGAGATTACAGGCGATCACCACCTGGATAAGGTCATCTGCATCGACCAGCAGCCTATCGGGCGCACGCCACGCTCAAATCCGGCGACCTATATCAAGTTGTTCGATCCCATCCGCAACCTCTTCGCGAAGCTGCCCGCATCGAAGATACGCGGCTACAGTCCGGGACGATTTTCCTTCAACGTGAAGGGCGGCAGATGCGAAGCCTGCCAGGGCGCCGGGGTGATTAAAATCGAGATGCACTTCCTCGCCGACCTTTACGTTCCTTGCGAGGTGTGCAAGGCCAAGCGCTACAATGCCGAAACGCTCAGCGTGAAATACAAGGGAAAGAGCATCTCGGAGGTTCTTGATATGGATGTACAGGAGGCGTTGGAGATTTTCGGCAATGTCCCGGCGATCAAAAGTAAACTCAAGACGCTGGCCGATGTGGGACTGGACTATATCAAAGTCGGGCAGTCTTCGACAACCCTTTCCGGCGGCGAAGCACAGCGCATCAAGCTTGCGAAGGAACTTAGCCGGCTCAGCACCGGGAAGACCTGCTACATCCTCGACGAACCCACCACCGGTCTGCACTTCGACGACATCAAGAAGCTACTCGGTGTACTGAAGAAGTTCGTCGAAAAGGGCAACACCGTCATCGTGATCGAGCATAACCTCGACGTGATCAAGAGTGCCGACTACATCATCGACCTCGGGCCGGATGGCGGCGACAACGGCGGAACCATCGTCGCACAGGGAACACCCGAAGAGATTGCCTCAGATCCGAATTCCTACACAGGACATTACCTGAAACAGCATCTGAAAATGTAGAAATTGCGTACGCTGAAAAAAAAACTCGCCCGGAGGTCGAACGCTACATCGTAGCAATCAATCTCCGGGCGGTTCAATCTCTATTCTGTCTTCTGACTATTATCCACTAACATTATATCAGCAATGCTGATATTACATCGTTCATGGGTATCGTTTTCGCTACGCGAAAGCCGAACCTATTTAATCATCAACAGCTTGCGCACGCGCGTTTTCCCACAACTCTCGATCCGGCAGAAATACACTCCGGAGGATAATCCCGATCCGTCCCACTCCACACGGTGCTTTCCTTTTTCCATCGGCCGATCGATTTTGGTCGTAACCTTCTGTCCCTTCGTGTTGTAGATTGCAAGCTTCACATCGCTGCACTCGGGCAGGTCGAATGAGATAGTCGTCGAGGGATTGAAGGGATTCGGGTAACTCGAAAGGCTCAGGGGTGAAGCCGGCATAACATTCGGGTCGGCATCGGTTGTCGGATCCCATTCGTAGCAGCCCATGTCGATAAGCCCGTTGTGGATGCGCGGATTACCGACGATATCGGTGGCAGGCAGTTCGTTCCATGGTATATCGGATGTTCCGGCGTCGATGCAGGGCGAGTCGTTACCCAGCGTGAAGGGATCTTCTCCGATGCCATAGAATCCCGGGTCATCAGCGATGTTGCCCTCGCCGCTGAAGCCGCCTTCAATATCGTTGTAGCGGATGTAGTACGGCTTACCCTCGTATATCTGACCGCCCAGGAAGTAGATGCTCTGGTTGCCATGGACGATGTTGTTGTAGAGGATCGGCTTGGAGATGAAATTGTGCACCGGCAGCGTGTTGTCGAATTCGCTTTCGTTCAACATGGGGTTGCCGGTCATGGTGTTGCAGATCAGCTTCGGATAGGCATAGACGCTGCTGATGATCGATCCAGTCTCGAGCGCGTAGCACTTGTTGATCAGGTTGCCGGCGATTTCGGGGTTCGCGTGCGCGGTGCAGTAGAAAGCGCCGCCGCGCTCCGCCAGGCAGTTATGGATGTGACAGTTCTCGATCCGCACCTTCGAGAAGCCGAAGAGGTAGAATGCCCCGCCTTGCGGTTCATCGCCGACGGCCTTGCTGTATTCGACATCGCAGAATGAGATTCGCGATGGCTGGTTGAGCGACGGAGTATTCTCGAACCGGATTCCGTGCCAGCAGCCGGTCTGAGAGTCATCCACGGTAAAATCCTGTGGACTCGAGGAGGTGAACCGGATTCGTTCGTCTGCCGTACCGACCGCGGTCAGTGTTCCCTGTACCCTCAGCGCGTAGTAGCCGTCAAACACCACCTGCACGCCCGGCTGGACGACCAGTTCGACGCCGTCCGCGATGGTAACGTCCTCCACCACGTGGATCGTATCCGCCTGCCAGACGGTGTCCTCGTCGATTATACCGCCGACATCCTCGCGAATGCCGGCTACATACCGATACGAGCGTTGCGTGAGAACCTGCTCGGGAAGTGATCTCCGATTCGCGAAGGTCTGGCAGCCGTAGCCTTCGGCGGGTGATCCTGCTATCGGCATGTAGAGACCGTTCTCGGGATCCGTGAGCTGAGGGTTATCACCTGAAATGTTGTTGTGAGGAGCCGACCCGGCATCCTGCCATGCTTCCGGAAGCGCTCAGCCCCAGTCGCAGAGCAGACTGAAGTGGGTTAGCAAGCTCTGGTTGAGTTCCTCATCGCTGTGCCAGGACCAGTTTTCCACCACGTCGGGAATACCGAAGAAGCCGTACTGGACGCTGTAGGAGTAACTGGTGCCGGTCGGAAGCCATTCGGAGGCGATGCCGGTGTGATAGATGTAGTCGTAGCCGGTGTCGATCACATCGACGCAGAGGTTATGCTCGATCAGGATGCCCTCGCCGCAGCCCTGCAAGCGGACGCCGTATTCGTGCGGGTTGTAGAAGGTGACGTAGCGCACGCTGCCTTCGGGGAGCGCGACCAGCTCCGAATTGATACCGCGAAACCGGATATTGCCGTTTAATACCACGCAGTCGGAGATATCCAGACGATTCTCGCAGAAGGAGATACAAATCTGTTCGCCTTGCAGGTCGAGGATGGCGCCGTTGCCAATGATACGGGTGTCGAGTCCATCGTCGCCGTACAGAACGTACGCCTCGTGATCCAGCATTCTGCCGATCAGAAGTCCGCCCGTGTAGGTGACGCCTGTCTCCAGCTCCACCAGCTTGTCGTAGTACCGATCCTGGTCGTAGCCCGGTTCCGCGCTGTCGAAGACTTCCTTCAGCGAGAGTCCGTTCAGCACCGCGACCAGCGTGAGAAGCATCGTGATGATGAATGTTTTCATATTGATGATATTTCGATACGGACCGATGCTTGCGTCAATAATTTTCTGTCGGGATCAGATTTTGTTATTGACAATATTTGATACCATCAAATAAATTGGAGACATACATTGGAGGTTTCAATGAAATCGTTATATATGTTGATAACTGGTATTTTACTTGGCTTCGTCATTACGATGGCTTTTCTATACGTATCGGCGCCGAAGATGATGCTACTCGAAGATGAGAGTTTGTATGGATTCCAGGAGACGATCAGCCGTCTGGAGGCTGCGACGGAAGCGCAGGGCTGGAAGATTCCCGCCAAGCACGATTTGCAGATGTCGATGAAGAAATTCGGACACGATATCGCGCCGGTGACGGTGATCGAACTCTGTCATCCCGATCTCGCCACCCGGATCCTCAGCAGTGACGACGAGCGCGTCGTTTCGAGCCTGATGCCCTGTCGCGTGGCGGTTTACGAGAAGAACGGCAAGGTCTATGTCTCGCGTATGAATTCGAAGCTGATGGCCAAGCCGATGGGCGGTCTGATCAACGAAGTGATGTCCGAAGCGTCTGCCCAGAACGAAGAAATTCTCAAATCCATCATACAGTAAGCAACCTTCCATTTCATTGCTTACCGCTCCCGGGGAAACTCGGGAGTTTTTTTATTTCCTCAGCGCCGCCTTTGACAGCATGTAATCCGGTATCTTCACGTCGAACTGCACTTCTTCGATCACAAACTCGGTCCCCTCGCCGTTCGTGTTGAGTGCATCCTTGAACAGAATCCGTTTCGCGATCCAGCGATCGTCCTTGCCCATTCGAGGATGCGGGTGGTCTTGAGCAGGATTCCGCTACGGGCGAAGCGCTCTTCTTTCAGCGGCAGGTAGCGCTCCTGATCGACCCACAGCTTTCTGGAGTGGTACGCCAGGTCGTCCTGTTTGGCGGTGAGTCGAAGCACCCAGCAGGGACGTTCGTCGAGTGTGACGGTTGAATCGATGACGGCGTTGTAGATCGCGGTCAGGTGTGGATTTTCCATGTAGTCTTCGTAGGAGAGATCGGAGCCCATCACCGACTGTCGCAGCATGTGACCGGAGATGGATACGATACGGTCGGTCTGTGGGTAGTAAGTCCAGAGTTCGTCGCCCAGTTTGAGCATCTTGGTTCCTTTTTCACGCGGTGGCGAGAGGTATTCGGAAAAGGCGTCGTCATCGCCGCGAACCCAGCTTTTCGAGACGATTTCGCGGTCGCCGCGCCTGCCGTGGACAATCATCTTCACGGTGTGGATGCGCATCTCGGCGGTCTGATTGTGATCGACTTTTTCCAGGATTTGCGTGGCTGTCTGCGCGGTGAGCGCCAAAAGCCCGAAGATCATGATCGCGCGCGTCATAACGATTCCCTGTCGTTCCGTGATAGTATGCCGTAGAAGAGAATGGTCTTGAGTTCCGCCGCGAGCCGCACCGCGTCCGGGTACATCGTTCGGAGCTTCGGGTCGTTCATCCAGTCGCGCAGGTTTTCGAACATATACATCATCAGTTCGATCCGGACATCCTGCCGAAGTTCACCCTTTTTCTGCGCATCCTCGAAGAATTTCTGCCAGAACATGAGCTGCTCCTCGATCATCTGCCGGATAAAGTCGTCCATCTCGAAGACGTCGTAGTATTCCTCGACGATTTTCTCGCCGATCACGTCGCGGAAGCGTTTCTCCATCGCGAAGAGCCGGTTGATCTTGTGGTAGAAGGTCTCGTCGGAGTCCATCACGGCATCGATTTCCGGAATGATGACGTCGTACATCCTTTTGATCATCACCTGGATCAATTGCTGCTTGTTCTTGAAATACTGGTAGAAGGTCATCTTGCTGACATCGGCAGTGCGGCAGATTTCATCCACCGTCACGCGTCGCAGTCCGTGCTTGCGGAAAAGCTCCTGCCCGGTCTCGATCAGCCTGACCGCCTTCTTCGATTTTTTATAGTCGTTCTTCATTCGATTCCTCGTAAAACTTACGAATACTGTATGTCTGGACACAATAAGTAAGATATAGTGCAGTTTGTCAAGTTGTTTTCAATCCTCGAAATTGGAATACCCCCATTTTTCTGTGGAATCTTGGTTCGATGAATATTGATCGATGTTATCCACAGTGTCCTTCGACTCCGCTCAGGATGACACACTGTGGATAACTGCATCCATATCAGACGGTTGCGTAATAATTGTGTCATCCTGAGCGGAGTCGAAGGACAACAATTATTTTGCATACTCATGTCAGATTTTTTACGTATTATTATAAACGGTAAGCATAGGTATGTCGTTGCAAAGCAGAACCATAGGCTTTCATGGCATGATAATTATGGGGGTATTCCTGGCTTCCAATCCTCGAATACGACTGACCATTATTGTATCCTGATCCGATGTTTGTCGATCTTTCCACCGTTTACCCTTTGATGCGCTTCTTCGTCACGATCATGATGATACCGAAAAACATAGTCTTCTGCTATCTTGTATTGCCGGACTGCGAAATTCACATGCGATATTATCACGAAAAACTTGCGCAATTAAATACCCTTGATATTATGCGATCAAATCGGAATCAGGAGGAGATCGGATGAAGCACCATCGGGTGACTTTGAAGAAAAACAAGAAGTTAAAACGAAATTTCACCGGTCTGTTTCTATTCAGCCTGTTTCTATTTATAGGTGTTGTCGCTGTTTCCGCGTTTTTCACCCTCTACACCGATGAGCAGTTGAACTACTACGATCGCGAAACCGGTAGTATGCAACAGGAAGAAGTGCCGGGGAAATACTGGATTCGATGGCTTTACAATGCACCAATGGGCAGGATGTCTCTCAAGGCGGTCGTTTCGAGGAAATTTGTCTCCGACTGGTATGGCAAGCTGATGGACAAACCTTCGAGCGTGAAAAGGATATCGAAGTTCATCGAGGAACTCGATATCGATATGACACCGTTCCCGAGAAAAGCGGGTGATTATACCAGCTTCAACGACTTCTTCACCCGTAAAATCGATCCTGCATACCGGCCCATCGCGAAGGGTTCGAATGTCGTGGTATCGCCGTCGGATTCGAAAGTGCTCGGTTTTACCAACCTCAGTACCGACAGAAAGTTCCCCATCAAAGGCTTCGATTATGATCTGGCATCGCTATTGGACGATCCGACGCTGGCGACTCGATATGAAGAGGGCAGCATGCTGATTTTCAGGCTGACGCCGGCGGATTACCATCGATTCCATTTTCCGGTTACCGGAGTTCCGGGTGAGACAAAGAAGATCGAAGGACGCTATTACTCCGTATCGCCTCTGGCACTGCGCAAAATCGTGCGCGCCTTCAGTGAAAACAAACGCGAATATTGCGTGATCGAAAGCGGACGGTTTGGCAGTGTGGTCATGATGGAGATCGGCTCTACGCTGACGGGAGGGATCAGGCAGGAATATACTCCGGGAGAACCTGTGGGAAAAGGAGCTGAGAAAGGATGCTTCTATTTCGGGGGATCAACGGTAATCCTGCTTTTCGAACCGAATATGATACGGATCGACTCAGATATTCTCGAACGGTCCCGAATCCGAATCGAAACATCAATCAAGATGGGTCAACGAGTTGCGATATCGATGTAGTTAGTTTCACTGTACTGGCGATAGAATCACGAAACACGAAAAGTTCTACAATAATTGAATTGTGTAATAGAATAAAGCGAGAACTAACATGATAGCAAGAAATAGCCCCAAAATTTTCACAAGTCGCGGTAGTATTGAATTTACGAGCAAAGTATTCTTTCGGTGATGGTAAACATCTCCAGCATTTCTGTGTTCATGTCTGTGATGTTTGCTTCTGTGTCTTTTTTTCTTTACAATTACTTTTTCCATTGAATCTCCGAAGTAACGAAATGATACCTGTAATATACAGTAAGAGCAACTATAAAATCCAATTCAGATAATAGAAAAACCGCTCCGGAAGATTACTCGGAGCGGCTTAAATGATGTCCAGAATTTTCTACTTGAGAAGGATCATTTTCTTCGTCGAAGTAAATGCGCCGGCCTTCATCCGATACAAGTAGATTCCGCTACCGACTTCTTTGCCATGATTGTCGTCACCGGTCCATCGCACGGTGTGGTTACCGCTTTCAAGGTTATCATCGATGAGAGTGCGGATGAGCTGCCCTTTGAGATTGAAAACTTCGATCGTTACCCTGGAAGCCAGCGCAAGCGAGAAGTTGATCTGCGTGACAGGATTGAACGGATTAGGGTGATTACCGACGAGATCGGTCGTGATGCCGGGAACTTCATCGGTACCATTTATCGAGACATATACCTCATTGGACGGCAACGATTCGTTCTCGCCTTCATATACTGCGGTAATGTAGTACGTATAAACACCATTCGAGACATTGAGGTCGTCGTACGATGTCTGATCCGGTACCTGCGTATCGAGGATGACATAGTTTCGATAGATATTGTAGCGGATGATCTCTGGTCGGTCGCGATCGCGTTCCGTTGCCGGTTTCTCCGCGGATAACACCGTCAATCCATCGTTCTTGCGGGATTCTCTCAAGGCGGAAGGAGTTGAGGGATGAATATCGCGAACCGGTGAACTGATGAAAACATCGTCAAGTTTCAGCCAGTACATGTCGGTGACTTCGTTGTGGATAAACGCGATGTAAACGGTTTCATCCGCATAATCGCTCAGATCGAGATAGACTTGGTGCCAGGAATCGCTATCGAGTGTCTCTTCGTAGAGCAGTTCGGTGAAATCGATTGGATTGTTCGAAGAAGTGGAGAGTCTGACTTCCATGTGCTCTTGGGACCAGTCAGGATCCTGTGCCGCGATATAGAAAGCCATGAAGGCGTTTCCGTAAAGGTTGATAGCAGGTGTGATCAGCCAGTTATTCGGAGTAAGTGCGCCGATTTCGTTGATGAACGATGCGGATGCCATGCAGCAATTGCCGGAATTGGGCGTGAAATTGGCGGGTGCAATTTCCCAATAGATATTGTCTCCATCCAGATCACGGATACTCCAGTCGATAGGCAGAATACCATCCTCGAAACCTTCGTTGATGGTATCATACTCCGTATCTCCTCCATTGGGCGCTTGCCATTGCAGATGTATATCGTCGCCGTTGCTTGTCAGCGACAGGTTTTCAGGCGGCGGGAAATTGCCGTCTATCTCCACGATTGCTACATTCGAGTGGACAGATTCCTCAGTACCGTTGTAAACAGCGGTCGCCGTGTAAACGTATTCACCGTCGTCGAGACCTTCATCTGTCCAGGTGCGGGTATTCGTATCGTAGATTTCATGAACCAGAACACCGTCGCGATAGATGCGATAACCGGTGAGATCGCGCTGGTTTCGGGTCGCTCCTTGTGTGAGCATTCGTCCGTTCTCCGCTAGTCCCACGATGTTCCAGTTGTAGTCCAGATTTGTGTAAGTTGTGCTTAGAGATGCCCAATTACTCATCTTGATCAGGTCGCCCTTCCATGCTACGGCAGGGCCTTCGTCACAACCGGCGGGATAACCGCCCGTGGTGTCGATGTGGTAACCGAACCATAGCTCCTCATCGCTGCTGATTGCGACCGGTTCGTCCAGCACTACCGTGTTCCACATACTGGCGATGACATTATCCACATCCTGACTTAATACCAGTGTACCTGAATTGGCGCTGGTTCCGTTGACGCTGCCTCCGGTCCAGACGCGGATTGAATAGTCGCTGTCCTGATATCGAGGGTAGAACGATACTTCGGTGAGAGTGAGTCCGTTGAAAGCTGACAGATCGTCGGTATCGAACCGGATTGCGACATCGAAAGTGGAGGCGGAGTTGCTGCCGACGCCGTTGTAGTTGACTCCGTCGTCCCAGCGCATTTCGCCCGGCTGGCCGGTCGGTTCTTGCCAGGTCAGTTCGACATCGACTTCGTTGACCACGGTTGCGGTCAGGTTCTGCGGCGGCGCGCCGTCGTCGGGACCATTGTCGGGCTGGATATTGACCAGCGCTTCCTGATCGGTTGTGAAATCGTAGGGTCCGGGACTCAGGTCGTTGAGGTAGTAGTAACCGTTATAACTTCCGCTCCAGCCGAAGTTGAAATGGAAATGTGCCACACCTTGATAGCCGTCCATCACGAAGGCGTGACCATACTCGCCGTAACCGGCGTAGAACACGGGTCTTCCTTCTTCCAGTTCATTGATCAGCAGCGTATTCCAGACGGAATCCGAGTAGTTGTCTTTTTGCAGGAGCTGGATAGTATTCTGATAGCCGAAGTATGTCGGGAAGGCATACTGGGTATCCAGAGAGTTCGAGCCGGAACCGTACGGGCTGTAATCCATATTGACCGCGACGCCGCAATGGAACAGGAGTTCTGCGATATCGCCGTCGTAGGAGCCGATCGAATTGGGCATGCTGCCCCAGTTGTATGTGGTATTTCCGAAGTTGGCGGAAATGGTGCCGTAATCGGGATGTGTGTAGGAGTGCGAACCGGCTCCCTGCTCCGGGTGCTGCCAGTAGCGCATGATCTGACCCATCGTCGTCGCGCCGCAGCCGGCATAGACATGCCCTCCGGGTCCGTTATTGTCTGACGGGCAATCGCCGTTGTAGGGGTAATCCTGATTCCAGGTTGTACTGATCAGCGGCGAGACATCGCGCGTAAAGCCGAATTCGGAAAAATCGTTCGTGAGAATGCGATCCCAGGTCTCACGCGTCTGGTCGTTGTCGAGGTTCGCTTCGCGGATCGCCTCGATCTGACGGATGTAGGCATCGTACATCCAGTTTACACCCGGGTGGTTGCTCGCGTTCGGGGCATTATTGATTGTGGAATAGCCGAGAACAGGATATGCCGCGTCGTCTGCCGAAACCATGACGAAGCCTCCCTCGGAATAGTTGAATACATAGACGGTGGGATTCTGTTCATCAGGTCGCACGAACGAATCGCTGAGCGTCGTATTCAATCGACCACTGCGATTGACATACCAGTGGTCGGCGACCTCTCGTGCCGTCTGCATCGGAATTGTTTCGCTTCCGAGCGACGACAGGATCGCCAGCAAAATGAGGATTGGGACCATCGTTTTCATTGTGTTTTCTCCTTTATCATGCATTATCACTTTATTTTTGCATTGTTTGTAATTATGAATTGCATATTGTATTCCGTCAATGAAAAAAGATTGCCGGGGATAACGACCATGAGACCGTTTCAGTTTGTGGGTGTTTGGATCGGTTGGGACATACATGAAAATGGGGCAGACACAGTCTGGGAGGTCTGCCCCTACAGAAGCAGAACTATTTCAAAAGGATCATCTTTTTTGTCGATACGTATTCTCCCGCTTTCATCCTGTACAGGTAGATTCCGCTTCCGACGGATTTGCCATGGTTGTCTTCACCTGTCCATTGTACGGAGTAATTGCCGCTGTCGCGACGTTCATCGACCAGTGTGCGGACAAGCTGCCCTTTCAGGTTGTAAACCTCGATTGTCACTTCAGACGCCTTCTCGATAGAGAAATTGATCTGGGTGACAGGGTTGAACGGATTGGGATGATTGTCCATAAGGTTTGTCGTGATTCCAGACACCTCTTCCGCGCTTGTCCACGTGATGTCGAGCATGTTGGATGGCATGGATTCGCTGCCGTCCTCATAAACCGCTGTTACGTAGTACGTTAGAAAACCGTTTGGCGGTTCGACGTCGGTGCAGGTAGTCTGACCGGGTATCCGGGTATCGATGACATTGTATTCGCGATAGATGTTGTACAGGATGAGAGCAGGTCGATCGCGATCGGATTTCTCAAGCGGGGTCTCCATTGCAAGCTCCGGATAGCCCTCGCTCATGAATGTGTCGCTTGCATCGATTTCAGATGCGTCGTCCAGCCTCGTATCGTCTGACGGAGCTTCCCATTCCAGCATAACGCTGGTGGCATTGCCTGTCCATGACAGATTTTGTGGTGGCGGGTAGTTGCCCTCGACAAACGCGATAGCGATATTCGAGTGAATCGATTCATCCGTGCTGTCGTAAACCGCTGTCATCGAATAAACGTATTCATCGTCGTCCAGTCCCAGATCGGTCCATGTGAAAACGTCCGTCGTATCGAATTCCTGTACCAGATCGCCGTCACGATAGATCCTGTATCCGAGATGAACATACTCATCACGGGCTGGTTCCTGCGCGAGTCTCAGCCCGTTGTCCGCCCATCCGTAGATGTTCCAGTTGAAGTCGAAAGCGGGGTAGGTCGTGCTCAGCGATGCCCAGTTACCCATGTTGACCAGGTCCCCTTTCCACGTAACGGCGGGACCCGAATCGCAACCGGCAGGATGACCTCCGTTTGTTACTATATGATAACCGAACCAGAGTTCCTCGGTGCTGAATATCTCGATCGGCTCGTCCAGCGTTACCGTGTTCCAATGATTGACAACGAAGTTATCAACATCCTGATCCACGATCAGCATACCGGCATTGCCGTTGTTACCGTAAACGCTGCCTCCGACCCAGACTCTAATCGAGTACTCGCAGTCACTATAACGCGGGAAGAAGGATACATCGGTAAGGGTGAGTCCGTTGAAGGGACCAAGATCATCGGTATCAAACCGGATGGCGACGTCGAAAGTGAGGGGACTATTCGTACCGATACCGGTGTAGTTCGATCCGTTGTCCCAGCGCATTTCACTCGAATCTCCGACCGGCGCCAGCCAGTTAAGCTCGACATCCACGCCGTTGACAACGGTTGCGGTAAGGTTTTGGGGTGGCTGTCCACCGCAAGGGCCATCATACGGGTGGATATTGACAACCGCCTGCTGGCCGTAATTGAAGGTGTAGCTTCCGGGGCTCAAATCGTTCAAGTAGTAGTAACCGTCGTAGGAACCGCTCCACCCGAAATTGAAGTGGAAAAACGCGATGCCCTGATGTCCGTCCATCACGAAGGCATGACCAGATTCTCCATACCCGCCATAAACGACCGGTCTTCCCATTTCCACTTCATTGATCAGCAGGGTATTCCATATCGAAACGGTAAAGTCGTATTTCTCCAGGTATTGCGTGTTGATCCGGTAATCGAACATGTAAGCCAGTGCGATTGCAATATTGCTCATTTGACTGCTTGATCCCATGGCTCCGTAATCCGTATTGATCGCAACACCGCAATGAAAGAGAGCCAGCGCGATATTGGGATCGTACTCGGTTATCGAAGCAGGCATCTCGCTCCAGTTGTAGGTGGCGTTTTCGAAATCGGCATACATGACGCCATAATCGTAATCCATATAGGTGTTCGATCCGACGCCATGCTCCGGGTGTTCCCAATAGCGCATAACCTGCCCCATCGCGGTGGCGCCGCAACCTGCCAGAGCGTGACCGCCGGGACCGTTAACATCTTCCGGGCAATCACCGTTATAGGGGTAATTCTGGTTCCATGTGGTGGTCAACATAGGCTCCACGTCGCGCGTGAAATCGAATCCGGAAAAGTCGTCAGCGAGGATGCTGTCCCAGACTTCCCGCGTCTCGGCGTTGTCGCAGTTCGCTTCCCGGATTGCCTCGATCTGGTCAACATACGCTTCCTGCATCCAGATGGCACCCGGTTGATTGTCAACGTCCGGAGCATGATTGTTCATCGAATAACCGAGAATGGGATACGCCGCGTCGTCCGCCGAGACCATGACGAAACCGCCTTCGGAATAGTTGAAGACATAGACTGCGGGATTCTGTTCATCCGGACGGGCAAACGAATCGCTGATGGTCGTGTTCGATCGACCACTGCGGTTGATATACCAATGATCTGCGACTTCCCGGGCTGCCGACATCGGAATCGTTTCGCATTCGAGGGCAGTCAGGAGCGACAAGATAACAAGGATCGGTAAAAGCATTTTCATGATGTTGTCTCCATTATCGCGTTTAATTACTTCGTGTGTATATATTTTGACGTCACGCCATGCATATTGTGTTCCGTTAATGAAAAAAGTGTACATCATATTGCTGCAACAATGAAAACCGGATAAAAAAAAGGGGAACCCCTCTCGGGGGTGAGAGGGGTTTGGCGATACATTTACCAGGGTATGTATTCGGTACAGATCAAAATCTGCGTATAATCGTTTTCAATTCTCCGATCAGATGAATGTCGCGGACGTTTTCCGGATTGACCATGATCGTCTCCATTTCCTGATTGATCGGAATCAGAAGGATCATCCCGGTGTCGGAATTCATCTGCAAGCGTTTGAGCGTGATCTCGCCCTCGAGCCGCACCGCGACGATCTTCCTGTCGGCGCGATTCCAGTCGCTTGTCTTCTTGATGAAGACGACATCTTCGTGTGTGACGGTCGGGTGCATGCTCTGGCCGTTGACGCGGAAGACGAAGTAATCTCTCGGTGCGTTGTTGACCAGGCTGGACGATACGAAGAGGCTTCCCAGCGGTTCGTCGTTGAGCGCTTCCACCGGCTCGCCGGCAGCGATTTCGGCGACGATCGGCATCTCGATCAGATCCATATCTTCACCCGGGAATTCCGTGACGTTACTCGTCGTCTCATGGCTTTCACCGGTGGCGAGCCAGTCGAAATCGACCCTGAAATAGTCGGCGAGTTCACTGAGTATCTTGATGCTGGGCTGGTGAAGTCCCCGCTCGTAGCGCGAGAGGTTCGACTTGGATATCCCGGTCGCTTTGGCGATGCCGGAGATCGTGTCGCCGGCTTCTTTTCTCAGCTTCCTCAGCCGTATTCCGATTTCGATCGCTTCGTTATTCATAGATGCTCCTTGTTGATTCAGGCAAGTCACGCGCCAATGGTTGCATATATGGAATTGTGCGTCAAGAAAAAAGTTGCAATAATGGAACTTTTCATTAGGAGAGAGGAGGAGTACCGCTCGGAGATCGGCAGCTACATTGAAGAGAAAGCGCGTGACCTCCGGGCGAGCATCCTTATATCTCCCTCGCCCATTTATGGGAGAGGGTCGGGGTGAGGGTATTCAATAACAAACCAACATCCGGCTTGGAAGCATCACCAAAATCGGTTCAGCAGGCTCTTTACATCCTTCGAGTCGCGTACCGGTCGGTAATTTTTCCACAGTGTCGGGAAGAGGTCGAGATAGCGGCGGTGGGTGAAACGCTCGTCGATGAGGAAGATCACGCCCTTGTCGTTTTCGGTGCGGATCACGCGACCGGCAGCCTGAAGAACCCTGCCCATCCCGGGAAACATGTAAGCGTACAGGAAACCGGAGCTGTCCTTTTCGTTGTAATAATCGCGGATCAGATCGAGTCGGGAATTGATCTGCGGCAGCCCCACGCCAACGATGATCGCGCCGACAAGCCGGTCGCCAACAAGGTCGATTCCTTCTCCGAATACGCCGCCCATCACGCAGAACCCGATCCGTGTGACATCGGGTTCACTGGTGAAGCGCGCCAGGAATTCATCTCGCGCTGCTTCACTCAAGCCCGATTCCTGCACGATGATCTCGGCGTCCGGAAGTTCGATCAATTCCAGCACCGTTCGCATGTATTGGTAGGACGGGAAGTAGGCGATGTAGTTACCTCTGCGGCACTCGATCGCGGCGTGGATCATCTCCGCCACGTCCCGTGCGGATTGATCGCGCAGCTTCCAGGTGGTGGGAATACGGTTTGCGACCAGCACTGCCACATTTTTTCGCGGGAACGGCGATTCGAGTTGCAGACTGCCGTCTTCCGGTGAAGCTGCGAGTATATCCATATAGTATTCGATCGGGCTGAGGGTCGCGGAGAAGATAACCGCGGAAACGCTCTTCTGCAGCGCTTTTCCGAGCAGGAATGACGGATCGAGGCAGTACAGCATGACCGTCAGCTCGTCGCGCTGCTTTTCGCAGAGTGTGAGGTAGCGCTCGTCGAACAGCTCCGAGGTGCGCACAAATGCAAGGCTGGTGAAATAGAAATCGAGTATGTCCAGTCGCACCTCCGATTTCCGGTGAACGACCAGCCACCGTTCCATCTGCGCGATGCAGTGCTTCAGGAGTGCGAGGATTTCTCCGGGCGGTTCCGGTTCGGCGATAGCGTCTTTTCCTTCGGCTTCCATCGACTTTCTTGTTTCCAGAAGAAGCTTGTTCAGGGCCTTGAGCGTATCGGCGATATCGGGGGCCGTATCTTTCACCGTTCGTCGAAGCGTCAGGATATCCTTTTTAGAAAGCGAGGCGGAGTACATGTCACGGGCTCGGTCGGGCAGGTTGTGCGCCTCGTCGATGAGGAACAGGTAGGGATCGCTGGATTCGAGAAAGAACCGCCTGAGATAGACGCGCGGATCGAACACGTAATTATAGTCGCAGATCACCGCGTCCGCCCACAAGGAGACCTCCAGCGAGAACTCGAACGGGCACACACGATGCCTTCGCGCAACCTCCTCGATGGTCGCGCGGTCGAGTTTGTCATATCGATGCGTGTCCTCGAGGGCTTGCCGCAGTCGGTCGAAGTAACCTTCCGCGTAAGGGCATTCTTCC
The DNA here is from genome assembly GCA_963666875.2 of Cloacimonadales bacterium (SeqCode). Lineage (GTDB taxonomy): Bacteria > Cloacimonadota > Cloacimonadia > Cloacimonadales > JAIOQZ01. The sequence goes on from CAXXPU010000014.1 coordinate 253,865, forward strand.
GGTACGCAGGCGCTTCCAGGCTGGAAGCAAATCTTGTCTTTCGCGGTAAGGGTCAGCGACTTGAATTTCAGTCCGCGATTGCGCAGGATGTCGAATGTGTTTTCCGCGACGGCGCGTCCTGTGGTCTTGGCGGTGAGGTAGAAGAGTTTTGCATAGCGGGAGCAGGCCTTGACCGCGGGGAAGATGGTGCCCATCGTCTTGCCGATGCCCGTGGGCGCTTGCACGTAAAGCCTCGTCCCGGAATTGATCGCGCGCCATACGCCGACGGCGAGTTCGCGTTGACCGTTTCGGTAGCCGTCGAAGGGGAATTCGAGTATTTCGGCAGATTTGAGCTTTTCGATCTCCCATTCGGTGCGGAGCTTTGCCCAGCCTGCGTAGGATTCGAGGATATTCAAGCAGAAGTCTTCCAGCTCATCGCGGGTGTAGGTATTGCGAATCTCGCGTGTTTCTTGGGTGTCGAGTTGCAGGTAGGTAAGTTGGACGGCGATCGCATCCAGATTCTGCTCCAGTGCGATCATCCAGGCATAAAACTCCGCCTGTGCCCAGTGCATCGGGTGACCTTCCGACGGGAGCTCTCCGTAGGTGGTCTTGATTTCGTCGATAACCGGGCCCTCGAAGATGCCGTCGATGCGACCCTGCACCTCGATGTCCAGTCCGTCGATGTGAATAAGGCGTGAGACTGAGACCTCGCTGCGGTAGTTCTCCGGACGGGATTTCTGCACGCGTCGATGTCCCTTCGTGCCCTCGACGGGACGAGCAGGGGAGGTGAATTCGTAACGATAATCACCCGATCGAAGAACAAATTCGATCAGGTTGCGGACGGAGATGCGAATCAAGCGCTATTGTCCGAAGTATCCGGTCTTGACGATGTCTCCCGTTTCGGTGTCGATGATGATGTATGCGGGATATTGCTTGGTTCCGGTGGCGGAAACCTGATATTTACCGGTGTCGCCGGATGTTCCGCTTCCCATCAGCACGAACAGCAGGCAGGCGGCGAGAAATCCGATGAGGTAGTCTTTCCAGTGTTTCTTCATGGTTGTCTCCTTGTTATTTCAGATCGAAGATATTTAGTCCGATGTTGTCGTTGAATGCGCGTCCCACCTCGCCTTCGATGGTCTGGATGAATACTTCGCAGGTAGCGCTGACGATCGCCCTTTCGAGGTGACCACCGTGCATGTCGTGGTTCTCGTCTCCGACACCGATGTGCAGGTGAAGATAGACGCGATTGTCCATGACGGTCACATTTCCGGAAAGGGCGATGATTTCGAAATTCCCGCTCATATCCTGCGCGCTGTAGGTTTTTGTCGCCGGATCGAATAATCCGATGCGGACTTCGTTCACAGCGCCGATCGCGGTTACCGTCCCCAACCTGATATCGTTGGTTTCGCAATAGCTCAGGATCGAAGCGACCACTTCCTCGCCGGGATCGAGCCGGAGTATATGGTAATTGCCAAGATGTTTGGATTTCATAGTAAACTCCCGATTCTATTTGGGTAAAGCCTAAGAAAGCGTGAAGGGATGGCAAGCAGAATTTTGTCGTGACCGGGACGCTCCCGATCATGCGATAATCGACTGGGATCGTTTCACAGTTGACATATTTCGGAATGTTTCTTGCATTGATCCAAACCAAAAAATAACGTCATCCCGGAGGACGAACATGTTCATTAAACGTATGATTCTGATAACGATCGTAGCTATCATGATCCTTTCCTGTGCCGAGAAGAAAGATCCGGTATCGCCTGAAGTGCAGGATGCCATTATCGAAATAACTCAAACCATTCCCATTACGGGTGATCCGAAAACCATCGATATCACGGAAGATCGTATCTATGTTGCGGAAGACCAGAACGGTTTTTCGATCTACGATCGCCATACGTATCAGCTTATCACAAGTTGCCAGGAACTCATCGGTCTCAGCACAAGCCTGAGCAGCGTCAAACATGTGGCGGCGCTCGAATCGCTCGATCTCCTGTGTGTTTACAATACCGCAGGCGCCGACGAGATCTTGCTGGCGGATATGTCGGTAGTCGATTCATTGAAAAAAGTCTTCCAGATGATTGGCGGGACAAGCAGTATCACGAGCTTGAAGGTCATCGAGAATCCAGGCGATTTCCCGGACTATTCCGATGCTGAGTCCGTTGTGGTTTGGACGGTGGACAATGTCCTCGAGTATGCATTGATCGATCACGACTACGGTGGAATGGAAGGCGTGTTCCTGAAGCTTTATCAGACATCGTACGATTGCGTCGGCGATGCGAACAACTTCGCCATGGACGACGAGTACTTCTATGTGACCGCCGAGCAGGTGGGATTCTACATTTTTGACCGAGCATCAAAAGAAATAGTCGGCTGGTGTGATACAACGGGTGAAGCGCTCGACCTCGCCATCAATGGCGATTACGTCTATATTGCCAGTCGTCAGGACGGCGTCGAGGTAATCGATTTCTCCGACAAGACGGCGCCTTATCTCATTCCCGACGCCGGCTACAACCCTTCCTATGGCTACGCTTATTCAGTAGATGTATATGCTGATTACCTGTTTGCCGCTGTCGGCGGTGGCGGATTGTACGTGTTCGATATTTCGGATCCGGCAGCCCCCGTACTGGTACAGCGTGTCATGATGTCCGAAATAGGCTATTGCCGCGAAGTAACCGTCTTCGACGGTAAGCTTTACGCCGTTTCCAGGGATAACGGGATCGTCGTGTTGTCCATAAATACGAACAACTAACCCTAACACAGAAACTGGAGCAGATCATGAAGAAGAATTGCCTCATACTTTTCCTAATAATTGCAGCTGTTGTTTACGCGGTTCCGGACAGGATCGATGGTATGAACGCTGGCAATACCTTCGAGTCGAAACATGCGGATATCACGGGTACTACTCTCGAATTCAATATCCCCGAACTGGAAATCGATGAACTGACGGTATCGGGAAAGACTTTCCAGCGATTCAATCTGGATTCGTATGGTCACACCATGAAGACGGGCTATCCCGAATTGCCATTGTTCACTTCGTTCGTGGCTATCCCCAATACCGGAAATGTCTCTCTCGAAATGACCATCCTGGATGAACAGGAATATCGGGATGTCGATATCTATCCGGCGCAGGAGATACGATTGGACGGCTCCGAGCCGGACTTCTACATCGATCGCGGTTACTACGAGGGACGCAAGGAGTGGAATCAGCCGACTGTCCAGATCAGCGAACCGATGATCATGCGGGATGTCCGAATCGCGGCGGTAACCGTCAGCCCGATGCAATACGATCCGCAAACGAGGGAACTGCGCGTACTGAAACGTGTTGAACTGAACGTGCGTAACGAAGGCGGTGTCGGCGAGAACGAGCTGATCACCAATCGTAAAATCTCCCGAAGTTTCGAAAAAACCTATCGCTCCATTATTCCGAATTACGACGCACTCCGCGACGAGGATGCCGAATATCAGCAACGCAGCATGATTGTGGTTTATCCAGGCAACACGGCTATACAGGACTATGTGGATAGCTTCGTTGACTGGAAACGCACCAAAGGTTTCAAAGTGATTTCAGTATCGACGAGCGAGACCGGTTCTTCGAGTTCTTCGATCAAGAACTTCATTCAGGATCAGTACGACCAAATGCCCGATCCCCCGGAATATGTGGTTCTTATCGGCGATGCGACAGGAACGCTCAGCGTTGCTACCTGGAGTGAGACCGTCAGCGGTTACGGAGGTGAAGGAGATTATCCATATACACTCCTTGCGGGTAACGACTACCTCCCGGAAATGTTTGTCGGTCGTATCTCGATAGCCGGTATCGATGATTTCCTGACCTACCTGTCGAAGATGAACATCGTCGAGCGCGAAGTCTATATGGACGAACCGGGCTTCTATCAGCGGAGTCTGCTCGTTGGCGACACATCCCCATCGGGGCTGTCCTGCGTCGTAACGAATAAATATATCAAGGAAATGACCCTTACATATTCGCCGGACCACACCTTTACCGAACTCTACAGCGGCGATCCGTCTCCCAATGAGATGAACAACGCCATGAACGCCGGTACCGTAATGTTCAACTATCGCGGTTACGCCGGGATGAGCGGATACGGCTCCTCTCACATCAATGAATTGACGAACGTGAACCAACTGGTCAATACGGTAATCAACACCTGCGGAACTGGATCTTTCACCAGTACCGCCAGAACGGAAGATTTTATCAGAGCCGGTACGTCGAATGCACCCACTGGTGCGATCTGCTCTATCGGTATGGCGACGCTGGGAACCCACACACAGTTCAACAACACACTCACATCGGGAACCTTCGCCGGTATCTACGAATACGGTATGCGCACCATGGGAGAAGCGCTGGTTCGCGGCGAATTGCAAATGTATCAGACATATCATAACGTCAACTGGACACAGACACAGGCGTTCATCCACTGGTGCAACCTGATGGGTGATCCCTCTGTCGATATCTGGGCAGGAATGCCGAAAGTGATGACGGCAGATTATCCTTTGGAGATACCCAAAGGTCAAAACTACATCGATGTTACGGTCATTGACGACCAATCCGATCCATTGGAGGAAGTCTGGGTCACAGCCCGTATGGGGAACGATGAACTGTTCGCATCGGATTACACCGATGAAAACGGTCATGTGACCCTGCATTTCGACGTAATTGTATCCGGCGATGTCAATCTGACGATCACCAAGCCCGATTATCTGCCGATCCTCGGCGGTTTCGAGATTCTGACCACCGGCGACCTCGCGGTGTTCGGAACGGTGATCGACGACGACACGTCCGATGAATCAAACGGTAACGACGACGGCGAGCCGAACCCCGGCGAGACCATCGAGCTGATCGTAAACCTGAAGAACTACGGAACCTCTCCTATCAACAACTTCTCGGCGACTCTCTCGACCGAGGACCCTTACATCGATATCACGGACGCGGAAGAAGATTACGGTACGATCAACGCCAACGGTACCGCGCAGTGTGAAGACGACTTCGGCTTCTTCATCCATGAGGATGTCCCGGACAATCATGTCGCGGAATTCGTTTTAGCGATTCCGGATCAGGGAGACATCAAGTTCTGGATCCCGATTCGCGGCGTCGATCTGGATATCGTGGAATGGGACGTAGCCGATAATGGAAATGGCGCGCTCGATTCGGGTGAAACAACCACGTTCTACGTGACAGTAGTGAATAATGGGGCTGAGGAGATCGAGGCGGTCTATGCGGAACTCGAATCGAACAACCATCTGGTGGAAGTTGAGGATTCGATTGCGTATTTCGGCGATATCCCCGTAGGCTCGAATGTGGAGTGCCTGACGGATGGATTCGTTATCACCGGTATGACGCAATTGTTGAACGGCATGAGCATCGAGCTCGAGCTTCACCTTTACAACGATGCCGGATACAGCGAAATCGAAACTTTAATGCTTCCGATCGGGATTGTTACCGTCGATGATCCGGTAGGGCCGGATGAATACGGCTATCTATGCTTCGACAGTGGCGATACTGGGCACTACCAAGCGCCTGAATACCAGTGGATCGAGATCGATCCGTCGCTTGGCGGTAGCGGAAACAATACCGGTATCAGCGATACTGGACCCGAAGGTGAAGGAACAGGCGGTTCTGTGACGATCGATTTGCCGTTCATGTTCCGTTTCTATGGCGAGGCGGAAAGTGAGGTAACCATCTGCTCCAACGGCTGGATTACCTTCGGCGAGACAGAGCAGGTCACCTTCCGAAACTTCCCGATCCCGGGACCCATGGGTGTCAGTCCGATGATTGCAGCCTTCTGGGACGACCTCTATACGACCGGTGGCGGCGTCTATACTCATTACGATACAACGAATAATTGCTTTATCATCGAGTGGTCGAACTGCCGGAACTCCGTCGGCAGCGCTACGGAAACCTTCGAGATCCTTCTCTACGACCCGGCATTCTATCCGACTTCGACCGGTGACGGAGAAATCAAGATCCAGTACAAGACCTTCAACAACGTGGATTCGTCGAACCAGAATAGCGGAGCGCAGGGTAATTACTGCTCTGTCGGGATCGAGGATCGCACCGCTTTGCGTGGCGTGCACTACACATACAACGACGAGTATCCGACAGCGGCCCGTCCGCTTGAGAATGAGATGGCGATCCTGTTTACAGGAGTTCCTATCAGCCTTGAATATGCCTATATCACGCTTGGGGAGTTACTCCTCCATGACACCAACGGCAACAGTATTGTCGAGCCGGGCGAAACCCTGAATCTCGGGATTGGACTGAACAATGTGGGAGAGGTCGATGCTACGGGCGTAACCGGCGTATTGTCATCATCGGATGAATACATCGAAATTCTGTCCAGCGCATCGAGCTATCCTGATATTGCCGGTAACCACGGCGAGATCAACAATACCTTCTACACAATACGGGTGAGTCCGGATATCCCCGATCAACACCTGATCACGTTCCAGTTAGATGTAACCAGTTCGAACGACAGTTGGAATTTCAACCTATCGAGAAGAGCATATAAGCCGGAACTTGCGGTTTTGGCCTGCCTTCTGAACGACGAGGCTGGTAACGGAAACGGGAATGCCGATCCCGGTGAGGAATTCATATTCGCTTTGTCGCTGGTGAATCCCGGAATGGTCGGTGCAACGAACGTAGTTGGAACGATCAGTTCGAGCAGCCCTTATCTGGATATCCTTACACCGGAGATGCGTTTCAGCACGATTCCATGCGCGGCGTCGATTCAGGTGCCGTTCCAGATGCAGCTTTCCAGCTCGACACCCGGTGAAACGGTGGTTCCGATGACACTCGAGGTGACTGCCGACAATATGGAGGAGATGGAATTCAACCTTGCCATTGGTGCCGGACTCGCAGCCGAAGTACTCGAAGAGCATTTCGACACCTGGCTTCCGGAGGGTTGGACGATCGATTCGCATTCGGAAAACTGGTCTCAATCATTTTCCGACGCGGCCGGTGGGACTACGCCAGAAGCGAAACTCAACTGGTCACCACAATTCAATGGCATCTCACGGCTGATGACGTTCCCGATGAACCTCGTGGGTGCTACCAATGTGTCGGTTGACTTCAAACACATGGTCAATCACTTCAGTGGTGGGGGGTATAGCCTCGGCATGGCGGTTCGATCCGATAACTTCGACTGGACAACGCTGTGGGAAATCAGTCCCGGTGGCAGTATCGGACCCGAGGAGATAAACGTTCCTATCGCCCAGGAATACATCAACTCAGCAAATATTCAATTCTGCTGGTATCTCGATGGGGACTCGTACGATATCAACTACTGGTTTATTGACGATATCGTCCTCAATGCAATACTCGGTAACTCTGCGACAATATCGGGGGTGGTAACGCTTGGAGAGGAATCGTACTCGGTGGAAGATGCAATTGTGAATGCAGATCTCTTCGCTGTTCATCCCGATTCAACTGGTGCATACAAACTGTATGCTTCTCCAGGTGAATACAATGAACTGATAGCGTCACGAGAATTCTTCGAGTCGGCGTCCTATTCCAATCTCGAGCTTGAATTCGGCGATACGCTGGAGGACTACGACTTCAATCTTCCCTACTTCAGGCCACCGACAAGCCTCGGGCATGTCATGGAAGACGATACGATCGTTCTCCACTGGAACTACGATGAGGTTCGTGGAAGCAGAAAAGCCTCTCGCGGCTCCAGAGACGATCGGATCGATTTCAGTCACTTCAGTGTCTATCGACAGATCGCCGCCGGTGCTTTCATGGAGATTGAGACCACCACAGAAATGACCTATTCCGAAGTGATCGACACCACGCGCGATCATCAGTACTACGTTCAAGCGATCTACACCACGGGCGTCAGCGATACGACCAACCATGTCACAAGCGCCGACTGGTTCCCGCACAATACGGATCCGGGAAGCGTTCCGGCGTACGTCAACAGTCTCGGGAAAAATTTCCCCAATCCGTTCAATCCCGAGACGACGATTCACTTCTCGCTTGCCAACGACTCAAAGGCCGAACTGGTTATCTACAACGTGAAGGGCCAAAGGGTGAAAACGCTGGTGAACGACAAGCTGAAAGCCGGATCACATACGGTCCGCTGGCTTGGAAAGAACGACGTCGGCAAGAATGTATCGTCCGGTGTCTATTTCTATAAGCTCGAAGCAGGAGATTTCAGCTCCGTGCAGAAGATGCTGCTTCTGAAATAGTGACAAATGTCCCCCCAGTTGCTACGTTGGTTTAGTAGCGTCTGCATAAGGGGGAAACGATGCATCAGCGAGATAAAGCGCTAAGGCGCTATGAGTTAAAGAGTTATGAGGGAGAGTTCTTGTATGAGTTGCAGAATTCATACGAACTCTCCCCTCGATTAAGCGAACAAATCCTTCAGACAGCCAAGTCCATTCTTTATCGATCCGGTACCGTCTATCCCGGTGTCGTTCCTTTATAGAAAATAACGCTTGACATGTCGTATGGGGGTTGTACATTTGCACCATGAAGATATCAACAAGCGAATTACGCAAAAAAGCACTTACTGCCTACGAGCATGGCAAGGGGACACAATCGGAAATTGCCGATTTGTTCGGAATAAGTTCCCGCACCTTCCAGCGATGGTACAGGCAGTATAAAAGCGATCGCACAACCGCTCCCAACCCTCGAGGCCACCGAGTAGCGATTTATACTAGTGAGGCCTTGAAAGAATTGGATGAACTCATCCAAAATAAACCGGATGCAACACTTGAGGAGTTGCGTAGTGCTACGGGTAAGGACTGTTCGATCATGTCGGTGCACAGAGCTGTGATCAAACTTGGTTACAGCGTAAAAAAAAACTCTACTCGCCAGCGAACAAAAGAGAAATAGCATAGCCCAAGCCCGTAGCCAGTGGCAGGAGTTTCAGGAGAAGTTGGATTGCCGTCAGCTTGTCTTCGTCGACGAATCTTCGGTTAAAACAAACATGACACGCCGATATGGAAGAGCACGAAGAGGCCAGCGAGTTAAGTCTTATACACCCCACGGGCACTGGAACACCACGACAATGATTGGTTCTATAAGGCTTGATGGGACAACAACTTGTATGGCAGTAAACGGATCAACCAATGCTGAGGTATGGCGAGAGTATATACGCCAGGTTCTTTGCCCGTCATTGAAGCAAGGAGATGTGGTCATTGCAGACAATTTAAGTGCCCACAAAGATATACTGGCCAGAGATCTGATTGAAGCTTGCAGCGCCAGACTGGAATTTCTTCCCCCATGCAGTCCGGATCTAAATCCAATCGAAAAGATGTGGAGCAAAATCAAGGCATACCTGAGAGGAGTCGAGGCACGTACATTTTACACATTGATAGAAGCAATTGGACAGGCATTTGATTTCGTCGTAAACAGTGACGCAGAGGGCTATTTTTTTCATGTGGATATAGACTTCTCAATCGTGAAAGACTCTATTTGTTTTAGCCATAATATTCCTGATTGTAAAAGCGCTTGTCGGCAAGAAAGATAATAAGCCAATTAATCAACAGCAACACCAAGACGATGCTCCCACTCACTGGCTTGTCGAGTCGGTTACGGATGTACAAACAGAGAAAAGGCGGTGATCAGTTTTATAATTTATCGAGAGCGCCAGTTATCAAGCACGGGAGAGCCATTGCAGGCCCTCCCATGTTCAATCTCATTTCCTGTTGAAGAATACAGCGTTCTTATTCCTTGTATCCACAAAAGGTGTCTGTACGCTTCCGTAAGCACGACCCAGGAACAGGTTGATGTTACGATCGAGGTAATCGATCAGCTCGTCGAAGGTGACCCTGTTATCCTGATACATCTTTTCGTATTCCTCGCCGTTGAGCGCTTTGATGAGATAGTAGGAGAAAAGGGTATATGCCAAATCGCCCTGCTGCATATATATATTACTCGACTCGTTGGGTGAGCAGGCGTACAGCGCAGTCCACTCGATCTTTGAATTGGACCAGGAGGGTAAGCGCGAGACTTTTTTAATTCCGGCCGTGTAATTTTTCCGCAAACGATTACCATTGTAATCCGTCTCGCTCAAACACGTATCGAAGATAATGAAGATCCGCTTCACCGGCAGTTCCTGAAGATCATCGAAAAGCTCCTGATAGGTGTAAGTCTCCGACTCGGTGATCTGCAGCTTGTTGGCATCGGACGGTAGAATCGTATATTTCGTTCCGTTGAAGACGGAACACCCGTGCCCCGCCACGTAGATATACACGGTATCGGCCTCCACGTTTTCGCACATCATGGGTAGCGTATGGGTGAATAGAACTTTCAGATCCGTGCGTGTGTACATTTTATTGGGATCGGCTCGCAGAATGATGTTCTGGTAGTTTATACCGAAACGTGTCTGAAAGAGTTTGTGCATGGCGTTTGCGCCACAGGTGGTTTCGGGAAGGTCGGCAAAGGAGCTGTCGTTGTATTTGTTGATACCGAGACACAGCCCGACGCTCTTGCTGCCGCTTTTGGTTACAAGTTCTGACGTGTTTTCGTCGATCGGTCTCTTAAGCGTGAATAGCGTATCTCCGCCGGGGATGGTATAACGCCGACTCATTATATCGTCGATGTCACTACGGATGATTTTAACGAATCGCTTATCCGGGCGATTCTCGAGCCTGGACAGGATGTTGTACGATGTGGTAAGGAAGTCGAACCTTTCGTATTTTCTGGGCAGATAATCTGCATAGATCCAGTGGCGGATGTAGTCTTGCAGCCAGTCGAGTTCATCGTACGAGATATCGATAATATTCAGGAGTTTGTCTATGACCAGATCCCATTCTGTATTGGATGTCAACCTCATACCCGTCTGACAGAATTTCTTCGCCCGGTAAACTGCTTCAAGCATCTGATCCCATTCTTCCCAATCCAGGTCGTCGAAGTTCTCGAATGCAGGCAAGAGGTAGAGGTTAGCCCAGGCAGCTCGATTGCACACCTGTGGGGTGTAATAGTTGTTTCGCCAAAGATTTCCTCCGCGTCCGTTTTCCGTCTGGCGAAGATAGAATACTCCAAACTGAACGATTCTATCGAACGCGCTGTAATCGATGGTGAGCGGGTTTTTATAATTGGATTTGTCATAGTACTCGATTGCGCCTTGCCAGTAATCCTCCATTTGTGTATAGCAGTTTTCCGGTGTTTCTGCATCTACGTTCAGATGCATATCGCTGAATACGGACACGCTTCGCTTTGGCGGATAAACGCTCCTGATATCGACATGCTTTGTCGAGCAGGAGGTCAACAGTATGCAGCACGCGGCGATCATGACGATTGTGTACTTCATAATCCAAGCTCCTTCTTGAAATCGTATGTCCTCAGCAGCGCGATATCGAATTCATCGAACCAGAGCGTGTGCTGTTTCTGGAAGCGACCGAATTCGAGGATGAAGTAGTCCTCGGATACCCCGCCTGTAACTGCTTTTATCTTCGTCTTCAGCAGACCGATGAAATCACGAAATTCGTCGGTATTCTTCGAGCCTGATTCCAGAACGGTCGAGAGAAACCGGAACAACTGCGGATCAAACCGGACTTCGTTGTATTTCAGCACATCGAGCGCTTCCTTGATATACAAATTCTGATCATAGATCGATTCGAGAGACTTCGTCACTGTTTCATTGTAGCGAAGTAGCGTCGCCATGAACATGCGATTGAAATACTCCGAATTCAAAGTAGATGCGAAAAGCTTTTCCTGAACCCGGCAATGGAAGAGGCATTTGGCGTAATCCTGCTCGGTCAGTGCAAGTCTCTGAGATTTTACCGATTTTCGAGCGCTATAGCTCGATAGATTCGTGTTCGAGTCTTTTCCAACAGCGCCGCCCGTCTCATGAACACTGTAGGATACGCATCCGGTGAGTAACGAGATAGCCAAAAGGACCATCATGAAATATCGATGCATCAGCTACTCCTTTATATTCGCCTGGATGAAAGACCGGATCGTCTCGCCCGGCAGGGCAAACGTCGCTCCCTTCCAGAGGTCGGCTTTGTTGCAATAGATGAATACGACCATGCCGCAGATTTTACTGTTGGCGTCAAGCACCGGGCTTCCGCTGAAGCCCTCGCTCGCGTAGGCATCAATCTGAAGGAAATCGATCTTTCTCTGCTCGGGATTATCCACGTTGATACGCCTTTGCGTGGCGGCAACGACGCCGTGATTCATGGTGGCGTTAGAGTCCAGAATGAAATCGTTACGAGGATAGCCGAGAATGAACACCTCTTGTCCGAGTTGAACCGGATCCTCCATGATCGTAAGCGGTTGATCGGGGTCACGTTCCGCCGATGGATCCAGTTTCAACAGCGCGATATCGAGTTTCGGCGATTTCGCCACGAGCTCGGCGGGGTAGCTTTTTTCCCCGAAACAGAGATCGATATAGGCGTTCTTTCCCAGGTCGAGCGTATGATAGCACGTGACATAGTACCCTTCCGACGATACGCAAAACGCCGTGCCGATGCCATCTCGATTGAACAGCTTGCCCGACTGCTCGTTCACGACGACTTTCGCTACGGACTTCTCGACCGGGATCGCCTTCTGCGACGCATCCTGCTCACTGGAGAAAAGCCCTCCGAAAATCCCGTAAATATTCCCAAGGCAACAGACCATCAGGATGAATATCAACCGTTGTATCATTTGAGTATATCCTCTTTGAGCTTGTCCTGCTCATTCTCGGCCTGTACGATCTCACCTTTGGTCTTCTCGATGCGATTCTCGATGCGCTTGACCTCGTTCTGAATATCCACGATGTCCTGCGCCTCGTTTTTCTCCTTCTGCAGTACAGCTATTTCGTCGTTCAGTTTCTCGATGTTATCTTGCGACTTTTTCTCTGCATCCTTGTCATGGAATGTACAGCCATGGATGAGAAAGAATCCAACAACCACTACCAGAATTAGAATCACGATAAACTGACCCATATCAATCACCTCACGCTTCTTTCGTATGAAGTGAAATCGAAGTTCTTGAACTTATCGAAGATCGCCTGAATCTTCCCAAGATTCGATTCGAGCTCCATGATTTTGGATTCGATGACCGAGGTTGCAGCGTTGCCAAGACCTTTATTCGACCAGCTTACGCGCATGATGGCGCTCTCTCTCGTCTCTTTCAGTTCCTGGATCCAGCCGATCTGAATCGGTATCTGTTCGACAAGATTATTGCGGATGGTTCGCATCTCGAGAAGACACGTCCTGCGCGAAAGTTTCAGAGAAATGAAGGGAAACTCTTTCACCTTGCGGTCGAATATCCTCTCCTGATCGACTATGTCTCGCTGTTGCTGCTGACTGCGCTCGATTCCTCTCTCCAGATCGGTACGGATCGAAGAGACCGTCCTGAGATTGTCGTTGTCCTGCCGCAGCCATTTGAGAAGGTCCTCGAGCTTGGCGAGCTGACCGGTAAGTGTCTTGGTTTTCGATCTCATAGCGGATATTGCTTCATGGTACGATTTGGATCGATTTTCACGCCATATCTGCCCCTTCAGGTTCGAGACGCTCCGTTTCAAATTGTTACGTTCGCTGATTATTCTGCTTTCCTGGGAGGCATAGCTATTTACATATTCGCACGCCGTCACTCCTAGAAGGATAACTATACAAACCACAAGGATTTGAACGCGGTTTCCTTTCATGATCCTCTCCTTATTATTTTCGTTTTACAGTATAACCGATGTTTTTGAACTTATACATAGAGCGTGGTACGTTTACAAGAAAGTTATTCAATTGTCTTCGGAATACCGTATTGAACAATTGTGATGGATTGATATCGGCTTCCTTCTTGATAGCGAGCAATTTGAGCTCGCAGTGCATCTCTTCTTCACTAACGGGCAACGTAGCCTGATAGAAATTACCGAGTCGTCGTTCTTCCGCAGTCGGAATCTCGAATCGCTCGCCCTTCCTGCACAGGCGATTCGCATATCGATCATCGTTCAGCAAGCTGAGTCGATTCTCATCGACGTCAAAAAGGTAGATATCCGAATCCTGGTTGCACGTGATTGTGAAAACGATCGGGTCTCCGTCGTGATACACATGGCCCGTGTTGTCCATGTAGAGATCGATTCTGTAATCTTCATCTTCCTGCCCGACGATATCCGCGATCTCGACATCGACCACCACCCGCAACAGATCTTCAGATACTTCACAACTTACTAATGAGTAGTCCATAATCATCGCCGAACTGCACATTTCGATCGTCTTGTACATGAATATCGAACTCGATGCTTCGGATTCGCGTTCCGACGTTACCATTTCAGCCCAGACATTGACCCCGGTCGCCTTTTCGACGGCCTTGTTCAGGCATATAACAATCGCCTTTCGCTTACATTCATCTTTCGATTCGTCATAGTTGATCAAGCGGCAGTATTCCACTCGATACATCGAGTCGTTCAATACGGTTACGATCGGCTCTTTGATTTCCTTTGAAATCCGATCGTTTTCTTCATGATGAATCTTTCGCTGGTTGACGCCGGAGCACCCTGATGCAACCAGATAAATACATGACAACGAGACAATGATTATTTTTTTCATCCTGATCCACCACATACGTCGTAACAATCGTGCTTTACTACCGCATATCCAATTTGTCTGAATTGTATCAATTCCACAAATATTTAAATCATCCGTCAAGGAAAATCCAAATTTGTGAATAATGGAGTAACAGGTGGCTCCTTAACTACGGGTTGTCCTATGCGATCCGTGTAACATCTCCCAACATTACCGTTTCATTATCAAACGACATTCACGCAGGAGGTAACATGTACAAACAAGTGGAGAAAAACGGGAACAATGTATGGGTGCGGGACGACCTGCATAACCGCCAGAAGGAATTCTGCATGTGCTGGGACTGCCGGAAATTCGAGCCGGAACGAGAGGACAAGGGTTGCTCGATCATTCATCAGGTTCTAATGCTGGCTGCAGAAGAAAAGATCGTGCTGCCGGTATGGGAATGCGCGGAGTTTCAGCAGAAGTAGTTTTCAAGAGATCTCGTCATTTGTAGCCCATGGTGTATGCCGTGGGCTTTTCATTATCAGTAATGGTATTTCTTGTTTTGGAGGATGGTAAAAGCCCTGTAAATCTGCTCGACGAGAACAAGCCGGATCATCTGGTGGGTCATGGTGAAGCGCGAGAAGCTAAGCACCAGATCGGACTTTTTGCGCACCTCGTCGGACATGCCATACACACCGCCGATGACGAACTGAATTCTGTCGTGTTTCGAAAGCAAATCGGCGAGTTCCGGACTGGTCATCTCCTTGCCGTGCTCGTCCAGCGCGATGGTGAAACCCGGCTCGATCCGCTTCAGGATGTGCTCCGCTTCTGTCTGTTTGACGATCTCGATGGTGTTCGTCTTGCGTAATGCCTGATCGGGCGTGGCGATCCAGTCGATCTTCGCGAAGGGTTTGAGTCGCTTCATGTATTCATCGATGCCGTCCTGGATGAACCGCTGCTTTGTCTTGCCCGGACTGATGATGCGTATGTTCATGCGTTTCTCTCCCTAAGGACCGCCAAGCTCCTGTGAATTTGCTTGCAAATTCGAATCCCCATAGCTTGGCATCTCTTTCCCTATATTCTCACTGTAATCCTGAATCTATCGAATCGTGTTGTTGGTGAAGCCCCCCCAGACAGTGTGGTAATGTGCGACGATTCTCTTCTCTGTTGTAGGGGCAGGTCCCCGTGCCTGCCCTTCTCTGGAGAAATGCCAAGCTGGAGCTTGGTGGACCGTAGAAAGGGCAGGCACGGGGACCTGCCCCTACAACAGGGATTCACCAAGCAAAACGGGACAGCCATCCGACCGTCCCGCATATTTGAATAATCTTGCAATCAGGCGCAGAGGATACCCAGCGCCATGGAGAGCATCTTGGTCTCGGCGTTGTCGGCGCGGGACGGAATCAGGATGGGAACTTTAGCGCCCATCACTACGTGCGCGACGCGGTAATTGCAGTAATAGGTAAGTGATTTACCGAAGATGTTGCCCGATTCGATATTGGGTACGATCAGAATGTCAGCGTCACCTGCGACTTCCGACTCGATGCCTTTCATTCGTGCGGCTTCCATATTGATCGCGTTGTCGAACGCCAGCGGTCCATCGACGATACAGCCCTTGATCTGACCACGCTGGTTCATCTTGGCGATCAGCGAGGCGTCGATGGTGCATTGCATTTTGGGATTGACCACTTCCACCGCCGCAAGCAGTGCGACCTTGGGATTAGGATTCAGAAGCGCGTGACCGACCCTGACTGCGTTCGTTACGATGGAGACCTTCTCGTTGATATCGGGATAGAGATTGATACCACCGTCACTCATCAGAACCAGTCGTTCCGGGGTTTCGTAAGCGAGAACGTCGCTGAGGATCTTACCGGTACGGAGTCCGTTTTCCTTGTCCAGAACAGCTTTCAGCAATGTCGCGGTATCGCCTTTTCCCTTGAGAATCAGATGCGCTTTCTTCTCTCGTATCAGTTCCACAGCCTTGGCGCAGGCAAGCGGAATGTCTTGACCGCAATCGACGATCTCGAAGGCATCAATGAGCTCCGGGGCGACTTCCTTGATATGGTTGCGGATATACTCAGCGTCGCCGGTCATGATCGAATCGGCGAAATTATCTTTCTTGGCCAGAATTGCCGCATCGATGGACGCGGAAGATTGCGCGGCGGCGACAACCACGGTTTTATTCTCACTCTGTTTCAGGGTGTCCAGCAATTGGTCGAAATTCCTGAGCATTTTTTTCTCCTGTATTATCCTATAGATTATTATTGAGCAACATGTCGATATCGGTTTCGTATTCGTCGTAAGTCTCCCGGAGAATCTGCTTCAGCGCTTGCTTCTGGATCTGCCGTACTCGTTCGCGACTCAGTCCGAGTTCTTCTGCGATCTGAGCGAAGTTTTTCCCGTTGTCGCCATCCAGACCGAAGTAGGATTTTAGGATGTAGGCGTCCCTGGATGGCAGCTTGCCAATCGATTCGTCGATCTTGTCCTGCATCTTCTCGCGGTAGTAGATCGTCTTGGGATCGAGCATGTCCGGGTCTTCGAGGAAGTCGCGAAGCTGGACGGTATCGTTCTGGCTGGTGTAGTTGTAGTCGTCCAGAGAAAGGGTATCGATGGAGTGTGATTCGACGTTGTTGATTTCCTTGCTGACCAGGTTGGTTTCGTCCTCGATATCTTCGATGGTAGCGCTGTGCCCGGTACGATTGAAGATGCGTTCACGGGCAGCTTTGATCTTGTTGGCGAGATTTGTTTTTCCCAGCGGCATGCGGATCAGGGATGTCTTTTCCGCCAGCGCGAACAGGATGCGCTGCTTGATCCACCAGACGGCGTACGAGATCAGCTTGATGTTCTTGTCGGGATCGAATTTCTCGATCGCCTTGATCAAGCCCATGTTCCCTTCGCTGATGAGCTCCGCCAGGCTCAATCCTCGATTCTGGTAGTGCGACGCGATCTTGACGACAAACTTCAGATTCGCCTGAATCAGCTTGTTGATCGCCTCCTGATCGCCGTCACGCGCACGAACCGCGAGGTCGTGTTCTTCCTCTCTCGGTAGCGTTTCGATCGTTGCGATATCGTTCAGATACTTCTGTAGCGCTTTGTCTTCGAATACATTCTCAGCCATCAATACCTCAGGTCAGGAACTCCCTTGTATGGTCGCTGACGAAATCGAGCAGGTCTTCCATACTCATCTCGAGCAGCTTTGCCAGCTCGAAAACGACCTTCACTCCCGAAAAGTTCATTCCCAACTCTTGTGTCAATGTTATTATCAACGTAATTTGGTCAATATCTTCTATGCTGAACACCCGGATGTTCTTCTCCGTCCGCTCGGGAGCGATCAATCCCTTGCGCTCGTACATACGGATTGTCTGGTCGTGGATTCCCACGATTTTCGCCACTTCACCGATGGAATAGAGCCGTTCGATATCGCGTGAGAATTCTTTCATGGAGCCTCGATGGGTGGTAAAACGGTCAGCGGATCGATCGCTTTTCCCTGCACGCGGTATTCGAAGTGGAGGTGTGGTCCGGTCGATTTGCCGGTGTTGCCCACGGTAGCGATCGGCTGTCCCTTTTTGACGCTGTCGCCCAGGCGCACAAGGTTGGCGTCGTTGTGCGCATAGACGGTCATGATGTAATCCTTATGCTCGATGATCACCACGTTTCCGTAGCCGCGCTGCCTTCCAGCGAACGCCACCTTGCCGTCCATAACCGCCGAGATGGGTTCTCCAATGGGCGCTGCGATATCGAGACCTTTGTGCGGTTTTCCCGCGCGGATGCCGAACTTCGAGGTGATCCTGCCCTTGAGCGGACTGATGATCCCCTGCGGTTTCTGCACATTCACGGGCGGCGGCGGTGTTTTCTCGACGATCTCGCACCTCTCTCCGCGAACCATCAGCTTCTGTCCGATCTCGATGTTGTCCGATTTCAAGTCGTTCAGCCGTTTTAGTTCATCGACCTTCATGTCGTACATTCTCGAGATGCGGTAGAGCGTCTCGCCTTTTTTCACGATATGGTAATCACCCGACGATTTCGGAGTGGAGCTTGGTGTTTCAAGTCCTGGTGTCTCCGGTTTCGATCCCGCGATGTGTCCCGGCTCGAGCCATATCTTCTGTCCCGTTTTGATGTCGAAAGTCTCGAGATTGTTGTAGTCGAGGATATCCAGGATTTCGACGTCGTAAATCCTCGATATCCGATAGACTGTCTCACCTTTCTGTACAAGATGGTAGCGGCTTTCGGGGATGGCTCTGCGGGTCACGAATTCGGATTTCTGTTCGATGTGCGGTGTGAGGTAGATTTTCTGCCCTACGAAGATGTTGTCGGATGTCAGATTATTGTACAGCTTGAGCTTGTTGACAGGGATACCATGTTTCTTGCTGATGCTGAATAGTGTGTCGCCGTGCCGCACGATGTGGTATTCCTTCGAGGGCGTGACAAAGACCGCATTGCTGCGTAAGCCGTACCAGCTTTCGATCCCCAGAAGGAGAATCACAAGGAGTGTGAGCCTAATACTTGATCTGGAAATCATGTTCTTGTACGGGCTGCGAGAGTGTTTGGATGTCAATTTCCGTTACATGTGCGAACATGGGTCCCTGCCGCAGCATGTGGATAAATTCGTGCAGATTGCTTTCGCTGCCGGTTGCGTGGATTTCGACAGTACCGTTGTATGCATTTCTGACATTACCGCGGATATCGAGAAGCTTTGCCGTTTTCAGGCAATAATACCTATAGCCTACGCCCTGGACTCTTCCCGATACGGTTATCTTGTACGTTTCCACGATGATTCCTGTTTAATAAATTTATTAAGTATGACCATTGTAGAGATTTCTGTCAAATGATAAATTAACGAAAGCGTTACCCGACTGAATTCGCGTTTGGCAATAGACGGATGGGCTGATCTTGTAATATTAAGCGATACGGTCAGTTGCGGTTTTTCATAGCCCGTTCGAGATCGCGTTTATCGTCGCGCTCTTTCACCGATTCGCGTTTATCGAAAAGGTGTTTACCCTTCGCAAGCGCGAGCGATACCTTGGCGAGTCCCCTGTCGTTGATGTAGATCTCTTTCGGAACCAGCGTCATACCCTTCTCCTGTATCTTCGACAACAGGCGCTTGATCTCCCGCCGGTGCAGCAGCAGCTTCCGTTTCCGTTCCGGATCGTGATTGAAATAGGTGCCCTTCTCGTAAGGGCTTATATGAAGATTGACCAGCCAGACTTCTCCGTCCTCGACTTTTGCGTAGGAGTCTTTGAAGCTCATCTTCCCTTCTCGAAGCGACTTGATCTCCGTGCCGGAAAGCGCGATCCCCGCCTCGACTTCCTCGATGAAGAAGTACTGAAAACTGGCTTTTCTGTTACGAAATCTTTTAACCATAATATCCTCGGGGAGAGAATCTTTCACCCCGCGATTGACGTCAACAGATAATTCGTAGGCGGGAGCAGCGCTCGACTTCCGGGCGAGCCTGTATTGGGTTGGAAGTGGAGAGTGCCGCTCGTGTCATCCTGAGCGAAGTCGAAGGATCGGCAGCTACAGTAGGGCGAGCATCCGCTTCCATACGAAACCAACATTCGGAAGAGCCGCCGGCACATTCAGAAGTTGGTTTTTGTAGCGCTCGAATTCCGAGAAAGCGAACGCAAATATAAACCCGTTGAAAGCCCTTCACTGAAGCCGTATCCAAGTGCAATTTCCTGCAATATATTAAGGAACGATTTTTGCATGCCTGTAACGCAATTAAAACCATGGAGTACGTTATGAAACGATTTACCCGGGGGAGAAGTTACCGCAGATTCCTCATCATCTCAATCCTTTTGGTTTTCAGTGTGTTGTCGGCTTTTGAACTGGAAATCGACAACCCCGAGGATCAGCCGTTATTCAAATGCAATGAATCGAACGGAAACTATACCGAATTCACCTTCACCCTCAGTGGTGTGGAAGTGATCGAGGAAACCGTAAATGGTCGGGAATTCCAGCATTTATGGCATGATCAGGCAGCTTATACGATCGAGAATGGCATGCCGGAACTGCCTCTGTTCGGTACGATGATCGCGATTCCCAACAATGGAACTGTATCATACGAGATTGTAAACGAACTTTACCGTGATCTCAACGGATTCTATATATATCCTTCGCAGGGTGTCCACCTCGATGGACCTCCTCATGATTTCCAGATCAATAAAGATTTTTATGGCGGAAAGGGCACTTTCGAGCCGCAAACGGTGCTGGTCGGCGATCCGGCCATCATGCGCGACTGGCGTGTCATTCCCGTTAACATCCAGCCCTTCAAATGGAACGCACACACCGGAGAACTTCATGTAATCACCGAAATCACCGTGCGGATAAATTACTCGAACGAACCCGGGACCAACGAACTCGATCGCGGGGCAAAAAAATACTCACGCAGCTTCGAATCGCTCTATTCGGGTACAATCCTGAATTACGAAATGGTTCGTGACGAAGACCCCGAATATCAAGCGCCTTGCGTTCTGGTAATCCACCCCAACAACACAGACGTGAACGAGCAAGTCTCGATCTACGTCGATTGGAAGCGGACCAAGGGATACCATGTTATCGACGCGAGCACCAGCGAAACAGGAACCTCCTCATCGTCCATTCTGAACTATATCGAGGATGCATACGAGTCGGACGAATACCCGGTCGAGTATGTCGTGCTGGTTGGCGACGTGAGTGGATCCATCAGCATTCCGACCTGGACGGAAAATTACAGCTATTACAACGGTGAAGGCGACCATCCTTACACACTTCTGGCTGGAGGCGACTACCTCAGCGATGTGTTTATCGGACGTATCTCAGTATCGAGTATTACCGATCTGATGGTTTACCTCACGAAAATGGACATGTACGAGCGGGATGTGAACATGGATTATCCCGATATGTACAACCACAGCCTCCTGGTGGGCGATACGTCACCCTCCGGATTCTCCTGTATGGTCACCAACAAGTACGTGAAAGACCAGATTCTAATGTGCGATCCGGACCATACATTCACCGAAATCTATAACGACAATCCCAACCCGAACGAGATGAACAACGGTCTCAATCAGGGTGCGCTCTTCTATAATTATCGCGGTTATATCGGTATGAGCGGTTGGGATTCAAGCGATATCGCAGCACTTACCAATACGAATAAGCTCTTTAACGCAACCATCATTACCTGTGCAACCGGTTCATTCTCCGGAACAGCCAATACAGAGCTCGTCATCCGTGCCGGTACACCCTCCGCGCCCAAGGGCGGTGTTTCCGCGATCGGAATGGCAACGTCAGGAACACATACCCAGTTCAACAACATGCTGGACGGCGGTATCTACCACGGTATCCAGTCAATGGGCATGAGGACAATCGGCGAGGCGCAATGCAACGCGAAGGTTGAATTCTATATCGCGTACTGGAACTCCGCACAGAACTACGTAAACATGTTCACGCACTGGTTCAACCAGATGGGCGATCCCGTCCTGAATATCTGGGTTGCGGAACCGCTGGAATTGCAGGCAACATACGATGAATCGATCCCGAAAGGTCAGAACTTCATCGAGGTGAACGTTACAGATATGGAAGGCTATCCGATTCAGGATGCTTGGGTCACCGCTCGGAAATACGACGATTCGATTGTCGCGACCGGTTACACCAACAACATTGGCTCGATCGTACTCCAGATCAACGGCGAAAATGCCGGCAACATCAACCTGACGATAACCGCAGACGATTATCTTCCACACCTGGGTAGTTTTATCATCGAGGCAACCGGTGGCGTTTCAGTGAATTCCATGGCGATCGACGATTCGCAAGGAAACGACAACGGCAATGTCGAACCGGGCGAGACCATCGAACTCGTTGTGTCCCTGAAAAACAACAATACGGTCAGCTACAGCAACGTTGAAGCTGAATTGATCTGCAACGATCCTTACATCGACGTTACTTCCGCCGACGGTTCATACGGCACGATCAACGCCGGAGGAACCGCCGAGGTTGGCACAGCGTACGAGTTCTCGGTCACACCCGATGCACCGGACAACCACCAGGCCGCATTCCTGCTCAACATCAGTGACGGCAGTGGAAACGAATGGACAGATCGCCTGTGGATTCCCATCGCCGGCAACGATGTCGATATCGCGGGGCTCCAGGTAATCGACGGCAACAACACCATGGATCCGGGCGAAACGGTAAATCTTCGTTTCACCATCATCAACAACGGACAAACCGACCTCAGCGACGTCTATGGTGAACTTCGCTCTCTGAACGGGCTGGTCGGCATCAACGACTCCATCGCCTACTTCGGCAACCTCAGTGCCGGGCAATCCGCCACCTGCACGACGGACGACTTCGAGATATATTCCATGGCTCAGGTTCTGCCCGGAATGCAGATTCCGCTCGAGTTGACGTTGTTCAACGACACCGGCTACGAGGAAGAGGAGATCGGAACGCTCCCGATCGGCAACGTCACCGTCACCGATCCTATCGGTCCTGACCAGTATGGCTATATCTGCTACGATAGTAACGATAACGATTACATAGACGCACCCGAATACGACTGGATCGAGATCAATCCTTCCAGCGGCGGAAGCGGTACGAATACCGGACTTGTCAGCACAAGTAGCGAATATGGTGAAATCGCGTATTTCGATCTGCCGTTCACCTTCACCTTCTACGGAGTGGAATACGACAACATAGGAATCTGTACCAACGGTTTTGTCACGTTTGGATATCCGGAAACCGAAAACGTATCTTTCCGTAACTGGCCTGTTCCTGGTGCGATGGGACCAAGTCCAATAGTCGCAGGCTTCTGGGAAGATTTACTTGTTTCCAGCAGTAATAAAGTGTTATACTGGTATGATGAAGAATCGGCAACGCCATCGTTCATCATCCAGTACGATAACTGCCAGATCGCGACCGGCAGCAACGTTACATTCGAAATCATCCTTTACGATCCGGAATACAATGCCACACCGCAGGGTGACGGCGTCATCAAGGTTCAATATCAGGAATTCAACAATACTGATTCATACAACGAAGCCAGCGGATGGCAGGGTAATTATTGTACGGTCGGTATCGAAGACCACACCGGAACGATGGGCCTTCAATACACCTACGACAACGACTATCCTACCGGAGCCATGCACCTGAACGACAACACCGCCATCCTCTTCACGGGTGTCCCGATCATCTACCCCGATTCATACCTGATGCTGGGCGATATCGTCGTGCATGACGAAAACGGCAGCGGTGTGATCGACGCCGGCGAATCGGTCAACCTCGGTGTATTCATTCAGAATGTCGGCCTCACCGAAACGGGCGGCGCGTTCGCCGAACTGTCCTGCTACGATCCGTATGTTACGGTCACCGCCGATACGGCATCCTATCAGTCGATCGCCAGCGGACAAATCGCTTCCAATACGACCTATTTCTGCTTCGAAACACAGCCATACACACCGGACAACCACATCGTGACATTCGAACTCAATGTCGAGAATGCGGATGGCGATTGGGATTACTTCTTCACTCTCAACGTGCGTAAGCCTTCCGTGTCCGTACTTTCGTCCATGATTAACGACATCGATGAAAACAATAACGGCGTGATGGATCCGGGCGAAACCGCGCAATTGATTATCAACCTCACCAACGATTCGGAATCGATGGCGCAAAACGTCGAAACGATTCTGACTTCCGATAGCGATTACATCACGATCTCGAATCCGGAGATGAGCTATGGAAACATTATGCCGGGGCGCAACAAACAGCAGGTCTTCACCATTACGGTAAGTGAAGATGCCGAAACACCCGGCTCTGCCGAATTCAACCTCAACATCGATTTCCTGTATGGCGAAGCGTCCAACTACACGTTCCCCATGGGTATCGGCGACTGGGGATTCCAGGAAAGCTTCGAGATCGATAACGGCGGATTCTACTCGTATGCCGGATGGCAATACGGTATTCCGACCGTCGGCGCACACTCCGGCGAGAAATGTTGGGCGACTCATATTGCGTCCGATTACGGTAACCACGTTAGCTGGTATCTGAATACCGAACGCTTCTTCATCGGTGACAATACATGGCTCACATTCTGGCAATACTACGATACGGAGCTGGGATACGACGGCGGTAACGTCAAGATATCCAACTCCAACGGTATCGCATGGGATCTCATCTATCCGGAAGGCGGATACCCGACCAGCCAGATTAGCACCTCCACCTACGGCGTGGGCGGCGAACCCGGCTTCACAGGCGAATCGGGCGGATGGCAGCAGGTTACCTTCGATCTCTCCGAATACACCGGTGAAGAGATCATCCTTCGCTGGCATTTCGGTACGAACAGCTCGAACGTAGCATACGGCTGGGCGATCGACGATGTGGTCGTATCGGGCGGTCAGGAGCGCTCCGGTATCATCAATGGTACCGTCAGCCTCAGCGAACCATACGGCTATGTGGATGAAACCGAAATCACCGTGGGAAGCTACACCACATTCCCGAATGACGACGGCGAATTTTCGCTGTATGTACCGGGCGGACTCTACGACCTCACGGCGACCCTGCCCGGATTCGAAATTGGATTGTACAGCGATGTCACAATCGAAGCCGGTGAAGTGTTCAACGATTACGATTTCGATCTCAACTGGCTCTGTCCCGCGACCGAGCTCGAATGCGATGTCAATGAGAACACCGGCGAATTGCTGCTGACCTGGGGATACAATCCGCCTACTCTGGTTCGCGACGACGGTAAGAAACACGTCGCCACCGACCGTGAGACCTTCGTCCAGTTCAACATCTACAAGCAGATCGAGAGCGGTTATTTCGAGATGGTTGACAGCACCACGATCGAGGAGTTCGAAGATACCATCGAGATGAATCGCATCTATCGCTACTACGTGACCGTGCTGTACGACACGGGCGAGAGCCTTCCGACCGACGTGATCAGCATCGTTCACTACAACGGGAATGAAAACGACGAAATCCCGGAATATGTGAACAATCTGGAGAGCAACTACCCGAATCCGTTCAATCCGGAAACAAACTTCGCGTTCTCCATCGCAAATCCCGCCGATGTCAGCCTGAAGATCTACAACGTAAAGGGTCAATTGGTCAAGACGCTGGTCAACGAGCGGATGGATCAGGGACGCCATGTGATCACATGGAGCGGAACCGCCGACACCGGCAAGCCGGTATCCTCAGGTATCTACTTCTATCGGCTCCAGACAGACAAATATACCCAGACCCGCAAGGCGCTACTCCTGAAGTAGTCCTGCGATTTTAATACAAAAGCCGCCTCCAGTGCGAGGCGGCTTTTTAATGGCTCTGATGCAAATCGAATGGGTAAATGAGATTTATTCGATGACGTCTGTTGGAATTCTGTAGGCGTCGATTCTCTTCTCTGTTGTAGAAACTGTGTTTCTCGTCAAAGACTTTTTCTGGTGCCTCGGAGATCTCCCTTCGCTCCGCTTCGATCGATCTCCGAGGCACCAACACTTCCGATCCCACTTAATAGACAGAGCTTATCATTGCCATTTTCTCATGTTTCTCCAACACAGTGTCTGCCGTGTCGCAATCCCATTTTGATCCGGTATAAATCATGGCGTTGATGATGATCAAGAGTTTATGAACGCACGCCACCAGTGCAACCTTATGCGATTTACCGTTTTCGATGAGTCTCCTGTAAAACGACCTGATTCTCGGATTATGCCGGGACGCTGACAAGGCAGCCATATAAAGCACATTCCGGATATTCTTTCGTCCTCCATAGATTGAACGTTTTCCTTTGAGCTTGCCACTGTCATACGCTAAGGGGGCAACACCCACGATCTTCGATATCTTTCGGTGAGACAGATTACCCAATTCGGGTAGTTCGGAAAGAATGATCGATATCGACTGCGATCCGATCCCACTGACGCTGCCCAATATCTCGGCTTTTTCCGACAATTCCTGAGATGAAGATATCACATCGTCAATCGACTTATCCAGCTTCTCAAGCCGCTTTTCCAGGAATTCGATATGCTGCCGGATATCCTTCTTCACGACTCCCGATGCTTTCTCAAGGTGGTTACGCTCCTTACTGATGTTAGCAACGATTTGTAACCGCCTGCGAACCAAATCACGAAGTTTCTGACGATCTTCATCTGGAAATTCCATCGGCTGAAGCTTGCGAAATTCCCCAAAAGCTGAAAGCACTTTCGCATCGATACGATCGGTCTTTTCGTAGGTGCCCATCGACCTGGAAAAATCCTTGGAATGCTTCGGATTCACGATATTGCAGGGAATATCAAGCTTAACGAAATATCGAAAAACTCCTTGCTCGTAACCACCGGTCGCTTCCATGACCAGTAATGCATCATCAAGATCGCCAAGTTCCTTCTGAAGCTTTCGGTAACCGATTTTGTCATTTTTCACTTGCAAAGTTTTACCGCTTGTAGGTATATAGAAATCCAGATGGGCTTTCGAGACATCGATGCCGATATAGGTAAATGTGCGCATGTTATTCTTTTCCATGTGTACTCCTTCCTTATTTATTCGAGCTCGAAGCTCAGGAAACTGTTCGGGTTTCTATGGATAATCGGTCCGGATCTTTCTACAAAACGGGATGTTAATCCCTCGGGGCAGGACGATCTCAAGACCGATGTATTGCCCTGATGCGCATCGGGGCAATACTTTTACCTCAGAATATGAACGCTGAATTTCCCATCAAGGTATTCTAAATGACAACATATAAGGGGCAGGTCCCCGTGCCTGCCCTTCCCTTTTCTCCCAGGCTTGTTGCAATGTTCAACGCAGTTCGAGAGATGAGAGAGGGCAGGCACGGGGACCTGCCCCTACAACAGGAAAACATCTGGCATCGAACGATTGTAAATGGCGTTTGTCATTATCACACTGTCTGGGAGATCGACGCCTACAGAATAAAGCCAACCCACTCACCAAATATATAGCAGAACCATTTTTGTAGGTTACTTAATGACCGTGACAGCAACAGGTAGAGTTATAAATACACTTCAATAGTATGAGATATCTTCAGAAAAACGATTACACCTGTTCGATGTCTTCAGTGCGGTCGGAGAGGGCTTGCAGGATGGAGGCGTGGAGGCTGTCGGGATTGGTGAGCCAGCGGGTGGCGTATTCGGGGAATGCGGGAACAGGCTCGTTCTTTTCGATATTATCATGAATGGAAATACGGAACGATGGCGGAAGCGCCGGCACGACGGTTCCAAAGCGGTTGCCCAGCAGCATGGCTTCCAGATTCTCTTCGATCCAGATATCCAGCGGTGCGAGCTTGGCGTCCGCTTCGAGCGCCCGGTGAAACAAATCCGCATCCATGTTGGTGCTGTCCAGCGAGACCATCAGATCGAAGAAGAGTCGATCGACCGGGAGCGAGATATCGACGCGAAATTTCCGTTTCATTGTATAATCCTCACCGGATCTTGAATTCTTCGAAGTACGAGGAACCGTAGTCGCGCAGCAGTTGAACCGACGACTCGTCGAACGGCTTCATGATGGTGTCGTCGAGGGTCTCGGTCGGGTTGAAATTCTGGATGATATATCGTTTGACGCCTTTCAGCATCACGATGATTTCTTTTACGTCGTTCGAATCAAGCAGCGTATCGACAACCGTTGTACGGAATTCGTAATCGATGTCCGAATTACGGATCAGATCGATACTCATCGCGATCTTCTCGATATCGGCCTTCGCGCCGGTAAGCAGATCGTATTTGTTGAACGGAGCCTTGATGTCCATGGCGATGTAATCGACCAGCCTATGTTCGAGCAGCTTGAAGATCATGCCGGGGTTGGTTCCGTTGGTGTCGAGCTTGACCAGGAATCCCATGGCCTTGATCTCGCGGATAAAGCCGGGCAATTCGGGATGCAGGGTCGGTTCGCCGCCGGTGATCACCACCGCGTCGAGTTTTCCTTTGCGCTTCGCAAGCCTGGCAAGAACATCTTCCTTCTTGAACGGATCGACCAGCCGACAGCCGTGGACCAGTTCCGGATTATGGCAGTAGGGGCAGCGGAAATTGCATCCGCGGGTAAATACGATGGCGCAGAGTTTGTCCTGGTAATCGAGCATGGAGAAACTCTGGAATCCGCCTATCATGCCTTTTGCTCCTTGATGTGGAAGGTCTTGCGTTCCTGGAATTCCGCTTTCTTTCCGTCGTTCCATTGCGAAACGGGACGCAGATAGCCGGTCACGCGGGAGTATATCTCGCAAGTACGGTTACACTGCGGACAGGTGGCGTGCTCGCCGGCGATGTAGCCGTGCTGGGAGCATACGCTGAAGGTGGGCGTAAAGGTGAAGTAGGGCAGCCGGTAGTTATTGCAGATCTTTTCGACAAGATTGCGAACCGTCTGGTAGTTATGCAACCGTTCGCCGCCGAAGATGTGCAGCACGGTTCCGCCGGTGTAGCGAGTCTGGATGCCGTCCTGCTTGTCGAGCGCTTCGAAGACGTCGTCGGAGTAATTGACCGGAAGCTGCGTGGAGTTGGTGTAGAAAGGCTCTGCCCCACTCTGAACCGCCGATTCGTTTGCGACGATGATATTGTCGAACTGTTTCTTGTCGATCCGAGCCAGCCGGTAGCTGGTGCCTTCCGCCGGCGTCGCTTCGAGGTTGTAGTTGTTTCCGGTCTCTTCCTGATACTGGATCAGCCGGTCGCGCATGTAGTCCATGACACGTTCTGTGAAAGCGGTTCCCTCGTCGGTTCCGATATCGACACCGAGGAGATTCAGGCATGCTTCGTTCATACCGATCAGTCCGATGGTGGAGAAGTGGTTCTTCCAGAACTGCCCGAACCGCTCGGATATCTTGGCGAGGTAGAACTTCGTGTAGGGATAGAGTCCGTTCTGAGTGAATTTCTCCAGCACTTTCCGCTTGATTTCCAGGCTTTGCTTCGCGACATCCATCCTGCGCGAGAGCATTTCCATGAACTCATCTTCGTTCTTTGCCAGATAGGCGATGCGCGGCATATTGATGGTGACCACGCCGATGGAGCCGGTCAGCGGATTCGCACCGAACAGACCGCCACCGCGCGCTTCGAGCTTGCGCGTATCGAGACGAAGTCGGCAACACATCGAACGGGCGTCCTCGGGGTCCATGTCCGAATTGATGAAGTTGGAGAAATAGGGGATGCCGTACTTCGCGGTGGCTTCCCACAGTGCGCGCACGATGTCGCTTTCCCAGTCGAAGTCCTTCGTGATGTTGTAGGTGGGGATCGGGAAGGTGAAGACGCGTCCCTTGGCGTCACCCTCGCTCATCACCTCGAGGAAGCTGCGATTGATCATGTCCATCTCAAACTGGAAGTCGGCGTAGGTCTCCTTCTGCGGGACACCGCCGACGACCACAGCCTGATCGCGGTAGAGTTTTGGCGGGGTAAGGTCCATGGTGATATTGGTAAACGGCGTCTGGAATCCGACGCGCGTGGGTACGTTGATGTTGAAGATGAACTCCTGCATCGCCTGTTTGACCTCGGGATAGGTCAGGTTGTCATAGCGGATAAAGGGTGCCAGCAGGGTGTCGAAGCTGGAGAACGCCTGTGCACCTGCCGCTTCGCCCTGAAGCGTGTAGAAGAAGTTCACAATCTGACCCAGGATGCTGCGGAAGTGCTTCGCCGGTTTACTCTCGATCTTGCCGGAGGCTCCTTTGAAGCCGGTGACCAGAAGGTCCATCAAATCCCAACCCACACAATAAACCGATATCTGTCCGAGATCGTGAATGTGGACGTCGCCGTCGTTGTGAATTTGCTTGATTTGCGGTGGATAGACCTTGTTGAGCCAGTACATCTTGCTGATGTCCGAGGCGATGTAGTTGTTCAGCCCTTGCAGCGAATACGCCATATTGCTGTTTTCGCGCACCTGCCAATCGAGCTTCTCCAGGTACTGGTCGATTAGATTGACGTTCGAGCGCGAGACGATCTCGCGGATTTTGGCATGCTGATCGCGATAGATGATGTAGCCCTTGGCTGTCTTCTTGTAGGGCGAGGCGAGCAGCACGTCCTCGACAATGTCCTGCACCTGCTCGACGGACGGGATATCGTTGCGCACGACCTGCATGGTCAGGTTCATGACCCGCAGCGTCAGCTTTTGAGCGATTTCGAGGTCGAATTCGCCGGACGCCTGACCGGCTTTCAGGATGGCATTGGTAATCTTTTCGGCATCAAACGGTACTACTTGCGAATTCCGTTTACGGATCTTCTGGAACATGAAACCCCCGCGAAACTAAATCTATATTATAACTCTTTGTATCTCAATATGTTATGAATCCATTTCGCAATTTTCAAAATTGATTCCCTGCGAATCTTAATACTTAACTTGGAAAGAGTTATGAAATCTGTCAAGCCCGAAAAATTTTGGCGTATAATTCTCAATCGTCGAATCGACAGAATATCCTTATCTGAAGGTGGTTTGTCGGTCAGAATTATTTTTTCAATCTCAAGAAGCCGGTAAGTTTCCTGTGGAAACGGGCTGAAAATTGCCCGGCTATACGGGATTCATTTGTTAAGTTGCAATATATTTTATTTCAGCGAGTTCCGGATTATCGAAAGGAACCTGGACGATTGTAAGATCGTCGCTGTCGCCGGACGCTTGGAAACTCCAGGTCTCGCCGATCTGCTCGCGCCAGTTTCCGGTCAGCCTCGTCGATTCGTGGACGTGACCGTGGAAGGTAATCCGCGGCTGCTTTTGCCGGATGAATTCCACGATCGCGATACTGCCGACATGTACATCCAGCGGCACGTAATCGACCATCATGCCATCCAGCGGCGCACGGTCGAGATTCGTCTTATAGGGCGGACTGTGGAAAATCATGACGGAGCGTTCCGGCCGGAAGTCGTGTGTCAGTCGCTGCAAATCTTCTTTGATGGTGCCGTAACGAACCTCGATCTGGTTCACCTCGACCGAGCGCATACCTTCCTCCGGAGACACGCAACCCGGATCGATATAGCGCGATACGTCGTACTTCTCCCAGTCCTTCGAACGGAACGGCGTCGGCGGCACAAAGCTGTAGCCGTAGATGTCGCACTCATCTCGAACAATCCGGCGATTGTGCGCGTAGGTCCAGAGACCGCACTTTTCCAGCTCGACGGCTTCCTCTTCGTTGATACGCGGATCGTCGTTACCCAGGATCGCGTAGATGTCGGGGTATTCGCTTCCGAGATCTTTTTTCAGCTCCGACAGTCGTTCACCGATGTAGTCGATGAGAAAACTTTCGCCCCGGAAAGGATAGTGCCATCCGGGCAAGAGGTCACCCGCGATGCAGAGAATCTTCGGTCGATCTTGCATGATCGCCTTGAATAGCGCTTCGTATTTCTTCTGATTGCCGTGAAGATCGGAAACACACCAGATCATCGTTCTTCTCCTGTAATTAGAATCGGAACCATACACCACATTCCAGCGGAAGCCGTCAATAAAAGATGCAGAACTGAGGCTCGCCAGCGCTTCACTTGGAATTCGATTTTACAAGCAAAATCAAAGGAGTCGAGCGCAACAACAGTCGATAGCAACCTTCTTATCCGCACCAACTGCCCGTGCTGCCCCACAGTCAGAAACAACGGGTAAATCCAATATCGTCTGATTCGCAAGTCCGGCATCGAACTCGTGATCATTTTATCGTATTCTTCGATCGATTTGGGGATCATCAAATCAAATATCAGGAATACCCCCATAATTATCATGCCATGAAAGCCTATGGTTCTGCTTTGCAACGACATACCTATGCTTACTGTTTATAAAAGTACGTAAAAAAATCTGACATGAGTAAGCAAAATAATTGTTGGCCTTCGACTCCGCTCAGGATGACACAATTATTATGCAACCGTCTGAAATGGATGCAGTTATCCACAGTGTGTCATCCTGAGCGGAGTCGAAGGACACTGTGGTTAACATCGATCAATATTCATCGAACCAAGATTCCACAGAAAATTGGGGGTATTCCAACATCAAATCAAATATCATTTGACATCGTATCGCTGAATCCGAGACTATCATTTTGGTGTTAGTTTATATTGATCGGAGCATGATACATGATACTGGACAGCATTTTTTTTCAATTCGCGACCTTGATTTTCGCATTCGCGATTCTCTTTAAAAGCGCGGACCTCTTCGTCGATAGCGCGGTGGGGATTTCCAACGATTTCGGGATTCCCCGCATCGTAGTGGGGATCATTATCGTCGGATTCGCCACCACTGCGCCGGAGATTACAGTATCGATCATCTCGGCTGCCAAAGGCAAGAGCGAATTCGCCCTGGGCAATGCGCTGGGATCGGTAATCGTCGATGACGGCATCGCGCTGGGACTCGCAGCGCTGTTGTCACCCGTGGTCGTCATGATCGACAAACGAACGCTCAAGACGACCGGACTCTTTCTCATCTCCGTGATCCTGCTCGGTTATCTTCTCGGATTCAACGGCGTATTCAGCAGGATCGAAGGCGTCGTATTTGTACTGTTATTATTCGCCTACTGGTTTGCCATGGTTCTGGGCGAACGTCGTCGAAGAAAACAGGGTATCGACATCACGCAGGATTTTCCCGAGATTTCGGGACACGATAAAAAGCCGCTCCGCAGACACGTCATCCAGCTCCTGATCGGCCTCGCCGGCGTGGTCGGCGCCAGCCATCTTGTGGTGTGGTCGGCGGAAAAAATCGCCATCTACTTCCACGTACCCGAGGTGATCATCGGTCTGACCATCATCGCCATCGGTACCTCGCTGCCCGAAATCAGCACCGCCATCATCGCCGCCCGCAAAGGCGAG
This sequence comes from Cloacimonadales bacterium (SeqCode), assembly GCA_963666875.2. Lineage (GTDB taxonomy): Bacteria > Cloacimonadota > Cloacimonadia > Cloacimonadales > JAIOQZ01. Next base: position 287,014 of record CAXXPU010000014.1, read on the forward strand.
GGAGAAATCTCGGTGGGCAACATCCTCGGCGCGGACATCCTGAACATCCTCTGGATCATCGGCGTATCGTCCATAGTCAACCCCATCGACGTTCGCGCTGACAAGGTACATATCGCACTGTTAGGGCAAGACTTCGGCGTTGCCGGATCGATCCACTTCTCCTTCGTGTGGGTGATTCTGATCGTTGCCGCTATGCTGACCTTCATGCGCACCGGTTACAGGCTCCGCAAACAGGAAGGGATCGCGCTGATCTGCATGTATCTGGTCTATCTTCTGATGAACTACTCGATCTTCGCCTGATATGAAACACAGGATCGACCTGCACGACAACGAACTCGAAGGCGAAATCCTGCAAGGCTTGTCCAACAGCAACCAGACCTTCCGCGCCGTTAATTTCATCGATTGCCGGTTCGAGGATTGCGACTTTACCGAATCGACTTTCCAGGGCTGTCGATTCATCGACTGCGCCTTAATAAAATGCGACTTCTCGATGGCGAAACTGACCGGCTCCACCTTCCGTGATACAGCGTTCGAAGAGTGCCGCCTCGACGGCATCGACTGGACCCGCGTCACCTGGCCGCAAACCAGCTTCTCCGCGCCCGTATCGTTCAAACAATGCTCGCTCAGCCATTCTACCTTCATCGGACTGACGCTGCCCGAACTGAAGATTGAAGTCTGCCGGTGCCGTAACACCGACTTTCGTCAGGCATCCATTCCGCACGGAAATTTCTCCGGTACCGATTTCGCCGAGAGCATATTCCATGGCACGGACCTTTCAGGTTGCGATTTCAAGGGCGCGCGGAACTATTGCATTGATCCGTCGCAAAACACGATCAGGAAGGGTAAATTCCGGATGCCCGAAGCGATGGAATTGCTCTACGCGATGGATATCGAGATTGTCGAATGAGAAAGACCGCTGCCGGCTGAACTGGGGTGTTCTTCGAGAGGATTCGACTCGTGGAACCGGCAGCGGTTTGATCGAAAACCTATCAAGCGATTAACCTTATAGACATGCGCCCTTCAGAAAACCTGCGTACTTTCATGAAAAAAGCCCCCACATTTCTGCAGGGGCTTCTAATTTATTATGTCGCATATTATTCCATTATCTTCCAGGTGCCATATCTCTTTCCGCCGATACGTTTGAGTATGCCCTGAGCCGTCATCTCTTCCAGATATCGTTCGACGGTTCTACTGGAAACACCTGTGCTTTCCGCCATCTCCCGGATTGTTGTTCCTGAATCCGCCTTGATAAGCGCAAGTATCTTTTCCGACACTCCCCGTTCCTTTCCGACACCTCTTTCCGACATTTTGGATTCCACCCTGACATTTTCAGGCTTTATACCTGACATCTCAGTGTTCTTTCCGACATCCCTTTCCGACGTACCGACTTCTTTACCGACATGATCGGTGTCCGTCGGTCGGTTAAGGACGGTTCGGAGATAGTCTTCCGACGCAATGAAATCGCAGTGTCCACCCGAATTGTGTGTCAGAGGAATCACTTTAGTGCGGATGCCCATCCCGCGCGCATCGACATAGGCGTAATCGCGCAGGACATCCACGATCAGTTGATTGCGCGGGGTACGTTGACCGGCAATCATCTTCTCGACGGTCATCGAGTTCGGCAAAGCGCCCGGGCTGGTGAGTTCGATCCGGTCGGAATATATGACCAGTTCGATCTCGTTCGACCGTGTCCAGTCCCGATGGGCAAATGCGTTGATCAATAGCTCACGCACAGCCTCGTAGGGGTAGCACCACTTCAACGGACGCCGGAAATTCTCATCGATGTGATCCGATTCGAGCGTTATATATTGCCTGATCAACGACAAGCATTTCTCGATGATCCCCTCGTCGATCAATTGATTTCCATACTCGCGGCTGTACCGTCCGATCAAGGGAGCGTCGATCACGGTGTCCTGAATCGCCTGATATTGTTTATCGGTGGAATCGAAAACCATCAATCGGAGTCCTGCCTGCTTCAGGAAATTCCTGGGCTTGATCCCAAACAGCACAAGACCGGCAATCGTACAAAGCGATGAGTCTCTCAGGCCTTCCGTCATGAATCCCAGATTCTTCAGCTTAACAACCCACTCGTCTTTAGACTTGGGCATATCGGGTTCATGAAGGATGTCGATGAAGTACCTTTCCAGGCGTACCTCATCCAGTGAAGACAAAGAAGATCGGGGAACCGGAAGCGACTCGGCAGAACTCAATCCGCTTGCGGAACACAATCGGATGATCTGGTCCCGGGTCGCAATTCTCGATACAGAACCGATTCGAATATAGACGGTTTCACGATCTTTCTCCCGCACGGAAAAGGGCTTTCCGTACGTGTCTTCGATGGTGATTACCGTGACAGATCGGTCTGCATCATACCGGAAATGTTCAATCAGCGGGATGATCGATGGGGGCGTATATCGACCGATAACCGTATCCGACAGCCACTCGTCGAGGTTTTCGCGCGTCGTTCCGACAACCTCACCGTCGTCATTGATTCCAAGCAGGACAATGCCTCCGTGTGTGTTCGCCAGAGCCACGATCTCTTTCGCGAGGCTTTCCGGTCGGATTTTGTCCGATTTGAATTCGACCCGGGAGTTCTCGCCATTTGCGAGAAGCCGATCAATCTCTTCTCTTATCAATCAAGCTCCCAATCCGAGTATTTTACGGTATCAGATTCGTGTCGTCTTTGAGATTGCGGATGAATTCGGCAATGATCTTGACCGCTTCGTCGAGGTCCTTGAGCGAGACCATCTCGCTGTCGGAATGCATGTAGCGGCAGGGGATGCTGATCAGTCCCGTCGCGACGCCGGCCCGTGTGAGCTGAATGATGTCGATATCGGTGCCGGTGTAGCTGGAGGCCGGTTCGAGCTGATATTTGATCTTCGCCTTGTCCGCGGCGTCCTTCAGAAGCTTATAGACACGCGGGTTGATGCTGCTTCCCACCGCGATGACGGGACCGTCGCCGACCTTCACCTCGCCCATCTTCTTTTTTTCCATACCGGGTGTGGTGGAGTCGAATGTGACATCGACCGCCAGTCCGATCTCGGGATCGATCCCGAAGGCGCTGGTACGCGCGCCGCGCAGACCGGTCTCTTCCTGAACCGAGGCAACGCAATAGACGTTGACGTCGATATCTTCGCCTTCGAGCTCTTTCAGCACCGCGGCAGCCACATAGACGCCGGTTCGGTCGTCGGTTGCCTTGGTCAGAACCATGTTGTTGCGAAGCGCGGTGTAGTTTGGTTCGAACGTCGCCACATCGCCGACGCTGACCAGTTTTTCGGCTTCCTTCTTCGTCTTGACGCCGATCTCGATCCAGTGCTGGTCGAGGCTCGGAATCTTCTCACGGTCGGGGCCCTTCTTGAAGAAGTAATGCGGGCGGCAGATCACGCCCTGAACCTTCTTGTCTTCATGCAGGATCACCACACGACTCATCGGCAGCACCGAGAGGTCTGGTCCACCCAGACTCTGGAAGTAGATACGTCCGTCGTCGTCGATGTAGGAGATCATAAGTCCGATTTCGTCCGCATGACCGGAGATGAGCAGCTTGCGCTTGCCTTTTCCCTTGCGGAAGGCGATCCAGTTGCCGTTGACGTCGGTAGTCACTTCGTCGCAATAGGGCTTGACGAACTCGCCATAGATTTTCTGGACCGGCTGTTCGTGTCCCGAAGGCGCGCAGACATTGACCAGATTCTTGAAAAATTTCTTGTTATCAGCGTTCATACTAAAAATCCTTTCTAGCAGTTGTTGGCAGTACCCTGAGCGAATGGATTCAGGGTCTTCTTCTTGGGTTGTTCAGGTTTCTGGTGCGGAACCAGACAGAGGAAACGCAGGATGCCGTCACCCGTATTGCGGAACTGGTGTTTCATATACGGATCGGCGTAGATCGCGTCCCAGGCTTTGAAGGGAATTTCCTTCTCTTCGGTCACGAACATACCCTCGCCCTCGAGGATGAACACCTCGTGCTCCCACGAATGGCTGTGGTACGGCGTGAATCCGCCCGGTTCCACCTCGAACATGCGCATGGCGAAGTTCGGCGCGCCGTCCTTTTCCGCGATCATCCAGCGTATCTTCGTCGATTTGGCTCCCTCGACGTTGACTTCTTCCAGCTTGATTTTATCAAAATGTGTCACTTTCATCGGTCTGCTCCTTGTTGTTTGCTTTTATTCATAATCGTTTGAAAGGTCTGTGGTGGCAAGTTTTTTTTGCATTGCCTTTTTCCTTGACGCCGCGTTCCGATCCTCCACAATCATGCAGTGATGCGAAGAATACCGAAACCACTTCCGGCAGTACTGCTGCTACTCATACCACTGTGCGTGTTCGCGGTGGAGAACGTCTATCCTTTGGACGACGGCTACGTTCGTCCGTGGGAGCTTATGTCTGAAATCCGAGAAATCGCTCAGATCAATCCGGAGATCGCCTCATGGAAAATCATCGGAACCAGCGGCACCGACCGGCTCCCCATCTACGCGATCAAGGTCTCGCGGAATGTCTCGCTGACCGAGGACTACGATCCGAAGCTTTTGTTTGTCGGGTCGCACCAGTCGGAAGAGGTGATCGGGATCGAAGTGGTGCTGAACAACGCCCGTAAGACCATCGAGTCCTACGGCATCGATCCGCTATTGACCGACATCGTCGATAACTACGAACTGTGGTTCGTGCCGACAGTCGATCCGGAAGGCTTCAACCTCGTCAACGGCGGAAAATGCCAGTTCAAGCGCAAGAACAATACCGACACCGACTGGGACGGCATTTTCGAGCCACTCGAGGACGGCGTCGATTTGAACAAGAACTACCCGTTCAACTGGGAGAACGGCGATTCGTCCTGGAAGCGGAGTCGATACTACAAGGGGGAGACACCCGCCTCGGAACCGGAGGTGCAGGCGATGATGCGGTTGTACGAATCGAACCAGTTCATCGCGTCCCTCTTCTACCACAGCTCCGTGATGGGAAGCTACTCCGAACGCGTCTTCTTCCCCTGGCGCTGGGATGATGACCTTTCGCCGGATTACTTCGGCATGTACCGGCTGGCGCGGGATGTTGCCGCAGAATTGCCGCGGGACTTCGAAGAGGGACATTACACCATCCACACATGGAATAACTTCCAGAACGGTTACGCGCGCGACTACATTTATTCCACCTTCCAGACCTGGGCGCTGACCATCGAATCGGGCGGAAACTCACCCTACGGCTTCGGCATCATCCAGCCGTCGGATTCACTGCTCCAAAAGCACCTCGACTGCCACTGGAACGCCTACATCTCCTTCCTGAAACACTGCAACGACAACCTGCTTATCCTGCGATTCACCGACACCTCCTCCGAGCCGTACCTCGACCTGCCGGTGGCTATCGAAGAACGCAGTCATCCGCTGGTCCAACCCATGCTGACCAACGACAGCGGCTATCTGTTCCGGCTGCTCGAACCGGGCAACTTTGTGCTGAATGTTGCCGGACAAGCCTTTGACCTCAAAAAACGACCCGGCGTCACGCTCCGCGAAATCACGCTCGACGCCCCACGAAAAGAGATGAATCCGACGGTGTTCAACACGCTTCGGATATGTACGCCCCCCCCCTTTGTCCCCCCTTATCAGGGGGGTGAAAGGATCAACCCCATCGACTTCTTCGAGTTCCATCCCGGAACAGAATTGAAGCTTGTCGCGTCACCGAAACGATCGGCGCAAACCATCCACTTGAAGCTGCACGGCAACGAAAGCGACCTCCCCGTTCGAATCCGCATAAAAATCTTCGCGGACATGCGCCGCGTCCTCGACAGGATAATCGACTACAGCGGTGAAACGTTGACCGTACCGCTCAATCGCGAATCTTCCGTTGAAAATCTGCGCGTTTTCATTGAACAACTGGACATAAAACCATACCGGTTGTATAAGTGGCAGTGTGGAATGAATTGGGAGCAAGCCGTCCGATTCTCGCACTGGGAAGAGCTGGACGGCAGAGCGATCGGAGTGAGTATCGACTATGAATAACCTCGAATACATCGCAGAAGTCAGGCAAATCGTGCGGGAAGCCGGAAAGATGATCCGCAAGCACTTCGGTAAAATCGACCGGTACGAGACCAAATCGACCAAATTCGATCCGGTCACCGAAATCGACAAGGCAGTCGAGAACTTCCTGAAGACCGAATTCACCCGTCTGATCCCGCAGAGCCGGTTTCTCGCCGAAGAGACCGCGAGCGAGATGAAATCGGCAAAATACCTGTGGATCATCGACCCTATCGACGGCACCATCAATTTCCTTCACGGATTCCCCTTCGTGTGCGTCTCGGTAGCGCTCTACATCGACGACAAGCCCTACTACGGCATCGTGTTCGATCCCATCCGCAACGAGCTCTTCGAAGCCGCCCCAGGAAAAGGAAGCTATCTGAATGACAAACCGATCCGCGTCTCGAACAACACCAAGCTGGAACAATGCCTTTTAGCGACCGGCTTTCCCTACGACTACGCCTCCAGTTGCGAGAATAATCTTCGCTATTTCAATCACTTCCACCAGAAGGTACAGGGCATCCGGCGTCCTGGAAGCGCGGCGCTCGACCTGTGCTGCGTCGCCTGCGGCAGGTTCGACGGCTTCTGGGAATGGCGCCTGAATCCCTGGGATGTGGCGGCCGGTAAGCTGATCGTCGAAGAGGCGGGTGGGATCGTCACCAACTTTGACGGCGAATCGCACAACCTTGACGATAACGGCATCCTGGCGGCAAATCCGTCGATTCATCCTCTGATGCTGACGGAGATCGGGATCCTGCTGGAGACCACGCGATGAGACTGACGACCTTTTTCGGATCGATCTATCGCAGATGGTATTTTGCGCTATTGATCGCCTGCGTCCTGGCGGGATTCTCCTACGCGATCTACCGGCTGCCGCTCTTTCAGGTGCTCGAACGCAAGGTGGAGGACCTCCACTTCATCCTGAACGAGACCGTGCCCGATTCCTCCATCGTCCTCATCGCCATCGACGATAATTCGCTCGAATTCACCCGCGAGAACCACCTCCCCTGGCCCTGGCCGCGCGATATATGGTATCCGATCCTGACCTTCCTGCAACAATCCGGTGCAAAAAACATCCTCTTCGACCTGCAATTCACCGACCCCGATTTCGACCGCGCCGAGACCTTCGCCGACGAGACCGACGGCATGTTCGCGGAGGCGATTCGCAATAAAGGCGACGTGATCCTTGGCGTGCAGCTCGTTCCCGAATCGACCGGCGTATCACCGGACATCGGGACATTCTGTATCGCGGAACCGGCCATTCCCGCCGAAAGTCGCTACCAGGGCATGCTCGAGCCGATCGAGGTGCTGCGCAAAGCGGCGTCGAAGCTGGGCGTGATCAACGTGGAGCCGGACGACGACGGGATCATCCGGCGCATACCGCTCTACTACCGGATCGAGGACGTTATTCTTCCGCAAGTCGCGCTGGCGCCGGTCTGCGAACGCAATCAAGCTATCCACAGCAACAAAGAAGGAAAATTCCGCCTTTACTGGTACGGCAGCGGCGGCGTGGATGGAGCCTTCGGCGAGCAATACATCTCCATGTGCTACGTGCTGGCACTGGCACGGCAACACCTGTACGGCGAGAGCAGCGCGGAAGCACAGGCATTGATGAAGCGGCTTCAGGGCAAATACATCATCATCGGAACCACCGCGGGAGGGCTGTTCGACCTCAAACCCACGCCCACCGACCGCATCTTCCCGGGCATGGAAATCTGGGCGACCGCACTCAGCAACTACCTGTGCGGCGACAACGTCTATAACCTTCCCATCGAGCTGCATCTACTGGTGCTCGTGCTGATCGCGTTCGGCGTCTATTTCAGCTTCGCGCGGTTCGAGCAGAGCGTGATCGTGCCGCTCCTGTTGTCGGTCACCGTCATCTTTATCCTGAGCATTGTCTGCTGGCGGACATGGAGCCTTCTGCTTCCGGTGATCTCCATCCTGAATACCTTCCTGATCGCCTATTTCGTCACCGCGACCATGCACTACCTGCACGATCGAAGGCAGGGCAAAACGTCAGATTCGCACCGTGTTCAGTCGCTACCTGAGCGCGGACGTGGTGCAGGAATTGATCCGCGAACCGGATCGAGTGGAAATGGGTGGCGAAGAGGTCGAAGCGACGGTGTTCTTCTCCGATATCGCCAATTTCACGAAAATATCCGAGAATCGCACACCGAAAGAACTGGTACGCTATCTGAACGACTATTTCGACGGCTTCGTGGATATCCTCATGAAGCAGGGTGGACTCCTGGACAAATACACCGGCGACGGACTGATGGCGCTCTTCGGCGTGCCGATCTCGCGGGAGGACCACGCGATAGCCGCCTGCAAGGCAGCGCTCGAGCACAAACGGCTCAGCCGATCCCTGATCGACAATCAGGACGGCGACGTCACGCGGCATTTTCATCTCAACACGCGCATCGGGATCAACTCGGGAAAAATCGTCTCCGGCAATATCGGCTCTCCGTCAAGCGCATGGACTACACCGCCATCGGCGACGACGTGAACCTGGCGGCGAGGCTGGAGGCCGTGAACAAGATTTATCTCACCTCTATCCTCATCAGCGAATCGACGTATCGGCTCGTAGAAAATGTGATCCAATGCAGAGAACTTGACACAATTCGCGTGAAAGGTAAAGCTAAACCGACGAAAATATACGAGGTCGTAGCCCCGGCGGGTGAACCGTATGATAAAAAAGCTGATCGATTTATACGCCGAGGCACTGGAAAAATACCGTGCATTTAAGTGGGCGGAAGCAGAAAAAATCTTCCGTCAGCTCTCCGAAGAGCCGTTTTTCGACGGAGCATCCGGGGGAAATGCTTCGACGCTGCATGCTATATCAAAAACAGCCGCCGCGAGATTGGGACGACGTTTATTCACTGGAGGTCAAATGATCAAGAGACTCCTGATATTACTGATTGTCATGTCCATCGGTTTCATCCATGCCGACAATATTACGATCAAGCGCGTTCGATCCTATTTACGCGAAGGCCCGGGTTCATTTTACAAGGTTATCACTGAGTTGCCTGTCGGCGAGACATACGATGTCGAAGAGACGGTTGGACGCTGGGTTAAAATCACCTGCGACAATCAGGCCGGCTATGTCTCGGAACGCGCCGGCACGGAAGCGAAGGGTCGCAACGCGATCAATCAGATCGGAAACGACGTCCCCTCGATCCAGGTCTCGCGACACGGGATGTCGGCGGGAGCCAAGGGATTCTCCGGTAAAGTGGCAAGTCTGCACGGCGGCAGCATCAATGGCGTCGAAAAGATGCTGGAATACGAGGTCAATCTCACCAAGTACGGCAATTTCGCCCTGCGCGGCAAGAACGACTATCATATCTCTGCTCGAAACGAGCCCTTGATACCGGCTTCCAGCGCTCCAGAATTTTTCTCTTACAAAGAGCAGCTCATCGGCTTTACGCTGGCGTCGTCGGTTATCGAGAAATACGGAATGGTCGATGACGATGTCTGGACGGACTACGTCAACTGCCTCGGTAACTACGTGGCTTCCAACAGCGAGGGCTTCGACCGCGAATTCCGGTTCTTCATTCTCGACATTCCCGAAGTAAACGCCTACGCCTTCCCGGGAGGCGTGATCCTGATCACGAATGGACTCCTGAAGCTGGTCGATAACGAAGCGGAACTTGCGGTGGTGCTCGGTCACGAGATCGCGCACGTCAACCGCTTCCACGGCCTGATGGAGATGGAGAAACGCAAACACCACATCAACGCCGAAAACGCCTTCGACGAGCTGGATCGGGAAGTCCCGGACGCCTACGATGAAGACGCGAAAAAGCTCGAAGCGGAACTCGAGGACGACCTTCTGAATATATACGAAACCCTGGTCGAGGGACGACTGGACCAGTACGAACAGGAAGCCGACCAACTGGGCATGATCTACGCGGCGCGATCCGGTTACGACCCGTTGGTACTCGGCTCGGTGCTGTTGCGATTGCAGCATGCGACTTGCAACAACGAGCACATGCGCTCCGAGATCGTCTCGAAACGAATCTCGTGGTTCAACGAATCGAAGGCTCGCTTCCACCACCTTCACGGTCTTAAAATGAATCTTGAACGATTCAGAGAAAAAGAACAACAGAGCGGGTTATAATGGATAGTGACGAGCTTAAAGGGGATATTCTACAAGAGAAGAGCTTCGCGTTTGCGGTCAGAATCGTGCGCCTGGCGAAATATCTGAGGGATAAAAAACGAGAGAACATCCTCAGCGATCAGATTGTCGGGAGCGGAACCGCCATCGGCAGGATCGTTCGGGAATCGCAGGCGATACCGAATCTCCGCCTCGCGCTCGAGGCAGCGAACGAGACCATGTACTGGCTGCTGCTGCTCAAGGAGTCGTCCATCATCAGCCAGACCGAGTTCGACAGCATCGAGCCGGACATCGAGGAACTGCTGAACCTGCTTACCTCGAGCCTGAACCAGGACGAAGAGGCGAAAGAAGAAGATTAGGCTTTGTGCATATTTGTTGGGCGAGTTAGTATTCTTCTGTAGGCGCCGACCTCCCAGGCTGTGTGAGCAGCGTTTTCTCCCAGTCCAGTAAGGACGATAGATTTTTAGCTCGCATGGGGATTCGATTTTGCAAGCAAAATCACAGGCGTAAGCCTCGGGTACAGGCTCAGAAGAGGAGCAAAGTCCCGTAGGGACGACAGATCGCGAGCGAGATTATGTATCTGTCGCACCTACGGCGCTCTATTCGTGTATTGGCATATATTACTGGGGCTTACGCCCCGGCATAAAATCTATCATTCCTACGGAATTACCCTTCATCCCACCAGGTTTGCACACGTGTCAATACGAAAGCTTCCAGCCGAACCGCTTGAGGTCGATCCGGTCGTCGTCGTCGAACTCGATCCCCTCTTGCAGGAGCATGATCTTCTGTTCTTCGTAGCCTTCGCCGAATCGAAGCGAGATCGATCCCTTCGAATTCACCACCCGAAACCACGGTAGATCGTGCTTCGCGGTCTGCGTGTGCAGAATCCGCACCACCTGTCTCGCACCGCGCGGCGAACCGGCGAGCTTTGCCACGCCGCCGTATGTGCACACCTTTCCAAGCGGTATCGAGCCGATTATCTCCACGACCGTTTCAGTGAATGTCATCGTCACTCCTTTATCCGGGAGAATCAATTCTGCATAAATGAATAAACATGCGCAAGAAAAAACAGGTCTCTTTTCTTCTGTAGAAACTGTGTTTCTCGTCAAAGACTTTTTCTGGTGCCTCGGAGATCTCCCTTCGCTCCGCTTCGATCGATCTCCGAGGCACCAACACTTCCGATCCCACTTAATAGACAGAGCTTATCATTGCCATTTTCTCATGTTTCTCCAACACAGTGTCTGCCGTGTCGCAATCCCATTTTGATCCGGTATAAATCATGGCGTTGATGATGATCAAGAGTTTATGAACGCACGCCACCAGTGCAACCTTATGCGATTTACCGTTTTCGATGAGTCTCCTGTAAAACGACCTGATTCTCGGATTATGCCGGGACGCTGACAAGGCAGCCATATAAAGCACATTCCGGATATTCTTTCGTCCTCCATAGATTGAACGTTTTCCTTTGAGCTTGCCACTGTCATACGCTAAGGGGGCAACACCCACGATCTTCGATATCTTTCGGTGAGACAGATTACCCAATTCGGGTAGTTCGGAAAGAATGATCGATATCGACTGCGATCCGATCCCACTGACGCTGCCCAATATCTCGGCTTTTTCCGACAATTCCTGAGATGAAGATATCACATCGTCAATCGACTTATCCAGCTTCTCAAGCCGCTTTTCCAGGAATTCGATATGCTGCCGGATATCCTTCTTCACGACTCCCGATGCTTTCTCAAGGTGGTTACGCTCCTTACTGATGTTAGCAACGATTTGTAACCGCCTGCGAACCAAATCACGAAGTTTCTGACGATCTTCATCTGGAAATTCCATCGGCTGAAGCTTGCGAAATTCCCCAAAAGCTGAAAGCACTTTCGCATCGATACGATCGGTCTTTTCGTAGGTGCCCATCGACCTGGAAAAATCCTTGGAATGCTTCGGATTCACGATATTGCAGGGAATATCAAGCTTAACGAAATATCGAAAAACTCCTTGCTCGTAACCACCGGTCGCTTCCATGACCAGTAATGCATCATCAAGATCGCCAAGTTCCTTCTGAAGCTTTCGGTAACCGATTTTGTCATTTTTCACTTGCAAAGTTTTACCGCTTGTAGGTATATAGAAATCCAGATGGGCTTTCGAGACATCGATGCCGATATAGGTAAATGTGCGCATGTTATTCTTTTCCATGTGTACTCCTTCCTTATTTATTCGAGCTCGAAGCTCAGGAAACTGTTCGGGTTTCTATGGATAATCGGTCCGGATCTTTCTACAAAACGGGATGTTAATCCCTCGGGGCAGGACGATCTCAAGACCGATGTATTGCCCTGATGCGCATCGGGGCAATACTTTTACCTCAGAATATGAACGCTGAATTTCCCATCAAGGTATTCTAAATGACAACATATAAGGGGCAGGCACAGGAACCTGCCCCTACATTGTCATCGGACATAGGCAAGCCAGTCGAACACCGGTATGACTTCCGAATGTTATACTGGGAAATGGCCGCTTGATACCAACATTCAGAAGAGTCTCGCAAGCTCGACACATTCAGATGTTGATTTCTTGAGATCGCAAGAAGCAAGTTTTTTTTTCGAATACATTGACGATATAAAACAGGGGTGTATAGAGCAATTATGATCAAAAGCGCTTAGGATCAAAAGGAGTCCGGATGGATTATCGTCGCACGATCCAGTGTGCCATCGACTACATCGAGCGGAAACTGACGGGAAAGCTCGACCTGGAAACGGTCGCCGACTTCGCAGGCTTTTCCATGTACTATTTCCTCAGGATGTTTCGTGCGCACACCGGTTACACGCCCAAGGAGTACATCAATCTGCGACGATTGTCCAGGGCGGGAAGAGACCTTCTCTTCACCCGCGATCCGATCCTCCACATCGCCAGAAAGTATGGCTTCGAATCCCAGGAGGCGTTCACGCGCGCGTTCAAAAGACAGCACGACATCACCCCGGGGAAAATCAGAAAGACCAGGCACGCGGTCTGCTATTTCGGACCGATCAATGTCCTGGATCCAACCTATTACACCAACACAGGAGAACACATGAAACCCAAGATCGTTGAACTAAAAGAAATGAAGGTGATCGGACTCAAGTGCGAGACAACGATGAGAGAAAATACAATACCGCAATTGTGGGGGCAATTCAACACCAGATGCAACCGGATCACAAACCGTACGAACGACCGGTTCGCACTGGGCATCTGTCCGTATGTCGAAATGGATAACTTCGACGAGAATACGCCGTTCGACTACATCGCCGGTCTGCCGGTCGAGTCGTTCGACAACGTGCCGGACGGCATGGTCACGTATGTGATTTCGCCTGCGAAGTACGCCGTGTTCACACACAAAGGCGCGCTGAATACATTGCAGGACACCTACAACACGATATTCAGCACCGCGCTCTCCGAGAACGGCATGGAACTCGACAGCAAGGCACAGATCGAGCTCTACGATGACCGCTTCAAGTTTGGAGAGCACGATTCGGAGTTCGATATCTATATCCCGATCAAGTAATTGAGTTTACTGTAATGAATGAGGTCCTGCCGTTGGTGGGACCTCTTTATTGTTCCGCATGAATTCGGATCGGGAGAATGCATGCCAACATGGATTAATCCATGAGATAATACGGTATTTTCAGTTACAAAATCATGTTTCGGACTCTGTTCGCTATTTATATCGGGGAAATTGCGATTTTTTTCACTCATACTTTGACAAATCCTGACGACTGGAGCATTATGTGCATGATGAAATATAATATATTTTCATTATCTACAGGAGGATAACATGAAAAAGACCGTGCTATCATTCATTCTGATCTTGTTGTTCCAGCTCATCTTCGCAGCCTGGAGCGATGACGCGGCAGTAAACAATGTTGTATGCAATCTCACCGGTGAACAGGCGATTCCTAAAACCGCGGTCTGCCAGGATGGATCGTTCTACATCGCCTGGTTCTCCAACGACAGCGGGAATTACGACGTTCGCGCCCAATACTTCGACTACGACGGAAACGAACAGTGGGAGACCAACGGCATCCTGGTCAGCGACCATTCGCAGATGTCGTGGCTGACCCAGTGGGATATCTGCTGCGATCCCGCCGGCAACCTGATTCTGGCATTCCAGGACACACGATACTACGAAAATCCCGACATCATGGTGTACAAGATTGCACCTGACGGCAGCTTCTCTTGGGGTGACGACGGTATCGCCATCACCAATGCCGATATCTCGTACATGGTGCCCACCGTTGCGGCGACAACTGAAAACAATGTCGTCGTTGCTTGGATAACCGAAGACGGTATCGGCTTGCAGGGGATTTCGGCAGACGGCACAATCGTCTCCGATCCCTTCATCGACATGGTTGACGATAGTTTCACATACAACCATCCCCAACTCGTACCTTCAGACAACGATTGCGTCATCATGAAGTACTTCAAGGACACCGGACCTTACTACTCCCCCACCCGGCACATCTATGCCATGAAATACGACAGTAGCCTCGAAGAGGTTTGGGACGAAGAAGCCGTGATCTCGACCCAGGGTGGCGTCAGCGCATGGACGCAGCAGCTTTCCATTTCGCCCGATGAAGAAGGTGGCTTCGGAATAGCCTGGAACGATGATCGTGACAGCGACAATATGAGTGAAGTCTTTGCCCAGTGGGTATTCAGCGACGGAACAACCGCCTATCCCGATGGCGGTGTTGCCGTTTCCACGAGTGCAACCACCGTAGGATACTATCCGCAAGCAGTGGTTGATCCGGTCGAAGCGAGGCTGACCGTGTTCTGGAATGAAATGGACGGCGATCAGAACATGCGCGGACTCACCGGACAGAAGCTCAACCAGAGCGGCAGTCGCCTTTGGGGCGAAACAGGCGTGACCCTGATATCCCTCGGCAGCGACAATCCCTATCCGTTCGGCGTACAGGGCGCTCTCACTGACGCCATGACCCAGAACTCGATCCTGTTCTACACTATCGACGCACCCGCTGCCAATACCGACTACATCATGGCCATGTGTATCGATCCGGACGGAAGCCAGGTGTGGCTGGACGGCTCGGTTTACGTCTGCCAGACCGCCAACGACATCGTCCACCCCGTCGTGGCAAACACGAACCAGCAGTACATCTTCGCAACCTGGGAGGACAGCCGCAACGGCTCAGCCGATATCTACGCACAGAACATCTCGTTCGATGGCGAACTCGGACCTGTCGTATCTCCCACAGGTATCGCCGGAACCGTCACCCTCGACGGCGGCGACGGCTCGGTGGAAGATGTTGCGATTGTCATCGACAACGACATCTACCATCCGGATGTAAACGGATACTTCTACATCCTGCTCGATCCGGGAGCCTATACGATCGCCTTCGAACTGGAACACTACGACACCGTCCTGCTTGCAGACGTCGTGGTGTCCGAAGGCGAAATCAACGATGCGGTGGATGTTACGCTCGAATACATCCAGTCCAGCGGCGAATTGGATATTCCACCTGCGGAATTTGGGCTCGATATCTACCCCAATCCGTTCAATCCGGTCACCAACATCGCGTGGTCAATCCCGGAAGCGGGTGACGTGCGGATCGACGTATTCGACATCAAGGGCAGAAGAGTCGCCTCCACAACGAAGTACAACCTGCCAGCGGGAGAGGGTTCCTACACCCTGAACGCCGAAGGTTTCGGAAGCGGTATTTTCTTTATCAAGATCCAATCCGGCAGCAACAGCACCGTGCGTAAGGCTGTGCTGCTGAAATAGACCCTCCTCAGACATGACCGCCGGCCGAAAAAGTCGGCGGTTTTTTGTGGGGATTTATTGTAGGGGCAGGTCCCGTGCCTGCCCTTCTTCTCGTTCCCAAACATCGACGATTTAAAAGAAAGGCCCTGTTGCAAACCGAGTGGGCAAATGGCTATTCTTTGGATTCTGTAGCCGCCCAATATGCAACAGAGCCAGAAGAAATGCCAAGCTGGAGCTTGGCGGACCATAGAGAGGTCAAGCACAGGGACTTGCCCTACAGCATGATGCCAGGGAATCGGATTTCGCAGAAGGAACATTAGCAATATCCGCATGAGAGTGCTAAATTTTCTTGACACACCTCCATTTCTTATTATATTACATGTAGAAGATGATCCGAATCGTCAGCCTTTCAGGACGACGAAAATTTCAGCGGTCATCGAAAACAGGAATGAGGAGGTTTATCATGAAACTGGTACCCTGGAGAAGGCAGGAAAGAGATTATCCGATGATGTCCTTGTTCGACGATTTCGTTGATCGGTTTTTCGAAACGCCGAAACGAAGCCTGAACACGATGATGTCACTGGATATTGTCGAGAGCGACAAGGAGTACAAGCTCATCGCGGATCTTCCCGGAATGAAGAAGGACGACGTGAAGATTTCCACCGCCGGCGGACAGCTTGTGATCGAGGCGCACCGCGAGGAGAAGAACGAGAAGAAGGAAAAGGGCTCGGTGGTCTATTCGGAGCGCTACTCCGGTAACTACTACCGGTCGATCCCGATACCGGGCGATGTCGATCCATCCACGATCAAGGCGAAGATGGAAGACGATACCCTGGAACTCACCATACCCAAGGGTGAAAGCTCCGTTTGCAAAGAAATCACGATCGAATAACCCGCTATAAAACGAAAACCGCCGGTTGTGGATTGCACGACCGGCGGTTTCTCATTTAAACTCAATCGGCGTAATAGCCGCAGCCGATGAACATCTCCATCTCGCCCGGACGTGCGATGTAGGCACGCTTTGGTTTGATTTCGCCGGTACCCGGATAGGGCCACAGGTAGCTGATCCAGCCGGATCCCTCTTCCTTCGCGATCCGGACCATTTCGGCGATCATCTTCACGCCGTCGGCGTCTTCCTTGTCGATCAGATTCTGACCGATCAATTCCGGTGAAGCCTCGTGCGCGATCACCGTTCCGTCCAGATTATAGACGAAAAGGTAGTACTCGCCTTCTACGAACTGACCCTTAATGTCGTCGAACTTCGCGAAGACTGCCTCGCGTCCTTCTTCCGTCGTACCTTCCTCGAGCATCATCGCGACAGCCTTTTCGACAAGCGCCATGACCTGCGTATCGCGTGCGGACAACGTATCAGCCGGAGCGATCTCCTGCTGTGCTTCCTGCTTTTGCTCCTGTTTCTGTTCCTGCGTACAGGCAGCGAACACCATCAATAATGCAATCAGTAATACTAAATACTTCATACCTGCTCCTTTTGTATACCATGAAATATTGAATAGAATAAACATAGATTTTCCGGCAGACGGCTTGTCAATGTCTTTCTTGATACGCGAACAGGAATACCCCCAGTTTTTCGTAATACCTTGGTTCGATACCAATTTGGTAACGTTATCCACCATGATCCTTCGATACACCGCTTCGCGGCACTCAGCAACTGTGTCGAGCGTCAAGTATAAAAAGGGGGTATCCTCTCGTTTTCCGTGGATAAATGCTGGAATTTGTCTGAAATGGACACAATCCACACCACGATAAGCGAACGAGACACTTTGACGTTCTATTCGGCGTGGATTGTGGACAAATTACTCTTCAAACGCATTTATCCACATAAAACTCAGTTCGTTGACTCATGCAATGATGGCGATTTCATGCCCCACGCGAGATTATCTCTAACCATCGCATTCATGATTGTCACCATCTTTCTCATACAAGCCGTGGTTGCCACTTTCCCGGGTTTTCCTCGCTCGATTAAATCCACCCGGAACGAGCCGATTTTACGATTCCACTGAAAGGATGATATTGTTGGAAGATACAGTGCATTTCGAACCGATGGTCTGCCACCATGAATATGCCTTTTCCCTTTCAACGTTCCACTATCATGATTGATCGGGGCCAAGCCTGCAAGCATAGCGATTTCTTTCCTGTTTAGGGTGCCAAGTTCTGGCAATTCGACCAACATCGTCAGTGCTGTATGCTTTGCGACGCCGGGGATTGTCGTTAGCAGCTCTGTCTTCTCACGAAACTCCGGTACTTGATCCAGAAGTTCATCTATCTGCTTCTCGATTCGCTTGATTTCATCATTCAAGTACTCGACATGTCGATCAATACTATCGATAATCTCATGATCCAGAGTGGATTCTCTGCGATTCTTTTCTCTTTTCCGATAGTCAATCAACTGATGCTTCCGTTTCATCAAATCCCTGATTGCCTCATGCCTCTTATCCACCTTGCACAGCAATCGGACGCCGAGCTTCTCGGCATACAGCGCAATTGTCTCCGCATCGATCCGATCTGTCTTCGCTAGCTTTCCAGTACTACGGGCAAAGCTATGAACCTGATAGGCATTAACTTCTGCAACCATTACGTTATGCTCTAACAAATAGCGTGCCAGTTTTTTCCCATACACTCCCGTCGATTCATATACAATGACAGGATCATTGCACTGGCGGATTGCATCATAGAGTTCCTCGAATCCCACGGCGGCATTTTTTACTTGCAAGGTTTCCTCTCTCCCTGATATAAATACATCAAGGGTCGATTTCGAAACATCGATCCCGATGAAGGTCGAGAGATTGTCGCTAATGTTGGTCATAATTGCTCCTTTCTTGTATTCGGGCTTCAAGCCCACGCAACTGTTCGGAATCGCATTATGAACCGGTCTGGACCAAGCTGAGTGCCGGGCTTATTAGCCCTGGATGACAACGATCTCGAGACCGGCAGGATTACCTTGGTGGCCACCAGGGTAATCCACTCATCTAAACTGGCGGCGTTACCGCTATTCTGGCTTCTCAATGAACTGTGTCAATATACAAGGATGACAATGGTGGATAACTCATAGTAAAATAATAGTTTGTCATCCTGAGTGCCGCGAAGCGGTGTATCGAAGGACAAACAATTATTTTACACAGCAAAGAACCATTAACACTCAGATAGTCTACCGGATTTTTTACTATTAAACATACATAAATGATAGCATTCCATCACCTTACAGCTACGCACTCAAAAATTCTGGGGGTATTCCTGCTTTCTTGCAACGCGAAATATCTTGACGCGGGTGGATGACATCATGTGCAATAGAATCAATTGATAATTCTGGAGGTTTCGATGAAAAGACATCTGATGTTTCTCATCCTTCTTTGCGTGATTCTGGCGCCGCTATCGGCAAAAAGCTATGCCGAGTGGCAGACCAGCATGGGCAGTTTCCGTTGCATCCTGCACGAAGACCTGGTTCCCATCACCGCCAACAACTTCATCGATCTGGCGAGAGCGAATTTCTACGACGGCCTGATCTTCCACCGCGTGATCGATGGATTCGTCATACAGGACGGATGCCCGTTGGGCAACGGCTATGGCGGCCCGGGCTACACCATTCCCGACGAATTCTGCGACGAACTCCGGCACGATGGTCCCGGGGTCCTCGCCATGGCGAATGCCGGACCAAACACCGGTGGATCGCAATACTACATCACGCTTGCAGCCACACCCTGGCTGGACGACAGCTATTCCATCTTCGGGAACGTGATCGCCGGACTTGACACGGTTATGGCAATCGGCTCCGTACCGACCGACGACAACGACAGACCCATCGAACCGGTGGTAATCGACAGTATCCGCATCTTCGATTTCAGCATCGACGGCATTTACCCCGAAGAGACTGAACTAACCTACCCGGTCGGCACAGCGCTCTTCTTCATGGTGCTTGCAGTGGGGAACGACATCACCCCCATCTTCAACTGGACAGTCAACGATGAATTCGCCGGCGATAATCTCAACATGAACTACACCTTCAGCGATGCGGGTGACTACGAGGTAAAATGCACCGTATCCGATGGTACCTACGCCGTCGATACGATCTGGCAGGTGACCATCGAAGGAACTGGCAACGATGGCGAGACCGTCACGCCGGTCGCACAATCGTTTCAGGTCATGCCCAATCCGTTCAACCCGGAGACGACCATCGCATTCGATCTCGACAAACCGCAGCAGGTTCGGATCGATATCTTCAACACACGCGGACAGATCGTTCGCAGCCTGACGAACGAAACGATGGAATCCGGCATGCAATACGTTACCTGGGACGGAATGGACGACACCGGTCACGAAGCCGGCTCCGGCGTCTATATGATCCGGCTCGATCGCGATGGCCGCTCGGATATCTGCAAAGCGCTGCTATTGAAATAACGCAACGATTTTACAAAACACTTAACGCTCGACTGATGGTCGGGCGTTTTTCATGCAACATGCCTTCATGATTATCGTTTCATTATTATAGTATATAAGGCGGATTTCATGAAGAGTATCATCGCGTCAATCCTGCTATTCTGCACCGCAGCAATGTTCGGTCAGGGGTTTCTGAACACGTCCTTCTCACCCGAAATACCGTTACTCTCAGCAGGCACCGGCGTGCCGCTCTATTTCAAGGTCGATTCATCGCCGGGCGACTCGCTGCTTTATTACAAGTGGATGAAGGATGGAAAAGTAATCGGCAACAGCAACGATCTATACTGCTCCTACGAATACCCAGGTGAGCATCGGCTGGAATGCGAAGTGTCGGACGGAAAAAGCACAATGAAAAAGAGATGGCTCGTGAGTACCAGACCGTCCGGTGATTTCGGCGTAAAGCCCGGCAAGATATCGTTGCGCTATGGTGATCCGAATCCGTTCAGTCAGGAAAACATCATTGAGCTTCAGCTCGATAGCCCCCAGCATGTTGAAATCAACGTTCTCGATCAACAGCAACAGCATGTCCGGCAACTATTTGTCGGCTACCTGACTCCCGCCACATATCATCTGTTCTGGCACGGCATAGATGATCGAGGCGCTTTGAAAGAAAACGGAATCTACTATCTGACTGCGAAATCCGACCAGGACACGACAAGGGTAACGGAGAAGTTCCTCTATATGAGGTGATTCCATGTTTCATGACATAAAATGAAGGCGGCTATCATGAAGGCTATCATCGCGTCGATCCTGCTGTTCTGCACTGCGGCAATGTTCGGTCAGGAACCTCTGTACGCGGTTTTTTCGCCCTATTGCGATACTATCGCGTCAGCGGTCGGCGACCTGCTCTTTTTCAAGATTGAAGCGACACACGGCGACTCGGTCCGGCATTACCAGTGGAAGAAAGATGGAGAAATCGTCGGCACCGGCAACGATCTGTATTGCTCCTTCGATCAAACGGGCGAGCACCGGATAACATCCGAGGTCTCGGACGGCAAGAGCAATGAACGGAAAACGTGGATTGTCAACGTCGAACCATTCGATGAATCATCGGAAGAATACGGCGGAGTCACAATTTCAGCGCTGGGTTATCGCAAAGGCCCGAATCCGTTCAGCTCCAACCCTGTATCGCTGTTTTTCGGCGAGACGCCGCTGTATGCCGAAATCGAAATTATCGACATGCAGCAGCAGCATGTCCGGCAACTGTTCAAAGGCTATCTGAATTCCTCTGCACATCGTTTGATCTGGAGCGGGACCGATGACT
The DNA here is from genome assembly GCA_963666875.2 of Cloacimonadales bacterium (SeqCode). Classification (GTDB taxonomy): domain Bacteria; phylum Cloacimonadota; class Cloacimonadia; order Cloacimonadales; family JAIOQZ01. The sequence goes on from CAXXPU010000014.1 coordinate 308,580, forward strand.
TGGGAAACATGAAAGAGAACGGGCCCTATTGCATCAAAGCCCAATCGGGTCAGGACACGACAGGAAAGATTAAGAAACGGCTCCTGATCAAGTAATCCTCCCACATCTGAACTTCCGCGATATCGATTTTCATTGACAGCAATCCTCTATCCCATAGGATAATTGAGACGATAATAATATCAAGAGGATTACCATATGAAAAACACGATACTTCTTCTGGTGGCCGTGCTGATCGCGCTGCCGCTTACCGCAATGGACATCAGCGGGAACCCCAAGAGCTGGACCGCCCGTGACTTCATCGGATTCGACCGCGTGGGAGACACCGATTTCGCCGACATCTCCTCCACCTTCGCGCGTATCGAGGATGGACAACTCTTTTACCGCGTCACCTTCACCGACATGACCGTCCGGCGTGAAAACCGCGCCACCGGCGACACCTTCGCCAACACCGACGCAAACCTGAATCTGCTCGTCACCGACAATGCCGGTCGGCAGGCATTCACGCTCGAGCTCGCGCCGCTGAATATCCGCAACGAACGGCTTAGAGCCCTCCGCTCGCCCGAGAGCAACATGGTCGAGATCGTCATCCCGTGGAGCGGCAACCGCTCTATCGACGATATCCGGTTCGACTGTGAAGTCACGAGAAACGGTCGCGTCATCGAGCGTTTCACCGATCCGCTGACAGAAAGCGGTCGCGGTGGATCGCGCGGCGGAAACTGCGCGTTCGTACACCACGGCAACCAGGGTCTGACCTACACCGAGGTATTCTACGGGCAGTTCCCGCAAGAGACCAGCGGTTTCGACGAGGTGCTCGAAGTCCATCAAGCGACCGGCGTTCCGGGCAACTTCCACATGTCGGGCACCCTCATGCCGGCGGCCGCATGGCACAACCCGGAGTTCAACGACTGGATCGCCAGCGGTGTGACGGAGGGCTACTGCGCCATGCTTTCGTCCGCGCTGGGTCAGCACATCATGCCCTTCGTGCAGAATGAAATGAACAACTGGTCGGTCGCTATCGAAAACGACATGGTCAATTTCCGCTACGGCTACGAACCGCACGTGGTGTGGGTTCCGGAACGCGTCTGGCTCAACCCCGGGCAATATCCCGAAGCCGGCGTGATCGACTGGCTGGGCGACAACTGGACCCAGCACGGCATCAACGCCGTCATTCTCGACGACAGCCCGCATTTATGGTCCGGCGACAACCACAAAATCCACTGGATGAACAACAACCAGGGCATCACCCTGCGCTGCATCCCCATCGACAACGAATTTGTCGGAAACATGCACTACGACGCGAGCGGCGCTATGAACCGCATCAACAGCACCGGTCAGTACGGCATCTGCGTCTATGGCACCGACTGGGAAGTAGCCGCCGAGATGAACGAGCACCACGACTCCTTCTTCCTCGACAACTACGAAAGCGTGCTCTGGTACTGTCACGACAACTACCCCGCCACCAACGTCTGGGCGCTGGACGCCGCCATCAACAACGCCGACTTCAACGGCAGCGGCATCGACATCACACCCGGAACTTACGGTCTCTGCGGCGGAGGCGACGGCTACGGCGGCAGCAACAACTCCTGGTACACCAACTGGGCCGGTACCGCTTCCCATTCGGATCAGCACAGCCCACAGTGGAACTACGAAACCGTCTGGAACAACGCATACGAGAATATCATGTCCGCGCCCGACAACAACCTCGCGCAGCTCGCCTGGTACGTCCTGATGATCAACCTGCACGAGACCGCCTGGCACACCAGTGGCGAGATCGCGGACTGGGAGCATCGCTACTCCGCGCATATCAAGAACGCCAACGTCTATGCCGAGGCAGCGCGCTGGGCGAACGGCGACTATACCGAAACCTCCGCGGCGTACCTCTCCGATGTCGATCGCGACGGCGTCGAGGAAGTCGTCATGCACAACGATAAAATCTTCGCCGTGTTCGAATCGATCGGCGGCCGCGCGCAGTGGATGTTCTGCAAGAACACAACAGGCACCGCGTGCTCCGTGGTCGGCTCCGACGTGGCATATTATTCCGAGACCGACGGCGACTACAACGAGAGCTCGAACAACCACTTCGCCGCACTTTCGGACGTCTCGCCAAACTACCAGCACAGCATCTACGCTATGAGCGTCGAGCAGGGAACCGGCGACGAAGTGATCGTCGAGTTCACACACGACGACGTCACCCGCACCTGCGTCCTGCAAACCGGAAACGACTATCTCGACGTGACCTACAGCGTTTCGTCCGGCGACCTCTACGTCAAATCGGGATGGTCGCCCGACCTGCTCGATCTGATCTGGTCGGGAAAATCGCACGTCCAGCGCATGTGGGGTAATGGCGGCGAATACGCCGGACGCCGCAATAGCTCTTCGGGCGCGACAGCCGCGTTCGTCTTGGGCTCGGCCGGCGGTTCGCACAACGGCACCTTCGAGGGAACGCTGGTCATGGGCGACGAGATCGTGGGCGGCGGAACCTTCCGCTTCCTGCTCTACGCCGGATTCACCTCCGATCCGTACGACGAATACGATAACAAGGTGGTCGAGCTGGACGACCTGGCGGATCAACTCGCCGACGACATCACACCCACCATCGTGAATAACGCCGCCTATCACGCCGCGGACAACAAGCTCCAGATTGTCTTCAGCGAGGATGTCATTCAGTCAACCGCCGAGAACATGGATAACTATACGCTGGAGGGATTCTCCGGCACCTATCAGGTCGAAGATGTCATGCTGACCCACAACCGCAAGGTCACCCTCACGATCGATACCGCGATTCCCAATACCGAGACCGGCAACGTGGTGGTCACGGGCGTGGAGGATATGAACGGCAACGCGATCCAGACCGGCGACAATCAGGCAGCGCTTACCCAGATTATCAAGCCGCACCTGGTCGGCACCATGAACAACTGGACACCCGATAATCACGATTACGATCTGGTGCTCACGGACGCGAACTACTGGGCCGTCACCGCTCAACTCGATGCCGGAACGCACGAATACAAGGTGATCGAATCCGACGCATGGGATGGCAACGACTGGCCAGGCGAAAATCAGGTCATCACCCTTGACGAAGCCACGGAAGTCATCTTCTGGGCAAACTGCGGTGTGATGCCGCAGGAAAAATCGGGCGACGAATACGTCTGCCACAGCACCAATCCTCCCTGCGTAGTGGGAAACATACTCTCTGCGCTCGGTGGAACCGACTGGGATGAGACCACCACACTCACCTACATGAACGATGACGGTGAAAGCGGTGACGAAACCGCGGACGATGGTCGATTCTCGTTCCGCACCACGCTACCGCAGGGTGAGTACGAGTTCAAGATCGTGCTCAACAACAACTGGGATCAGAGCACTTCGGACAATCTGTCATTGCTCCTCACGCAGGAGGCGGAAGTCCTGTTCATGTACGAGATGTTCCAGAATCTGGTGTTCGTCGATTTCTTCAACGGAGTTCCGGGCGACGGGTCGAGCAGTGCGCCTTCCGTGCCTTCAATCGAATCGATCTATCCGAATCCGTTCAATCCCGAAACCAATATCAGCTTCTCGATCCCGAATCGGAGCCACGTACGCGTCGAGGTCTTTAACATCCTCGGACAGCGCGTGAAGCGGCTTGCCGACGACATGTTCGATGCAGGGTCACACAGCCTCACATGGCATGGCGATGACAAGAATGGGAAAACGGTAGGTACTGGTGTGTATCTGTTCGTGCTGGAAGCGGATGGAAAGAAATCGGTCAAGCGTGCGATGATGATTAAGTAGAACACAATAAAATACGGCTCTGTTGCACATTAAGTGGGTGGATATCTTAACGATGATTATAAAGTCCCGTAGGGACGACAGATAACGTGTTGGTTATACACCTGTCGCAACTCCGGCGCTCTATTCGTGTATTGGCATAAATAACCGGGGCTTACGCCCCTGTATGATTTCAGCTTGCTGAAAACATGAATCCCCTACGCGCCTTATATCTGTCATCCCTGCGGGATTGTTATTGTGAAATCCATTCGACCCACCAGGTTTGCAACAGAGTCTAAAATACCCCCTCAAATCCCCGATATCAGCGGGATTTGAGGGGGTATTTCTCCAAAGAAGCTTTATCACACAGCCAGTCAGTGGTTGCTTAGCTCTATTTCCTCATCCCTCGCAGCGCGTGACCTTCTGTGAATTTGACTGCAAATACGAATCCCCCACAGGCGCGCTTTCCCGAGAAACGGGCAGACACGATGCCTGGACCCGACGGGGGAAACGGTACTTTACCGATCCAGCAATTCGCGATCGACGAAGAGGTCGATATCGATGACAAACTCGAGGATGGCGTAGTCGATGGCTTCCTTGAGCTGCGCGACGGATTGCCCGTCGCCTTCCACCGGGACTTTCAGATTGACGATGACCGGCTTCTCGAAGGTCTTCTGGTGATTCTCGATGGTGAGTTCGGCGACGATGCCGAGTTGATAGAGGAAATCGCGGGTGGCCTTGTTGAGGTTCTCGGACTTGCTCAGGAATTTCGTGATGTGGATATGGATGGTGCCGTCCGGTTCGGGATTTTCGGACGTGAATTTGTAATCCGCCCACTGTGCGAGTGTCGAATCGAGCGCAGCCCAGAAACCGAACTCGTAGTAGTGTCCGCTGGGCGCTTTAATGCTGACCTCGTTCGCGTCCTCGTACGGCTCCAGCACGATCCTGTAATCGGCATCGACCGTCCGGAACGTTTCCAACGCTTCCCGCGGTACACTGCTATTGACAGGCACCCGGAAAATCTTCGGTGGAATGAAAATCGCGCAACCGGCTGTTATCAGTATCGTCAGTACGACAACGACACCCTTTATCCTCATTTCTCGAGCCACCTCTGTATTTTATTGCAAACCTTCTTCGGCTCACACTTTTCGATAATAATATGATGGCAGCGATTGAATAAGGCAAAATCTTTCAGCGCTTGAGATAGCGCATGCAGGAAATCATCGGAGATTTCGATGTTCGGTTCGAAGGCGATATTGCGCAGGATGAGTGTTTTCTTCTTCCGGTCTGCCTTCGGATCGATCCTGCCCATGAACTTCCCGTCGTAGAGAATCGGCGTGGTGAAATAGCCGTAAACCCGCTTCGGCGCCGGCACGTAGCACTCGATCTTGTAGTCGAATCCATAAAGCTTCAGTACGCGGTCGCGCAGGATCACGGTGTTGTCGAAGGGCGAAAGCAGCCGACAGCCTGTGGGCGGTTTCTCCGTGAGATCGTCGTTCTCGAGGGCTTCCGGAAGTACGTACCACGGTTCATTCAGCGATTCGATCGCGACTTCTTTGATCTCGCCGTCAGAAACCATGTCTTGAATTGCCTTGCCGATGACCGTCTTCGAGGTAATGAAGAGGTGCTCGAAGATGTCTTTCTCGGTGCAGATGCCGTGCGCACGCAGCGCCGTCAGAACCAGAAATCTACCCAGTTCTTCGTCGGTTGGCAGCGTCGTATCGACGGTATCGGGCAGTACCCGTTCGGTGAGGTCGTAAAGCCGGTGGAAGTTCTCACGTCGTGAGATCATCAGTTCGCCGCCCCAGAAGAGCAGCTCCAATGCTCGTTTCGCGGGTTTCCAGTCCCACCAGCCGGCATTTCCGTTCTTGCGGTGGTCGGCAAAATCCTTCGAGGCAAGCGCACCTTCATCGCGGATGCGGTCGAGTACTTCGGTCATGATCTTGTCGTGAGTGTCGATTCCCAGCCATTCCCGCGCATCCTTGCGGAATTTCCTCTTCATGAGTGGAAGATAGTAGCGATAGTCGCGCATCGGCAGAATGCTCGCGGCGTGTCCCCAGTACTCGAAGACAGCCCGATCGACTCGCTGGAGCTCGTCGAGCGTGGCTTGGTCGTAGCCGTTATTGCGGTTCCAGAGGGTGTGATGGTGCGCGCGTTCGATCACGGAGATGGTGTCGATCTGCACGTATCCGAGGTGCTCGACAATTTCACGTACCGTGAGATGGCGGTCGGGAAATTGACTGTTCAGCGCGATATTCCGGGCAGTGTTCAGATCAATTATTGTCGCCGGCATCCGTCGGGATTTCTCCTGCTTTTGTTAGTGCGATTTTTGTCAGAATGGGTCCGATTATTTCAAAGAAGATACACGTCGCTGTGACGGTGGTGATCACGACAGCACCGAGGTGGGCGCCGCGGGTCATCTCACCGGCGGCGGTCTGTATGGTCACGCCGACTTCGGTGAACTCGTGTTTGACGATCAGCGCCAGACCGATCGCGACGCCGGCCTGAGACAGGATGCCCATACCGGTGTAATTGCGAATCTTCTTTTCCACACCGCCCAAGATACCCCCTATATAAGAGCCGCCCATGAGTCCCGTGGTACGGGTCAGAATATAGACTGCGCCCAGAAGACCAAGCGCCGGCAGGTTCGAAAGGTGCAAATTCGCACCGGCAAGTGTGAAAAAGAGGAGGAACAAGAGCGGCATGATCAGCGGCAGTCGATCATGGATCTTCTGCACCAGTGCATGCTGCTGCGTATTGACCACCAGCATTCCAAGCACCATATTGGTCAGAATTACCGAGAGATGGAGCATATCGCACAACCCGGTAGCGAGAAAGACGTATCCGAAGAGGAGCATGAGGACATCGGTAGGATTTTTCAGCCGTCGCGTCATGAGCGAAAAAAGCCAGCCGGCGACGACGCCGACCAGAATGCTGAAGAATATCTCCTTGATCGGGCTAATCAGCAGGCTCATCAGACTCACATGATCGCTACCGCCTTCCCGATCCAGAATCATACGGGCAAACGACGCCGCGAATCCAAAGATGATGATCCCCAGTCCGTCATCGAAACCGACAACGGCATAAAGCGCTTTGGTGAGTCCTCCTCGCGCGCGATATTCCTGAATAACCGCCACGGTACCTGCCGGAGCGCTCGCGGGTGCGATAGCTCCGAAGATCAGCGAGAGCGGAAGGTCGCCCGTCAGCAGATAGAGTCCGCCAAAGACCACCAGAAACGCGCCGAAAGACTCCATGAGGATGATCCAGATGATTCCCATGCCCAGTTTCTTCAGGCTGGAGAACTTGAGTTCCAGCCCGATGCTGACCGCGACGAAACTCAGCGCGATCTCGGTGATGAAGCTGAGCCGAAGCTGAAGCCCCTCGGAGAGGATGTTGCAAAGGGACGGGCCCAGGATCACCCCGAGGACCATGTATCCGATGAGCGACGGAAGCTTCAGGTGCCGTATGTTCTTGCCGGCGTGAAAAGCAACGATTATTACGATTCCGAGAATGACGAAGGTTGAAAGCTCCAGATGCGGCATCGACTATCCTTTGTCGTTAGATTTGTATGGATCGTATGTGATTTCACCCGCTTTCTGCAGCGCAATCTTTGCCAGGATCGGTCCGATGACACCAAAGATGACACTGGTGGCGGTAATCGTCGTGATGACCGATTCGCCGATCAGCGCGCCGTGCCGCACCATCTCTCCGTTCAGACCGGGAACCATTCCGCCCAGTTCGGTGAAATCGTTCTTGACCACCAGCGAAAGCCCGATGGCGACACCCGCCTGCGCGAGAATCCCCAGTCCGAGGTACTTCTTGATCTTCTCCTCGACCTTTCCGACGATGCCGCCGAAATACGCTCCGGCGATCAGCCCCCCACTACGAGCAAGGAGATAAACCAGTCCGATAAGTCCGAGCGCTGGCAATTGCCTGACCTGCAGGTTAGCTCCGCCGAGGGTGAAGAACAGTAGGAACAGAAGCGGCATAATCATCGGCAGACGGTCGTAGATCTTGCTGACCAGTGAGCGCGGCTGCGTATTGACCACAATCGCGCCGACAACCATGTTGGTCAGGATTACCGAGAGATTGAGCAACTCGCACAGCCCGGCGGAAGCGAACATGAATCCGAACAGCAATAGCAGGACATCTCCTGCGTTCTTCATCCGGCGCGCCAGAATGGAGAAAAGGAAGCCCAGCGCACCACCGATCAAGAAGCTCAACACTACTTCTTTCAGCGGCTCCAGAATGAGAATCAGCATATCGATATCGCCACCACCGCCCTCTTTTACAAGAAGCGTCCGGCAGATTGAAGCGGTGAATCCGAACATGATGATCCCCACACCGTCGTCCAGCCCGACCACGGCATAGAGCGCCTTTGTCAGGCTGCCTTTCGCCTTGTATTCCTCGATTACGGCGACCGTTCCAGCCGGCGCGCTCGCCGGCGCGATGGCAGCGAAAACCAGCGACAGAACCAGATCCTTGGTGAGGGGATAGAGCACCGCGAACACGATGATGAATGCGCCCACGCACTCGAAGAGAATGATCCAGAGTATCCCGGCGCCCAGCTTCTTCAGGGCGGAGTATTTCATCTCCAGACCGATGCTGATCGCAACGAAGCTGAGGGCGATATTGGTGATGAACTCCAGTTTATCCTGCAATGCGAAGGGAAGGAGATTGAACAGCGACGGTCCCAGCAACACGCCGAGGATCATGTAGCCGATCAGCGCCGGCATCCTGATCCATTTCATGTTTTTGCCGAGATAGAAGCCGACGACAATCACGAATCCCAGGGTCAGCAGGACCGGAATATGTATCGATTCGGGTATCATGATGCACCTACAGGTTCAGCCAGCCATTCATGTAAACGAGATTCTGTACCGTCAGCATGATGCCGGCTTCTTCGGGATACGATTCGATGATCATGTTGATCTTGCGTATCAGGTCGTTGGAGAGCGCTTTCTCGATGGTCGCGACGATCATTCGATGAAATCCTCGGACATCTTCCGTCCAGAAGCTCGCGAAAAGCGGAAGGGTGTGCAGGTAGTTCTGCGCGTCGTTCGCTTCGAGAATCGACATACAGCAGATCGGTGTCTCGGTGAGCAGTTCGATGATGTCGATGAAGGCATCCTCGTTCTGTATGTGCACGTGAATAAGGTTGTACTCGCTTGTCTTTTCACCCTTTTTCTGTTCGGGGATATACTTGAGAAATCGCTTTACAAGCTCTTGGGCGGAGGTGGCTCCGATCATCTCGTTGACCGCGTGCTTCATGCGGAATACACTGGACAGCGCGCTCAAGATGCGGATGTGCTCGTTTCGCTTGCCCGAAGGCGCGATGATGTAGGCAATCAGCTTCACCTTCTGATCGTCGAGCGATTCGAAATCGACGCCATCGGCCACCGTTACGAATCCGATTACGAAATCGTCGATGTCGTCAATCATGCAATGCGGGATAGCGATCTCGTTGCCGAATCCAGTCGATCCCTGCTGTTCTCTCGCCTTCAATCGTGCGTAGATCAGCTCTTCGTCGTGGTTTTTCAGGATCGGGTGTTGCATCGCCAGATGCGCGATCTCGCGTAAAATAGCCTCTTTGCCAGCCGGTTTCCGGTTGATCCCGATACACTCGGGTAGAATCTTATTGAGTTGTTCCATGCTGCACCTCGTTTTTCTAAGGTATGAAACGAGAAAACAGCGACTTGTTTTTTTGTCAATTTTATCCCGCAGGAAGCGCCGACCTCCGGGTGGCGTTACCCCGTTAAACATTCGGAAGTTTGGCCAGGAAAAAATCGATTGACGGATCGTGCGGATATTCGGAAATATACGATATTGATAACTGGAGGAACGATGGAAGCATCATTCTACAGTCGGGAAGAACTGGCAGCGCTGGGCTTGAAGTCGTATGGCGAGAACGTACTGATATCGCGTTACGCACGATTGTACAATCCGGAACTGCTTTCGGTCGGCGACAATGTCCGTATTGACGATTTCTGCATTCTGAGCGGAACCATCACGCTCGGATCGTACATTCACATTGCGCCTTATTGCCTGCTTCAGGGAAATGCCGGCATCACGATGGAGGATTTCTCAGGCTTGTCTTCGCGCTGCTCTCTCTACAGCGAATCGGAGGATTACGTGCTCGGAACGTCGTTAACCAACCCCATGGTTCCCACGAAATTCCGTAACGTGGAGCACGCGCCGATCGTTCTGAAGAAGCATGCGCTACTGGGCGTCGCGACCGTGATCCTGCCCGGATCGATCATCGAAACGGGCTGCACGTTCGGCGGACAGTCGCTGTTCCAGGGACAGACCGAGCCCTGGACCGTTTATCGCGGAAATCCGGCCCAGGCAATGTGTCACCGCAGAAGCACTCGCATTCTGGCATTGGAAACCGCCGTCTATACAATGAATAAGGAATGACATGAATACACGACTATTGCAATGCATCAACACGGTGCGTGAAAACAAGGGACTTGCACTTCTGGACCGTATTGATCGCCCGATGAACCTGCGAGCGGATATCGGGCTCGACTCGCTCGACCTCGCGGAACTGACCGTGCGCATCGAAAAAGAATTCGGCATCGACGTCTTCGAGGACTCACTCGTCTCGACCATCGGCGAAATCCTCGACAAACTGGAGTCATGAACCAGCTTTTTCTGCACACCTCAAGCCGCCGCATCACCTACGGCGATCTCTTCGACGACATTCGAGACAATCCCACATGGTCGCCCATCATCGCAACGGACGACATCTACGAAACCTTTCGAACCGTGATCGTGTCGCTGCTGCTGGATCACCCGGTCACAATCTACGATGAATCTCGAAGTGAGGCGGAAGCGGATCCTCGGATGTACCATCTTGCCTCCATCGAATCGATGGATGATCTGCTTCATCGTATCCAATCGGTAAAAAACTGGCGCATCGATCTCTTTACATCAGGTACGACCGGTCTCCCAAAGCGGATATCCCATCGTATGGACAATCTCATCCGATCCGTGTCGATCGATAAGCGGCACGGTGACGACGTGTGGGGATTTTGCTACAGCGCACGGCATATCGCAGGTTTGCAGGTGTTTTTGCAGGCGATTCTGAACGGCAATCCACTGATCGAGTTATTCAAGCTTCCTCGCGATGAGATATTGAGCCGCATCGAATCGGACGGTATCACCCACGTCTCGGCGACGCCCACCTTCTACCGGATGCTGCTGCCCTGCGACAGGGCTTTCGACTATGTTCGACGCATCACCTTCGGCGGCGAAAAGCTGGACGAATCGTTGCAGTCTTCGCTGAGAACCGTATTCCCGAACGCGAAGTTCACCAACATCTATGCCTCGACCGAGGCGGGAACCATCTTGAACGCGGAAGGAAGCTGGTTCCGGGTGCGACCGGAGTTGACCGGGAAAATCCGCATCAACAATGACGAATTGCAGATTCACAAGAGCCTGATGGGTAATTCGGATTCGATCGAACTGGATGGCGACTGGTATTCGAGCGGCGACATCGTCGAGATCGATCCCGACGATCCGGGACGATTCCGCTTCAAGTACCGTAAAAACGAGATGATCAACGTGGGAGGCTTCAAGGTCAATCCCCACGAGGTGGAAGATGCGCTCCGAAGGCATCCCGCGGTTCGTAACGCGCAGGTCTATGGCAGTCCGAACCGCATCACCGGCAACATCCTCTGCTGCCGGATTGAAGCCACTGAGCCGCGACCGTCCGAACGAGATATCCGCGCGTTCCTCGAAGATTCTCTCACCGGATACATGATTCCGCGCATCATCGATTTCACCGACAACCTTGAAACCACCACTACCGGTAAACTGAGGCGTACATGAAAAACATCGTTCTGACCGGCGTTTCGCGCGGACTCGGGCTCGAGATCGCACGCTGTCTGCTCGAAAACGACTATCGCGTTTACGGCATCAGCCGATCCATCCCCGACGAACTCGAAAACCTGCGAAAGGCGCATCCAGGCAATCTGAAACTGTTTAGGTTCGACCTCGAACACGCGCAGGGTACGAAGGACATCTTCGACAAGTTCATCGATCTGGAAACGCCGATACACGGGCTGGTCAACAACGCCGCCATCGCCTACGACGACATCGTGACCAATCTGCGCCCGGAGCCGCTGGAGAAAATGTTTCGCGTCAACGTCTATGCGCCGATGTTCCTGACGCGTCACGCCATCCGCAACATGCTCTTTCACCGCGTTGCCGGAAGCATCGTGCATATCTCGTCGATCAGCGTTCACACCGGCTACAAGGGACTCGCCATGTATGCGGCCTCAAAGGGCGCGCTGGAGGCGTTCTCGAAGAATACCGCAAGAGAATGGGGAAGCCGGGGCGTGCGCTCGAATTGCGTGGTGGCGGGTTTCATGGAGACGGAAATGAATCGCGAACTTGGTGAGAAAACGCGCGAGAAGATCTATCGTCGCACAGCGCTGCGGAAAGAAACGGTGAAGGAGTCGGTCGCCGCGATGGTGGAATTCCTGTTGTCGGAGCGGTCGCAGTCGGTGACGGGACAAAATCTGTTTGTCGATTCGGGGACGATTTAGTCGAACTTCACCTCGACCACGATCCGGTTGTTGTCTCCCGCTTCTGCATCGATGAAGTGAATCTTCGCTGTGTACGATTCCGTATTCAACCTTTTATACAGCACACGCGCCACCGGACGCCGGAAGTATCCCAACTGCTTGCCGTTCTTCAGATATACACCCACGGCATAGTCGTCGTAATCGTTGAACGATTCGAGGATCAGATTGACCTCCTGACCTTCTGTCAGGCTGTGCATGACCTCCGAATTGATGTGGTACTTGTCGCCCACCACGCGCGGATAGAATGATTTACTCGCCTTCAGCCATTTCCGAAAGCCCGTGGCGGAGACCTTTCTGTCCGTATCTGCCGTCAACTCTTCCAGGATGCCTTTCAGCCGCACATCGATATGCTTGAAATTCGATTCGTGCCAGTTCTCGTAGATCATCGAGAAGACGTACCGATAGAAGGATTCGGGATCGGACTGAAAAAACCAGCCGGAGTCGTAAACTGTCGGCAGAGAATCGAGGTATTTTTCCCAGATGGCGTAGCAGTTCTTGTGATCCAGGATCAGGATCTTGGCGAAATTGAGGATCCTGTCCATGGGGATCACGTGCTTGATTTGTTTCTTGAGTTGCCAGGTCTTGATTTCGATCGGAATATCGAAAATATTGAACAGCACCGTTCGGGGTTGCTTTTTTCCAATCATCGCCGATAACTCATCCGATTCTTCCATGTGGATGAATTGTTTTCCGGGCAGTAGTCCCCAGTAGTAGTTTCTGCCATTTACCGTCAGTTGAGCGACCTCTAACAATGTAACAAGCATAACTCCTCCTTCTTGAAAAAGAGAAGATAATTCCCGGAATCTCGTGTCAAGTAAAATCAAGCACGAACAAACTTCGAGGTGATCGCACGAATAGAAATCAAATGGCATCCTGCGCCGAAGCCGATCATGAAACGAAACGAACCCATACTCCCATTCTGCCGATAACCCGACGCGGACGCATGAACATGCGCCGAAAATAAATTGACACATCATCTTGACCATCGATAAATGTCGGCGGAGTATTTTGAGATATGAATATAATTACACAGAAAACGGGTTGGATCGAAATTATCTGCGGCGGAATGTTCAGCGGAAAATCCGAGGAATTGATCCGTCGGGTGCGTCGAACACAATACGCCCGTCAGAAGATACAGGTCTTCAAGCCTTCTCTCGACAATCGTTACGCGGACGAGTATGTCGTATCGCACAGCCAGATGAAACTGCCGTCACTACTGGTGACGGACACCGCCGATATCCGGAAACTGCTGGAAGAGGACACGCAGGTCATCGCCATCGACGAGGTGCAATTCTTCGACGCCGACGTGATCGCACTGGTTTCCGAGCTCGCGGATAAAGGCAGTCGCGTCATTCTGGCCGGGCTGGATATGGATTATCGCGGCAAGCCGTTCGGGCCGATGCCGCATCTGCTGGCGATTGCCGATTATGTCACCAAGCTTCAGGCTATATGCGTCAAATGCGGGAACCCCGCCGGAAGGACGCAGCGCCTGAGTCACGATAAAGAACAGATTGTCGTGGGTGCGGACAACATCTACGAAGCCCGTTGCCGGGACTGCCACGAGGTATGGGATGATATTGAGGATCGTTGACAATATCCTGATGCTCTATGAGGTCGCCATCATCGTTCGTGCGCTGGCATCGTGGTTTTCGCCGCATCCGAACAATCCGCTCTACCGGTTTCTGATCAATATAACCGATCCGATCATGCGTCCGGTTCGCGAAGCGCTGTTTCGGATCATGCCGAATATGGGAATCGATTTTTCGCCGCTGGTGGTCATCCTGATTATCCAGTTTCTGCGCGGGTTGCTGCGTGGCGGAGTCGGTTTATTTTAACAATGCCTTTGGGAGGTAGTATGGAAAAACTGGAATTAACCCCTGTGGATATCCGACACAAGGAATTTCCTACCGGACTCGCCGGATACAAGAAGGAAGAAGTCCGCGAATTTCTGGAGATCGTTTCCGCTCAGATGGAAGACCTGATGGCGCAGGCATCCAGAACAGAGAAGAAGGAACCCGAGATTCGGGAAGAACCGCGTCCTGCTCCCAAACCGCAGCCGATAATCGAAGAGAAACCCAAAGCTACCGAAGACCTTATAAGCCGCACCCTGATCATCGCCGAACAGACCAAGACCGAGATCATCGCCGCAGCCAAGAAGGACGCCGAAAGGATCCTGCGTAACGCAGAACTGGAAGCGAAGAAGACGATCGAAGAAGCGCATCGCTATCTCGAGGTGCTCGACCGCAAGTACAAGGAGATCAAGACCGAGAAGAAGCAGTTCCTCTCCCAATACAGGGCAGAACTGGAAGACATACTCGACAAGATCACCAAGAGCACTATCATGAACAAGGAAATGGAAGACGAGATGGATCAGCACTTCGAACGGGCGAAAAAGGTACGCTATTCACCCGAACAAGAGAGTACGAATGAAGGACAAAATACAGGAAACAATCCAGTATCTCAAGACAAGAGTACGCAGTAATCCGTTACTGGCAGTCATCCTCGGAACCGGCTTGAACGATCTGGCGGAAGCCGGAACCGTAATCGCCGAATTTCCCTATGGGAATATCCCCGGATTCGCACGCTCCACCGCGCCTTCGCACAAAGGGCGGATGGTGTTCTCCTGCATCGACGGACAGGACGTCCTTTTCCTGCAGGGGAGGCTGCACTATTACGAAGGCTATCCCATGACCCAGATCACCTATCCGATACGCGTCATAGAGGCGCTCGGAATCAAGAATCTGGTGATCACCAATGCTGCGGGGAGCCTGAACGAAGCGATGAGCCCGGGATCGATCGTTCTGCTGAAGGACCACATCAATCTGATGGGAACCAATCCCCTGATCGGACCGCCGGAGATGATTCCCGGCGAGCGTTTCCCCAGCCTTCACGAACCGTACAATCAGGAAATGATCGCAAAAGCTATTGATATTGCAGAAAAGAATAAAATCAATATCCATCAGGGTGTCTATGTCGCCGTGAGCGGACCCAGCCTGGAGACGGCAGCCGAATGCCGCATGCTCTCACGTCTGGGCGCAGATCTGGTCGGCATGTCCACGGTACCCGAGGTAATCGTCGGTGTACAGTGCGGATTGAAGATTCTCGGAATCTCCATCGTGACCAACTACGGAAACATCTTCCATACGCGGTCGCACTCCCAGGAAGAAATTCGCGAACACGCCGCGAAGGCTGCCGACAACCTCGAGACCCTGATCCGGGGACTGATCTCCCGAACGGATACAAAGAAGGTAATTTCATGATGGCAAAGAGTCTGAGCAACGAAATGCTGAAGCAGTACGAAGAGATTTTGCTTGAAGAAAAGGACGAGACGCTCCGTATTTTAGCAGAAATCAATGACCGGCAGAAAAAAGGGATCAAGAACGGCTCAGGCGATTCTTCTTCCTTTGCCTATCATCAGGCCGACCAGGGAACAGATACGGATCAGTACGAGAAGGAAACCTACCTGCTCGAACAGGAGCAGGAGAAGCTCAAGAAGATCAATCTAGCACTCAAGCGAATCTACGAACGCACGTTTGGCATCTGCGAAATCTGCGGATGCGAAATACCCGCCGCCCGTATCAAGATCATCCCCTGGGCAAAGACGTGCATCGAATGCAAGTCGAAAGAAGAAAAGAGAAAGAACGGCAGATGAAAAACCGGTACTTCTTTATCATCACTGCCCTGGTTATCTTCTGGGATCAGCTCAGCAAGATTATCGTCCGTTCCACGATGGATATCTATCAGATCGTTCCGATACTGGGTAACTATTTCCGGCTTCGTTACGTGACCAATACCGGTGCGGCGTTCAGCATGTCCACCGGATCGCTTCTGGCGGATCGATGGATCCTGACCGCGGTGGGAATTCTGGCATCTGCACTGCTTGTCTATCTTCTCATCAAGCAGGAGCACGTGATGCCGAAGGTTTGTCTGGCATTGATTCTCGGCGGCGCGTTAGGAAATTTGATCGACCGTGTGATTTACGGAAAAGTTACCGATTTTCTGGACAGCGATTTCCCCGATTTCATTATGGAACGGTGGCCGGTGTTCAATGTAGCCGATAGCTCGATCGTGATCGCAATAATAATATACATCGTATATATCGTGTTTTTGGAAAAATATGAGACCCGTTCCGGGGAGGAGTAATGAAGAAATTATTTTTGACGTTGCTGATCGTCCTGCCATTGATGATGATGGCTCAGGAAATCACAACGATCGCACAAATTCAGGAAAATACCAGCGACTATAACGGCGATGAAGTGACGATCGAAGGAGTTGTCACCATTGGTGCAGGCAAGCTTCGAGACGACAGATTGCAGGCGTATATCCAGGATGAATCCGGTAAGGGTATCCAGGTTTTCGATTACGATATCACCAATGCCTACACACGAGACTTCGTTCGCGGAACCAGGCTTCAGATGACCGGTACGATCGAAGAATACAACGGAACCACCGAGATCACCGACTTCACATACGAGGTCATTTCGACGGGCAACCTTATTCCGATGACCGACCTGACCTACGAAGAGATGAACGATTATCAGACATGGGAAGGCGCTATGACGTGGTTCTACGGTCTGATAACCGATTCTTACAGCGCCGGCGGCGGACTGAACGTCACGCTGGAAGATACGGAAGGGCACGAGCTGGTTTTCCGGCTCTGGGATACCTGCGACGTCGATCCCGATATCGAAGTTGGCGACTGGATCGTAGGCAAGGGCATTGTCGGTTTCTACAACAACGCTGCACAGTTGCTTCCGGCCTACGAGGAAGATTTCACGCCGTTCACGACGATCATCGAGCCGGAGACGATCTATGCCGAAAACGAGATCACCGTGAAGCTCCGCGTGGAATGGACCGAGGAAGTGAGTTCAGTCCAGCTTCGTTACGCGCTCGAGAGCGATCAGTTGTTCCATCCTGTGACAATGACACCGATCGAAGGTGTGGATCGTGGATTCGAAGGGATTGTTCCGCCGATAAACACACTGACCGATCAATCGGACAACTACGTCTTCGTGTATGTCGGTATGGATGCCGCCGGATCAACGATCGTGCAAAGCGGTATAATACCCATCATCACCTACACCGGCGTTCCGTTCATCGACAGCTTCGAATTTTATACGGATTATACCGAGGACTACAATTTCATCGATTATCCTTTCAACGACGAATCGATCACCATCCGCGTCAAGGCCGTGGACGACCTCGGCGAAATCGAAGAGGTCTATCTCCAGTACGGTCTCGAGACCGATACAAGCCTCGAGCATGTGCTCATCCTCGACTCCGACGACAACGACTGGTATGAAGGCGATCTTCCGCCAGTGGCAGATTACAGCGAGCTGATTGTCAATTACGTCTTCCAGATTTTTGCTCGGGACGACGACAACAACGTGGTCAACTCCGAAGAGATCGAGATTGTTATCGCACCGAGAGCGCCTCTCGTGTACGACATGGAATTCCTGAACGCTCCCGCACCGGGCGATTCACTCGTTTTGGGCGTCAATATCTGGGATACCGACGGTATGCTTACCGAACAATACATCCAGTACCGGCTCAACTACGATTCCAAAAACATGAGCGCGGAACTGGTTCGCGATACGACTTACACCGACACCACGCGCTACATCGGAATCATTCCGGCGAAATCGTCCGGCACCACGGTGTTCGCAAATGTGATAGCATACGATATGAACGGCTACTCGACATCCGACTACCCCGGCAACGAAGAGCTGGAAGTGGAATACACCTATCCTGTAACATCGCACAAGGCGATCCTCAAGATCCCGCCCGAGCCGTTCAATCCCTACGCGGGAGAGACCATCCCTATCGATTTCTACTCGAAGCAGGGCGATAAAGCATTGCTTCGCATCTACAGCTCGACGGGAAGGCTTGTTCACACCGCAAAAAACCTCATCATCACCGACGAAAACGGTTTCAACCGCTACGAATGGGACGGCAGGAACCGCGCCCGGAACATTCTGCCGCTGGGTCTCTACATCGTCCATCTCGAAGTGACGGAAGTCGATACCGGCCACAAGAAAACCGCGAAAGCGCCCATCGTAATCGGCGCACCGCTCAAATAGGGGTTCGATATGAAAATCAGGAATGTCATTGGAATCATCGCCGTCATTATCACGATTATCCCGGGGCTTCACGGTATCTTCGACGAATACGAACCCTCGGCAAGGGCACGCGCCATGGGCGGAACCTACTGCGCCGTATCCGACGACGCGGACGCGATCTTCTACAATCCGGCAGGGCTTTCGCTCGGACAGAATCAGGTCAAGGCCGGATACACGAAGATCTTCAGCAACGATTTCCAGGTTCTCACCGTCTTTGACGCATCCTGGGACCTGCCAAAGAACTTCGGACGCATCGGGTTCGGCTATACCGGCCTGGATGTGGATTACGAAGGCGAAAACCTGATGAGCGAGAAGACCTTCGCACTGGGACACTCCTTCACGTTGCTGTCGGACGTCCACTCTCAGCTTTATGTGGGTTACACTGCCAACCTCTATCATCTCGCCATCGATCGCTTCAGCAACACGACCGCCTTTGGCCTCAACCTGGGCGCTACCGCCGTGCTGCACACGCGTACCAGGCTGGCGTTCGCCGTCACCAACATCAACAACCCACGCGTGGGTGAGGACGAGGACCATGAATTGCCCTCCGAGATGACCATCGGCGTCTCCTATATCCCCTATACCGGCGTAACCACAACGCTTGATGTCAAGAAGACCTTCAATACGCCATCCGATACCGGTGAAAGCTCCACCGAGATTCATGCCGGCGTGGAAGCAACCCTCTTCGACATCCTCTCCATCCGTATGGGTGTGCAGGACGACCCGACCATGTACAGCGCCGGCGTTGGCATCGAGGTCTATAAGATCCTGGTCGAGTACGCTTACCAGATGCACAGCGTGCTGGACGACACCCACCACGTGGGAATCGGATTCAACTTCTAAGGTAACGAGGTACGTGTATGAAGAAGGACAAGAAGAACAAAGCGCCGGTAGCCAGCGGCTGGGTGGCGCAAATAGTCAGCATGGTTTTCGATCTGATCAAGCATGTGATCAAGGATATCGAGATGAACCGCAATCTGAAAAAGGCGACCGACGTCGCCGAGCAGTTCTCCACCGTGGAACATCTCATCCTCAAGCTCGAGACCAAGGTCAGCGACAACCGCAAAGCGCTGGACGATTTGAAAAACCGCCTGCTCTGGAGCAATATCATCATCATCGCGCTGCTGGTCACGATCGTGATCCAGGTTATCGCGAGATAAGGATTTTTTAGCAATTTCCATCACGGCGGTTCCGCTTCATGGAGCCGCCTTTTTTCTCAGGGAGCCATCATGAAACCGAAACTGATCCTGATCGACGGCACCGCCATCATCTATCGCACCTACTACGCCTTCATCAAGAATCCGCTGATCAACAGCAAGGGACAGAACACCAGCGCTATCTTCGGCACCGTCAACACCTTCCTCAAGCTGCTGGACACCTTCGACACCAACAATATCGTCATTTCCTTCGACCTCAGGGAAAAGACCTTCCGGCACAAGCTGGACGAAAACTACAAAGCAAACCGTCCTGAAATGCCGGAAGACCTCGTCGGACAGATCCAGCCCATCCGCGACTTCTTCGACACCGTCGGGCTCACCACCTGCACCAAGGTCGGTTTCGAAGCGGACGACGTACTCGCCACCATCGCCGAGAGATGCCGCGACGACTACGAGATCGTGCTGGTCACCGGCGACAAGGACTACGCGCAGCTCATCGACGACAACATCGAGATGTTCGACCCTTTCAAGAACGAGACGCTGCGCCGCAAAGAGATCGAAGAAAAGTACGGCGTCAAGCCGGAGCAGTTCGTCGATTACCTGGCACTGGTAGGCGATACCGCGGACAACATCCCGGGCGTGAAAGGCATCGGCAAAAAGGGCGCCGCCAAGCTGTTGGAGGATTTCGGCACGCTGGAGAACATCTACGAGCATGTCGAGGACGTAACACCCCAGGGCACCCGCGATAAACTGATCGAGAACCGCGAGAACGCCTTCCTGTCTCAGACGCTGGCGCGCATGGTCAGAGATGTCGAGATCGAAATCGACCGTCAGAAATTCCCCTTCAAACGCGGCGACATCGACTTGGCAATTCCGTTCTTCCAGGAGTACGAGTTGAAATCGATCCTGAAGAAGGTGGCGGGGCAGCAAGAGATAGACCTCTTCGGCGAAGAGCCTACACCGGCGCAGGAAAGCGGCGTGCAATTCGAATCGATCCTGATCGACACGCGCCAGAAATTCGAGAAGCTTCTTCAGGACATCCCGTCAGACGACTTCGTCGCCATCGACACCGAGACCACCTCGACCGATCCCATGATGGCGCGATTGGTGGGCATCTCGCTCTGCTGGCAGCCGGAAAAGGCGTACTACCTGCCCGTCGCGCACAGCATGTCGGACAACCTCGGATACGACGAAACGCTTGCCGGTCTGAAAAAAGCGCTCGCAGGCTGCAAGCTGGTTGGGCACAACATCAAGTACGACATGCACGTCCTGAAGCGCGCCGGATGGACCATCGGGAACATCCACTTCGACACCATGGTCGCGGCCTACGTGCTCGATCCGGGCGAGATGCGCAACAGCCTCGATAGCTGCTCCCAGCGCGAACTCGGCTACACCATGATCCCGATATCCGACCTGATCGGCAAGGGCAAGAACCAGGAAACCTTCGACATGACGGACACCCGGGACGCCTGCCGCTACGCTGCCGAGGACGCCGATATCACCCTCAGGCTCTTTTATATCTACCGAAAGCGTCTGTCCGACATGGGTCTGGAAAAACTCTTCTTCGACATCGAGATGCCGCTCATTCAAGTGCTCGCCGACATGGAAGAGAACGGCGTCTATATCGACACATCCATTCTCGATGACATATCGAAAAGGACCCAGCAGCGTATCGCGGAACTGCAAAAAGAGATATTCGAAACCGCCGGAAAACCGTTCAACATCAATTCGACAAAGCAGCTCGCGGAAGTGCTCTTCCAGGACATGGGCATCAAACCGGTGAAGAAAACCAAGACGGGACTCTCCACCGACAACAGCGTGCTGGAGGAACTGGCGAGGGAGAACGAAATCGCGCGGACGCTGATCGAATACCGCAAGCTGACAAAGCTCGAAAGCACCTACACCACCGCGCTGCCGAAGATGATCAACCCGCTCACCGGACGCATCCACTCCAGCTTCAACCAGACCATCGCCTCCACCGGACGCCTCTCCAGCAGCAATCCGAATTTGCAGAACATCCCCAGTCGTACCGACCTCGGCAGGGAAATCCGCAAGGCGTTCGTGCCGGAGAAGAACGATTGCGTCATTCTGGCGGGTGACTACTCGCAGATCGAGCTGCGACTGGCTGCTATAATGTCCGGCGACGACAACCTCATCAACGCCTTCCGCAACAGGGAGGACATCCACCGGCAGACGGCGGCGATCATCTTCGAGAAAGACCCGGGCGACGTTACCTCCGACGACCGCAAGCACGCCAAGGTGATCAACTTCGGTATCCTCTACGGCATGGGCCCGAACCGGCTGTCCGGCGAATTGAACATCTCCAGAGGCGACGCGCAGGATTTTATCGACAACTACTTTGCCAAGTTCCCGACCATGAAAGCGTTCATCGACGAGCAGATCAAGAAGGCCCGCGATAAAGGTTTCGCCGAGACCATGCTGGGCAGGCGACTCGAACTGGCCGGTCTGCGCAGCTCCAACCAGCGCATCCGCAGTGAGGCCGAACGCGTCGCCATCAATATGCCCATCCAGGGCAGCGCCGCCGACATCATCAAGATCGCCATGATCGATATCCACCGCACATTGCCCGAATATCCCATGATCATACAGGTTCACGACGAGCTGGTCTTCGAGGTTGAAAGGGATCAGGTAGAGGAAGCGACCCGAAAGATCAGAGAGCTGATGGAAAACGCCATGCCGAAGCAGTTTGCCGGAATCGTGCCGCTGGTAGTCGATTTCAGCTTCGGCGAGAACTGGCTGGAAGCGCATTAGGAGGAGCCATGCGATTCGACTTGCCCTACGGTGACGGTACATATCCCATCGAAATCGACGAGGGAAACATCCTCGATGTCCTGCAACTGCACGACGTCCCGGTGATCGAACATCCCGAAAAGGCGCTGCTCGAGAACCTCGAGAATCCCATCGGGACCGAGCCACTCGGCACGCTGCTCCAGCGCAAGTCGATCAAAAGGCTGGTCATCATCCTCACCGACCACACGCGCGGGTGTCCTTATCCGGTGATCCTGCCACCCCTGATCGACTTCATTATCGAAACAGGCGTGAGTCCCGAAGCGATCGAGTTCCTCATCGCCAACGGCACACACTCCGCAATGTCCGTCGAGCAGATGCGCAGGCAGTACGGCACCTCCGTGGTGGAGAGCTTTCCGTTCCACTGCAACGACTGCCGCGCCGACGACATGGTCTATATGGGCGATCTGAACGCACGCAACCCCTTCTTCATGAATCCCATCGCCGCGAGCGCGGATTTCCTCATCACCACCGGCGTGATCAACACCCACTACATGGCGGGATTCTCCGGCGGACGAAAGAGTATCCTTCCCGGCGTCAGCAGCTACGAGACCATCCGGAGCAACCACAGCATGGTACTGGACAGACGCGTCGATCTGGCGCGGCTCGACGACAATCCCATCCATCTTCAGATGAGCGAGGCGGCGGTGTTGGCGAACGTCGATTTCAATATCAACCTGATCCTCGACGATCACAAGCAAATCGCGAAAATTTTCTCCGGCGATATCCACGACGCATTTCATGCCGGCGCGAGACACATGCGGGAGCACTTCAGCGTTCCGTGCCGTGGGCTCGCGGATGCGATCGTGGTCACGCCGGGCGGTCAACCCAAGGACCGCACCCTGTTCCACACCCAGAAGTGCCTGAACAATGTATTCCCCATGCTACGCGAAGGCGGAACCGTGATCGTGTTCAGTCCCTGCAACGAGGGCGCCGGATCGGACGAGATGGTGCGCTTCCTCAGGATGGTCGATCATCCGTCCAAACTACTGCGCATCCCGCCGGAACGGATCACCGTGGGCGGACACCGCGCCGTGGCGACTGCGAAGCTGATGGAGAAGGGCGAGATCATCCTCTTCTCGAAGATGGCGAGGGAAGATGCCGAAGCGATGCATTTCACGGTTGGTGATAACTGGCAGGCGGTTCTCGAAGGCTTGAAGGCGAAGCACGGCGATGACGTGAAGATTCGCATTATACCCAACGGCAATCAGTTTTACGGCGTGCTGAGTGAAGCGTAACTTTCTTCTCGGGCTCGAGTTCGGGCTGATCTTCATCCTGCTGCCGATCCTTGCCTGGATGGATCTGTTCAAGTTCCCCAAGTTCTTCTTGCTTTTCTCGGTGCTGGTCTATTGCATCGTGATGCTACTCACCGATAAGTCGTTCGACCGCAGGAGGTTCTGGAGCACGGGCGGTTTCAGGATCAAGTCGATCCTGCTCCGGATGCTGATCGTGGCGGCATTCCTGACCGTCTATACCGTCGTATTCGAGCGGGAAGCACTCTTTTGGATTCCGAAGAACCATCTCTGGCTCTGGATTCTGATCATGCTGCTCTACCCCATCCTGTCCGCGTACCCGCAGGAATTGATCTACCGCACCTTCTTCTTCGAGCGTTATCGAGCCGTCTTCGGCAATTACCTCGATATCCTCAGCATCGTGTCATTCTGTTTCTTGCATATCATCTACGACAATTGGATCGCCCTCGCCTTCTCCTTCGCCGGCGGATGGATGTTCACCAAGACCTACCGCAAATCCGGATCGCTGGCTCTGACCGCGCTGGAGCACGCGATCTACGGTGCGCTGGTCTTCACGCTCGGTCTCGGAAAGTACTTCTACGAACATTGGGAATAGAGCCCTCATCCCCTAACCCTGATATTGAAAACCCTCACCCCAACCCTCTCCCACTTCGTGGGCGAGGGAGTTATAAAGAAGATGCACCATCGGTTCCCCTTCGCCTCCCGATGCATCGGGACGGGAGAAGGGGTTAGGGGATGAGGGTTCATCTTAGCGCTCGCGCCCAATGACTGCTAATTTCGCTTGACAACTACCGCCATATCACCTATCTTATTACAAAAATCATTTTATTCGGAGGTGATATGAACCTGAACAAACTGACGCTCATGACCCGCGATTCGCTTGAAAAGGCGCGCCAGATCGCCATCGAGCACGGCAATCAGGAGATCGGCTCGCTGCATGTCATGTCGGCGATGCTCGGTTCGGACGAGAGCTTCATTCCGCCCCTCATGCGGAAGATCGGCGTCGATCCGCAGCAGTTCGGCCGCGAAATAAACGACAGAATCGAAGACCTGCCGCGCGTGAGCGGTGCCGGGCAGGCGTACCTCTCCGGCGACATGCAGAAGGTGCTGGACGCGGCGGAGAAGGATGCCGCGAAGATGCAGGACGAATTCATCAGCCTCGAACACGTACTTCTGGGCATGCTGGAGACGAAATGCGACGCCGGCGCACTGCTCAAGCGCCACGGAATCGACCGCAAGAAGGTTCTGGAGGCGTTGAAGGACATCCGAGGCTCGAAGCGCGTGACCGATGAGAATCCCGAGGCGAAGTATCAGGCGCTCAAACGCTATGCACGCAACCTTACCGAACTGGCGCGCACGGGAAAGCTCGATCCGGTGATCGGGCGTGACGAGGAGATCCGCCGAAGCATCCAGATACTTTCCCGACGTCGCAAGAACAATCCCATCCTGATCGGCGATCCGGGCGTGGGCAAGACCGCCATCGTGGAGGGACTCGCCCGCAGGGTGATCGACCGGGACGTGCCGGAAAACCTGAAGGACAAGGACCTCGTGGAGCTGGACATGGCTGCGCTGCTTGCCGGAGCCAAGTTTCGCGGTGAATTCGAGGAGCGCTTGAAGGGCTGTCTTGAAGGAGGTCGAGGACTCGGACGGCAGAATCATCCTGTTCATCGACGAGCTTCACACGGTGGTAGGCGCCGGTGCCGCCGAAGGCGCGGTGGATGCGTCCAACATGCTGAAACCCGCTTTGGCGCGCGGTTCGCTGCACTGTATCGGCGCGACCACGCTGGACGAATACCGCAAGTACATCGAGAAAGACGCGGCGTTGGAGAGAAGGTTCCAGCCGGTCCTGGTCACCGAACCGAGCGAGGAAGAGACCATCTCCATCCTGCGCGGAATCAAGGAGAAATACGAGGTGCACCACGGCGTGCAGATCACCGACAGCGCGTTGGTGGCGGCTGCCGTGCTGTCCAACCGCTATATATCCGACCGTTTCCTGCCCGACAAGGCGATCGATCTGGTCGATGAGGCCTGCGCGCTCCTGCGTATGGAGATCGACTCCATGCCCGTCGAGCTGGACGAAATCGAGCGAAGGCTGCGGCAGCTCGAGATCGAGAAGCTCTCCATGCAGAAGGAGAAGGACCCGCTTTCTAAGGAGCGTTTGGAAAAATGCGACCTGGAGATTTCGCAGCTCCGGGAGAAGCAGGCGACGCTCAAGACGCGCTGGGAGTACGAGAAGAATCTGTTGAAGCAGATCGGCGAGGTCTCCGAGGAGATCGACCGAATCAAGGCGGACGCCGAGATCGCGGAGCGTAGCGGCGACTACAACAGGGTCGCGGAGTTGCGCTATGGCACGATGAACGGCAAGCAGAAACAGCTCGACCAATTGCGCGCCAAGCTGTCCGAAATTCCGCAGGATCAGCAGCTTCTGAAGGAGCAGATCGACGAGGAGATGATCGCGCAGGTCGTATCGAAGTGGACCAACATCCCGGTCTCGAAACTGATGCAGAGCGAGATGCAGAAGCTCGTGACCATGGAAGATTATCTCGCTAAGCGCGTAATCGGGCAGCTGGAAGGCATCCGCGCGGTGTCCGACGCCATCCGTCGCTCCCGTAGCGGACTGGCCGACAACGACCGCCCCATCGGATCGTTTCTCTTCCTCGGACCCACCGGCGTGGGCAAGACCGAGCTCGCAAAGACGCTTGCGGAATTCCTGTTCGACACAGAAAGGGCGATGATCCGCGTGGATATGTCGGAATACATGGAGCGGCACTCTGTCGCGCGGCTGATCGGCGCGCCACCCGGCTACGTGGGCTACGACCAGGGCGGATACCTGACCGAAGCGGTGCGAAGAAAGCCCTACAGCGTGATCCTCTTCGACGAGATCGAGAAGGGCGCACAACGACGTCTTCAACGTGCTCCTGCAAATCCTCGACGACGGCAGGCTCACCGACGGCAAGGGTCGCACGGTCGATTTCAAGAACACGGTCATCATCATGACGTCCAACATGGGCTCCGACCTGATCTTCAACACCCTCGCGGACGACCTCGACGAGATTCGACCGCAACTGATGGATATTCTGAGGCAGTACCTCCGACCGGAGTTTATCAACCGGCTCGACGATATCATCCTGTTCCACCGATTGAGCCAGTCGCAGATCGAGCAGATTGTCGAGATACAGCTTGCAAAGCTTCGGAAGCGACTCGCGGAACGACACGTCCTGCTCGATGTAACGGAAGAAGCCATGCACCGGCTGGCGCAGGAGGGATTCGATCCGCAGCACGGTGCCAGACCGCTCAAGAGGGTCATCCAGCGCGAGATCGAGAACAACCTCGCCAAAGAGATGCTTTCCGGCAACATCCTGCCGAACCACAACGTGCGAGTCGATTACAGGAATGATCGATTCGTGTTCGAGGCGTGATTTTCCCCCTGGGACCGCCAAGCTCCCTGTGATTTTCAGACGGAGTCTGATAAATCGAATCCCATAAACTTGGCATTTCCTGGAACGCGGACGTCCTCGTCCGCATCCCTCAGTCCCCCGTAGCGCTTGACCTCCGGGCGAGCCTCCCTCAAAGAATGCCGCTCGGAGATCGGTAGCTACAGAGAAGAAGAGAATGAGAGATGCGGACGGGGACGTCCGCGTTCCATGGGGATAAGAGATGCCAAGCTGGAGCTTGGCGGACCATGATAGAAAAAAAACAAATGCCACCTGATCAGGGTGGCATTCGCTTTATTTGAGTTGGTGATTGGATGTCAGTTCAATTCGACCGCCACATAACGATAGTAGCGGTTTTGCGAAAGCACGTACAGAAGCATCGACTTGCCGTTGTCCGTAGCGTCGTCGATCTGGCGTTTGAAATCCTTTGCGTCAACCACCGTCTGGTAGTTCACCTCGAGGATCACGTCGCCGCGCTGGATACCGGCATCTGCGGCGGGTGAATCGGGATCGACCTGCGTCACGATCACGCCGTTTTCAGCCTCCGTCTTGAACCGGTACGCTCGTTCGTCGTCCAGCGACATCACCTGGATGCCGAGGTCTTTCGATTCGGGCTTGTCGTCCGATTTCGCGACGCTCTCATCCTCGGGGAACTCTTCCAGCACGGGATTGAAGACCATCGATTTACCCTTGCGGATCACGCGCATGCGAACCTTCTCGCCGGGCATTTGATTGGCGACCAGCAGCCGGAACTGCGAAACGGAGGTGATCGCCTCGTCTTCAATCTCCACGATGACGTCGCCCTTCTTCAAGCCTGCCTTCTCCGCCGGTGTATCCTCTGCCACCCTTGCAACGAGCACACCCGCGATGTCGTCGAGGTCGAGGTTCTCTTTCAGCTCGGGCGTCACTTCCTGCGGCACGATACCGAGGTACGCGCGCACCACGTGTCCTTCGCTCATCAGGTCGCTGGAGACCTTTCGAGCGATGTTGACCGGGATGGCGAATCCTATACCGACATTGCCACCCGCGGGACTGGTAATCGCCGCGTTGACGCCGATCACCTCACCCTTGATGTTCAACAGGGGGCCACCGCTGTTGCCCGGGTTGATCGCCGCGTCGGTCTGGATATAGTCCTGATAGATGGGCGATTCGTTGCCGAAATTGAGGTTGGAGCGGCCCTTCGCCGATATCACGCCGACCGTCACGGTGCGCTCCAGACCAAGCTCGCCGAACGGATTCCCGATCGCGATCGCCCAGTCGCCCACCTCGAGTTCGTCCGAATTGCCCAGCGGCGCGATGGGTACGACCTCGTCCTTATCGACCGTGATCTTGATCACCGCCAGGTCGGTATTCGGGTCTCTGCCCACCACTTCCGCCTCGAATTTCGCCTTGTCCGCCAGCGTGACGGTGATTTCCGCCTTCTCGTTGCTTCCGACGACATGGTTGTTGGTCATGATGTATAGATCGTTTCCATCCCGTCTGAAGATGAAACCACTTCCAAGTTGCGTTGATTTGCGGGTCTGCGGCATTTGCGGATAATAGAACCGGAAGAACTCCTCGAATCCCGGATTGCGGAAATTCACCTGCATCTCCGATTCGACCTTGATGTGAACCACCGATTCACGGATGTTTCTGACCACCTCGACAAAGGGCGACTTTCCGTCCTCGGTCAGTGGAAGCGCCGATAGAGTCAGCGCCATAAGCAGCATCGAAATGATGATGACTTTCTTCATTTTGACCTCCACATTGTCATTTCTCCTGTATAACGCCCACACCCATTTTTCTATTACACGGAAATGCGATCATCGATTTTTCCTCAGACTGTGTCTGACCGTCTCTCCTCTTTGTAGGCGCCGATCTCCCAGGCTGTGTGAAAATGAAACCTGCGTGATAGCTTCGTTCAAGGATTTCAAAAGGAATAACCCCCCTTAATCCCCCCTTGTCAGGGGGGTGAGTTCGGTAAGCATGCTCGCTTTCTCACCCCCCTGACAAGGGGGGATTAAGGGGGGTTATTTTCTTGACATCAGGCGGCAACCAACGCAATAAATGAACAATAGTATGTACGGAGGTAATATGAAAAAGAAAGTGACCGTACTCGGCTGCGGCATGGTGGGAAGCGCCATCGCGGCAGACCTTTGCAAACGGTATGACGTGCATGTTTACGACCTGTCTTCGACCACCCTGAAGAGGCTCGAAGAAAAATATCCCGTTAACACATCCGTTACCGATCTCAGCATTGAACAGAAGCTGAAGGAAGCGATCTCAGACTGCGACCTGGTGATCAGCGCCGTACCCGGATTCATGGGATACAAGACGCTGGAACGCATCATCGAAGCCGGCAAGAACGTGGTGGATATCAGCTTCTTCGAGCAGGACGCCTTTATGCTGGACGAATTTGCCATGGAAAACGGCGTGATCGCCATCGTCGATTGCGGTATCGCGCCGGGCATGAGCAACATCATCCTCGGTCACCACGCCTCGAAGATGGACGTGGGCGCTTTCACCTGCTATGTGGGCGGCCTGCCGGCTGTTCGTACGCTGCCCTGGCAGTACAAGGCTCCCTTCTCCCCCATCGACGTGCTGGAGGAATACACCAGGACGGCACGCATCGTGCGTGACAGCGTCGTGGTCACCAGACCCGCCCTCTCCGATCCGGAACTCCTCGATTTCGACGGCGTCGGCACCCTCGAAGCCTTCAACACCGACGGTCTCCGCACCCTGATCAAGACCATGGACGTGCCGGACATGATCGAAAAGACCATGCGCTACCCGGGCCACATCGACCTGATGCGCATCCTCCGGGATAGCGGCTTCTTCAGCAAGGAAGTGGTGCGCGTCAACGACCACTGGATTTCGCCGCTCGCCATGACCGCGAAACTGCTCTTCGATCAGTGGAAGCTCAATCCCTCCGATATCGACTACACCATCATGCGCATCATCGTCGAAGGCAAGGGCAAGGACGACGGCACCACCATCACCTACGACCTGCTGGATCAGAAAGACACCCGGAGCGGCTTCTCCTCGATGTCGCGCACGACCGGCTACACCTGCACCGCCGCCGCGACGCTGGTGCTCGAAGAGAAATTCAGCCGCGTGGGAATCTGCCCACCGGAATACCTCGGTAAACATCATTTCGACGAAATCCTGCAACACCTTGAAAAACGCAACGTTATCTTCAAAAAAACAACATCCGAAGGATAATCGATGAAAGCTCAACTATTCGCACTTCTGACCGCGTTCTTCTGGGGCGTCGGCGGCTACTTCGAGAAGAAAGGGCTGCACATGGGAAACCTCGCCCCGCAGATGGGTATCACCATCCGCACCTTCGTCGCGCTCCTGATCCTGGGCGCCGTCAGCTTCCCGCAATGGAAGACCCTACAGTACGCCGGAACCAAGGCGCTGCTCTACATGGCGATCGGTGGCGGTGTCGCGGCCGGTGCATGCGGAATGCTATGCTTCTACATCGCGATCAAGGGCGCGCCGCTGGGAAAAGTCATGCCCATCGCGTTCACCTCTCCCCTCTTCGGCGCTATCATGGGCATCCTCTTCAGCGGCGAGGCGATCACGCTCAAGAAAATCATCGGCATCGTCATGACCGTGGGCGGCATCTTCGTCCTAACCTTCAGTTGATATGAAGAAGATCGCGGCAATCCTCGCTACCCTGATCCTGATCTTCGGTTGCTCGCAAGCGCCGAAGAAGCACGTCTCCATCACAGATCGATTGCATCAATTGCAGACTAAAGACGGAAAACCGCAGCTCGAGCAGAAGGAAATCGCACTGCTCCGCGCGACCGGTGCGGGTTTCGAGGCGATCGACCACCTGCTCTCGATGAAAGATGACCGGGGCGAGAATCTCTTCAAACCTACGGATGTCGCGTGGTTCCTGCGCTGCGGCGGTACGGTTCAGTACGCCGAGAACCTGGCGAGTCTTCGGGGCGATGGTGGGCGTCAATACTTCCATAACGGGCACAACATTGCTTACCTAAAGGCAATCGGA
This sequence comes from Cloacimonadales bacterium (SeqCode), assembly GCA_963666875.2. Classification (GTDB taxonomy): domain Bacteria; phylum Cloacimonadota; class Cloacimonadia; order Cloacimonadales; family JAIOQZ01. The sequence goes on from CAXXPU010000014.1 coordinate 339,686, forward strand.
GCCGGGAAGATGTCGTTCTGAGCCTCGCGAATATGCGAACTCGACAAGATCAACCATTGTTCGACGGGCCGATCATTATCGATTATCTCGAACAGGGCGGCGATACGCTCTTTGCCCAAAAAATCCTCGACCTGTTCGACGCGCACGATGTAAATCCACACGGTTTCATGTGGCATTACAACAAACACCGGATGTCACTGGACGATCTGGACTTCTACCTTGGAATCGATCATATTCAGGTGGGTATGCTTCGAGGCTACATCGAGAATGGCGGAACAAGGGAGTACGCCGCCGTTCTGCAAAACGCCGGGTACGACTTCGAATACATCATACGCATCAATAAGTTGAATGCATCGATTGAAATGCTTGCCCGTCCAGAAGATAGCAAACGACCGAACGCGCTCATACTGCTCCCGTGGACGGACAGGAACGGTGAATTCTCATCGAATGCAGCCGTCGCACTCTTTCATGAACTTTGGGAAGAATACGATACGACCTTTCGCTTCGTGTGGCAGGAATCGAATATCTTCGAATATTTCGAGCAGATGGATCGGGTCGATCTGATTGTCTTCTGCGGACACGGAAACGCCGAGGCAATTGTCTTCAACGACGGCTATTCCATGCTTCGCAGCGATATCAGGGACGAATACGACGAACCGCAGCTCGACACCACCGATACCGAGTTCGAGGCGTTGTTTGCCAGGATGCCCCAGGATGGCGTGATCTTTCTGGACGCCTGCGAGACCAACCGACCGACCGAGTCCGGTCGCAACCTTTACAAGTTCATCCAATCGATCGCCGGCGGCCGTCGCGTCATCAGCGCGGAGACCATTTTTTCTCACGATCAGATCGTGCTGAAGAATGCCTACCCGCTCGAGATCGAATTTCTACCACCGCCACCACAAGAAGAACCAAGCCAGACGTTACCGGATAAAGAAAAAAGATTCAAGCAGTTACGCGAAGAGAAGAAGACTGAGCGCCATTAGCGCCATTCCTCCGACCAGTCCGTAGATCGCCAGGTGGTGCTTGCCGTATTCCTCAGCGGTCGGCAAGAGCTGATCCAGCGAGATGAACACCATGATACCCGCCACGGACGAGAAGATCACGCCGAACATCAAACTGCTCATGAACCGCATCAGAAGCAGATACCCGATCACCGCGCCCACCGGCTCCGCCAGTCCGGACAGGAACGACCACACGAAGGCCTTCTTCTTACTGCCGGTCGCGTAGTAGAGCGGTACCGAAACGGCGATCCCCTCCGGGATATTGTGGATCGCGATGGCGACGGCAATGGTGACACCGAGTGTCGGGTCGGCCAGCGCCGCGGTGAACGTCGCGAGTCCCTCCGGAAAGTTGTGGATCGCAATCGCCAGCGCCGAGAGAAATCCCATCCGCAGCAGCTTCTGCTTTTTCTTCGTTTCGTTGATATCCTCGACATGCCTTGCCTCGTGCGGGTTCTCGAAATCGGGTACCAGCTTGTCGATCATCGCGACGATCAACATCCCGAGGAAGAATCCCCCGACCGTCAGCCAGTACGCCGTTTTTACCGTGTAATCCGCGCACAAAGCGTCCCGAGCCTTCTGGAATATCTCCACGAACGACACGTACAGCATAACACCCGCCGAGAATCCCAGCGCCACCGAAAGGAACGACTCGTTCGTGCGCTTGCTGAAAAACGCGATCGCGCTGCCGATACCGGTCGAAAGTCCGGCGAAGATGGTCAGGGCAAGCGCAAAACCAACAGGTTGTGTAAACATTGGTAGTCCTTTTTGCGACAGCTTAATGCATACATCCCACGATGGCAAGTTTTTCGTTGAAGCCCTCATTTGTCCGCCTTATCCCGCAGAACGATTATAACCTCATCCCCCGCCTTCTCCCGTCCCGATGCATCGGGAGGAGAAGGAGCTAAGATGAATCACCATCTGAAACGCGATGTTCCCTCGCCCACGAAGTGGGAGAGGGGGCAGGGTGAGGGTCTTTACAATGAGTTGGGATATTTCACGATCAATCTTATATTATCCTCATGAGATACCTGTCTATCATCATCATGATTCTATTTGCGGCATGCGCGCTGTCGGTCGGCGAGGAAAGGCTGATCGAGAGGAAAGGCGATCGCGATCTTAGAGAAGGTCTTTCCGCGCCCATGTACGTTGGGGTGTCACAGCCCATGCCCACCGAAGCGCAGGCGGTGGAAAACGCCATGCAGGACGCGCGCCGCCAGATCGTGGAAAGCCTGGGAATCGAAATCATTATCGAGACCCTCGAGACCGGCTCCGATACCATCCGAAACGGCATCGTCAATCGCAGCCTGAGCACCCGGGACATGACAAGGCTCTACGCCCGCAACATCCTCCAGGTGTCGGTCGAAAGCCGCTACATCGAGAAATGGGAACGCCGCTCTCAGCAGGGAATCACGCGCTACTACAAGGTTTGGGTCGCGGTACCGTTTCGGGAAAAGGAATTCCAGGCGCTGTGGAAGGAGACCATCCGGCAATTCTCCCGCCAGTTCCAAATCCTTGAACCGATATCCCAGTGGTCGAATCCCGAGCCGTCGAAGATTCCCGACCTCTTTCTGCTCTACGAATCGGTCTCACGCATCGAGAGGGAGTTTCTTTCGCAATACTGGATGATCCACCTGCCCGAATATCGCCGGTTTCAGGAAGAAAAGACACGCCTGGAGGGAATCCTGCGCAACCTCACCGGTCGCATGCATATCGATTTCGCGGAACGAAACGGAAAAGTATCCGGCAACTTGCTGTATATCGTCAAGATCGATGACCGACCGGTCCCCGGCATGCCGGTGCGGGTCATTTCCGAGACGCTCGACATCGACAGAATCGTGTATTCCGACGTCAACGGCATCATCGGAATCGACTACCAGTTCGAGGGTATCGAGGACGCGGAATTGTTCATCGTGGCAGGATGCACAGAGGATCAGTCCGACGCGATGCAGTTTCTGCCCAGTGTCCGCACCAGTCTGCCCTCACCGCTCAATCATCAAAACATAACCATCTCGCTGGACATCCAGACCCACCCGGAAAACCACTGGCTCGCTACCGAACTGGAGCGTCGTTTGCAGGATCGTGGATTCACGGTGATGCAGTCGCGCGACTCGCTGAACACGGACTACCTGATCCAGGCGGAGTTCCGCGCCACCACAAGCGACTCGACCCAGGGGGTCTTCGGATACAAAGCCGCGAAATCGACACTCAACCTACGCCTGCTCGACGATAGTCACACGCTTCTGTCATGGCGTCTGCCAAATGATGAATACCGCGATACGAGGGGATTCGGACGAACGTCGGACGAAGCGAGGCAGAACGCCCTGCAATTGAAAAACCTGCTGCTCCGAGAAGAAGCGCTCAGAGAAATCGTGCGTAAAATCGAGAAAGCAATCGACGAGAAGATTAACAAATAACCCCCCTTAGTCCCCCCTTATCAGGGGGGTGAGAAAGTGATCGAAACTCAAGTCTGTCCGTTCACTCACCTCACTGATAAGGGGGGACTAAGGGGGGTTATTCCATATATCAAAAATCGGGCGCCAGCCAAAGGTAGTAGGTTGGCTTGGTGCTGGAGTTGAGGTCGGTCTCCCAGGCAATATCGAGCTTGAAGACGAACCAGCCGAGGAGCCAGCGCGGACCGAATCCGTACCCCATTTTCAGATCTTGCAATTCGTCATCCACAATCCCGTGATACCCCTCTTCGTAGTACCAGACGCTTCCGAAATCGTAGAAAATACTTCCGCGAAGCTGCTGGAAGACGATCGGCAACGGGAAGCTGATCTGGAAATACTCGATGATAGGATAGCGCAATTCGATCGAGCCGAGGAATTTACGATCACCCTCGAGATCGTCCCGCACACCGCGAACTCCGTTGTAACCGCGGATCGAGAAGACACGCGGATCCTTGCCGGTGCTGGCGCCACTGAGGAAGCGGAACGCGAAGGCGTAGCGCTTGTTGAAGAGTAGATAGCTGCGCAGATCGCCGTACGCGATGAAATACTCGTCGTCCTTGGAGAGACTCTTGTCCAGCGAGATCGCGCCGCGCCACCCGGAGATCGGTCCCGTGTTGCTCCAGAGGGTGTTGTCCTGCACCAGATCGAGTCCGACCGAATACACGGCGGCTTCCTTGGTATCGTATAGCTCCCACTCGCCGTCTGCTGATTCCTCCGTCAGCGGATCGTATTCCCAGACGTAACGTTCGCGCTGCCACTTGGAGAGCGCATTGGTGAAATCGAGTCGCCAGAACTTGTTGAACGGATAGCTGATCACCGACTCCAGCCCGAAATCGCGCTCGACAATCTTGCCGTCGAGGTATCGGCCATACTGTGTATCGTACCAGTAATCCAGATAGATACTCTCGGTGTTGTAGTAGAAACCGCCGACGCCGAGGTCGATCCGGTGCGGCAGGTAGTAGTACATCACGCCGGCGCTGGAATCGTCCAGATCGCCAGCCAGGGAAAGCTGCACACCGAGCGCGTGATCGCCCATCAGATCGCTCATGCTGAACTGGAAATAACCCAGCGCGCCATACGACGACGAATACGCCATTCCGCCCCAGAAGCGATCCAGCGACCACTTCAGTTTGAATGGACTGAGCTCGGGAACAGTCGAGACGGTGTCCGGTCTTTCATCGATCTCCATGTTGTGCTGCTTGATCAGGCTGTCGCTCTCGGCGACGCCGCCCAGGTCGAACGTGGTGACATTTCGGTTGGTGAAGTTGCGTCGTTCGCGCTTGAACTTGCGCTCGCGATTACCGTACAGCTTATACCGGTCGATATCGAAACGCTGATAGAAATCGTCGCGGATCGCGGTCTTGACCGGCGGATGATAATCGTAGTATTCTAGATCTTCTAGCGGATTGGAGAAGGTATAGATATCCCACCCATTATTGTAGAAGCAGGAAAACACCAGATATTCGTCCGAAGGGCTGAGGTCGCCGGTGAATACACCGCAGAGGGTCTTGGTCACCTTCGCGCGCTGTCCTGTCTCCAGCTCGATCACATCGAAATTGGCGATGTAGTCCTTCTCGGAGATGAACAGCAGCTTGTCGCCGTCGCTGTTCCAGAAGGGAGAGTGGTTTTCCCAGTTGTCGTCGGTAACCTGGTAGAACGATTCGTCGCGGGTGTCGTAGAGGAAGATGTCGCGGCCGAGGTTGTAGAAGACGTGGCTCGAATCGGCATGGGTGGTGTCGCGCATTGTCCGCTCGGAGTAGAAGGCGATCCGTGTGCCGTCGGGCGACCACCGCGGCGAACCGTCGTCGAAGCGGTCGTCGGTAATCTGGTCCAGTGTACCGCTCATCGGATCGAAGATATAGATGTCTGTCGCCATCTCCTTCTGTCCGCTCAGCACGTACTTGCCGTTCACGGGGGAGTAGTCGATTTCATAGACGTTGTCGAGCGCCGGAAACTGGTATTCCTGTTCCCTTCGACCGGAATCGATGTTCTGCACGTACAGCTTGTCGCCGAAGGTCGATTTCGCGACGAACGCAAAGCGCTGGTCGTCCAGCCAGGAGACGTTGTTGCGAAGAAAGTGGAATTCCTGAATCGAGCCGCTTGTCTCGCCTTCCACGATCAGGTGCTGGTCCTCCAGATCGATCAGCGAACCGCGCCATAAACCTGTGCGGTAGTTGACGTTCGCAAAATAGAGGAAGTCCTGTCCGTTAGGCGTGAACCGCGGTGCGTAGTTGAGATACGAACCGGTCTTTTCGTGATCGGTGTGCTTTTCAAGTACCTCGAACGGCATCTTGTATTCTTCGATCATGGGGTAATATTTACGCTTGAGTCCCATCTCCCAGCGTTGTTCGAGCTCTTCGAATTTCATGCCGAAGGTCTTCTGGGTGGATGCATCGGGATCTCGTGCGACACGCGCGGAGTGAAAGAAACTCATCACCTTCTCGCGACCATAGACTTCCGCCACCCAGGTCAGAAACGCCTCGCCCATCCTGTAGGCGTAGTAGCCGCCGATCTGATTGATCGGGTACATCCCGTCGTTCAGGATCATGTCGATGATGAACATGTTGTTGTAGTTGTCTTTGCCGCCGATCGACTCAAACTCGGGCAGACCCTCGCTGAACCAGAAGGGCAGTCCTGCGCCCGATCCGAGCATCCCGCCGCGCGAGACAGCGCCGACATAGGCGTGAGTCAGCTCGTGGATCAGCACCTCTTCCAGCTTGCGAAAGCTGCCATCAAAGGGAACCACCACGCGGTTCTTCTCATATTCGGTGAAGCCGCCGACACCCTCGCTCAGAAGCGGATAGATGATGTTGGTGGTCTCGAATTCGCTGTGCGATTCGTAGAAGATGATGGGAATCCGGTAGCGGATGGGTTCCTTGAAGTCCTGCTTCAGGTAGTAGTAGGCCTCCTCGGACATCAGCGCGGCGATCCTGCCGAACTCCTCCGAATCCTTCTTGAAGTAGATGTCGAAGTGCATGGTCTGGATGACCGACCACTCCACCTTCTTCTTCTGAACCTTGTTCTTGCCGTAATAGACGGGATACAGACCGACACTAAGCAGTATCAGTATCGCGGAAAGGATAATCTTGTTTTTCATCAGAACACACTGAAATCAAAGTATTTCGTCGGATGCGACTTCACATCCTCGAGCAGTGAATCCAGCTCCGTGACCGCATCGACCATGTCGTCGTAGAGCTTCTTCTCATACAACAGGCGCGAGACCGTGTTGTCACCGTTTTCGATATTGTGTGAAATTCGATCGAACCGCACTACCAGCGAATCCAGACGCGTGAAAAGGTTGCGCGCGTCCTTTGCAACGCCATCGAGATCCTCGACGGTGCGGTGAAGCGGCTCTTCGTTGTCGTCGAGGATGCGATTGACCTTCCCGAAGGTCTGCGACGCTCCCTCGACCGCCTTGCCCAATGGCGCCCGGTTCTCATGGATAATCGCGTTCAGGCTGGCGATCATCACCTTCGCGGAATCGGCGAGTTCGTTGAAATCGTCCAGAATACCGTCTGTGTCGCCGATATTCGAGATGATGCCTTCGATCTTCTCCACCAGATTATCCAGTCGTGCGAAGACGCCCGTGATACCGGCGTCGGTCTTTCCATCCTGCACCTTCGCCAGGTCGATCTCGCCCGGGCCTTTCCCCGGTCTGATGTCGATCCGCTTGCCGCCCATCAGGTTGGATTCGTGCAGATGGAACAGAGTGCCTTCCTTCAACGGGAAATGAATCCGCACCAGGAGCGTGATCAGGACGCCGTCTTCCTGCACCTGCATCGATTTGATCCTGCCCACTTCCATGCCGTTCATGGTGACCGTCTCGCCCGGCTTGATGTTGTTCGCGTTCTCGAACTTCACCGTCACCTGCGTGTAGTTTCGCAGATCGAGGTACTGCTTCAGCCACATGTAGCCCAGTGCGAAGATCACCAGCGAAACGACCGTGATGATCCCGACCTTGACCTCGATCGACCGCTTGTCGCGATAGTATTTCTCCATCTCGTTCCCGCCTTTACTCAGACATCCATCGGTTCCATATCCTGCGAAAAACCACCGGCAGCGCCAGCGCTTCCACCTCTTCGGGAGTGAACCACTTCCATTCAATGCCTTCCGGAATCTCCCCGACCGTACATTCGAACACGTCCAGGTCCCATTTCAGATGGGTGAACGTGTGGGTCGCGTGAAACCGGTTCCGCTTTGTCCGCGCCAGGACAGCCGATGTTTCGGGAAATTCCCACATGGATGCCAGTAAACCATCATCGGCTCGTTTGACCATTAAAATTTTTCCGTCTTTACGGATCATGGCGATATCGCGATGAACCACCGGCAGCTTATCTCGTTTCCTGCGTATCGGATATCGCGATTGCGCGCCTGCCTTCTTCGCTTTACAATATACTCTCACCGGGCAGATATCGCAATCGGGATTGTCGGGAAGACAGACCAGCGCGCCCAGCTCCATCAGCGACTGTACCAGATGAGGAATATCGTCCGGTATCTCCGGCAGCAATCTTTCGGCATACCGCTGAATCCCTCGCTTCTCCACCATACTCGCGCCGTCCGTCGCGATTCCGAACAGCCGCGCGATCACCCGCACAATGTTGCCGTCAACCGGAACTGTTTTCACGTGAAACGCGATCGAAGCTACCGCGGATGCCGTGTAGAATCCGAATCCGGGAAGATTTTGCAGCTCTTCGAGTTCCGAAGGCAGTTCGGCATTGAAATTGTCCACGATCCGTTTCGCTGCTTGATGTAGATGCTTCGCACGACGATAGTAGCCCAGTCCTTCCCAAGCCTTTAGCACTCGATCGAAATCTGCTTCCGCGAGCGCCCGGACATTGGAGAAATCCCTCAGAAAGCGCTCGTAGTAGTCGATGACCGTCTGCACCCTCGTCTGTTGGAGCATGACCTCCGAGATCCAGATACGATAGGGATCATCCGTCCTGCGCCACGGCAAATCGCGCTTATGAACGTCGTACCATGCGAGGAGCACGGATGTTATTTCAGCATTGACCACGGTCGTGAATCAGCTTTCCTTTCTTGAAGACCTTCAGCACGTCGCTGGAACCGAAGTGGTACGGCAGATAGCGGTAGGACGGCATATCCATGATCAGGATGTCCGCCTGTTTGCCCGGTTCGATGGACCCCGTGGTGTCGCCCATCTCCAGTGAATAGGCGGCGTTGATGGTAGCGGCGGTGATGGCTTCGGCGATGGTCATGCGCATCTGCAGGGTCGCGATGGTGATGATCATGGGCATGCTATCGCAATTGCAGCTTCCGGGATTGTAGTCGGTCGCCAGCGCAACAGGCAGACCTTCGTCGATCATCTTGCGCGCACGAGCGTAGGATTTCATGCCCAGACTGAAGATGGTTCCGGGGAGCAGCACCGCGATCACACCGGCGTCCCGCATGGCGCGGATTCCTTCGTCCGACGCGGCGCTCAGGTGATCCGCCGAGACCGCCTTCATCTCCGCCGCCAGTTCCGCACCACCGATCGGCTCGATCTCGTCCGCATGCATACGGATACGGAAGCCGAGTTCTTTCGCGCGGTTCAGGATATCGCGCGACTGCCCGATCGAATAGACGTGATCCTCGGTGAAGATGTCGCAATATTCCGCCAGACCTTCCGCCGCGACTTTCGGCATCATCTCCTCTTTCAGGATACGGATGTATTCCTCGCGGTTGTCCTTGTATTCAACGGGGAATTCGTGCGCGCCCATGAAGGTCGGAACGATGTCGATGGGAAGCTCTTCCTTCAGTCTGCGGATCACGCGCAGCATCTTCAGCTCGCTTTCGGTCGAAAGCCCGTAGCCGCTCTTGGCTTCGAGCGTGGTGGTTCCGCAGGTGATCATGCGCTCAATGCGCTTTTTCGAGAACTGGAAGAGGGTTTCTTCGTCCGCTTTTCTCACGGCGTCTATGCTCGAGCGGATTCCGCCGCCACTCTTCGAAATTTCCACGTAGGTCTTTCCCTCGATACGCATCTCGAATTCATTTTCGCGTGTGTTGACGAAGACGGGATGGGTGTGCGGATCGACGAATCCCGGCATGACCACTTTCCCCGTGGCATCGAGCGTTTCGCCCTGGAAATTCGCCAGAATGTCTTCCGTGGAACCTGTAGCGACGATTTTCCCGTCACGTATCGCGACTGCACCGTCTTCGACAATGCCCAGATTCTTCATCTCGACGCCGGCTCTCGGCACTTTATCTCCCTGCAATGTAAGCAGTTCTCTCGCATGTGCGATAATCAGATCGGCTTGCATAATCTCTCCAGATACTGTTTTCTGCCATTCCAACCAGGAGCTGCTTTTTTTCAAGCAATTTTTCCTCGATTCTCCAATCCGGGAAATTTTCCAAAAATTAAACATTAAAATGTTTGGCTTTCAGCATATCCCGTTCAGATTATATGTTGTATTGACTCTCAACAGGTGGTTGCCATGGAATATGACTTGATTATTAGTAATAAGCTTAGCGAGATAGGCCGAGTTCACAGGTTTATTGAGAAGCTGGATCTCACGCAGAGAACCAATTTCAATCTGACCTTGATCATGGACGAGGTGCTGTCCAACATCGTAAACTACGGATTTTCCGATCACGGCGAGCATTCAATCCAGATCAGGATATCGTCCAGACCGGGTGAAATCCATTTGCTTTTCGTCGATGACGGAATCCATTTCAATCCGCTTCAGATGCCCGATCCCAACCTTGATCTTCCCATCGAAAAAAGACCGGCGGGAGGGCTGGGAATTTTCATTGTCCGGAGGCTTTCGCAGAGCATGGAATATGCACGAAAGAACGACACAAACCATCTACGTATCGTGTTGTCATGCGAACCGGAGATCCGGAGAATTACTTTCCGGAAGATTTATACCGAAGCAACGAAACTCACTGCCTTGCATTTATAACCGCTTTCTATACTCGAAAAGCCGCCCCCCATACAGGGAGCGGCTTTTCTTGTTATCATCCGCCAGTTACTTGATCAAAACCGCCTTGCGCATTGACGAATAGCTTTCGGTCTCCATGTGAATCATGTAGATACCGGAGGATTGCCCGGTTGCATCCCAGTTCACCTCGTTAATGACACCCTGTTCTCCCTGATCGATAATGGTTTCGACCAATTGCCCCTTCAGATTGTAGATCTTGAAGGTGACATCACCCGCTTCCGCGAGGGTATAGCTGAACTTGGTGTCCGGATTGAACGGATTTGGATATACCGATTTGAAGAATGTAATCGCATCAGCCGGATCGGGAGGTGTCTCGCCGCCGGTATCCTCGACCGTTACACTGACCGGGCCGAAGAACTCGGTGGTTCCGTTCATCTCGACGCTCTCCAGCCAGTAGCGATACGTTTGCCCCATCTCGACTTCCATATCGGTAAATTCGTAGTTGCTCTGTGTCGTGGAGTTGTTCGCGGCGATGTACTGGGTGTTGACCGGAATCGCTTCATCGAGATTCACTGTTTCGCTGCGAAGCACGTTGTAGCCCAGCAGATCGCTCTCCGACTCGGTGGTCCAGTTCAACTGAACGAAGTTGCTCTGCGTGACTGCCGCGTCGAAGCTGGATAGCTCGACGGGACAGGTATCATCTAAACATCCACAGATTGTGAACGCCTGGTTGACGGTGGCGTCATACGCTGGAATCAAGACATCATCCCAACCACCTCCACCAAGATTGTAATACGCAGAGACAAATCCATTGTCGGTTGCAGGATTACAGGTCTTCCATCCCGGAATTCCACCTGTCGCTTCGAGATCGATACTCAGCCAGTACGTTTCACCCGGTGTTCCATGGAACGGCATCGTTAGATTCGAAATGACAAACTCTGTCCCGCATTCACCGATGCTGACCAGATAGTAGTCATTGTGGTCCGCTGGAGAATAGGTTCCTGTTTGCGGATCGAAGAATGCTTGCGTTCCCGAACCGGCATACGTTACCGTCGTGATCAAATCACCCGGAACAAATGTGTAGCTCCATTGGGTCAACCCAGGCTCATTAATGATGTTGTCGTAGATCGTTACATTGATTGCCGTAATGGTTCCAACAACATCTCCCTGCCAGGATATCCAGAAGTGGATCGCACACACCCACTCGTAGGAAGCCATTACTTCGAAGTCATCGCACACTCTCTCGTCGCATCCCACATCGACGCCATCAGGATCCGGAAATTGCTCCCAGATCACCTGACAATCCTGTGCAAAGATGGCCGAGATACTCAGCACAAACAAAAGAAGCAGAATCTTTTTCATGGATTTCTCCTTTAATCCTTACGGGCTTATTTGCGTGTTTTAATGATCGATAATGCCCATTAATTAACCTATATGCCCCATCGGGCACATTAATACTCACCATTACGACGTTTAATTTATCTATCACCACATAATACATCTCTATTGAATACATACAGCCATCTTTCGTCAAGTATTTTCAATCAATCACATCTCGTTTTATTAACTCCATCTAATTATATCTTGTTATTGGCGGGTTTCGGCTCTTCAATTTCCTCAAATTATTTTCCACAACAACAGCCATGAATCACGGATCATCACACAACTGATTACAATTGCGAATGTTATATTTATCTTCTTGCGCATTATTATCCATAAATTTTTCAGTGGCACATCAGGATTATTGCAGTAAATTCACGTTTGCGCTGGCTATTCGAATTGGATTTACGATAATGAAAAAACGTCACCGGGCGATAACCCGGTGACGTTTTATCGGAATCTGTTGTGATTATTTTATCAGAACAGCCTTGCGTATCGATTCGTAGCCTTTTGCCTCCATGTGAATCATATAGATACCGGAGGCCTGTCCGGTCGCATCCCAACTGACCTGGTTGTTGATATCCTTTTCACCATGATCGACAATCGTATCGACCAGCTGTCCCTTCAGGTTGTAGATCTTGAAGGTGACATTTCCCGCTTCCGCGAGCGTGTAGGTGAATTTGGTGTCCGGATTGAACGGATTGGGATATACCGATTCGAACATGGTAATCGATTCGACCGGATCGGGCGGCGTTTCGCCACCACCGTCTTCGACAATCACGTTGACCGGCCCGAAGAATTCGCTCGAGCCATTCATCTCGACGCTCTCCAGCCAGTAGTGATAGGTGTGGTTGATCTCGACATCCATATCGGTGTATTTATAGCAGCATTGCGTGGTCGAATTATTCGCTTCTATATATGCCTGGTTGAGCGTGAACGCGTCATCCAGGTTCTCCGTCTCGCTGCGAAGCACGTTATAGCCCAGCAGATCGCTTTCGGACTCTGTGATCCAGTTGAGCTGCACGAAATTGCCCTGCGTGACTGCCGCATCGAAGCTGGATAGCTCGACCGGACAGGTCTCGCTATCGCAACCACAAAGCTGGAACGCCAGATTAACAGCCGGATCGTATGACGGAATCAGGATCGGCTCATAAATTAAATCCACCTGATTGTCGAAATAAACCGCCACATCGTTGTAATCATACCAGGACGTTTTCCAGCCGCACTCGCCACCCTCGAGGAGCGGGTTGATCACAAGCCAGTAAACGGTTCCAGCAGCTGCGTTGAACGGCGTGGTCACATCGGAGATATATTGCCCCGCATCGCAATCACCGCAATTGACCTGATAGTAGAATATGTGATCAGCAGTAAAAAGTTCATCGGTAAGCGGATAGTAGTAGCTCTGAATCCCTTCCATCGGTTCGTCGATTGTTGTTATTCCATCACCTACATAGAAGATATTGCTCCACAGTTCAACTCCCGGGTGGCTCCAGGGAAGATCGACACCTGCGGGTACATCGCTATAGATTGCGACATAATAGCCCAGCGCACCGATATTGACGTCCAGTCTCCAGGATATCCAGAAGCGGATCGCACAAATGTAAGTATCCTCCCCCACCGTGAAGTCATCCGCGACATCGGTGTATGAAAAATCGACATCGATACCCACAGGATCCGGCTCCTGAAGCCAGACCGTATCGCAGGCCTGGGCGAACAACATTGATATTCCGAAAACAAACAAAGCAAACAAGACTTTTTTCATGATACATCTCCTTTCTTTAAAAGGTGACTTGTTTGTTGATAGTCTCAATGGCGTACTTCGACAATTGATCTTAGCTTCATTCATCCCTGACGAAATTAATTTCTTCCCGACCACGTATGAATTCTATTTCATTGTAGATCATAGATATGCCTCATCAATTGGTCAAGATTTTTTTTGCACCCAGAGCCACCGTTTTTAAGGCATAATAATCGTATTGCGATATCAGCGGACCTCTGCCATACATCTTTCTAAAATTTTATTGATATTCGGAAATATTATTTTCCATTCTACACCCCAACTTATTGAATGGACAATCATTATACCCTCTCTTGGCATATCGACCAACAACATACCGGGCGCAATCATCTGATCGCGCCCGGCTTTCATTATCCTGATTACGTTTATCTCCGCACCTCGATTGGTTCGGTATTCGCAGTGATCCGGTAGAATCCGCTGCTATTCAACAACGCATCGTGATCGACGAATTCACAAGTATCCACCGTCATGACGGGATCGCCCCAATCGATGGGATTGGGAGAATCGGAGCGGTAGATATGATAGGATTCCGCGCCATCGACTGCGTCCCAGGTGAGTACGATATCGTCATCGACATTCTGGATGGTCACATTGGACGGTGACGCAAGCGACGCAATCCCCGAGGTGAAGGAAATCGATTCTCCGTAAGCTGTTCCGGCGGCATTCGTTGCATACGCGCGAACGAAGTAGATCGTATTGGGCGCCAGACCGTTGATAGCGCTGACGAACGCACCAGTGAGAGCGCCTTCGTCCGTGTAACTGTCATCCAGTGTCGGATCGGGAAGGACGCTCCAGCAGACGCCACAGGCGCTGACCGAGTCCCATCCGTCGTCAAGGATCGTACCGCCGCCGGTGGCGGATTCCGGCAGGATCCCGGAAATCTCTGCCGTCACGACGGACGGCATGGTTATACCGGTACCGGAAAGGTCGATCCCTTCGGATTCCGCACCTGTGCTGACCAGCTCGAGCGCTCCCGTGAACGTTCCGCCGTGAGACGGTGCAAACCGCGCGTAGAGCGTTGTGTCGGAGATGGTTCCGCCGGTCGGTGAAAGCACGATCGTATCCCCGAACAATCTACCATTACGGGTCTCGGACGACGCGATCACGAATCCATCGGAAAGCGTTATAACGATGTCATCCACAAGGTTCGTACCCGAAACTGTGAACGTCTGCGATGCGGACTGCGTTCCGGCCGGAACATGCCCGAAGTCCGGCAATCCGGTCTCCGATACAACGATATCCGGCTGTGGGTTTGTATCGAACGAGGTCTCGATTCCATAGGCGACACCGGCGCCGTTGACGGCATAGACCCGCACAAAGTAGGTCATGTCGGGGACGAGACCGGTCATCTGGCTGGTGAAATCAGCCGCCGGCAGCTCTTCCGAGGTATGCGGATCGCTTGTTGTCGGACTGCCTGTCGTGTTCCAGCAAAGACCATACGCGTTGATCTGGCTGTTACCGTCGTTCAGGATCAATCCACCGCAAGATGCGGTCTCATAGCCGATATCGATCACGGGATTCGTCATAATATCTGCCAGTTGAATACCGGTACCGGAGACTGCTATTTCGCGGAATTCCGCTCCCGTGGAGGAGAGATTCACGAGGTTGGAAACGTCCATGGCGCTACCGGGAGTAAATCGCACAAAGATCGTGGTTTCCGGCACCGTCTCATCGACAGGATCGAGCATGACCGATCTGGTCACCCGTTGTCTGGAAGTCCGGCTTCGCTCCGCCCACGAGGTCAGCGAGACTTCGAAGTCGATCGGTGCGGCAATTTCTATCGATTCGCACAGGTATTCGCCGGAAACGGTGAAGGTCTGCTCCGGCGATTCGTTTCCGACCACAACTTCCCCGAAGTCCGCCAGCAGAGTGTCTGAAACGGTAATGACGGGGGTACGGGTCGTGAAGGACATCTCTTCGCCATAGGCGATGCCCAGCATGTTGACCGCGAAAGCACGCACATGGTATTCCGTGTCGTACGTCAGTGAGGTGATGTCGGCGGAATAGACGCCCGTCGTGCCCGTGACGACCAGCGTATCGTTCTCCACGGTGGGATTTCCGACCGTATTCCAGCAGAAGCCGCGCCGGTAGAAGAGGAAGTTACCGTCCGAGACCACATTACCGGTCACGCCGGCATAAGTCGAGTGGTCGTCGTCAACCGCGACAGTCTGCACGATGGGATAGTCGTATCCATCGGCATAAAGCGGAATCTGCTCGTTCCCGGCGTTGCTCGTGATCGTAGCGAAGCTGTCGTAGCTCTGCCCGGTCTCGGGCGCGAAGGTGACGTTAAAGGTCTTGCTGATATAGGATGAAACCGTGAAATCGAGGACGTTTCTCGCAGGATCCCTCCGGATGGTTTGCAGCGTATCGACGATGAACCCTTCCGGCATCGTGATCGTGCCGTTCAAGGTTATTGCGCCGCTGTTGTAAACGGTGAACGTCCTGTCGGTCGAGTTGCCGACCCGGATGTAGCCGAATGTGAGGCTGTCCGGATCGACCGTCATGACCGGTGTCCCGATCACCATGCCCACGGTGATGTAATGCATCGGATCGACCGGATCGTTCGAGCTTATCTGTATCTGCCCCATGTACCAGCCTTCGGTAAGTTCTCCGCTGTCGAGAAGCACGTTCCAGACGTCCGCGGATCCTCCGGCGGGGATGGCGCCGCTCACCAGAGAATCTCCCTCGATCGTCAGCCATGCAAACGGTTCGTCTGGGCGTCCCCACATCATGACGCTGGCAGTGTATTCGAGTTCGAGGTTACCCGTGTTTTCGATCGTGAGCGTGCGCGAAGACGATGCGCCCGGCAGCAGTTCGGCATTGAAGCTGCCAGGCGACGCATTCAACCGTGCGCCGATGCCGGCTCCCGTGCATTGCACCAGGACATCGCCGCCGCCGGCGTTGTGGCTGATCACGATATTGCCCGAGAAATCACCCGCATCCATGGGATTGAAATGCACGCGGATATGCTTGCTCGAATAGGGCAGAACGGTGAAATCCAGCGCGTTGCGCGAACCGCCATCACGCGAACGAGTTTCTCTTCGCGCTGAAGATGTAAGCGTTGCGTTTTCACGGATGGCGATGATCTCGGCGTAATAGCCTTCCGGTGTTACCAGCGTCCCGACGAGGTTGGCGGTGCCGTAGTTGTTGATAATCAGATCGAGCGTTGTCTCCGATCCGATCGCGACCTCTCCGAATTCGAGAAGGTTGGTCGAGACTTGTATCGTTGGAACATCGCCGCTCCAGTTGATGCGCTCGAAGCCGTCGTATTCGTGATAGGAGCCGGCGAAATCGCCCGATTCGCCCGTGAAGGTGACGCCACCGTCATCGACCGTCTTGGCGACGTTGAATGTGCCGAACCAGGTGTTGGCGGGGAACTCGGCACCCACGACCTCGATATATTGATCGTTGTTCACGGTGAGGAGCGTTCCGCCTGCCGATCCATTGCGGAAGGTGCAGTGGTCGAGCGAGTGATCCGGATCGATCGTCGCGCCGCCGTGAACGTTCACGCCGTTTGCGTCCATGTATTCGAATATGGCGTATTCCGCGACAAGCGTACCGCCGCTGTTGACATTAAATGCGTAAAAACCGCTGTCCGTGCTACCGATGAGAACCGGATCGCCGGATGTTCCGATCGCCTCCAGAATACCGCCATTGTTGATGTCGAATGTGTTGCTGGAACTCAGTTGCACGGACCCGCCCGATGATACGGACAACTTTCCGCCATCGCCGATAACGATATCGCCGTTGGTGGTCAGGCTGTAATCCTCGATGTCGAGCACACCGGACTGAACCGTCAGTTGACCGCCGCCGTCCATGTCGAGATCGGCGGTCAGGGTCACGTACGGTGCTTCGCGAAGAGTCGATGATTTGTCGATGGTGATGTTCTCGAAATAGACATCCCCCTGAATGCCCAATTCCGCATCGGCGGAGCCTCCCAGAACGACGGTTCCCGTGTTGTCAAACCAGTTCGCGGTCGGATCGATGATGAAGTCTCCTCCGATCCGGTGCGTCATGCCTCCCGATCCATAGTCCCAGGACGAGTTACCGGCAAGGTGGAGGCTGCCGCGGATATCGAACGAAACGGAAGGGTAAAAGTAACAATCGCCGGTCAGGGTAAAGTTCCAGAGCTGAACCGGTGATACGACTGTGCTGATGATCTGGTCACCAGTGCCGTCGAGAATCATACTGCAATTGCCGTCGGTGTTGAAGCCGTGCATGCCGTCGATGATCGTGTTGAAGTCCGTCAGACTCCCGGTCAGCGTAATCATCGGACTTCCCGCAACGTCGGCAAAATCGAGGCAAGCGCCGTTATAAATAACGATATCGCCCGTGACCGTCCAGTTCGCGGTTTCGTCGAGATCGAGGATACCGGAAATCAGATTCAGGTCGTTGTTCACGGCGATCGTGCCGGTGGAGTGAAGAAAAACGTCTGGCATCAGGTCGCGATCCACAGTTACGTTGTAGAAGGTCTCGTCGCCGATAATCTCCTCAGCCTCGGAGCCCTGGAAATAGACCGTACTGCTGTTTTCCATGAATCCGGCTGTTCCAACCGTATTCTGCCACGAACCGCCCACCAGGATCGTCCGGCTTCCGCCGTTCAGGGCGCCCGACTGGATGGTCAAATCACCCGAAAGATCGAGATCCGACGATAGCGACATGGTAATACCGTCTTTGGCGATCGTGAGATTGTTCAGACAGTTTCCTCCTGAGCAAAGGATGCTGCCGTTCTGGTCACCCGTGAACATCACCGTTCCGCCACTGGGCTGAAACACGCTGGATGTCGCGGCATAGAATCCCCGTCCAATCTGGATGGTTCCGCTCGAAATGAGATCGTTGAACGTCGAGACGAACTGCAAGCCGCGGTTGGGGAACGAGAATGACCCGTTCTCACCCGTCATTTCCAGTGTGCCGTAAATGTTTTGCCACTGCCCGGTGTAGGGTGCGTCGCACAGAAAATCCCCGTCAGCGATCGATACTGTGGAGGAAGCACTGTTCACAAAGCCCCCATGGAGCTGGAGTTGTCCGTCACCGACGACCAGCGAGCCGTCAAGATCGAGGTCGCCGGCAATCTCCATACTTCCGAGATTGACAGCGACTTCCGCGTCGGTACCGACAGTAAGGTCTCCGTATAGTAGCGCTTCCATGTTCGCTTCCATGAAGTAGCACCAGAGTTTGCTATCGTTCGAGAGGGTTGTGTTTCCCGCTACATTCAGAGTGGAAGAAGCACGCAGCAGCAATTTTCCGTGAGTCAGGTCGAAGTCTCCGGCAACGGTCAGGTTGTTACCCGTAGGGATCGAAAGATAGTACATGGAAGCCAGCGGCTTGTCCATTTCGAGATTGTAGAATTCTTCGTCATATACGATTTCGGCGCCAAAGTAACTAAAGAATGTAACCTTCCCGAGGCCTTCGATGAATCCGGCGGGACCGTGCTCGTTGTTCCAGTGGCGCCCAACGCGGATTTCGTCGTCGGCGTTTGAGACGTCCAGAACGCCTGTAAGGCTGTTGTTGAAGTCGCGATCAACTGTCAGAGTGTGGTGGTTGCAGCTGACATTGCCGCTGTCGATAATCAAGTCTTCGGTGAGATGGAGATCGCCGGCCAGATACACGAAGCCGGATGCGCCCGTTTTCGATACCGTCATGGAGTGGAGGTAGTTCGTCGGGGCGAGTTGCACAGTCGCGGATCGGTTCCCGATGAACTCGATGGAACCATGATCGAGTTGCAGGGTGTTGTCCTGCACCGCGCAGAGTCCCCACCCTAGTTTCACAATGGCGTTGCCGACGGTGAATCCGGAACCAACCTGCATCCCGTTGTTGGTTATCTGGAATACCCCTCCGGAGATGGTCGTGGTTCCTCCGAAGGACTCATAGCTGCCGGTATAGGGAGAATCGATGATAAAACTGCCGTCCTCGATTTCAAGATTGCCCGAGGCATACTGGATGAAATCGTCCGAAATCGTTACATCGCCGCCAACCTGATTGAAGTCGCCGGACAGGAATAGCTCCGAGGCGGTGATCGCTCCTCCATCCGACAAGGACATTTGTCCTGAATCGTAGATATCGATCGCGGAGCTGACGTTCAAGGTAGCGGAATTCACGTCCAGCGAGTTTCCGCCTCTGATCTCCAACTCGTCGCCGACGTTGAGGGTATTGCTGTGCGTGCTGGAGATGAATATCTCGCAGTCACCGGCAGATTTGTCGAAGACGACCTTTCCGAACCGGGCGTCGATGTCGTAAGCATAAATGCGCATATTCTCGCTTCCCTCGAAATATACGGTACTCGCGACACCGAGCTGGGCGTTGGTTCCGGTGGAGAATGCCCAGTCACCATCCACGTGGAACTCTCCGGCGGTGATGGTGCAGCTCGAACCGTCCTTCCAGTCAACGTCGCCGCCGACGGTGATGGTCTCGTCGGAGGCATCCATGTTGATGCCGTAATAGATGTCGAGATCGCCTCCGATATCGAGCGTGGCGCCGTCGATCTGAAGCAACCCGTCGTCGTTGAGGAAGTCGCCATCCACCGTGGTGTTCTGATTCACGATCACACGATTGATGCGGTCTTCGCGTTCGTTTTGATCGCGCGTCGAAGATTTATTAATCCTGACGTCGTGGAAGGAGGATTCAGAGTAGTTGTACAGGTAGGCGGTTCCGGGGCCGTAGAGTTCGATTTCTCCTCCAGCCGGATTGAATCCCGCATGCTCGATCATGAAGTCGCCGGAGGTTCTGATCGTGCCTCCGGTTATTATATCGTTGAGGTAGTGACCGGTGTCGCTTACGAAGATACCGTTGTCCACGAAATCGAGAACACCTCCCTCCATGTAGATCGTGATGCTGCGAGTGTATGCCCATTCACTGGGAAAGCCGTACCCACCGTGGATACGCATGGTTCCGTCGTAAATCCAGATGTCGGCGTCCAGATCGACATACTCGGTGGAAGAGGTTCCCTGATGGAGGTCGATGGTTCCGCCGTCGAGGTAGTACCTGCCCATGACCCTCGTGTCGAGCAGGTCGAGCGCGGTGAACGATCCTCCGCCATAGACGGAAATGGACCCTGCCGTCCAGTCGTATCGCTGGCATATCACCGAAGCGTCCGGTCCGATAATAAGCTTGCCGGAGCCGTTCTTCTCCAGGCGCAGGATATCGAATCCGTCTTCGTTCACGTACTGGTCGTTGCTATCGTTGCAGAAAACGATCGGACTGTCTTCGCCGTAGAGAATACCGCTGTTGTTCAGCCAATCGCCCTCGATTGTGATCGTTCGTCCATACGTGTGGAGGATGCCTCCATTGATGTTCAAGTTGCCGGTGATGGTGGTGTTACCGGTAATATTGAGTTCCGATTCGGATTGTATCGTGATATTGTAAAATACATCGTCGGCGGTAACGAAAAGCACCTGCGGGCCGTCCCGGTTGAAGACCAGTTCACCCGTTTCGAAGCGGATTCCGCCCTCGGAGCTGACCGACCCGCTCAGATACACCGGATAATCGGTTTGTACCCTGAAATAGCAGCCCTCCGAACACGTCAGGTTATGGCCGATGTTAAGCGATTCCTCCGAATCGCCCGAAAGGACGACCTCTTCGCCGGGGTCCTTCGCCACTTCAAGATTATAAAACGCGTGCGTGTCGGAATTGACGGTCAGTATCGCGCTTTCGTTGCCCGGGAAATTCACCGTACCTTGATCGAGATCAACCAGACAACCTTCGAATGCCGTCCAGTTACCGCACACATTCAGCGTAACGTCTCCTCCATCGGTGAGTTGCGCGTGCTCCTGCACCTGGACATGCCCATAGAAATTCACGACAGCGCCATCCGTGTCCACGTTCATAGCACCATCGAGATACGCGGAACCATACACGTTTAGAGTACCGGAGTCCACGCTGAGTGACGCGCCCGATTCGAGCGTGAGGCTCTTGACGGAAGCGTTGACGCCGGTGGTGATTTGCGGTGAATGCGCAGTGCCGCAGGGTATGACTACATCGCGGTATCGATCCGGGACCTGGTTGTTTCCCCAGTTGGAAGGATTTGTCCAGGAGCTGCTAATCGTTCCCGTCCATTCTCCCGGGTATCCGAAATCGATGCGATAGGCTGCGGTGGCGAAGTTGTTTGACCACACACAAAGCCCATAGCGGTCGGAGGCTGTGATGTTGACGGTTATATCCTCATCTGCTCCATTGCCATTCGTATTGCCAATCGCGATAGCATCGCCCATAGGACGATAGAAATTACCGCCCTGGGACGAGAAAAGTCCGATATTGAGATCGGCAGATCCGGATAGCATATCCAGCTTGATTGAATAGACGCCGGGTGTCAATTGCACGTCCCACATCTTTGCGACATTACTGGTACTCCACCCCATTGTCGGATTCGTGCCGACGATCAGTTCGTCGTCCTCGCCCTCGTATTCGATACGACTGGAGTAGTCGCCTTCGGCTCGATAGACTTTGACAGCGTATTCGGTGTAGTCGAGGTGGTTCCTGTCGATCGCGATCAGGTTCACCTTTCCGAGATCATTGCTGATTGCAAGCGAGGTATTGATGTCATCGCTGTCGTACAGGATCAGGTTGCAGCTTGGGAGATCGGTCCCCTTACGCCCCGCAATGACCGCCCAACGATTCTCAGCCTGCGAGAAGGTGAAGTAGTCTGGGTAGCGATCGGTCATTTCCGAGATTCCACTGGTGAGATCGTTGATCGAGCCTCCGCTGTTGATGGTGAAATCACCGTAACTTCCGTCGCTGGCGATCATCTGATGCCCGGCGCTGAATGCCTCCACTCGCACGCGGCATTCCGTCGATTGAATTCCTGGTGGAATATGCCAGTTGTAGGAACCGTCATTAGCGGTTGATGATTCGATCAGATTCCAATCGTCGGTCACATGACCGGTACCCGCCTCGGTACTGTACCAGATTTTTGCATATATTCCGGGCTCGGTTTCCGTGTTCCAGACAATCTCGTACATATCGCCGGCTTTCCACACTTCGAAATTGGTATTGGCGTGCCAGTTCATCCCGCCGTGCGGGGAAACTAGATTCAGCGGTACACCGAACGGTTCGTGCGGGTGAACCTGTCCTACGCGCTCGAAATCGGAGATGAAGCGATTCTGAATGGTGCTATAGTTCGGATCGTGGATTGCGATGTCATATGTATTCGAGTTGTAGCCCATTCCGACGATCGAGTGATCAGGAATACTGAGGTGGGTTGGATAGCCGTCGTCGATTTCGTCGGCGATCTCGTCGAACATATCGTAGTAGTCCCATAGATATTCCCACCCGATGTAGTTGTTGTAGCACCAGGCGTCGTAGCCATTATCCTCGAGCACTTCCTCCATACCGTTATCGATATCGCCCTGATAAGTCGATCCCTCGCTGTCAGTGTCCATGGCGTCGGCAAGTTCTGCACATACATTGGGCACATGGTAATCGTAGTGATCCTCGATGTCGTCCCACATACCCCAGTGGTAATCGACCAGCAGGGAATAATTCGGTCCGTTGATGCTGTTGGCGTCCCAATAGCCGAAGATCATGGAGGCGGAGCATGGTGAACAGCCGTAGCACCACTGATAGAAAGGCATCATGATGTGATTGGGGATATAAGTGAACGCGCGGTCCTGTGTTCGTCCGTTTTCGTATGCGGTCCAGTCGTCCGTGAAATCGATAGGGATAAGGGGTGTCTCCAGGCTGTCGGTTGCGGCGAGAAATTCGTCGCGCTTCAGGATTTTCGGCGGAGCGTATGCTTTAACATACCATTCTTCCGTTCCGTCCGTCATTACGAACCACCTGCTGGCGAAGTTGACGTACACCATCCGCACGAGAGAGAGGGATTCCCCGAACTTCTTACGCACCATCCTTTCCATTACCGGGTAGTAAGCGTAGTCGTAGGACAATCCGTTCGAGTAGCCCCATATCACTGGCTTGTCCGTGCGCGCGCCAAGCTCCATCTGGGCGTATTCTTCTTCATTCCAGTCGGAATTCCAAAGGGCGTCCTGCTCGCCACGGCATTGTGCCATTAGTTCTTCCCGCGCTGGAAACGGACTTCCGATGCGGAAATTGTATTGCCATGCAACGATCTTCCCGTCGCGGTCGTAGCAGGGAATCGGGGCGTCCGCATAGACATCGCCCCAGATGCTTTTCGCGTTTCGCTTCGCGATGGCGTCGATCGTTTCTTGGGGAACGATTCGCGTCTCCTCCGCGAATACGAGGAGAGTCATGACAATAAAAAAAATAGTGAAACAGGCTTTCTTCATGGTAACCTCCATTGATTATATCATTTTCTTCAAATCGTTTAGGTGAAAGGGCTCGCTGAGCAGGTCGTAGTCTCCTGTCCGGATGATGGATATGGTGTCTTCGGTAACCTGATCCGCGGTTATAATCACACGCACTTTCGGATAGCTGCGATTTATATATCCCAGAATGCCCAGATCGGTGATGTCGCGTAAATGAATGACCGCCTGTTCGATCCTGCCCGAACTCAGGCATTTGATTACCTCGGCGCGTGAATTGGCAAACACGGGATTCTTCCGCATCGTTAGTGAGAAATCGCGCATTTCCTTTCTCCGCGATTCGTCCGCGTTGACAAAGAGAATATCCATAATCCAACCTGCCTTCAATCGAATGAATCGACAGATTTGCAATTCTTGTGCCCGACAGTTAATTAGTTGCTATACGGCAACATGCGAATATCGATAGCACTCCGTTCTCGTGTAATCTACGATATCGGATAACCACGTGAAAGTAATGACCGGACTACCATCCGATTTCGGATAATCCTCTCCGATTCCGGCTAAAAATCCATCCGGTACTTCTTCAAACGTCGATCGAGCGATTGCCACGAGATGTTCAATAGGTCGGCAGCTTTCGATTTGTTGTTTCCGGTGCGAATGAGCGCTCGTTGAATAGTGTTTTTCTCCAGCCGTTCGAGATCGAGGTCTTCTGTTGTTTCGAAGGTGTTTTCGCTGGACTTCGGGTGATCCGGATTCAGCCCTGCGAAATGGCTCCGGCAAAGCCGGTCCGTGTCGCAGAGAATCATCGCACGCTCGACCATGTTGCGAAGTTCGCGGATATTTCCGGGAAAAAAGTACGCCTGTAGATCGTCAATCAACCGGGGCTCGACGGAGTTGATCTTCCTGCCCAGTTTCTTCGAGAAATGATCGATGAAATGACTCAAGAGCATGGGGATATCGTCCTTGCGTTCCCGCAGAGGTGGTACATCGATCGTAAAGGAGCTCAACCGATGCAGAAGGTCGTTGCGGAATTTTCCCTGCGCGATAAGCTCCGCAATATCGTGGTTGGTGGCGGCGACGATCCGCACATCGAACGAAATATCCCGTATGGATCCGACCCGCCGGACCATGCGATCCTCCAACACACGCAGAAACTTGACCTGCATGGATGGATGCATATCGCCAATCTCATCCAGAAACAGCGTGCCGCGATCGGCGATCTCGAACCAGCCCGGCTTATCGCTTTCCGCGCCGGTGAACGCGCCTTTGGTGTGTCCGAAGAACTCGCTCTCGAACAGGCTTTCCGGAATTGCCGAGCAATTGACCGCGTGGAAATAGCTCTCTCTGCGGTCGCTCGAGTAGTGGATACCGCGCGCGATCAGTTCCTTGCCTGTGCCGCTCTCGCCGGTAATCAGTACGGAGGTGTCCGGTGTGGCCGCAACGCGCTTCATCTGTTCCACCACCTGCTGCATGGAAGCTTCCTGTCCGACGATCTGCGATCCGATTTTCTCCTGTAATTCCTTTGAAACGAGGTGATAGCGATAGCTGGTTTCCTGAAGCTCGTTCTGCATCTCCAGAAACCGGGTCGTGCGCTTGATGGCGCGCAGAACATCCGGCAGTCGGAACGGCTTCGGAAAGAAATCGCTGGCGCCCAGCCGCATCGCCCGGATCACCGTATCCATGTCGCCGTGACCGGTGATCATCAGCACCTCGACCTGCGGATACTCTCTCTTGATCCGTTCGAGGACTTCCAGTCCGCTCATCTCGGGCAGCATGACATCGACGATGGCGATATCGACCGGCGCTTCCGCCAGTAAGCGAAACGCCTTCGAAGGCGTTCCCGCCTCGCATACCGAGAAATGTCCTTCCTGCAGGAATTCGCGCAGCTCGTCCCGGATGCGTTTCTCATCGTCCAGAATCAGGATTCGAATCTTGTTCATCGTCCACCTCGTCCCTGTATCGCGGAAGTGTAATCGTAAAGCGTGTGAAGTCGTCTGACCTGCTTTCCACCGAGATATCGCCATTCATTTCCCGGACGATCCCATAGCAGATCGAAAGCCCCAGCCCGGTACCCTTGTCGGGCGCCTTGCTCGTGTAGAAGGGATCGAAGATCGATCCGATCTCGGATTCCCTGATACCGATACCGTTGTCCTCGACGACGATCCGTATCGTCTCTCCATCGGCGACAGTTTCGATCGCGATCTTCTTCCGATACCCGGCGTCGGCACTCAGGGCGCGATCCTCCACCGCGTCACGGGCATTCGAGATCAGGTTGAGAACAACCTGCTCCAGCTTGTAGCGATTGCCGATCGTGTAGCCGGGATTCTCATCCAGCCTGCATGCCACATCGATGTTGCGGTTCGTCAGTTGCACCTGCATCATGGAAAGTGCGTCCCGGATGACGGCATTGACGTCCAGCCTGTCGAACACGATCGATTTCTGGTCGCGCGAAAAAACCCGCACGTGCTCGATGATCTGGCGAATCCGTTCGATGTCCTCGAAGAGCGCGTCGCATTTGGCTCGTATGTATTCGCGGTCGGGTTCCGTCCGTCCGAGGATGTTGTCCAGCCCGAGCGAGATTCCGGAGAGCGGTTGATTGATCTCGTGCGCGATACCTGCGGCGAGCTTACCCAGCGATTCCAGCTTCGAACGCTGGATCAGTATCTGCTGCTGTTCCCGCTGCTTGCGTAGCGCCTCGTCGATCTTCTCTTCCAGCGTGTGGTTCAATTCCTCGAGCTCGGCCTGTATTTTCTTGCGATTTAGCGCTTCCCGCCGTGCAAACCGATACAGAAGAAGGAATACGGCGGATACGACAAGTATTATAATCGCGATCGCGAAGAAGAGGATTTTCTCGCGGTGTTCTTTCTGTATCTGCATCTGCTGGAGTTCCCGGTCTTTCTCCAGAAGCTCGATCGCCTTCTCCTTCTGTTCGGTTTCGTATCGAATCCTTATCTCGCTTACCTTGGTGCGATTCTCTTTGTTGTAAAGGCTGTCAACGAGGGTGTAGTATTCCTTGAAGAAACGCAGGGATTCTCGAAAGTCGCCTTGCGTTTCATGGATATCCGAAATCAGGAAAAGCGTGTTTTTCCGTTCTTCCAGCAGATTGAATTCTTCAGCGCCGGAGAGCGCTTCGGAAGCGTATTCGAGAGCAGTATCGTATTGCTTGAACTCGCGATACATACCCGCGAGATTCAACTGAGATGCCACAATGCCTTCGTAATCGCCCAGGCGTTTCTTGATTTCCAGCGATTCGAGATAGCAGCGTATGGCATTTTGCGGCTGATCGATTTTCCGATAGACGTTGCCGATGTTGTTCAATGTACGGGCGATACCGGCATCGTTGTCGATCATACGGTAAAGCCTCAGCGAGCTTTCATGATTTTTGAACGCCTCTTTGTAATCTTCCAGCTCGTCGTGTATTATACCCAGATTGCTGTAAACACCCGCCATTCTCAGCGTGTCGCCCTCTTCCTCGAAGATCGAAAAAGCCTTATGGTAGTTTTCCTCCGCCTCTTCCCAGCGTTCCGAACGCCAGTAGAAATTCCCAAGATTGGTCAGCGCGTTTGCGATTTCCTTCGCATTGCCGTCCCGCTCCTTGATCTCCAGGGCTTCCGTATAGCATTTCAGCGCTTCCACGTAATCACCGACCTTGAACCAAGCATTGCCCAGATTGTTCAGGTTGAGCGCGTAATCGGACCCGAACCTGTCATGCTTCAATAAATCTACGACCTGACTGTAATATCGCCTCGCCCTCTCGAAATCGTGAAGCTGCCACCAGGTATTTCCCAAATTGCTGAGAGTTCTTGCCGTCTTGAGGGTATCGTTTTCCAGCCGGTGCATTTCCAGAGCTGATTCGAGATAATCGAGCGCTTTCTGCCACTCTCTTAGGCGGTAATACAGGTGACCGATGTTGTTGGTTATGTCTCCTTTGAGCGCAACATCATCGATATCCTTCGCTTTGTCCATCGCTTGCAAATACCATGAAAGGGCGTCGTTGTAGCGCTTCATGTAGAAGTATGCGTTTCCGATCAGTCGCAAGGATTTCGCGTCTTGATGCGCGTCGTCATGTTTTTCCGCCAATGTATGGATGCGCATGGCGAGTGTAAGGCTCTTTTGAGGATTTTCCTTCAGGATTCTTGTGGCTTCAGCGAATAGGCTGTCATTCTCAGCCGTCCAGTCATCTGTGCATAGCAGTGGCTGGATCAATAGAGAAAAAATAATGATAACAGTAATAACCAAAAACCGCATAATCCTCCGATTGTCGCACCCTAATGCAGATATAAGGGATAGTATAACTTTCTGTCAAAACCAAAATTCCGGGAATATGAAAATGTGCATTTCAAAACGAATTAGTGAATACGCGAATCCGCACATTTTTCTTGACAGGCAATCGACCGACCCCATTCTGGTTACAGATGTGTAAATTGGTTACCAAAGTAACAAGGAGGAGTCATGAAGTGGTTTGCTGCTTTCATGCTGCTTGTTCTGGCGATTACTTGCAGTGCAGAGGGCTTTCATGTACTGGTTATCGTTGCCGACAATTGGGGCGGCAACAGTATGCTCAACAGAGAATTCTACGAACGTAAGGGATGGGACATCACGTTGACCGGCACGACCCAGACCGTCTCATCCTGTTCAAACGATCTGCCGTCTCTCGAAATGGACATCCTGCTCGACGATATCGACGATATTTCGCCTTACGACTGCGTCGCGATCTGGTCGTCCCGCTGGTGGGTAAACAATCCATACAGCGATCTTATCGGAAGTGCGGCCGCCATGAACGTTCTGCAACAGGCGAATCAGCAGGGCAAGATCATCTGGGCGACCTGCGCGGGAGGAATTGTTCTCGCAGCAGCGGATATAATCAACGGCAAGCGCATACAGGGACAGCCGGGAAACAGTAACGAATTCATCACGATATACGAAGAAGCCGGTGCGATCTATGCAGGTTTTGGTTTGGCGCCGGTCATCGACGGCAACATCGTTACGACAACGCGCGGACAGTTTTTGTGGGAAACGAACAATGAAGCAATAATAACGGCATGGAACCGGATGCATACAGGGAGGACAAGATGAAAAAGTCAACGAGCGTCCTTTTCATCATACTTGTTTTGCCTTTGTTGCTTTGGTCGGAATTCGAAACGATGTGGGAACATCAGGCTCAAGTCGAGTCCGACGCCAGCTTCAAGGCGGTTACCCTTTTCTCTCAAAACCGAATCGCATGCGCTGGAGGGTACTGCACATCCGGTTCCGCCTTTTCTTCGGGATATCTCGCGATTTACGATGTAAATGGAAATTCTCTTGATTCGGTAGTGGCGGAGCGCGACGGCTGGTCGGAGCTGAATGCCGTCGTCCCCGCCACAAGCAACGAAGACCTTATCACCATCGGAACTTCATTTGTAAGCGACTTGGGCATGCAGACCTGGGTCGCGAAATGGGACGACGATCTCAACCTGATCTGGGAAGGTTATTACGGCGGGATCGGCGAAGATTTCGGCTATTCGATCGTTGCGCTCGACGACGGTTCCTGCCTGGCACTATCGTCGGTAGCGGACGATGTGGAGGGATTCCACGACGTCGAGCTGATGAAGGTCTCCGCGGACGGTGATTCGCTGTGGTCTGTCCGCTACGGATACGAGACCAACGACGAGGGCAAGGAGATTATCGGCGCGGGTGACGGTACCTATTATATAACGGGCGCAAGCTCGCAGTTCGACAGCGTTCGCAACAGCCAGCTCTGGGTGCTGCACGTGGATTCCGAAGGAAACGTTCTGCAAGAGGTCGCCACGGCGATTATCGGTACCGGACCCGGCGATTATGACGCCGGTTTCGGCGTGGTTCGGCATGATGACGGCACTCTGACCGCGGTCGGTATCTCGGCAGCGGAAGGAAATGAGCGGATGGACGCCGCGCTGGTGAAGCTGGATAGCGAGTTGGGGGTTGAACGCACCGAGAATTACGAAATCCAGGGATTCTACGATTTCGCCTACGATGTTTTGATCGCAGACAGTACAGACGACGTCGTAATCTGCGGATGCAGCCGGAGCTTCGCCAACCAGCGCAACAGCGGCTATGTGCTCAGAGCTGACGCGGAGCTCAACGAGCTATGGCGAACCTATTACCACGGCGATTACGCCACAGGGCTTCTGGACATGTGTCGGATCGATGACAATGAATTCATCTGCGTCGGGTACGCGGATACGGAAAACGGCGTCCAGCAACCGCTGATCTTGCGGATTCGCGACCGGTTCGTCATTGCCGATTTCGTGATTGGTCCCATTACCGGTCACGCACCGCTGACCGTCGATTTCGAAAACTTTTGCCGCACCTGTCCCCTCTACGATACAATCCAGTGGGATATCAATCAAGACGGCGTTTGGGATCAGACCGGCGACGAATTTCAATACACGTACGACACACCCGGAACCTACACTATCGATGTGCGGCTCTCCGGCGCCGAAATCGATACGACCATCACCGCGGTCGAGACGATACGAGTCTTCAACGGAGACAGCGGCGTCATGTTCACCGGAAGCGGATCCAGAGCGCTGATCGACCCAGCCGAAGATATCAACCTCACCGCGGACTTCACCTTCGAAGCCTGGATCAATCCCTACTCGTGGAACAACAGCAACACGATGGGCGATATCCTGCTTTGCAAGGGCGGAAACATGATCGCCATCGGCAGCAACGCGAACATACCTACAGAAAACGCGCTGATGCTCAACCTCCGAATCGCCGACGGAACCAACTGCGTCGGCGCGACAGCCAGCAATACGATTTCGCTGAACGCCTGGCAGAATATCGCGGTTTCATACTCCTCGGAAAATGGAACAATTGCCATGATTGACGGCGTCCAGCGCGATATAGCCTGGATCACGGAGCCGACCGGCGAGCTTCAGGACAATGCCAGCCTCGCGCTGACACTCGGAGCGCACAATGCCGGATTCTCCATGTTTCACGGCGTGATGGACGAAGCGCGACTGTGGGATATCACCCGTTCACCTGACGAGATCCTCGAGACCATGCAGGAGCCTCTACTGGGATACGAGGCAGGACTGATTGCTTACTGGAAGATGAACGAGGCGAGCGGCAGCACGCTGACCGACGCGGGACTCTTTAATCACCACGGTGCGCTGACCGGAATCCAGTGGCGACAGGGATGCAATTTCACACCAACAGATATCGATGACGACGAGACGATTCCGGAACCGCATACCGCCGGAATCGTCAATGTATATCCAAATCCGTTCAATCCCTGCACGACCGTGTTTTTTTCCATCGACCAACCATCGATGGTGGATCTTTCGATCTACAATATTCGCGGTCAGAAGGTAAAAAACTTGCTTCATGAGAACAAATCTACAGGATTGCACCGGGTGCGCTGGAACGGCGCGAACAATGCCGGTGCCCCCTGTGCAAGCGGAATCTACCTGGTCAGATTGACGACCGGGAAGGAGACTTGCTCCAAGAAGCTCATCATGCTGAAGTAATTTCGGCTTTGACGCAGTCAATTGTAGGTTTCGCATAGCGACAACCTGGAATCTTAAGACACGAAATGATCGAACGAAAGCCTTTCACGAAGCGAAATAGCGAAAGTGAATTGTCGGCTTTGACACAGTCAAAACGAAATAGTAACGTTGTAATTTTGGCTTGCCGAAATTATATTCGAGATGAATCCGCGGGGGGATAGCCGGATTTGGGGTCATGTGCGTTATGACACGTAAAGAGAGAGAACTGCTTCGAAGAAAAGAGGAAATTATTGCGATCGCCGGCGATCTGTTCAGGCAAAACGGCTATGAACAGACCGGCATGGACGAGATCGCGAAAAAGGCGGAATTTGCCCGGAAAACGCTCTATCAGTATTTCGGCAGTAAGTCTGATCTGCTGGTGTTTGTTGTGTTCAGGCAACTCAGAGCGTTCGACGAAGAAATCGTGAAAATGTTTCGCGGCAACATGGATAAAACAGCCCTGGAGCGATTGCGCGATTATTGCAACCTTTACTACCGATGGTTTAAAAAGAGACCGAGCGATTTCACGCTGATCACCTATTACGATCTCGCCGTCCACAATAGCTGGGAGTCGCTGCATCCCAACACGAAAGCACTTATGCAAAACACCGATGAAAAGGAAGAATCCGTGTTTCATCAGATATTCAGGGAAGGCGTCGAGTCCGGTGAATTGAATCCCGGACTCCTGCCCGATCTCGCCGTGGATTTCCTCCAGAAAACACTCTACGGCATCGCTCACCAATATGTCCTGCACCCGCAGTTTCCCGAAGAATACTACCAGAAGGAAATCGATTACCTGTTCCGCGCGTTCG
Source organism: Cloacimonadales bacterium (SeqCode) (assembly GCA_963666875.2). Lineage (GTDB taxonomy): Bacteria > Cloacimonadota > Cloacimonadia > Cloacimonadales > JAIOQZ01. The sequence goes on from CAXXPU010000014.1 coordinate 371,733, forward strand.
CGCCGTAAGCGATAAACCACTTTCCAAAAAGTTCTTGCCCAATCCATATGATTATAGTATTGATGGTTCGGATGCGATATGTGAGTCGCATATCATCAATACATTTAACTGGATCTGCAACGACGGGAACGCATCCGCAGTCCAGGACCGCCAGCGATGTTTCCTTTGAATCATACAGTGAAGCGACACGAATGGTTGCGTTTTATTCCCAGACCGATCAGGAAAATGAATCGTAAAAATATTTGACGCCCATCAAGATTATGAACCGGTAATAAATAGCCGCAATATATAGATTTATTGCATAAAACCTTCCCGGTAACATTCGGCGATAAAAAAAAACCTTGCATTGATTTCATTCTGTTGTGATTCTGAATTCCCTGCTGCACGCAGCAGAAAAGGTCGAGCGATGGATGATACAGAGAAACTTATCAAAGAAGCAACAACAGCGCCCCCAAAAGCGCAGGTCGAACTGTATCTTAAAATAGCGAATTCATATATCCCACAATCAGAATCGAGAAGCATCGAATACGCGAACCGAGCACTCGATCTCGCTGAGAAATATCAGGATAAACAGGGTAAAACCAAAGCATTGATAGAGCTGGGCAAGATCCTGGGAACGTTCCAGCATAATTCCGAATCGCTCGAATACTTCCGGCGGAGCTTGATCTTCATCGACGAAATCGGCGAACTCAGCGTAAAAGCCGATGTCCTTCAGCAAATCGGGAATATCCATTACAAAATCGGCGAATTCAGCAAAGCGCTTGACTACTTCTTCCGCTCCTTGCGGATCCTCGAGGACATCGACGATAAAGACCTCATCGCGCTCGTATCCAACAGTATCGGAAAAGGATATACTGCATCCGGAAACAACGAGAAAGCGCTCGAGTACTTCATGAACTCACTGCACATCAAGGAGTCTTGCGGAGACGAAAAGGGCGTCGCAAATGTCAGCAACAATATCGGAATCATCTACCAGAAGAAAGGCGAATACGACAAGGCGCTGAAATTCTACAATCGCTCCCTCGAAATACAGGAGAAGCTGAACAACAAACTCGGCAAAGCATCCGTAATCAACAACATCGGCATCATCTATTCCAATATGAACTACAAGAAGAAGGCTTTACAGTACTTCTTCGACTCTCTGGTGCTGAAAAAAGAGATCGGCGATCAGAAATCGATCTCCAATTCCTACAGCAACATCGGTCAAACTTATATCGAACTGAAGGACTACGATAAGGCGCTCGAAGCGCTGAATCTGGGAATGAATCTGGCGATCGAATCGGAAGCGAAAGACCTTCAGCGCCAGATCAACAAAAGCCTGGCCGACCTGTATAAAATCCTCGGCGATCTCTCGACGGACGAAGGAGCATACCTCCAGGCCTGCGAAAATTACCGCACCTCCATCGAGCACAGCCAGCAGTTTGAAGAACTTCAGATCTATCTCTACAAGGAAGCGTATAACAAGCAGATCGCGGACATCCAGGCTCGATTCGAGACCGATAAACGCGTACGCGAAGCCGAGATCTTCCGCCTGAAGAACATCGAACTGGCCGAGGCAAACGCAACCAAGGACAAGTTCTTCACCATCATCGCCCATGACGTGAAGAATCCGCTGAACTCGCTGCTCATGTCGGTCGAATACCTGTCCATGCAACTCGACCAGCTCGAGCCGGAGAAGCTCAAGAAGCTGGTCTCGATCATGAACAACGAGATCAAGTCCATTACCGAGCTCTTCGACAACCTCATGCAGTGGTCCGGTTCGCAGACCGGTAAAATGCTGTATAAGCCCGTAAAGATCAAGCTGTCCATAATCGTTGAAAACGCGATGAAACATCTCGAGGCCGTCGCGTCCTATAAAGGTATCGACATCGTTACAGCCATTCCGGAAAAGCTCGAGGTTCTCGCCGACGAAAACATGATCATGACTGTCCTGCGCAATCTGGTCACCAACGCGATCAAGTTCTCCTATAAGGGCAGCAAGGTGATCGTCAGCGCCGAAGAAATGGACGATTGTCAGTTGATTACGGTATCGGATCAAGGTGTGGGTATCGAAGACGACCGTCTCAAGAAGCTCTTCCGCATCGATACGCACATGACCACAAAAGGAACTGCAAGCGAGACCGGTACCGGACTCGGGCTCATCGTCTGCAAGGAATTCATCGAGAAGAATCGCGGCGAAATCCGCGTGGAAAGTACGCCCGGAAAGGGCAGTAATTTCTATTTTACCCTGCCCAAAGCCTGACAATCAACCTGCTTCCGATTGACTGCTTCCATGCGATAACGCGATTGCACAATACTGTCTCCGAACTTTTCTATAAACGTATTCCCTTATCCTTCTACCAATTGCATCGATGCCCGAGTAAATACGCAATATTTTTCTCCGAAATAGGTTGACACGAAAAATCCCAATACGGATGTTAGCGCTCCGCTTGGGCATAGCCTGGGCGAATGGTCATTGAAAGCGATAGACGTGAATTTCGGTCGGGCGAAAATTTCTTAGAAAAAACCTTGACACGAAAAACACGAATACGGAAAGTGACCGAACCTATTGGCGCTGAAGTGCTGGTGGGTGTTGAACTTTGACAAGAGACAGATAATAGAGTGAAGTGTAAAGAACTTGCGAGAGATTTAGTTGAGCGAGGCGAGCTTTTCATAATGGAGAGTTTGATCCTGGCTCAGGACGAACGCTGGCGGCGTGGATTAGGCATGCAAGTCGAACGCGAACGGGATGCTTCGGTGTCCTTAGTAGAGTGGCGAACGGGTGAGTAACGCGTAGGTAATCTGCCCCTAAGAGGGGGATAGCCCCGGGAAACCGGGATTAATACCGCATGTGTCCAGCACCTATTTTATACTTTATATTGGTGATCCGTCATCGGATGAGAGGTATAAAGTAGGTGCTGGGTAAAGGAGGCCTCTGTTTCAAGCTTCCGCTTGGGGATGAGCCTGCGTCCTATTAGCTAGATGGTGGGGTAATGGCCTACCATGGCGATGATAGGTAGGCGGCCTTAACGGGTGGTCGCCCACACTGGGATTGAGATACGGCCCAGACTCCTACGGGAGGCAGCAGTCGAGAATAGTCTACAATGGGGGAAACCCTGATAGTGCGACGCCGCGTGCGCGAAGAACCCTTTCGGGGTGTAAAGCGCTTTTCTATGTGAGCAATGCCGTACAGGAGAATATTTTGTACGGAGAGATATTAGTATAGGAATAAGCCACGGCTAACTCCGTGCCAGCAGCCGCGGTAATACGGGGGTGGCAAGCGTTGTCCGGAATCACTAGGCGTAAAGGGCAAGTAGGCGGAACGATCAGTCAGGTGTTAAAGGCGTCGGCTCAACCGGCGTGTGGCATTTGATACTGTCGTTCTAGAGTAAGGTAGAGGAAGACGGAATTCCTGGTGTAGCGGTGGAATGCGCAGATATCAGGAAGAACACCGATGGCGAAGGCAGTCTTCTGGGCCATTACTGACGCTGAATTGCGAAGGTGTGGGTATCGAACAGGATTAGATACCCTGGTAGTCCACACAGTAAACGATGTGCACTAGGTGTCGGGGGGGCAGAACCCTTCGGTACCGCAGCTAACGCGTTAAGTGCATCGCCTGGGGAGTACGATCGCAAGGTTAAAACTCAAAGGAATTGACGGGGGCCCGCACAAGCGGTGGAGCATGTGGTTTAATTCGATGCAACGCGAAGAACCTTACCTGGGCTTGACATCCCTCGAATCCGGGAGAGATTCCGGAGTGCCTCTTTGAGGAACGAGGAGACAGGTGCTGCATGGCTGTCGTCAGCTCGTGTCGTGAGATGTTGGGTTAAGTCCCGCAACGAGCGCAACCCCTATCTTTAGTTGCCAACGGTTCGGCCGGGGACTCTAGAGAGACTGCCAGTGTAATAAACTGGAGGAAGGTGGGGACGACGTCAAGTCATCATGGCCCTTATGTCCAGGGCTACACACGTGCTACAATGGTCGGTACAGAGGGTCGCGAAGCCGCGAGGTGGAGCCAATCCCAGAAAGCCGATCTCAGTTCGGATTGGAGTCTGCAACTCGACTCCATGAAGTTGGAATCGCTAGTAATCGCGTATCAGCATGACGCGGTGAATACGTTCCCGGGCCTTGTACACACCGCCCGTCAAGTCAGCCGAGTTGAGTGCACCCGAAGTAGGTGAGCGAACCGCAAGGAAGCAGCTTACGAAGGTGTGCTTGGCGAGGGGGACTAAGTCGTAACAAGGTAGCCGTACCGGAAGGTGCGGCTGGATCACCTCCTTTCAAGGGAGAAATAACGATGTGCCAAGTTTGACGAGATTGATCGCAGTTCTTTACGCACTTCACTTTAATAGAGTTTTTATAGCCGGAGGGCCTGTAGCTCAGTTGGTTAGAGCGCACGCCTGATAAGCGTGAGGTCGGCTGTTCAAATCAGCCCAGGCCCACCATTATCGGGGGATTAGCTTAGTTGGGAGAGCGCCGCCCTTGCAAGGCGGAGGTCAGCGGTTCGAATCCGCTATCCTCCACCAGGATTTTTGGATCATTGAAAGTTTTTATAGATGTGGAATGAAGTGTTTGAAAGAGTACTGAAAGAGTAAAGAAGAAAGGATACTTTTCTGCACGTATGTATATGCTTTCGGGCGTATAGATATGTGACGATTTTGGATAAGAAGTAATGGCATACGGTGGATGCCTTGGCACCTTGATGGCGAAGAAGGACGCGGCTAACCGCGAAAGGCCCCGGGAAGTTGTAAGCGAGCGCAGATCCGGGGGTTTCCGAATGGGGCAACCCGGCAGGGTTCATACCCTGTCATCCCGAGAGGGAGGCATACGCGGGGAACTGAAACATCTAAGTACCCGCAGGAAGAGAAAGTAATAACGATTCCCTAAGTAGTGGCGAGCGAACGGGGAAGAGCCTAAACCAGTCATTCATGATTGGGGTTGTGGGACCACGTTGTAGCACATGCAAACGATAGACGAAGCCGGTTGGAAAGCCGTGCCGTAGCAGGTGAAAGCCCTTTAGTCGAAATTGGTTGTGTGGCTTAGTGGAATCCCGAGTAGCCCGGGGCACGTGAAACCCTGGGTGAATCCGCGAGGACCATCTCGTAAGGCTAAATACGCAAGGTGACCGATAGCGAATAGTACCGTGAGGGAAAGGTGAAAAGCACCCCGGGAGGGGAGTGAAATAGAACCTGAAACCGTATGCTTAACATCAGTCGGAGTCCAGCACTTAATTCATCTCAATGTTGAAGAAGGAAGAATATTGTGAATTGAGACGGGTGAATTAGGTGCTGGATGACGGCGTGCCTTTTGCATAATGAGCCGGTGAGTTAATCTATACAGCAAGGTTAAGTGGTACAGCCACGGAGCCGAAGCGAAAGCGAGTCTTAATAGGGCGTTCAGTTGTATGGATTAGACCCGAAGCCTGGTGATCTACCCATGTCCAGGTTGAAGTCACGGTAACACGTGATGGAGGACCGCACCAACCGATGTTGAAAAATCGGTGGATGAGGTGTGGGTAGGGGTGAAAGGCCAACCAAACCAGGAGATAGCTGGTTCTCTCCGAAAGCTGTTTAGGCAGTGCCTTGCAGGAGAGTTATGGAGGTAGAGCACTGAATGGGGTAGGGGGCCCACCAGCTTACCGAACCCAATCAAACTCCGAATGCCATAACTTGCTCTGCAGGAGACAGGGTGCGTGGGATAAGCTTCGTACCCGAGAGGGAAAGAACCCAGACCGTCGGCTAAGGTCCCTAAGTACATGCTGAGTGAGAAAGGATGTGTTATTGCATAGACAGCCAGGATGTTGGCTTAGAAGCAGCCACCATTGAAAGAGTGCGTAACAGCTCACTGGTCGAGTGGTGATGCACCGAAGATGATCGGGACTGAAGCATGTCACCGAAGCCGCGGCTCGATACCCTATGGTATCGGGGGTAGGAGAGCATTCCAGTTGCGTTGAAGGTGAGCCGTAAGGCGAGCTGGAGCGTCTGGAAGAGACCATGCCGGCATGAGTAACGATAAGCTGAGTGAGAAACTCAGCCACCGCAAGCCTGAGGATTCCTGAGTAAAGATAATCTTCTCAGGGTTAGTCGGCCCCTAAGGCGAGGCCGCGAGGCGTAGTTGATGGGAATCAGGTTAATATTCCTGAACCTGTATGTAATGTGATGGGGTGACGCAGTGGTGCACCGGAGACGGGTGTTGGACGTCCCGTTGAACACGTGTAGGAAGTCGGGCAGGCAAATCCACCCGACACGTTTCCGAGGCGTGGGACGAGAGCTTTTAAGCTCGAAAGTCCGGTTATAAACGCTGCCAAGAAATAGCCTCTAAACTTAGTTTCATGCAGACCGTACCGCAAACCGACTCAGGTAGGCGAGGAGAGTATCCTAAGGTGTTCGAGAGACCTCTGGTTAAGGAACTCGGCAAAATGGCCCCGTAACTTCGGGAGAAGGGGCGCCCCGGAAGGTGGACATCCTGCGATGCGAGCCTTCGGGGGCCGCAGTGAAGAGGCCCAAGCGACTGTTTATCAAAAACACAGGTCTATGCAAAGTCGTAAGACACGGTATATAGACTGACACCTGCCCGGTGCCGGAAGGTTAAATGGAGAGGTTAGCCGCAAGGCGAAGCTTTGAAATGAAGCCCCGGTAAACGGCGGCCGTAACTATAACGGTCCTAAGGTAGCGAAATTCCTTGTCGGGTAAGTTCCGACCTGCACGAATGGTGTAACGATTTGGGCACTGTCTCAACCAGGGACTCGGTGAAATTGAAGTGGCGGTGAAGATGCCGCCTACCCGCGAACGGACGGAAAGACCCCGTGAACCTTTACTGCAGCTTGGTATTGTAGTCTGGTATAGTATGTGTAGGATAGGTGGGAGGCTAGGAAACTGGGACGCCAGTCTCGGTGGAGCCGACGTTGAAATACCACCCTTATTGTATTGGGCTACTAACGGGCATAGTTACCCTGTGTCCGGACATTGCCAGGCGGGCAGTTTGACTGGGGCGGTCGCCTCCAAAAATGTAACGGAGGCTCACCAAGGTTCCCTCAGGCTGGTTGGTAATCAGCCAAAGAGCGTAAAGGTATAAGGGAGCTTAACTGCGAGACCGACGGGTCGAGCAGATGGGAAACCAGGTCTTAGTGATCCGGCGGCTCTGTATGGAAGGGCCGTTGCTCAAAGGATAAAAGGTACTCCGGGGATAACAGGCTGATACCGCCCAAGAGTTCACATCGACGGCGGTGTTTGGCACCTCGATGTCGGCTCAACTCATCCTGGGGCTGAAGGCGGTCCCAAGGGTTCGGCTGTTCGCCGATTAAAGAGTTACGCGAGCTGGGTTCAGAACGTCGTGAGACAGTTCGGTCCCTATCCTTCGTGGGCGTTGGAAATTTGAGGAGATCTGCATTTAGTACGAGAGGACCGGTGTGGACGAACCTCTGGTGTATCGGTTGTGGCGCCAGCTGCATTGCCGAGTAGCTAAGTTCGGAATGGATAACCGCTGAAAGCATCTAAGCGGGAAGCCAACTCCAAGAAGATTTCCCCATCAGACACGTTGAAGACTACAACGTTGATAGGTCACAGATGTAAGCGCAGCAATGTGTTCAGTCGAGTGATACTAATAAGTCGATCGTCTTATCCTTTTCTTTCTTCCTACACCCTGAAAGAACTCCAACTTACGCTTCATTCCATTATCATCTATCAGTTTACCAAAATGCCCAAGGGCATGATTGTGGTGGCTCTGGCGGTGAGGTTACACCTGTTCCCATCCCGAACACAGCCGTTAAGCTCACCAGCGCCGATGGTACTGCTTTGGCAACGAAGTGGAAGAGTAGGTCGCCGCCACAATCATGCCCTGTTTCTTTCTCTCAATATTGCTTGACATTCGCAATCAACCACTTCTAAGCTTGTTCAAAACCACATTGAGGCCTTCATGCACGAAATCTGGACTATTGTGATCTACTCCTTGCTATCTGGAATAACGGTTATCATCGGCGGATTGGTCGCCTACTTCTTCAGGATTCGAGACCGGCATTTACGCACGGAAATCCTGCACTGGACCATCGCGTTCGGCGGTGGCGTATTGCTCGGTGCGATATCGTTCGCGCTGGTTCCTCGCGCGATGAAGCTGCTGGATGTCCCTTATCTGATCATCCTCATGGTGGGCGGAACGTTTTCGTTCATGGCTTTCGACTGGGCTCTGAGCAAAATGAAAGGCTCGATGGCGCAGCTCATGGGTATGATGATGGACTATCTGCCGGAATCGCTGGCACTGGGTGCATCCTTCGCGCATGATCATTCGTTCGGACTTCTGCTGGCGATCTTTATCGGACTGCAAAACCTGCCGGAAGGCTTCAATACCTACGGCGAGCTGCGGAAAATCTGGAGCGTGAAGAAGACGCTGTCCGTCATGTTCGCATTGAGCTTCACCGGCGTCGTCGCAGCGCTGCTCGGGTACGGATTCCTGTCCAACATGCCCAACACGATCGCCGGCATCATGCTGTTCGCGGCCGGTGGAATTCTCTATCTGATCTTCCAGGACATCGCACCGCTGGCAAAGTTTCGTGGCGCGTGGCTCCCCGCGTCCGGGGCAAGCATCGGATACCTGGTGGGCATGCTGGGCGAAAAGCTGTTGTAGGCTACCACTCGCCTACGTGAAACGAGAAGTACGGCACTCAGGGACAATGCTATCTGCATGGGCGCGAAGATGGCCCGGTAGATGTCGGAGTTGTCGTAAGGGATCATATCACGATTGCCTTGGTGCAGGTGCTGGAGAACTTCGAGGTTTTCAGGCAGAAAGGCTTGGAGCATCTGGACTTACGGAAGATCGAGGAGTTACTGAAGTGTAAGCAGAATTGAGAACGGACACCGGATAAATCTCTATCGTGATAATCATGATATTCATATGGTATTGACTTGGGAAACAATAATTGTGAGCAAGATTGTGAATTGCAATCACTCTATTGTGACCACCAGAAAGTCATTATATTCTCGTTCATAAAGCCAACATTGCTTAGAAGCAATATATTAGCTTTAACCCTCTATGATTCATCATGAGTATATTGTGTTTTCCATAAATATAGTCGTCATTTTTTTGTTTGTGATATTTTTGCCTTGACATATTTATTAAGGAATAACCAACTCGTGATTGAGGTAACTTATGGGAATGAAATATGTAACAGACCCAATACTTGGGCACATCGGAATGTCATTGATTGAGAAGAGAGTATCTTCTCACCCACTTGTCGTCAGATTGAACAATACAATCCAAAACTCAATGGCCTATAGAGTTTATCCATCAGATATGACTTCAAGATATGTTCATAGTCTTGGTGTAATGCATATTTCTTCAATGATTTTCCGATACGGACTAGCAAACTGCCCATTCGACATAAAGAAAGAGTATCTATTGTCGCGCTACAATACTATTGTCGGATGTATTGAACCGGCCAAAAAAGCCATCAAGATCGACCATATTGAGATCGAAAGGATCAAGGACAGACTTTATCAAGAAGGCAATACAATCAATAATTCAATACTATTAGAACATCTTCAAGAAAATATTGGCAATGAATTCAGCGATGCCCATAATCTCCCTTTTTCTGCTATACGTGATATAGGATCAAATGAAGAGTATATCAAGTGCCAGATTGCTTACTATTTTTTACTGCAGACCTTAAGACTCTACGCTCTCTTTCACGATATTGGACACTTACCTTATAGCCACTTAATGGAAAGAGCCCTCGAGATGCTCTATGAGGAGGAGGAGGAAATCATTGCAAAAAGAGATACAATGCCCGATGGAAAGATACACGAGCTAATTGGAAGCAGGATATCTATCAATGTGATATCAAACCTGCTTAACTCCTCTAACGATGACGGATGCGACAAGTTAGTTATTGGCATTCTAATCTCCTTGTTTAAGGAAATGCAAAAAAAGAGAAATGGTTCATTAAATGAGCTATACATGATATGCGACGTTAAATACGGTATTGATGCAGACAGGATTGATTTCACCCAAAGAGATGGAGTAAATTCTGGTCTCTCAAGAGGAACAGGCGATATCGAAAGGATAGTAAAATTGTGCTCATTGGTTAGTTGGCGCAATAGTTACGAGTTTGCGTATTCAATCCAAACACTTAACGACATCCAGCAAGTGCTTTGCGACAGGACACGAATGTATAGATTTCTAGTCAGTCACCATAAAGTACGAAAGCTGGACTACCTGTTCATTTACTCAATTGTTGGCTATTTAAAAAGGAAAAAATCCGAAGAAGGGATTATTGATGAAATTAAAAACACAGATGATATCACTAAGAAGAATTACACAATTACTGATTTGATAAGATTTTGCCACACCCTCTGTAAAAGCAATGGAAGCGATGAAAGACTAATCGAACTAATGATACCACTTTTCGAGATTTTCAACGATTCTTGGCTTCTCAATGAAATGGCAATCTATTACCGCCATTTACTGCGGGAGAGGCCAGGCGATGAAGTATGCGGTTTCCTCAAAGAAGTAATTGAAGGAGTTGTTGAATATCAGTCATTATGGAAAAGAGACCATGAGTATATGTCTTTCATTTCGGAGCTTTGCAGCGATATCAAAGAAGAATGTCCCAACGAGTTTATGAAATTGGAGCTATATAATAAACATTACCCTAATAAGTATCTTGAACTGTCATGCTTAGGATCCGAGACTGATTTCAAAATACTGAAAAACTATATGATTTTTACTCGAGAAATCTGTCCTGACAAATTTTGTCGATTGATTCGAGAATTTCTAGCAGAAAAAAATTGCTCCGTCATTTTAGCGCCTATAGATTATAAAATAGGTGTTAGTGATATAAGTGATGATGATTTCGAGCTTGTTGATCTTCAGAATATTGCTCGGCAACGACTAGCTTTCAACAAGGTATCGACGATAGCGTTAAGCTTAAGGCTCGACAGGGATTTGATGGCTGATTTCTATATCTACTACAAGGGCAAGAGGCACGATACCGCCATGATGATAGAAATAACTAATGAACTAAAAAAAGCTGTTGCCCAATACATTAAGCTTGACATAGGCAGCAATGATTCACTATTTACCAACACAATAAAAAAACTGGAGAGTGATCATGGAAATAAGACGTGACAATATCACTAAGTTCATCGTCAGAAAAATGATTGATGAACGAAAGAGCTTTACGCTGAAAGAGATTCAAGAGCAAATTCACGCAAAAAATGGATACTCTTGGGTAGAACCGGGCACGTCAGTTGAAGATTATCTCGATAGTATGGAGTATTTAGGCATTTTATCAAGAAGAAGAGAAGAAAATGATATAATGTATTGCTATAACGGGTGCTAACAGGATAATGATGGCATCCTTTATGTGATACGGCCAACCACACCCCAAGTACATAACCATTATTCCTGCAATGATATAATAATTCTGTATCCAGTTATATATTCATTCTTCGTATCTACTTCAGCACATTCTCCAGCACATGTTCGAGCTTATCGACTGCGACGCGCGTATTGATGCAGGGGCCTTCGGGGCGTTCGTTGAGAATGCCGTAAACCGGGATGGGAAACGCGTCCTGGATGCCATCGACAAGGTCGCGCTGGCAAGCCACGGCGATGATGAATTTGGGGCGATTGCGCACGATGATACGTCGCGCGAGCGTACCGCCGGTGGCGATGGCGATGGTGATATCGTACTTTTCGGCAAGCTTCTTCAGTTCCGCGATGTTGCACTTACCGCATCCCGAGCAGAGCCGTATATCGTTTGTGATGCGGATGTTGCAGTCGGTATGCTGAAGGCAGTGCGGCAAAAGCACGAGAACTTCGGAGGGCTTGTAGCGCATCTGCATGGCTTTGGTAAGCGCGTTGTTCACATGCACGTACGACTCACGAATCTTGTCTTTCGATATCCCGATCAGCCTGCCGAGAAGCACCGTCACCGGAAACAGAAATTGCGTGGCGATCCGCACCGGGAAGCGCAGGATAAGGAGGTTTTTTTCAAGGTAGCAGGTGAGCAGCATCAGCAGGATGCCGAACATCACGACGAAATAAAATACCCGCAGCGCGGTGAGTGTGGCGATCGCCAGCCAGTGGCTGATCTCGTGCAGCCTGGGCGAGATGAACCACCACAGCAGCGTCGTGACCGCCATCGCCAGGATGAGACTCAGCGTCGCGAGCACCAGAAACAGGTTCTTATACTTCGTCCCGATCTCGATCGGCATAACTGAAAATCTCCCCTTCTTCGATCCGCGCACCGAGGTTGTAGGCGTGTGCTGACATGATCTTCTTACCGGCCGGTTGCACCTCGGTGACGAGTAGAACACGATCCTTCGTCGCCACCTTGAAGCCCACATTTTTCACGATCCCGACAATCGTGCCCGGCCCCTTGTCCGATGACTCTTCGAGCAGCCCAGTGCGGATAATTTTCAAAGGATTGTCACGGAGAAACGCGATAGCGCCAGGCTGTAACGCCAGACCGCGCACGTGGTTATGAATCGCTTCCGCTGGCAGGGTCCAGTCGATGACTGTATCCGGCTTCTCGATCTTGCCGCAGAAGGTCGCCATCTCGTGATCCTGCTTTTTTTCCACGATCTCGCCCCGTTCGAGCATCCCGAGCGTGACGACCAGGTCTTCCCCACCCAAAACGGCGAGCCGGTCGTGCAGTTCGGTATAGCATTCATCCGTCTCGATATCGACCTCGTGCCGGTACAGGATCGGGCCCGCGTCCATGCGCCGGGTCAATCTGAAAATGGTGTTCCCGGTAACGGTATCACCATGGAAGATCGTGGCGTTGATGGGACTCGACCCGCGATAGAGAGGCAGGAGCGACGGGTGCAGGTTCAGGCATCCGAAAGGCGGCAGTTCTCGCAGATTTTTAGCCAGAAACCCACCGTAGGCGGCGGTCACGACCACGTCCGGTTTCACCGCCGCGATCTGCTCGACCGCTTCGGGATCGTTGACGTCCTCCGGCTGGATGACTGGAATACCGAGTTCGAGCGCCAGTTCCTTCACCGGCGGCGATGCGAGACGTTGCTTTCTGCCTTTCGGTCGGTCGGGCTGCGTGACCACCATAACCGGTTTGTATGGGCTGTCCGTGAGTCGCCTGAGCGAGGGCACGGCGAATTCCGGCGTACCCATGAAGACGATTCTACTTATCGAACTTGCGGATGTTGACGCCATGTTCGTCCGTCATGCTTTCCAGCTCGCGGATCTTCTTCTTCCAGGGCAGCAGCTTCAGCTTGTTGACCCGATCCACGAAGAGGATGCCGTCGAGGTGGTCGTTCTCGTGCTGAATCACGGTCGAGAAGTAATCTTCCGCCTCATAGACCTGCTTCTCCCCCTTCGGATCGATCGATTCGATCACCACCCTGCCCGGGCGTTTCACCTTCTCGAAGATGTTCGGCAGACTGAGGCAGCCCTCCTCATAGACAAACGATCCGTCGCTCTCGACGATGCGCGGATTGATCATCACGATGGGCTTCTTCACCTTGGTCTCGTAGAAAAACGGATCAACCACGAATATGCGCAGCGACCTGCCCACTTGCGGCGCGGCGAGTCCCACGCCGTCGTAGGTGTACATGGTCTCTGTGAGATCCTGGATGAATTCGCGGATCTCGTCGGTGATCTCTTCGACCGGTTCCGCCTTCTGCCGGAGAATTTTATCACCGATCATGTGTATTTCGAGCAATTTCGGAATTCGTTTCATTATTTCTTGGTTTCGGCAGGCTTGTCTTCTTTCGGACCGATGATGCCGGCGATCGCGTGACGCTGGAATTCGATCTTGGTGTTGGTGGTGTCGTCCACGCGCAGGACCACGCTGTCTTTGTCCTTCTTGATCGTGATGATCTTGCCGATGATGCCGGAAGAAGTGACCACGATGTCATTTTCCTTGAGCGCGTCCAGCATCTTCTGAAGCTCTTTCTGCTTCTTCTGCTGCGGGCGGATCAGAAGAAAGTAGAAGATCGCGAACATGAGCGCGAAGGGAAGCAGCATCCCGAGAAGTCCGCCGCCGGCAGTCTGTGCGCCGCCGTCACCGGTTGCTTGAAGCAATGCATAGTACATAATATATCTCCTTGTTTCGTTTTCGACTTCGGCACATATTCCGATAACGCGTTATGCTGTCAATGTTTCTAAGCATTATCAGCAATTCTCGATGTATAAAAAAGATTCATTGACGCAATCCCGTCGATTTACGCAGTATTGAATAAATATCGCTGGGAATACGGGGGATTCATCATGAAGCATAAAATACTGCTTATCATTCTGCTGTTGGCAGCGTCGATAACATTGATCGCCTACGACTACGCCGGGAGCTGGTCCCGCGTCGAGAAGTTAGATAACGACCGGCTGCCACAGTCTGCGAAGGCGGTGGTCGATTCCATCTACAAGCAGGCTGCGAAGGAGAATAACGCTATTCAGCGTCAGAAAGCACTCATCCACAAGATGAAGTACATCAACCAGATTGAAGAGGATTCTTTCACGACCGAACGCGATCTGGTGCTGAAGGAGATCGAGACCGTGCCGCCAGATATCAAGGCGCTGCTCCACTCCATGCTGGGGGAAATGTACTGGCGATATTACCAGCAAAGCCGACGGATCATCGGGGAGCGCACCGTGCTGGCGGAACCCGATTACAGCGACATCGGAACCTGGGACACGCAGATGATCGTGAAGAAGACGATCGAGCACTACAATCGCTCTCTCGACCTGCCGGAAAAAATGCGCTATAAACCCATCACGGACTACGTGCCGCTCATCCTGCCCGATTTCGAGAACCGCGACCAACAACCCTACCTCTACGACTTCCTCGCACTCAGAGCAATCAACGGAATGAAGGACAGTCACACGGGAGACCTTAAACCGCGCCTGATGTTCCATCTCGACGAGCGCTACATGATCCCTGCGGCAGAATTCGCGAAGCTCGAAATCACCACGCCCGATACACTCTCCCTGCGCTATCAGGCACTGCTTCTCTTTCAGGATATCACCCGATTCCACCTCTCCGACGATAGCCCGGTCGCCCGTCAATATATCGATCTCATGCGTTTCGAGTTCATCAGAAGTTCGTCTGAATCCAGAGCGATAAACGAAGCCTACGAAGCAATCATGAAAAAGCGACTCGACGAGATCGTGAACAACCCCGCCTTCGCCGAATACTCCTACTACCTCGCGGACTACTACTTCCGCAAAAACGATCCGGACAATCATCGGAACTACGTTAACGCGTACGATATCTGCCGGAACGCAGTCGAGAAATACCCCGACTCGCACTTCGCCAGCAGATGCGGAACCATCATGGATGAAATCACCAAGAAAAGAGCGCAGATCAAGCTCGACGCGATCAATCCGGTCAATCGTCCCGCGCCTATGACGGTCCGATATCGCAACCTTCCGACTATCTTTTTCCGCGTGTACGAGTGGGATCAAGCCTTTTCCGACGAACATCGCGGTTTCCCGGACGATCTCGATATCAAAAAGCACTACCTGCCAATCCAACCGTATAAATCCTGGTCGATCGATCCGCCCGATCCGGGCGATTTTCTCGACCGTACACTGATAGCGGAATTGAAACCGCTCGACGCCGGAGAATATATCATCTTCGCGTCCGACAATGAAAGCTTCGAATCGATACGGGACCATGTGCGATTCAAGGTCTCCGACATCGCCTGGTTCTACGACTCGAACGACGAGTACGGCATGTTACATGTAGTCGATCGGAACACAGGTAATCCGCTGGAGAACGTCAAGGTCGAGGTTTATACGTACCATCGATACCAGAATCAATCGCCAATTGATATCCGACTCACCGACGAAAAAGGTCGTATCCACCTCGAACCCGGACACTATTCCTTCGTCTTCAAGAACGGCACCGATATTCTGGATATCAGAAATACCGACAGCGCGAACTTCGACAGACGATCCGACGATTCACGCACAAACAGAAGTGTGAGACTCTTCACCGACCGCAAGATGTACCGGCCGGGACAGACGATCTACTACAAGGGCATCCTGAGCGAACGTAAAGACGATCACGACGTCCGGCTGATAACTGACGAAACCATCGATATCACCCTGCGCGACCCGAACGGAAAGGAGGTGAGCACCCATACGCACACCACCAACGATTTCGGCAGCTTTAACGGAAGCTTCATCGCACCGAAGGATGGGATCACCGGCTCGATGACTCTGGTCACACCACACGGATCGATCAATGTACAGGTCGAGGAGTACAAGCGGCCCAAATTCGAGATCACCTTCGACCCGATCAAGGAGGTCTATCGGATCGGCTCGGATATCGTGGTGAATGGCAAGGCGGAGTCGTTTGCCGGCACCGGAATCGGGGATGCGGAGGTGACATACCAGGTCATGCGGAATCATTTTTATCCATGGGGAATGTGGAGGCATTTTTCAGGAATGCACGTCGGTTATATCGTCGCCAGCGGAACAGTAAAAACCACTTCCGACGGCTCGTTCGCCATACCGTTCACGCTGATGGAAGATGAAACGTCGAAAGGCGAGAAGAGCGTCGCCTATAGTTACTCTATATCCGTGGATGTGACGGATATCAACGGCGAGACGCGTAGCGACCGGACGATGGTATATGCCGGATACCGGGCGCTGACGCTCGATGTGAATATGGGAGAAGATGTCGATCGCGAGAGCCAGGATACCTTCGAACTGAGGACGGAAAACCTTATGGGGGAGCATGTTCCCGTCCGGGGAGAGGTAATCGTATCCCGTCTGAAACACCCGGATCGAATCTTCCGCTGGTCGTATCCCCGCGAAGAACCCGACACGGTGATGTACTCTTACAAAAAGTATATCGAGTTGTTCCCGCACGACCCTTACCTTCACGAAGACGACAGGAAACGCTGGGAAGTCGATGAAACCGTTTACACCGGAGAATTCAATTCGGAAGACCAGCAGGAAATCGTGTTGCGGGAGATGCGGAAATGGAGACCGGGCGCTTACCGGATCGAGATCAGAGCGAAAGACCCGTTGGGAGAAGAGGTTGTCAAAGCGCGCGAGTTCATCCTCTATTCGTCGGAAGCGAAGAAACCCGCCGTTCCCACACCCCTCTGGGTGAAATCCGCAAAGAAAGCGTACGAACCGGGCGAAACGGCGCAAATCATCATCGGAACCAGCTACAAAAACGCCACAATCATCTATGCTTTTAAAGATCGGTCGGGTATCTTCATCGAGAAAACGATCATCCTCGACAACGAGCAAAGGATTATCGAACTGCCGATCACCGAGAAGCATCGGGGCGGCGTCGGATTCAATGCAGTCATGTTCCGGGATAACCGCGGCTACGATAAATCGATCGACATCCGTGTTCCCTGGACGAACAAGAAGCTCGATATCGAGTGGTCAACCTTCCGGGACAAAATTACGCCCGGCAGCAAAGAGACCTTCACTCTGACAATCAAGGATTACAAAGGAAAAGCCGCCATTGCTGAAATGCTGGCAACCCTGTACGACGCCTCGCTGGACGAGTTTTACCCGAACGACTGGAACCTCGGATTCTTCTACGAGCACATACCACATGATTATTGGAATGTCCACGCCGGCTCGGATGAAATCTTCATGAATTTCGAATCGAAGAGGGGGCATGGCTATCGGTATTCCAGTAAAAACGATCGGCTGAACTGGTTCCGGCATAGATTATGGTGGGGTAACGACCGGAATACCGTCTGGGAAGAAAACGCAATGCCCATGAGGAGCAATGTCGCGAGTTTTCACACAGAAACCGCCACATCCGAGATGGAAGAAATTAATCAGGATAAGGCGGAATTGGCCGGCGGAGGCGGAACCATCCCCATCCAGGACGTACAGATCCGGAAGAACATGGCTGAGACCGCTTTTTTCTACCCCGAACTGCGCACGAACAGCAAGGGCGAGATCGAATTCACCTTCACCGTGCCCGACGCCCTGACCCGCTGGAAGCTACTGGGAGTCGCTCATACCGAAGCACTCGAAGCAGGCAGAACCGAGATGTTCCTGAACACCCAGAAACCGCTGATGATCACGCCTAACCTGCCCCGCTTCCTGCGTGACGGCGACCGCATCGTGCTATCGGCAAAGATCGCGAGCATCGTCGATGAGAAGCTCGATGGCAAGGCGCAACTGCTGCTCTTCAACGCGGAGGACATGCAGCCGATCGACAGCGAACTGGGCAACAAGAACAGCGTCAAAACCTTCACCGTCGAGCCGCGGGGCAACACGAGTGTCAATTGGGAGATCGAGATTCCGGGCTTTTACCAGGCTGTGGTGGTTCGCATGGTCGCGAAGTCGGGCAACTTCTCGGACGGCGAGGAACACCTGCTGCCGGTCCTGCCTAACCGCATGCTGGTCACCGAATCGCTTCCGCTGCCCGTTCGCGGCAAGCAGACGAAGGATTTCACCTTTCGCAAGCTGATGGAGTCCGGCGAATCGACTTCGCTCAAACACCACCGGCTCACGCTCGAATTCACCACCTACCCGGTGTGGTACGTGGTGCAGGCGCTTCCGTACATGGCGGAATATCCCTACGAATGCGCGGAGCAGATTTTCACCCGCTACTACGGCAACGAACTGGCGGGATATATCGTGAAGCAAAATCCGAAAATCGAGCGCATCTTCCAGCAGTGGCGCGACCTCCCGGATTCGAAAGCGCTTCTGTCCAATCTGGAGAAGAATCAGGATATCAAGGCAGTCTTGCTGGAAGAAACGCCGTGGGTGCGGCAGGCCGAAAACGAATCCGACCGCAAGAAGCGGATCGGGCTGCTCTTCGATCTGAACCGGATGTCCATGCAGCGCGAGAAAGCGCTGGAGAAGCTCTTCGAAATGCGCTTCGCCAATGGTGCCTGGCCGTGGTTCTTCGGCATGTACGAAAGCCGCTACATCACGCAGTATATCATGGAGGGCTTCGCCCATTTGAAGGCACTTGGCGTCGATCTCACACCAACAATCGAATCGAAGCTGACCAAGTCCATCCACTGGCTGGACGACAAATTGAACGAGGATTACCGGTACCTGATAAAGAATGACATCGATTTGGAGAAACGAAATATCGGCAGCATGCATATCCACTATTTCTACATGCGCAGTTTCTTCCCGGATGTTCCCGTCGAGGAATCGAACCGGACCGCGTACGACTACTACTTCAATCAATTGAAAACGTACTGGAGAGACTGGTCATTACAGGTCGAGGCATTGCAAGCGCTGGCGCTTTTCCGCTACGGCGAGACCGAGTTACCGCGCAAAGTCGTAGCTTCCCTCAGGGAACGAGCGCTGCACTCGGACGAAATGGGCATGTACTGGAAGGAGAACCGGATCGGATTCTACTGGTTTGAAGCGCCCGTCGAGACGCAGTCGCTACTGATCGAGCTCTTCCGCGAGATAGGAACGCAGGAAGAGGTCGATGAGCTGCGCGTCTGGTTGCTCAAGCAGAAGCAGACGCAGGACTGGAAGACCACCAAGGCCACCGCCGAGGCTTGCTACGCCATGCTGATCGGCGGAAGCGACTGGCTGTCGAATGATCGACCGGTCGAAATCAAACTCGGCGACCATCGAATCAAGCCGGAATCGAAGGAAGCCGGTACCGGATATTTCCGCGAATCGTGGTCTTCAGCGGAGATCGAACCGGAAATGGCAAATGTTCACATCTCCAATCCGAACGATCATCCAGCGTGGGGCGCGCTCTACTGGCAATATTTCGAAGACCTTGACAAAATAACGCCGCATGAGACACCGTTAGCCTTGAAGAAGCAGCTTTTCATCGAACGCCGGGACGATAACGGCACGAAGCTGCATCCGATCACGGAAAGCGATCCCATCGAGGTGGGCGACCGGGTGATCGTGCGCGTCGAGCTGCGGGTCGATCGCGAGATGGAGTACGTCCACATGAAGGACATGCGTGCGGCGGGATTCGAGCCGGAAAACGTCCTGTCCACCTCGAAATGGCAGCAGGGACTCTGGTATTACGAATCTACCCGCGACGCCTCGACCAACTTCTTCATCGAGCGCCTGCACAAGGGGACATTCGTGTTCGAGTATCCGCTCCGTGCGTTCCAGGCCGGTACGTTCTCGGCCGGAATCACCACCATCCAGTGCATGTACGCGCCGGATTTCACCTCACATTCGGAGGGAATCCGCGTCGTGGTGGAAGACTGAAATCGAGATTGAGAGAAGAATATGAAACGACACCTGATACTATGCCTGTTGATCCTCGTGACGCTTGGCTTGAAAGCGCAGATATACGATGAAACGAATTCGGTACACCCGCTCTCGGTGGAATGGAAGCAGATACGAACCGTGCATTTCCACCTGATCTTCCCCGCCGAAATCGAGAAGGATGCGATGAAGGTCGCCAACCGGCTGGAGTATCTCTACGGTCCGCTGAACAAGACCATGAACGCCGATCCGAAGATGTGGACACTCGTCCTCGGCAGCCGAAGCTCGATCAGCAACGGATATGTCGCCCTGGCGCCGCGGATGTCGCAGTTCTACCCCACCCCACCGCAGGAAGGCCTGACGGGCGGACTGGACTGGTACGATCTTTTGACCGTACACGAGACGCGCCACATGATGCAGTTCGACAAACTCAACACGGGCATGACGAAGATATTCGGGTACATCATGGGCGAATACGGTATCGCGCTGTGCGCCATGATCTCAACACCACTCTGGTACTTCGAAGGCGACGCCGTCTCCACGGAAACCGCGCTGACGGACTGGGGACGCGGACGCATGCCCAGCTTCGACGTCGCCGAACGCGCGATCCTGCTGTCCGGCAAGAAACCGAACTATTACAAAGCCTACCTGCGCTCCTACAAAAACTTCTATCCGAACCACTACGTGCTGGGTTACTTGCTGATCGCCGGCGCGAGACAGAATTTTCCCGCCGAGGCATGGGCAGACGTTATACAGAGGACGTCCCGATTCTCCATCTGGCCCTTCCGCTTCTCGACCTGCCTCCACCACGAGACCGACCTCTACGTGGAAGAACTCTACGACAAGACCTGCGACGACCTCACAAAAATGTGGCGCGCGCAGATCAAGGGTATGAAATTCACCGAAGCGAAAGCGATTTCACCTTCAATCAACAACGACTGGACACTCTACGCCTCTCCGCACTACGATTTCGACGGTCGGATCGTGACCATGCGCACCGGACTGGGGCAAATCCCGGAACTTGTATGCATCGACGAAGACCAGCACGTGAAACACCTTAATTACATCCAGTCGGCAGATCGATTTTCCAGCAATGGCGAAATCGCCGTCTGGAGCCGCATCACGCCCGATCTTCGCTGGGGAAATCAATCGTTCTCCGACATCGTGACCTACGACCTGAAGCGAAATTCCAAGCGCCAGATCACCCATCGCGGCAAGTATTACGCGCCAGCGGTATCGAGCGACGGAAGACGCATCGCCGCCGTTCGTTACGTTACGTCGAGAACCTGCAACCTGGTCCTGCTGGACACCCACACCGGCGACGAGATGCAAACCATCCCCAATCCCGAGAACGACTTCCTCAAGACGCCCTGCTGGACAGACGACGGAAGACTGGTTTACCTCCGGCAACACGATGGCAGGCTGAGGCTGGAAATCCTGGATATCGAGTGTGGCGATGGGATCGAACTCACCCCCTTCGACACTGAAGACATCACCGCACCGTTCTCGCGCGGAAAGTACGTCTATTACAGTTCGGCCTACTCCGGCATCGACAACATCTACGCCATCGACATCGAGACCGGCGAGCGATTCCGAGTCGTCTCCAGACGCTTCGGCGCTTATCACCCCTCCGTCTCGCACGACGGCAGTAAGCTGCTCTTTGCCGACTACCGTGACGAAAACGGCTATCGCGTCTATGAAATCGAAAACGATCCGAAACAGTGGGAGAAGCTCGAGGACGTGGAAATCCGCACCCTGCACTTCTTCGAACCGCTGGTGCATCAGGAGCAGGGCGAAGCCGTCCCATGCTCGGACGATATTCCGCAGAAGGATTACGCAGTAGAACCCTATTCGCCGATCCTGCATTCGATCAATTTCCACAGTTGGGCGCTGTACAGCACCGAAACCGAAGTCGGAATCGACTTCCAATCGGACGATGTGCTGAGCACCACGCAAATCACCACGGGACTCTATTACAACGTCAACGAGGATGTCCCCGGAATTCGCGCCGGGATATCCTACGAACAGTTACCCGTCGTGCTCGGGGTCGAGCTGGATTCCGGCGGCAGAACGACCGTCTATGACGACGACAGCGACAATGACGGCGACGATGAGGAAATCGAAGACGACTGGACCGAATTTACCTCCACCATGCGGGTGAACATTCCGCTGAATTTCTCCCGCGGCGCGTGGTGGTCGATGCTGGATGTCGGCTCCGAGATCAGCTATGTCTATGCGAAGGACCGCGACTACATCGAACAATACGAGATGGGCAACGGCACCCTCGTTCCCGTACGCTATTACGGCGAATACTACCACATCCTTCAGCCCTGCTCGCGCGATCTTGCGCCACGCTGGGGTCATAGATTAGGTGCATCCTACACAACCACACCGTTTACACAGGAAGACCTCGCCGATTTCAAGGGCAGATTGTTCTCCGGACACTACCGGCTCTATGTTCCGGGAGTTCGCAAACACCACAGTCTCAAGTTTGCCGCCGAATACGAGAAGATGTACGAAGGCAACTACCGCTTCATGCGCGAAATTCTTTTCCCGCGCGGCTATAGCGACCACGATCACGAGGAACTGTACAAGGGGAGCGTCTCCTACAAACTGCCCATCGCGTACCCGGACATGAACCTGGGACGATGGCTGTACCTGCGCAGCATCACCGGCGCCGCTTTCTTCGACTACGGTCTGGCGAAGGACAACGACATCGAGACACTCTATCGCTCGGTCGGGGTGGAATCCACCTTCGAATCCGTGCTGCTGTCCAACATCTTCCTGCAAATAAATTTAGGTGTTCGCGTAGCCTACCGCGTCGAGGAAAAGGACATGGCGGTCGAGCTGTTCCTTGGCGGATTCGAGTATTGAGCGTGTCATGAGTGTATTCAAGAAGACCATCGATAACAACCTCGCCGCGCTGGAAGGTTTTCTGGAGCAGTTCGATGAGATGGAAGGACTGACTGCGAAAGAACGATTCAACTGCAACCTCGTGTTCGACGAGATGATCACCAACATCATCAAGTACGGCTATCGCGACCGGCACACGCACGCGATCGACGTCGAAGTCGAGATCTCGACAGAGTATATCCGGATCGAGATATCGGACAACGGCATCAACTTCGATCCGCTCGACAATCCGGAGCCGGACACGGAAGCCTCGCTCGAAGACCGCGAGATCGGCGGATTAGGCATCCATCTGGTCAAACAGATTTCCGACAGGATCGCCCATCGATTCGAAAACGGCATGAATATCAACGAGATCGTGCTGGAAAGAGATTCAGCATAACCCTTCGATACGCTCGTTCCTCGCTACTCAGGGTGACACTCCTTTGTGCTCCTGAATGATCACCGGTTCGAGTTTATCGTAATCGACTATCATTGCGTGTCATGCTGAGTAGCGAGGAACGAGCGTATCGAAGCATATTTTAAAGGAGACCACCATGTGCGGTAGATTCGCTATCTATTCGAGTCTGCAAGACCTCTTCAAGTATATCCAGTACATCAACGAACTGGAAGAATACGACCTGCGCTACAACGCAGCGCCGACCAACCTGCTACCGGTCTATCGGGAGAACCACGACGGCGTGCATCTGGACAAACTCCGCTGGGGTCTGATCCCGTTCTGGGCGAAGGACGAATCGATCGGGAGCAAGCTCATCAACGCCCGTAGCGAGACCGCCCACGAAAAACCGAGCTTCCGTGGAGCGTTCAAGCTGCGTCGCTGCCTGATCCCCGCCAATGGTTTCTTCGAATGGCGCAGATCCGACAAACAACCGATGTTCATCTTCCTGCGCGATCAGCCAATCTGCTGCTTCGCCGGCCTTTGGGAAAACTGGAAAGCTCCGGACGGTAACTTCGTGAGGAGCTTCACCATCCTCACCACCGATGCCAACGAGATGATGCGCGATATCCACCACCGGATGCCGGTCATCCTGCCGCCCGGAAGGGAAATGGCGTGGTTGAAGCCGGATGCTTCGATGGATTTACTTAAGCCGCTCGAATCGAATCTGATGGACTGTTATCCCGTTTCGAAACTGATCAATTCACCGCGCAACAACACACCGGAAATCCTTATCCGGCAAAGTGCGTGATCACTCGTCAACGTTCTTCAGGTAGGTATAGAGTTCGCTTCTGGTAATGCCGAGATATTGGGCTGTCTTCGTCTTGTTGCCATCGTGTCTTTCGAGCGCGGTCATCACGACCTTTCCGATCCACTGATGCAGGTTGAACTCCGCGCCCGATCGTTCGAGAATCTCCTCTTCCAGCATTTTCCCTGGCTTGACATAGTCGCGATTCAGCAGTGGATCGATGTGTCCCGGCTCGACAGTGCCGTCCTGATACAGCAGTGAGATACGCTCCAGTACGTGTTTGAGTTCCCGCACATTTCCTGGCCAACTGTAGCTCTTCAGCACCCGCGCGGCGGCATCGGAAATGGTGTGGAACGTAGTTCGTTTTCCGTTCAATAGCTTTTCGAGGAAATACTTCGCGAAGGGAACAATCTCCAGCGTGCGCTCCCGAAGCGGCGGGATCCGGATATATCCGACGGACAGCCGGTGATAGAGATCCGCACGGATGCGACCGCTTTGCAGGCAGTGCTCGATCTCGCAGTTGGTCGCGCAGATGATGCGCGCGTTGGTGCGGATTTTCCTGGTTCCGCCCACGCGAAAGAACTCGCGCTCCTGCAATAATCGCAGCAGCTTCGCCTGATATTCCTGGCTCATCTCTCCGATCTCGTCCAGAAACAGGGTGCCGTTTTCCGCCAGTTCGATCTTGCCAATCTTTCCATCTCTGGCGCCGCCAGTAAAGCTGCCGGCTTCGTAGCCGAAAAGTTCGCTTTCGAAAAGCTCGTGCGAGATGGCGGCGCAGTTGATCGCGATGAACGGCGCGCCCTTTTCGCCGCGATGGATTTCGCGCGCGATTACCTCCTTACCGGTACCGGTTTCGCCTGCGAGCAGGATCGGGATGTCGGGCTTGTTATGCAGGGTTCGTGTGAAGTCGTAAACCTGCCGCATCGTGTCGCAGAAGAAGACGAATTCGTCGCCGATATCGCTGTATTCGCGCAGGATCCGATTCAATCTGCGGTTGTTTTCGCGCAGATGCAAGTATTCTTCCACCCGGTCGAGCAACGCTTTGATCTCCAGCATATCCAGCGGCTTCAGAAGGTAGTCGTACGCGCCTTCCTTCATCGCCTCCACCGCGTTGCGAACCGTGCCGTGCCCCGTGATCATCACCACGATGACATCCGGATTCCGCTCCTTGACGATCCGAAGGAATTCCATGCCGTCCATGACGGGCATCAGAATATCCGAGAGAATCAGATCGAAGTGGGTTTCTTTCATCAGATCGATCGCTTTGACCGCGCTTTCGCATGTGGTCACACGATAACCCAGTCGTTTAAGAAAATCACCGATCGAGGATCGGATCGCGGCTTCGTCGTCTATCATCAAGATTTGCATTTGCTTTCCCCCGATTTCGATGCATTCTATCCAGGCATCGAATGATGGCAAGAATTTTATCGTGCGGACGAACATCAAAAACAAACGTCGCCGATTCCGGTGTTAATCGTGTTGACAAACAGAATATTTTAGCCACATGTTGACACTATGTGGAGGAACGCCCATGGATAAATCCATTATCACCAAAGAAATCGAGTACTACCTCGATTCCATTTTCGACGGCGTCTATATCGTCGATCCGGATCGGAAAATCCTTTTCTGGAATCGTGGCGCCGAGCAGATCACGGGCTATAAACGCGAAGAGGTAATCGGGCGGTCGTGCAAAGACGGCATCCTGAACCACATCGACGGAGACGGCAATCTCCTCTGCACGGGTGATTGTCCGATCCTGAAGGTATTCGACACAGCCGAACCGCAACTGGCAAAAGTCTATCCATTGCACCGCAACGGTAATCGATTTCCCGTCGAAACGCATATCTCGGCGATCACGGACGAGAACGGTAACGTGATCGCTTCGATCGAGGTATTCCGGGACATCACAGCCGTGGAAGAATACAGGATCCTGCAGGAGAAATTCAAGCGCCTGATTCAGCGCTACGTATCGGCAGCCACTTTCGAGGAAGTCAGGCAACTCGCCGCCAATGAGAAAGTATCCGAAACCATCGTCCGCGACATGACGATCCTCTACATGGACGTTGTGGGCTTCACGAGCTATACAGAGGAGCACGGTGCGCAAGAGGCCGTCAGCATGCTGAACGACCTTTTCGGTGTCTGCGATGTGATCACCCGCGAAGCGATGGGCGATATCGATAAATTCGTCGGCGATGCGCTCATGGCGACCTTCATCGATGCAAACGACGCGGTAACCGCCGCGGATAGAATTGTGAACCTGGCGCTGCCAAAGCTTAATCAATCGCGGATTGAAAATGAAAAACAACCGATACGAATTCGAATCGGGATAAACAGCGGCAACGTGCTTCAGGGCGATATCGGCACAAAAGAGCGCAGCGATCTCACGGTCATCGGTGATGTTGTCAATGTCGCTTCGAGAATAGAAAAAGCGGCAGAGCCAGGGATGATCTACATCTCCGAATCCACCGCATCAAGATTGAATTTCGACCTGTACCAGCAGTTCGAGCAGGCGGGATCGATTCAGCTACGAGGTAAAACGTCGCCCATGAAGCTGTATCGAATGGGCACGTAATCCTTCTCTACAGTTCGCGCTCGAGTCTGGCGAGATCCATCTTTTCCGCCAGCGCTTTGAGTATATCGCCCGATTCGATCTGCGAACCTTCGATTATCACACTCTTGTCGTCGCCAACTTTCACGGATAAGGTTCCGGACTGATTTTCCTGATCGTATTCGAGCGTTCCGGTATAACCCTTGATACGAATTGTCGAGCTACCTGCAACCGCACCGCCGAACATCTGACCCATATTTGCAAACGATGCCGCCTGACCGATGAATCCGCCAACCGTAATCGTCAGGTTGATATACGAACCGCTCGGATTGTTGTAGCTGGCATCGGCTGTAAGGGAGTTCGCGGAACCCATGAACGATCCGGCCGTTCCCAGTCCGGTCGAGTTCGTCGATTCACGCGTGTATCCTGCCGGGGCTTCGGGAATGAGTGCCAGGAGCTTCTGGGCCAAAATCTCGTTGATCTTTGCCAGCGCGTAGTTGATCTCATCGACCGCTTTCGAATACTGCTCCCCGGAAACGAATCCTTTCGCGGTGTCGAGGCTGCTCAGCGCTTCGTCTTTCGGCCCGGCCGTCAGTGTCAGGCAGATCATCATGACGCCGAATAATACAAAACCTTTCTTCATTCTATCCTCCAATTGTTTGCAATACAATATTCCGATTGAATAATGATAAATCCGAGAAATGATCAATCGGAAAATCGTTTCCAGAGAACAATTTCCACAATTCTTGCAATACGGATTTACAATGCATCAACGTGGAAATTGTATAAATCGAGTAGAATTTCGAGAACTGTATTTCCCTGTCAAGCGATTGGTTTTTTCTCGATCAATCGCCGCATCAGATCCTCCATCCGCTCGAAGATCGCGACCCACGATTTGCTGCCGATAAAGGCTTCCGTACGTTGCCAATCGATGGCAGCGTTATTACGGCACGCATCGATCTGCTTCTTCAGCGCTGCGGCAAGATTCGCTTCGAACAATGGCAGGCAGTTCTCCTGCGGACAATCGACCGATTCCATCTGCGGCATGGTGACGAATTCGACAAGCGTCGGATCGATCGGCTTCAGCCACGGACGCACGCCGGGAAGATCGGTGCAGACGCAGCGCATCCCGCAGGCGATCGCCTCGATCAGGACCAGCGGCATCCCTTCGTAGAACGACGGTAGCGCAAAGACGTCGCCTGTGCGAAAATACTCCGCCAAATTCTCTTGCGGAACCGCTCCGATCATCGTTATGGGCGCGTTCGATCTTTCGACAGCCGAAACGATCGCTTCCGCCTCTTCCCCGCTGCCGGATCCGATAATCAGAAGCTCTATGTTATCGTCCGCGATGGACCCGAAGGCGTTGACAAGCTGCAATACCCCCTTGGAAGCGCTCAGCTTGCCGGCGTAGATTAACCGTAGCTGTTCTGTGGACGACTTCTCCGTCCGGTAGAAAAGCTCCGAGCGATAGCCGTTTCCGATGTCGATTACTTTGTCGATACCGTACTCCGATTCGATGCGCGCCTTCTGGAATTCGTTCGGCGCCAGCACCAAATCGACACCCCGGCATCCAGCGATCACCTCTCCGGAAAGTCCCTCTGCCAGCTTCAACTGACGGAGACCGGTTCCGTGCGCGTAGGCGATGACGGGGATATTTCTGCAAAGCTTCACTGCGAGCGTGGTCAGCAGCCACAGGTGGTGTGAGAGGATGATATCGGGCCGGAATCGACGGACCATGCCGGTTATCGCCGATGAAAAAGCCTCTTTCCAGCTCTCGATCATCGGTGGTGTCATATCACTGTAACGAGTTGATGGGTACGGCATGACGTCGCTCATCCCCACCACGTGGAAGGGAAGCGAATCTGTCTCGAACAACACCGGCTCGAAGATCGTATTCTCCGGGAATCCAAAGTCGCTATTTCGATCAGTGGCCGGGATTCCGGCAATCACCGCCTGCTGATGTCCGCGCTCAGCGCCGGCGTTCAGGGTCGCCAGCAGGTTGATTCCACTGCCGGTTCTGCCCGGACGCTGCGCCAGTAGATGCAGAATCCTCATTCTCTGAAATAGCCGCTGCCGATTACATAGTCGAGGTCGCCCAGACGCTTGTAATATACTTGGCTGTACTTGATCTCGTCCGTTTCGGGGTCGTTGATCGCGATTTTCAGCCAACCTTCGCCGTTTTTGACGGCAGAATCGATCATTTGTTCGACGATAGGATTGCCTTCCGCATCGGCCGACTTGATCAGATTCGTTCCGCGGAGTTTCGGGTCACCTGCGTGCGCGACGCAATTGCCTTCAAAATCATACACATAGACGTAGTGGTTTTTCTCGTGGAATTCGCCGTTCACATCCGAGATCTGCTCGAATCCCTCTTGTAGTTCCGTGCCTGTCTGGCTCATTCCGTAGAGGAAATCGTACGCGTTTTCGGTTATCTCTTTCGATTCCATCTCGTCCGGCGTGAAATTCAGTTCCGCTTCCTTTCCGGCTTCCTTCGCCTTGCAGCCCATCATCAGTGCGATGGTTGCAACCAGTAAAATGATCCATATCCTTTTCAATTGTTCCTCCAACTCTATCCTTTATTTTCTATAGCCCAATTCAGCGCTGCACGGGCATGTAAATCAAGTGTGTCGAACACCTTAATCCTGTCCGGTATAACGTCCCGAAGCATATAGAGCTCGGTGCAGCCCAGGACGATGGCGTCTGCGCCCTTTTCCAGTAAATCGTTCACGCAATTGAAGAAATTCGACTGCGCCTCTGCTGTCACTTCGCCACGCGCCAGCTCGGTATAGATTGCCCGGCTGAGCGAATCGCCATGCTTCCGGTCCGGCGTAATCGACTCCATGTTATATCGTTGCGACAGCCGGTCGTGATAGAACGGCTCGTACATGGTGATCGCGGTTCCCAAGAGTCCGGGACGTTTCACGTGAAAGCGGGTCAGCTCTTCTCCGAGCGCGTCCGCGATGTGCAAGACCGGAATATCCAGTTCCTTTTGCACTGCATCGTAATACATGTGTAATGTATTGGCGCATAGCAGAATGCAGTCTGCACCAGACGCCTTCAGATTCTGTGCTCTATCGATCAGGAATCCAACGACTTCATTATATATCGCTCGATCCTGAAACTGCTTGAACTCGTTAAATTCGACAGAATAGAGTACGATTCTCGCCGAGTGAGTTCCACCCAGGCGCTCATTCGCGCCCTCGTTCAGTAATCTGTAATAATTCAGCGTGGAATGCCACGTCGTTCCGCCGATCAACCCAATCGTTTTCATGCTTTGATCCTCGCGACCGGACCATTCTCCGGATCCCAGTACGCGAACGCCATGCGGTCGGTATTGTGCGCGAAACCGTAATTTCCGTGGCGATCGATCATGATCAGCCCGGCATCGCCATCGACGCGCTGTTTGAGCATCTCGAGCGAGGAGCGGCAGGCACTCATCGCGCCTATGTTGTTTGTGAGATCGCAGGCGTGTTTCGCAAGCATCACACGCATGATAGCCTCTCCCCAGCCGGTCACCGAACAGCCGGCGGTAAGATTGTCCGCCCAGGTTCCCGCACCGGGAATCGGTGAATCGCCAATTCTTCCCGGAAGCTTTCGCGGCGAGCCGCCCGTCGAGGTAGCCGCCGCAAGGTTGCCGTTTTCGTCCATCGCCACAGCGCCGCAGGTGCCTTTTGGCTTCGGGCGGAATACATCGCGCGATTCGAAGTCGGGATCGTTACGCACCTTGTGCCAGAACTCCAGTTCACGCTGGGTCAGAAGCTCTTTCGGATCGAGTTCCACGAATCCCATCGATCTGGCAAATTCCTGCGCGCCCTTGCCCACCAGAAACGTGTGCTCGGTCTTTTCCATGACCATCCGCGCCACGGAGATGGGATACAGCAGGTTTTGCAGCGCAGCGACAGAGCCCATGTTCAAATCGACGCCGCTCATAATCATCGCGTCCAGCTCGATCTCGCCGCGAGCGTTCAGGAACGCGCCACGACCTGAATCGTAGGTCTCGTCTTCTTCCAGGATGTTGACCGCTCTCTCCACCGCGTCCAGCGCAGACATCCCGTCGTCAAGCAACGGATAGACATCGCGAATCGCCTGCTCGACACCCAGCAAATGAGGGTCGATCATCTTGTTGGGAATGCTCCAGGCACCCCCGTGTACGATCAGTTTCGGTTTCATCGATCAGTCTCTCTGCCTCTCTTCCATTTTTTTCACGAGCTGCTCGACCTTCCGATCCTCCCAGTCTTTGTCGAACAGACCCGGAATCCCGAATATGCTGACGAAGTGCATGAGCAGACCGATGCCCCAGCCGCCCAGCGGATAGTAGAACCACCAGTGACCGGGAGAAGTATAGCGATTGAGCAGATACAAACCGAGATTCACTAAGATGTAAACGATGAGATGAACATAGAAACCCTTGATTTCTTCAACCCTTCTCCGGGCCTTTTCGTACAATTGCTCCCGATCCATGCGAGCCTCCTTTTTTCAAATAGATTCGTGAGGCTTG
The DNA here is from genome assembly GCA_963666875.2 of Cloacimonadales bacterium (SeqCode). GTDB lineage: Bacteria > Cloacimonadota > Cloacimonadia > Cloacimonadales > JAIOQZ01. The sequence goes on from CAXXPU010000014.1 coordinate 402,994, forward strand.
CGCGGCGTCAATGTTTTTATGATGTTTCGGAACGCCCGATCGAACGAATGATCAGAAATTCGCGTAGAAGAACGGATTCGACTCTACGGCGACGATGGTCAGCAGCGCTTTCGCCGCGATGGCGGATAACAGCATTGTAAAAACAAACGTCACCTTGAGATAGAGCCAGAGGTACGGCTTACTCTTGATACGCGTCAACAAACGATTCATAAAATAATTCTCCCAATTTTAGATTACCGGCTTCGTTCAGATGCCCATGCTCATCGAATCGGTTTTCCGGCACAGCAACACTGTCGGAGCTGTAGAAACGAATTCCCTCACTATCGCAGAACTCGCGAAGCATCTCGGTTGCCTGAAGATCCTGGCCGAAGAATACAAGCATGAAATCATTGCCGTAATCCTTCTGGAACTGGCGCATTGTCGCTTTCAGAGCGTCCGGTATAACCTGTATTTCTTCGTTTTCCGGTCCATCTTCGGTCTCTCGGGCTCGCTCGATCTCGTCCAGCCGCTTGACCTTTTTAGCAAATCGATACAGCATGGAAGCAAGGCTTGACTTCTCGCATATCGTTGAAGCGACTCTCTTCGCTTTCGAAAGACGATACTCCTTACCGAAATGCTCCGGGATATCGAAATCCAATGGAGTATCATATTGTTCCAGCCATTTCGTTCTGAACTGCTCTAACGCAAGAATGACCTTGTCCGGCTTGCGATACATCTGCGTGTATAGCTTGGTGCGGAAATACGCCTCATAAGGATCGCATCCGGATGCACCCAGATTGAATACCGAATACCCGGGATCCACAGCCTTCAGTTTACGATCGAACACCGCTGCGGCTGTCTTTTCCGACGGCACCTGATACGCCTCGATGAAAGAAGATCCGGCAAGAAAAATGAGCTTCGAATCTTCCGACAAATCGACATCCGGTCCGTGTACACCGACATTGTTATATGTAAATTGCTTGTAGCCTGCCTCGATGTTCAGGTATTTCGAATATGGTTTGTATAGAAATATCCTGCTTTTTACACCACTGCCGGGTATGATGGCTACCGTTTTCCTCGATGCCTGTGCCGGATACCGCATCACATACCGCGCAATCACTTCAGCAGCGATCAGCGAGGTAATCACCGCGAGAATGATAATCAGAATCTTTTTCATCGGAACCACATCCATCCGACGGTCACGAAGACGAAGGTCACTACGCCCATAAAGACTTGATACGCCATCGTTTTCGGCGTCTTGATCTTACGCTTCCGTTTATAATAAATCCAAAGCTGATAGATCGAAATCCCCACGCCGTGCCACACGCCCCAGATCATGAAATGCCACGCAGGTCCGTGCCAGATGCCGCAGATCGCCATGGTGATGATCGGTACGCACACCAGCGACCAGATCATCTTCCGGCTGAACCGGCTCAGCGGGAAAAACAGGTAGTCCCGAATCCATTCCGAAAGCGAGATATGCCAGTTCGCCCAGAAACGGCTCATGTTGGTGCGGAAATAGGGATTGTTGAAGTTCTCCATGATCTTCAGACCCAGGATGCGCGAGGAGCCGATGGCGATGTCCGAATAGCCGGCGAAGTCGCAGTAGATCTGGATGGAATAGCCGAGGAGTGCGAGCGCTCTCAGCCAGAACGACGCGCTCTCCCACCACGGCTGGATAAAATAGCCGATCCAGTCCGCGATCACCAGCTTCTTGAACAGTCCAAAGACGATCCGCTGGAAACCGTACCAGACGTTCGACCAGCTCTGGTGATTCTCGTCGAGCTGCGGCTGGAACCGAGAAAAACGCTCGATCGGGCCTGCCACGAAGATGGTGAACAGCGAGCTGTAGCTCAGAAGTTCAAGGAACGAGCCGCGTTTGGCGATCTTCCAATTGAGGTCGCTCAGGTAGCTGATGTGTTTGAATGTGATGTAGGAGATGCCCAGCGGCAGGAGCAGGTTTTCGATCCGGAAATCGGGTAGACCGTCGATGAATCGAGCCAGGTAACTCAGCGTACCGGAAAGAAGACCGAGGTACTTGAACGCGATCAGCGATCCGAGAATTCCCAGGATGCCGATCATAAGAAAGACGCGCTTCTTGTACCTGTCGAGCAAGACTCCGAAAAGATACGTCCAGATCGTCAGCGCGACCGTCACGATCGCGGCGGAGCGATCCAGATACGCGATGAACAGCAGGCTCGCCAGGCTGAGAAACGCCAGCCGGACCTGTTTCCAGGGCAACAGCCTGTAAACAAGCGCCACAAGCACGAGAAAGGCAAAAAACTGCGGGCTGATAATCATTATCAGTACCGGTTGATAATCTCGATCATCTGCCGGACGGTGTCGAACGACTCGGCCGTGATCACCGGCGCCGGAATCCGCTTGCCGAACTGTCTTTCAATGAAATCCTGAAGCGATACCAGCGAGAAGGAATCGATCAGACCCGAAGAAATGAGTTTCGTATCTTCGTCGATCTCGATGTCGTCGTCTTCAACAAATTCGTCGATTATAAATTCAATAAGCTCTTCTTTCATCGTTTACTCCTTTTATCCAATTACTATTATTCGCATCCAAATGTTATATAAAATGCCTCGTAGAGGAATTCCCCAAGTTTTTCATTACCTGTGCGGTTGAGATGGCCATTTCCGCCGACACGATACTGTGGCTGCAAAATCGTTTCCGTACCTTGGAAATTGATCGCGTTCTCGCAGCAGAAGTCATCGAGCATTTTATTGGCGTTTGCATCGTTATTGAACGATACCAGCAGGAAGTCGTCACCGTATGACTCATGGAATTTCAAGATGGCGTCTTTCAGTTGTTGCGACAATCCGGAGGGATGGGCTTCATGCTTCGGTTCTGCTGGCTCTTCCTGTTCTCCGCCATTACCGCCGCGTTGCTGCGATGACCGTAAAAATTGTGCAAGCAGGTTCAACAGACTGGATTGGTGCCGCACCTTTTCCACGAGTCGGAATGCCTTCGATGTAGGGATTTCTTGCCCGAAGCGCTCCGGAAGGGTGTAATCCAATGGCAAGCCGTGCCGCTGAAGCCATTCGTCGAATGTATCTTCAATCGCGAGCACGACCTTGTCCGGCTTGTACAAGCGTGAGAAAAATTGCGCGCGGAACCATGCGACATAGGGATCGTTGCCGGAAGAACCGATGTTGATCACGCTGTAATCGTTTCCGCATTGTTTCAAGTCACGATCGAATACAGCCGCAGCCGTCTGATCGTGATCTACCTGGAATGCTTCGATGAACGAAGATCCGGCAAGGAAAACGTAGCGATGCGGCTGCGACAGATCGATGTCGGGCCCATGCGTTCCGATGTTGTTGTGGCTGAACTTCTTGTTTCCACCTTCCACACTCCAGAATTCGTAATAAGGATCACGAAGCGTAATATCTCTGTACGGTGAATTCCCGCCAAGGAGTACAAATCTCCTTTTCCCATATCCTATCGGATACTGTACAACGAAACGCAGTATCAGCTCCACGACGATTAAAGTCGTAATCACCGCGAGAATGATAATCAGAATCTTCTTCATCGGAACCACATCCATCCGACGGTCACGAAGACGAAGGTCACTACGCCCATCAGGACCTGATACGCTATCGTTTTCGGCGTCTTGATCTTACGCTTCCGTTTATAATAAATCCAAAGCTGATAGATCGAAATCCCCACGCCGTGCCACACGCCCCAGATCATGAAATGCCACGCAGGTCCGTGCCAGATGCCGCAGATCGCCATGGTGATGATCGGTACGCACACCAGCGACCAGATCATCTTCCGGCTGAACCGGCTCAGCGGGAAAAACAGGTAGTCCCGAATCCATTCCGAAAGCGAGATATGCCAGTTCGCCCAGAAACGGCTCATGTTGGTGCGGAAATAGGGATTGTTGAAGTTCTCCATGATCTTCAGACCCAGGATGCGCGAGGAGCCGATGGCGATGTCCGAATAGCCGGCGAAGTCGCAGTAGATCTGGATGGAATAGCCGAGGAGTGCGAGCGCTCTCAGCCAGAACGACGCGCTCTCCCACCACGACTGGATGAAATAGCCGATCCAGTCCGCGATCACCAGCTTCTTGAAAAGTCCAAAGACGATCCGCTGGAAACCGTACCAGACGTTCGACCAGCTCTGGTGATTCTCGTCGAGCTGCGGCTGGAACCGCGAAAAACGCTCGATCGGGCCTGCCACGAAGATGGTGAACAGCGAGCTGTAGCTCAGAAGTTCGAGGAACGAGCCGCGTTTGGCGATCTTCCAATTGAGGTCGCTCAGGTAGCTGATGAGTTTGAACGTGATATAGGAGATGCCCAACGGCAGCAGCAGGTTTTCGATCCGGAAATCGGGTAGACCGTCGATGAATCGAGCCAGGTAACTCAGCGTACCGGAAAGAAGACCGAGGTACTTGAACGCGATCAGCGATCCGAGAATTCCCAGGATGCCGATCATAAGAAAGACGCGCTTCTTGTACCTGTCGAGCAAGACTCCGAAAAGATACGTCCAGATCGTCAGCGCGACCGTCACGATCGCGGCGGAGTGATCCAGATACGCGATGAACAGCAGGCTCGCCAGGCTGAGAAACGTCAGCCTGACCTGTTTCCAGGGCAACAGCCTGTAAACAAGCGCCACAAGCACGAGAAAGGCAAAAAACTGCGGACTGATGATCATTATCAGTACCGGTTGATAATCTCGATCATCTGCCGGACGGTGTCGAACGACTCGGCCGTGATCACCGGCGCCGGAATCCGCTTGCCGAACTGTCTTTCAATGAAATCCTGAAGCGATACCAGCGAGAAGGAATCGATCAGACCCGAAGAAATGAGTTTCGTATCTTCGTCGATCTCGATATCGTCGTCTTCAACAAATTCGTCGATTATGAATTCAATAAGCTCTTCTTTCATCGTTTACTCCTTTTCTCCAATCTTGTTTCGCCATTCATTTTTGGCAAGACAATATCATTTGACTTCGTACGTCTCCAGAAATGCCTCGTACAGGAATTCGCCCAACTTCCGGTTGCCTTCCAGGTTCAAATGCCCGTCGCCGTTGAATCGATTTTGCGGCAGTAGAATCGTTTCAGTATATTGGAAATTGATGTCATGCATCTTGCAAAATGATTCGAGGATTCGGTTAATTTCCTCGTTATCGCTGAACGAAACCAGCAGAAAGTCGTCGCCGTATGACTCATGGAATTGAAATAGACTCTCAATGAACGCTTCGGGCATCTCGTTATCATCGACCGGTCTCGTCTCATCAAGCAATTCCTTTACTTTGCGGCCTCCGTGCCAGTAGATTTCCCGCAGCAGATTCAGGAAGCTCGAATAATGTACAAGAACCTCGGATATCCTGAAGCGCAGGGAAGATTCCACCGGGAGGCAGAAATCTTCGGGAGCATCGAATGAGAGGTTGTCGTACTCTTCCAGCCAATCGCGATGAAAATCCTCTATCGCCAAAACGATTTTATCGGGCTTGTATTTTTCAGCGAACAGAATGATTCTGAACCACGCCGTATATACGTCCAGTTTCGATTCGCCAAGATTTAACACCTGAAGACGCGGGGATATGCATTTCTGCAACTTGTTCTGGAATATTGCGGACGCGGTGGAGTCGCCTTCAACCTGATAGGCTTCGATGAATGACGATCCGGCAAGGAAAACATAGCGACTGCTGTCGGAAATGGTAATGTCCGTCCCGGGCAAACCCGCGTTGTTCCGACGGAACTTACGACACCCGCCCTCTACACTCCAGAATTCGGAATGCGGCGCATAGAGCGAGATGTGATGAAAATGATCGTTCTCGCTCAGGAATATAATCTGCTTCCGTTTGGGAGTAACTGGATATGCTACGACAAACCGTATCGCCAATTCGACAATGATCAGCGCGGTCAGTATTCCGCATATCGTTATCAGCAGTTTTTTTAATATCATATTCTGAGTTTTTTCTCGCTCGAAGTATCTCGCCACAATGAAATTCCTTCTCCATTTCCGTGATAACGGGTATCTTGTAAAGCTTTTTGTCCAGCCTGTGCGTGATTCTGCTCAGTGCGTTTCTTCGATAAGGAGCCTGGGGCATCAGGATGAAAAAGTTTATTTTTCGCTTCCCATAAAAATGCGATTATTATATTTTTGTAGTAAAATCGAAGGACATATTGTATTCATGACATTACAAAAAGATCCAAAACCGGTCCAGCGATATATCAGCGAAGCTGAAGATCTGCTGCTCGAGGATCCTGAAAAAGCACTGAAACTGGCGATTGAGGCAATCGAGTATGCTCAGGAACTCGATCTTAATGCGGAGCTGGGCAAGGCTTATCTTGTCGCCGGCTCAGCGCATCAGCAGATGGAAAACACTGTTGAAGCCATTTTCATGTACAAGCACGGACTGGTCATTGCAGAAGAGATCAACCACATTTCTCTGCAAGTCAAGCTGCTATTCGCGCTTGCAAACCACTACGAATTTCTGAACGATCTGGACAGCGCTCTGCAACTGAATGTCCGTGCGCTCGAGCTTGCAAACCATTCACAACAACCCCATCTCATCAACCGGATCAAAGATTCGCTCGTGCGCTTGTTTTCCGATCTCGAAAACCATACCAAAGCCCTGGAACTCGCAAAGGAAGTCCAACAGTATTGGGAAACTACCGAGAACTACGAAATGCGTTCCCGTTCTTTCAACAACATGGGTATTATCTACGGTCGCACAGGTCGGACACAAGAGGCGATCGATTGTTATCAGAAGGCGATCGAACTCGCCCGAAAGCATCAAATACGCATCGGTGAAGCATACGTCCTTAACAATCTGGGATCGCTCTATCTGCAAGAGAAACGCTTCGAAGAGGCAATCGATTTTCTCAAGCAATCGCTCAGGATCAAGCAGGAACTGAATAAACACTACTTCGAAGTCGGCACCATCCTCAATCTATTCGAAGCCTATACGTATCTCGAAGAAATCGAAACAGCCGAATCCTATCTCAATCAGGCAGAGCAAATAGCAGCCGGGAAAAAGACCGACCACGCGAGGATGAAGCTTTCCCAGAAGAAGGTCCTCTTCTTCAAGAAAAAAGCCGAACTGGCGAGACGAGAACAGAACCATGAGGCAGCATACGAGGCATACGCGAAGATGATCGAAGAGTACGAGCTGTACGAAGAAGAAATCATCGAGATGTACTCCGATAAAACTTCGCGCAGGGTTGCCGAACTGGAAGTGCAACACGAAGTTATGAAGCGGGATCAGGAAGCCCGGTTTCATCTGGAACAGAACATCGAGTTATCGAGGAAAAACGAAGAGATTCAGGCTCAGCGACAGAAGCTGCAGGAAGCGCTGGAGAGCCTTTCGCAGCGAGAAGAGCAACTAACCAGAGCAAACGCCGCCAAGGATCGCTTCTTCTCCATTATCGCCCACGATCTCAAGACACCACTCAGTGGCGTTATCAATGGTGTCGAATTGCTGAGATACAAATCCATGCACTTCGAAGACCCGAAGCTCGACAGGATTCTCAAGATCGTGGAGAATTCCGCAGGTAACCTGTCCGCACTGCTCCAGAATCTACTCGAGTGGGCAAAAACGCAGCGCGGCGAAATGAAATACCAGCCGAAGTCCTTCTCGACTCCCGATTTGATAAGTAAAATCACCGAGCTTTACTTCTATACCGCCGAAGCAAAGAACATTATGCTCGACGTCGAGAATACCACCGGGCGATTGGCCTATGCCGACCCGGATATGGTATATACGATCCTGAGAAACCTCGTCTCGAACGCACTGAAATTTAGCCATCCGAATTCAAAGGTGACGATCCGACTTGAAGACGACGGACACAGTTACTCCATCGTCGTGATCGATCGCGGAATCGGCATGTCCGAGTCGCTACAGGCAAGCCTGTTCAATATCGACCGGAACAGCTCTCGAAAAGGTACCAACAACGAGTCCGGCACCGGGTTGGGCTTAATCCTCTCCAACGAACTCGCACAGGCAAACAGAGGACGCCTGACGGTGAAATCCGCGGAAGGGAAGGGGTCGATATTCACACTGCGATTACCGCTCCCGGAAAATGATTAATATTCAAATAGCGCACTGAAATCCAACGATTACTATTTTTTTTGTGTTAGCGAAATTCCGAGTGAACGATATATATTACACGACTACCGTCGAGTGCAGTATTAATTATCTGTTTACCAACCGGTTAACCCAAGCAGTATTCACAAATTGGTTGACAGCATCGAACCACGAATCGTATTCTCGTACCAAATCATGAAAATAATACGGGGGTGATTCCCTGAACAAAGGAGTAAACCGATGAAGAGATTATTCGTTTTTCTATCGCTGCTACTCGTTTTCAGCGTGATGACAGCCGAGACGATCTGGATCGAGAATTTTAACGATCCGGCAATCGACGGCAAAGGTGACAATCAGGGCACCATCGACATGGATGGTGTTACGAAATGGAATATCGATACGACCGAAGGATCCATCGTCAGTGGTGACTGGTGGATGGTTGATGACCAGCAATTCGAAGGTCTCGATGTTGACGATAGCCAGAATGGTCTTGGCGTGTTGTGGTGGACTGAAGAGATCTCGATCTCGGATTACACCGACGTCGGAATATCCATTGATGTGGCTTTCGCCAACACCGGTTACGAATCTTTGGACTACCTCATTGCCACCTACTCGCTCGATGGCGGCGATCAAGTCGAATTCGGAAACGCTACCGATCCGGAATCCGGTTACACAACCACTTTCACTGCTTCGGGTCTCAGCGGTTCTACCCTTGTTATCTATATGGAAGCAAGCTGCAACTCCGGCTCCGAATACATCTGGTTCGACAACGTGACCGTCACCGGCACCTCGACCGGCGTTCCGGACCCCGAGCCGAGCAACCACCCCGCCAGCTTCACCGCGACAGCAGACGGTTGGGATACAGTTATCCTCAGTTGGGACAACAACGACGGCACCGTTCCCGCGGACGGCTACCTGATCAAGTGCAGCACCACAGGACTCGGTGTGATCACCAACCCCACCGACGGCGTCGAAGTGGCTGACGACACCGATATGTCGGACGGCGAAGGCGCGGTCAACGTCGCACACGGACGCAACGGATACAATTGGAGCGGACTCGCGGACGACACCACATACTACTACGCAATCTATGCCTACACGAATGAAGGCACGAATATCGACTACAACACGACCTACGACTTCTCGCACCCCCGCCCGACCGCGGAGGCGACCACCGATCTGGAACCGGACGTCATCGAATTCGAAGACTTCGAGACTCAGACGCTCGGCAACTGGACCGCATACAGCGTTACCGGCGATCAGGTATGGTACGCCGCTTCTTACAGCGGTAACTATTATGCCTACGCAAACGGCTACTCCGGTGGTCCACTCGATAATGAAGACTGGCTGATCTCTCCCGCCTTGAACTTCGATAACTATACCGGTGAAACCCTCGATTTCATCTCCGCCTCTTCCGAGGGATACTCCGGTGACGATATCTACCTCTTGATTTCCACCAACTACGACGGAACCAGCGATCCGACCGGATTCACATGGACCGATCTCAGCGCTCATTGCTCCTTCTCCGCTGGCAGCTTTGCGTGGACCGACTCGGGAACCATCGACCTCTCATCCTATAGCGGAACAGCCCATATAGCGTTCAAATACGTTTCCACAACAACGGCCGCGCACAGATGGGAAATCGACAACATCAACATCACGGGATTCTTCCAGGGCGGCAACCTTCCGCCGCAGATTTCCAACGTGAACATCGACCCGGTCGCTCCCGGCACATCCGACGCCGTGACGGTCCGCGCAGATGTGACCGACGACACCCGCTCTGTAAGCAGCGTCCTTTGCTGGTGGGGACTTTCCACCGGCAACTATACCGATCATATCACCATGAGCGTGGAGAGCGTTAACACCTACGTTACCGACAGCGCAATCCCCGCACAGACCGGAGGAACCACGGTCTATTACAGAATCGAAGCGATCGACGACCAGACCGACAACTCCTTCAGCGCTGAATACAACTACACCGTTGCGACCGGCATCACAATCCACATGATCCAGGGTGAAGCCGACGCCTCAACCTATGCCGGGCAGGTCGTGACTACCAGCGGTATCGTAACCGGACTCGCTTACAACGGCTACTACCTGCAAGACGGCGCCGGCGCATGGAACGGTATATGGGTCTATGACCCATCCAATGCCCCCGCACAAGGCGACATGGTAACCGTGACCGCCACCGTAGCGGAATACTTCGATCTCACCGAACTCAGCGGCGTAACCGCGTTCAACATCGATTCATCCGGTAACACGCTTCCGAACGCGATCCTGATTACAACCGCCGGGCTCACCGAAGCATACGAAGGTGTGCTGGTGAGAGTCGAAAATGCTGAATGTGTCAGCGAGGATTCTGGAAGCGGCCAGTGGCAGGTCGATGATGGAAACGGTGTGTTAGAAGTCGATGACCAGATGCTGTCTGGGTACGTCCGAACACTCGGCAACACCTACGACATCACCGGTATCGGTAACTTCAGCTACGAGCAATACAAACTCGAGCCGCGCTATGAAGCCGATATCACGGAACACATCGTGGAAGACACCACACCTCCGACCATCGACGAGGTCACTGTAGTTGACGAATCGACTGTTGTCGTCGATTTCAACGAAGACGTTGAACAATCTTCCGCGGAAGAGCTCGAAAACTACTATATCTTCAGCCGCGTCGTGATGGTTACAGGCGCAGCTCGTGACGATGTCGATAACTCGCTAGTCACCCTGACCGTTACCGGTATGGTTTATGGCGACTACACCATCGAAGTCAACGACGTGGAAGACCTCAGCGGAAACGGAACCGACGGTGAAAGTTACAACTTCACCTATGCGCCGCAGGAGATGATCGAGCTCGTCATCAACGAAATCAACTACAATCCGCCTGAGTCGGGCGACGATGTGAACGAATTCATCGAAATCTACAATGCCGGCGACAGCGAAGTCAATCTTGAGAACTTCTACTTCGGAAGTGGTGTTGTATACACTTTCCTCAGCGGCGATGTCATCGCTGCCGGCGATTACTTCGTGGTTGCCGTCAACGCGGAAGCATTCGAAACCCAGTACGGTTTCGCACCCGATGCACAGTGGACGAGCGGCGCGCTCAGCAATGGCGGTGAGACAATCACCCTTTGCGGCTCCGACGATGCTGTCCTGGACGAAGTTGCCTACGACGACGGCGGCGACTGGCCGACACTACCAGACGGAAACGGCCCATCCCTCGAGCTGATCGCTCCGAGTCTGAACAATAGCCTTGGAACCAGCTGGTCACCCAGTATAGTCGATTACGGAACACCCGGCGCGCAGAACTCGGTTTACAACATCGATACTGTGGTTCGTTTCAACCCGGGTACCGGAGAATACAACGAAGACCAGGGAACGTTTGACCTGGTGCTTTCCATCACCAGCCCTAGCGAAACCGTCGCGACGACCGTCGATGTCGTTCTGATCGACGGCGATGCTGCAGAGATCGGTAACTACACGACGCAGACCGTGACCTTCCCGGCGAACGACGGCAGCGACCAGACGGTCACCATCACCATCACCGACGATTTCGATATCGAAAACGCCGATACGCTCTACTTCGAGCTTCAGAACATCACGGGCGGAACCAACGCGTCCGTCGGCAGCCCGAGTCAGTACGAGCTGGTGATCATCGACAACGATGTACCGCCGCCAGCGCTGGTTATCAACGAGATCCTCTACAACTCGATCGACGACGACACGCCATACGAGTTCGTTGAGATCTACAATGCGGAAACAGAAGCGGTCGATCTCAGTGGCGTATATTTCTCCAACGGTATCGAATATACCTTCCCGGCTGAAACATCGATCGCCGCCGGCGAATACATCGTCGTGGCATTGACTTCAGCAACGTACGAAGGCAACGGCTACCAGGTGTTCCAGTGGACCACCGGTGCGTTGAGCAACAGCGGTGAGGCAATTGAAATTCGCACTGCCAGCGGTCAAGTGATCGACTATGTCGAGTACGATGACGGCGGTGACTGGCCTTCCGTCTGCGACGGCGACGGGCCTTCGCTCGAACTTCTGGGAACGGATCTCGACAACAGCCTCGCTGCAAACTGGGCAGCAAGCCTTGTCGATTACGGTACACCAGGCGCCGAAAACTCGGTCGTGAGTGGGGCAATCGATGCTCCTGCCAACATGGTGATCGTGATCAACGACACCGACGTCGAACTCGATTGGGACGATGTGACTGGCGCGACCCAATACCACATCTACCGCGGTACCGATCCCGGCAACCTGACGCTCTTCGACAGTGTCACAACATCGACTTTCACCGATACCGGCGCTGCTGCTGGAACTATGTACTTCTACAAGGTCACAGCCGACAACGAAGCACCAGCAGTAAGAACAAGAAGATAATCGAACGAAACGATCCATATACGGCTCCCGATCCCGGGAGCCGTTTTTCTTCTTAAAACAAACTTCCGAATGTGTTACAAAGTAACTCTTCCGAATGTTTGTTTTCCCCATCTCATGCTCTATCCATTCGGTTCAAAGGATTCTAAATCAACAATCAGAAGAGTCTCGCTACGCTCGACACATTCGAAATTTGATTTCTTCGTTGCACCCGGAGAGAATCTGTCCGAATATTATCCTTTACAGATAAAAAACGTTTCGCAGGATGACCATATTCGGAATCAATGAATTTTCAATAATACAGCTATCAAGGAGACATTATGAAAGCATTCTGGATCATCCTGGTCGCGGTGATACTGATCGGATTTATCTTTTTCGCCGTTATCAAGCCGAAAACCGAGGAAGCGCCTGTCATAGCGGTCGAAGAAATGACGGAGCAACTCTCGGTGCTTCCCGACAGCGCCTACATCGTCGTTGTATTCGACATCCCCGAAATCCTTCAGAAGCTGGATGTTCAGAACATCCGCTTCGACAAGGAAAAGACACAGGTAATCAGCGTTCTCTCCAGCCTCGATATCGCGGGTATCGACCAGACGAAGAATGCCTGTTTGTTTGGAACCGCCTGGAACGAAAATGCTCTTATGGGCGTGTCCTGTTCGCTCATGGATCCCGAAATGTTTGAAAATATGCTCGGTACGGCAGCGGAGATCGATTCGATCCAGCAGCGTAACGGATACCAGTACGCAATCCTCGAAGACGACGAAATCTGGATTGGCTGGAACAATGCCAGCGCTGTCGCAATCGCGATCCCGGATGAAGACGAGGAATACTCGATCATCAAGGCCGGTGAAGGTAGCGACGTGATGCATCTCATGGATTCGATGTTTACACGTAAGGAAGAATCGAACATCCTGCACGACAGGAAGTTCAGCGAAGTACTCGCGCGCGACGACGACATCCGCATGTGGATGAATATCCGCTATTTCCCGATCCCGAACGAAGCTTGGGAATACGCCGATATTTTCGATCTGCGCTCCTTGAAGAATGCCGACAACTACATCACCGCCATCGTGAACTTCGAGGACGGAAAGCTCGAAGCGGAAAGCTGGTATGTTTTCTCCGACTCGCTCAAGGCCTTCTACGATCGATACGCGAAGCTGGAAAAGAAAGGAATCGATCCGAAGCTGATCGACCATCTGATGCCCGGCGAACCGATGCTGTTGATGTCCAGCGCTACAGACCTTCCGGCCGTCATGCGTACACTGGTCGATGATCTGCAGAAGAGCGACGACTACGCCGGTGTGATCACCCTCGGCATGCTCTACATGACCAAGTTCGGGATCACCTTCGACAATATTTACGACGCCTTTGCCGGCGATATGATCCTGATGATGAATAACACCGGGTCGAACAACATGGAGCAGGTCATCTGCCTGAAAATCAACGACCGCGAATCGCTGGATAAAATCATCAAAGCGCTCGGTTCCATGGTCGGCATCGAGGAGCGTAACGGCTATTCGGTCATGAGCTACGACGGTGGCGAGAATTACTACAAGATCGACGATGATGTTCTTGTAATTGCCTCCTCGGAGGATGTCATGCAAAAGGTGATCGAGAATAAGGGCGCGCCAACGCTTTCGCAATCCACCCTCGACGCCATGAAGACCATGTCCAGCTTTACACGTGTCGATCTGGGTATGATTCTCGATTATACTCTCGCAGGCGACATCGAAGACGATAACCGGATATGGGTGGAGTCGTTCAAGGAAGCGCTGGACGTGCTCGAATATCGGTACGTCGAACAGGAAGCGACCCTTGAAGTCACCATGAAAGACAAGACCAGAAACAGCCTGCATCAACTGGTCCAGGCGATCGTGACCGCGTCGGAAGAATAATCGCTTGAAGCTGCATTTGAAATCGCTTTCGCCGGCGTATCTGGAGCCGACAGACGCCGGCCAGGTTTGGAATCGCGAGATCGTGCTCGAGCCGGGAAGTCGCGCGTATATCTACGCCGTTTCGGGCAGAGGCAAGACGTCGCTGATTTCCATCCTGTACGGTATCCTGCACGAGTTTCACGGCACCGCGGTGGTCGGCGAATCGGATATTCTTTCACTACACCCCGATCGCTGGAGGATGATCCGTAGAGATACGATTTCCATTGTCTTTCAGGATCTGAAAGTGTTCGAAAACCTGACCGCCCGAGAAAATCTCACGCTGAAAGCCGATCTCACCGGATTCGACGTGGAGCAAGCATTCGAGATGGCTGCGGAGCTCGGCATAGCCGACCGATTCGACCGTCGATGCGGCAGTCTTTCGCTGGGAGAGCGGCAGCGACTGGCTATCGTCCGCGCGATGTGCCAGCCCTTTCGATGGCTGCTGCTGGACGAACCGTTCAGTCATCTCGACGAGGATAATCGCAAACGCGCATTCGATCTGATTCTTCGGGAATGCGATAAAAGAGGCGCCGGACTGATCATGACCGGGCTGTTAAATACCGGAGAGGAGTGTTTCGACCATGTTCTGGCACTCTGATCCGATGGGTAAAATCCTTTCCGGAGGCTTCCGCGGTCGTGAATTCACCGGAATCCTGATTGGCCTGTTTCTGGGTATTCTGCTGATGACCCTCTCGATCGAATTCTATCTCGACGTGCGGTCTCTGCTTGCCTCGGACAGCGCGCTGGACCGCAACGAAACCCTGATCGTCGCCGGAACGGACGAAATCGATTCCGGAACCATCGAGAACCTCGCGAAATTGCCGGGTATCTCGGATGTCGGCGTTTTCCGTAAAAATCTCTTCGAACTGGACGCCTACATCAAGCTGGGTGCGCTGGGCAGCTATTACACGGAGATGTTCTTCGAATCGGTACCGGACCGCTTCCTGGACGATATCGGCGAATGGAACTGGCAAGAGAACTCGAAGACCATACCAATCATCATACCGAACGATTTCCTGACCATGTACAACTTCGGCTTCGCACCGGCACGCGGACTCCCTCGCATCACTGCGGAATCGATCCGGAAATTCCCCATCGGCATCCGCATTCGAAACGATGACTATCGCGCACGCGTTACCGGCTTCACCAACCGCATCCAGTCGATCATCGTGCCGGAAGATTTCCTCAAGTGGGCAAACGCGAAGTATGCGGGAAACGCGCACGACGACATCCGCAAGCTGATTGTGAAAACCCGAATCCCCGGTGATCCTGATCTGAAGCGCTTCTTGCAAGAGCATCGACTGGAAATTGTCTCCGGAGCCTCACCGGCGGCGAAGATACGTTCTTTCACCGGTCTTGCCTTCATGTTTACCGGAATCCTGGGCTGCCTGATCCTGATCATGGCGCTGGGGATGTACGTGTTGAGTATCTTGCTCTACATCCGGCGCTCGGAGAAAGATATCGCGCTCCTGTCCCTACTCGGCGTAGAGCGGAAGAAGGTCTTCTGCTGGCTGTTCCGCAGATTGACCGCCATCTTCTCCCTGACAATGGTCATCGCCTTCCTGGTGATGCTGCTTGTTCAGCACGGGCTGTCCAGTCTATTGGCGCAACAGGGATTTGCAGGTACGCAGGGCGTGCAATCGGTTACTGTCTATGCGAGCCTTGCGGTGTGGCTGTTCATCGTGCTTCTGAATCGTCTCCTCGTGAAACGCCAGATTACGGATGTGATGCGGTAATCTTGTAGAAGTACATGGTTTCCGTAGCAGCGCCGACATCAAGGTATTCCGATGCGGTAACGCTGTCGTAGAGCGTCAGGTTGTAAGGATCGGTACCGCGGTATATATGGTATTGCACGGCGGTAGGCACGTCATCCCAATCAATCTCGATGTCATTGCCGTTGATCGCGATCACCAAGTTGGTCGGAAAATCGTGTTGTTGGCCAGCCGAGTTCACGGCTCCCGGCGTACCGTAATCCATATACGACGCCTGCCAGCTTTCACCAAGCGAGTTATCCATCGTCGGATCCATCAGTTCGAGTGTCGGTCCGTCTCCGTCCGGCTCGGTGGGCCACGGCGAATTGTCGTCGTATTCAACGAAATCCACGAGCGTATCGTTCGGATCGAAGAGACGAATCAATTCTCCGCCGCCGCTCAAGCCGAATCCGGTATCGCCGACATAGTTGGTCACATTCGGATGGATTTCGGTGAAGGCGTCCGCGTCCTCAACGATCACGAGGTAGCTTCCGGCTTCGAGGATGGTTCCGTCCGGAATCTGAAAGGCGTGGTCGTCGTCAGAGTCCTTGAATATCCAGCCGGAGAGGTTCACGGATTCCGTACCCGGATTGAAAATCTCGATCCAATCTTCCGTGTTGGCATCGTCGGGCGAGTTGTAGTTAATCTCGTTGATCACCGCCACACCGGTCTCGCCAATCACCTCGATCGTTTCGTATTCGTACTGCGCGCGTTCGGGGTAGAAGATGCCCTGATCGATGTTCTCGGCATAGACGTAGTAGTCGATATCGCCGTAACCGGCGGTGATCGAGGCCCCATACGTACTGTCGAAATTGTCGGTCATATCAATCTCGACAAACGGTTCGGACCGGTTATCGCGCCAGCCGAGATAGACATCGTCCGCTCCGGAGACGGTTGCGGTAATGGTAATGGCCTCGCCGGGCGTGGCGCTCTGGACATCGGCGGAAACATTGTTGATTGCTGGAACGGTGCCATCGAACGCGTCGCAATCGAGCAGATAATCGATCCGCTCGATCATCAACTGAACGATTCCGACGATGATATGACCCGGACCGCCGCCGCCTTCAATCACGGAACTGTAGATATTGTTCTGGTAGTCAGCAAAGCTGTAAAAGAAGTTCGGATCGTTCTGAACGTTTTCGTCGATGATATCCTGGAGCTCGTTGGCACGCGTCTCGTACCACCCGCTATCGAAAATCTCCTCGACCATGGTGCGCATGTGCGCGATATACCGCTTTCGATACGAATCATTACCCAGCGTCCTGGCAATAATCGGATAAAAGGGGCTGTCGATGTTGTGCAGCGGGTCCAGTTGCTGGAGTTCGCTGATGCTCTGCTCATCGCTCGGAAGGAATCGGGGAAAACCGCCGAATGCCATGTTCATATCCCACAGGATCGGATTGAAGCGGTCGGCGGCATCTTCGAAGAGGTAGTAGTTGTGCCCGAAATTAATGGGCCCGTCCAGGTGAACCAGCAAGTTGGAGAAAGCGAGGAACCACAGGTGGTTATCGACGTTCAGCACGTCTTCCATGCTGTCAGGGTCGTTGTTGAAGACATCCAGAAAGTTGACCAGTTTGTCCCAGCCTTCATCCGATTCCAGTTTGTAGTGATCTTCGTAGGATGACGAATTCGTTCCCTCGTATCCCCAGACCGGGAAAAAGCTGTCCGAACCTTCTTCGATGTAACCCTTGAACCGTGCTTTCTCGGTGACGTCGAAGTGCTCGCTGCCGAAATAGCTATCCACGTCCTGGCAGCTCGTGTAGATGCCGATCAGTTCGCCGTTCACCGTCACATTGGCGTAATTGGCGAATCCCGCCGGCATGTATTTTCGAGCGATTTCGTACGCCAGGGTTTCCCGAACCATCGAGGGATCGTGGTAGCCGTTGGCGAGCTTGATCGTGCCGTAGTTCCCGATCTTTTGATCCTCGATCATATAGTCGAGCTTGATATTGAAGGGATTCTTGTTTCGAAACGGCGAATAGCTGCTGCTACCTTTATAGCGCACCCCGACGTTGTCGTATTGGACGCCGTTGATAATCGCTGTTCCGAGCAAGCGACCCTCATTGCCCTGTGCGTACAGATTATCCAGAATCTGATCCCAGTTTTCCTGCGGGAAGATCAATTCGATTTCGTTTATCTGTTCGATGTCGTAGAAGTCCTGTGAAAAAAGAGGAATCGAAATCACCAACAGAAATAGAAAGACCGATATCGCTTTAATGCTGTTCTCCTTATTTATTTCAACAACAGCGCCTTACACATCTCTTTTACATCACCTGTCCGCATCTGGATGAAATACACACCGCTCGAGACCGGCTTTCCGTTATCGTCGTTACCCTGCCATGTTACCTCGTGCGATCCGGCGGACAATACTTTGTTCACCAGCGTTTTCACCTTCTGACCGCGGATATTATAGACCTCGACCGCGACCTTTCCCTGCGCAACGCTGAAGGAGATCGTCGTGCTGGGGTTGAACGGATTGGGATACGCCCGAACCTGGTATTCCACAGGACCGATGTCGTCAATCGCATCCGAACCCATACTGCTGTTGATCGTACCAGGCGTACCGTAATTCATGCTCGACGCCTGCCAGCTTTCGCCAAGCGCGTTATCCATCGTCGGATCCATCAGTTCGAGCGTGGGGCCGTTACCGTCCGGCTCGGTGGGCCACGGCGATTCATCGTCGTACTCGACGGAATCGACAATCGTCTCGTTCGAATCGTAGAGCCGAAGCAACTCTCCGCCGCCGCTCAGACCGAATCCGGTATTGCCGACGATGTTCGTGACATTGGGATGCATTTCGGAAAAGAGTTCGGCGTTCTCGCACAGGACGATGTATGCGTCCGATTCCAGGATGGTTTCGTCCGGAATCTGGAACGCATGGTCGTCTTCCGAGTCCTTGAATATCCAGCCGGAAATGTTCACCGCAACGTCCGTGGGGTTGTAGAGTTCCACCCAGTCCTCGGTCTCGAAGTCGTCGGGCGAGTTGTAGTTTATTTCGTTGATCACCACCACGCCCGTTTCGCCAATGACCTCGACCGTTTCGTATTCGTACTGCGCCCGTTCGGGATAGAAAGCTCCCAGGTCGCTATTCTCGGCATAGACGTAGTAATCGATGTCGCCATAGCTGGCAGTAACATCGACACCATAGATACCGTCACCGGCGCTGTCGTCTCCATGCGCGCCGTCGTCGAGCATGAAGACCTCGAAGAAGGCGTCGGAGCCGTTTTCGCGGTATCCGAGCAATACGACGTTCGCATCCGACACCTGCGCCGTGATGTAAATCGTCGTTCCCGGCTCGACACTCTGCGTGGAGGGCGATACATCCGTGATCGACGGAACGGTTCCATCGAAAAGTTCGTGATCGAGCAGATAATCGCTCCGCACGTCCATCAATTCTGTGATCCCGACGATGCTGCCCTGCCCGGAGTTTACGGTCGAATAGATATTCTGCTCGAACATGGAATAATTGTAGAGCTTGTGGGGATCGTTCTGGTAGTCCTCGTCGATGATGCTCTGAATCTCGAGCGCGCGGGTCTCATACCAGCCGTTGTCGAAGTTCTCCTCGATCATGGTGCGCATGTGGGCGATGTATTTCTTTCGGTAGCGATCGTTTGTGAGTACCTGCGAGATGATCGGGTAATTCGAATTATCGATATTGAACAGCGGCGTCAACTGTTGCATCTGTGAGAGAGTCAGATGTCCGCCGGACATTACGTTCGCAAAGACGCCGAAGTTCTCGTTGAGATCCCAAAGAATGGGATTGAACCGGTCGGCGGCATCCTTGAAGATGTAGTAGTTGTGCCCGTAGTTCACCGGAGCGTCCAGGTTGATAGTCAGGATATCGAACGCGAGCATCCACAGGTGACGATCGACGTTCAGAACGCTCTCCATCTGCTCCGGATCATTGTTGAATGTATCGAGGAAATCGATCAGCTCGTCCCAGCCCTCATCCGATTCGATCTCGTAGAAATTGTAATACTGGCTTTCGTTCTCCCCCAGATAGCCCCAGACCACAGCGTTTCCGGCGTTTCCGGCAATTTCACCCTTGAATCGCGCCCGGTCGTTTGTCTGAAAATGGGTTGTGCCGAAATACTTATCCACGTCCTGCACACTGGTGTATAGCCCGATCAGATCGTCATTCACATAGACGTTCGCGTAGTTTGCCAGACTGGATGGTAGGTATTTGCGCGCGATTTCGTAACTCAATGTTTCGCGCACGAACGACGGATCCTTGAAACCATTGGAGAGCTTGAGTGTGCCGTAATTTTCATAGAGCTGGTCGTCAATCACGTAATCGAGCTTGATGTTGAAGGGATTCTTGTTACGATTTGGGGAATAGCTACTATTGCCTTTATAACGTACCCCGACGCTGTCGTATTGCACGCCGTTGATCACAGCCGTTCCAAGCAATCGCTCTTCGTTACCCGCTGCGTAGAGCTGATCCAGAATCTGATCCCAGTTGTCCTGCTCGAAGTATAGCTCAATCGTGTTGATCTGCTCGATGTTGTAGAAATCCTGTGCGAATGCCGATAGCCCGATCATCATTATCAACGCTGTAAATAACAACCTCATATTTCCTCCCGGAACACACTTGCAGAACAAGCGTATTTCGATAGACAGATTATAACCGAAAACACTGCGAAAATTCACAAGAAATATGAAAGATATGCCTGTCAACAATTTATGGACACATTCCGATCGGTGGGTGTCTCTGTTTGAGCGGGACAAAAAAAAATCCCATCCCCACAGCACAGCAGGGATGGGATGTCTGTGTATAGAGTTTCGGGTTACTTCATCAAGATCATTTTCAACACCTTGTTGGAAGCACCAGCGGTCAGCTTGCAAAGATAAACACCGCTGCTCACGTTCGCGCCACGCTGATCGCGACCATTCCATTCAATCGTGTGTTCACCACGTTCGTACACGCCTTGGGCGAGTGTCGCAATTCGCTGTCCGCGGACGTTAAAAACCGTCAGTTCGATTTCGCTGTTTTCCGGAAGGTCGAAACGGATTGTCGTGTCTGGGTTGAAGGGATTGGGGTAGTTGCACATCGCGAGGTTAATTGCCGGAACCGATTCGTCTTCAAATCCCTGAATCTCGCCGAAATCGTCCATGACCATCATCATGAAATTCTCGGCATGTTCGCTCTCCATGAAGAAGAGTGGGAAACCCAGCAGGTAGAATTTATAATCGCCGTCGTACCGAATAGCGCAGGTCTGGTTTTCCCAATCCGGATTATCGCTGGTGGAGTCGTACTGGTAGAGGATTTCCGCATCGTCCGTCGGCGCGATGGCACACACATAGGGTAGCACGCCGTTCCAGGTGGGTAATTCGACCTTCTCCGGGTCGATATCCAACTGGGGATAGCCACCATAGGCGAGTGCGCCGGAGAAATCAGCGGTACTCTGGAACCACGCGTCTTCGATGTGGAAGGCGTGGCGGAACTCGTTGATACTGAGATCTTCCAGGTGTCTCCAGGATGTCACCAGTAAGTTTCCGCCGGCGGAGAGATAGGTGAACGAAGAATAGAGATTCCCGTCGAACGGAATGCTGTTGATATCGTCGCAATAGACCACGATGGATGAGTACTTCGCCATTTCGGAGAGCGGTACAGGTCCGTCTGCTGCCACATCCCACCAGGTTACCGAGTATTCGGACAGGATATCCTGATAGAAGGCATCGACCTCTTCGTCGGTGGGCATGGGCGAGGTGTCGGGGTAGTCGTCGGTCATATCGATTGCCAGAATTCCCTGATCGAAGGAGTATTCGATTGGCTGAAGCTCGACAACATTCGACATGGGGCTCGTATAGGATGTATCTTCTCCACTCACAGCCGCGATCGTGTAAAAGTAGGTTTGGTTCATCTCGACCGAGTCGTCGCAGAATGCGCCGGGCAAAGCCGGTTCTGCATTCATTACAGTCCAGTCCGAACCGTTCGTACTGCGCAGGATGTAGTATCCGGCGAAATCCGGGTCGAAGAACTCCGGCAGCACCAACAAGACCGAGCCGTCACGATTCCGCACCGGCTCATTCAACTCGGGCAGCTTCTCTTCGAATCCGCCGTCGAGTATGCGGTTGATCGGATCCCACACGAGGCTGTCCAGATCACCCTCCAGATACATGGTATGGTGGCTGAATCCGCCCGGCGCCCAGACACGTCCCTCGTCCGTGTTCAGATGATAGGGAACGTAGAGGTCGAACGGTTCGTCGGCGTTGTTATACGAGCGCATCGTCACCTTGATGGAGTCCTGAGCGTCAGAGGTGTAATAGCAGTAGTCGTACGTGGGTCTGCCTTCCTGATAGTACCACTGATCGAAATACCAACCGAGTTCGATGCCGGCGGCAGCTTCCATGTTTTCTTCCAGATCGTCGTTGGTAGCAGTTCCGTAGCGGAGATCCGGATCGCTCATGTAATTCGAGACGCCTTCGAAGAAAACATCGTCACCCAGCATGAAGCGCAACATGTGCAGCACCCAGGCGCCCTTGCCATAGACCACCCAGTCCAGAACGTGGTTCTGGCTTCCGTTGGGATCGCGCTCGATTTTATCCTCCAGTCCGTTATCGAACTGCGTCATGTGATAGAGATACCAGTCGAAGCCCATGATATTCTCAGTGTAAAGCGCTTCGGAGAAAGTCGCAAAACCTTCGTTGAGCCAGATGTACGCCCACGTGTCGCAGGTAATCATATCGCCTGCCCACTGGTGCGAGAGCTCGTGCAGAACGGTGGAGTAGTTATCGGGCGTGGCAATCAGTGAACCGAACGTCGTACAGGTCTGGTGCTCCATCGCGCCACCGAATCCCGGAACGACCGCGTGACCGTATTTCTCGTCGAGGAATGGATACGTGCCGTATTTACTCGTCAGGAAATCGATCATCGCGCAGATATCGGCGAACGCGGAAACCTGTAAATCGTAATCCTCGGGAAACACGTAGTTGATGACCGGCATGTCGGTGCCGCCGTGGCTGTATGTGAGCGTGTTGACAGCGTAATTAGTACAGGCAATGGAGATCAGATAGGTCGAGATGGGATTCGATTCGTGATATTTCACGGTCTTCGTGCCATCGCCGTTGTCGATCTCATCGACGATCATCCCGTTGGCGGCAAGCTCGTAGTCGTCAGGGATGGTCATCCAGATATCGACTGTCTCGGCCTTGTCGTACGGGTAATCTTTACAGGGATACCACTGTGGTGCGCCGCGCGGCTGAACGAATGTGAACGCAATGGGTTCGCCATCGTGCGCAAAGAAATACAATCCACCGCCGGCGGTGCCGTCAATCGACGGCTCGCCCTCGTACTGCACGTTGATGGTTACGGTATCGCCATTGTTGAATGTCTGCGGCGTATCGATGGTGAGAAAACGATTTTCTTGCGTGAAAGTCGTTGCCGCCCCATTGACCGTCAGACCGGTGATTTGCAGGCTGTCGTCGAAGTCCAGCTCGATCGCATCTACGTTGTCCGCGACAACAAGCACCTCGATGATATTGTCCGCGACAATCGACTCCGTGTCGAAGTCGATCTCCATATTGATTTTGTAATATTGCACATCGTAGTCGTTCATGTTGCGAAGATCGCGCGAGACGTATTCCTGCCAGCTGTCGGCGAATTGCTGCTTGCTGCGGCAAAGGTCCATTGTATTCCGGGCGAGTCGCTTGATATCGACGGGCGGTTCCGCTGTCAGCATCATCGACAGAAGAAGAAAAACAGCGGTAAAAACTATCGTATTCCTTTTCATCGTCACCTCCATGTTGTATTATTAATCGATTGTACATGTTGCATTTCCCGTGCCATCGGTGGGTGGTCGAACGCTACGAAGAAATCAACTTCCGAATGTGACGAACGAAGTGAGTCTCTTCCGAATGTTGATTTCGATATTGAATACCCTCACACCGACCCTCTCCCACTTCCGGGTGGTCGGACATGATCGACACGGGGCAGGCTCGCCCGGAGGTCGAGCGCTACGGGTGGTGTTGTCGAAATTGGTGGTCGAGCGCTTTTCCTCTCACTGTAGCCGCCGATCCTTCGACTTCGCTCAGCAACTGTGTCGAGCGTCAAGTATAAAAAGGGGGTATCCTCTCGTTTTCCGTGGATAAATGCTGGAATTTGTCTGAAATGGACACAATCCACACCACGATAAGCGAACGAGACACTTTGACGTTCTATTCGGCGTGGATTGTGGACAAATTACTCTTCAAACGCATTTATCCACATAAAACTCAGTTCGTTGACTCATGCAATGATGGCGATTTCATGCCCCACGCGAGATTATCTCTAACCATCGCATTCATGATTGTCACCATCTTTCTCATACAAGCCGTGGTTGCCACTTTCCCGGGTTTTCCTCGCTCGATTAAATCCACCCGGAACGAGCCGATTTTACGATTCCACTGAAAGGATGATATTGTTGGAAGATACAGTGCATTTCGAACCGATGGTCTGCCACCATGAATATGCCTTTTCCCTTTCAACGTTCCACTATCATGATTGATCGGGGCCAAGCCTGCAAGCATAGCGATTTCTTTCCTGTTTAGGGTGCCAAGTTCTGGCAATTCGACCAACATCGTCAGTGCTGTATGCTTTGCGACGCCGGGGATTGTCGTTAGCAGCTCTGTCTTCTCACGAAACTCCGGTACTTGATCCAGAAGTTCATCTATCTGCTTCTCGATTCGCTTGATTTCATCATTCAAGTACTCGACATGTCGATCAATACTATCGATAATCTCATGATCCAGAGTGGATTCTCTGCGATTCTTTTCTCTTTTCCGATAGTCAATCAACTGATGCTTCCGTTTCATCAAATCCCTGATTGCCTCATGCCTCTTATCCACCTTGCACAGCAATCGGACGCCGAGCTTCTCGGCATACAGCGCAATTGTCTCCGCATCGATCCGATCTGTCTTCGCTAGCTTTCCAGTACTACGGGCAAAGCTATGAACCTGATAGGCATTAACTTCTGCAACCATTACGTTATGCTCTAACAAATAGCGTGCCAGTTTTTTCCCATACACTCCCGTCGATTCATATACAATGACAGGATCATTGCACTGGCGGATTGCATCATAGAGTTCCTCGAATCCCACGGCGGCATTTTTTACTTGCAAGGTTTCCTCTCTCCCTGATATAAATACATCAAGGGTCGATTTCGAAACATCGATCCCGATGAAGGTCGAGAGATTGTCGCTAATGTTGGTCATAATTGCTCCTTTCTTGTATTCGGGCTTCAAGCCCACGCAACTGTTCGGAATCGCATTATGAACCGGTCTGGACCAAGCTGAGCTCCGGGCTTATTAGCACTGGATGACAACGATCTCGAGACCGGCAGGATTACCTTGGTGGCCACCAGGGTAATCCACTCATCTAAACTGGCGGCGTTACCGCTATTCTGGCTTCTCAATGAACTGTGTCAATATACAAGGATGACACCGAGTGGCGTAAAAAGAGGCTCGCCTGCGTACCATTGTGGAGACAGACCGAAATATCAGAAGGATATGGAAATCCTGAAATGCGATATGAGTCAGACAGATTTTGGATTGAAGAATGTAATGTCGGCACACTCGCGATAATACGGGAGGCGTTCGCTCCACAGACGCTTGATTTCCGACTCCGTTTTACCCTTCAACAACGGGCGATCGCTGCCTTTGATGCGATCCCATAGAATTTCCCACGGGGTGTCGATGAGGATGATGCGGTGTTTCTTTGCTTTCAGTAGCGCTCTGTTCTTTTCTCGCAGCACGATTCCGCCACCGGTGGCACATACGCCGTTCTCCGGAATTTTTTCGAGGATTCGGGTTTCGAGATCGCGAAAATACGATTCACCGTAACTGTCGAAGATTCCAGCTATACTGGATTCCTGTGCCTCTTCGATCAAGCAGTCGATATCGAAAAAGGGAAGCCGCATACTGCTGGCTATCCGCTTTCCCATCGTCGTCTTGCCGCAACCCATGAATCCAATCAGAAAAATCATCCATCTCCCCCCCGATGAAAGACATAAAAAAAGGGCGGTCATGCAACCGCCCTCATCTATCGTTGATTACTCTTTGTCTTCTTCGGCTTCTTCGACAGGTTCTTCTTCGGGAACCTCTTCCTCTTCAACAACCTCTTCGACGGGTTCTTCTTCGGGAGCTTCTTCCTCTTCAACAACCTCTTCGACGGGTTCTTCTTCGGGAGCTTCTTCCTCTTCGACAACCTCTTCGACAGGTTCTTCTTCGGGAGCCTCTTCCTCTTCGACAACCTCTTCGACGGGTTCTTCTTCGGGAGCTTCTTCCTCTTCGACAACCTCTTCGACGGGTTCTTCTTCGGGAGCTTCTTCCTCTTCAACAACCTCTTCGACAGGTTCTTCTTCAGAAGCTTCTTCCTCGACAACCTCTTCGATCGGTTCTTCGTAGGCCATTTCATCCGGATCATCGTAATGGATATCGATATTCTCGTTATACGCATCTTCCGGCATGGTTTCGTCAACTTCGGTTTCTTCCGTTACCGGTTCTCCGTCCTTCTGAACCTGCTTGGCGCGTTTGCGTGCAGCCTTGTTCTCTTCACGCTTCGCTGCGGCTTCCTTGCGTTCCTGAATTCTGGATTCGTGCTCGCGCAGGAATTCCGCTTTCTCGTCGCGGTTTCTACCGAAATAGAACGCTTTGACGCTGAGGATAAGCCGGCGGTTTTCGGTGTCGAGCTCGATCACCTTCAGCGGCAGTTCTTCGCCGATGTCGAACGCGAACTGAAGCTTGTCGATGCGCGGAATCGCCAGATGCGACATAGGAACGAATCCTTCCACGACCGAGCCGTTGGCAGGAACATCCACCAGGATTCCCTTGGGGATGAGCTTGCTGATGGTTCCGGAGATCTCGGTATTTACCGGCAGCAGGTGATCCAGGTTTTCCCAGGGATCGGCGTGCATCTGCTTCACGCCAAGCGCGATACGATGCAGTGCCTTGTCGATCGAAAGCACCTTCGCTTCGATTTCCTGTCCTACGCGATAGACTTCCTTCGGATGGTAGATGCGCTTGGTCCAGGAGATGTCGGAGATATGCACCAGACCGTCGATGTCGTCTTCGATCTCGACGAAGACGCCAAACGGGGTGATACTCTTGATCTTGCGGGTGATGATCTTGCCGATGGGATAGCGATCGTCGATCGTAAGCCATGGATTGGCTTCCATCTGCTTCATACCGAGGGAGATACGCTGATCTTCCTTCGAAACGGAGAGGACGATGGCGTTGATCGAGTCGCCGGTCTTGACGATCTGGTTCGGATGGTTGATCTTCTTTGTCCAGGACATTTCCGAGACGTGAACAAGACCTTCGACACCCGGTTCCAGTTCGATGAACGCACCGTAGTTGGTGATGTTAACCACCTTGCCGGAAACCTTGGTTCCTTCGGGATACTTCGCTTCGATGTTCTCCCACGGATGCGGCACCAACTGCTTGAGGCCGAGCGATACGCGATCGGAATCTTCGTCGAAGCCGATCACCTTGACTTTCAGCTTGTCCCCGATGTTGAGCATTTCGGAAGGATGCTTGATGCGACCGTATGACATATCGGTGATATGCAGGAGGCCGTCGATACCGCCCAGATCGATGAATGCGCCGTAGTCGGTGATGTTCTTGACTTCACCGTCCAGCTCGGCGTTCACCTGGATCTTGTCGCGCAGTTCGTCTTTCTTCTTCTCCAGGTCTTGTTCCAGAACCTGTTTGCGAGAGACGATGATGTTGCGCCGGTCTTCATCCAGCTTGATGATCTTGAATTCGCTTTCCTTGCCGATGAACTGATCCAGATTCGGGATCGGCTTGAGCGAAATCTGCGAGCCGGGCAGGAATGCTTCGAGACCCATGATCTCGGCGATCATGCCACCCTTGACACGTCGTTTGAGCAGACCTCTGACCGTCTGGCGATTCTTGTACATCTCTTTGAGCTTCTCGAGATGCATGTAGAAATCGGCTTTCTTTTTGGAGAGCTTCAGCTTTCCTTCGCCGTCTTCGATCGCGTTGATAAAGACGTGCACCTTGGAATACCGATCCGGCAAATCGGAATTGGAAAACTCACCGATCGGGATCGTTCCCTCGGATTTGAAACCGATATCGACGAGGACTTCCTTCTCGTTGATGTCGATGACGATGCCTTCGATGATCTGTCCGGGACGTATGTTGTTGAAGGTCTCTTCATACATCTCCATCATCTTTTCTTCATCGGTCATCGGCTTCGGAGCTTCCTCTGCCTTTTTCTCAGCTTCTTCCGTGACAGGTGTTTCTTCCTCGGTGGTCACATCCATCGTGGTCTCTTCCTGATTCGTGTCGTTCTGCTCTTGCGTTTCGACGATTGTTTCATTCTCGTCATGGTCCAGATACATCATTCCTCCTTGTAACCGGGGATATCTTCGACGTTCATAGCCTTCAAATCCCTTGCACCTATATTTTGCACTATGTTATTATAGACATCGATAATAATCCAGTCCGGCGTCGATGCGCCGGCGGTTATGCCGATATACTTCTTGTTTTCTAACCACGCCGGATCGATCTCCTGCGCGGTCTCGATGTGATGCGTTTCAGCACAGCGTCCGCTGATCCTCGCGAGCATCTTGGTGTTCGAGCTGTTCCTGCCGCCGATCACGATCATGAGATCGCTCCTCTTCGCCAGTTGCAGCGTCGAATCCTGCCGGATGTTGGTCGCGTTGCAGATCGTGTTGATCAGATAAATCTCGTCGCACAGCGGAATCGCGTGGCATACGAGCTCCTGAAATTTCTCTACCGACTGCGTTGTCTGCGAGACGATCCCCAGCCTCCGGTAATTCCGTTCGGGGAATTCGTCTGCGCATGCCACAATCTCCGCATCACCATTCACGTATGATTTCAAAGCGATGACTTCCGGGTGCTTCGCGTCGCCAAGGATCATCACATCGAAGCCCTGCTTCTTCAGCTCCTCCGCGTGATGAAACGTCTTGGAGACATACGGGCAGGTCGCGTCGATGATTCGCAAATCACGCTTTTTCAGTTCTTCCATCACCTGGCGCGTCACGCCGTGCGAACGGATGATTACCGTCGCGCCGGAGGGGATTTCAGCCGCCGAGTCAACGTACCCGATGCCGTGATCCTTCAGCTTCTCCACCATCTGCGGATTGTGGATGATCGGACCTAGCGTAACGATATTGTCTCCTTCGGTGGCAGACTTCATCGCCATGTTGATCGCCCGTTTGACTCCGAAACAAAATCCGGAGTTTCGTGCCAGGCGGACATCAACTGCCGAGTTCATTGATACGCTCCAGAATCAAGTTCGACAACGCCCGATAGCCCTCTTTGTCGTCTGAATAGCCAGAAATTTCCTCCACCGGGATGGGCTCGCCCACCGCCATGTGAAGCTTGCGCCTGCGGAAAAAGCATCCCCACAGACGATGCGTGTTCTCGATTCGTACCGGGATAACCGGCTTTCCTGAGCGGATCGCCACCATTCCGATACCGGGCCTCGCTTTGAATTTCTTTCGACTGCCTTCGGGAAAGATCAATACCGACTCTCCATCATCCAGACGTTCAAGCACCGTGTTCAACGAATTTCGGTCGATCATACCGCGTCGGATCGGGATCGCATTCACACTGTGAAAGATCTTACCGAAAAGAGGATTAAGAAAAATCTCGTTCTTGGCAAGATAGTTGATCTCGTACGGTATCATCGAGCCGATAAACGGAGGATCCGGATACGCCAGATGATTCGAGGCGATGATGGCATTTCGGGTATGCAAAAAACGTTCCCGATGCGTAACTTTACCACCATAAATTACAAAAAAGAAAAAACGCATGATCGCCTGAATTACTGCGTAGCCTGTGCGTGGTTTATCCACCGTTTGATGCCCTGTTTTGTCGTTCACTTTTATTATCGCTTTTTACAATGATCTTTTATATACTGATAAAGAACTCGTACCTGTTCATCGATCGACAGATTCGTCGTATCGATCATTATGGCGTCATCTGCCTGTTTCAACGGAGCAATCTCTCGACTGCTATCGTTTTTGTCGCGCCAGCGAAGCTCCTCTTCGATCTTCTCGACCGGCGTATCCACGCCCTTCTCATGGAGCTCTTTCCAGCGTCGCTCCGCCCGTATCCGGACATCTGCGGTCATGAAGAACTTATAGTCGGCGTCCGGAAATACCACCGTGCCGATGTCGCGTCCATCCATGATCACGCCGCCGTTTTCGCCAAGCTTGCGCTGCAGATCGACCATCTTCTCTCGAACGATGCCGATCACCGCGATCTCCGACGCCATACGCGAGATATTCTCCTGACGGATCTCCGTAGTCACATCCTCGCCGTCGAGAAACAACCGGTTTCCCTCCGGATTGTACCTGATATCGATCGAAATCGAATTCAGCATCCCGGTCAAACCGTCGAGATCCGTTAGCGCAATCCCGCGGTTCAAAGAACAGACCGCGCACAGCGCGATACATCGCGCCGGTGTCGATATAAACGTATTCCAGCTTGCGCGCCAACTTCTTCGCGGTAGTGCTTTTACCCGAAGATGCCGGCCCATCTATCGCAACAATATATTTTCGTTCCATATACCATTTTTCCAGTAAAAATCAACTTGATAAATACGTATAGATCCGTCAACATTTTTTTAAAAACGTCTGTAACGCATCCATTCCCCGGCAAATGCTCTTTCCAGCGAACCGGATAATGTAATTACCCTTTTCAGGCACTATCAGCAACTTTATAGCATAAAGCGAGACCGAAAAGGTTGACATTTCTCGCCGAATTTATAGTAAAGGATACAATCATGAGTTTCGTTACATGGGATGCAAAGGGAGATCAACAATCAAGCGATACGCGTCGAGGAGTAGCCATGCGGAAAACATATCTCATTCTCATATTGATCATAAGCGCGATCCATCTGATCGGACTGACGCCGGCGGAAGTCAAGGCACAGCCCGAGATCTATGTCTGGGGTGAAGGAAGAGGCAACAGTCAGAAGCAGGCGTCGGATGCAGCGCTGAAGAACCTTGTGCGGCAGATTTTTATCTCGGTCAACGCGCGATTCACCAGCACGACAATCGAAGACGACGGCAAGGTGGGCGAGTACGACGAGAGCGTACTGGAGGCCTGGGTGCCGACACTGGATCTGATGGGCGCTCCATTCATCGAGCTGGATGGCGGACGCAGGGTCTTCTGCTATATCGAGAGAAGCAAGCTCGATCAGATGTGGGCGGACCGACGCCGAAAGATCACCGACTTCGTTTCACTCGGCCAGGCTGCGGAAGAAAATTACACTATCGATTCCGCGCTCAAGAACTATTACTGGGCGCTGGTGCTGCTGCGTATCCATCCGCACGAGAGCAGCATAACCTACCTTTGGAACGATGAGGAACGGCTATTGAAACCCGTCCTGACCAACCGCATCGACGAGCTGCTGAAAGGACTCAGCGGACAGGTCACGCACCTGGAATCCATCGATGGTCTCACCGAGATCGAGATGAAGTTTTTCTGGCATAACCATCCGGTTTCTTCGCTTGCATACAGCTACAACAACGGGTGCTCGACTGTGCAGCAGACTGCCCGGAACGGCACCGCCATCCTGTGTATCCCGGACGACTGCCTGAAAATCATGCGCAATGTTCCCCTAAAAGTCGAATACACTTTTTCTACCGAAGCCAAACACGACAAGGGCTTGTACAGCGCACTGGATGATCCCGGTATTCCGTGGTTTCCCAACAACACATTCGAAGTGCCGTTGCACAAGCAGCCACTCACGTGCACAAACATGCTAAATCCCATACCGCAGAACAAGTTCAACGCGACAAGCGATGTGAAGATACTGGATCCCTCCGAGACGAGTGAATGGTCAAAAAAGATCGAGCAGGTCGTCTCCGCGATCGAGCAGAAAGATCCGGAGCTTGCGCGTGAACGCTTCACGAACAAGGGTTTTACCGACTTTGAAACCATCGTCGGCTACGGAAATTGCAAGCTGGCGCACGCGCAAGCGCCGATCCAGTACATCGACGTCGATGGATGCGTCACGGCGCGATCGGTGGAGTGCCTCTTCGATTTCCAGCACAGCACGTCCAGTTTCACGGACAAGCTCAACTTCCAGTTCAACAAGAACGGGCTGATCGACGAGGTATCGTTCGCGCTGGGCGACCAGGCGCTGGAAGACCTCTTCAAGGATGAGAATCTGAAGGATTGCGAACTGGATAAAATCCGAATCGCGCAGTTCCTCGAGACCTACAAGACGGGCGTACTGCCTGAAGGATATCAACTTCGTGAAGCAGGTCTTTGCCGACAATGC
Organism: Cloacimonadales bacterium (SeqCode); assembly: GCA_963666875.2. Lineage (GTDB taxonomy): Bacteria > Cloacimonadota > Cloacimonadia > Cloacimonadales > JAIOQZ01. Next base: position 435,345 of record CAXXPU010000014.1, read on the forward strand.
CTTGATCATCGTGGGACGTGTCTTGAAGGATACGGATCGCGACCTGAGCGATAACTGGAAAGACAGCAATCTGGGCTCGGAGAAGGTTCAGTTCGTGCGTAAAAGCAAGGGCGAATACGTGCGCGACCTGGAGAACTGCTTCCGCTCCAACGAGTTCATCAACATCCAGTTCGACGACAGCGAGGTGGTGAAAGCGCCCGTTGACAGCGGAAGAGTCTATGGCATCCAGTTGGCGCAGACCTACTCCTCGTCCAGCTACGCCGACAAGGGCTACCTCTTTCTGATGTTCGACCTCACGGACAAGGACAAACCGCAGATCCACGTCCGCTCCTGGCAGCCACGGAAATTCGAGGACGGTCGCATCATCGGCGTGGAGAACTTCGACTTCGATTCGGGGAGCTGATCATGCACCGCATCATCGTAACGATCATCGTCTTCCTTGCTTTCACATCCCTCCTGGCGCAAAGCCTCGAGATCACCGATTTCCAACGCGTTGATAACGACATGACCGCGCGCGTTACGGCACCCAGGATGGACAACTACGGCAAGCCCATGGCGCTGCTCAAGATATCCACCGCGCTGACCGGCGTATCGGTGACCGGCACCGGATATTGCGAAGTAGAAGCAAAGACGGGCGAGCTGTGGGTGTATGTGGGCGACGGGACGTTCAACATCAAGGTCGCGGTGGAAGGTTACGAGCGACTTGTCTATCCGCTACCCGAGACCGCGAAATCCGCGATCGTCTATCGGATGAAGCTGCGGGGAAACACGTACAATCCGCACATCGAAGTCCTCAATCTTACGTTCGAATTCAACACCGACAACGTTGCGATAAGTCTGGATGACAAAGCATTCATTACCGCGTTTTCGACAGTATCTTCTTTCAGCTTACCTGCAGGTTCATACAGCTTCACATTCAGGAAGGATGGATATAAAACACAAACTCGCGAGATCACTCTAACCGATGATCAGAGTATCTCGATCAAAATGGAGACCGGGCAGGATAATGAAAAGCCCTTTGCCCCGCCAGGAATCATTATCGTCGATTCTGACCCTACTGGAGCTGAAGTAGAATTCAACGGTCAGAAAGTGGGTACAACCCCCTATCAGGGCAGTCACAACCCTGGCGAATACACCCTTACGCTGCGCAAAGACATGTATTACTCCTCCAGCAAATCCTTCGCGCTCTCTTCTGGAGAAACGCTGACGGTCCCCACTAGTGAGCTCAAACCGCGTTTCGGACACTGGACGGTTACAAGCAATCCGACCGATGCAACGATCTATCTGGATGAGAAGGATATCGGGACCACGCCTCTTCAACGACAGGATATTCGTAGCGGCGATCATAGTATTCGGCTTGAAAAGGCTCAGTACAAAACACATATGGAGAATTTCGCTATCTCCGACGGTGACGAAAAGCGTTTCGATATAACGCTCGATCCTAATTTCGCTCGGCTGGAGATTGATAGCGCACCGCAGTCGGGCGCTACGCTCCTCATCGATAACAAAGAGGTCGGAACAACTCCGTGGGTCAATGAACGTATGGGAGCCGGCACGTATTCCGTCCGCGTGGAAAAGCCTCTCTGGGCGGTACTACCTCGACGGTAAATGTGGTCCCCGGAGAGCCACAGAAAAAAGTGCTGGTGATGACGCAGGACTACGGAACGCTGATCGTTCATGCTCTGGAAGTCAAATTCTGCTTAACGGAAACCAGGTTGGCGTGGGCGAATATCAACAAAAACTCAATCCGGGAATTACATCGTCACTGCCCATCGCGAGAAATATATCAAAGACGAAAAACAGGTCTATATCAGCATCGCAAAACGAAGAGATCACGCTGGCGCCCAAGCCAAGAATGGGAAGTGTCTCGGTGTTTGCACACGACCGACGAGACGAGAAAGACATAGTCACAGGGGCAGAAATCTATATCGATGATCTAAGCACTGGGCAAGTGACTCCCGCATCACTCGAGAAATTGATCGGCACCTACGATCTATGCCTGAAAAAGGATGGCTACCTCGACGCTGAGCGATCGATCACCGTCAAAGAGAATCAGTCGCCGAAATCCACATACCCATGATCTCGCAGGACGATGAAAATGAGCGGCTTCGAAAACAACGGATCGCCGA
>CAXXPU010000015.1:0-141582 GCA_963666875.2 Cloacimonadales bacterium (SeqCode)
CTGCCCGACTCGGTCTTCTACCTGACAGACGACCAGTTCGGATTCGTGGCGGGTGTCGATGGCATCATCCTGCGCGAGAAACCAGCGGCGATCTTCCTGATGGGCGCGTTCTACGCCGAGTCGCTCATCCTGGCGGAGACGGGCTTCACCAGCGGCGCTATCCAGACGGCCGGAACCGCGATGCCCAGCCAGTTACCGTTTTTCGTGGCGGCGTGCGACTACACTCTCATTGGCGAAGAGCTTTTCGCCGCGTCGGCCTACCTGTCGAAGGACCCCCATCAACTGGGCAGTCTGAAGGGGCAGGACGTGGGCAAGGCGATATTCATGATCGTGCTGACCGTCGGCATCATCCTCGAGATATCCGGCGTACACTTTCTGAAAGATTTCCTCGTAGCACATTGACGGACTGAGATATGAAAAGAAGAATACCACTACTCATCGCGTTTTTTGTCGGCATCCTGGTGATTGTCGCCGAGTTCATTCCGCACAAGCCGTTCGGTTCGCTGACCGGCGGTCTGGAAGACTGGTTCATGATCATCGCCGGATTCGCCATTATACTGGGGCAGATGAATCTGATCAAGGTGCATGTGCTCAAGATCAAGTACAGGCAACCCAACTGGCAGTATTTCATCGTGACTATTATTAGCTTCACGATAATGGTACTTTTCGGACTCTTCTGGGGAACCGAAGATAACGGCGGGATCTTCGGCGCTGGAGCCAGTCTGGTGCAAAGCATCGGCTCCAAACCCTTCGACTACCTTTTCAACAACGTCTATCAACACCTCTCGGCATCGATGTTCTCGCTACTGGCGTTCTTCATCGCGTCGGCTGCATATCGGGCGTTTATCGGCAGAACCGCCGAGTCGAATCTGCTGCTCATCGCGGCGGTTCTGGTCATGCTGGGTAGAACGAGCCTCGGTAGCTTTCTGACCGGATGGCTGCCGGAAGCACTCGGCTTTTTCCACCTGCCCAACCTCGCCGAGTTTATCATGAAATACCCCAACACCGCCGGGCAACGCGCCATCATGATCTGCGCCGGACTCGGCATCATCGGCAGCAGCCTAAGGATCATTCTCGGGATCGAGCGATCCTACCTGGGAGGTGATTGATGAAAATCAGCCCGACCAACATTCGTCGTATCCTGTTTGCGCTGATTCTGCTTGGTGTCGCGTTACCGCTGATCTTCAAGCTGGGTCTGCCAATCGAGTCGTCCGAGAACGTCCGGATGGTCTATGACCTGGTCAACAGCCAACCCGAGGGATCGCATATCCTGATCTCGTTCGACTACGACCCCGCAAGCAAGCCGGAGCTGCATCCCATGGCGTATTCCATCGCACGCAACGCGCTGGAACGGAAGTATAAAGTCGTATGCACCGCGCTGTGGCCTATGGGCGCCAGTCTCTGTGCCGAAACCTTCAAGCGGCTCAAAGAAGAGATGCCGGAGATCGAGGAAGGCGTCGATTTCGTGAACCTCGGCTACAAAGCGGGTGGAATTGTTACCATCCAGAAGATGGGCAGCGATATCCGCGACGTCTATCCTACGGACATGAGCAAGAATCCGATCGACCAGTTGCCCATCATGAACGGCATTCGGAACCTGAAGGATTTCTCCTTTGTGTGCAGTATCTCGGCCGGCGATCCGGGAATTAAGCAATGGGTGATGGTGGCGCACGATAAAAACAAGGTCGTCACCACAGGCGGAGCTACCGCGGTCAGCGCCCCGGCGATCCTGCCCTACATCAACGAACAGAAGCAGCTTTATGGCCTGCTGGGCGGACTCAAGGCCGCTGCGGAATACGAGAAGCTCTCCGGCCACATCGATATCGCTACCAGCGGCATGGACGCGCAATCCATCGCACACCTGATTATCATCGCATTCATCGCCATCGGCAACTACCAGTATCATTTCATTCGCAAGCGGAAGAAGGGGGAATAATGGAGCACTTTATGAACTGGCTCGGACTTTGGCTGGGCGCTCTGATGACGTTCGGCATCTACAGCTTCCTCTACAAGGACAATCCCTTCTACAAGGTCGCGGAACAGATTTTCGTGGGACTCTCCGCGGGATACTGGTTCGTCTATACCATCTACTTCATCCTGATTCCCAACCTCTTCAACAAGATTGGCTCCGACTTCGGCGCGCACTGGCTCCTGATCATTCCGGGGATCCTCGGCATCATGATGCTCACTCAGATTGTTCCCAAGTTGGCCTGGCTCAGCCGTTATCCCATCGCGCTGATGATCGGCACCACCGCGGGAATATCGTTCATGCGTTACATGAAATCGGACGTGATCTCGCAGATGACCGCCACGATGATCAATCCCTTCAGCGGATCGGCTACGGAGATCGTCGGTCAAATCCTGCTTGTGGCGGGAACGATCAGCGGCGTGATGTACTTCTTCTTCAGCAAGAAGCACGAAGGCGCATTTGGCGTCGGGGCAAAGATCGGCATCTACTTCCTGATGGTCAGCTTCGGCGCGGCGTTCGGCTATACGGCCATGGCGCGTATCTCGCTCTTGATCGGGCGTTTGCAGTTCATCCTGTTCGAGTGGGCGCCCAATATCTTACCGTAGGAGATTTATATGAAGGTACTCAGTATCGCTGGATATCATCACACGGGCAAGACGACCGTCGCGGAGAACCTCATCCGGGAACTCCGCAGGCGCGACTTCACCGTCCAGTCGATCAAGGATATCCACAACGAGAAGTTCACCATGGAGAAAGAAGGCTCCAACAGTTGGCGTCATTGGGAGGCCGGAAGCGAGGTGATCTTCGCGCGCGGACTCACCGAGACCTATCAGGTCTGGCACGAGCAACTCACGCTGAAACAGATGCTGGATCGTCTGGACGCGGACTATGTGATCGTCGAAGGGATGAAAGACGAGCCGCTTCCACGCATCCTCTGCGCGGAGAACCTCGAGCAACTGGATGAGCTTCTGGACTCTACTGTTGTCGTAATTTCAGGAAAAGTGTCAAATAATTATGACAGCTATAAGGGTATTCCCGTTCTTCATCCGGAAAAAGATATGAAAAAGATCGCAGATATTGTGGTGGCAAACGTGTTTAAGGTATTACCGATGGCGGATGGCGCATGCTGCACGGCTTGTGGCTCTACATGCCGTGAAGCGGTGGGCAGGATTCTCAGCGGCGAGATGAAACGTTCCGACTGTGTTGCTGAATCGAGCAGGAAAATCTCGATCCTGATCGGCGATAGAGAGCTTTCAATGGTACCGTTTGTGCAAGACATCATCTATGATGCGATTTACGGAATGATGAAAAATCTTAAAGGATTCTCGGATGACGAGATCCGGATCGAACTGAAACCGGAACGGTAATTATGGAACAGGTGGAGCAATTAGTAAGGGATGTACGGGATTTACCCGAGAAGGAGCAGATTCACGTCTTGAATCGTATCAGCAAAATCTACTCTCAGATTTCGACGGAAAAAGCACGGGAATATGGCTCGAAGGCACTCGAACTCGCGCGTCGTTACGAGAACCGCGAAGAAGAGTGCGACGCCCTGCGATTCATCGGGATATCCTATGGAATCGCCGGCAATTATCCGAAAGCGATCGAGTATTACAATTTCAGCCTTGACCTCGCACTGGACATCGAGTATCTGGACGGTGTAGCAAGCTGTTATAACAATATTGCTGTGAACTATGCCAATTACGGACAGAATGATTTAGCGCTCGAATACTACCTGAAAGCGCTCGACATCCAGCAGAAACGAGAATCGAAAGACGGCGTGGCGATTTGCTTCATCAATATGGGAGAACTCTATCAGAATTGGGGTCTGTACGATATCGCGCTGGATTACCAGCTCAAGGCTCTGCATCTCGCCGAGGAACTCAGCGATCCCGCCATGATGGCCGATCCGCTTCTGAATATCGGCGAAATCTACCTGTCCACAGAAAACTACGAAAAGGCATTGGAGTACTTCCAGCGCGGCTACGAGCTTGTTTGTGAACTTGGTATCAAGGAGCGATGTGGTTTCGCGATGAACAACATGGGAAAACTGTACTACAAGCTGAACGATCCTGAAAAAGCGATCTTGTGTTATCAGGAGGCTTTGGGGCTGAGCGAGGAGATCGGGCACAAAGAGGGGATAAGCAGCAGCCTGAGTGGAATCGGGATGGTTCAATACTCGAGAGGTAATCATCGAGAAGCGATAAGATGCCTTCATCAAGCGCTCGAGATCAGCGAGAGTATCAACTTCAGAGAGAGTACAGTTAAAGCTCTACAGTATCTTGGAAGAATCCATCGCAAACTCAATGATCTCATAAATGCTGAGAAATACCTGATTAGAAGCGTTGAAGCTGCTATTGAAGGCAATTTCCGATACGAACTCAAAGACAGCTATTACGAACTATCCAAGCTCTTTTCGATTCTGGGTGATTTCGAGAAGGCCTACCAGTATCATTTGAAATACTCCGATGTGAAAGACAAGCTCTTCAACGAAGAAAGCAACAAGAAGCTGGCGGAGATGCAGACTCGCTTCGAGACCGAGAAGAAGGAAAAGGAAGCCGAGATTTACCGGCAGAAGAACGAGGAACTCGAAAAATCGTATATGATGCTGAAAAGGACGCAGCAGGAAGTTATCCAGCTCGAAAAACGCAACTCCGCGCTGGCGCTGGCCGTTACCGCGCATCATGAGCTGAACCAGCCGCTGATGGTGATGAAGGGGAATCTGGAGATGTTCGAGATGCTGGAAGAAACCCGCAACCTCAGCGAAAGGCAGAAAAAGCACCTCAACCGGATCGAATCCGCTTTCAACCAGATGACGAAAATTCTGGAGAAGTTCAAGTCCGGAAACAACGTATCCTTTGGTCTATATACCAAGAACACGGAGATGGTGATCTTCGATGACGCACTCGATGGGGAAGAGCGGAACCGGGAAAACCAGTAAAATCCTGCAAACCGGCAAATCGACACTCACCATCGATCCCGGGAGCGGTACGGTAACCAAAAAACTCTCCGAAGCGCACCTCTTCCGCAACGAATTATCCGTCTATCAATTTCAACTCGATTTCGCACCCGAACTCATCGACCACAACGACTGCGATACACTCACCCTGCAATACATCCCCTCCGTGACGCTCTACCAATACATCACCTGCGAGCCGAATTTCGATTTCGCACTCATTGCAAGGCTGCATAAGCGATTACATGATCAGCGAAGAGAAGACGGAAAAGCACTCTGTCATATCGACACCAATCCGCGAAATTACCTCTACGACGGTAACAATTGGCTGATGATCGATTTCGCCGACTGCGCGATGGACGATCCCGAGGTCGATGCGATCCATTTCCTGTTGTTTCTGGCTTCGGAGTACCCGGAGACGGAGTTCCGGGAAGTAGCGCGCTCCTATCTGCGTGGTTTTCCTGATGGATACCTGAGGCTGGAAATCTGGAATACGCGATTGAAAGTGTGGATCGAACGATTCGACGAACGCAGACGCACCCTTCACAGGATCGAACCGACCACCGAAGTACGCATCAATCGCTTGTGGCTGTCCTTTTCCGATGCCGACGACTACCGCACGAAGATTTTTCCCGATCCCTCCTGAACGGCGTGACCGATAATCGCGGCTTCCAGACCGCACTCTCTCAGTTTCCCAAGTGCTTTTTCCGCTACAATTTCCGGCAACGATGCAAGCAATCCACCCGATGTCTGTGCGTCGCAGAGCAGAAGCTTCTGCGGAAGCGCGAGGTCCCACTCCACAAGATGCGACACATGGTTGAGGTTAGCACGCGTACCGCCCGGCACCACGTTCGCCGCGATCAGTTCCATCGTGTTATTCAGGGTCGGAACCTGGTCGAAATCGATCTCGACATCGACGTGGCTGTGGACGGTCATCTCGGACAAATGCCCAAGCAGACCGAATCCGGTGACGTCGGTGCAGGCGTTGACCGGATAATCCTTCAGCACGGAGAACGCCCTGCTGTTCAGCATGGACATGGTGTCGTAGAGCCCTTTTTCCTGATCCGAATCCAGCAAGCCGCGCTTCAGTGCTGTCGAGAGTACGCCGGTTCCGATGGGCTTGGTCAGTATTAACGCATCGCCCGGTCTGATCCCCGCATTGCGCCACACCTTGTTCGGATGCACGACTCCCACCGCGACCATTCCATACTTGAGTTCCGGATCCTCGATCGAGTGACCGCCGATGATGAAGATACCCGCCTCGTCCGCCTTGGATTGCGCGCCTTGCAGCACGGATTCGAGAACGTCGAGCGGCAGGCGCTTGATCGGGAAGGCGACGATGTTCAAGCCGAAGAGCGGAGTCGCACCCATGGCGTAAAGGTCGCTGAGGGCATTGGCGGCGGCGATCTGCCCGAAAGTATATGGATCGTCTGCGATCGGTGTAAAGAAGTCGAGTGTGACGACCACTGCCTGATCTTCCGACAGCTTATAAACGGCTGCGTCGTCAGCGGTTGATGTGCCGACAAGAATTTTGTCGTGGATCGGCTGCGGGAGTTTCCGCAAAACCTTTTCGAGGACGTCCGGTTCGATCTTGCAAGCGCAACCCATGCCGTGCGTGAAGTGAGTCAGTTTGATTTCGGTTGTCGGGATCATCTGCGAAGGTGTTTCATCGATATCCTGGAAGCGCGAGATCACCTCAATCAACCGCTTCGCCGCGAAGTCGATATCGTCTTCGTTTGTATCGCGACCGGTCGAGAGACGGATCGTGCCCATGGCGTAGTCGATCGGAACCTTCATCGCCTCGAGAACCGCCGAGACATCCACCTGATCGGAGTGGCACGCGGCTCCGGCGGAAGCGGCGACATCGTCCAGCTCGGACAGCGCCGTGTTGGCTTCCACACCTCGGAACGACAGACTGAGGGTGTTGGGCAGGCGTTTCTCCTCGTGGCCGTTGAGGCGGAAGTCGAGACCGGATTCGAGCAGCTTCTGGTGCAGCAGATCGCGCATCGATTTCATGTGCCGCATGTTCTTTTCGAGGTCGCGCCCTGCAATTTCACACGCCTTTCCGAGTCCGGCGATTTCGAGGATGTTCTCGGTTCCGGCGCGAAGATTCTGCTCGTGATCGGCACCGTGCATCAATTTCTCCAGAACGATTCCCCTTCTGATGTAGAGCGCGCCGATCCCCTTTGGTGCGTAGAGCTTGTGGCCAGCGACCGACAGCAAATCGACGCCCATCTCATCGACGCGCACCGGGATTTTGCCTACCGATTGTGCGGCGTCGCAGTGGAACACGATGTCGTGACGGTGCGCGATTTCCGAAAGCGTTGCGATCGGCTGGATAGTGCCAACCTCGTTGTTGGCGTGCATGATGCTGACGAGGATCGTTTCCCGGGTGATGGCACGTTCGAGATCCTTGGGATCGACCATGCCGTATTCATCGACCGGCAGTATCGTGATCCGAAAACCCTGTTTCTCCAGGTAGCGGCACACCTCGACTACCGCCGGATGCTCGACCGACGAGGTGATGATGTGATTTCCCTGATCCCTTCGCGCGAATGCGATGCCCTTGATCGCGTAGTTATTGGACTCGGTGCCGCCGCTGGTGAAGATGATTTCGTCCGGATGCGCGTTCAACAGTTTCGCGATTCGGCTGCGCGCTTCTTCGACCGCCTTTCGCGTCTGTACACCGTAGTGGTGGCTGCTGGACGGATTGCCGAAGAATTCTCCGAGAAACGGCTGCATCGCCTCTGCGACTTCCTGCGCGATCGGCGTGGTGGCATTGTAATCGAGATAGACGGACTTCATATATAAACTCCCGAAATCGTTTTCACAAAAAAAAGGTTGCGGTTTTGTTTTGACAAGTTCTTATCAGAAAAAGTAGGTAGGAGACAGGAGAGATGCAGGCAGGGATGCCTGCGTTCCAATGTAGCGCTCGACCTCCTGTGATTTTGCTTGCAAAATCGAATCTCTCGAAGTGATTTTCAGACGGAGTCTGATAAATCGAATCCCGAGTGAAACGCTAGGCGAGCCTCTTCGGATGATGAACATCACGATATTGAACGTGGTCTCCTGCCTGGCCAGAATTCAAGGAAAGAAACATTATGGACGAATTACGATTTCTGCATGAGTTCGGAATGTACAAAGACGGCAATCTGGAGTTGAAAACCGCAGTCTGCGCACGGGAGCGTTCGCTGGAACTTCGGATCGACGGGCAGCGGATCACCACGCTGTCGGTGTTGCCGGACATGCTGGAAGAGCTGGCGGTGGGATATGTGTTCTCGGAAGGGATCCTGTCAGATATCGAAGAATATATGGGACTGGATATCACGCCCGATCCGCTCATCATCGACATCGCCGCCACCATCGACGATCGCCGCATTGCTTCCTTCCGCGATCGGCACAATCCGGTTCCGGGATACGGCACCGACGTCGAGGGGAGTCGCGATTCGTTTCCGGAATTTCATCTCGACATAAATGTATTCTTCCGCGAATTGGAGAAATTCAACGACCAATCGCACCTGAATAGCGAAACGAAGGGCGTTCATCGTGCGGCGGTATTGTACGAGGGAACGCAACTCTATTTCGCGGAGGATGTCAGCCGGTACAACGCGGTTGATAAAGTATGCGGGTTGGTGATTCTCGAGGATGTACCAGTAGGCGATTGCGTGCTGTTATGCAGTGGGCGAATTACATCGCAAATCGTGAAGAAGGCGGTGCGACTCGGCTTCACAGCGGTGATTTCGCAGTCGGCGGTAACGTCGGAAGCGATCCGGCTCGCATGGAAACATCGGATCTATCTGATTGCATTCGCGGAGAACAGGCAATTCCGAGTTGTGACGGGATTCGATCAGATTAAAATCGAACGAAGCAATTCAGTTTGACCTGCTTGAAATCCTTTGTATTGGTAAATCCGAGCGATTCGTAAAACGCCTTCTGCTGTGGGCGATCGTCGGTCAAGAGGACGCGCTGTCGGACATGCTCATATCGCTTCAGGCACATTTCGAGAAGTTTTCGTCCGATTCCGCTACGTTGATATACCGGAACGACCAGGATATCCTGCAAGTACATGATCGTCGTCTCGTCCGAGAGCGTTCGCGCCAGCCCGATCAGCTTTCCATCGCTCCAGGCAGTGGCGACATACGATGACGACTGGACTGCTTTCTCGAGCTTTTCCGGATGATCCGTGTAAGCGGTCCAGCCCAGTATCCCATAGAGCTGCATGAGCTGGTCGCGATCCGGTATTACATCATCACGAAAATCAGTCTTCGGATTGTCCGTCGGGTTCGTCGGAGGTTTCATCTTCGAATAACTCCGGGAATTCCGCTTTCAGTTCCGGAACACCACGGACGTATTCCTTCCATGCCTCGTGCGCTTTTTCCATATCGACGCATTTGTGACAGAGGATCAGGAAGTTATCCTGATTGACACCGGTCCATGCGCGGTCGTAGCAGAGGTTACAGCTCTTTCTCTTGCGGTTTTCCCGTGCGATTTTTTTTGCCTGTTCAAGATGCTCTTCTGGTAATTTGTACATATTTATCTACCTCGTTAATCGAATAGTCCCGGTTTGTAAAGAGTCACTTCCGCCACGGGGACTTCGTCCTCCGCGAGCGGCCGATCGAATTTATCCAGCACCTTCATGTATCGCTGTCGAGATTTGGGTTTGATATTCACGGTCGTCAGGCGACTCGCGATTTCTTCGCCCCTGTGGGTCTTGATCCGGATCATGATAACTTGTTTAGCGTAGTGCACTCCGCCTTTGTTCTCGATCTCGAACGACACGTCCGCCGAGAGCGTTGTGTATTCGGATATCATGACGTTGGATATCTGGATGTTTCTCTTCTCGCTGCGATGGATGCAGCTGCGAACCGCAAGCCCGAATATTACTGCCAGAAGCAGGACCATCTTCGTCCAGGCGGGTACTGGAAATTTCTTTCTGATATCGGGTGATTTTACAACCGGCATAATGTCTCCCTGTGATGTGAAAGGTTTTTCTGAATTTTTATCTTGTCAAGATTTAGATGCGGAATCCTCTATATCGGTAGAAAGCAATGGTGCAGGATGAATATGAACTGGCTGAGTTTGATCCTATACAATCTGATTAACCTGATTGCCATACCACTGATGGCGCTATACCGTCGTATCGTGAAAAAGGAGACAGAGCGTCTCTTTCCGCGATTGAAAGAACGAGACAATACATTGTGGTTTCACGCCGCCTCAGTTGGCGAGATCAACGCCGTCAAGCCGCTGATCAATCATTGTATCGAGCATTTGCCCGGATACAGCATCTATATAACGACCGTGACGACCACCGGACGGTACACTGCTGCCGGAATCCGCGGCATCTCGCAGGCGACGCTGTTTCCGTATGATTACCTCCCGGCGCTTATCGTGAGAATGTCCGTACTCAGGCCGAAAGCGCTGATCATCGCCGAGACGGAAATGTGGCCCAATCTGCTGATGGTGGCAGGATGGTTCCGTATTCCGGTTGTGGTGGTGAACGGTCGCCTGACGATGAAATCGGTCAAACCGTATCGACGGCTGGCTTTTCTGTGGAATCCGTTGTGGCAGAGTGTTTACGCCGTTTGCGCGCAGTCGGAGGCGGATGCAGCGCTGTATCTCGAACTGGGATTCCGCAATGTCATCGATGCCGGTAATCTGAAGTTCGCGATCGACCTGTCGGAAATCGATGTCGATGCCGTGCGTGAGGAATGGGGTCTTTCGAAAACGGATATTGTTCTCGCGTTCGGAAGCACCCGACCGGGCGAGGAGAAACTGATTGCGGATTCGTATCGAAGCTTGAAGTCGGAATATCCGGATCTGAAGCTTGTAATCGCGCCGAGGCATCTGGATCGCATGCGGGAGGTGCTGGAGGCGTTTAATGGTTTGAACGCCATTAGGCTGAGTGAAAATAAGAGCGCCGATATCCTGGTCATCGACAGCATGGGCATCCTGAACAAGGCGTACGCGATCTGCGATATCGCGCTGGTGGGCGGCAGCTTTTACGACTTTGGAGGTCATAACCCGCTGGAACCGGCGTTTTACAGCAAACCAATCCTGATGGGACCCTATCACAGCTCGTGCAGGGATACGGTGCGCATTCTCGAGGAGAGCAGCGCGATTCGGATCGTCTCGGAAGATCAGCTAACAGCGACGTTGAATCAACTACTTTCAAGCGATACGTTACGCGATAAGTTGGGTGACAATGCTCGTATCGCGCTGGAGAAGAACCGTCACAGCCTTGATAAGAACTTCGAAATCGTGAAGGAAGTGCTAACATCCTGAAGAAAAGGCGATAACGATGCAGGAAGCGAAATTTTACGATAAGCAGGACGATCGTAGCGTGATCTGCCACCTGTGTCCGCACGAATGCCGTATTCCTCAGAGCGGAACGGGCATCTGTCGGGCGCGGATCAATCGGGAAGGCAGGCTGTACGCCGCGACGTATGGCGAGACGGTAACCATCAGTATCGATCCCATCGAGAAGAAACCGCTCTACCACATGAAGCCGGGCAGTCGGGTACTATCGATCGGACATAATTCCTGCAACCTCGGCTGCAAGTTTTGCCAGAACTACAGCATCAGTCAGCAGGATTGCCCGTCACACAGCTTGTCGCCGGAAGAGCTGGTTGCGCTCTGTATCCGCGAGAAATCTCCGGCGGTTGCCTTCACCTACACCGAACCTCTGACCTGGTACGAGTATGTGCTGGACGCATCGAAGGCGCTGCATGAGAACGGTTTCGCGTCGATTCTGGTGACCAACGGCTATGTCAATCCGGAACCGTTGGAAGCGTTACTGCCGTTTGTCGATGCGATGAACATCGATCTAAAGTCGATGAACGATGGTTTCTATCGGAAGATCTGCGGCGCTACGCTCGATCCGGTGAAGCGATCGATCGAGATAGCGGCGACGAAGTGCCTGGTGGAGGTGACGAATCTTGTTATCACCGGCGAGAACGATTCGGAAGAGGATATCCGCACGCTGGTCGATTTCGTGGCATCGATCGACGTCGATATCCCACTCCATTTCAGCCGTTACTATCCCACATACAGAATGGCCAATCCACCAACGTCCCCCGCGACGCTCGAAATGGCTTACCGCATCGCGAAAGAGAAACTTCACTACGTCTATCTGGGCAACATCATTTCCGAATCGCGTACCAATACCTATTGTCCGAAGTGCGGCGAGCTTCTCGTCAATCGCAGCGGTTATAATGTCTCGATAGAGTCGATGGACGGGTCGCGTTGCACAAACTGCGGAACAGCTATCCATGGAATCTGGAAATGAGATTGCGCTCGCTTGTTACCCGCGCCGATATCGTGTTGATCGTTATTTTTCTGCTGATTTCATGCGTGCTATTCGCGCATTACTATCGGAAGAGCGGTAGTGTAGTGGAAATTCGATATGGCGAAAGGATTGTCGGAACGTATTCGTTGTCGCAGGATCGGGTAATCGAGATCGACGACGGGATTGCTGCCGAGATCAAGGATAGCAGGGTCCGTATGCTTCGATCGACCTGCCCGCATCAGGTGTGTGTGCAGCAGGGCTGGTCGTCGTCGCCGGCAAGACCGATCGTGTGTGTGCCGAACAAGGTCTGTATCCGTATTCTGGGTGACGATCAGCAGATGATGATTACCGAGTAGCCGGTTTTACCAAGGGAGTGTTTGCTGAAATTGTTTGATGAGGTTTGTAGTGCGCACCTTCGCCCAATCCCTTCGCGACGCCGTGTAACACCACGTCTTCGACGTGAATGAACACGGCTGCTCGGGTTTGAACGAATCTGCTGGAGGAGAGTCGCGGCTGGTTCGTCGTTACCCGGCACTTACGTACCGGGCTAGAATCTTTCGTCCCTACGGGACTTGATCAGGCGTTGTCTTCCCAGCTTTCAGCCAGTTCCGTACCGCGTTTTTCGTTTACCAATTGCAAGAGAACACCTCCCACGACAAAGAACACCAACACAGCGAGGATGGCCTTACGCTGGTCGCCGGTAACGCGCGCGATTTCGCCGTAAACTAATGGACCCGCGACGGATGCGATGCGGCCGGTCAGGGAGTAGAAACCGAAGAATTCCGCCTTCTTCTCGTGCGGTGTCAGAAGCGCCAGCATGGTTCGGCTGCTGGACTGACTGGAACCGATTGCGATTCCCGCCAGGACACCCACGAAATAGTACTCGGTCGCCGTCCGACAGAAATAAGCCCACAGCACTACAGCAATCCAGATTGCGAGTGTGATGGTGATGGTCAACCGAGCCTTGAGGATGTCGATGAGATAACCGAAGAGGATTGAACCGACGATGGATGTCACCTGCGCGATGATGAAATAAACGATCAATTGCTGGGTGCTCATATCGAATCGGGTAGCGCCGTAGATTGATGCGAAAGCGATAACCACCACGATGGCGTCGTTGTAGATCAGGTAGGCGACGAGGAAGCGTAAAAGGTCTCCAAACTGCCGGATGTTGCGGAAGGTGCTTGCAATGCGCCGGAATCCGATGGAGATGTAGGATACGCGATCGACGACGATTCGTCTCTCATGCAGAAGCGTGAAGGTGACGATGGCGAAGAGACCGTAGAAAGCCGCGATCATGGGGAAGACCAATCGGACGTTGAATTTTACCAGCGGCAGACTGATCAGCAGTGCGATGAGGCCGCCTACATAGCCGAATCCCCAGCCCAATCCAGAAATCTTGCCCATGTCTTTTCGTGGTGCGATCTCGGGAAGGAATGCGTTGTAGAAGACGTTGGAGGCGTTGAAACCGAAGTTTGCGACGATGAAGAAGAGCATGCCGCTAAAAATGTCGCCCTTTCCGACGAAGTAGAGCAGCCCGGTGAAAACCACGCTGAGGTAGCAGAAGATCAGCATGAAGCGTTTCTTGACGTTCGAATGATCCGCGATAGCGCCGAGGAAGGGCGCAAGGATTGCCACCATCAGCATGGAGAGGCTGACGGCGCGTCCCCAGAGCGCGGTGCCGAGTTCATCGCTTCCTACAACCTTCGATTTGAAATAGACCGAATAGACCACGGTGACGATGACGGTGACGAAGGACGAATTGGCGAAGTCGTAGGCGATCCAGCCGAGGATGGATTTATCGAGCGGGATGCCGCAGAATCGCTTCTGATCATTCATTGGGAGCCTCGATCATGCGCGGCAATGTGGTCACGTCGATGGGGTGGAAATCGAAGTGCCGATAGTCGCCGGGGTTGGGCGTGGCGATTAAAATCTGGTGCTCGGGATTCAGCATCTCGATGAGCTGGTGCGCGCGGTCGGCGTCGAGTTCCGCGAGTACGTCGTCGAACATCATGATGGGCGTGTCGCCGGAAGAACTTCGGATCAGCTCCGCCTGCGCAAGCCGAACGGCGATGGATATGCTCCTGCGCTGACCCTGCGAGGCATAGGAACGGGCAGGACGATTGTTCAGATCGAAGATAAAGTCGTCGAGATGCGGACCGAGCAGGCTGTAGCGGTACTCGCTTTCACGTGTGGCAAGCGATTCGATGCGTTGCAGGTACGCCTGGAGGACGGAAAACTCGTCGTCCATCTCGAAGCTCGGTTGGTAGTGTAAACCAGCGGTCTCGGCGTTGCCGGAGATGGTTCGATACGCTTGCTGGAAGACGGGCAAGAATTTTTCGAGGTACTCGAATCGCTGCAAGACAAGCTTCGATGCGGCCTGTGCGAACTGGTTGTCCCAGCTCTCTTTCTCGTGCTTGTCGTAGTCGGTTTTCAGAAGGGCGTTACGCTGTTTGAGGATTCGCTGGTAGGTGCGGTAGCTCTCGATGTAGCCGAAGGAGTACTGCGATATCGCCTGATTGAATACCAGTCGCCGGATGCCGCCTGGCCCGCTGACCATGTTCACGTCGGAAGGAGAAAAGTAGATCGCCTTCAGATAGCGGTAGAGATCGCTTATTCTCTCGAGCTGCGTGCCGTCAACCAGCGCTTTCTTGCGGTTCTCGCGATCCAGACCGATAGAGATGGCGTGATCCGAATCACCGAGGCTGCATGCGGTTTTCACGAAGAGGAAATCGCTTTCGAAGCGGATCAGTTCGCGTTCGGAACTTGCGATCTGCGATTTTCCGCAACTGAGGTAGAGGATCGATTCGAGCAGATTGGTCTTACCGGAGCCGTTCGGGCCGGTTATAAGCGCTCCCTGCGTGGGGAACTCCAGCGTTGCGTCGAGGTAGCAACGGAAATTCTGCAGGTGCAGCGATAGGACTTTCAAAGCTTTAGACGATACGGAGCGGCATCAAGAGGAATCGCGCCGAATAGCTTGTGTCCGTATCGACGTTGAAGAAGAGCACGGCGCCCTGCGAATTACCCATCAGGATCTTCACCTTGTCGCTCTCGATCACGTTCAGGATCATGAGCAGGTAGCGGTAGTTGAAGGCAATCTTGATTGGGTCGCCTGTGTACTGATACTCGGCGATACTCTCGACCGCCTCGCCCATCTCGCGGTTGGTGGTGCTGATAACCAGCGAGCTGCCGTCGATCTCCATCCGGATTTTCATCGTCTCTTCGGACGCGATCAGCGAAACACGCTTCACAGCCGCGTGCATGAGGTTCTTATCGACGATCAGTTCGTTTTTATTATCGGCCGGCATTGCCTTGGTGTAATCCGGGAAGCGACCTTCCAGAATATGTGTGAAGATTGTATATGATCCGTACTTGAACATCACGCGGTTGGTTTCGATCAGCACGTGAACCACTTTATCATCGTCGGTGATGGCCTTCCGGAGGAAGAGCAGTCCCTTGGTGGGGATGATTTTTTCCAGTACTTCCGGCACGTCGTTTTCCTGGTTGACCTTGAATTCGGCGATCTTCTTGCCGTCGGTGGAAACCATGAGCTGATGTTCCGGCGTAATCTGCCAGAAGATGCCGGTGAAAATGGGGCGATTCGATTCTGTCGAGACGGCGAAATGAGTGTTTTCAATCATTCTGGAGAAGGTTTGCGCGTTGATCTCCTTGGCATTCTCCATGTCGATCTGTGGAATGAGCGGATACTGGTCGGCGTCTGCGCAGAGCAGATCGAAGCTTGATTTCTCGCACTGGATCTTGAGCGTGTCATCGACCTTCTCGCAGTGCACCATCGCATCGGGAAGCGAATTGATGATGTCGGTGAAGTTTCGAGCCGAAACCGCGACACGGCCACCCTCGGATACGAATAGATCGAACTCCACCACAACGGTAATCTCCAGGTCTGTGGCGGTGAATCGGATGGTGTTGCTTTCCTCGAAGGCCTCGATCAGATAGTTCATCAGAATCGGCATGGTGTTCTTGGAGGGCACAATATTATATAGGTGATGTATCCTGTTGGTCAAATCCTTCTTCTCAACTGAAAATTTCATAGCTCCCTCTTTTGTCGTCTCGTTTTATGGATTCAGAAGACAGATTGCAGTTCTCGATTTTTTTTGTCTATCATTTTTCAGATTTCGAGGTTTCAAACAACAGAAAAAGGGATAAAAGCACAATCGCTCTTATCCCTTAAATCAATAAATGCAACTACTTGACAGCGTCTTTGAGTTTCTTGCCTGCACGGAATACAGGAACTTTGCGTGCCGGAATCTTGATCGCTTTCTTGGTCTGCGGATTGATTCCCTTGCGAGCGGCTCTTTTGGCAACGGCGAATGTTCCGAAACCAACCAGAGAGACCTTGTCTCCCTTTGCCAGGGCACCCTGGATACCGTCGATTGTTGCATTCAGTGCAGCAGTAGCGGCCTTTTTGGTAATGCCAGCTTCCTCTGCGATTTTTGCCACCAATTCTTCTCTGCTCATACGCACCTCCGTTATTTTATTGGCGTTACACATACCTGTATGACTTATATTTAAAAATGTTGTCAATAAAAAAATCCGCGAAGCCCTTATTTATAAAGGATTCCGGCGATTTTCCAGCGTTTCTTAATGTATTTCTCACCGTTAAATTGCTAATCCAAGTCAATTCGGGAAACGCCATAACATGCAGTAATGCAATGAGATGAGAATATTTTCACGGGTTTTAGTTTTGTTATATCGAGGTCTAAAACCATTGCGGCTGCGTAAGTTAAAAAAAATCCCGGATCAGCCGTGAAACCGATCCGGGATGTAGGAAAATTCCGTGAATATTTTACTTGAAAGCCTGTTTGATTTTCTCGGTAAGGTCGATCAATCTCTCGACTTCTTCCTTCGAATACATCTTGTCCTCAGGGGCTTTCAGCATGTCTCTGATCTGCGTGAGATTGCCCAGAGAGGTCTGGTAGTATTCCTTTTCCTTGATGTGCGCGTTGGGCATCTTCTCGACGTTGTTGATCAACTGATTCAGAATACCGATCTGATAGAGGAAATCGGTCTTGTCGCGATCGTAGTTGTCGTTCAGAAGCATCGCGGTCTGATAGAGTCCTTCAACCCATCCACCGAGCTGCATCAGGATGAAATAGTCGTACTCGCGAGCGTCGTAGAGCGCATTTATAACGCCCTGCTTGTCGTCGTCGAGAGTTGCCTGGAGCTCGTCCCAGCTATCGGTCTCGACTTTCTTCTTTAGCTTGTCGGCAAGCTGCAGGATGCGTTCCTCGACGATAAACGCCTTGGAATAGAAGATCATTTCCTGCGCGATGTTGAGCAGCTTGGTGCGGTTGCGGCTTTTTGTTACCAGAATGGCGTCCGCGGAAAGCGAACCGAGCGCGAAAGCCGCCTTGGCTTCGTCGTTGTCAACGCGCGAATAATCCTCCGGCACGAATTTGCCGAAGTCCGCCGGTGTCAGGTAGTCCAGCTTGCCAAAGACATCCTGGAACGAAGGAAGCGGGAAGTAGTAAAATTCGCTCTCCGCGGCTTTTTCCTTCACGGGTTCGTTTTGTGCCGTTTCCTGCTTCTTCTCCGCCTGGCAGGCTACAAAGACCAGCGCCATAACGATGAGAAAAATGGTCAGTTGTTTCATGAGATCCTCCTCACTCTATTTCTTATGTATCATTCCCTGTAGAAATACTTCATGCGAATGAATGTCACAGTATTGACAATAACCGACATGAACGCAATCATCAGCAGATTGAACCAGTATGTCGTATAAGTCTTGCCGAAAAATCGCTTGTAGCTGGACAGGAACACGTTCTTGTTCTCATTGAGAAACTTGCCGTTCATTACATCCACGGAAACGGTTACCATCTCGTTAACGTATTTCCTGCGCGGATATTTAGTCGGCAGCGCTTCCAGTTCATTTACGATTTCATATCTGGCTTCGTCGTATTTCTTTACTGATAACTTACCTTGCTGAAATTGATTCTTCAATGTCAATCTTTTTTTCTTCAGTCGCGCGCGCTCCGAATCGAAGGGATTCATTTTCGCATACGCCGTGTAGATGCCTTCAAAGAGCCATTTGGACGGCATGATCTGCACGACCTCCGGGATCGGATTGCCCTTGACGAAGGTTACCTTCCGGTTCATGCGCTCGTATTCGATGATTGCGCCGCCGAAGACGATCTGCGGAACCAGCACCACCGGCAGGATGTTGATGATCGCCTTGGAGTTATGGATGAAGCCGGAGATCAGCATTCCGATCGAAAAGCCGATGAACGACGCGGCGAAGAAATACAGGATGCTGGGGAAGAACACGCCGCGAATCTCCAGGAACAGCGCCGAGACGAAATAGTATATCAGCACCTGCGCCAGCGAGAAGATGCTAAGCGAAATCAGCTTGGTGAAGATGAAGTAGCTCGTCTTCAGGTTGAGCATCTTTTCACGCAGGATTGTCCGGCGCTCCGATAGAATCTCCTCGATGCTGTTCGATAGTCCCAGAAAGACGAACACGATCACCGAGATATAGAGGTAGATACCGATATTGATGTTGTCGGCATAGCTGTACGAACCCTCAGTGGGCGCCAGGCGCAGAATGAAGGCGAGCAGGAATGCCAGAAGCGGCGCTTCCATGAAGGTGATGAACATGTTGGAGCGGTTTCGAAGCTTCATCAGGATATTGCGCGCCAGGAAAGTTTTTAGCTGGATGAAGTGTCCGCGCATATCCAGCCTCCGACGCGACCGTGTATGCGCTTTACGCGGATTTTCCTTTTCGCTCTTCTCGATCTTCATCAGCTCGAAAAGCATCTTGCGCTTGAACTTGTCTTTCCAGTAATCCGGTGTGAATTTCCGCTTCACTACGATGTTCTGTTGTGTCTGGATGTATGTGACTTCGTTGTTCTTGTTGTATTCGGGGTACGCGATGATATCGTACATGTATTCGGGCATCCGCAGGGAGCGCTTTCTCAGGATACCCTCGCGGTTGACGGTAATCTCTTCGAGCTCGCTGTCGAAGTAGGAGAACGCCTCTTCCGGCGTACCGAAATAAACCTGCTTGCCACCTTGGTCCATCAGCAGAATGCGATCGAACTGGAAGAAGATGTCCGGATTGGGCTGATGGATCGTGATGATGACGATCTTGCCCTGCACGGTGAGTTCTTTCAGCAGCTTGATGATCTGCTCGGAGTCTCGCGAGGAGAGACCGGACGTCGGTTCGTCGCAGATAATGATGGACGGCTCGAAGAGCAGTTCCAGCGCGATATTGAGTCGCTTTCGCTCGCCACCGCTCAACAGCTTGTTTTTCACGTCACCCGCCTGCACGTTTCGCCGGTGCAGCAGGTTGGTCTCGGACAGGATGTTGCCGATCTTCTGGTCGATGTGCGATTGTGATATCTGCGGCATTTGCAGATTTCCGCGATAGCGCAGGTTTTCATAGACAGTGAGGTTGGAGAAGAGGAGGTCTTCCTGCGGTACGTATCCGATATGCTGGGTGAAGAAACTCAGGTTTGAGTAAAAATCCTTGTTGTCGATCTCGACCGAGCCGAAGGTGGGGATGATCTCTCCGGAGATGGATTTGAGCAAGGTCGATTTTCCGCAGCCGCTCTGTCCGAGTATGGCGATCAGTTCACCGCGATTCGCCTCGAAAGACACGCTGTCCAGCGCGAGGTTACCATCCTTGAAGAAGTGCTTGATGTCGCGGAACCCGATCTGCTCAACCTCGAAGGGTATCTCGATGATATCGAGGAAGTTGTTGATGCGGAAGTTCCGCTTGTTGAGCGTGAAGATATCGGTGTTGAGCAGGAATTCTGTCGGCTTTTCGATCTTCTGGTTATTCAGAAAGAGGTCCCATACCTTTCGAGGCGGATGGATCGTGAAAACGTTCTGATCGATGGAGATACGCGCGAATGTCTTGTGCGATTCCTGCCGGGCGATGCTGAAGTAGTCGTTGTCGAAGTTGATGAAGAGCTCGGACGGCTTCAGGTTGGTGACGCCGATCTCCTCGCGCCGTTCGATCACGTTGAGCAGGTTGAACGGCTCGTAACCCTTGATTTGCAGGACGTCGTCGAAATATACAGGCACTTCCTTGTGATGCGGAAGCTGCTTGCCGTTTTTATAGACGGTGCGATCGTAAACCAGGATCGAATAGCGATTCTGGTGGTTGATGATTTTAAAATTGTAGTCGATGCTCTTGAAATCGATGATGTCTTCCGTCTCGCGCGCGGCGTAGATCTTGCGCAGATGGTCGGCGCGAAACCGAGAGGAACCGATCTTCAACACTGCGTCTTCCGGGAATGTGTACATCCTGCGGGGTTGCAGCACGACATCGTTGATTCTCGCGGTGGTGTCGGTGCTGGTTCCGATGAAGATGAAACGATCGATCTCAACGATCAGCACTTCGTATTCTGCGTGCTTTTTATCTTGAAACACAATATTGCATTCGGGATTTCTGCCCATCAGGAGGTAGTCGCGGAAGACAGACTTCTCCGTATGCGCAAAGTAGCGGAATCCGCTGATAGAGACCGGCTCGCTCTTGCCGTACTCGATCGCGTCGATGATGGACATCAGACCTTCCGTCTCCACGTTCATCCGCTTGGACAGCTCGAGGATCTTGGTCACTTCCGAGGATGTGAACTGGTTGTCGGAGTTCGCCAGCACGATGAGGCTCAGCAGGATACGGATCTTGTCCAGCGTGATCAGATTCTTGTTCAGGAAAGCCAGCACTTCGTCGAAGTCGATTGGTTTCTTCACGATCTGCCGCAGGTAGTTTTCCCACGAGATCACTTCGTGCCGGAAGAGATTCTCGAGAAGCGAATAAAGGACATCGATCTCGTGCGACGAGACATTCTCACCGGTCGTTAGAACCGAGACGTAAAAACTCGCCAGCATTTCGACGATTCGTTCACGATCTTTACTATCGTTTCGGAAGATCAGGTAGTCCTTTTTCACATATTACTCCGAGTTTACAGATCCAATCGAACGGCAACGGGCCGGTGATCGGAGAGGTCGTCTTCATATTCGTTCCATCCGCCGTCGAGCACATCTTCGATCAGGATCGTATGAACGCCTGACGCGGGATTCGAAAAGGCGTCGATCAGTTCGTCCGTGATCAGGATGTGGTCGATATGCGAAAAGTAGATGGGGTAGGAGAATTGATCGACATCGCCTGACTGGGCAAGCGTCAGATCGGCGAAAAGGTAGTCGTCGGATTGCAAGATGCTCAGGAAGATGTTGCTGGAAGCCGAATCCTGGAGCTGGTCGTTCCAGTCGCCCAGCACGATAACCCTGTCGGAGGGTTGATTTTCGTCGATCCATTCTTTCAGGAGATCCACCGCATCGCGGCGGCGAACTTCCTCGTCCCAACTGTCGCTTTCGTCGATATAGTTGTCGCCAAGCGCTTTGAGGTGCAGATTTATCATGATTACCGAATATCCGTGCCACGTCAGCTCGAAAACCAGTGGCGAGCGCGGGAATTCCCGGCTGTTGTGCGTATAAATCTCATAGATGGACTGCATGACGACTTCCGAACTCCAGGCGTACGCCACATCGATATCGTAGGCCGCGCTGTTGGCTCGCCAGCCGGTCCAGCCGTTCAGTCCGGCGACGAGATCGTTGAACGCCACCGAATCCTCGATCTCCTGAAACGCCACAACCTCCAGATCCAGCGACCGTATCACCGTCGCGGCGAGGGAAGCAGTGTTCCATGCTTTCGGGAAATTCTCCAGATTCCAGGTCATGACGTCGAATGTTCCGTCCGTACCGAAGGTCAGATCGTCAATTGTGATGGTGGAATCGGCGGGGTCGTCATTATTGTCGCTATTGGATGTGATCTTTTCGTTCGTGCCGCATCCGATGAAGATCGAAAGGAGCAACGTCAAGATAACGAAGTAGATATATTTCAAGTATTTCATGCAACCTCACAGTAAACCAAACAGTTTGTTTTTTGCTTGTGAGGTGTCAATAAAAAACGGTAGAGCCCCAGGACCGCCGAGCTGGAGCTCGGCATCTCTTCACCCGTAGCGCTCGACCTCCGGGCGAGCCTCCTCTTTCCGGTCCACCAAGCTAAGAGATTCGATTTTGTCAGCAAGATCACAGGAGTGTGGCGCACCGATAAGAGAAGGGCAGGCACGAGGCCTGCCCTTTACATGCAATATCGGAGTGGTATTGTTTCCCCGACTCCTATTTAATCAACAACGCCTTGTGAATCTTCTTGTAGTTGTCGGTCTCCATCTTGATGAAATAGACGCTGGAGGCGACGGATTTTCCGGTATCGTCGTCGCCGGTCCAGTGGATGATGTGGTTACCTTCCTGACAGTCGTCGAACTGGTACGTTCGAACGCGCTGCCCCTTGACGTTGTAGATGCTGATGGTGACGTCGCATTGTTCAGCGATGGAGAAATCGATGCGAGTCTCCGGGTTGAACGGATTGGGGAAGTTACCATGCAGCGCGGTGATGTATTCATCTGCGGGTGGCGCTTCCGGATCGTCATCGACAGTCACGGAGATCGGCCCGAAGAAGTCGCAGGTGCCGTTCAGTTCGACGATCTGCAGCCAGTAGTGGTAGGTATTGTTATCGATTACGTCTTCGTCGGTGTATTCGTACGTTACTTCGACCTCGCTGTTCAGCGCGTCGATCATCGGGATGGTGACCAGCGCAGCTTCGTTGAGGTCTTCCTCTTCCGCACGGTAGAGGTTGTATCCCAGCAAATCGACCTCGGATTGCGCGACCCAGTTCAGTTGGATGAATCCAGAGGTGGTTGTCGTGGCTGTGAAAGACGAGAGCGAGACCGGCAGCGTGAAGTCGCTACCGCCGAAACCGATATCGAGATCGCCTTCGGCTCGTCCCATGCTGAGTCCCGTGATGACGAGCGTACTACCGTCGTAGGTGAAATACGGTGCGGATATTCCCGATTCCCACATGGGAATTTCGATCCAGGCGCCTTCGTTCAGTGAGTAGTAGATGAAGTTGATCTCGTATGGGTAACCGATGAGGTTGAAGGACAGGCTTCCGTTATAGACTGTGTCGTCCGTAGAGGTTATCCGTATTGCCATATCGAGGTCTTCGGGCGCTCCGACGGCTGCCATGTTCGCGATGAAGTTCTCGTATTCTGTTCGCTGATCGCTTCCCGGAAGACCGCCTTTGATGCCCAGTTCGAGAATCATTGCAATTGTTTCGGTCGGGATTGTATTCGGGAAGAAGATAATCGCCGGATACTGGACATCGCCAACCTGTGGGAAATCCAACTGGTAGAAACCGGCCAGCCATTCTGACGTTTCGATGACGTCGCCGGCAAGTCCGGTTCCGTTGTCGTGATCGGCGCTTCCATTCGGCATCTGGGTATTGAATGTCCATTCGAGAGGCGGACCGTATTCGTCGCGGATGTTTCTCGGGGAGATTTTCACCCAGTACGGTGTATCGGACATAAGAAAGCCGGTTGCCAGCTCGTACTGGTTGTCGGTCAGGTTGCTGTTTATAATTGCGTTCGGTGAACTGAAGTCGGATGTGTAGTCGAGGTTGATCGTCCAGCGATAAACGTCGATGTCGTCCGACCAGTGGATAAACGGGAAATCGGTCGAAACGTTGTTGCCAGTGGGCAGCCCGTCCTGCGGTTGACCGGGAATCGTGGCGGTATTGGCGTCGTAACAGAAGGCTCCGATATCCATCTGCGTACCGTCGGGGTCCTGATCGAGCGGATCGCTGTACCAGTTCGTACCGTTGCCGTTGAAATCGGGGTCACCGGCGTTTATACAGGGGCTGTTCGCACGAAGGGTGAAATTACCGTTTTCCGCATCGATGAATTTCGGATCTGCATCGATGTTGCCGTTAATGGTGTCGTAGCCCAGCATGTTGTTGTATTCGACCTGAATCGAGGAGTTACTGTCCAAATGCTGGATAGCGCTGTCGTACTGGGTATCGCTCCAGACGATGTTCATATTCAATACGGCATCCGAACTGGCGATCGACGAACCGAAATCGTAATTGTAGATCGTGTTGTTGTGTGCCTTGGTTGCTGCCACGTAGTTCATCAGAATACCGGTTTGTCCGGGCATGTAGTGATTGAAATCCGGCCCGAGATAGATCAGGTTGTGGTGGACAGCAACCGGAGCGACAACCGATGTGATGGAAAGCCCGGTATCGTTATTGAAGAGCGAGTTGTCATAGACCTGCACCGCGGTCGTTACATCGAGATTGATGCCTATGCCGAAATCATCGATCTTACAATCGCGGATTACGCCTCCCGTTCCTGGACCGAAGTAGATACCGTCGCCGACATTGCGCGTGGCGGAGCTACTCGATTTGATGCGCAGATTGGTCAGCGTGGGCGTGGATATATCTCGGAGAAACGCGTACGCCTGCACGCCGTTCTGGAATCCTTCAATCGTCACGTCTTCCGCTTGAGTAGAATCGCCGATGATGATGCTACCGACGTTCATCAGGAAGATTCCTGTTGCGGCTTCACGCGTGGCGGAACTGCTGGATTTAATGCGCAGATTGGTCAGCGTCGGGGTCTCTCGTACGCCGTAATCCGGATCCATGTCGTAGAAAATACCGTAATCGTATCCATCCAGAATCGCTCCGTGGACATTCGCGGTGACGCTTCCGGCGAAATGGATACCGTGCATGTCCTGTCTTGTTGCGCTGGATGAAGTCTTCACGCGGATGTTGGTGAGTGTCGGGGTCGATCTGCTTCGCGAGCGACCGCTGCTGATCATAATACCGGTGTCGCAGCCTTCGATGATTACCGAGTCTTGTACTCCTTCGCCACCGATGATGATGGAATCGAGATTCTGTATGCGCATACCGTGTGTAGCGGTGCGTGTGGCGGAGCTGCTCGATTTGATGCGCAGGTTTGTGATAACGGGTGTTTCCCGCACGGTGCCTTCGCCGTCGTAGTCGATACCGGTGACGTAGTTTTCGATGGTCACGCCGTGAATTTGCGCCTCGACAGGTCCCTGGATCACGATCGCCGAGGTATCGACGCGCGTCGCCGAATCAGACGTCTTGATTCGAAGGTTGGTCAGGGTGGGCGTGGAAACCTCACGGGTCGGGGATTGCAGGATCTGGATGCCCATGGGGTAGTTTTCGATCACGATCGAGTCGTTTTCGGTCTCTCCGCCGATCCGGATATCGGTGACGTTGTTGAGCGAGATCGCGGTTGTGGCAGAACGTGTCGCCGAATCGGACGTCTTGATCCGGATGTTGGTGAGGGTCGGCGTAGCGAGTGGATCGTTGCCGCTGTTGGAGATGGAGATACCCTTGTCGAAGTTTTCGATAACGATATTATCGAGATTGGGTTCGCACAAACCATTGATGTTGATGGCTTCTGTACCGGTTCTTGTCGCGCTGCTGCTCTGCTTGATCCGGATATTGGTCAGTGTGGGCGTCGTGGAGCCTTGCAGGTTGTCGATATCTACACCGTAGTCGTATCCCTCGATGGTGATGTTGTCGAGCGTGTCGTCGAATGATCCTTCAATGGTAAGTCCGGTGCCTTCCGGTCTGGTGGCGCTGCTGGAACTCTTGATCCTGAGGTTGGTGAGTGTCGGTGTCTCACGATTGTTTCGTCCATCCCGCTGGATGACGATACCGTTCTGCGCTCCCAGGATATCGCAATCCTGCAGTAAACCGGAACCGCTCGAGTTGTACACGATACCGCCCCATACACCGCCGTCGAGTTCGCGGAACGTCGCGCCGGAGGCGTTGAGTTCGCCGCCGATCTGGAATATCTGTCCGTCGTTGAAGAATACGACGACTCCCTGATCGATATTGAGGATACCGTTGTATTCGATTTGGGCGTTCTGATAGATGATGAAGGGGCTGTTCTGAATCAGCCATATACCGTCGAGTGGTGTGACTGTTTCGACCACAGTTCCGACGACGATAAAGTCCTGTTCCACGGTCGTATGATAGGTTATACTGTCACCGTATGTCAGCGATATAGTATAGATACCGTTTTCGTAGAAAGTGTGGTATGGGTTCGCTTCGTAACTTGGACTCGAATCGTCCCCGAAATCCCAATGGTAGCTTTGTATGCTTCCCTGCCCGTTGGAGTAGAAGTGGACTTGAAGCGGAGCGGAGCCGGAAGTCACGTCGGCCGAGATCGATGCGGTTAGATTATTGGTAACATGAATAGCGCTGTATTGAATAACCGTGTGGTTTGCGCCAAGTGTGTCGGCGATCGAAAGCGATACGTCGAAATCTCCACCAGCATGATAGGTATGACGGATAGGACTGGATGGATTGATCACCGGATCGGTTCCGTCACCGAAGTCCCAGACCGATTCGGTAAATGTTCCCAGCGATGTATTGGTGAATCCGGTTGTGAATGGTGCATAGCCGGTATCCTGCGTGATGTTGAATCTTGCCTGGATCACATTCATGTAGTCGATCTTAGTCTCGGTTTCTCCATACGAATCCCAGAAGGCGGTGAGTGAAACCGTATAGCTGCCTCC
Source organism: Cloacimonadales bacterium (SeqCode) (assembly GCA_963666875.2). Classification (GTDB taxonomy): domain Bacteria; phylum Cloacimonadota; class Cloacimonadia; order Cloacimonadales; family JAIOQZ01. Next base: position 26,626 of record CAXXPU010000015.1, read on the forward strand.
AGAAATGTATGCATGATTCGGATATTGCTCGGCGGATGTTTCGCCATCGCCGAAACTCCAGAGATATTCAGTCGGTTCCGGATCGCACATCGGTATGAAGTAAGCGACATGTCCAGCGCCGACCGATGTTATATCGGCCATGAAATCAACCGTGTTGGCAGATAAAGCCACTGCCAGGGCTAAAATGGAAAAAATCAAGAATCGTTTCATCGTTCCTCTCTTATGTTTTGTATTGATTTTATCAGTATCGCAAGTATCTATTTTCCTCTACTCATATCCTGTAATACGAATCCGATGTTGTCAAGCGATTTACACGTAAAGGTGAGATACGTAATTATAACAGGTGCCGAGTGTTGATTCGGCAGAACACGATTCGTGATATATCGAGAAAAAGCTTTACAAAAAAAGCAATCTACCCGGAAAATGATTTCACCAATTGAAATATGGAAGAAAAAATCCGATTAACGCAGTACTCCGAGTATTCCGGTTGCGCTGCCAAGTTGGGACCGTGTGTCTTGACAGAATCCCTGGGTGATCTGACCCAGACCTCTTGCGAGGAACTGCTTGTCGATTTCCGGCACAGCGAGGATGCCGGTGTGTATAAAATCTCCGACGATGTAGCGATCGTACAAACGGTCGATTTCTTTCCCCCTGTCGTCGATGATCCGTATTCGTTTGGGCAGATCGCTGCTGCCAACTCCCTGTCCGATGTCTATGCCATGGGCGGAAGACCCGTCACCGCATTGAGCATTGTCTGTTTCCCGCTGCATGAGCTGGACGTCTCGGTTCTCAAGGCGATTGCCGAGGGTGGCATGAGCAAGCTTCGCGAAGCCGGCTGCGTCCTCCTGGGTGGGCACAGCATCAAGGACGACAGCGTCAAGTACGGTCTGGCCGTCACCGGGTTGATCCATCCGTCGAAGATTCTGCTCAACAACACGCCCAAGCCCGAAGAACACCTGATCCTGACCAAGCCCATTGGCAACGGCATCATCAACACCGCCATCCGGCTCGGTAAAGCGGACGACGATCTGATCGAAATTGTTACGCGATCCATGGCCATGCTGAACAAGACCGCCGCGGAGGTGATTGTGGAATATCCTGTCTCCGCATGTACGGATGTCACGGGATTCGGCCTTGCGGGACACGCCTTCGAGATGATCCAGGATACGAAGGTCGGCATCGCGCTTGATTTCAACGCCGTTCCACTCTATCCGCAGACGGCCGTGATGGCGAAGAAGGGTCTTGTTCCCGGCGGCACGAAAGGCAATATCAGCTACCGGATCGATCATGTTCAAGATGGCTCAGAGCTACCCAAGTGGATTCTCGATATCCTCTTCGACCCGCAGACATCCGGCGGACTCCTGATCTCCGTTCCACCGTCGGTTTCATCGCAAATCATCGAGCAATTGAACGAAAAAGGTATTCCCGCCGCGGTTATCGGACACACGACCGGGAACGCCGGGAAGCTCGAAATTGAGAAATAGCATTTACTTATATACATTATCAACTCATTCATTAGCAAGAATGTCTCATCAGCTGTAGAACAATAGTTTGCCCTTCGATACGCTCCTTCGTCGCTACTCAGGATGACAAACTATTGTTTTGTATCGAGTTATCTGCCAATGTCATCCTGAGTAGCGACGAAGGAGCGATTCTTGTCATTTTGAGTAGACAAAGAAGCGTATCTTGTCATCCTGAGTAGCGACGAAGGAGCGATTCTTGTCATTTTGAGTAGACAAAGAAGCGTATCTTGTCATCCTGAGTAGCGACGAAGGAGCGTATCGAAGGATAATGGTGGATTACTATTTCATGAAAGTTTGGTTTCTTGATTCGACGTATGATATCGATGGAAGTGCCAACATTCGGAAGAGCTTCACTTCGTTCAGCACATTCAGAAGTCGTCACATCCGTAAGGCACGGAAAATGCATAATGTTCTAGTAAAGGAGGAGATCATGAAAGCGATAATAACGATTCTGGGAATGGCGATCCTGCTGGCTGCATGTTCAACAACGCAATTCGATGTATATCGTGTCTCCGACACGCCGGGCGATGTCGAGATCTATTACACGAACAAGGCGGCCTTCACGGGCGAAGAAGCGCAGGATGTTCCGGGGGTGTCGTTCTATCTGCAATTCGAGAAGAACGCCGAGAAGTCGTACTGGTACATTGTGTGCGAGGTGACCGGTCTGAAGGCGATCGAGCCGCCGATGACGCTGGCGCTGGATCTGGACGGGAAGCAGTACGAGCTGGAGAGCGAGCGGATGGTGGTCGAACACGATGGGGAACAGGCGATCGAGAAGGTGTTTTATCTCATCAACAGCGATCTCTATTCGAAGATCGTATTTGCCGACAGCGCGCAGTTCCACATGAAGGCGGAGAATCTGGATCGTACGACCTGGCTCGTGAAAGAGGACAAGGTGCGTTTCAATCTGTTCAAGGAATATGTAAGCAACTTCGTCTTGAACGCGAGCGTGATCATCAAGTAGGTCAGTAGCGCAGTTTCTGGCCCGGGTAGATCAGAAGGACTCGCTTCCCATCGACTTCTTTCGATTTGAGCTTGTTGATCTGTTCGAGTCTTTCGGCATCGATTCCGAGCTTCTTTGCGATCGATCCGGGATTGTCGCCATCCTGCACGACATACACATTTGTCGTGGCGATATCGTCATTGTTTCCAAATGGTTTCACGGTTTTCACGTTCGATTCTTTCAGTATCCTGTCCAGACGTTGCGTGATCAATGGATCGGGCATGTCGAAGTATATTTCATAGTCCCAGACGGTATAATCCTCGATCTCGCGCTTCTCGATCTTCTTGATCTCGCTCCGTGGAAAGAGGTTCGAGAAATCGACGATGTTCTTGCGCGAGGAGGTGCTTCCCTGCAAGCGAATCCTGCCTTCGTCCTTCATGATGTTCGATCCCCAGGCGAGGGGGTTGCTTCGGAAGGAATCTGCAAGCGTATCGACGATGTAATGCCACTGGTTGCGGTCGCCAATGTATTTGCGATAGAAACCCATATCGGCTTCCAGCTTCTCGATCTGACCGGTGATGGATGCGAGTGAATCGATCACCTGGTTGTTGATCTCGACCTGATTGCCAATCTGTTCGATTTCGAGATGAACCGACGAATTGGCGCTGAGAGAATTGAACGTACTTTCCAGAAACAAATATGATACCATCAAGAGTATCAACAGCACCATGAATCCGGGAATACTGATCGACAGAACGTTCTGCTGTTCGAGGATGAATTTCGGGAGAAAATCGGCGTGGATCAGCGTCTGGTGCTTGGGCCGGGCAATCTCTGTGGCAAGCGAGATCGGGACGATGTAGCAGGCGAGCTCCTCGTCTGTAAAGTCGAGGTTTTCGTGCATGAACGCGAGCGGAAGCAGATATTCGACCTTCACGTCCGTTTCGTTCTCCTGGAGGTATTCAAGCTTGGCGCGATTCAGCTTGCTTCCGGCGAGGAAGATTCTATCCAGGTGCGGTAGCGCGCTCTGTTGCCTCTCGAGCAGAAACCGGCTGTGGACGCGCACGACGACGTTTTCGGATTCCGCGCCTTCGTTGATGATGGGCAGTGCGTTAACGAACGCATTCCCCTGCATCAGGATTACGCGACTGTAGTCTTCGCCGATGTAGAAAATCGCGCTGATTTCATCGTCGCCGAGTGTGTAGTGATAGCGGACGGCGTTGATCAGGGCGATCTCGTTCGTTTGCATCCTGCGGTATTTGAGGTACTTGCGCGGATTGATCTGGCTGGCGTCGATGAAGCGTTCCAGAAGCTCGAGTCTGCCCGAGTTCTTTACACCGATAATAGATTCGCTATCGTGATCAAACCACGTGAATGCGCGCTGGGGAAGCCCCTTGCCGGTGAAGGCGCGGCGCACCTGTTCCAGCAGTTTGCGTTTGTTTTTCTTTTTCCCGGTACGGATGTTCTTGTACTCGACGTTGAACACATCGAGATTCAGCGCGATCAGGGCGTCCTGCATGGCGAGGCTGTCGATGAGGTTGCGCAGGATCTGCTGCGAGGTCATGGTCTCTTCGGTCACTTCCGCTTCGGTGGTTTCGTCGGCGTTCTCGAATTCCGCCGGCATCTCTGTCGAGGGAGTTGGAGAGCCGAAATCGAAGTCTTCGAAGAAGGAACCCTCGTCTTCATGATGCTCCTCGATGGGCATGATCTCTTCCAGCAGTTGGTCGATATTGAGCTGATCATCGACACAGCGCAGGCTGGCGATCCTGAGGTGCGAAAGCTCCTGAGATATCCCGTAGAAAAGCCCGGTTTTCGACATCCACGTTCCTTTATCGTTATTAGATGTTTATCTCTATATAAATTGATCGGGAAATCGACATTGTCAAAGAGAAAATGTATGATTGATCAACCTGACCGGAATTGAACATATCCTGTGCTCCAGCGAACAGATGATTGCCGTATCGTGAGAAAATGCCATGATTTGCTTGCGCTTCGGACAGGGCGTTGTAGTTTATCGATGAAGACGAGAAAAAGCGGATCGCGTTCGGCGTTTTGCGATCGGCTCGAAAATGGTTTGCCGAATGTAAAAAAAATCGTTGACACGAGAAGCGCACCGTTTTTTCTGTACCCCTCGTTACCGATGTGGAGGATTAGTTCTAATTGGTAAGACAGCGGTCTTGAAAACCGCCGGGCTTTGCCCTTGGGGGTTCGAGTCCCTCATCCTCCGCCATAATAGATCATTAAATGCATGCTGGAGAGGTGGCCGAGCAGGTTTAAGGCGTACGCCTGCTAAGCGTATGTGGGTCAAAAGCTCACCGAGGGTTCGAATCCCTCCCTCTCCGCCATTTAACCATGCAAGGCCGTCGCCAAGCGGTAAGGCACCAGGTTTTGGTTCTGGCATACGGAGGTTCGAATCCTCCCGGCCTTGCCATATACTATAAAACTTTCGCGCAGGGATGTCGTCTAATGGTAGGACAGCGGATTCTGGTTCCGTATGTGAGGGTTCAACTCCTTCCATCCCTGCCAATTTTTTTACCCAAAATCCACTCGATCATTTGCTGGGGAAACCCGTAAAGCCACGCCTATCCGAAGTTACGCTAATCAGAAACTACAAACGTGGACGTCAGAGCACCCAGTAGCGTTCGACTTCCGGGCGAACCTCTTCAGAAGAGGTAAAGTTTTGGACGTCTGTGTACCCACGAGAGATAGGCGTAGCGAGGGGATTTCCTTTCTATGGTCCGCCAAGCTCCTGTGAATTTGCTTGTAAATTCGAATCCCCCAGAGCTTGGCATCTCTAATTCTCTCTATCCCTAAAAAATCGTGTCGCCGTCAGTCGTAATAACTCTTCCCGGTTCAGAGGAATTCTCTACAAACGATCTCCATCACCTCATCCACCGAATCATACGTTTCGATCTCGTGCGTGATCTGGTAGCCTTCCAGTTTCTTCCATGAATGCAGCCCGATCACACGTATATTGAGGTAAGTCGCGTGGGCAATCTCACTCAAGGTTCCGAAGCCACCGCCGATGGCGATTACAAGGTCTCCCGATGCCACCACACAAACGTTACGGGCAAAACCAATCCCGGTGGGGATGACGTAATCCACAAATTCGTTCGATTCGTCCCTGTCGTAGCTCATGGCGATGCCGATGGTAGTGCCTCCGGCCGATTTCGCGCCTTTGCACGCTGCTTCCATCACGCCGTCGCGACCACCACAGACGATTGCGATCCCTTTCTCCGCCAGACGTTTGCCGACTTCGTATGCAGCGCTTTCGAGTTCCTGCGGTATCTCGCCGCTCCTGCCGATGATCGATACGATCGGCTTTCTCGATTTGTTCATCGATCCTCCTGTTTTCGGTAACGACCCTCTTACGCGCGCGTTTATTGTGTGTAAAGCGTTTTCTGAGATTTCGAAGTGCTGACCAAGTTGATATATTATATATGCAGTTCTAAAAATTACTTGACTCTTTTTTATATTATTGTCAAACTCAAAGAGATGGATTTTTTAGGAGGTATTATTATGAATAAGCCGTATTATAAAAGCTCAGATTCACTTGTTGATGCTGTCAAAGTTGTAAATGAAGCTGGTGAGTTTTTAGCCGATTCAAAAAAAATTGAAATTTCGGGAGATGTTAAAGAGATTGTTGCAGGACTTGTTGGGGCTTCGGCTGGAGTTGGTACTGGTGTTATAATAGTCACAAGCGCAGCAGCAGCAGGGACTGCTGGAGCTGCTGCCATCACGTCAGGTTTAGCTACTGCTGGTTCTATTGTTGGTGGTGGAATGCTTGCTGGTATATTTGTTGTTGCAGCTCCTGTAGCAATTCTAGCTGGGGGAGGTATTTTTATAGCTTCAAGAGTCAACAAAAGCAAATTGAGGAAAAAGAAGGAGATGTTGCTGCAGGAAGCTGTCCGTAAACAGAATAAGATTATCAAAAAGTTACAGAATGAGGTTGATGCATCAGGTCAGAGGATGGAAAGCCTTACACATCTGAATATCGCACTTCGTCAAATAATTGAGCGTCTTGAAAGTGACTTAAAAAACAGGGAAAAAGTAGCATGATTTTCAATATGGAACTCATTTTACGAATGTCGACCTGAAATAGTGAATATATAATACTTTTAACAGCATCCACAAAGGAGGTTGTATGAGTAGTAATATGCCTATATCCTATGACATCACAGAATCAGAGCAGGAAATCTTGGATGTCATGAAGTATAATCTTTTTTTATCACAGAATTCCAGTAAAGACATAGTTAATACTAACCGAGAGATTGATTTATGCATTGGAGAATCTGAGAGGATTCTAAAACGTTATGGAGAACTTCCAGAACGAAATCATCCAGCGCAATTATCTCCCAATCTCTCAATGGATATAGCTGATAATTCAAATGATGATTGGGAAAATGTAGTTATCAAAGCAAGACAAGAAATAGGTAGTAATACGAGAGTGGAAGATATTCTGTCTCCAGAAGACATTTTGAAAGTAGAAACAAGGCTATCCGTAATGAGAAACCAATTCAATGATATCTACAAGCTTGATAAAGTTGATTGGTTAATAGCTGGTTCTGCTGGTGTTATTGCCGCTCTTGTTGATATATTCCTTGTGCAGATGCCAAAACACGGTGGCTTTCTTGGGGGTGAAGCCAGTAAAGGCGGTCCACTTTCAAACTTTATACGCGAACGGGTCAGAACAAGCATTTCACCCGAAGATATTCGTAAACTAGAAGCAGAAAACTGGGTTCCATATGATGCGTCATCATCAAAGGCACTCAATTTAAAGGTTTCTGGACTTGGTCCTAATGCACACAGATTTCAATCATTAGGACATGATCCAATTTTAGGTTTTCTTTTTGGAGTGAAGGACATCTTAAGAGGGGAATTTACAGCGATTGATAAAGCAGGGAAAATTATTACCCAGAAAATTACCCCATCGACAGAGCAAGCAGGAATGGGGTTGTTCGCTGCCATTTTTCGTCAATTTGGACATTTAAGGTCTGACATGGCAACAAAAGCTAGTTTGCCTGTTCCTTTGATGTCTCTATTGCAATTAATACAAAAAGGGTCATTTGGCAAACATGGATATACAATAGGAGAACTGACAAGAATAATGTACAGAGAAGGATACAATTTCAATCATTTTCTTTCTATGTCGGTTTCCGTGTTGTTAATTGAGGTGTTGGTAAGAGGGGGGTATTTTGTCAAAAGACTGAAAGAAGGGTATACGCTATCAGATTCAATACCATTCTCATTGAAGAAGGTCAGACCCAAACTTCAAACTATGCTTTTTACGGCACATACAATTTCTACAACCGCAAATCTTGCAAAATTCCTTGTAGTGAAAGACCCTCTTGCCATAAATTTTCCTCAATGGATTTGGTTTGTGAAGTGCCTGTTTCAACAGTTAAATTGGATTTTGTTAAAGAAACCCGAATTGTTTGATAAGTATTATAATAAAGAGTGCATGAATGATTGGAATTTGATAAATAAAGACCTGAATGAAATCTGGACAACCACTTTCGATAATCATTAGATGACATACAACATATACTTCCCTCCTGTTTTCTTCCCTCGTCCTCCCATTACCTGATTATTCACGTAACACCCTTACTACGGTAACGTTTCATTGGTGTAAAGCGTTTTCTGGAACTCCCGATTTCTGTTGACAGGATGCCGCTTCGTTGGCGAAATAGTATGGAAATAGCAATATTACTATCGGAGGATACATGGATTTAAACGCGCAGGCAATTGCCGACACTTTGCAGACCGAAGCCACAATGAACCTCTTCTCGATCGCCGCCAAGGGCGGTCCGCTGATGCTCGTGTTGCTTCTGATCTCCTTTATCGCCATTATCATCATCATCGAACGCTGGCTCCGTTTCGGCGCTGCCAGGAAGGGGCTTGGAATCCTATCGGGCGATATTCTCGACCTGGTGAAGGCCGATCAGATCGAACGCGCTATTGTGGTCGCTGACTCAAATCCCGAAAGCCCGATCGCTTCGGTACTCAGCCGCGGACTGAAGTCGCTCGAACTGGGCATCGAAACCACCAAGCAGACCATGCACACCGCAGCGGCAGTGGAAATCCACAAACTGGAGAAGAACCTCGGAACCCTCTCGACCTTCGCCGCCGTGGCTCCGCTGATCGGTTTCCTGGGAACTGTGACCGGTATGGTGAACGTTTTCATGAAGATTCAGGCAACCGGTGGCGGCGTGGATATCAGCCTGCTCGCGGGTGGTATCTGGGAAGCGCTGATCACCACGATCGGCGGCTTGACCGTCGGTATTCTGGCGATCCTGCTGCACAACTTCTTCATCGGCAAGATCGAATCGATCGACAGCCTGATGGAAGATACCATCAACGAATTCATCATCCTGATCGGCAAGGCGAAATGACATGCGACTGAAAAAGCAGAGAATTACGACCGTTGCGCTGATCTCCTTCACGGATATCATCTTTCTGCTGCTGATCTTCATTCTGATTTCGTCAAGCTTCATAACCCAGTCGGGGATCAAGGTCAATCTTCCCGCAGCGTCGTCGAAGGAGAGTCAGTACCGCGATCGCATCACGGTAACGCTGACTGAGAATCTCGAGATCTACCTCAATGACGAGGATACCGCGATCGAGCGCCAGGTGCTTCCCGAAAGGCTGCGCGAGATGCTCATCGACGATCCGGAGCAGGTGGTGGTAATCAAGTCGGATGAGAATGTCCCGCTCAAATACGTGGTCGATTTGCTGGAGATCGCCAAGCGCTCCGGTACCAGCCAGTTCTTCATCGGAACCCAGATCGCGCAACAGGACGATAAGCCATGACTCGAACCCAGACCGCCTGGTTGATCTCGGCGATTTTTCACATCGCGTTGCTGTTGATCGCGTTTCTGATCCATATCCAGTTCGAGCCGCAGCAAATCGTGGAGCAGCTCAAGCTGATCGAGTTCCGCGCCGATCCCTTTCAGCCTGGCGACGCAGTAAAGCAGCCCGGTACCGGGATGCTTCCAGACAAGCTTGATCGCGTGCAGGTTTCCGAGGAGTTTGCACCATCGGAATCATCGATGCCCTCTCAGCAGATCGATGCGAAGGACTACAAGTTCGTCGATGATGACGAATCGCTGGATCGTGCCAGCAGCAACCTCGACCGCGACGCAATGTCAACGAGCAAATCGGATGTAAGCGACAAGCCCTCCGCAACCGCGTCGGACAACTACCTGAACGATCTGCTGAGTCAGGCGACCAGCGGCGGCGACAGGGAATCGCGCTACCTGCTCGAGGGAGAAATCCTTTCGCGCGAGATTCTGAAAGAGGTGGTCCCGGAGTACCCGGACGCGGAGCAGCGCAACGCCGAGGTGCGGATTCGGTTCCAGGTGAAACCCGATGGCAATGTGACGGATCTGGTCGTGATCAAGAAGGCCGGCGGCTCATTTGATACGGTTGCCACCGAAGCGCTCGCGGCGTGGAAGTTCAATCCCGTTGCCGGCGACAAGAATCAGACCGGTTCGATCACGTTTGTGTTTGTGTTGAAGTGATTCCTTCTTGATGTTATAGTGATATCAGATAACCTTGTGCTTCGATAAGATTTTGCGAGCAAAATCACTCAGCATGACAAGGTTAAATGATGTAGGTTTCACGACGCTGCTTTACTGGATAGCAATTACTTGTTATCATGTTGAGTAGCGCATTCATACCTGTTGTCATGCTGAGTGCCGCGAAGCGGTGTATCGAAGCACGACAACAGCCAACATCGGAGGTCGAGACGGACAGAAATTATTGGGTTTACATCCTCGAATGCTCTGATGGAAGTTATTACACAGGTGTCACGTCGGATCTTGAGAAGCGATTGTCTCAGCACAGGCTGGGGATTGTCAAGGGATACACTTCGACAAGATTACCTGTTAAGCTCGTGTTCAATGAATGTTTTTATGAGGTTTATGATGCGATTTCAGCCGAAAAGCAGATTAAGAGATGGTCGAGGGCTAAGAAAGAAGCATTGATCAGAGGTGATTTCGAAGCATTGAAAGTGCTTGCAAAGAAAAAATGGAAGAAGAAAACGTAGCTTTGGAAAGTATCATTGTACTGGTAAATGGCGATGAAGTTGTCAAATAACCTTGAGCTTCGATAGAATTCAGCAAGCTGAATTACTCAGCATGACAGGATATTTGATCGGAAATTCGGGCGCGAATTCACCTGTTGTCATGGTGAGTGCGTCAACTTCTCTTGCTGTCATGCTGAGTAGCGAGGAACGAGCGTATCGAAGCACGACAACAAAATTGATAGACGTAACCTGATGCTTCGATAAAATTCAGCAAGCTGAATTACTCAGCATGACAGGTTACTTGATTGGACGTAATTATGAACCGTAAACTAACCATCCTGAATCTTCAGGACGCACGCAGGGAACTGCAAAAAATCCAGGTCTCGAGCCAGGGTGTGGAAGTGATGGCGCCAAAAGCGTTGCAAATGGCGATCAAGCTGACCAACATCAAACTCGGCGCAGCGAACATCCTCAAACAGGAGATGCTCTCCATCGGCGGCGATGCTGCGGTGGCGCGGGGCGTCGTGAACGGCGCCATGCCCATCAGCGACGTGATCCTGCTGGGAAACGCCGATAAAATTCGCAAGCTGATCAAGAAGCTCGATCACCAGACCATTTTCGGGCTACCAGGTATTGCGGATGACCTGAAGAAAATAATCGATCAGGAACTTGGGAAAAGAATAAACGTACTTCGTTGCGGAAAACATACGATTGAACTGGATCAAACCCGCATCATGGGCATCCTGAACGTCACGCCGGATTCGTTTTCGGATGGCGGTTCATTCGTCGATCCGATGAAGGCTGCCGATTACGCGATCCAAATGCTCGACGACGGCGCCGACATCATCGACATCGGCGGCGAATCGACCAGACCCGGCTCCGAACAGGTCTCGATCGACGAGGAAAAGCGAAGGACGCTGCCGGTCATCGAAGAGATATTGAGGCGACGTCCCGATGCCGTCATCTCCATTGACACGAACAAGGCGGAAATCGCGAAGGCTGCGATCGCGGCTGGCGCTTCGATCGTCAACGATATCAGCGCACTGCTGTTTGACGGGAAGATGGCGAGGGTTGTCGGAGATCGTCCCGATGTCGCCGTGATCCTCATGCACATGCAGGGTACACCGCGCGACATGCAGAAGGATCCGCACTACGATGACACGATCGAGGATATCCTGTGTTTCTTCTGCGATCGAGTCAAATTCTGCAACGAAAGCGGCATTTCCAATATAATGATCGACCCAGGAATCGGCTTTGGAAAGCGGCACGAGGACAACCTGATCATCCTGAAAAAACTGGCGGAGTTCAACACATTCGGACTTCCGGTGGTCCTCGGCGCGTCCCGCAAGAGTTTTATCGGCAGAATCTATCCTTCCGAGCCAATCGAACGACTATCCGGTTCTCTGGCGACAACCGCACTGGCGCACGAGGCGGGAATCGCGATCGTCCGCGTGCATGATCCGAAACCGCATCGCGAATTACTGGACACTCTCCGGGCAGTACGAGAAGCAAAATGAACTTCTTCATACCCACACTCAAAGATATCATCGACATCCTGCTGGTCAGCGTGATTCTCTATCGCGTGATCAAGACGCTAAAACGTCGCGGTGGTTACCAGATTCTGATTGGTTTCTTCGTGGTGCTGATCATCTATCTCGTCTCCACGATGCTCGAAATGACGCTCCTTACGACCATCTTCAAGCTGATCCGCGACTATTGGTTTATCGCATTCGTCGTGATATTCCAGCCGGAGATCCGCGAGATGATTAAAAAGTACGGCGAGCAGAATTTCAACAGCTACTTTCTCCCGCGTAAGAAGTTCATCTATTCGCCGTTGCAGGAAGCGATCATGACAATGTCGTTCCGACGCACCGGGGCGCTGATCCTGATCGAGGACAAGCAGAAGCTGAACGACTACCTCAAGACAGGCGAGCTGATCGATGCGAAACTCAGCGCCAAGCTGCTGCTGACGATTTTCAATCGTAAGACCGTCCTGCACGACGGCGCGGTGATCATCCGCGACGACCGGATTTACGCGGTGAAGGTGGTCTTGCCGCTATCGCAGAATGTCGAGTTCGTGCAGAAGTTCGGAACCCGGCATCTGGCCGCCATCGGCGCGACCGAGGAGACCGACGCGCTGGCGATCATCGTCTCGGAGGAATCGGGGAAAATATCCTACGCCAAGGGTGGTGAGATCGAAACCGATATTACCAAGGAAAAGCTCGCGCAGGTGCTTGCCGATGCCACACGATAATCGTCCGTTGCTGATCGGACTCACCGGCAACATCGGCTCGGGGAAGAGCATGGCGGCTGCGTGGTTCACGCAGCACGGCATTCCGGTGATTTCCACCGATATCCTCGGACACGAGGCACTCCTGAAACCGGATGTGCGGGATCAATTGGTGGAGTCCTTCGGAGACGAAATACTCGATGAACACGGTGCAATCGACCGGCAAAAACTCGGCAGGTATGTATTCGGCAACCGGGACCGACTGAAAATCCTTTCCGGCATCGTCCACCCCGAAATCCGAAGAGAACTTTCATCCCGCATCGACAGGATGCAGGATGAAACGGTGATTATCGAGATTCCGCTACTTTTCGAGAGCAAGCTCGAGCCGTGTGTCGATTACATTTTGCTGATCTATGCCGACGAACAAACTCGCCTTCAGAGACTGAAAAAACGTGACAATTTGCATGAGGAAGATATACTTCGTCGGATTCGTTCCCAAACGAATATTGACAAAAAAATAACACTATCAGATTTAGCTATCGAGAATTCGAGTTCTTCAGAGGATTTTTTCGAGAAATTGGAAGGGTTTCTCGAAAGGATCGGAGAAATCGAAAGGAAAGACATCGTACGTTTTGATGAATGCACGATAAAGACAAAGGAAGGACAATGAAGCTTAAAGACATCTTGGAAGCGCTCGAAGGCGAACTTCTGACTCCGGATTCCGATCTGGAACAGGAAATTACCTGCGCGTTCGGATCGGATCTCATCAGTGATATCCTGCACTGTACGAAAGAAGCAACTTTGTTGTTGACGGGCTTGACCAATCCTCAAATAATTCGGCTCTCCGATATGATCGACGTTCTGGGCATCGTCTTCGTACGCGGGAAACGTCCGACTCAGGAACTCATCGAGATGGCGGAAGAACGAGACTTGCCTCTGATTTTGACGAGATTCACGTTGTATAAAACGGCCGGCATCTTGTATAATACAGGACTGCGGAGCTGCAAGATCGATGGCTGAGTACTGGCATTTCTCGGAGGGAATCGACGAGACCGAGGCTCGAGAATTTCTGACGAATCCACCGGAAGCGGAGATGACGCACCATCTGGATATCGAGGCACGCGATTTCGTTCACGGAGGAAAGGCTTCCGCGGACATCAAGATGCTTCTGAAGCGTCTTGGTGTGGAATCGAAGATCCTGCGTCGCGTTGCGATTGCCTCGTACGAAGCGGAAATCAATATAATCGCCCATTCGCACGGCGGCACCATTTCGGCAAATATCTACAGCGATCGCGTTTATATCATTCTGCTCGACCGGGGTCCCGGTGTGGAGAACCTCGAAAAGGCGATGACTCCTGGCTGGTCAACGGCAGACGAGCAGGTCAGGGAAATGGGTTTCGGTGCAGGGCTTGGATTACCGAACATTCAAAAAAACTCGGATGTGATGCACATCGTTTCCTCGAAAGGTAATAATACGAGATTGGAAGTCCTTATTTATTTTTAGGATCGGTATATGGAAGAGATGAAAGAATATTTTCATGCGATCAAGATTATAACTGAGAATTGCACCGGTTGTACGCACTGTGTCTCGGTTTGCCCCACAGAGGCGATCCGCGTACGTCAGGGTAAAGTGCAAATCGACGCTGACCGCTGTATCGACTGCGGAAGATGCATCCAGTCCTGTCCATACAATGCACTGGTTCCGAAGGCGGATTCTCTCGATATAATTAAGAAGTACGAATACAAAATCGCGATTCTCTCTTCGGCGTTTGCATCGCAGTTCAAAGAGACCATCGGGTACGACATGGCGCGTCAGACAGTGCTGGATCTCGGTTTCGACGAGGTCGCGGATGAGGCGGAAGTCGCGAAACTGATGCTGGAACTGGTTCGCAATACGATCCAGCGGAATCCCGATGTTCGGCCGCTCATCTCGAGCAGTTGTCCGGCTGTGGTGCGCTTGATTCAGGTTCGTTTCCCGTCGTTGCTCGAGAATGTCCTTCCGCTTGAAGCGCCCATGAGTATCCTTTCACACTATTATCGTCATCGTACGATGGAGCAGAAGGGCTTCAAGGAAGCGGAGATCGGCATTTTTCAGATCGTTCCCTGTATTGCGCATGTTGTTGCGGTTCACCAGCCTGAAGCAGCATACAAACAGATCGAAGAAGGCGCTTTCTCCATTGGGGATATCTACAACAGGATTCTTTCGGTCGTTCCGGAGAACGGCACCCGCAGACCCAACAATCTCATCCGCGGCCACACCTGGGCGATTTCCGGGATGAAGTCGGATCAGGTGGGTGACAAGGAGCTGAAGACGATGGCTGTCAGCGGCGTGAAAAACGTCATACGTATTCTCGCTGCGATTGAAAATCACCAGATCGAAAAATTCGATTACATTGTGTGCTGGAACTGCATCAACGGATGCGTTGGCGGCAATCTGAACGTCGAGAATCCTTTCGTTGCGACGAGCAGGGTCAAGCGCTTCCTTACGGAGAACAAGATCGGGAATCTTGACGAAGAATATCTGATGAACCTCTTTACAGAGGGGCAATTTGGCATTCTCCCGCTCGAACCGCGCCCGATGCACACACTGGACACGGACATCCGTCAGGCTATCAGCAAGATGAAGCAGATCAACGAGATCAACAAGAAACTTCCGGGACTCAATTGCAGCGCTTGCGGATCACCGACCTGCATGGCGCTGGCGGAGGATATTGTGCTCGGAAAGGCTGTGATGGAAGATTGCGTTGTGCTGATGCGAAGGAAGAGATCGAAGTAAGCTGAATCACTCCGATCGCAGCATCTCGGACGGCTTGATCCGAGAGACCTGCATCGTTCTGTAGAGCATGGTTCCGATAGCGAAAACCAGCACCAGCAGTAGCGGAAACGTGAAATGATGCCATTCGATGGGTATCCTGTAATAGAACATCTCGATGAATTTTTGCGAGAAATACCACGCCGTCGGCATTGCCGGTAGGGCACCAATCACGATGAGAACAAGGAAATCCCGCAGCAATTGCCACGATATCTCTCCCGTCGTCGCACCGATCACCTTTCGAATCCCGATTTCACGCGTGCGCTGTTCCGTGATGAACACATTCAGTCCGTAAAGCCCGATGAACGAGAGGAGGATCGAGATCAGCGCGAACCAGCCGACCACATTCTTGATGTAGCGCGATTGACCGTAGCTGCTGTCGATCATGTCCGATAGAAACCGATATTGAAAGGGTATATCCGGAAACAATCGCTCGAATTCGCTTCGGATGATTTCGATGCATACCATGCTGTTCCCGGGATCGAATCCGACGAGTATCGATTGCGTGAACAGCGCGCTGCGCCACAAAACCATCGGCTGGACACCGCCGATCGGATAGTTATTCTCGAAATCCTGCACCACGCCAATGACGGTACCGTTGAAGCGATGCTGACGGATGTTCTCTCCGACAGGATTCTCCAGTTCCATTAGCTTCACGGCGGACTGATTGAGGATGAATTCGTTCATCGAGTCGTACGGTTCCTGCGCCCTTTCCTCGAACTGGACGTGGAACGTCTTACCGATGGCGTTTTCTTCCCCGAAGAGTGTTCGTGCTGTCCTCTCTGGCAGGACGGCGGAATGAACATCATCGAGCGCTTGTTCCGGATCGCCCTCCACCACCGGGACATCGAAAATGCGAAAGAATCCCGGTTCCGTTAGCGTTATATAGCTATTGGCGAACCGGTTTTCGCCGGTATCGACGAGCACCTCCGAGATGTTCCGCAATCGTGTCCCCTCGTCGATCTGCGGATATTCCCGCACCAGATTGGGCAGAATCGCGTAGGGTGTTGATGAGCCGATAGATTCGTTTCCGTTTTGGTTGAAATTGATCAAGAGCCGCGCAATGCGGTCGATCTTCTCGTGCTGTCGGTCGAAAAGCACGTGATACTGAAGCCAGAGCAGCAGGAGTAAACTGACGGCTATGCCGATGGATAGCCCAGCGATATTGATCAGCGAGAAGCCGCGATGCCGGAAGAGGTTCCTTATCGCGATTGCCAGATAGTTTTTAAACATGATCGATTCCCCAAAACCTGTCCATATCCGAACGTCCATCATGCAATTACGTGCAATTATTGCATGAACGACACAACTCGTGCCTGTTAGAGATTACCGAAATGCAATACTGGTACCGTTTGTTATATTGATCAAGGAAAAACGTTGCCAGAATGGGTGAAAACAACATGATGACACGAAAGATAGTAGAAAGGAAGGTGGTATGGCAGACCGAATGGAAGCCCTTTACAACAGGATTCTGGATGTGATCAACGAGCATGGATTGAAGAGTATTTGCGACTACGGATGCGGTGAGGGAGAGCTGCTCGAATATCTGAAGAGTAAGAAACCCGAACTGGAGCTATATGGGATCGATTTCTTCGCGAAGTATGAGATCGGAGAAGAGAGCGATCATTACAAGCGGATCGACCGGGAGAGCGATGAATTCGAAACTTTACCCGGATCGCGCAAGTTCGATCTGGTCGTCTCGACGTTCGCGCTGCACCATTTTCAATTCCCGGTCAAGGAATTGCGGACGATCGCCGGCATGATCCGTCCCGGCGGGTTCCTCGATATGTTCGATCACTGCTTCGATCGCGAAGGCGAGGGAGCGGTCGCCCGGTCGCTATCGTCTCTTATCGGCGAAGCGACGAGTGCGCTACGCGGTATGTATCATCGCCATCATTACACACTGCAGGAGGCTTCCGATTTGATACTTGTGATGCCGGGTGAGGTCGTTCTGCAAGAGGAGTTTCGGCTGGAAGTATCGGAAGAGGAGCAGCGGGAATCCGCGCGCAAGCATAACGAACGCACTCGGCGCGGTATCGAGAAGATCAAGGCGAACTGGCCTGAATTCTGGAAGAGTATATTTGTGCCGCTGATGGAGCACGATTATAACACGATCGAAGCGTATGGTATCGATCCCAGCAAGATGTTCAATATCGTGATGAAGATCGACAGGCAGGATCCGAATCGATAAAAAGATGATGATGCTGGGCTACGCATGATTTTCGAAGTATATTGAGTTATCGATAGGGTTAATTGTTCTCCAACCCCAACTGCTTCATTTTCAAATAGATATGCTGCCGACTAAGTCCTGAAATCTTGGCGGCTTCGGTGACGCTGTTTTCCGCAAGCGCAAGCAGTTTCTGGAAGTAGATGTACTCGAATTCCGCCTTGGCTTCCTCGTAGTTGTCGGAGAAATCCTGAGCGGTTTGCGGCTTTCTATCGGCGGTAAGGTATTCGGGCAAGTCATCGGCTTTGATGGTCTGTTCGCTGCAAAGCGCGGCGGAGTGTTCGATAACGTTCTGCAATTCGCGGATGTTCCCTTCCCAGGGCGCTTTCTTTAAAAGTTCGAGCGTATCGCGCGTCAATTCATATCCGGAAAGGCCGTTCTCCTTCATGAAAAGCTTTAAAAAATGCCTCGCCAACAGCGGGATGTCCTCGACGCGTTCCCGAAGCGGCGGCACGGTGATTTTGATCACGTTCAGCCGGTAATAGAGGTCCTTGCGGAAACTGCCGCGGTTCATCTCCTCTTCGAGGTTGCGGTTGGTCGCCGCAATGATGCGTACATCCACCGAGATTTCCTGATCGCTACCCACTCTGCGGATAGTTTTTTCCTGCAATACGCGCAGCAGCTTGACCTGGAAGGTCGGTTCCGTCTCGCCGATTTCGTCCAGGAAGAGGGTGCCGCGGTTCGCCTCCACGAAATATCCCTTCGACTCTTTGTGCGCGTCGGTGAACGCCCCCTTGGTATGCCCGAACAGCAGGCTCTCCAGCAGCGTTTCGGGGACTGCTCCGCAGTTGACCGCGACGAATGGTTTCTCGCTGCGGTTGCTGTTTTCGTGGATCATGCGCGCGATCATCTCTTTACCGGTGCCGGTCTCGCCCTCGAGCATGATGGTCGAATTCAGCGCCGAGACCTTGTGAACTACCTCCAGCATCTTCTGAATCTCGCGGCTGTTACCCACGAAATCGCTTCGTAGCAGGTTCGCCGAGAGCTTCATGCGCAGGCGTTTGTTCTCCTCGATGATGTCGTGGGAGCTGATCGCTTTCTCGACTTGCACTTGTAGAATTTCGAGGTCGAGGATCGGCTTCTCGATGAATTCGATCGCACCGGACTTCATCGCCTGCACAGCCATCTTGAGCGTCGCCTTGCCGCTCATCACCAGGATCGGCACTTCCGGGTGCGCGTCGCGAAGTTTTTCGACGAATTCGAGTCCGTTGACCTGCGGCATCACGAGGTCGGTCACGATGCAGTCGATCGATTTATCGGAGAGAAATTCGAAGGCTTCTTCGGTCGAATTGGTCGTAATGACGTCGTAATTCGCTCTCAGCACGCGTGTGCAGATTTCGAGCGAGTCCTGTTCGTCATCGACAATGAGTACGGTATGTTGCGCCATGATATCCTTTTCTTGTCAGCAATGTTCAACTGTCCGTAGTATGCGTGCAGAGCGTCTTTTTGTCAACTGAAACTATCAGCATGTGGTTGTAGGGGCAGGTCCCCGTGCCTGCCCTTCCCCTTTCTCCCAGGCTTGTTGTCATGTTCGACACAGCTCGAGAGACGAGAGAGGGCAGGCACGGGGACCTGCCCCTTATATGTTGTCATTTAGAATACCTTGATGGGAAATTCAGCGTTCATATTCTGAGGTAAAAGTATTGCCCCGATGCGCATCAGGGCAATACATCGGTCTTGAGATCGTCCTGCCCCGAGGGATTAACATCCCGTTTTGTAGAAAGATCCGGACCGATTATCCATAGAAACCCGAACAGTTTCCTGAGCTTCGAGTTCGAATAAATAAGGAAGGAGTACACATGGAAAAGAATAACATGCGCACATTTACCTATATCGGCATCGATGTCTCGAAAGCCCATCTGGATTTCTATATACCTACAAGCGGTAAAACTTTGCAAGTGAAAAATGACAAAATCGGTTACCGAAAGCTTCAGAAGGAACTTGGCGATCTTGATGATGCATTACTGGTCATGGAAGCGACCGGTGGTTACGAGCAAGGAGTTTTTCGATATTTCGTTAAGCTTGATATTCCCTGCAATATCGTGAATCCGAAGCATTCCAAGGATTTTTCCAGGTCGATGGGCACCTACGAAAAGACCGATCGTATCGATGCGAAAGTGCTTTCAGCTTTTGGGGAATTTCGCAAGCTTCAGCCGATGGAATTTCCAGATGAAGATCGTCAGAAACTTCGTGATTTGGTTCGCAGGCGGTTACAAATCGTTGCTAACATCAGTAAGGAGCGTAACCACCTTGAGAAAGCATCGGGAGTCGTGAAGAAGGATATCCGGCAGCATATCGAATTCCTGGAAAAGCGGCTTGAGAAGCTGGATAAGTCGATTGACGATGTGATATCTTCATCTCAGGAATTGTCGGAAAAAGCCGAGATATTGGGCAGCGTCAGTGGGATCGGATCGCAGTCGATATCGATCATTCTTTCCGAACTACCCGAATTGGGTAATCTGTCTCACCGAAAGATATCGAAGATCGTGGGTGTTGCCCCCTTAGCGTATGACAGTGGCAAGCTCAAAGGAAAACGTTCAATCTATGGAGGACGAAAGAATATCCGGAATGTGCTTTATATGGCTGCCTTGTCAGCGTCCCGGCATAATCCGAGAATCAGGTCGTTTTACAGGAGACTCATCGAAAACGGTAAATCGCATAAGGTTGCACTGGTGGCGTGCGTTCATAAACTCTTGATCATCATCAACGCCATGATTTATACCGGATCAAAATGGGATTGCGACACGGCAGACACTGTGTTGGAGAAACATGAGAAAATGGCAATGATAAGCTCTGTCTATTAAGTGGGATCGGAAGTGTTGGTGCCTCGGAGATCGATCGAAGCGGAGCGAAGGGAGATCTCCGAGGCACCAGAAAAAGTCTTTGACGAGAAACACAGTTTCTACAGTTGGAAAAGGTTTATCAACGATATCCAATAGATATGCGAATGTCAGAGCTTGAAATCCGAGAACACCAGATTGAAGCCGATCTGACGGTTGTCTGCATCGCGCAGGTAGTCGAACGCGAGCTTGAAACTGCCGAACTCGAAATTCGTTTTCAGCGAGCTGGTGAATGCGGAATAGCGACCAGTCTCGGAATCGAGCCCCAGCTCCCAGTCGATATCCAGTTCGTACCGTCCGATTTCGTGATGAAACGCCGTCACCGCGCCGAAGAAATAGATCTCATCCGGGCTGTAGTAGTACCTTGATTCGTACCGAAAGCTCTTCGCGGTGATGAATCCGCCCACCGATATATCCGGCGCGTTATAAACCCGGTTCTGGAATGAAAATCGATCCGAGAAGCCACGGTTTTCTTTCTCGACGATCTCGATCCCGAAAGGTACCACCTCCGGGTCGGCGTCCATAAAGACCTCGTCGTCCTTCATCCGGTAGCCGTTGAAGTCGTTGCTGAACGTCCATGCTTCGACATCGAAATCGACTGCGAGACCGAGGTGCGCACGCCTTCGGTTCTC
The DNA here is from genome assembly GCA_963666875.2 of Cloacimonadales bacterium (SeqCode). Lineage (GTDB taxonomy): Bacteria > Cloacimonadota > Cloacimonadia > Cloacimonadales > JAIOQZ01. Next base: position 47,856 of record CAXXPU010000015.1, read on the forward strand.
CCAGTACTCGATCACCGTGTCGTCGTAGGAAAGCTCGATATCCAGTATATCCGGCGTGTAGCTGGCGGACACATTCCATCCGGCTGATTTCTCCCGCTTAAGGTCGAATTGCATGCTGCCGCTGAAGATGATATCGTATCGCGCCAATAGTGCCAGTTCGGCTTCCAGAAAGTGGTTTTCCCGCTCCGAATCGCCGGAAATGTATTCGGAGCGACTCTCACGCTTCACGTGATCGTAGAGATAGTTCATCTGAACGTATAGAAAATCGGCCAAACGCCTGTCCGCAAAGACATAGAACCTGCGGTAGTCGTACAGCCAGTGCTTCGTGCGGTCTTCGCTGTAACTTGCGGCGGCGTGAATGTTGGATTGCAGGTATTCCTCGAGATTATAGACCATGAGAAGCGAGACGATGTCGAGGTCATTCGTCGCCGCTTTGTTGAACGCGTCGATGGCGGCGTAGGGTCTATTGACATCGATGTAGAGACTGCCCAGTTCGCTGCGCCATCCCGTTGAATCGGGATGGTCTCCGAGGTAGGTATGGACGAGATCGATAGCGCGATAGGGTGAGTGGTATCGCTGGACGATGTTATACCACGATTCGAAACTCTCTTCGTCGTCGAAGGTGCGATACGCCTCCCGGTAAATCGATTCCGCCCGGTCGATGCGCCCCGCGAGGTTCTCGCTGTCGCCGAATCGAAGCAACGCTTCCTGATTGCCCGTCTCACGATAGATTTCTTCGAACAGGGGGGACGCAAGATCGTACTCTGCATTCCAGTAATAGTATTCCGCCAGCTTCGTTTTCAGCTCGAATGACTCGGGATCATTTTCGAGCGCGATCTTCGTGAAGGCACGAGCTTCGTCGAATCGTCCCTCTTCTTCAGCCACTTTGATCAGCACCCGGTAGTATTCCTGTGCGACCATATTGCGAACCGCTGGACGCCATGCTATGATGCCGGCATACAGGTGCCAGACGAATGCGCAAAGCAGAAAGATGATCCAACCGGTTCGATTTATCATAAATAATCCTTTGTTTTTGAATTACACGGGCTGCTCGCACCGTCAAAGAAAAAAACATCGTCTGGGGATAAATTATCTAAAGAGTGCGGTTCGGGCAACCGATATGAAAGTGTAGAACATTGAAAAGATGCCGATTCTGACTTCAACATTGGAGGATTCTATGACAATCCCTCGAGAGTTGAGTTTCCTGCGGAATCATGCTTCGCTATCCAATGGACAGCACGTCAGGTGCAGAACTGACCGGAGAAAGTTGGACAGGACTGAGCAGGAAGCTCGGGACAGGGAAGTCGGAAATGACCGGCAAACGAATGTAACTGTGAAAACGGCTTTATCGGATATTGGTTCAGGAGATGGATTCACAGCAGAGACGCCAAACTCCAATTCATTTCCCACCATAATTTCTGATGAGTCTGTTAACTTACGCGAAGCGGAAGGGGAAGATCACCACAGCCTAGCACGCGATTCTTCCCCTTCGTCCTTTTCTTCGACGGAAGAACGCGTAGAGAGTCGTCGTTTGTTCGATTATGAAATCCAGGGAAAGGATCGGTCAATTCAAAAGTTGAAAGGTTCGGGAGAAAATACTCCCGGGTCGCACATTGATTTGGAACGGTAGTCTCGATACCAGGGACTGCCGTTTTTTTTATTGCCCAAGCCCCTACCCCGGCCTTTCCCGGAAGAGATGCGGACGGGGACGTCCGCGTTCCAAAAAAACCGCCCCGGGTGAGTGGAGCGGTTTTCAATTCTATATTCTATCTTCTTTATTCTGTTGTTATTAGAGATGCCAAGCTGGAGCTTGACGGTCCCGGGAGATGCAGACGAGGACGTCTGCGTACCCAGGGGTACTATTTCATCATCAGCATACGAATCATTTTGGATTCGTTATCGGTCGAGACGCGGCAGAAATAGATACCGGAGGCGACGACGTCGTCCTGGTCGTTCGTGCCGTGCCAGGTGAGTGTGTGCGGACCCTCTTCGAGGTTTCCGTCGTGCAACGTAGTGACCTTCTCGCCGCGGATGTTGTAGATCTCCACGCGCGTTTGGGATGCCGCAGGGATGGTGAATCGTATAGTCGTCGTCGGGTTGAACGGATTCGGGTAGTTGGGCTCGATTTCCAACCCAGCATACTGCGGGACGGTAGGATCGTCGTTGCCCACTATACCGTGATAGATCGGATAAGTTACTTCGGTCACGCCGTTCAAGGCGACCATCTCCAGCCAGAAGTACCAGTAGCCGGTGGGTGTGCTGGTATCGTGCAAGGAATATTCAGTGCCGCCGCTGCTGTTGTTTGCTTCGATCATCATATCATTGAGCCGTACGGCATCTTCGAAGTCATCGGTTGCGGAGCAATAAACGTAGTAACCCATGAGGTCTTCTTCGTCGTACGTCTTCCACTCGATATTTGCATCGATATCGACTCTGAGGTAATCGAGGATCACGGTTGGCATGTTGTAGGTCTGGAACTGCCCAAACACGGGAAGATGGTCGGATGCGTCGTGTAGCGCGTCGGCGACATAGGATGGGACTGCCGAGTTGGTGCCTTCGTTGATCGATTGATTAAGGTGGTTTCCGTCGTTACCGAACGGCACAACGCTGTCCTCGATGTATTCGATGCCGTCGTCGTCGTTCATGTAGTAGTTGACGAATATGTAATCGAAGCGGTCGTCGAGTCCGCCGGTAGCGCCGCCACCGACCTGGTCGGTACGGGTTGACTGGGTGTGGACGTCGGCGAACTGCGAGTTGTCGTGCCAGTTGCCGATTTCGTCGATGGTGTCGCGCGCGCGTCCGTCGTTGTCGTTTTCATTGGCGATGAATTTCTCGTATGCCGGTTCGTCGCTGGTGTAGATGTTCATATCGCCCATAATCACGAATTCGATTCCGGGTAGGTTGTTCAGGCGGTTACGAAGGATGGTCACCTCATAGAGGCGTTGCTGTTCGTTATCGCCGCCCTGGCTCGCCTTGAGGTGGCAGGAGTAGATGTTGAGCGGCACGCCGAACACTTCCACCTCGTATTCGCCGATCTCGCGCAGGTCGGTCTCGATGTAATCCATACCCAGCAGATCGACGCATGCCTTCTTGTAGAAGAGGATGTTGTCGGAGTCGTAGCCATCGACGAAGGGCGCCATCATGTAGTCGTCGTAGTCATCGTTGAGGGCTTCCAGCATCAGTTCGCAGCCCTCGTCGCTGTGCATTTCCTGCATCACAAGGATGGTGGGCGATATCTGATCGAAGACGGTTTCGAAGTCGTCCACGCGGTCGGTATCGTCGTCGTTGAAGTTCAGTGAGTTGTAGGTCATTATCTTTACTACGGCAGCGCTCAGCATGGCTGTCGAAAGCAGCAGGATCGCGATCAATGTCATTTTTTGCATATTCATCTCCACGTGTTTTATGTAACACACAATAAAATGACACTGCCTGAAATTGTCAATGAAATGAAACAGAAACAGGTGACAAACATGTTGTTTTTCACCCGCAATAGCTGGAATTATATGAGGTCAGAGACGAACGCCGACCTGCAATGTGATCTGTATTTGTTTAACGCTCATCTCGCTTTTATCGCCATACCTGTTTTCCCATTCCACTTCACCCGAGAGCTCTCGATAGAGGGCGTCGATGATAATTAAATCCTTGATTGCAGCGCCGGCTCCGAGTGCGAAATAGAAGCCGCCCTTGGTATCCCCGTCGCCTTTATAGTCGGCATTTGCAGCAAAGAATGAGTAACCCAGGTGTCCATTGATTTCCGGAATGACCGGACCCTTGGAGAGTAGCGGGATCTTGGCTGTGGCGTAAACCGGAATAAATCTGTATGCGGGAGAAGGTCCCGCAAAGTTCTCTTCGTCATCGATCTCCCGGTCGATCTGATATTCGAAACCGAATCCCATGATATAACGCTCATCTACCGAATACATCAATTCAAGTGAAGGGGAGATGCCGAGTTGCGTTGTCGAACCATCGGTATCGCCGCCTTCGGAAGTGGAATGGGTGGCCGGCAGGTCCAGTCCAAGATTGATCTGGGCGATTGTCCGTTCTTCAGCTCCCATGCTTAAAGCTATTAGCATCATGATCGAAAAACACAACACTGAATTCTTCATGCAATTCTCCTCATGCAGTATTCCTAATCGTTATATTCGGGCAGATAATTGAAGCGCGAATTGGGTCTGCGTCACTATAATGCTATGATGATGTCCGTAATAATCACCTTCGATACTACCTTGTTGAAACTTGTACAGCATATCGATGCATATACGTTGATTGATAAGAATCCCACCACCGATGGCGAAATACACATTACCGTATAGATCCCAATCGCCCTTATAATCCTTATTACCATGCATAAAGGCATAACCCAGGTGGATATTTAACTCTGGAATAACAGGTCCTTCGGGAAGAAAGCCAACTTTTCCTGTAAAATAGACGGGAATGAAGCCGAAGGCCGGCGAGAAATCTCCATTTCCTTCCAGCTCGACTTCTCGTTCGATTTGATATTCAACACCCAGACCGAAGGTAAATTGTGAACCGGTCGGAAAGAGGAGTTCCATAGAGGGAGATATACCGGACTCGCTATCATAATCCGCTTTGTGATCACCGTCATCAAGCTCGTGATCACCGGCGAAGTCCAGCCCGAGACTGAATTGAACACGAGGATCAACGCTATAGAGGATCATTGTTGTTGTAGAAAAGATGAATACTAATAGAAGCAATGATTTTCTCATAATTTCCTCCAAAATTTGTGATCATACAAACCTGTTTCTGATTTGCCTGTCAAGTTATTGCTCCCGGTCGTAAATGAACTTGCTCAAGGTTTACAATACAGATTGCAGAATATAACCTCGATAGTATGATTTTCAATGCTATTAACGAATCAGTTCGATCGTGCTGGTGGCCAGCTTCTGGATAAATCGGCGATCGTGCGAGACGAAGAGGATGGTGCCGGGGTAGTCGGAGAGGGCGTCTTCGAGCTGTTCGCGGGTGTCGAGATCGAGGTGGTTGGTCGGTTCGTCCAGCAGGAGAACGTTGCACTGCGTGATCAGAAGCACACCCAGCGCTACCTTGCCGCGCTCGCCCACCGACAGACTGCCGATCGGTCGATGGACGATGTCTTCGCCGATGTTCAGGCAGCCCATCACGGTTCGGACAAAGGATACGTCGTCGTGATGCCGAATGAGGAAGTCGATGACGATAGCGCTTCGATCAAGCTGCCGGTGTTCCTGGTCGTAATAGCCGATCTTCAGCCTGCCGCTTCGCGAGATGTCACCCGAATCCGGATCGAGCGTACCGTTGAGCATACGCATGAGCGTTGTCTTGCCGGAGCCGTTTGGGCCCTTGAGGTGGACGCGATCGCCCTTGTAGATATGCAGGTTGAGATCGTCGAAGACTTTTGTCTGGTCGAACGCGTGCGATACGCCGAGAACACCGAAGATGACGTTCGGGGGCGGCTGGGCGAGGTCGAAGAGGATGCGGTGTCTCTTCTCGATCCAGGGCTTCTCGATGGGGTAGCGCTCTTCGAGCATCTTCATGCGCTCTTCGATGTGCTTCGCCTGCTGCATCTGGGTTCGTGCCGGATTGACGATCGATTCGTAGATCGCGCCGCCGCCTTCGGGACGGGTCTCGCGCTGGAATTTGGACGCCCACTGTCGTCGTTTGAGCGCCGCGTCGTGCAACTGCCGCATTTTCTTCTGCCGCTCGTCCCACTTCTCGAGTTGGTGTTCCTGTTCGTTCTCGCGGTCTTCCTTATAGACGCTATAGTTGCCGCGCCGGGTGGTAACGCCGTTCCGTTCGAACACGATGAGTCGCTCCGCGATGCGATCGATGAAGGCGCGGTCGTGCGAGATGGCGATCACCGTGCCGTTGAATCTTCCGACGAATCGTTCGAGCCACTCGACCATCTCCAGATCGAGGTGGTTGGTCGGTTCATCGAGAAGCAGAATGTCGGGATTGTTCACCAGCAGACCGGCGATTGCGACACGTGTCTTCTCGCCGCCGGAAAGGTCTCTGTAAAATCGGTACAGGAACGATTCGTTCAATCCTGTCTCGGCGAGTGCACGGGCGCAACGGTTGTCGATGTCCCATCCGCCATCGCGCGTGAAGCGGTCGAGCAGCGATCCGTATTCGTGCTGGATGGCGTGGTTGTCCGGATCGCTTTCGATGAGGTTTTCGAGATCATTCAGGCGATCCCGCATCCGGTTAAGCTGAGGAAATGCTTTCTGGCAGATTTCGAGAACGGTGCCGTCGGATTCGATGTCGAAATGCTGCGGCAAGTAGCCGATGACGGGTCTTTCCCGCGGAAAATGGATTCTACCATCCGAAGGTTCCAATCTGCCCAGTATGAGGTTAGCGAAGGTGGTCTTTCCGCAGCCGTTCTTACCGATGACGGCGATGCGGTCTCCTTCGACGATATCGACACAAAAGTCTTCGATGACAGGTTCTATGTGACCCGGATAGCGAAACGTAACGTGTTCAAAACGCAGCATGAGTACTCCTTCCCTTTGAATTGCTTTTCGGATTGCGGGTCTGAGTACTTAGATGATCATACCTTGTTTCAACCGTCCTTTTTTTATTTTGAGGACAAGATACAGGAGGATGGATTTTCGGGCAAGGGATTTTCTTTATCTCTTAATGGAAGGCATCCTTGCCTGCATCTCTCATTTTCCTTATAGGGAGCGCCGCTCGGACAGACTGTGTGATAATTGGATTTCTGGTTTGGGGCTATCTCTGAGATGGCGAATTTCTGAGAGACTTTTGCCGAGACTCTCTTTTTCTACCGCGAAAATGCCTCTGATTTGGCATATAGCGTTGCCTTCCAACAAAAATTGACCAGAAATAGGCATATAAAAGCACATATTGTTCTTACGTGCTTGAAATGGTCTCGAATGGCCGCCTTGAGCCTGTCAAAGCCAAGGACATTGAAAGCTCTCATCATATTGTACGCAAGAGCAATCAATGAAAATTCTCCATTGACCGACCTTAGCCCCCGGGTGAGGAAATCGCCTAGTCGCATATGCCGTTTAATCGTGCCAAACGGATGCTCGACAATCATTTGACGAAGCTTTAGTTTCTCTTTATTCTCTTGATTGACTGTGCGTTGACGCTGGATTGCCTTTTCAAAGGTGTTTCGGTGAATGATCTTATACTTCGATCCGGGTGGAACACATTGCGTAAAACATGGACAGTCTTTACAAATGTTGCGACTGCAATAGGTTATCTGCCTACCATCTTTCTTGAAGGATGATTTCGGTAGTTTCTTTCCTGCCGGGCAAAGATAACAATCTTCTTCCGGGATATACGTGAAGTTTGCAGGGCAAAATGGATCATCTTCTCGCGGTGGTTTTTTCCCCGGTACTGGAACATACGTATCTACATTCTTTTCGTGACACTTATCTATCTCTTCTCCAGATGAATATCCCTCGTCCGCCACCACCGAAAGTTCCGAAGGTGCATGGGTCTCGAGAACTTTCTCAACCATTCTCGACAATTGCTTTCTGTCGTTGCCATCGTTGGTCACATCACATTCGGCGATCAAACTATTTTTTGAATCCACAACGAGTTGCACATTGTAACTCATGTCGATTTTGCTTTGGGGTTTGGTCATCATTTTGCTGTCGGGATCGGTGAGAGATACTTGCGTTTCACCCGTAGCTTCCAGAACTTCCTGCATCTCTCTGTATTCCCGTTGTTTACTTCGCAAATCCGCAATCGCCTGCTGCAAATCCGATATCTTCGATAGCTCCTGTTTGTCCAATCTCGATATCTCGTCCAGATATTCATCAATCTTGCGATCAAGCTTCACCATCAGTTTTCGTAACTTGTTTCGACTGTAATTCTTACTGTTATGGTTGACCGCCGAAAAGAAACTTCCATCGATCGCGGCAAGTTTGAAATCGATAAGATCAGCTCGTCGGCATATGTAGGTGAATTCGCGGAATACATTTTTGAGATTGTCGCGATTATCTTTCCGAAAATCCGCAATGGTCTTGAAATCAGGGCTCAGATTGCCGAGTAACCAGCGAACTTCGATATTGCGTTTGCACTCTCGTTCAAGCTTTCTACTCGAATTGATCCGATTCAAATACCCATAAATGTATAGCTTCAGTAAATCGCCTGGATTGTAAGGCTTACGACCTTTATCCTTGGGCTTCGTATTCGTGAAACCATGCCTCTCAAGATCAAGCTCATCTACGAAAAGGTCGATGATTCGAACCATGTTGTCGGATTCGATCAGATCGTCGAGACAACAAAACTCCGCCGTTATCTGATAACGGTCGTCACCTGTGATGTAGCGCATTATTCCCTCACTCGGGGGCGATCTAAATCTATGCGTTTACTTAGTCAAGATCGATATGCATATTTTCACACAGTCTGGGAGATCGGCGGCTACAGATGAGGCGGTAGCGCTCGGAGACCGGCGGCTACAGTGGGGAGGGCGACCATTCTCTCGTAGCGCTCGACCTCCGGGCGAGCATCTTGAGAAGAGATACAGACGTGGACGTCTGTGTACCCAGTAGCGCTCGACCTCCGGGCGAGCCTCTCATGAATACATAATCAAAAATCAACATTCAGAAGAGTCTCACAAGCTCGACACATTCTGAAGTTGATTTCTCGATAGCGCTGTCCGAGGCTGTTTATTCGAACAATACCTGAATGAGAATCTCATTTTTCGACAATATACGAAATTCAGCACTGATTTTTCTTGCATTATTTGTCAGTGTGTAATATGTGGATTATTATATTGCAGAGGAGATAAAACGATGAAAAAATACATCATTTCGCTACTCGGCGCGATCATGGTCGCGATGCTGTTTGCGACCACGGCAACTTATCACAAGGTCGATCCGGACAAATGCATCGGCTGCACCATCTGCGTGCAGAAGTGCCCGGTCCAGGCGATTACCATGCAGGACGGCAAGGCGGTCATCGACCGCGAGAAATGTATCCAGTGCGGACTCTGCATCAAGGCGTGCCCGGTGACCGCCATCTCGGTGGTGGAAGAAGAAGCAGCGGAAGTAGAATCCGAGGCCGTCGAACCGGACAGCACCGACGTCCCGAAAGAATCCACTTCGATCGAAAAAGTTGAAGAGGGTGCATCGACCTATTACCTCGTTCATGAAGACAAGTGCATCGGATGCAAGATATGCAAGAAGAATTGCCCTGTTAACGCGATTAACATGAAGCAGGGCATTGCGCAGATCGACGCGGAGAAGTGCATTCAGTGCGGTATCTGTGAGAAAGATTGTCCTGTTGCAGCGATCACGGTCGAACAAACGGAATAACTATGCGAAAACGACGTCTTCTGCTCTTTCTGCTGCCGCTTGTCTCGCTTCTGCTGTTCTATTGCACCGACGATATCAGTAAGAACGCCGACCAGGACGGCAACGTGCGCATCGAATTTTCGAATTGCACAGCCTGCTACGAATGTATCGACCTCTTTGACTGTCCGCAAAACGCGATCTATATCGACGAAACGCACGGTACCGCGGCGATCGATCCGGACAAGTGCGTCCAGTGCATGCGCTGCATCAACGATTTCCACTGTCAGTACAACGCGTTCACGTTCAGTGAAGACGCTGTGTCACCCGCGCCGATCACCGATTTCTCCGCCATCTCCGATTCGATCGGAACACTGGATATCCGGTTCACCGCTACCGGCGACGACTCCACTTCCGGCATCGCCTGGCGCTACGAACTGGACATCGAGACGAGTGGGGGAGAGCCGGTTGACGTTGATTTCACGCCTGGACTTCCCAAGCTCGCCGGCTTGCAGGAATCGTGGCACCTGTCTGGACTGACAGCGGATCAGACGGTTCAGGTGAGTGTTCGTGCGTATGACGAATGCAGCCACTATACGCAAACCGACGCCGTTACGGTGACGATCTCGAGTTCGACGCCGGATACGACGCCGCCCGCCGCGATCGACAATCTCACCGCGCTGTCGGATGAAGACTACATCACGCTTGCGTGGAGTGCGCCGAGTGACAACGTCGCGCTCGATCGATACGAAATCCGGTATGCAAGCAGCGCGATCACCGATGAGAACTGGCTACAGGCTACGATCGTCGAGAACGACCTCGTTCCGCAGCAAGCAGGCTCATGCGAGTCGTTCCAGGTGACCGGGCTCTCGGATCAGAATATCCATTTCTTTGCGGTTCGCGCGTACGATACGAGCGAGAACATTGCTGCGATATCCAATAACGTTACAGGAGCCTTTACGCCCGATGTTATCGCACCTGCGCAGATCACCACTCTGACTACCGATGGCTCGGGACTGGAAACGGTCGAACTTCGGTGGACAGCCGTTGGTGACGATGGAACTGTCGGTTGCGCGGAAAGCTATCTCGTGCGTTATTCGACAAACGTTATTACACCGCAGAACTGGCAGCAGGCGACGATCTTCGAAAATCAGATCGATCCGCAGGTCTCCGGTAATACCGAGACGCTGACCGTTGACGGGCTCGAATCCGGTACCGTATATTATTTTGCGGTCAAGGCCATCGACAATGCCGGTAATCAATCGCAGCTCTCGAACGTGCTGGAGACGCAAACCGAAGAAGTAGCGGATCATACGGCTCCCGCGGCGATCGAGGATCTTGTGGTAGGCAGCACGTCGAACACGACCGCGCTCATCCGCTGGACCGCGCCGGGCGACGACGGTGATGAAGGAACCGCCTCCAGCTACATCGTCAAGGTGTACACCGAGGAAATTACGGAAAGCAACTGGAACGAAATCAACGCTATTGACACGATGATAGAGCCACAACCGGCCGGTAGTCAGGAAAGCCTCGTTGTAACCAATCTCCAGCCCAATACTGAATACTGGTTCGGGATTAAAGCGCTGGACGAGATGCAGAATGTCAGCGATCTGTCGAACGTTGCGCAGGGCCAGACCGAGTCGGAAGAAGACACGGTCGCGCCGGACGCGATCACCGATTTGAGTGCGAGTGCGCAGGATTCCGCGATCAATCTGAGCTGGACAGCGACAGGCGACGACGGCAGCACCGGAACCGCCTCCTATTACGAGATTCGCACTTCACTCGATCCGATCACTGATGACAACTGGCAAGAGGCAATGCTTCTGACGAATCTTCCAGTTCCACAAGAGTCTGGAACACAGCAGTCATACAGCTTTACATCACCGGAGCCCAATACGCTCTATTACTTCGCGATCAGAGCTTTCGACGAAACCCCGAACGGATCGGCACTCTCGAATGTCGTGTCGGCGGAGATCGTCGATGATATAGCTCCGTCAGCGATCAATGACCTTCAGGCGACAGCCGGTACTGCGGATATCGATCTTCAATGGACTGCCCCCGGGGACGACGAAGACACCGGCACTGCGGCATCGTACGAAATCCGCATGTATGAGCAGGAAATTACGATCGATAACTGGCAGCAGGCGACGCTTCTCGACAATCCGCCAGAACCGGAGGACGCGGGAACGACACAACAATACACCGTATATTCGCCAACGCAGGACCAGATATGGTTTTTCGCGATTCGCGCCACCGACGACGCCGGCAATATCGCGGCAGTCTCCAACAACGCTGAATCGGGTATCTTCGATACCACAGCCCCGGCGGACATCACCGACCTCGCCGCCGAACAATCCGGCGAGGACGCGCTCCTGACCTGGACCGCGCCTGGCGACGACGGTTTTTCCGGTATCGCGGAGAGCTATGAAATCCGCTATGCTGCGACCGTAATCGACGAAACCAGTTGGAACAGCGCGACGATTCTTCCCGATCCACCCGATCCGCAGACGGCGGGTACGCAGCAGCAATACGCCGTGACCGGGCTTTCTACCGATGTGCAGTACTTCTTTGGCATCAAGACAACCGATGACGCGGATAACCAGTCCGACCTTTCCAATATCGCCGACGTGACGCTGGGCGACGATACCGTTGCGCCAGGCGTAGTCACGAATTTGACGGTCTCGACGACATACGTCAATATGTCCACCATCCGGATTCAATGGACCGCGCCGGGAGACGACGGCTCGACCGGAACTGCGGATCACTACGAGATCCGGTACTCTTCTTCGCCCATCACCGATGCCAACTGGAGCAGCGCGACGCTCTTTGACAGTCCTCCCGATCCATCATCAGCCGGTACGCAGCAGACCTGCAACGTGTCCGGTCTGGACGAGGGCGAGCTCTACTACTTTGCGATCAGGGCCTACGACGAAATCGGCAACGAAAGCGATTGCTCGAATTCACCCGCAGGTAAGATCGTATATAAGATCAGCACTACCCAGTGCCGCGACTGCAACCACTGCATAACCCGTTGCGATCAGAACGCGATCTACGACGCCGGTTCATACAAGGCGATCAATCCCGATCTCTGCATCGCGTGCGGCGATTGCGATCCGTATTGCCCGTACAACGCCATCAGCCCGGGCGTTGTAGCCTATAACGATTAACACAAGGATGTTCATGAGACGAATCGTAATTATCACAGTCATTATGCTGGTCGCGTTCTCGCTTTTATTCGCCGCGATCCAGAACAAGCCGAGGGTTTCGCGAATCGACTGCACCGGCTGCGGCGATTGCGTGAAGGCCTGTCCGGTTAAAGCGATCGATGTCCGGTTCGGTAAAGCGGTCATCGACAGCAGAAAATGCATCGATTGCAAGCTCTGCACCACTACCTGCACATTCGGAGCGATCCGATGAGAAGAATACTCTCCTATACGATGATTCTAATAGCCGTACTGGCCGCCTTTGTTGTCGCTTGCGACAAGAAGGATACCATCACGACATCCGCCTCGCCGTCGGCGTTCTATCAGATCGATCAGGACGACTGCATAAGCTGTGGGCGATGCGTCGATGCATGCCCGTACAATGCAATTCAATACGATGGGGAGAAGCCGGTCATTATCCAGACCCGCTGCAAGCAGTGCGGCGAATGCGTATCGGTATGCCCGAAGGACGCGATCCAATGAAGCGGCTGATACTACTTTTCGTCATCATGGGATTCGGATTTCTCTTCGCCGCACAGATACGACTGAACTTCGAATCGGATAACCGGGAAGGGTACATCGAACGATTGTACTTCTACGAACCGATCCAGTTCGAGAACGGGTTTGAACTGACCAACACCATGTATCTGAAGGTCAGCAACAACGACGACGAATTCGAGCACGACTACCTGCGCAACTACGTCCGCGACAAACTGCGGTTCTCGAAGTTCTCGGACAACTACTACATCTCGACGCATGTCGGCGCCCAATACTATTTCAACGATCAGTACGATACCCGGATCACGGGCGCTGAAGACAGCTATCGTCTCAAGCACGTACTCTCTGGCGGCATCGACTGGTTCGGAAGCTGGTCGGGTGTGGAGACCCTGCTGGAAGCGAAGGTGTTTGCCAATACCTACGACCGCTATATCGATGTGGATGGTGAACTCGAGAAGGACGAAACCGATCAACTGGACAGCGACGGCTATGGGAAGGCGAGCATCGCGTACAAGATTACGGACTGGGTCAAACCGTTTGTCGAAGTCACTCATTTCAACGACATGAACGACACCGACACCTACGATTACACCGAAACCCGCTTCGGAAACCGCGCGCTGAAGAAACTCGACGCCGTGCATACAGTAGAGCTGGAGATCGCCGCGGTTCAATCGGATGTCTGGGAGAACCTGCCCTGGTACGCGGACTTCGATCTCAGGATCACCAGCAAGTATTTCCACGACTGGATGTTCATCCACCGGCTGACCGAACAGTATTGGTACAATGAGGACGACAGCAACAAGGCGTGGGGGGATGGATTTTACGAGGGGATTCTGCAACATAATCTGGAATTCGATCAGGACAACCGTGTCGATCGTTTCCTTGTCGCGGTGAAGACCCACTTCAACGAGAATGTCACCATCGCCCGTACCGGACTGATGTTCTACTTCGGACCCTTCAGCCTTTACGGTTCCTATCACCACTACTTCGGCAACGACCGCATGACAGATTACAAGGCCGGCATCGATTACTCGTACTACATGACCGACATCAAAACGCGCCTCTACTACAGCTTCTCGATCATCGACGCCCGGTTCGCCGACACCACCACCGTCCACAGCCTGAACTTCGAGTTTGGTTTATAGCGCCCGGGTACGCAGACGTCCCTGTCTGAAATTCTTTTCTCAATAGGACCGCCAAGCTCCAGCTTGGCATTCTCTTCCCTCGTAGCGCTCGACCTCCGGGCGAGCCTTGTCCAGAAAAACCTGAAACTGCGCCATTTTGTCCGAATCACGATTCACATGATTTTTGAAATTAGCAAGATGGAGAGGTGGTGGTTCGCGGTCTGCATCCACCCGTATCTTCGTCCTATCCCGCTCCTATCGACGTGTAACACCACGACTTCGTCGTGAATGAACACGCCAATAGGAGCGGGATCGAACAAATCTGCTGGGCGGAGGGTTTTGGGCTGGGGCGTCAATCCCCACGGCTTACGCCATGGGCTAAAATCTGTCGTTCCTGCGGAACTTGGAGGAAATGCCAAGCTGTGTCAACCTTGAGCGGAGTCAAAGGCCTGGCGGACCATAGAGAAGGCATATCCCGCAGTTGACTACAAAAAACCGCCCCGGGAGACCGGGGCGGTTTGATGTTTATATGATACCTGATTACTTGAGCAGGATCATTTTCTTCACGCCGGGGGTGCTTCCGGCAGCTTTGAGGACAGCGTAATAGACACCGCTGGTGACTTTCTTTCCGCTGTTGTCCTGTCCGTTCCACACGACGTTGTGAACTTGCGCTTCCATGTACTGGTCAATCAGTGTCCGAACCTTCTGACCCTTCACGTTGTAGATGGTCAGGTTGGTCTGTCCCGGTTTCGAGACTGCGAATTCGATCGTGGTTTCGGGATTGAACGGGTTGGGGTAGTTGCCCATGATCGAAGTGGTCACAGGCACGACATCCGTATCTTCAGCGCTTTGCGGCATATATACGAATTCAACCTCGACGATCGTCGAATTACCCGAAGTGTAGAATGCCGACACACCGGCCGTGTAGGTGGTGTTGACTTCGAGTCCGGTATATTGGTATTGCAGGTTGAGCGTCCAGTTTACATATTCTCCGTCCAGATATACGCGATACTGGATGAAGTCGCGGTCCATTGGCTGGACATCTTTGCTGGACGTGTTCTTGCGAAGCAGGCTTGCCGGTTGACCGGATTGCCATGTGAGATGTCCGAGCGAGTCGCACTCGACGTTGATCGGCGGGTACAGCTCTTCCTGTCCGTAGATGAAGTTCACGGTGACGATAGTAGATTCACCACTGAGATACTGAGCTGAAACACCGGCAGTGTAGGTCTGACCAATGCTCATATCTTCGGTATCGAATTGGTAATCCAGGTCATCCGTGGTGGTGACGAGCGAGCCGTCCAGATAGACTTTGTAGTGTTGAAGCGGCCGTGAGGCGGTTTCTTCGCGATAGGATTTGTTGTTGCGAGTCAGGTTGTCGATAACCTGCTTGCGTGAATATCCGTTACGTGTGAGGTTGACCGGCACTTCCGGCGCTTCCCACGTGAAGTAGGCTTCGTAGTTACACTCGGGATTCTGCGGCGGATTGGTCAGCTCGGTGAGTTCGACGTTGAGTTCGGTCGTTCCGGTGATCGCGATGTTGTCCTGGAAATAGTTCGCGTATCCGTCGAGTGTAATATCGAGCGAGTATGTTCCGGTCGGGATATCGTAGAAGTTGACGGTTCCGCTTGCGGGGACGGTCTCCTCAAAGGTATCGGTACCGTTTTCGAAGATGAGTTGAGCGCCTTCGGCAGAGCCTGCGTTAGTCGTTACGTTGATCGTAACGGTCAGCACCTGTTCGAGGTAGAAGGTGATATTGGCGGTTTCGCCGTCTTCGACAACGACGTCGCTGATGGTATCAGGCAAATAACCTGGTACTTCTGCGGTGAAGCTGTACGTACCCGGTTCGATGTCTAAGAATTCGAAGTATCCATCGACATCGGTGGTGTATTCGACATCACCCGGAGTCATGGTAACGGTCGCGTCTGCGAGCGGAGAGGTCTGTTCGTTATAGACGTAACCAGTTACGCCGGTATTCGCTGTATTGGCGAAGAACAGGCTGATATTGGGAATCCGATCGTACAGAGTGAAGTCATCTGTTGGTGGAGCGGCCGGATCGAATTGGGTAGTGTCGTCCCAGCTCGATCGCGTACGGTTCGGATAGTCAGCGGTTGTCGAGTAGAAGAAGTGGCTGTTCGAATCATAGTAAACCGAGTCATAAGGTCTATATGTGAAAATAACCAGATTGCCGCCGTTATAGAAGTACCACTCATCAAGCGGAATCAGGATTGCGTTTTCGCCTGCCGGGAAGTTGAGAGTCCCGTTGAATACCTGTGTCAGTTCTGTCGAAGGGATGTAGCCACCGGAGAGGTCTTGGAGTTCCGTCTCGCCGACCCAGATGGTGATCGGCTGGTCGGTCAGGTTAACAGTTTCGGGGAAATGATTGTAGAACGTGATGGCTGTGAGGTCGCCACCGTTTTCGAGTTGCAGTTCTTCCGGATAGAAGATTGTCTGAGACAGACTGTTCCGGTAGAAGAAATCGATTGGGATCGTATTCGATGTGGTCGTGTCGTTCCCAAAGGACAGGACTGTGGTACCCTCCGGCTGGACACTTATATTCATTTCGACTGTCGTGTTGTTGCCGGGGATTTCATCGCCGGTAAGAGTCACTTCGCCGAAAATGGTAAGTGGCCCTTCGGACTCGGGAGTCCAGTTGATCGCGAAATCGGCAGTTTCACCGAAAGCGAGTGTCGTTCCCGCCTGTTCACCGAGTACGTTACCATTGGTGTCTTTGAGATACACCGTGTAGGTATCTTCCGATGTTCCACCCTGATTCATTACCGAAATCGTATAGGTTGTGCTTTCGCCAACAGATGGCGTTACATTACCAGCGATAGCGGTTGCGGTCAGGTCATGCTCTGGATTGACGAAGACTTCGATGGATTGACAATGGTCATTGTCAGGGTTGATGTCGTCTGTCAGGAAGGTTTGACCATAAAGGAAATATGTACCGCCGGCATCGGGTGTCCAGTCGAGGATGTAATCGATCGTTGCACCGGGCTGGATTTCTGTTCCGGCGACGGTCGCCAGCTCGATATCGTCATCTGCCATGAGCTTGACGTCGTATGTATCCTGAGCTACCGTTCCGTTGTTGAACACGGTAATGGTATAGGATGTTAATACTCCGACAGCGGTTTCGAGCGGACCATCGATAAGGGTAGCGCGAAGGTCGTTATCTCCGGCAATCGGACGATAGAATGCAAGTGACATATCGTCGGTGATATTTGCTCCGGCAGTGTCGTTGTAAACGTAGAGCAGACCGTCGGTTCCATCGGCGTTTTCTGTGCCGATCGTACAGCTTGTCAGGTCGAGTGATGCGCCAAGCCAGTCGTAATTGATGAAGATATCACCATTTTCAACAAGGATGATCTGAGCCTGAAGACAGTTAGCGGGATAAGTCCCGGTTGAGCCGTATTCAGCGTAGTCAACGTATGAAACCACGAAGGCGTTCATGTCGTTGTACGTAGCATTCTGGTAATAACAGTGCGACCCTGCCCAGGTATAGAGAGGATTGAGGTCATCCCAGAACCAGGCGATCAGATTGTTCGGTGTGCTGGTGTTCGGAATTTGCTGGTTTGAAAGGGTACTCATGCTTTCAGTTGTGAAACCAACGATACCGTTCGAACCGAGGCAGATTTGGGTATAGACGTTATCGTAAAACGGGAAGCTCATGTTCATTTCGAGAAGCGGTGTGTTTCCGTCATCGTCGAATTCTGTGTACTCTGCTGGAGCATCGTGTGTTGTATCCGGTTCGATCCAGGTGTAAACAGGGCCACCCTCGGCGTTACTGGTTTTCCAGATATAACCATACGTATCCGGTCCACCCTCATCTTGCGCAAATCCTGCTACCGCAAACAGTAACATGATCAATAACGCGGTAATAACTAATTTCGAATTCATTGTTCCTCCTTGGTGTATATATTCAGCCTGTATATGTAAAGCAAAAATAAATCCAATAATGATTTAATTGACTAATTACAAATGCATTTTTCGTGAAAACGATAGCTAAATGCGTAGAGATGCCTGCAATCGTTTCAAGTTCAGGAGCGTATCAAAGGCATCGGTAACGCTCGAGAACACCAGATCAGCCGCGGAGATAGCATCCCAGGCAGCGCCTTCGGCCTGAATCAGTGCGATACCCAGCCGACAAATTTGTAACATTTCCGTATCGTTGCGTCCGTTTCCGATACAGATTGTGCCGGGAGTTCCTATTTCTGTAATGTATTCCGCTTTCTGCCGGGATTGTTGATCAGGAGAGAGGATATGTATGCGAACCGGCAATCCTTTCAGTTCGTCGGCAGCCATGCCGAAGGTATCGGCGGTTACAACATGCAGCCTCAGAAGGCTGCTCAGCTCGATCAAGCGCGTTCGCACACCTTCGATAAGCTGTCCTTCAATCGCCAGCGTACCGTTGAAATCCATGACCAGATCGGTCGCCTCAAAATCGTCCATCCCCGGGATCGTGATCTTCATCTTGCACCTCCGGGGATAGTCATTGTAACCGGCTTGAAGCAGTCAATGAAAAAGTTGTTTTTCCATCAGTCTGATTACTTTCGGAAGAAGGCGCATTACGCGAGCGGATTGCGGTTGCTGGATGTCGCAATCAATTGTGCAATCGTTAGTTATGGATTATTACCCAAACATGTGTATTTTTATTTGACAGAAAAGAATCGCTTTTCAACATGCGTCATCTACGATTAGAAAGGAGGCGATCATGTCTGTGTTGACCGGATTGTACATGGATGAAGTGATTTATGTGCTCGACAACCTTCCCGAAGGTGCGGAAGTCAGAATCGTGAAAGGTGCATATACGGGTGGGGATTACATCTATGATATCGACATCAAGGATGAGGATGTCTTCGATGAGATGGAAGAGTTACTGGATAATCAAGCCGAGCTGGTGGAAGAAGAAGACGAAGAAGAAAAGGAAGAATTCACCGGTTATAACGAAGAGGAATGACCTCGGCGTATGCTGCTGGTATTGAATTGTATTGTGGGTCCATCGGGCAATTTCGATCGCTCGATGGATCGCATTTTTTCTGCCAACAATATCGCGTTCGAGACGATCAAACTCGATGAATACAAGCGACCGCTGGAAGACATCAAGCGCTTCGACAGGATGCTGATTTCCGGTTCGTCACTCATGCATCACGATGACCACTACATGCACGACCTTTGTTCGGATGCCGTTCGGAAATTCATCCAGGCTGAGAAGGGTATCCTCGGGATCTGCTACGGACATCAGACCATCGCCCGAACGATTCTCGGAATCGGCTGCATCGGCAGGAATCCGGAATTCGGCTTCGTTGAAATCGATCTGGAGCCTTCTCCCATTTTTGAAGGCATGAAGAAGCCGTGCGTCGTGCTGGAATCGCACTACGAAACGGTGGAAGGATTGACCGATGATTTCCATGTGCTCGGTCATTCAAGGACGGTTGGCGTCGAGGCGTTCCAGTACAAAGATTTGCCTGTATGGGGCGTGCAATTCCACCCGGAATACAATCTGGAGCAGGGCCGTGACATGATGCGGCGTAAGGTTCTGAAGGATCCGAAGGTCGAAGAGCTGCTGCAACACAGCGACGTACCGCAGTCGCATTTCAGTCAGAACGAGAGGATTTTACAACAATTCGCGACGCTGAAGCTGTAGCTCACGACCTGAACTTGATTCCGTACTGGAAAGCGATTCCCGATATATCCAGATCTTCATTTTCCGAGTAATGATCCCCTTTATCTTCCAATTCGAATACGCCATGCTGGTAGTTGATGCCCAAGGAAATATCACATTGCTCGGATGGGAAAACCATGATAAAACCGATCTGATAGCCATTCGATTTAGGCCTCATATGAATATCGCTGGAATTGAAGCAGCTTCCCGAGTATTCGATAAACGTAGCTCGAGGACCGAGATATAGCTCGGGGGCAGCCTTGAACAGCATTTCCGATTCGGCGAAAAGCATCCCTATTCCGTATAAATCGAAGTCCAGAAATCCGATCCCACCGCCGAAAGTCACCTGAACCACTGAATTCTCAAGCACCGCGCCCGAGCTTACCGTCATTCCTTTTCCCATCGCTTCCGTGCCGTCGAAAGCCGATGTCGTGATCGCATTACTCAGGTTCACACCATGACCCTGACGTGATAAGATAATTTCGTTAATATTCAATACGAAACGAGGATGCGCAAGGTATAGAGCCGGTATGCAAAGCATCAGCAGCAATAATAACAACCATTTTCGTTTCATCTTCATTTCCTTCTGCTAATTCTTCGATTCTGTATTATCAAAATGCATGGATTAAAATCACGTTGTCAAGTGGTTCGTGTTAACATGCGAACAGAACTCGCTATTCAATCGGCATTCAGAAAGAAAAAGCCGCTCCGAATCGAATCGCGATGCCTGACAGATCAAGATTATAATCGTTCGCGGTCCAGCCATCGTCTGTTTCCACTTCGATTTTACCCGTCTGATAATCGATATTTCCACCAACCCTGATCTTGCTTCCATTCCACGAATAATATCCGCCGAGACCGAATATTGCACCCGGTTCGTCGGATGTCAGCGTAACCTCGCCGTCCTCGGCAGTCCAGGTTGGTTCATAGAACACGATACCCGCTCTCGGACCCATCGTGAAGTTTTCACCGAGTTTGAAGAGCAGGTCTGTCTCGGCGGTGATTACACCGATGTTGAAGGCGTTGTTGAAAAGGTACCCTCCACCGCCGGTCAGATGAACTTCCATCATTCCGGCATCGATTTTCACGCCGGCGATGACGATCACACCCGAGGAAGCAGGAGCCAGTACCTCGACCGATTCGTCCTGGGACAGGAACCCGATGTGATTCTTCTCAACCTTGAAGCCCTGGAGGTCGGGACTGATCAGCGTGCAGCCTTTCGCCCCCACGATGAATCCGACATCCGCGAGACAAGGCGTAGGAATTGTGAATATTGCAAACAGAAGAAACGAGGCAGCCCGATATAAGCTGCCTTTGAAATGACGTTGCATATCCATATCAGAACGTAAACGTCGCGCCGATCCGGATCGCGATGCCGGACATATCCAGCTCATCGTCGCTGGCAACCCAGTCACTGCCCGTTTCGACATCGAAAGCGCCCGTTTGATAATCGATACTGCCGCCGACCTTTATCTTGCTCCATGCTGCATGTGCGCTGAAGCCGAACAGGGTGCCCGGCTCTTCGGATGTCAGCGTCACATCGCCGACAGAAGAAAGCCATGACGGAGCATAAAAGACGATACCGCCTCGCGGTCCCATCATGAAGTGCGAGCCGAGTTTGAACAGCAGGTCCGTCTCGCCGGTGAAGACGCCTGTTCCGAAGGCGTTGTTGAGAATGTATCCCGCACCGCCGGTCAGATGGATCGCGATTACGCTGGTATCGATTCCGAGTCCCATATTCAGGATCAATCCGGCCGAACCGGTTCCTTCGATCTCAGCTGACTCCTCATAAGAATAATATGAACCCGAATAGCTCTCTTCGACCTTGAATCCGTCGATATCCGGGCTGATAAGTGTGCATTCCTTGACGCCGAGGATGAAATCGACATCCGCCAGACACATCACAGGAACGATTAGAATGAGAAGAAGAAGCAAAGAATTGCGCTTCATGATCACTCCTTGGAATATAATGTCATCAATATTGCTGAAGCGCTGCTCATTTGTCAAGTTCAGAAGAAAAGTTATTGGAAAATCCCATTTTGTCGGAGGAGCTTGGTTCGATTTCCATTTGACGACGTTATCAACCGTGTCCTTCGACTCCGCAAGGATGACACGGTTGATAACTGTCAACCTGGCAGCATGTTGTAAAATAATCGTGTCATCCTGAGCGGAGTCGAAGGACACACGATTATTTAGCACAACACGAGCCATCACAAGCTAAAATACTGACGTGATTTTCTTATCTGAATAGAGCAAGTATTCCATTATTTTACTGCTCTTTAAGTCGATATCGTAATAATTCTGGGGGGCATCCATGAAAGCGGATTGAAAACCCTCTCCCTGTCCCTCTCCCATTTCATGGGCGCGGGGACAGCTTCCTTTAGCCCCTTCACCCGCTTGCTGGAGAAGGCGAGGGGTGAGAGTCTCTATTTACCATCCATCAGCGTCTTCCACAGACCCGGAACCCTCATCGTACCGTCCTTCGTATCGAACGGCTTCGCGTCGAGTCCGTTGACCATGCTGAGGTGGATCGTCGGGTCCGCAGTGCCGTCGTAGTGACCGTCCGGCGTATAGGCGAGCCACTGCTCCCCATTATTTACGTAGATCAGCGACGCCAGGTGTTCGCCGGTCGTCGAATCGAACAGGAAGAACTCGCCCTCGATGCCGCTTGTGACGATCCGGCTACCGTCGTGATTGAAGTGGGGATGGATATGGAAATTACCAAACCAAGCACTGGATATTTGCTTTGAATAGTCGCAGGATGTTATTTGGTCGTAATGCAGTGAATCCACAAAGGAGATCGAATCGCCCTGATAGATTTTTGTGTATCCAATAATATTATCGAAATCACGGCTGAATGCGTGGTCTGTGCGCATACCTATGTTGCGGCAAATATCAGGGTTTTCTCGATTAAGGACATAGTAGTAAATATCGGGGGGCAGCAAGTCTTCAACAGCCGTGCCAAAAACCAGATTGCCATTGTGGTAATAGCTTACCGGGGTAAATTCCAGTAATCCGAACACCCAGGTATCTGGTTCTTCTCGACTCGATTATGTCCAGCGAAGGAATATCCCACATACGGTAATATGTCGAATGATCTTTCCTGCTGGCAAGATATGCCAGAAGACGGTTCTCGTCGATGAAACCAAGGGTTATGCATTCCTGTTTGATCACAATCGGTTCGGCGGTAAGATGATACAGGTCGAAGATAAAGACCTGTTCCTTTCCGGTGACAGCG
This sequence comes from Cloacimonadales bacterium (SeqCode), assembly GCA_963666875.2. Lineage (GTDB taxonomy): Bacteria > Cloacimonadota > Cloacimonadia > Cloacimonadales > JAIOQZ01. The sequence goes on from CAXXPU010000015.1 coordinate 70,838, forward strand.
ATCCACCGTTCATTCGTACTGACTGTATATCGATACTTCCATCTGTGATCTCTTTCGAAATTGCAGTGAGTGAGGCTATCGGCCTCAATGTTAATGACCGTTATCTCGTTGTAATTTCCGAATACGATATACTTCTCGAGAATCTGTGGGGGGAAGTATTGATCGGAAATCATCTCTCCGCTCCAAATCTCTTCCAGCCGCTGCTCATCCGCGATCTGGTATAGCGTTCCTCTTTCTTCCATCGGATCGTTGAACAGCAATCGGTTTTCCTTCTGATTGAACACGGCAAAATCGTTCGGGATATCCTTGGCGATTAAACTATGGTCGTGAAAATCTGCGAGTGTGTTTGAGCCTGTACCACCGATCACAACATATTTGGAATATGGAGAGACATCGAAAGTGATTTGAGATTGATCAGGTATGATATCCGGAATCGAGATTTCAGATAATGTATTACCATTGAAGTTGTAACGGAAGACGTGATAATCAACTGTCCAGAACACGATTTCGTTGTTGCTGCTCGATGGGCAGACATCGAAAATCGGAGGAATCGAGTCGCGTATCGTCTTGGTGAAGCCGATTTCCCTGTCGAGAATTATAAATGGGGGTAAGTGCATGTTGTGTCGTCTCTCGTAACTCGACGGTGCGAGGAACAAGCTCCGGTCGTTGTTGAATGGTATAGCCAATTTCGTGCGCTGCCACGGGATGTGGAAAATCAGCTCCAAATCATCGGTGTTCAGGTCCTTCAATTCCGCGAGATGATCTTCCTCCTCGATGTATATTTCGGAATTAATCATCCAGCGGTAACTAGGTCCGTTTCGTATGTGATTCTGAATCGGTATGGCAACCGGTGTGAACGATTGTTTCCGGAAATCCCAGAATCGGGTGTCATTGCCGTATTGCAACGGTATCAAGCTTCCGGTGATTTGGTGATAGGGATATCGCCAGATTCGTTGTAATTCTTGATCGAAGCTATGCTGTATGACTTCCTGACTCGAAACGGTAACTGTATGAATCGTGCTGTCTTTCATCACGAGGACATATTCCAGATCGGGCGTGATAACACTATCACAATTCCTCCATTTCCAGTTGAAATGAGGTGGTACGACAATATTTTTCAGGAAAGTCCAATTGGTCTCAAACTTTTTCATGAAATACACATAATACATCTCTTCATTAACTGGATAAAATGCATTGAAGCTTGGATATACGATTTCTTCACTTTCGATATTGATATGTGCAAAATTCGGCACAACACAATCGCCACCCAAGATGATATTTTTCGAATCGGAGGAGAATTGGATGTTGCTGAGCGGTTTCCTGCCATATTTCCGGCAGAAGAAATATCGCACCATGTGTTTGAAATCGCTTGTCCAAAGCTGTACGTTCTCTCCATCCGATATTGCGGCCCATTTACCATCCGGGCTGAACGCGAGCATGTTGAATCGAATCGCTCGGTTGGGCGAGACGACCCAGTCGGACGCGAGAATCGTAATCAGTGTTGAGGTCAACAGCAGTATAAGCAGGATTTTCTTCATGTCTTGAACTCCGGAAGAAAATGATACAGAAAACGTAATATTGTAGATGAGACTGTCAAGCAAAATGAATGGCGCGGAACGAAGGCGCAGGTAATCTCGCCTTCAGGAAAGCATGCCATCCTGATCGATGAGATGCAATGCCCTATTTATTTGCGATTTTTGTGAGAGTCGAAAGCACCTTTTCGGCGTGTCCTTTTACGCGGACGTTATCCCATACTTGGCGGACAACGCCTTCGGGATCGATGAGGAAGGTCGAGCGTACCACGCCCATATATTCGCGACCGTAGTTCTTCTTCATCCGCCATGCTCCGTAGGCTTGCAGTGCTGTTTTATCCGGGTCGCTTAGCAGATTGAGGTTCAGCTCCTGCTTGGCGATGAACTTTTGATGGCTGGAGATCGAATCCGGACTGATCCCAACGATCACCGCATTCAATTCAGCGAATTGCTCCGCCAGGCATGTGAAGTCTTTCGCCTCCAGCGTGCAGCCGGAGGTGTTGTCCTTCGGATAGAAATATAAAACGACCCATTTCCCCTGAAAATCCCGTAACGTGATCGCTTGTTCATCCTGATTTATTAACGTGAAATGGGGTGCCTGCTGTCCTTTTTCGAGTATCGGCATCGCTTCCTCCTCGAGTCGATTTCGGCAATCGTAAAAATATCGGCAGCACTGGCAAGCATTTTCGCTCCGATTCTCCGCAGATAAACATATTGACATGGTTTGCCTTGCAATACAAATTTTGCGCTGAATGGGGTTGTTGGAATCTCCATCAAAGGGAGGATTAATGAAAATATACTTCGTCTTGTTTTTCGTTGTTGCTTTGATTGGTTCGTTGTTCGCGCAGGACCAGGCTTATTCCGGTCTGGACAGCTTTTCACAGGCTGAAGGGTGTGATTTCCGTCTGTCGCATTGGGGGGATTCCGGGGAAGACGTGATTGCAGCGGAAGTAGCTATTTTCTCCGATATGGATGATTCAGCGCTTTATTATGTTGGGTTTGCGTTCAACATGACCATGATACTGTTCTACCAGTTTGATGAAGACAAGCTTTTCGAAGGTATGTTTATTCTGGCTGAAGATTACACAGAACCGCAGCAGTACATCGATGCGTTCAATGAAATCGAGAACACGCTGACACTGCAATACGGTGAGTCCGCCGTTTCCACTATTCTGTCATCAAACGAAGAACATAAAGCGAAATCGCATTGGGTAGAGGGTCTGACGACGGGTGATTTGACTGTTACAAGTTATTGGAAAGTTGGAGAAACACTGGTTACTATTTCAATGGGTAGAGACGAAGAGGGCACTTTCCTGACGGTCGATTATTATCACGAATCATAGAATATCGGCTTGAATCTTTTCTTGAAAGAACCTCCTTCAGATTGCATGGTATCCTGACATATCAACCGTGCGCTGAAGGAGGTTTTCTGGAGATGTCCAGTTTCCGCTATAAGAGATCAGAGATACAAACCAAAGGAGCGGAAATCTGCCCGTGAATCACATCTTTTTCATCAAACCGAAGATCAAATCAATTGCGTCCCGGAGGCGATCCCTGACCATGACCGGGTCCCATGCCGGACATCTGCTTCATCCAGACGGAGCGTCCTTCATCGTCGAGAAGATCGTATTCGGTATCGTTATATTCCATGCTGACGGCCATTAACTGATCCGATTTACCGCGCTTGACGACGTTGAAGCGGATCGATTTTCCCACTTCCAGATTCAGCTTCTTCGATTTCCAGTACGATTCAGTTCCGATATCGATCTTTTCGCCGGAATAGAGTTCGACGAAGATATGATCTTCCCTCTCGAACTGTCCGCCCGGTCCGTCGCGCCGATCATCGCTTTTCTTGCGTGCGTTGGCTGATCGCGACGGTTCTTTCGTTACGATTCCCTGGATGATTCCAACTTTTTCGACGGTTTCTGCGTCTTTCAGTGACATTTGCATCCCACCTCTTCCCCTCTCGAAGTCGGACGGTTGTGCGAGAAGCGCCATGCTGGATAGTACCAGCACACTCGTTATCAGGATGACGATTCGTGTCATGTTCTCCTCCTGTGTCATTTAGCAATACAGACATTTATGCTCGATGTTTCCTGCGGATTCTTTCGATATTGACAGATCATCGCGATGCTTCATGTTTGCGTCGTCCCGGCAAGGAATGAATATGCGAATAACCATAGCGATTGTCATACTATCAGTTACAGCGAGTCTTTTCTCGTTATTACCTTCACGTGAATTTCAAAGACATCCGGACGATTTCGGATTCATCTACAAGTCGCTGGAGGCTGTCAGCACCGACAGCCTGAGGATAGCCTCGTGGTTTTTCCCCGCGCAAGAGATGCCCACGCGGCAGACGATAATAAATTCCCGTCAGGAAGGTGTACGACCGGAGTATCGGGCATCGGAAGAGCCTCAGCCGACGATCGTCGTTGCCAATGGCGATGCGGGGAACATGGGCAACCAGATCAACTTCGTGGTCGGGTTCTGTCCGGTAGGCTACAATGTCGTTCTCTTCGACTGGCGCGGATTCGGAGCCAGCGACGACTGGCCCACCGACCGCGACCACCTTGCCTATACCGAGTACATCGATGATTATCTGGCGATACTGGATGCTGTGTTCGAACAACCGGAGGTCGATACGACCCGCGTAGCGCTCTATGGCGGCTCGACCGGAGCGTATCTATCTTTTGCCGCGGCACAACGTGATATGCGTGTTTCGGCTTGTGTCCTACGGGCATTATTGACCAGCTTCGATGATGTTCTCCCCATTCTGCGTGCGAAAAAGCCCGATCGAGATCTGAAAGCGCCTGAGGTCTATCCACCCAAACTGCTGCCGATCAATATCGCGCCTTCATTCGATCGACCGGTCATGCTGATTGTCGGTGGGGAAGATGAGGTGACGCCGGTTTGGATGAGCAAGCATATCTACGAGCTATTGCCCGGCAAGAAAGAATTGTGGATTGTGCCGGATGCGACCCACGGCGGAGAAAATGGCCCAGTTTACAGTGATTTCGGTAGGTTTGTGAAGAGAGTGGATCAGTTTCTTCATGTGAATCTGGGTTTGTGAGAGCAATCAACATTCGCAAGCAGATTTTCTTTGCAGCGTTCGACGTTCGGCATAACTTCTGAATGTGCAGCAGGCTCTTCTGAATGTTATGCCTGAAAGCATAGATCTGAAATCTACATTCAGAAGAGTTGCTGGCGCAACACATTTTTAATTCCCCTTGTAGCGTTCGACCTCCGGGCGAACCTTTTCAGGGAGTGCCGCTCGGAGATCGGCAGCTACGAAATTATAGCGCTCAGATATCTGTGGGTACAGAATTGTGGCTATTCAGTCGATCGTATTCTTTTTCCAGATATTGCGAAGCCACTTTCACAGCCTCCGGCAGCTTCATGCCCCGCGCGAGACAGGCTGCGATCGCCGTTGACAGCGTGCAGCCTGTTCCGTGGGTATAGTGCCATTTCCGGCATTGTTTTGCATAGTGATATTCCCGTCCATTGTCGATCAGGATGTCCCGTAGCGGTTCGTTTTCGAAGTGACCGCCCTTGATCAGCACGCTGCAACCGTACCGCTCGTGCATTTTAATCGCGGCGTCCGATGCCTGATCGTAGCTCGTGATCGCTCTTCCGGACAGCGTTTCTAATTCGTTGCGGTTCGGCGTGATGAGTCGTGCGACCCGAAGAAGCGGTTGATACAGATCGATGACGTTTCCTTCCACGAACGACTTTCCGACAGTCGGCGCTATGACCGGGTCCAAAACGATGTTTCTCGCGTTTTGCAACGCGTGCGCGATCGCGGGGAATGATTCTCTCGAACAGATCGCTCCGATCTTGATGGCCCGGACGTCGAAGCTGTGCAGCGACTTTTCAATCTGCCGTTGGATGAAGTCTGCCGAGACGGCTTCGATACCGTGCAGCCCCATGAAATCCTGCACCGTAACGCCGGTTATCGTGCTGAGCAGCCAGCAATCGAATGCGATCGCGGTGCGTAAATCGCGCTGGATTCCGGCGCCGCCCGAGCTGTCGCTCGCCGCGATGGACAGGATATACGGGGTCATTTCCCGGTCTCTTCCTGCGATTTGCGGTCCGTCTTGACGGCGCAAAGTTCACCGCACATGGAGCAGTGATCTTCGCCGCCGCTCTCGGAATTCTCCTTGCGGTCACGCGCGAGTTCCGGATCGAGCGAGTATTTATAGATCGTGGTCCAGTCGAATTCACGACGGGCTTTGGACACGATGTGATCCTTTTCGATCGCGCCTTTTACGCCCTTGGCGATGTCGGCGCAGTGCCCGGCGAGTCGAGCTGCGATGACGCCTTTACGAACGTCGTCCTCGGTGGGGAGGCAGAGGTGTTCGGATGGGGTCACGTAGCAGAGAAAATCGGCTCCCGCCGCCGCTGCGATGGCTCCGCCGATAGCGCTTGTGATGTGGTCGTAGCCGGACGCGATATCGGTGGGCAGCGGACCGAGCACGTAGAAGGGTGCGTCGTTGCATATCTTCTTCTGTATCTGCACATTGCTGACGATTTCGTTGAGCGGGACGTGGCCCGGGCCCTCGACCATCGCTTGTACGCCACCTGCCCGTGCGCGGTCAACCAGTTCGCCCAAAACGAGCAGCTCCGCGATCTGACCGCGGTCGGTGGCGTCCGCCTGTGCTCCCGGTCTGAAACCGTCGCCGAGGCTGAGTGTGACGTCATACTCTCGGCAGATGTCGAGCAGTCTGTCGAATTCTTCGAACAGCGGATTCTCCCGGTCATGGTAAACCATCCAGCGCTTGAGCAGCGAGCCGCCGCGACTCACCACGCCCAGCACGCGCGGGTCGTTGTCGAAGAAAGATATCGATCTTCGGGTGATGCCGCAGTGGACGGTAAAGAAATCGACCCCCATCTTCGCTTGCAGCTCGATCTCCTCGAAGAGCATGTCGCTGGTCATCTCGAGGATGTCCTTGCCCTGCTGCGCCAGCTTGGCGACGACCGAATAGATCGGCACGGTGCCAACCATCACGCTGGACTCCTTGAGCATGGTTTCGAGCGCGAAATCGAGTCTGCCGGCGGTGGAGAGGTCCATGATGCTATCGACGCCGTGCTTGATAGCGATGTGCATTTTGTCGATCTCTTCCTTGAGGTTGCAGTGATCTGCCGAGGTGCCGATGTTGGCGTTTGTCTTGGTCTTGAGTCCACGTCCGACGCCGCGTGCGGGGAAGTTGTGGTTGATGTTTTTCGGGATGACGATGGTGCCGCTTGCGACGCCCTGTCGGATGAATTCGGGATCGAGGTTTTCGACAGTGGCGATGTGCCGCATCTCGTCGGTGATGATCCCCTGTTTTGCGCTTTCTATCTGTGTCATTGTTACCTCTTTTTCTGGTTTGCGATCATATCCTGAAGCTGCCGGATCCGATCTCGCGGATCATCCACCTCCATCAGGTGCCGCACAACCGCGATGTTGTGCGCACCGGCTCCAAGTACTTCGGGAAGATTCTCCGGGAAGATGCCGCCGATCGCGATTACCGGTACGCTGGCGAGTAGCATCGCCTTGCGAAGGTTGTCTGTTCCCACAGCGGGATCGGGGATTGCCTTGGTCGGTGTAGGGAAGACGGGGCCGAATCCGATGTAATCGGGATTGCGTTTAAGCGCTTCTTCCGCCTGCGATATGGAGTGGGTCGAGAGCCCGATGATGCCGCCGAAGAGCTTGCGCGCGTCGTCGATGTCCATGTCCGACTGACCGAGGTGCAAGCCGTCGGCATTACACAGCGTGGCAATATCCGGGCGGTCGTTGATGACGAACATCGTTTCTGTGTCACGTGTGATGCTGCGGATTTCCCGCGCGATGGCGATCAACTCGTGGTCGGGGAGATCCTTCTCCCGCAGTTGCAGGATTCTCACGTCGCATTCGACGCAGGCTTCGGCAAAAGCCCGGTGTCCGGCGCGCGGCGCGGTCATGATCGCGTATAGTCCAACGTCTCTCATGATTGCTTTTCGATCGATTTCCGCATGATCTTCGCTGCCTTCTTGCCGGACAGCAGCATGCCGCCGAAGATCGGTCCCATGCGGAACGCACCGTGGACGCCGTTCGCCGCCATGCCGCTGACGAACAACCCCGGGAAGATTTCGCGCGTGTTCTCGACGGTCGCCTTTTCACCTTCGCCGACCGCCAGAGAGCGCTCGCCCATGACCGCGCCGGTCTCGGTGCCGAGTTTCACGCCATTTTTCTGCGCCAGGATGTTCGCGATCTCGCACGGGTGACCTGTGCCGTCCAGGACGGTTTTCGCCATGATCACCATCGGATCGACGTGCATGCCGAGGTGCGACACCGGCGTCCAGTTGATGACCAGTCCGCTGACCTTCTCGTTGAGGAATACGACGTCCTCGATGGCAACACCGTTGAAGATGGTTACGCCGGCTTTTTTCGCGTGGTAGATGAGTGCAGCGGTGGCTTCCACGGAGTCGGCGGTGTAGTAGCCGTCCTGATACAACTCGTACGAGATACCGTATTCGTCCAGGATGTGGATGGCTTCCTGCTGCACCACGATCTGGTTGAACAGCATAGCGCCGCCCCACATACCGCCGCCGGGCGCGAGTTTCTTTTCGAACAGCGCGACCTTTCTGCCGCTTCTCGCGAGCGTTTCCGCGCAGACGAGTCCGGACGGACCACCGCCCACGATGGCAGCGTCGATATTAAGCGCGTCACGCATTTTCTTGAAAAAGGTTTCCAGAATTGCTTGTGAAACCAGTTGTTCCATTGTTCCCCCTTTGTGGTTACTCGTGAGTCGGTTGGATCGAAGGGGGGAGAATTTTTAAAGCAGTAGCTTGACTCCCTACGCCGGCATTACCCGGATCAGGTTCTTAGGGTCTAATCTCAGCCGCTACGAGCACCCCTGATACTTGAGGACAATTCTGCCGACGGGGTGGTTTGCGTCAATGGAAAAGATTTAGAGAAAGGAGACAGGTGATTGCTCTCCCCTGGATACGCAGACGTTCCCATCTGCATTTCCCGATGTCCCTGTTTTAAAATTTCAGAATCGCTTCTTGTTTTGATATATTGCCAACCATTCTGCTTATAATTCGCTGCCTATCAGGACGTACCATTCCATCACGCCCGTTTCGGATGTGCTGTCCATCATGATGAACTCGACCGGGCCGATCGGCGTCCTGGCGCCTGCGCTGATACCGTAGCCGAGGATATACTGGTCGGCATCGTTCAGGAGATGTGTATAATCGCCGCATACTTTTCCAGCGCCAGCACGAGCGGAAAGGAAGATGTTCTTGAAGATCTCGTAGCGCAGTCCCAGATCGAACGAGAGCGCGCTCCTGCCGTTTTTATGCATCCAGTCCAGCCCAAGCATGGGTATAAATCTCGAATCCTCGTTATGCTGCCCGCCCATAAAGAACTCGAACTCGTCCGGAATACGGTCTCCGACCACGCCACCGCTATATCCATTGATCAGAAATGCCCATCGATCCCGTATCGGAATGATATTACGAGTCTTTCCATAGTAGCGCTTGAAGTGATAGGTGATCTCGTCCGAAACACCGGAGTACGATGTCGTACCGTAGTAACCCCGCGCCTCGATGTAGAAACTCATTCCCCGCCGGGGGAAGACGGAACGATCGTAGGTGTCCGCGGTGAGGAATCCGATGTAATCGACGAATGTGGATGAGATCTCGTCCGGGAAAATTGCGACTGTCCGTGCTTTCAGATCCATTTCCGATTGAAACAGCTCGAGTCCCAGACCTGCCGTGATGCTGTTGTCGTTGACCGTCTGAACCGTGATCTGCTGTCCACCCATTTCATAATCGTAGAATGCGAGGCGCTGTCCATCATCGTCATAGAGCCAGATATCCATCGCTTCGCCATAGACAGATCCCTTTAAGCCCAGACCCGGTTCCCAGCCTGGATAGTAGAAGTATTCGGCGCTCCAGGCATAGTTCTCGCTGAGCTTGAGATCCAGCGACAAGCGCGATCCGTCCAGCATGAGATTCTTGAATGTCATGTTGAGCATGAGCGCTGCCTTGAGGTCGCTGTTGTAGTTTACGCCGACACGCAACTGTCCGATCTTGCGTTCCACCGCCTTGATGACGAGTTCGACCCCGTCTTCCGCCGGTGCAAGCCTGTAATTGACCAGATCGAAGTACTGCGTGCCGTAGAGTCGATCGATGGCTATCTCAAGATCCTGGGTAGTGACCCAGGTACCTGGATCGACCTGAAGTCGCGCGAGGACGACCTTGCTCGATATTCGCTGCAATCCCTCCGTGCGGATCGACGAGATATAGATGGCGTCCGGCATGACGAGCTTCTCGGGAGCCGGCGGCTTCGGATATTGATTCTGCTGTTCTGCGATAGCCAGAAGTTCATCGTAATGACCAAGTGTAGCGCCGATACCCTTGGAAACAAACTCGTCCGACTTCTCGAAATCGAGGAAGTCGTATCCACTCAGGTCGGGTTCGATATAGACATCGACATACGGGCGCTGTTCTCCCAGACATTTGATGCTGTGAAAGGAAATCGTCTGAGTAAGGATTTGCAAGAGCGAATCGAGTTCGTCTTCATCCGCGAGATTTCCGCCCACATCGATCGCGATGATGATGTCCGCGCCCATCGCACTTGCGTACGATGCGGGGAGATTGCACGACAAGCCGCCATCGACCAGCGTTTTTCCGTCCAGCTTGAATGGAATGAACATGGAGGGAATCGACATGCTGGCTCGCATTGCATCCGGAAGGTATCCCTTGTCCAGCATCACCGGTTCGCCGGTCTCGATATTTGTCGCGATGCAGAGGAAAGGAATTGGCAGATCATTGAAATCGGTGATATGGTGGGCGGAAACAGTAAGGCGTGTCAGCATTTCGTACAATTTCTGTCCGCTGAGCAGCCCTTTCGGCAGATTGATCTCGAAGCCCTCGATCGGAAACGCGAAGGGATAAACCGCATCGGTGGATTTCTCTTCGAAAGGAATACTGGATCGCGGTATCTGATCACTCAGAATCGCGTCCCAGTCGATCTCGTACGAGAGCTGTTCCAACTGGTATGGATCGTATCCGATGGCGTAGAGTCCTGCGATGATCGCACCCATGCTGGTGCCGGTGATGTAGTCGGGCCTGATGCCGATCTCTTCCAGCGCTTGCAATGCTCCGATATGCGCAAGCCCGAGCGCGCCGCCGCCACTGAGAACGACACCGATGCGCGGTCGATCATTCTCGACCTGACCTCTCTTCGGTTCTCGGAATCGTTCCAACAATCTGATTGTATCGTGCGCCGTTTCCGCTGCGAGCGCTGCGAACACAAGTAACAGGAGAACGATCGCCCATTTCGATTTCATCATTACTCTCAGAATTTATAGCCGATACTCACGTATGAGATACCGTCTTCGTTCACATTGCCCGTCATCCATGTGTATTCGACCGGGCCCACCGGAGTATCGACGGCGATCGTGAAACCGTATCCCCACAGGTAATGTTTCTTGTACCAAAGTTTATCGTGCTCATCCGCGACCTTGCCCAATCCCGCGGTGGCAATCACATATACATCGTCCATAACCTCGTACTGGAAAGATGACATGGCGGACAGGACATTCGGGCCCAGCTTCTGCATCTCGTGCAGTCCGATCAGCGGAACGAAACGCGTGTCCCGGTAAAATTTCATCCCGCCGAGTTGAAACACATACTCCGGAAACATGCTGTCGTAATTCTGAAGGAAACCGTAGTAACCACGCAACTGAAGCGCGGTCTTTTTCCACAACGGGAACGCACGGTAACCACGAAAATAGAAGCGCTGAAAAGAATCTCTCTGTTCGTAACAACTGCCATTTGTGTCGGTGATTTCGAATTCTCCCGAGCAGCTCCGGAATTCGAAGTAGTAGTCTTTCCCTTCACGTGGATAATTCAGTTCTTCCAGTGTATCGATTTCGAAATTGGCAAAATAATCGAACAACACACCTTCCGTTTTCTCGGCTTCAATTACTGCGGAGCTGTTGCGCAAATTCAGTCGTGAAGCCCGGATTTCACCTCCGACACCCAGCGATATAGTATTATCTAAAAGGGTTTCCGCCATCAGCGTGATCGCTCCCTGATAGTAATCCCAATACGTTTCTCTTTCATTATTCACCCCATACGTCCAGATGTCCATCTTCTCTTCCCAATAACCGAGTTCGAAGCCGACGCCAGGGTGACGCCCGGTCAGCAGATAGTAACGAAGATCCCAGCCATACTGGTCGCCCAGCTTGATGTTTGCGGACAGCTTGCTGCCTTCGAGAAGGAGATTACGGAAAGTGCCGTTGAAAAGGAGTGCGGATTTGCTGACATTGTCGTAATGCAGACCGACCTTGAAGAGGTTTGCGCTGCGCTCCATGACCCGCACGATCAATTTAACACCACCGGCCACAGGTTCCAGACGATACATCGCGAGGTCGAAATACTCGCTTCCGTATAGGCGCTCGATCGCGTACTGTATCTCGTCGGGTTTTACCCAGCGTCCTTTCGGTATCGTCAGCTTGCTGTAAACCAGATCGCGCGATACGTTCTTCAGACCTTCGATCCCGATTTCGACGATGTAAAGTGAGTCGATCGCCGTTTTAGGCTCGGGCGGATCGACCTGTATATACTGGCTCATGTATTCGCTCAGCGCTTTGAGTTCGTCCATGCGATCCTTCGCAGCGCGATAACCAGCCGCGATCAGGGAATCGGCGGCATCGAAATCGAGGATGCCGTAGTCGCCGGTGTCCGGCGCGATGTAGATATCGACCATCTTCTTCTGTTCGGCTGTGCTTTTATAGCCGGCGAAGCTGATCGCCTGACTGAGAATGTTGATGATGCTCTTGAGTTTGTCACGCTTTGCCGGTGTGCTGGCGACATTGACGCCGATGATGATATCCGCGCCCATATCGAGCACGTCTGATACGGGGAAGTTGCGCACCAGTCCGCCATCGACCAGCAGTCTGCCGTCGATCTCGAACGGGATGAACATGGAGGGTATGGACATGCTGGCGCGGATTGCGTCGGGCAGGTAGCCGTGATCCAGCACGACCGCCTCGCCGGTTTCGATATCGGTCGCGATACAGCGGAAGGGGATGGGAAGCTTGTTGAAGTCTTGAATATGATGAATCGACATGGTCAACTGCGAGAGATAGGCATAGAAATTCTGCCCGGCGACGAGTCCCGAGGGAAGGGATATTTCCAGTCCCCGGATCGGAAACGACAGCGGATATCGATCGTAATCGGATTTCTCTTCGAAGGATATCTGGTTTCGTGGAATCTTGTCCATCAGGAGCGTGTTCCAATCCTGATGCGCGACCATCTCCTCGATCTGTTTCGAATCGTATCCCACCGAGTAGAGGCAACCCATGATGCTTCCCATGCTGGTCCCGGTGATGAAATCGACCTTGATGCCGGCCTCTTCCAGCGCCCTCAGCGCCCCGATGTGGCTTAGACCCAACGCGCCGCCGCCGCTGAGAACCAGTCCGATGCGCGGACGCCGCTGGAGCGTGTCCAGCTTCGTGTGTTTCAGGTGCTCGAGGATCTGGTCGCCGTAATGCGGAAACAGCAGGCTGTCGGGAATACCTTCGATTGCCGAAAGGGTGAAAACCGCAATCAGGAACGTAATCAGTACGACAGCTTTGCTCCTGGATATCATGCTTTTATTCCTTTGGATAACGCTCGAGGAAATCGATCGCCTCGCGCAATCCCTGGTTCGCCGCCTCTTCGACCATCGCGTAGCCCTCATCCTTCCTGCCGAGCTGGATATAGACCACGCCCAGCGCGGACGTCGCCTGGATATGAGATTTATCGATCGCGAGGGCTTCTTCCAGATGACTCTGTGCCTGTGAAAGGTTGTTTTGACCGAGTTCGATCAGTCCCATGCTGTAATACGCCTGGGCATTGGTCGAATCGATCTCGGTGGCGCGTTTGAACGACCGCAGCGCGCTGCCTGTATCCTGCTTGTGATAGTAGGTGACCGCCAGGTCGAACCACGTATCCGCGTCATCGGGGGTCTTTTCGAGCTGATTCTTGAAGTGGTTCAGCGCCTGATCGTAATTCTGTAGTTTCTGATAGCAGAGTCCGATGTTGTATTCGATGCCAGGGTGTTCGGGATTGAGTTCACGCACCTTTTCGAACGCCAGAATCGAGCCCTGGTAATCGCCAGCCTGGAAATGCTCGACCGCCTCCGCAAACTGCTGCTTTGCCTGCGCGATCTGAGGATCCTCTTCCCTTCGATACGTCTCTTTCGCCAGCAGCATTCCCGTGATCGAAAGTATCGCAATGACAATGTATAACGGCTTCATGACAAGTCCTTCGGATATTTCATCCCAGTTTTGAGGAAGGTTCAAGTTTGTCAATGAATGTGATTTCACTTGACAGAGAAACGCGATTTCGGATGGATGATACGGAATCTTACGTGGGGCTATAGCTCAGTTGGGAGAGCGCATCGTTCGCAATGATGAGGCCAGGGGTTCGAATCCCCTTAGCTCCACCATTTTTGATCTATTCGAAATATACCGCCTTGATCAGGAAGAACTTCTTCGATTCGATATCACCGGTAAATGCCCACGATACCCGTCCATCTGCTTCCGAGAAGCTACCTTCACCCGATACGTCGATGATCGCCTCAGACGGGATATCGCCCGCATAGACTCGATACGACGAAGCGTCAGCAATGGCGTCCCACGAGATCACAACCTCGCTGCCGTCGTTTTCCAGCGCGATGTTGGCCGGTAACTCCAGCGCTGAATCACCTACATAGAGCGTTACGGGAATTGCGGAATGAATGAATCTCCCATCAGATACGACGATATTCGCGTTGTATTCGCCATTCTCGAGCCCGGAAGCATCCAGCATCACATCAATCTGACTCGTGTCGTACGGTTCGATTGTTCCTGATGTTGGATTTGCGGTTATCCATGAAGCATCTGAACCAATATTTTCGATCTCAATGATACCGGTTGATACATGCGGTTCATTACCGTACACGTCACCGTCAAGTTGATAAGATATTGCTATATCGCCTGTGTAATCCGGGTCAATGCTGATATTGATTGCGGTATTGGCTATTTCACCACCATGGATTAAACCCCATCCATTGCTCGTCTCCCCATGCCAGTTGACTTCAACACCATTTCCGGTTGTCCCGTCATATTCAAGATCACCACCGGAACCGCCAACGAAATTGGATGCTAAATAGATCGTTACCCCTTCCGGCAGATCAATCATGATATTTTCGAGCCATTCGTTGTCATCGCTGGCATTATAGGCTGTTAGATGCCAGGTTGCGGCTTCCCCGGGAAGGAACGTTGATTCGCTACATTCCATATATGAGCCTTCAATTGAACGAATCTCATTTTCTTCGGCTCTATTAAGGAAATCCAAATTGTAGTTTACAAGTGTATTTCCTAAATTGGTAAGTATCAATGGCACCGTTTGAGTTTGTTCTTGCACCAGATATAACTCGAAGGAATCTGGGTCAACATCGACACTCGAATCAATATCCATTTCAACATTGTATTCGATGACTGGAAAATCCGCATCATTACTTACGATTCGCAGGATTGTTTCATAATGTCCAGCTTCGATCATTAAATGCTCGGTGCTGAAGACAATTTCGATGTCCTCAATCGGTTCTCCATCGTTTATTTTACTCGTAACTGTTGTTGAGGTTCCATTAAGTAAAACCCAGTTAAATTCTGAAGAAGGTGTCAATGTGACAGTGTAATACAAAGGAGTACTACCCGTATTTCCGATACTTAATATCTGGATTTCAGTTTCATAGGGATCAAGATTCGTAGAGAATATATGCTGCGAACCGGGGCCCGCATCAATATGTGCGTCGCCTGATGGTAGTCCCTGGTTTTCGTAAGCGCCAATATCGATCGATGATCCATATAATCGTGGACTACCAGTAATATCATATTGTGGAAGATAGAGATCCAGTGAATCTGGTGTGCCGGCATCGATGCAGGTGGAAGTGGATGCAAGAGATAAATCGTTGGGAGCATCAACTAATTGAGGGTCCATGAAGATGTTTCCATATATATCACAAGGCACACCATTTGCATTCACGGAATTGATAATTCCGTATGCGTGGTTTGTTGAAGAGTAGGTGTAGCCATGAATACAATTATTGCGTGAAATATCCCAATAAACCGACTCAAAACCAAATTCTATATGCTTCTCATTATCGCCATGGAATACACAATTTGAGAAACCACCCCACCAATCCCCTCCAAATTCATCATGATCGTAGAATGTGCAATTGTAATAATTCGGACTAACAATATTCCTATAACCAAAAGCTAATCCAATAAATACTGAATTCTTGAAGTATGTTCTCCCAGAATTACCATGAAAATCAGGGCCATTAAACTCTATTCCTTGCAAATTCGAGAAATAGCAGTTATTTACCTCCAGTACAGAATAATTCGAATAAATACTACAGTAAGAAGTAGCAGTATCCATAGTATTGCTCTGAAAAAAGCACCTGTCGAGAACTAATGAGTCCGGGAAGTTCAACGGATATGGCTGATAGCTATAAATCGCTTGAATTAATCCTGTATTATCTATAAATTCACAATTAAAAAGATCCATCCTGCTTGTTTTTTTAGTTATGGCAGATCCAATTCCATCTATTCCAGAGGTATTCCCGCCCCGGATCGTCATATTCTTCAGTGCAACATAGTTTTTATCGCTGATATAGAATCCGCTGCGGGGAGTTTCTGCGCTGCCTTCGATATCGATGATGGTCTCTTCGCGGGTCGTGCTGCCTTCGATGATGATGTAGTCCATTGGCGTGATGGGGAAGCTTTCGCCGGTGGTGGAAGGTGCGTAGGTTCCCGGCGCGAGGTGGATGGTGACGATATTGTTTTCGGTGGCGTAGATATCCCGATAGGCTCTGGAGATGTGCTGGAAGGGGAGCATTTGCGTCGAGCCGATGTTGTTGTCGTCACCGTAAACCGAGATGTAGGCGTCGGAAATAATGGCTTCGCGATCGCCGCTGCCGTAGAGGAACGATGATTCGCCGTCGGTGTATGCCCAGAATTCGGGGACATCCTGATAGACCGTGCTATAGACGTCGAAGTGGCAGTGTTCCGCTTTCAGGACATCGGTTGCGCCTTCGATGAAGATGGTTCTGCCGTAACCGGCGACGTTCTGGTAGAACACGTTGGTTCCGGGATTGAACTGAAGATTCCAGATGCCTGCATTCTCGATATCGCCACCGAAGTTGGGATGTCCGTTGAGCGCGTATGCGCCGCCGCCTTCATCGACTCCCTGATTGTCTTTGACCTTGTTGCCGGTGATAATCGGATTCAGCCCTTCGATGTAGAATCCGCCGCCGAGTTTTTTGTCCAGCGATGCGTTGAATGTTCCTGAACCTCCCTGAATGGTCAGACCGTAGATGTAGGGCACGGCATCGGGATTGCTTCCTGCCAGCATTTTAATCACGCTGGCATTGAGCGTGTCCGAGGGCGTGCTGCCGTCGATAATCGTCAGATCGATGTGGTTGGGATTTCCGTCGAGGATGAAGCGGGAGGCCAGCGCGATTTCTTTGCCTTCGATCGCGAGGTTCTCGTAGTAAACGCCGTTCTGCAGAACGATTACGTTGCCATCGACAGCCGCATCGATCGCGCTCTGGATGGTGGGGAAATCGTCCGGCACATAGTGAACGTCTATCTCGAAGGGATTGTCGGAGGTGTCTTCCGCTTCGTTTCCGAAATTGTCTGTGACATTGATGCGGATCAAGCCGTCGTCGGTTAGGGTGAATGGAATCTGCCAGTCGAAGCTTCCTGAATTCGCCATGCTGTTCGCAAGGTCGGAGTATGTCGCGCCATTATTCGCGCTGAACTGTATCGTAATGGCATCCGAAGGGAGTCCGAAGTCCGTTGCTGTCCACTCGATTGCGTGCGTGTTCCCGACCCGGTAGAATTCACCGCCATTGGGAGAAATCACGCTGACCTGCGGATCGACGGTATCGAGCGTAACGAGACCTGAAATTTCTTGTGTTGTCTCCAGAGAATCGGCGGCAGACAACCTGAATCGAAACAAAGTTCCTTCATACGTTTCCGCTTCATCTCCTGCGAGCCAGGTAATGTGCTTGTTGGTCCCGGGCTCGATATTATCTCCGATGTCTCCGCCGAGTGTTGAGAGGATGACATCCCAGGTTGTTCCATTGTCTTCCGATAGTTCCACACCGATCGATACCATGTTTGTATCTGCGTCCGCAATATCGTAGTACAGATCAACTGTTTTTGATCCATCGGTTCGCTGAGCGGCAGAGAAATTGAAAATCTCTGGGGCAGTGTTTGCCATCATTGAGTATATTGCAATGGATAGAATCAGGAGACATACGGAACGCTTCATTAAAGGACTCCTTCAGAAAAATATATATTATTCAAGTATGAATCATGCTCTGGATGTTGTCAATCAAATCCTGTGCATGTATTGCACGCTCATTGTTCTCCTTTAGCAGAGGAGCGCGAAAGTCAAGATGAAGTGGTTACCACATACCACGCGGCGGTGGTGAAGAGGTCACAGCGAAGCGGCATGGGCAGCGGCAGGGGAATAGTCGGGAGATTGAACTTGCTGCGGTAGATGGGGTTGATCAGCCAGAGTCGGCGATCGAGGACGGTCAGTTCGCAGTTTCGGCAGAGGTTTTCGTAATCACGGGTGGAAAGCCTGGTTGGTGGCAGCTCCAGCAAGCCTTCGAGCCTGTCGCCCGATTCGCCGGCGAACCGTAGCCATTGCTCGTACAATTCGATCGGCAACAGGTGCATCCAGGGGCATTTGCCGGGGATCGTGTCCGCCATCTGCTGGTGACCACCGAACGGCATGGACCACGGCGGGAATCCCACGAACAAAATGCCACCGTCGGTCAGGAGGCTTTTGCAGAGCATCATCAGCACGCGCTTGGCTTCCACGTGTTCGATCACGTCTTTGAGCACGATGATGTCGAATTTTTCTCTGCATGTCGCGGTCCACTGGAAGATATCCTCCACATCGAGCTTCATCCTGCCGTCGTCGATCTTGTCCGCGAAGAATTCCTGCGCCCATTCGATTTTCGATTGGCTGAGGTCGATTCCGACACCGGTAGCGCCTTCGTCCAGAAAACGATCGAGCACGCCGGCCTCGCCGCAGCCGAGTTCGAGCACGCGACGATCTTTCATGGACATAAACGGCTCCAGCATGGGGAGGATGGCGTCGCCGCAGACTTGTCTCTGCTGCAACATCTTACGATGTCGATTGTAATGAAACGGTAATGGCATGATAACCTCCGAATCGATCAAGAAGTATCGAGCGCGCCTTTGTCAAGCGGAAAGTACGTATGTCGCGCTGCAAACAAAATGATTGACAATGTTTAGAATTTGCAGATATTTTTGACAGATACAGAAATGTGACCCTGCTATCCGTCAGGACGGCAGCGCGTTCTTTGATTGGAGCAAGACTATGGAAAAGATTTATGTTCTGGACACAAATGTTCTAATACACGATCCGCAAGCGCTGTTTTCATTCGAAGAAAACCGCGTCGTGATCCCGATCACGGTGATCGAAGAGATCGATAATTTCAAGAAGGGCCTCGACGAAAAGGGCCGAAACGCCCGGCAGATCGGACGATATCTGGACCAACTGCGTCAGAAAGGAAGTCTCCAAGACGGTATCCGAACCGAAAGGGGCGGATTGATCCAGGTCGCGCTCAGCCGCAAGATATCCGATACGGCGAGCGACATCCTGATCACCGACACCAATGACAACCTGATCATCGGAACCGCGCTCTATTTCCAGAAGAAATACAACGATTCCGAGGTGATTCTCGTATCCAAGGACGCCAACGTGCGCATCAAGGCGAACGCCGTCCAGCTCAAGGCCGAGAACTTCGAATCGGACCACATCAAATTTGAAGAGCTGTACACCGGTGTCACCGAGCTGGTACTGACCGAAAAGCAGTACAACGATTTCCTGGAACGGGAATATCTGACGCGCAGAAACTTCAGGTTCTATCCGCAGCAATTCGTACGGATCGTGAACAAGAAGAAGCCCGCGGAGCACACCATGACGCGCTATGCGGGATCGACAAAGACCCTTTACCCGCTGGCGTACTACAAAGGTCAAAAAGTCTTCGGCATCACCGCGCGCAACGAGGAACAAGCGCTGGCTTTCGACCTCCTGCTGGACGACGAAGTCAAGATGGTCAGCCTGGCAGGCAAGGCCGGAACGGGGAAGACCCTCATCGCTATCGCCGCAGGACTGAATCAGGTGATGGAAGAAGATAAGTACACCCGACTCGTCATCTCGCGTCCGATATCGCCACTGGGCAAGGATCTCGGCTTTCTCCCCGGCAGCAAGGCGGAGAAATTCAATCCCTGGATGCAGCCCATCTACGACAACATGGAAATCCTGCTGCTGGGTCATGAAGACCACGCGGATAACGGGAAGATTTTCGGCAAGAAACGTCCCTCGCTGGACGAATATCTCGACTACGGCTTCATCGAGTTAGAGCCGCTGACTTACATCCGTGGGAGAAGTCTGCCCAAGCAGTTTATCATCATCGACGAGGCGCAGAACCTCTCACCGCACGAGATGAAGACCATTATAACCCGTGCCGGCGAAGGCACCAAGATCGTTCTGACCGGCGATCCGTACCAGATCGACATCCCGTACCTCGATTCCGAGAGTAACGGATTGAGCGTTGTTGTAGAGAAGCTCAAGAACGAGGATATCGTCGGTCATATAACACTGGAGAAAGGCGAGCGCTCCCGATTGGCAGATATCGCGGCGAAATATTTTTGATGGAACAACTCAATCAAGAACACGAATTGATCGATATCGACAGGTTGATGATCGGGATGTGCCTCTCGCGTCCCGTTCACAACGAATTCGGGCTCAAACTGCTCGATGCCGGCGTCTATATCAATTCGGATCTCCAGATCGAGAAGCTTCGTCAGAGTGGCGTGCGCAAGGTGTTCATCTCGCGCGACACAAGCCAGGTCGAGACCGGCACTACCTACGAGAAGAAACAGAACGATACCGAATTTCGCAGAGAGCTTGAAGATCCGGACAAGATCATCGACAGCCTGAAACAGGAACTCGTAATCGCGCGTAGAATCTACGACTCCGCTCAGAACGTCATCGACGACGTACTCCACAACGTCCGCATGGGCAAGAACATCGACAGCGAAGTCGTGCGCAACACCGCCAGCCAGTTGATCGAAAGCGTGGTGCACAATCCACAGGCGCTCATCAGCATGGTCAATCTGAAGCGTACCGACGAATACACCTTCAACCACAGCGTCAATGTTACGGCTATTTCGCTGTCCATCGCGACGCATCTCTCGATGTCGCCGGAGCAGCTCGACATGGTCGGAGTGGGTGCACTGATGCACGATGTCGGTAAAGCGAAGATCGATATCAACATCATCAACAAGCCGGGTAAACTCACCGAGGAAGAATTCGAGATTATAATGCGCCACCCGATCTACGGCTACGAGATCTGCAAGCGCGAGAACTTCCGGTACGAACAGGTTCTGGATATCGTGCGGCATCATCATGAAGCCTACAATGGCGATGGCTATCCCGACCGGCTTTCACGAAGAAGCATCAGCAAGTATGCGGCGCTTGTCTCGATCGCGGATTGTTACGACGCGCTGACCACCGAGCGAAGCTATAAGAAGTCCCTGAAGCCGGCGGAATCGATCCACTTCCTACACAAGATGTCCAACAACAAGTTCGACCGGCGACTGGTATTCCACTTCATCAAGGTGATGGGTATCTACCCGGTCGGGAGCGTATTAAAGCTAAATTCCGGTCGCATCGGGATCGTCGTCGGTTTCTCGCGCAAGAACCTGCTGCATCCGATCCTGAAAATCCTGGTGAACGATGACGGTTCGTTCAATCGAGGGCACGAGACGCTACTGCTGCACGAATCGGACGATTTCATCGTTGATTTGAATCCCAACTTCCGTTTCAGAGGGAATCTCGAGGAGATTCTCTGATGCTTATATCCGATCGGAGTTGGACGGAGATCGATCTGTCGGCTTATCGCTGGAATCTCCGAAAGCTGCGTGGATTCGTTCAGCCTGAAACGCGCGTCATGCAGATCGTCAAGGCGGACGCATACGGTCATGGTGCATACGAGATCGCCAAGGCAGCCATTGACGAGGGTATCGATTTTCTTGGCGTAGCCAATGCTGAGGAAGGCGCGCTCCTGCGCTATCAGGAGATCGAAATCCCGATCCTGATTCTCTCTCCATCCTTCGAAAACGAGATCGATCTCATCCTCGAATACAACCTGATCC
Source organism: Cloacimonadales bacterium (SeqCode) (assembly GCA_963666875.2). Taxonomy (GTDB): domain Bacteria; phylum Cloacimonadota; class Cloacimonadia; order Cloacimonadales; family JAIOQZ01. Next base: position 92,640 of record CAXXPU010000015.1, read on the forward strand.
CGACCGTATCCGACCTATGTTTTGCACAAGCGCTGAGTAATGCCTGTGGCGATAGGACGATACCGATCCACATCAACATCGATACCGGCATAGGCAGGAGCGGAATCCATCACACCGAGGCTGTCGAAATCATCAAGGAAATCGCCGGTCTCGCCAATCTGCGGATCGACGGTATATTCTCGCACCTCTCCAGTAGCGAAGAGGATCACGATTACTCGCTGCACCAGTATAAAATCTTTCTGAATGTTTTAATACAACTCGCCGACATTGTGCGTCCATCATGGATCCACCTGTGCAACAGCGCCGGCGTGGTGAGTTTCAGGGATGAATCGACTGAAGACTTCCTGACCGTCTTCCCGGAAGCGAAGACGCTGGTTCGTCTTGGACTGCTTACCTACGGCGTGTACCCTCATCCGTCATTCGTCGAGCGCATCGAGTTACGTCCGGTCATGACCTTCAAGACGCGCGTCGGGCAGATCAAGAAGGCGCTGAAGGGCGAATCGATCGGCTACAATCGTACGTACGTCGTCGAAGAAAACATGAAGTACGCAATCCTGCCCGTGGGCTACGCGGACGGCTACGATTTTCTCTTCTCCGGTCGTGGAAAAGTCATGATCCGCGGAAAGGTCTGCCTGGTTCTGGGCAGAGTGAGCATGGACATGATCGCGGTTTCGCTTCAGGGCGTCGATGATACAGAGATCGGCGACGAAGTGATCGTCCTCGGTAGCAATCTGCGCGTGGAGGATTTGGTCAGGTTGTACGGCGGCAGCAGCTATGAGCTGATGTGCCAGGTCGGCCGTCGCGCCAGGAGATATTATATCGACGAGCAGCAGATCGTATCTTCGGCTCCGCTGGCAAGGCGCGAGTTTTTCTCGCCCGATTTCTCGGACAACCGCCTCAATCGCATCATCGAGGCGTCCATTCGTCAGCGACTGGAGAGTAGTGAGATCGCCGGAATCATCTATCAGGACGTGCTGAGCCGGTTCTTCCGTGACAAGGATCACGATATCCGCTATCGCACGGATTTTGTCCACACCATCGAATTCATCGAGCCCGAAGTTTTTGGGGATTACCTGATCACGAAGACGTCTCTGACCTTCAAGAAGCAGCTCCAGAACAACTACTTCATCGTCGCTTGCGCCAACAATCCCGACTTCCTACAACGCTATTTCGAGCGCAACGATGTGGAATATCGCTGGCTGCTGGATGACTCCCTCGCGCTGGACGAAAAGCTCTTCGACGTGCTCTCGCCTCGCATCGACGAGTTCGATCTGATTACCGAAAAACGCATCGTCGGCGGCTGTATCGAAATCCGCTGCCACCACCCGGAGCTGAAGAACCTGGTCGGCAAAGAGGTAAAATTTTCGATCCCGACTCGCACCTGGTATCCCGCTTCGGCGAACCAGATGTCGGTGTTCATCAACGAGCCGACGCGTGGGGTTAAAGTGGCGTTTACGTATCCGCCCTCGATCCACAAGGTCGATCCAGTCGCGATTTTCGCAGGGAAAACCCGTTTCCCTGATATCCAGCGCGACGACCACACGATATCAGTGTCAGTCGAGCCGGATCAATGGGTGCTGCCCAACAGCGGAATCGTTTTCAGCTATTCCATTCAGCCTCGATAACAAAGGAGACGCCATGCAGGCAGAATCATTCGAGTCCATCATCGTTCTTGTGCTCTCGACAATAGTCACGGTCGCGGTAGTTGTTATATTAATCGTTACGAATCGCTATCGCAACAAATTCATCGAGATGACACCGGAAGAGACACTCAGAATACCGCCGCATAAATGCCCGAAATGCGGATTCAACATGACGCCGGGCTTAGCCTTCATGCAGCGTGGGCTCTACTGGCGATTACCCGATATGAAGCCCATGGGAATGCTGATGACGCGTGGCAAGCTGGTCGGCAACACCTATAACATGGGATTCACCGGCGCCGAGAACCGCGCCTGGCGATGCGATCGCTGTCAATTGCTTCTGATGGATATCGGCGAGATGGTTCGTGTGAAGAAGAGGAAGTAAAAAAAAAGGGCGCTCTTCCGAACGCCCATTCAAAGCTTGTCAGTTTCTCGACCAGAGTCCGATCTGGTTGCCTTCCGTATCGTTGAAATAAGCCATATAGCCATATTCTTCGGTAATGACCGTCTTCGGTTGCGTTACTTTTCCTCCGGCCGCTTCCACTCGTGACAATACATCACTCAGATCATCGCCACAGCCGAGATAGACCTGTACGCCTGTTTTCGAAGGTTCAAAGCCATCTCCCGCGATCAAAGCGCCGGGAGCGCCTTCATCGCCGTCTTCCATGGGGAAGAACGCCATCGGTTGTCCGGAAACCTCCGATGCGTACATTTCGAAATCGAAGATCGTTTCGTAGAACTTCTGCGCTCTGGCAATGTCCTTCACTGGGATTTCAAACCATACAGTCAATCCATCCATGTTTTCCTCCACTGTGTTTTATTTCGAAAATGCTGCCGGTCAGTTTCGATTTTCGAAATGCCAGCTCAGCCTGTTATCGACCTTGAACGTGAATTTTTTCAGGAAGCTTACGACGGTTTGTGGATTGTATCCATCCGGAATCGCGACGGTGTGAAGCGAATCGATCAGACCGTCCCGCTTCAGCGATTCCTCGATATCGAACGGCACGAAATAGATGGTTTTTTCATCGCCTGGCACTATTTTCTCCAACTCGAATCGCACCGGATTGCTCGATGCCTTTTGCAGCTCCTCTTTCAAGCTCATCCAGTATGTATTCGAGGAGTCAGCGAGGATTATGTAGCGATTGCCCGGCGCAAAGACATCCAGCACCCGAGAATCGTCTTGCTTGAAAGCGGTCCGATAGCTGTCCGAGAAATCGACATCCTGCGTTTTCGGACAAGTCGAGCAGATATTGTTGTTCTCGCCGTCCTCCGATTCGGAAGGGCATTGCTGGAAAATAGAGCTAAGGTAATACATCATATCGCTGATGTTATATCCTGATTCCACAGAGAAATAGTCGATATCGAAAAATGCACTGGAATCCGCCTCGAAGAGTGCTTCATCCACGAAATAGAGATTGGACGCTTTCTTCTCGATCGGTGCGTTTTTACCATAGACGATTATCGCGACGTCATCGCCCTTTCGCGCTTCGAGCGAGTCGCGAAGCTCTTCGAAATAGGGGAGATGCGCTTCGGACGAAATAACCGAAAGCTGTTTCCCGGGCGCGAATGAGTTGTTGTCGATGCTCTCGGTGAAATATCCGTAGAAGATCAAAAAACCTCTGCCGATGAACCAGATACCGATCAGCACGGACGCGACCTGCGCGATCGACTTCATCTGCCGGATGCGGGTGAGGAAGTTCGCGAACGCCAGCGGGATCAGGAAGAGTGATGTGCCGAAGAAGAAGCCGAGGAAGAGCAGCATACCGCTGAGTGGTCCAGCAAGATTCATCGCGTTGGAGAGCGCGATCAGGAACGCCGGGCAGAAGTTGATACCGGTCAGGATGCCCAGTACGAAGGCGCTGCGCGTCATGGCGGCGTATTTCGGTACGGCACACTTCTTATGCTCGTTGCGGGTACGGATCGCCGAGAAAATCAGGTAGATCGAGAGCAGGATATATGCGATGGCAGTAAAGATTTCGCGGTTGACCTGATTGATCTGCGCGCCCAGGAAGCCCGCGATGGCACCGAATGTCAGGTACGAGAAGAACCTTCCCGCCGAGATTTCCAGGATGGCGACGACGCTCTTCATCAGCTTGCGGTCGCTGCTGAGGAGGTAGGGAAGATAGATCGGCGTGCAGGTTGACAGGCAGACGACGCCGGTCGCCAGACCCAGTGTAAAGCCTTCGGTCAGTGATTGAAGCATTTTTTATCCTTTTCGAAACCAATTCATTGTCCAATAATCATAATGTACATGAGGATTGGAATCGGTCAATCAGAAATCCCAATTTCCGAGATCGATGGACCGGTAAGGGCTGCCCGTCCGTTCCCGAGGAATGCCAAGCTGAAGCTTGGCGGACCGTAGGGAGCAGGCAGGGGTGCCTGCGTACCATGAAGAAAAACCCCTCGCCGGCGAACCGATAAGGGGTTTGACTGGATATGTATATTCTATCGTCTGGTTCTTGCGGAATCCAGCGCGGTAATCTTGAAGAAGCGATAGCCGTCCGCGATGGGAATCTGCATCGACGTCGCGGTCGTGGTCTGCGTCGTCCAGCCGTTTTCGGTCGGCAGTTCGTTCATATAGACGCGATACGCGCCAGCACCGTTGACTGCTTCCCAGTTGATATCGATCATGCCGTTTTCTTCGTCGATCGTGATCAGGACGTTCTGCGGAGCGTCCAGACCCATGATCGAGTATTCCCAGCAACCGCGATCGGGATTCGTGCGCGGATTGCCCTCGATATCGAATTCGATGCCTTCGAACGGTACGCCGCTATCGATGGCGTCAGAGCCTGCCAGGGTGTAGTAGCCTTCGCCCAGGCCCGGGTCCATGAGCAGGGTGGTCACGTCGCCGGTGGTCGATTGGTAACCGCTGATGGTGGTGATGTCGGTTCCATTGATACGGACGTATGCGCCGTCGCTGTGGGTGAGGTTGTGGTGGATTTCGGCAACGTCGCTCATGCTGTAAAGCTCGACCGGCGCGATCATGCCGCCCTGTGCGATGTTGTTGACCCAGACGAGTCCGGAGCAACCGTATTGCTGCTGGAATGCCACGCTGTTGGAATAGGTGGTGTTCATGCGCAGCGTGTTGAAGACGACATGCGCGTTGACGGTATCTGTGAGACGGAGCGCAACGTTGGTCGTGCCGCTCATCTCGATGTAATTGTTGTAGATCATCTGCTCGTGTTCGGTGTTCAGAATGTCGTCGAGCAGGATACCGATGCTGCCGGTGGAATATACGACATTGTTCGCGATTTCCAGTTGATCCGAGTCTTCGATGTGCATGCCGTATCCGCGGCAGCCGGTTATCTGGTTGCCGTTGACCGTCGCGTCGAGCCAGTAGTAGCCCTTGATGCCCAGATAGACGTTGTCGATGGTGTTGTAGAGAATCTCCAGTCCGGTGTTGTCAACCGGACTCGCTGTCGCGCCGTAGATGAAAACGCCGTATCCCATGTTCGTCATATCGCAGTTTTGGACGCGGATGCCGTCGAACGGTGTTCCGTAGCCGTAGATCGCGGTAATGTTCGTGGAGGTCGTGTTGTTCAGCTCGGTTCCGAATGAGCATGAGGAAATCGTGACATCCTTCATGTAACGTTCCAGAACAACTCCGTTGGCGTAGCTGTCGTTGAGCGATTCGAATTCGAGACCTTCGAGTGTGAGGTTGTAGCTGTTGAACAGCTTGATACCCCAGTTGTCGTCGGCACCCGCCGGATTGCTCTGGATCACGACGGGATTCTCGCTCTGATTACGGATCGTCAGCGAGCTGTTGATCATGTTCGGGATATAGCTGATCGTCACAGGCTCGTACGTGCCGGGGGCGACATACAGCGTAACGTTGCCGGCGATTCCGCGAATCCTCATGTCGTCGATCGCTTCGTTCAGTGTGGCGTAGCTGCCGCCGGTTCCGACGATCGTGCTGGAGTAGATCGGATCACCGAGGTCCTCGATGACGGTTGCGCCCGGACACGGATCGTTCCCGAATGGATTCCCGTCGATGTCGTACGGATGCGATATGCTTATACCCCTTTCACGCAGCCAGGAGCACTGCGCGTAGCCGTTTTCATCCGGAAGCGGATCTGCATACATGCCTTCAATTTCGCCCATCTGGGTGTACATGAATGCATAGGGTTCGTAGTTGTGGTTGTCGATCTTGCCGAGGTATTTTCCGCTGGCATAGCAGGTGTTACCCATCCAGGAAACTTCCGCGCAACTCGTGACAGTCGCGGCGTAACCTTTGGCGGGAGACGACAGGATGTTGTTGATTATATAGCTGTTATCGCTGTTATAGAGCGAGAGAGCACTACCGTAATCGGCATACGACATGTTATCGATCACGATTGTGTTATGCGTTGCGGAAACGCCGTCCGAATAACCGATGTAGAGCCCGGTCAATGACTGGCAACTGCAATCCGTTACATTGATGATGTTGTTGTAGAATTTCGCATCGTTGCCTTCTGCGACATCGATGTTATTGAGGGTCACAAATGAAGCGCTGGCGCTTGAATTGGAATAGCCCGAAGTGAATATCCGGTTGTTGTGAACATCGATGTTACCTGTGGAATAGGCGATGAAGATGGGCGCAAAACTCTGATTGAATATGCTTCCCGCGATCTCGAGGTTATCGACTTCGAGCAGGTAGAGCGGGCCGGACATGCCGCTGAACTGGCAACTGTTGATTCTCACGTTCTGGTAGTGGTTGCTGTCGTAGTTTGCCCCCGGGAGATACACCCCATGATTGCCGCCCTGGAAGAAGCAGTTGTCGATGGTGAGTCCGTCGCCCAGACCCTGCACCGAACTGATCGCGTAGCAATAGGTCGGCAGATTGAACGAGCAATCGACGAATTCGATGTTCTCGCAGCGACCGCTGATGGCGATCTGCTGTGAATAGGGGGAGGAACTCAGCGTCGAGAAGATCAGACCGGAGAATGTGAGGTTGTTCGCCGCCTTGAGCAGGAAGAAGTAGTTGTCGTTCTGTTGCGGGTTGAGCGGATCGAGCTCGAGGGTGGTGCCCGGCTCCGCCGTGATGGTGACGGTGTGTGTACTGTCGGTGCGCGGGTAGTCGCGGATCACGTGATAACCCTGCCAGGTACCGGCTGTGAGTGTCGCGGTGACGTCGGCTTCGATGCCGCGGAACTCCAGATCGGCGATAAAGTCGTCGATCGTTTCGTAGTCGCCGGTTTCGCCGATGGTGTAGTTGCCGGACATGTGGGTGGCTATACCGGCTCCGGTGTGCTGATCCGCGCCGATATCAAATGAGAAGAAGCGCAGATCTCCGTCCATGTCCTCGGTGATCTGAGTGCTAAAGATGCCAATGTCACGCAGCCAGGGACTCTGGGTGTGCATGTCGTCGGTCAGGTGCGGATTGAGCGCAATGGAGTGCTGGTTCTGGTCGGGAACACCGTTCTGAAGCGCTGTTAAATTTTCATATACGGTTCCGAGCTTCGCCAGGTAGTTCGATTCGGAGTAGTAGCAGTTATAGTCGATTACGTGATTATCCGATGGTGTGTAGTAGTTTATATCGAGCGCATAGCCATCGATGGAGACCAGGATGTTGTTAACAAAATCGAGTTCCATCGTGCCGGAGTTATAGAGGTTGACCGCTGTACCGTTCGCACCATCGACCCAGACGGAGTTGTTGATGACGGTATATCCGTTTCCTCCGAGGGTAACTCCCTGGTGGCTTGTCGCACCGGAGAGTCGGATGACGTTGTTTGCGATCAGGCTGCGTTCATCGCCAAGCTCCATGTTGTAGATCGCGAAGCCGTTGCCATTGGTGCCATCGACGAACACGCGGTTGCGGAGTAACTGGAGATCGCTGCCGCCGTTGGTCAAAACCGCCCAGTACGTGATGCCGTTGAAATCGTTGTTAAAAACATACACGTTATGAGTCGTGTTAAGCTCGACGCCATTGTAATGCTGGGAAAAACTGCAATTCGTGATGGACGCATCATCGCCGGTGAGTTTGATCGCCTCAGCGTTGCCGGTGAAAGTACAACCGTCGAAGGAAATCTCTTTCGTATAGGTGTATTCGTAGGCTTTCACCGAGAAGCGATAGTAGGAGGAACTCGCCTGAATCGGCGCGGTGAAGGAGCATTGATCGAACTCGATGAATGCGTTGAAGCCGGGCATGACGACGAGATTTCCGTAACCGGTCGATTCGGTCTCGAAGTTGATGTTTTCGAATGTCATATACTTGCAGCGCTGCATCTGGACGACGTAGTTGTTGTCCGCGTCCTGAGCGGAATACTTGATCGTGACGCTGTCGCGAGTTGCCGGTCGGATGGTCATCCTGTGATCCCAGCCGATGCCGGGAATATGGTGCCACTCGGTTTGTTCGTTGTAAACAGGGTCGATTAGCTCTACCGTGACAGGCCCATTCACGCCGCGAAAAGCGGATTGATATGCGAACACGGAAAGCGAAGAGAAATCTCCTCCGCTACCTACGGTGATAGTGCCGTTCAAAGGAGTCATCGTGGGACTGGATGTGTATTCGTAAGCGCCGATATCGGGTGCGATGGCGTCACGTGTTTGTCCGTTGATATCGACGGTTATACCGACCGGCACTCCCTGGTGATCCAGTTGCGGCGATGCTGTTACGAGGAAATCGTTGGCGAAGAATGGATTGGCATTGCAGTTCGGGAGACCGCTCACCGCAGCGTAATCGTCAAGCTCATAGTAGTAGGTGTTCATGACTTTACACACATACTGTGATGCAGAATAGATATTGTTGTTTCGGATGATGTTGATATCGTCCTCCGATGGATCGATGCGATACGCGTACATTCCATAGCCCCCGCCAAGCGATACGAACTGGTTGTTTTTCACGCTGTTGTTCGCTCCGGAAAACGCCGCCGCGTTCGAGCCGGTGTGGGTCGATGTGTTCAGTACGGAATTGTAGTAGGCTACCGAGTTTTCGCAGTTGTTGAGAATCAGCCCACTCGCTTCCGATCCGTAGCCGTTATAATACCAATTGTATCCATTCACGTCGATAACGTTGTTATAGACCGCGGATTCGTCGCAATAGCTGAGACTGACGCCGGTACTCCAGGCATAGACGTAGTTGTTGCGGACCGTCACGTAGTCCGATGCCGAGATCGATATCGCCTGATTTACATTTTCCATGTGCTCGCCACTGATCATTGCACCATAACTCTGTGTGAGTACGATTCCCCAGTAGGTCTGCCCATCGTGATAGTTATCGGTAATGATAACGTTGTCAAAGTCTGTCAGGGAGCTGGATGAGCTGAAGTAAATATGGGCATTCCCGTTGTGGAAGGTGTTGTTTGAGATGGTCACGTTTATAATGTCAGTACCCGAACCGGTGAAGTAAAGGGCTTCATGGTAACTTGCAGTCAGGTTGTCTTCGTAGTTGAAAACGCAGTCGGTACACGTGAAATCTTGGGTGTTGCCGGTGACGAAAATGCTGCGTGCGTAGGTTCCCGTGGGCTCGAATGTAAGCCCGTCGATGGTCACCTTATTGGTCGCTACGAGCTTGATGATACTATCATAAGTGCTGGTTGCGTTCGGGTTGGTCATCACGACTTCCGAGACGTCGTCGCTGCCGGATGTTATCGTCAGACCGTAAATTGTGTCATCGAAATCCTCGATTTGAAACGGACCGGGATAGGTTCCGGGGTTCAGGTCGAAGACTACATCGCTGGTCATTTCGTAATCGACCAGCGCGTCGAGTGCGTCGTTGAGGTTTTCGAAGTCTGCGCCGGTTCCGCCGACCGTGTAGGTTCCACCCAATACGTCGGCACATAGAATTGCGGCAGCGAATAATAGCATGCCAAGTAATAGATTTTTCATCTAATCATCTCCTGTATTCATGTCTGTTCTATCCTTTTCGTGGCAGTTTCCATAAAAAAGCCAACCCACATTTTAGATGGCAGATATAGGGTCAAGGGGAAAAAGAGTTATTTGTGCTGTCAGGCGTGAGTGCTATTCAATGCGGAGGATGTATCTTCAACGATATATTGATAAAAGCATTACAGGTTAAGACGATCTAATGAATGATGCAAGCCTAAAAAGCGGATTCGGAAGCAAGCGCTTTGCCTGACGCGATATCCCGGATCACCACCGATGCGGCCCACATGCCCATGATAGCCGGAAGATAACCGACCGTTCCGAGCGTTCCGCGCTTCCGTCCGCGATCTACTTCCCATTCGGCTTCGGAGCCGGCGTCGTGGTCGTGCTGAGGATAAGGCATCTCGATGGAATAGATCACCGGGATGCCGGTCTCGATCCCACGTCGTTTCAGGTACTTGCGCACGCGACGCGCCAGGGGGCAGATGGTGGTCTTGCTCAGGTCGCTCATGCGGATCTTCGACGGATCGAGTTTCCCGCCGGCGCCCATGACGGAGATCACGGGAATCCCGAGGTTGTATGCGTCTTCGAGCAATCCGGTCTTGGGCCCGAGGCTGTCGATGGCGTCGATGATGTAGTCGAGTCCGGGCAGGATTTTTTCTCGAAGCGGCTGGTCGCAGAAATCGATGTGAGTCTCGATTCTCGCGTCGGGATTGATATCGAGGATGCGCAGCTTGAGCGCTTCGGTCTTGTGCATGCCGAAGGTGCTGTGCAGCGCGGTTAGCTGCCGGTTGATGTTGGATGGCTTGACACGATCGAAATCGACCAGCACGAATCCACCGACACCGGTTCGGGCGAGCATTTCCGCGGCATAGGTACCCACCCCGCCGAGTCCCATCACGCCGACGACGGACTTCTTCAACTTCTCGATCGACTCGTCGCCGAGAAGTAGCGATGTCCGATGCAGGGTTTCGACTTGCTGGAATGGGGTAGAGGTCATAATCCGAATAACTCCAAAACGTTACGGCGCTGGGTGTCCATGAGGGTTTGTAGCGGTGTACCGGTTAGCGTCGATATTCTATCGGCGATCAACGGAAGATACAGCGGTGTGAAAATATCATCGTCGATGAACGAGGGTTTCTGATAGGGAGCATCTGTTTCAAGCATATAGCATCCTGATGAAATGATTTCTTTCAAGGATTCATGATCAGCAAGCCTGCCGCCGATCGAGATGAACATACCCAGTTTCCTGTACTGTCGAAAAAGCTCTATTGAGCCATTGAAGCCATGGATAGTACCTCGAATTCCTGGGAAATCGTCACGAAGGATGCGAGATAGTTCGTTGTGTCGCTTCACGACATGAAACACCACCGGGAGATTGTACTGTTTCGCCACATCGAGTTGCAACTTGAGCAGCTTTTCCTGATAATCACCATTCGGCTTGCGTGCGTCGAGTCCGATCTCGCCGATACCAATGATTTCCTTCCTGTCGCAAAGCTCGACAAGCGTATCGAAATCGTCCATCGTGCTTTTATCGTAGAAGGGATGGATCCCCGCGGTCCAGCGTAGAAGTGGACTCTGCAACGCACGATGGAAGTCGTACTCGGATCTGCACAGCGCGGACGAAATCAAGCAGCCGATATGGTTCTGACCCGCATTCGCGAGAATGTTATGGGGTAATAATCTTTCGTCCGCCAGGTGGCAATGGGTGTCGATCCAGCCGTTGTTGAATTCTACAGATCTCATGTCGCTTCCTTCAGGCAACATGGAACCGAATAACGCGACTGAAGGCAAGTTATTTCTACTGGCGGGAGACGGCATCCTCGAACGTGATCAGGTACAAAGGATTCTCCATGGACGGAAACGCGATCGGAATACCGGTGATATGCAGTAATTTCGCGTTATACTCGACGGTATTGCGAGTCTTCTTTCCTTCCATATCACAGGTTTTCAATAGCGTCTCCAGTGCAGGTTTCAACGGTATATCGATGATCTCCGCTAGAATGGGCGGATCGCCGTTCCTGATTCCGCTGAAATACTTCTCGCCACCGTTGAAGGCGCAGATCAGACGTCCGTCGTGATCGATCAGAATCGATGGCGGCTGTGTCTCCTTGATGATGGCCTTCAGAAGCTGCCTGCCGATGACTTCCATTCCCGACGGCCTATAATAGATATGCTCTTCGGCATCGTTTACTCTTTTAATATTATCCTGTTTCCGTTCAACAGGTTTGTAGATTTTCCATGCGGGATCTACCGTCTCGAAAAGGTTGCCTTCGTCACCCGCTGACTCTCCCGAACCGAGGATCAAATAGCCTGAGGGCTTCAGGGAGTCGTGGAGCTTTGAGAGCAATTGCTTCTGCGTATCGGGTTTCAGGGCTCGCATCAGGTAACGGCAGGCGATGAGATCAATATCCTGAATCGGATGCTGTGTGAGGACGTTGTGTTTCTGGAACATGACGAGGTTTCGCAGTTCTTCGCCGACGCCGAAGCATCCGTCTTCATCGGTGAAATATGTCAGCAGATAATCTTCATCGACATCCGCAATGATCCCTTCGGGATAGATACCTTTTCGTGCGTGATTGAGTGCGACATCATCCAGATCGGTCGCATAGAGCATTACATCGCGCGATTGTCCCTGAATGGCTTCGAGAAGCAGTAACCCGATCGAATAAGCCTCTTCCCCTGTGGAGCAACCGATGACCCATACGCGAATGGGTTCCTTCTCTTTCTGCGATTCGAGAATAGCGGGAATAACTTCGTTTTCAAGGCAATCGAACGCGCCGTAATCGCGGAAGAATCGCGTGGTGGTCATCAGGAAATCTTTTCGGAGGATGGAGATTTCCTCTTCATTATTCAGGAGGTAATCAACGTATTGCTCCATTGTCTTGCAATGGGACATGGTCATGCGGCGTTCGATTTTCCGTTCGAGGAATTTCGGCTTGTAATGGGAGAAGTCAATGCCCTCGTGGTCGAGAAGGATTTCGATGATCCTCGTGAACCAGTTTACGCCCCTTATCCGGTCGCTCTCATCGGCAGACCCTTGAAGCCCCTTGCGCTGGCTTACATAGCGGATCAATTGTTTTGGCATATCCCGCGGCGATACGATGTAGTCGAACAGCTCGGTCTTGTATGAATTGCAGGCATGTTTGCTGCTCCTGGAGATCGCGCTGTCGTTGATCATGATCATTCCGCCGTTTGCTTTGATGGCATTGCAACCCTGTGTCCCATCCGATGTATTTTCGGAAAACAGAATCGAGATTGCTTTATCACGATAGTTTTCCGCGAGCGAGCGGAAGAAGCAATCGGCGTGATGGAGCGTTTCTTTATTACAGGTATCGGGTAATACCTTGAACCGGTTTCCTTCGATCACAGGTGTTTTGTTCGGTAAAACGTGATAAAATCGATCCGGCAGGATTTCTGTGCCGTCCGTGATCTCGATAACGTGATCGGGATTGAACTTTCCCAGAAGGTCGATCATCATGCTTTTGTTGTTATGTAGAACGGGCTGTACGAGAACATAAGACAAACCGGTGTTGATCGGCAGCACTTTGAGAAATGTCTCGAGATACTCTATGCTATGATCGGATACACCAATTCCAACAACGAATGTGTCGCTTTTTATTTCAGGTACGTGTGCGCCATTGTATTGTTTCTCTCCAACACTCAAGTCGGATAAATCCATTAAACCTCCCGACAATGCTCGATATAATAAAATACGAAGGAAACAAGTGAATGTCAAACAGAAGAGGTGATATAAGTGTATGTTTTCTGAGAAGATAACGAGGAGCCAAGACATATCTTAGCTCCCCGCAATAGTTTATTGAATCAGATTAAGTTGAACTTTAATTAATGAATCCGGCTCATTTATCAAAGCTCGTTTGAAGGACGCGTTCGAGATTGCTCAGAAGATACGGTTTCTGCGTAAGATCGGAAGAAATCAGGAACTGCCTTCTCTGCGCGAAACGATCGCGAATCAGATGGTTGTAATCGTCGATATTTTCGCGTGTACGCGGGTTGTAACGATCATAGTATCCCGGAAGCGCTTTATCGACTGTTTCTTTCGTCGGAATCAGGATTCCCTGGATCGCGCTCCATTCTTCCCACTCGAGCTGATCGGTGAGAATCAAGGTCTGCATCATGAGGGATGTCTTGAGCGGAATCGACTCCAGATCATCCTCGGATGTCTTCCAGTAACCGCGGGAGTTGAACGCATAAACGTCTGCACCGTTATCGATCACGTTCAGAAACGCTTCGACATCCTTGTAGAGTTCATATACGCGGAAGGGGTTGGCGAATGGCTCGAAGACCAGCTTCTTGAGCTCTTCTTCCGTGACGTTTTCGGCGCGGTTGCGCTTGGTGATGAGCGAAGCGCCCATGGCCACTGCGAGGTGGCGATCGCTGAACTTGACCACCGGCGGCAGGATAATGTCTTTCATCAGCCAGCAGAGCGCTTGCGGGAAGGAGCAGCGATTGACATAGTCACCCAGGAGGTCGCGATCGAGCAGTGCTCTGCCGTTGCCCTGGCGAAGATCGAGTCCCACAGGTATATTTTTGCCGTCGATGTTCATCACAGCGTGATTCATCAGGCTGATGGTGTATCTCCAGTCGGGATGGTCCGGTGGACGGCTATCGGTCTTGTCGAAGAGGGATGGTTCCCAGACGCGGCAGACCTTTTCTTCGGTATCGATCTGGAAGGCATCGTCGTGCAGCACCACTTTCTTGAAGCCTTCAGGGAGGGTTCCTGCGTTGTCGTGGCTGTTGGTGTGCGAGGACTTGCCTGTGCCGGAGAGCCCGTAGAACGCGATCGAGCGTTTGCCGAGTTTGTGGTACTTGTCTTCGGCACACTGCGTGAAATCGATTTCCTTGATTCCACCGTGGCAGGCTGCCATTCCGAGCCGCATACCGGATGTCCACGCCAGGGTGAGCGTACCTTTCTTCCGCTCGCCGAAGTAGTGCATACCGAGGTTGAAGATCACGTTGTGCTTCTCGTCAACCAGCGCGAGTTGCGGAGCGCCGACATTGTGGTAATACGAATCGTCGCAGGTCCATTCGTTGAATGCGACGATGATGATGTCCTGGATAGGAAGCTTTCTACTGGCGTCGTACTTCTCTGCGATATCCGAATAAGGCATGAAATTGACGAGCCAGTTGAACACGTTCATTGCGTCGGATTCAGTCGTCACGAAATGCGCCTTGATCATCAGATCGTCGTCCAGCCCAAGGACACCCTCGGCACGAATCAGCTTCTTCTGTTCGAGCTGAAACATGGCTTCGCGAAGATCGCCTTCCACCTTGTTTCGCTCCAGCTCACCCATGCGGTTGTAGAAGCGACGTGCCTTTGCGGTGCGACCGATAATCTTTCCGTGGCAGTCGTCGAGCACTTTCGCGCCCTTGGGAAGTCCGAGAACTTCCGCCGCCTGCGGATATATTTCAAGATCTGTCTCGAAAACACCTGGCTGCTTGCGTGCCAGTTCATACGCTTCCGCTGTCGTGACCTTACGAACATTAGGATTCCATAAAACTGTTTCGGCAATTGCTCGTACCCGAGATAATTGAGATAGTTCAGTGTAAAACTCGAAACTTGACTTGCTGGCCATCATTCCTCCGATTATTGAATAATGAATGTGCAAAAGATTGAGATTTAAATGATTTCGTCAATAGAATTCGTCCCGGTTCGGTTCTCGTATAGGTCAACGATAACATCGGCATGTGCTGTAGATAGTCGTAATATGCTGTGGTAAAAAGATATGCGATAGAGCGTGTGAGGCATTTTCGAAGACTGGATATGCTTCAGAATTATTTCCAGTGACTTCGTCGTGATTTTAGGTACCGTCCCAAGTAGTGTGTCTGATTGACAAAAAAGAGCAAGAACCTCCAAGGTTAAATTGGCAAACAAAACCAAGGAGGTTCTCATGAACTTTTCGCTCCCACAAATAGAGCAAATCGTCGACACAGCTCTCAACAAGCATGGTCTTAACCAAGTCTATCAAACGTTTTGCAATTGTCTAATGAAATTGGAGAGAAACGAGTTTTTACGCCTTGCGTCCGATATGAATAACAAAGGAAATGGTTACCGAGCAGGCTCTGCGAGCGGAGTTTGGGGTTCCTTGTCGCTACGGATTCCACGTGATCGTCTTGGGCATTTTTACCCGGTAATCCTGAGCGTATTGCGCAATCAGGAGAATGAGCTCCACGAGCTTGCTTTCAACCTTTACAGCAAGGGTTTATCGACACGAGATGTAAGTGACGTTTTCGAAAGTATTTACGGTAAGAACTACAGCAAATCCAGTATCAGTCGAATCACGCAGTCCTTCTCAGAAGAGCTTCAGCAGTGGCGTGACCGTCTTCTGCAAAGGCGATATCCTGTTTTAATCGTGGATGCTCTGTTTACCCATATCAGAAGGGCAGGAAAGGTCGAGAGTGAAGCAATCTATACCGTGATCGGTCTGCAGGAAGATATGAGTCGAGATATCCTTGCAATCGAGAATATCCCCCAGGAATCCGCTTCGGGGTGGGCGTCTCTGCTGCAAAACCTTAAGGCAAGAGGTTTGGAGACAACAGACCTCATCATCGCTGATGGTATCAATGGTCTTGAGAACAGCATTGCTCGTGTCTATCCTGAAGCTGATTTGCAGAAGTGTGTCGTCCACCTGAAACGAAATATTCTCAACCATGTTCGTCATGACCATAAGGAGGAAGTTGCGGCAGATTTACGTGAGGTGTTCAACATATCGGATCCCACCTTTTCCCGGGAGGAAGCGAGTGACAGATTCGAAACTTTCTGTGTCAAATGGGGATCGAAATACCCATATATCAAAAGGCTGAAGAATCGACACGAGATGACGTATTACTTCACCTATCTACAATATGATTACCGTATCAGAGGAATGATCTATACGACGAACTGGGTGGAACGTTTGCACAAAAGCTTCCGACGGGTATTGAAGATCAGAAACTCAATGCCGACGGAGGAGTCGGCATTGCTGCTGCTTTCGAAAGTTGCTATGGATAAGTCTGATCGATACCGAAAGTATCCGATCTATAATTTCAAGTTTGACACGAAACTCTTTCCAAATAAATACTGAATGAGATTGTATACCTTGAAGGTTCAAGACACACTTAAAGGGACAGTACCTGATTTTAAATGAATAACCCCCCTTAATCCCCCCTTGTCAGGGGGGTGAAGAAGTAGAAAACCTTCGTCCCTCACCCCCCTGACAAGGGGGGATTAAGGGGGGTTATTCCTTATCCAGATACCCTTTAACAAAGTCGATTTCGTCGTTTTTCGTAACGATCCGGCGGTTGACACGCATCACGTAGAGCAGATCGAGCAGCCTTCCGAATTCGGGTCCGAGCTCGACGCCCAGTTCGAGCAGGTCGCCGCCGTTGAGCTTCACCTTGTCGTGCCGATATGTCTCGATATAGTCGAGGATAACCTGAAATCCGTGTCTGCCGTAGAGGTACAGGAGCGTCTCCGGTTCCAGTGTGCGAAGTTGCAGCGAGATATCGCCTTCTGTGCGACCATCCCACGCTACTTCTTCGAGCAATCCCGACGCCTCCAGCTTGCGCGTTTCGCGCGCGTATATACCAGGCATCCTCAGCTTGCTGGAAATGCGATCGCGCGATTCCTCAGGCAGATCGGTTGTCAATGCGATCAGATACGGGAGCCAGGATTTCCATTCGCGACCGTGGTATTCGTGCGTGAAGACGGGCCCATGATCCGTGATATCATTCAGGCATTTTCCGATTGTCTCATCGATGATCAAATCGCGATCGATATGCCTGAGAACGTCGTGCTCCTGCAAGCCCGTCAGATAGCGAAAAGGCATTGACTCATCGCAGCCCTTCTGTATCTCCTGAAAGAGCCGCTCGCCGGAAACGGTGTTCAGCGCGTTTTCACGAACAGCGCAGTCGAGCAGGTGGATGGTCTCGCTTTCGACGGTGAAATCGAACCGCAGTGCGAAGCGGATGCAGCGCAGGATGCGGGTGGGATCGTCGATGAAGCTGTATTCGTGCAGGATGCGAAGCATGCCCTGCTGAAGATCGAACATCCCCTCGAAAGGATCGAACAGCCTGCCGAAGTCTTCCGCGTTGAGCGACATGGCCATGGCGTTAATGGTGAAATCGCGTCGGTGCAGGTCGTTTCGCAGGGTCGAATCGGTGACCATCGGTAGCGCGCCGGGAACCGGATAGGCCTCCGTGCGTGCGGTGGCGACGTCGATCCGGATGCGATCCGTGGTGATCATGGTAGCGGTGCCGAACTGCGGGAAGCTGTAGTACGCTCCGCCGTGTTCGTTCACGTAGCTTCGGGCGAAGTCGATGCCGATACCTTCGACGGTGATATCGATGTCGGAGAGTTTACGTCCGAGGATCAGATCGCGAACAATGCCGCCGACTGCGAATGCGCGCATGTCGAGGCTCGCCCCATGAGCGCCGATCTTCTCCAGCAGCTCCATGGTCTTTTCCGGTATCAGGTCGAGTAGGTATCCTCTATACATAGATCAACTTTTCGAGTATCTCCAATGACTTCAGGTTGAATTGCCTGTGCATGTTCTCTTCAATATGTAAACGGAGTATCCGGTTCACGGTACGAAAGACATGGACCGGGATCGTCAGATCGTCAAGGTAATTGCCGATCACGGGTAGCCTTCCCAACAACTGCGCAGTATCGACGTCAACATGAACCAGATAATCCTCCATCACTGGTTTTCTGCACGAGTCGCACACCATTCCGTGTTGTCTCGGGTAGTATGCGCTTGCCTGAATTCCTTCCCGATCACAGAGCACACATTGTTCCAGATTCAGCGGAATTCCCATAAATCGTAATACGGCAAGCATAAACCGCCAAAAAACAGCGACACTGTTCTTCGGGTGTTCCACAACGTAGTCGAGAAACCGGCAGAGGAGTTCGAAAAAAACATCCGAGTCCGATTCGTCGATCATGATTTGCAGGATTACCTCGAACGCCGCCTGGATGCAGGTGTTGGTGACCGGATCGGCGTGGTAGTTTCTCATGAACGAACCGGAACGGAAATACCACCACTTGGCGTCCTGCGTCTTGTAGAGGGTTATTTCGAGTCGGTTGTTCGGCTCCAGAAGTCCGACCAGCTTGCTCCCGGTACTCCGCGCACCCTTTGCGACGACCGGGATCATGCCCAGATTCGTCGTCAAGACGTCCAGCAGGATGCTTGTCTCGCGTAGCGGCATCCTGCGAAGGACGATTCCCTCCGTGACGTACAGCCGGTTTCTGTCCTCCATCCTATTCCACGGTAACGCTTTTCGCCAGATTACGCGGCTGATCGACGTCCAGACCGCGTTCCCGCGCCACGTGATACGCCAGGAGCTGCATGGGAATCACGGACAGCAGCGGCTGTAAAACGGGTATGGTGGTCGGGATGCGGATCACGCCCTCGGATATTTTCTCCATGCTGGTGTCGCCTTCGCTCACGATGGTGAAAAGACGACCGTTACGCGCCCGGACCTCCTGCAGGTTCGAGTAGATCTTGTCGTAGAGGAAGTCGTTCATGGCGATGGCGATGACGGGCATGTTGTCGTCGATGAGCGCGATTGGACCGTGTTTCATCTCGGCGGCGGGATAGCCCTCAGCATGGATGTAGGATATCTCCTTCAGCTTCAGCGCGCCCTCGAGCGCTACCGGATAGTGGACGCCGCGTCCAAGGTAGAGCGCGTTGGTGGTGTCTTTTATCGAGTGTGCGATCTTCCTGATTTGGTCGTCCATGTCCAGGATGCGCTGGATTTTATCGGGAATTTTCTTCAGTTCGTTGATAATCTCGGAGCCGTCACCGGGCGAGAGGTGGTGCATCCGTCCCAGCAGCAGCCCGAGTAGCGTCAGGACGGTCACCTGTGATGTAAAGGCTTTCGTCGAAGCCACGCCGATTTCGGTGCCGGCGTGGATATAGACGCCGCCGTCCGATTCACGTGCGATGGTGCTGCCGACGGTGTTGGTAATTCCCAGCACACGGGCACCGCGAGCCTTCGCCTCCCGCATGGCCGCGAGGGTGTCCGCGGTTTCGCCCGACTGGCTGATCACGAAGACCAGTGTCCGCTCCGGAATGATGGGATTGCGATAGCGGTATTCGCCGGCGTACTCGACCCAGCAGGGGATTCGCGCGAGGTCTTCGATGACATAGCTGCCGATCAGTCCCGCATGCCAGGATGTTCCGCAGGCGATCAGGTGCAATTGCCGTATGTTCTTCAGCTCCTCCGGTCGCATGGCGAGTCCGCCTAGTCGCGCGGTGGAGAGACTCTCGACCATCCGTCCGCGGAACGCGTTGGCGACCGATGTCGGCTGCTCGTGGATTTCCTTGAGCATGAAATGCTCGTACTCGCCCTTTTCGATGGAGGAGAGGTCCCACTCGACTTCCGAAATCTCGGCGGTGACCGGCTCGAGGTCCATCGTCGTGATCTCGAAACGATCTCGGTTTACCGTCACGATCTCGTTGTCCTGCAAGTAAATCACCTTCTTCGTGTGGATGATGATCGCGCCCACGTCCGACGACACGAAAAACTCGTCGTCGCCGATACCGAGTATCAGCGGGCTGCCCTTGCGCGCGGCGATGATCTTGTCCGGATAATCGCGATGGATCACCGCAATGCCGTAGGTTCCCTCCACAAGCTTCAGCGTACGTCGCACCGCTTCGGTGAGGTCGGCTTTCTGCTTGCAGAAATGGGCGATCAGGTGCGCGAGGACTTCCGTGTCCGTCTCGGAGACGAATTCGTAGCCCTTCTTGATCAGGAAGGTGCGCAGGTTCTTGTAGTTCTCGATGATGCCGTTGTGCACCACCGCGAGTTTCTTTTCCATGTCCCAGTGCGGGTGGGCGTTGACCTCGTTCGGCTCGCCGTGCGTTGCCCAGCGGGTGTGGGCGATACCGATGCTGCCGATGGTCTGATTGGGCGCCGGCAGCGATCGCTCCAGTTCGATGATCTTGCCCTTTTTCTTGTATATCTTCAGCTCGCTGTCCGGCGTGATGATCGCGGCGCCCGAGCTGTCGTAGCCTCTGTATTCGAGCCGCTTGATCCCCTCGATGATGATAGGCATCGCGGTTCTGTTACCGATGTATCCAACAATACCGCACATCGCTATTCTCCTTTGTCAATTTGTTTGAATGCTGGCGAAACACCGGGATTGATCCGCATGAAGCCGTACAGCACTCCGGCAAAGATCGCCGTCATTATCAACAGCGCCAGCCAGGATATCCTCTCGTTTTGGAAGATAAAATTGAAACCGGGCAGCGCCTTGCCATATTGAAGCAGCATGACCACGATGAAATTGTTCATGAAGTGCGCGAACATGGCAATATAAAAACTTCCCGTGCGGATCATCAGGAACGCGATCCACATACCCAACAGCGACGCGGGTAGCAGCCGGAACGGGTCGAGATGCATGATCCCGAACATCACCGACGATATAACAATTGCCGCAGGAATCCCGAACTTGCGGAACACCCGGAACATATAACCGCGATAGACGAATTCCTCGCAGATACCGGGCAGTACCGCCACGACAAGGATCTTTGTCCAGACCGAGGCGTCGTTCATGCTCATCATCTCCGAGAAGCGCGAAATGTATTGTTCCGGGATGGGGTAGAGCAGGTTGATCAGCTCGATGATCTTGCTGGCGAAGAGATACGCGGGCAGCGACATCAGCAGTACCAGCAGGAAGTTGAGCGGATTCGTTCCCTTGATCCGGAACGTCTCCTTGATGTCCACTTTACCGATGCGCAGGATGAGGTAGGTTGGAAGAAGGAAGAGCAGCAGCAGCGTTTTGGCGAGTCCCAGGGCGGGGTCCTTCGCCTGCCAAATGCTGCCGAGATAGAAAAGCGCCACGAGTTGCGCACCGAAAATCAACAGCGCCAGTCCGGGCTGAAAGACGTTCTTCCGGTCTTTGCCCCAGAATTTCAGGGTCTTCTCCTCTTCGACGCGGAAGAGGATGCCTTCGCGGTTGAACAGCTTGACCGTGAGCACGATCATCAGGATATCCAGCACCAGTGTCGAGCCGATGGTCACCAGGAAGTTGATCATGCTGAACTGGTCGAGCATGATCTCCTTGAACAGGAGCGCGATATTGATGATGGGGATCATGGAGAAACCGACGTTAAGCTCCACGCCGGGCAGCATACTCACGAACGACATCAGGATGGTGATCATGATGACGGGGGAGAGGTAGGTGTTTGCCTCGCGCATGTTTCTGGAATAGGTACTGATCGAAACCAGAATGCCCGATATCAGCGTGATCAGCGGGATCATCGCCAGAAAGACCAGCGAGAAGCTCGATATGGGCAGCTGCATGTCGGCGAGGTCGAGTCCCGCCTGCGTCATCAGGTGCTTGATCGAGAGGTACATGCTGAAGAGGTTCATGATGACCGAGACGAATTGGAAGGTCATGACGGTGAGGTACTTACCGATCACGATTTCGGAACGGCTCGCGGCGCTGACTAGAAGCGTTTCCAGCGTGCCGCGCTCCTTCTCGCCGGCGATGAGGTCGGTGGCGATCACCGCGCCGCTACTGACGGTCAGGATGATGAGCAGATAGGGCAGCAGCCTTCCGACCACCAGACCCAGCATCCGCTGCGAGGAGGCGATGTTGTCCGACTGCACCGATACAGCCTCCAGAATCTCCGGAGAAACCTCGATCGCGTCCAGTCGTTTGCCGATGAGCTGCCGCTCGGCACCGGTAAGCATATCTGTGATCTTCTCGTACGCTCTCGAACTGCGGTCGTCCGCCTTGTCGTAGATGAGTCGCACCGTGTAAATCGGATATCTACGTTCGTTGCCCAGCGAATCGGTCTCCTGCTTCTTCACGATCATGACAGTCTGGAAGAAGCGATCGTTCAGCCGGGCGCGGAAATCGGCTTCGGTCAGCAGACTTGGCGTGTCTTCTGTAAACTGCCCCTTCGGGTAGATGTCGAGAAGGCTGTCTGCCGCGAATACGGACGAAATGTGCTGCGAAAGGCTGTCTTTCACCGTGTCGTGGATGTAGATACGGACCATTTCCTCGCCGAGTTTCTTCTCCTGCCGCATCATCATCGACGAAAACACGATCATGATGATGGGGTAGAATACGATGGGCAGCAGGATCGAAGTAATGATCGTTCGTCGGTCGCGAAGCAGGTCGCGTATCTCTTTGCCGTATATGGTGAAAATCTTATTCGCGCTCATCTTCGCCCCCCTTGCTTTGTTCGACGTAGTGGATGAAGATGTCGTCGAGGTCCTGTTGCCCCGTCTCCTCCTTGAGCTTGTCCCAGGTTCCTTCCGCCAGCAGCTTTCCCTTGTGGATCATCACGATGCGGTCGGCGATGCGTTCGGCTTCCCGCATGATATGGGTCGAGAAGAGCACGCACTTGCCGTCGTCGCGGCACTTGCGGATAAAGGAGACGATGTTCGACGCGGTTAGGATATCCAGGCCGGAGGTGGGTTCGTCGAAGATCATCACAGGTGGATCGTGGATGATGGATCGCGCGATGGAGACCTTCTGCTTCATACCGGTGGAGAGGAAGTCGATGCGGCGATCGAGGAACTCCCGCATGTCCAAAAAATCCGCCATCCTGTCGATGCGCTCGTCGATCACACTGGGTGAGACGTCGTAGAGCTTGCCGAAGTAGGCGATCATCTCTCTCGCGGTCAGACGAGCGTAGAGTCCGGTGTCGCCGGAAAGGAAGCCGAGGTTTCTGCGGACGTCCCGCGGGTGGGTTCCGGTGTCGTAGCCCTCGATGCTGGCGGAGCCGGATGTCGGTGTCAGGATGGTGGAGAGCATCCGCATGGTGGTGGTCTTGCCGGCGCCGTTCACGCCCACCAGCGTGACGATTTCGCCCTTATCGACGTGGAAGCTCAGATCGTTGACCGCGTTGAAGGTCTCGCCTTTCTGCTTCCGGAATTCCTTGGTCAGATTCGTTATCTGGATCATTTATATTCCTTTTTTTTGACTCGCCCGGAGGTCGAGTGCTACTGGGTACACAGACGTCCATGTCTGTATCTCTTCCGAAGAGGTTCGCCCGGAGGTCGAGTGCTACAGTAAAGAGAGCAGCCGATCCTTCGACGAAGTTTATCCTGAGCTTGTCGAAGGGCTCAGGATGACACGAGCGGCGCTCCCAATATGTATCCCAATTCGCCAAACATTGAGGAACTCATTCGCAATTTCCGCGAACATTTCATTTTTTTTGTTGACGCGAATCTATACTTCTGTGAAATATACAGTTGCGAGTGACATGAATTCCTTTTGGAATTCTGCGGGTCCCTATCGACGGATGGGGATCCGTTTTTTCGTTTCTAATCTGTGAAGGATCATTCGTTCGAATCGCCGTCCCCTTCTTCATCAACGATATAGAAGCCCTCGACGTTCCATTTAATGCCCAGCGGGAAGTAAATTCGCTCGGAGACGATCATCGCGAGGCTGAATCCGAGGTAGAGGAACAGCCCGAATTCGAGGTAGCCGATCAGAAGCTTCGTTGTCGGTGTCTCGCCGTTGATTGTGCTGCCGATCAGGACCATCAGCGAATAGGCGACGGCGCCCATCACCGCAAAGGGGATATTCTTGAGTCGCAGTCCGTTCGGGCGCATCCAGAAAAGCTCCAGGATCAGCCCGGTCAATACAAGCAACCCGATATAGATGAGATAGAGCTGCACGGCGTTGCCCTGAACCCGCATCATCAACCATGCCACCACCGCGCCCACGAGTACCGAGACAACGACGATGACCATGCGCGAATAAAACCGCGCGACTGTATAGACGATCGCGAGCGCGATGCCCATCACCAGCAGTTCGAATCCCCTTGCGGTTCCGCCGAAAACGTTCATGTGGATGATAAGTCCCGCGATGTAGCATACGATCACGGAAATTGCGCTGGTGATCAGTAAAACGAACAGTCGAAACGGCGTTGCTTTCATCGGTGCCTCCGGTTAGTTCACGAACTGCCAGTACAGCGTGAAGTTGTAGTGTGTGTCGTTGGACGGCATGTCGAAGAGGTTGTCTTCGGAAGTCAGATTGTAGCACTCCAGGTTGATCTGGAACCGCTTCGTGATCTGAATCCCAAACCACCCGTCCAGCATGCGCGTCGTATCGATATCGCGATTCCGCCAGTCGCGGTATCCTGCAACCTGTGTCTGTCGCACGCCCAGCTTCATCGCGTTGTCGTGCCCGACGTCGAGTATCAACTCAACCTCGTTCGAAACCTTCCACCGTGGCAACTCGATCACCTTGTCGGTCTTGCGATAATCGACCTTGGAAGAGATGTTGAGGATAAAACGACGCCAACTTGTTTGCAGCGTCGTAACGCAATCGGCGCCCAGCACATCTTCTTCCTCTTCATGGATATACACGATCGTATCCGGTTTCGCGACTGTCTTGAAGTCCGAGCGCAACAAACGCCAGTCGAGATCGACCAGCATCCAGCCGGTTTCGTATGCGATCCGAATCCCCGCGAACCATCCCGATTCACGGAACTCGTAAAATCGTTCCAGGTATTCCTGTCGATCGCCCTCGGCCCGATATCCCGCAAGCACAGCAATCGAATCGCCCCAGGCAATTTTCAACGACTTCTTTTGATCGTAGCCGAATTCGCGCAAGAATGTGGCATGGGAGTGCAGACGTCCGATATCCAGACGGTGCTCCGCCAGCCATGAATCGCGCTCGAAATCCTGCGATTGCGCGGTCAGATTGATCTGCTGGTAGAAGAGGCTGTCTCCAGCGTGCAGCAGGTAATAACGGTCGTACTCGTCAATGGCTTCGTCGAGGTGATTATCGATGCGGTAGGCTCTCCGCTGGTACTTGTAGCCCACATCCAGAAAGCGGTTGTCCCAGTAGATGCTGTGATCCCAGAGTCGCTCGCTGGTATATTCCGCGGTTTTAGGCTGATAGACTTTCTTCATCTTGTTCGAGATGATGTCGTGGTTCAGGATGTCGTTGTCGAGGATGACATCGCCCAGCGTCGAATGCCAGACGACATGGGTCAGGTAGTCGCCGCTTCGCTCGTTTTCCTCGAACATCTCGCCTTCATACGCGAGGAATTTCAGGTTGACATCGACGTCCCTCAAGCCGAACAGCCTGCCCTTCATGAAGTGGATATACGCGTGGTTCATCACCTTGTCTCCGGTACCGAGTTGTGCTTCGGTCAGCGCGACCGGGCAACTGTACTGCGGGGTTTCGAGGTGATATATGCCGGATTCGTCCGAAATGGGGTAGAGGGTCTTTATCAATTGCAAACTATGCGTTCCGCCCACCGGCAGTTCATTCTGTATGAAGCGGTTGCGGGTGAAGTGGATTGTCGTCTGATACGGCGCGTACAGGTGGAAGTTCTCTTGCGCGAAAACGTATCTCGTGTCGAGGGATCTCCTGTTATAGCGATATCTCAGATCGCGCAGCCTGTCTTCAACCCGTTCCTTCAGATAAGGTGTCGCCAGCGTGGTGTCGATTTCTGCCGAATCGCCGATATCCGGCACTTCGGCAGTGAGAATTACGTTGGCCAGCATTTTTGCGGCGACGGGCACGCCGCCCGATGTCGCGGGTTCGAACGTCCAGCTCGACAGACTTTCGACTATGAGGTTGTCCAGCGTTTCATTACCGGTGCCGGCGATGGTCACGACCTCGCCGAGGGTGCTGTCGGGTAGTACTTCCACGCTCAAGATGACGATTCCGCCGTCGTAGGTTTTATATTCGGGCTGGCTCAAAATGAAGTGATTCTGTACGACCGCCTGCGGAGCGAAGTAGGTGGAATCCCGTTCCTGCGCCATAAGGCTGCCTGCGACAAGCAGGACGACGATCAGAGCCAGCGATGTTCTCGATACCATTCAAATGTCTCCCTGAGGGCGTCGCCCAAGCCGGTTTCAGACTCCCAGCCGATCAGTCGATTTGCCTTGTCCGGTGAGCAGAGCCAGCATGTTCCCTGAAAATCTGCGATTCGCTGGAAGTTCAGAATCGGCACGCGCTTCATGATTCTGCCGACGATTTCCGCAAAAAACGTCGCCGGATAAAGCAGCACGGATGGCAGTTGGATTTGTGTAGCGAAAGACGAGAGACCCTCTTCAAGAAAATTGATAAACTTGTCGAATGTATAGCTGGCGCCGTCCGATATGAAGAAATCCTGACCGAACGCCTTCTCCTGCATGGGCAGCATGGTCAGGAACCGCACCAGCTCGACGCTGTAGATCACGCTGAACCTGCGCTCTCCTGAAAGCAGAACCACGACGTGCCACTTCATCATCCGGAAATAGGGCAGGAAATCGCGGTCTCCGGGACCGAACACGGACGCCGGTCGCACGATCGTCCAGCCAGGCTTTTTCCATCGTCGCACCAGTTTTTCCGCTTCCAGCTTGCTTTTCCCGTAACCGGAAACTGGATTGCACTCATCCCCTTCCTGCTTGAATATGCCTTGCGAATACGACTGGCCTGCCGCCGCCTGCGAACTCATAAATACGAACTGCCGCATCGAATCGATCTCGCTCGCGACATCCAGCATATTGCGGGTGACTTCCACGTTGGCACGAAACAGTTCCGATCGCTTCCAGGACTTGGTCATGCCTGCGAGATGAAAGACGATTTCGTAGCCTTTCATCACGTCTTTCAGTTGGTCCTCGTCGTGGTAGTCGATGCGAATAAGCCGATGCTGCAACTCCTCCGGAACCAGGCTGACATCCGAAAACGGACGGATCAATCCGCGAACGTCGTACCCCATCCGACTGAGCTGCGTCATCAACTGGCTTCCGATAAAGCCATTTGCACCGGTTACAATTACTTTCTGCATGCAGTTGAAATTCCTGATCGATCAGGATTCAGTCAATGTATTTTGTGCGTTTGGTTATTCCCTCGTGGCGCTCGACCTTTGGCATAACTTCTGAATGAACCGCTTGCGGTTCTTCCGAATGTGATACCTGAATGCTTGGAATGGAAATCAATATTCGGAAGTAGATTTCTATCAGATCGACGCTTCCAATTTGAGCGGTAATGATTCTATCTGTTTTTTCTTGACCCGGAGAACATGGATCGATCAACCTATGTTCATGAACAAAGGGAGATTTATCACGAAATGGTTGGCGATCACTCTGATCATGATCGCTTCGGCGTTGTCTGCGCAGGCAGCGCCGGATACGCTCTGGAGCAAGCGTTTCATCCTCGAAGGTAATGACGTCGCCGAAGACGTCGTCCAGATGCCTGATCATGGATTTCTGATGACCGGCGACAGACTGACGATACGGACGGATGCTATGGGTGACACCATCTGGACAAGGAGATTCGCGTCTCACAGCTTCTCCGAACTCGGCACGATCACACCGGTCGATAATAATGAATTCATCCTGTCCGGCAGAGCGTACGAGACTGGTAGAAGCTATCAGGGATGGTGCCTGCGGATTCGGGACGACGGCGATACGCTGTGGAGTCGAACCTGCGGCACGGACGGTATGGACGATTTCCGCAAGACTGTCTGGCGGAACGATACACTCTATGTCGCTGGCAGTAGCTTTTACGACTCACAATGGAAGGTGTGGCTGGTCGCGCTCTCGGAAACGGGTGATTCGCTATGGTCGAGGTTCTGGAACATCGATGGCAACGAGAGCGTCAACGACATGATCGTAACGCCTGACGACAACCTCCTGATCTGCGGCGTCGTCGATGCGGATGACAACCAGAACGGCTTCGCGCTGAAGTGCACCATGCAGGGCGATTCGCTGTGGACACGCATATACGGCGGTGATTCTGAGGACGCTATCCGCAAGGTCGTCGTGACACCGGAGGGCGATTTCATCTACTGCGGGTACAGTGGATCGTTCGGCGCGGCGAGCATGGATGTCTGGCTTTTCAAGACCGCGCAGGATGGCGAACCGATCTGGAATCGCGTCTATGGCGGACTGGAATTCGAATATGGGCGATCAGTTATGGTTACGCCCGACGACGGCATGATTGTGGTTGGATCGAGCAACTCGAACACCGACACGAACCAGGACTTTTACATCACCAAGCGAAACGCGAACGGTGAATCGATCTGGACACGTCTTGTCGGCGGCGATGAATCGGATGCCGCGTATGCGATCTGTCCTGCCGATAACGGTGGATTTGTGGTGGTGGGGCGTAGTATTTCGGAGCCTTCCGCGGATTTCGATATCCTGATGCTCCGCTACGATGGTCTGCATGCCGATTTCTACAGCGAGACCCAGTCCGGCTACCAACCGCTGAACGTGCAGTTCCACAGCATATCGACCGGCAACATTACCCAATGGCAGTGGGACACGGACGGCGACGGAACAATCGATGCCGAAGGCCCAGATCCGGAAATTCTTTACCAGCATGACGGAATCTACGACGTCGTCTTGAAAATCACCGACGGTACATACACCGATTCGCTCCGATTGGAGGCGTTCATCGAGGTGATCGCCAACGAATCGCCGCAGATCGTCGATTTCAGTCCTGTGGATACATTGATTACCATTCAGGAGGGCGAAGAGGTTCAGTTCAGCGTCAATGCGACCGATGACCACGGCATCCTTCATTACAGTTGGTGGCTGGATGGAGATGATGTCGGCATTCCGCTCACATCCTGGATCCATTCGTTCGATGAGAGTGGGGAGTTCATGGTCGCATGCAGGGTATCGGACAATCAGTTCAGCACCGAAACAAATTGGCTTGTGGAAGTGACGACATCCTTGGACGATCCGACCATTCCTTCAGAGACATGCATCCTCGGCGCTTGGCCCAACCCCTTCAATCCAACCACGACGATCTCGTTCTCGATCCCGAAGGACGACAAGGTCGAACTGAAGGTCTATAACATCAAGGGACAGCTTGTGAAAACGCTGGTTGACGATCACCTCGAAGCCGGAACGCACAAGGCTGTCTGGGACGGTGACAACAAGTACGGCAAGAAAGTATCGTCAGGTATCTATCTGTATCGGCTCGAATCCTGCGGGAAGTCGAAGGCGCAGAAGATGCTCTTGCTCAAATAGTTACGCGACGCAATAACCTCTCTCCTCCCCCTCTTGATTCCAAGAGGGGGCTGGGGGGAGTTGGAGGCACCATGAAACGAACATTGCTACTCCTGCTACTCTCAATCACACTACTTCACTCCCTTCACATCTACGAGGACACGGTTTGGGATCGACGAGGTAATCCATACATCTTCGAAGAAAACGTTTACGTTCACGAAGGTGCCACACTGACCATCCTTCCCGGTTGCGAGATACATATCAAGGCGATGCCATCCTGGGTCAATGGGAACTTCTGGTGTGGCACAAACAACGAAGCGCAAGCAAAGAGATTTCATGTATCGGGCAAGATCGTTGCTGTCGGTACCGAAGACGACCCCATCTCCTTTTTGCGCTACCCGGATACGGAAGCATACGCCTGGGGCGGAGTATTCGTTGATGAAGACGCTGAAACACCGATCTTCCAGCATTGTGTATTTCTGGGAGTATACCGCAACGTCTTCTCCGATTGGACAGTAACGTGTGGTGCTGTGTGCTCCAAAAACGGTGACTTCAGGATTGAACATTGCACCTTCACAAACTGCCAAACAGGGATTTATTCATGCTATATTCAAAACGATACGATGATCTATGGCTGCATCTTCGAGGCAACCGAAGAAGCTCAATTTTCAGATGATAGCCGTTATTTGGGAATCATTGCTACCGGTTCTTCGGATAACGATGTAATGCCTCAGCTCATCGTTGCTCGAAATCGTTTTATCAATATTTCGTTTCCTTTCGGATCGGGATCATACCAGGGTGGAGGCTTAACTAATCAATGGGCATATAATTATCATGCTAATTTCGAAGATTATGATATAGTTCTTGAAGATGACAGGCGACAAAGAAACCAACCTTATAAAAGTGTATATGGTAGTGTTTTCATCAACTGGAGCGAAAGCGGAGGTGGAGGAGAATCCGACAATATGAGCTGCTTCAGGAAAAACTATATCTATGACACATCATCGGGAAACCCAATGACAACTTACAGTGTAAATAGCCATGTCATATCCGATAATATCTTCTATGGAAATGTTGATATTGACGATCGTTTTGCCGATTCGACGATCGTGTGCAATAATGTAGTGTATGTATCAACCGACTGGGCCTTTTATGAACCCGAGAATCCCTTTCATGTATACAACAATTTGTTTACCGGTTATCCGAAACTGCGCGCATGCCATCCAGGCATCCTGCACAACAACACACTGCTTTCGAGGCACAACAATAGCTGCCTCGCAGCTTTGGATTACGACTTCGACGTTTACAATAATATCCTGTGTGCGATAGACGAAATCATGTCGGCGGGTGGACCAGCAACTGTTCTCAGCTACAATTTCATGAATCACCCATTTCCCGCATTCGCAACCGACGGCGGCGGTAACATCTTCGGAGACGATCCGATGTTCGCGGATACGCTGAACGGCGATTACAGCCTTGCGGAGGGCAGCCCGTGCATCGACGCCGGAATGCCGGATGGGGATTACCCGCCAACGGATATTCTGGGTAACGTCCGTGTCTGGGATGGTGATGGCGACGGAACCGCCACCATTGATATTGGTGCTTTCGAGTACGGCGCGCCATTCTGGGGCGGCATCGAGGGCTACGTGTACGAGGAAGACGGCGAAACACCGCTCGACATCGCCAAGATAACCGTCGATGGCGTGCAGTTCCCCGAGTGGAGCGACTCGACCGGCTGGTTCCGCATCCTGACCGGTCCGGGAACCTTCACGCTCAACATCGAACGTATGTACTACGATGATCAACAAGTCACCGGCATTGTGGTTGAGCAGGGATCGCCGACCTACCGCAACATCACCATGCAAAGCCTCGAAGCACACGACTACGACAACCTCATTCAGCAATATACCATCACCATGGAGCAAAACACGCCCAACCCGTTCAATCCTACCACGACGATCGCGTATTCGATCCCGAAGGACGACAAGGTCGAGTTGAAGGTCTATAACATCAAGGGACAGCTCGTGAAAACGTTGGTGAACGACCACCTCGAAGCCGGAACGCATAAAGCTGTATGGAATGGTGACAACAAATACGGCAAGAGCGTATCGTCGGGTATCTATCTGTATCGGCTCGAGTCTTGCGGGAAGACGAAGGCACAGAAGATGCTTTTGCTCAAATAGTTACGCGATGCAATAACCTCCCTGCACCCCCTCTTTATTCAAAGAGGGGGCTGGGGGGAGTTTGGAGGCCCAAATGAAACGAACACTGCTTATCCTCGTACTCTCAATCTCTCTGTTGAACGCGCTCCACATCTACGAGGACACGGTTTGGGATCGACGAGGTAATCCATATATCTTCGAAGAAAACGTTTACGTTCACGGTGGTGCAACACTGACGATTCTTCCCGGCTGCGAGATCCATATCAAGGCGATGCCATCAACTGGTTACACTAATTTCAGGGTGAACAACAGCGGTGAGGCGGATGCCAAGATTTTCCATGTCACAGGCAAAATAGTAGCAATCGGTACCGAAGAAGAACCGATCATGTTCACACGTTATCCCGATACGGAAGGCTACGCTTGGGGAGGGATATTTATTCTTGAAGGTGCAGAAGCACCTGTTTTCAAACATTGCGAGTTTTATAGTGCCTATCAAAACATATATCCTGACGGACTAGATACTGTTGGTGCAATATGTGTCGATAGCGGTGATCCTCGAATCGAGTACTGCTCCTTCACGAATTGCCAGACAGGAATTACATTCAACAATCTTCAAAATGATACCATGATCTATGGCTGTACGTTCGAGGCTACCGAAGAAGCTCAATTTGTTTATAACAGTTTTTATTTAGGAATCATTGCTAATGGCATTTCGGATACCGAAATAAGACCACAACTCATTGCTGCCAGGTGTCGCTTTATCAATATCTCATTCCCATTCGGATCGGGTTCATACCAGGGAGGGGGACTAATCAATCAGAGGGTATTTAATTATCATAACAAATACGAAGATTACGACTTGGTTCTTCCAGAAGAGGAGGATTCCCAAAGAAACCAATCGTTCAGGTGCGTATATGGCGGAGTGTTTATTAACTGGAGCGCAACCGGAGGTGGTGGATATCCAGATAACATGAGCTACTCCAGGAAGAATTACATTTACGACTCATCTACCGGCAATCCTATGACAACGTCATGTACAGATTATCACGTCATTTCCGACAATGTTTTTGTTGGTAATGTAGATATTGATGATCGCAATGCCGATTCGACGATCGTGTGTAATAATGTGGTGTGCACATCGTCCAGCGATACATTTTACCAACCCGAAAGTCCCAATATGATCTACAATAATCTGTTTACTGGGTACTCGTTTCTGTATCCAACATTTGCTGACTGCACTATGTTCAATAACTCGTATAAAACTGATTACACCTCCTGTTTCGGGACTGAATATTACGATTACTTAGTGTATAACAATATTCTATGTGCGACAGAAGAAACAATGGCATGGGGTGGCCCCGAAACAATCTTGAGCTACAATTTCATGAATCACCCATTTCCCGCATTCGCAACCGACGGCGGCGGTAACATCTTCGGAGACGATCCGATGTTCGCGGATACGCTGAACGGCGATTACAGCCTTGCGGAGGGCAGCCCGTGCATCGACGCCGGAATGCCGGATGGGGATTACCCGCCAACGGATATTCTGGGTAACGTCCGTGTCTGGGATGGTGATGGCGACGGAACCGCCACCATTGATATTGGTGCTTTCGAGTACGGCGCGCCATTCTGGGGCGGCATCGAGGGCTACGTGTACGAGGAAGACGGCGAAACACCGCTCGACATCGCCAAGATAACCGTCGATGGCGTGCAGTTCCCCGAGTGGAGCGACTCGACCGGCTGGTTCCGCATCCTGACCGGTCCGGGAACCTTCACGCTCAACATCGAACGTATGTACTACGATGATCAACAAGTCACCGGCATTGTGGTTGAGCAGGGATCGCCAACCTACCGCAACGTCACCATGCAAAGCCTCGAAGCGCACGACTACGACAACCTTATCCAGCAATACACCGTCACCATGCAGCAGAACTATCCCAACCCCTTCAATCCTACCACAACGATCTCGTTCTCGATCCCGAAGGACGACAAGGTCGAACTGAAGGTCTATAACATCAAGGGACAGCTTGTGAAAACGCTGGTTGACGATCACCTCGAAGCCGGAACGCACAAGGCTGTCTGGGACGGTGACAACAAGTACGGCAAGAAAGTATCGTCAGGTATCTATCTGTATCGGCTCGAATCCTGCGGAAAATCGAAGGCGCAGAAGATGCTGTTGCTCAAGTAAGCTGTTATGCTGAGTAGCACGTGTTGTCCTTCGACTTCGCTCAGGATGACACACGGGCGTATCGAAGCATAGGCTACAATCGACTCCTGAAGAATTACAGGCATACCCCCAGAATGTTTTAAGTAAAAACGTGGTAGAGCTTATTATCAGCGGTTTTGAGAAGAAATAGGTTGTGAAAAAAGGCTCCTTCGCCAAAATAGTTTCGACCAAAAAACTAACAAAGGAGCCAATATGCAAGGTCAACTTAAGCAGCAGTTCCACCAGATGCAAGTAAAATTTCACAATTTCATGCGCAAGTACAAGGCGGAACTCAGTATTCCACGCTTCAACTTCTTGAAACAAATGACGAAAGGTATTCTCGCCAGTCAAAGCGTAATTGTACGCCAGGCAGCCCGTTCGCTACACGAGCAGATTCCATTACGCAAGACCAGTGGACGCTTGTACCGACATCTCGATCAAGAAGATTTAGCGTCGGATATCCATGATATTCTGTTCGCTTCGCAAAGTCGTCGGCTCGAACGCGACAGCCTGATCTTTATCGACGAAAGCGATATTGTGAAACCCTATGCCACTCGCATGGAAGGTCTTGAAAAGATACGCGACGCCAGTGCCAACAAGACAGAGTCAGGCTTTCACTTGATCAATGCTGTCGCCCTGGTCGGGACGCCTTCAAATCATTCGATTGTTCCGCTTTGCAGCAAGATATACAGTAGCAAGAGCGAGCATGATACCCGTTCAACGGTTACACGTGATCAAATCGATGAAATAACGATCCATAGCAACAATCGTGGCGTTTTCGTGTTGGATCGATGGTACGATATTCGTTCGTTGATCGGACATTTCCACGCCAATGGAAACTCGTTCATTATTCGCAGTAAAGGTACGCGCAATTTGATAGACGAGGATGATGAAGAAAAAGACTTTCTCCGTGTCTGCAAGTCAGTGAAATTGACCATGGATTTTGGGAATGCGGGACATCATTTCCGCGTTGGATTGAAACGTGTCAAGATACGCTTGAATCCGCATCCCGTGCAGAATCCGGAGACCGTGGAAGTGTGGCTTGTGATCGCACGATACCACGATGGAAAAGAGGGCGGTTTCTTTTACTGTTTGTGCGACTTTCCGGGGCGTGACTGGGACGCAAGAAAGATCGTCGAGTTCACACTCACAAGTTACCGTGCGAGATGGAAAATCGAAGAAATGCACCGGCAACTCAAGCAAGATTTCGGATGGGAGCAAATTCGCCTTTTGCAGTATCACAGGCTGAAAAACTTGAATGCGATATTCTGGCTCGCTGTATGTTTTCTTTACTCGATGATTACGGATGTGCCCGGACTACAATCGATTATGATGTCGGCATTTATCGAACGGAAAAGAGACTGGAAGCGCCGAGGTTACTTCATTTACTACAGGTTAACCTACGTCATATCGGAGTGTTTCCGATGGTTTGACTGGTACTGGATAAAGCCCGATAAAGGAAGGTGGAAAGAGCATTTACAGCTCAAGGTCAGGTTCGAATGAAAAATTGGGGGTATTCCTGCTCCTGAAGAATTAATCTTGACACTCGATAGAAATGTTTGCAAAAAATGGAAATACTAAACTTGAGTGTGGTACAGAATGTGGTGGTGGGCTCAAAAGGAGGAGTAATGATTAAGAAAGAGTTGATAGTCATGTTAGTTATTTTCATATTAGTGGATTTAGGATGTAGCAAATCAAGCACAGGACCATCAGTAAGTTCTCCTGTAAGTCCTTTTACAAGTTATGATTTTGCATCTATTCTACCTGAAATTGGTGAGTATGGAGAAGATGGACTGCATATATATATTGATTTACCTGCTAACTCAGAAGCTCTGATAGATAGTGTCGAATATTGGGGCATAAAATATAAGGCAAATGGATATGGCGGTAATTATACAAAAGAAAGCACGGAAATAGATTCAACTCATTTATCAATCGTATTGGATGACAACTTAATCGAAGACCTGGAATACAGCATCAGTGCATTTATATCTATTGATGGTTTAAAGCTCTACTCTGCATCTGATACAATTACAGTAAAAGAAACATATCCAAGTTCTCCATGGGGTTTGGGTCTTAGTAGCCAGGGATCAGTAGATAAAATTTATGGGATGGAAATTAATGGAGAGGCATATATCATTTCTTGTTTTGGATATTTCTATAAAATTGAGAACCATAAATGGGTTAGCAAGAATCCTTTTACTTTAAATGGAACTACTGGAATAAGTCACGCTACTTTTTCTATTGGAGAATATGGTTATGTGAAATCATCAGGTCGTTCAGTATTGCGACGCTATGACCCAGTGACTGATTCATGGGAAGCCATTACTGCCACTTCTTTTTATACTGATGAGCATCTGGGAGCTCAATTAAATGGAATGGGATACATATTTGATAGAAATGATTGTTACAAGTATAATCCAGAATTAAATATTGTGACAGAGTTCTCAAATTATGATGGGCATGAATTGATTAACACTTTTCAGACTGATACAGCAATTTATGCTATTAATTCTTTGTTCGAGATTTTGAAATTCAACGAAATGGACGGCACATGGGAATATCTTACAACTTATCCTGGGAATCACAGTGAATGGATCGTTTCCTTTATTCATAATGATAAAGCATACATAGGATTAAGTAGCAGATATCATTATCCTGGTCATGAGAATTTTAATGATATGTATGAGCTAGATCTTAATACTTTGGAGTTTAGAGAGCTATCTCCTTTCCCTTACGTGATTAACAATTCTTGGACAATTATTAATGTGAGTCTTAATGATTACTGCTATATGGTGTATCAAAAATCCTCATATTCCTACAGCTCGTATGTATGGAAGTTTGAGCCTGATGAAATCATATATAGCGATTCAGTAAAATAAGATAGGTTTGTCTGTGCAAAGAAAGCAGGTAAGGTTGACCATGAATTCACAATATTAGTGCATTGTCAAAAGTTTGCTGAGAGTCTGATTACAACTGGAAGAGCAAGTACGGCGGGATGAGCGTCAGTGAAGCGCACCGTTAACGCCAACTTGAAGCCGGAACGCACAAGGTTGTCTGGGACGGTGACAACAAATACGGCAAGAGCGTATCGTCAGGTATCTATCTGTACCGACTCGAATCCGGAGGACGGGCTATAGCAAGGACGATGTTGTTACTTAAATGAAAAAAACCGTTTCGGATCTTCTACTAACTGTGTCTGGCGCGGCATAGACCGCGATGGGAATTTTGTGCGAATTCGATGAAGCGCTTTTGTTCCTCTGTTGGATTTTCGATTTCCAGCGCTTTCTCGAGTGCGTCTCCCCTGTTCAGACCCGAGCGATAGAAGAGGTTGTAGATATCTTTAATGGCATCGATCTGCTCGTTCGAGAACCCCTTTCGCTGCAATCCGACGGTGTTAAGGCCGGAAAGGCGATAGGGCATATCTTCGCCGCGGGTGTAGGGTGGTACGTCCATCTTGACGCCCGATTTCCCGCCCACAAAGGCATACGCGCCGATCTGTACGAACTGGTGCACCGCAGTCATCCCGCCGATCGTGACGAAATCCTGAATTGTGATATGCCCGGCGAGGTTCACCGCGTTGGCGATAATGACATTGCTGCCGACGTGGCAGTTGTGCGCCACATGCGCGTACGCCATGAGCAGGTTGTTGTCGCCCACCGTCACCGGTTCTTCCATGGTAGCGCTCTTGTTCACGGTCACGAATTCGCGGAAGGTGTTGTTGCTGCCGATGATGAGTCTGGTCGGCTCGTTCTTGAATTTCAGATCCTGCGGATCGGTACCAATCACGGCGGAGTGGAAAAAACGGTTGTTCGAACCGATCTCCGTATGGCCGTCGATCACGACATTCGAAACCAGTTCGCAGCCGTCGCCGATCGAGACATGCTCGCCGATGATGCAATACGGACCGATTTTGACATTCTCTCCAATTATCGCGTTCGGATGTACAATCGCTGTTGGATGGACCATTGAAACCTCTATTTCTTCATTAGTTTGGCGAGGAAATCGCCTTCACACACTTTTTGATCGTTCACAAACGCGTCGCCGTGCATCTTGACCAGCGTCCGCTTCAACGATATGACTTCCAGCTCGAACCGCAGCGTGTCACCGGGCATAACCGGCTTGCGGAATTTCACATTGTCTATCGACGCGAAATAGGCAACGTAGTTTTCCGGGTCTTCGTACTCGTTCAGGATCATGATACCGCCGGTTTGCGCCATTGCTTCCACGATCAGGACGCCCGGCATGACCGGATGCCCAGGGAAATGTCCCTGGAAGAACGGCTCGTTGATGGTAACGTTCTTGATCCCGACGATGCGCTTGCCGGTTACGAATTCGGTGATCTTATCAACCAGCAGGAACGGATAGCGGTGCGGCAGCATTCGTTGAATCGCGTTGATATCGAACACCACGTCCTTGAGCTTTTTACCCTGGAACGCCATCTGCATCTCTTGTTTCTTGCGGATACCGCGCAGCTTCTTGACCAGCTCAACGTTGGTCTTGTGTCCGCTGCGAGCCGCCAGGATATGTCCCTTGATGGGCAAACCCAGAAGCGCGATATCGCCGATCAGATCGACGACTTTGTGCCGCACGAATTCGTTTCTGAATCGTAGCGGTGTATCCATCAGAACGCCCGTCGTTTCGCCGATGGTGACTTCTTTGTAGTTGAAAAGCTCTTTCAGTTTGTTCATCTTCTCTTCGGAGATATCGGGTCCAGCGATCACCAGCGCGTTCTCGAGGCTTCCGCCCTTGATCAGACCCGCTTCCTTGAGCGCGAGGATTTCGTGCAGGAAACAGAAAGTACGCGCAGGCGCGAACTGCTCTTCGAAGATATCCATCGAAGGCAGCCAGGTATATTGTGTACCAACGAATTTGCTATCGTACTCGACCATGAAGGTCACCTTGAGCTCGTTCGAGGGCACGATCACCACATCGACATTCTCGTCCGGCGCGGAAAACGAAATCGGTTCGTCGAATTCGAAGTACTCGCGCGGGCTGTTCTGCCGGATATGACCCACTTGATTCAGAAGTTTCATGAAAGGAAGCGCACTGCCGTCGGCAACCGGCACTTCCGGTCCGTTCACTTCGACGCGCACGTTATCGAGGTCGCAACCCTTGATCGCGGCCAGAAGGTGTTCGACTGTCGCCACGGAGGCATTGTTGATCCCGATGGTCGTTCCCCTCGAAATGTCGATTACGTGGTCGATGTCCGCGGGAATCTCCGGTTTTCCGGGCAGATCGGTACGGATAAAGACAATTCCTTCATCCTCGCCGGCCGGTTTGAACGTCACGGTCGTAATCTCGCCGTAATGCAAGCCGATTCCGGTGTAGCTGATCTGACCGCCGATTGTATGCTGATAATCTCTCATGATTCATCCTCGTTCTTGTCTTTCACCCTCTTCAATGCCAGCCGTGTCTCCTTCATGAAATCGGGAAGCTTCATCAGACTCAATAGAACCCGCTTCTCCTGCTTGTCGTCGATTGCCGGAGATCCGAATTGCTTCGCGCCGTCCGGTACATTCTTGGCAATGCCGGATTGTGCGCCAACCATCACGTCGTTTCCGATCTTGCGATGATCCGCGACACCGACCTGTCCAGCCAGATAGACACGGCTTCCGATCTCCGTGCTGCCGGCGATGCCCACCTGCGAGCAGAAGATCGTATCGGTACCGGTCACCACATTATGCCCGATCTGAACCAGATTGTCCAGCTTGGTGCGAGCACCGATGACCGTCGTACCGAGCGTTGCGCGATCCACGCAACTATTCGCGCCGATCTCGACGTCATCCTCGATGATCACGTCGCCGATCTGCGGAATCTTGACCTGCTTCCCACCGATAAGCGCGTATCCGAAGCCGTCCGCTCCGATGACAGCGCCGCTGTGCAGGATCACGCGGTCTTTCAGAATGCAAGTATCGTAGATCGTCACGTTCGGGAACAGTCGGCAATTACTGCCGAGTTTAACATTCGCGCCGATTGCACAGTTTGCGCCGATTACGCAGCCGTCGCCGACGACCGAGTTTTCACCAATCACCGCTCGCGATAGGCCGTTGCCGCTTGTGATTGGTGTCGAGGACATGCCGTTTTCTGCTGAGTTTTCGGACGGGCCGTCCGGTGCGCCCGAGAATCCATCCCACCTCTTTTCTATCAAGAATCAGACGCACCGGCCAGAGGTTGCGCTGCGGTGAATTCGCGTTTTCGCGGGATTCGTGTCGCCGTTTTGGAACGATGCTTCTCCATAACTGCAAGGCGGACAGCGGGTTATGAATCCATGAGTTTTTCGAAATTCCGGCACAGATTCTCCCGCGACGGCGCATATTGGTAGACGGCGCCCAAAAATGGTAGTCTAAACACTGTATTCCAAACGGAGGACAGAATCGTGGACATTTTGAAAGTACTCGCAATTGTGATGAGCGTTCCCACAGGGGATACGGCCGTGGTTTCGGTCAACGGCCAACAGCAGCGGATCGTCTTGGCCGGGATCGACGCCCCCGAGCCGGGGCAGCCGCACTTCGAGGAGGCACGCAAACACCTGGAGGAGAAGATCAGGGGAAGGAGGTGTTCGTGCAGACCTTCGGCAAGACGAAGGAGGGTGTCCCGACCGCCGCCGTCTGGCTGGACAAACGCTCGATCAACACGGAAATGGTCGCCGACGGCTATGCCTGGTACGATCCGAGACACCCGGAATACAAGACGATCAGCGAGGCCCAGCAGAAGGCAAAGGAGGGCAAACTGGGCCTCTGGTCGGACGGTAGCCCGACGCCGCCGTGGGAATTCGCGAAGAAGGAGGGCATCGGAGAACGTGGGGAGACGCGTGAATTGGCCCTCGACGACGGAAAACCGGCCGGGAAGAAGAGTTTTCCGAAGGGCCATGCCTTGATGTTCAATTCACCAGAGGGTGCATGGTACCTGACGTCAATTCGCATCCACGGTGCGCGTTACGGCCTGCCTCAGCCCCCCGACGAGGACTTCCACGTAACGTTGTGCGACAAGGACTTCCTGCCAATTAAGGACTACGCATTCCCCTACGCAACTTTCGAACGCACGGCCGACCCCGAGTGGGTCACGTTGAAGCTGGAACCGGTCAAGGTGCCGGAAAAGTTCGTGATCTGCCTGAATTTCAACGCCGAACGGACCAAGGGGGTCTATATCAGCCACGACGCCGAAGGGACGAGTTTGGTTGCCCTTCCCGATCAACCGAACGGCATTTTCACCGGCGGAGACTGGCTGATTCGCCCCACACTGACACGCGACGCTTCCGTCAAGGTCACCGCGGCTGAGGATAAGACCTCCACGCTGCCGGCTCCTGCTCAGGAACAAGTGCCCAAGTTGGGCAAGGCGCAGGAACTGGCCCTCGACGACGGAACACCGGCCGGGAAGAAGAGCTTCCCCCGCGGACACGCCTCGAAGTTCGAAGCTCCCGATGGTCAGTGGTGGCTCACGATGGTCCGCATCCACGGCGCCCGTTACGGCATGCCCCAGCCGCCCAAAGAGGACTTCCATATCACGCTGTGCGACAAGGACTTCAACCCGATCCGCGACTTCACGTTCCCCTATTCGGAATTCGCCTACGGCTCCCAGTCGAAATGGGAAGCGTTCCGCGTTCCCCCGACCAAAGTTCCCAAGGACTTCATCATCTGCCTCAACTTCAACGCCGAGCGGACCAAAGGGGTCTACGTCAGCCACGACGCCGAAGGGAAGAGCCTTGTCGGACTGCCGGGCAAGCCGGCCGGAAGTTTCTCCGGCGGGGATTGGCTGATCCGGCCGACGTTGAAACCGGCCGCCGGCCGATGAAATCGGGCGAGAGGCTTGGAACGATGGACAGCCGCAATCAGAAGAGGACTATCCACAGATTTCACGGATTGCACAGATGAGAAGACAAGGCAGAAAATGCCCCGAAGGGGCCGAACTCGTCAGCCCAGGGCATCGCCCTGGGTTTGCCGATCCGCAACACAAGAAAGCCCTGCAAGGGCGATACAACCGGAAGAACGGACATCCACAGAGAATACAGAAGTGGTTTGAAGATAGTCTGTTTTTTCAGGGACGTGACACCGATCGCTTCCCAGGGTGTGCTGCGCGACGTGAGGGCTACACCATACAACGCCTACGGCATACCCACCTGCGGTGGCAGCTTCGCCCCAATATACACCGCCTGGTGCCGGTTGTTGTCGAAAACCAGATGCAGCCATTTGCGGTCCGTGCTGACAAAACCCTCCGGATAGTTCAACCGCCCCTTCGGCCCGTCGACCGATTCGGCTACCAGGACGCGGCGGTAGGGCCAGGTCTTCATTCCGTCGAAACTGATCCACAGCGACAAGGGACTGCGATGCTTCGGGTTGGGGTTGTGGAGGAGGGCCACGCGGTCGCCGCCGAGGGAGTAGAGGGTTGCCTTTGAGCCGGGGTTGGGGATGTTCGTCTTCACGGCCCGTTCAGGCCACATCTTGCCGCCGTCGGTCGACTCGGCCGCGTAGAGAACGCCGCCGAGGCCGTCCGCCCGGATGATCATCTTGATTGTCCCGTCCGACAGTTCGACGATACTCGGCTCGGCCCAGCCGAAATACCGCGGGTTGTCGCTTAAGCGGATATTGCCGTACTCCTTCCACGTCGCCCCGTCGTCGTCGCTGATGAGCACGCCGTTGCGTGGATCACACAGCCTCCGATCCTCGTCGTAGGACGTTTCATCGTCCGGCGGGAGACGCAGATAATGCTGAAACGGGACCATCAGCCGCCCGTCGTGGGTGATGATATGGCTGCGGATGAAGCAATTGTGTCCCAGGCGTCCCGGCAACAACTCCGGCTCACCCCACGTCTTCCCGTCCGGCGTGCCGCGAAGCAACCACGACTTCCACCGCTTCGCCCAAGAATTCGTATTCCCGTGCGTGGCGAAGAAGAGCATCACCTCCTTGTCGCGAACAATCAACTCCGTTGCACACTGTCCCTGCGTGTCGCCGGAGCGGGGAACCTTCGTATCGAACGGCTCCAGCTTGCTCCACGTCCGCCCCTCGTCGGTGCTCCGCGCGGTTCCCACGAAATTCCTCGGCGACGGCTCGCGGTCGTCCCCGGCCATAACCACCAACATCCACGACCCGTCCGCCATCTCGCGAATCGTCGTATCGCAGACCATACTGTTCGGCTTGATCCCGTCATAGGCGAGGACGATGCGATCCTGCCTGGCATCCTCGGCAGCCTGAGTGGCCCAGTCGACGGCGTGGGCGAGGGTGGGGAGGAGGAGAAGAGAGAGCGCAAGGGGGGTTGTTCGGAGGGGGTGTGGCATTTTGGGTCTCGGATTCGAGTTCTTGAAGTTATGATTCGTCTTCGGCGACAATGTCGGTGATGGAGCCTCGGATGCCAGCGTTGCATTGGGGCGGCCATCGATACAACTCTGCGGCTCCACCCGAAAGGGGGGTACTGGTGGGGTCTGGGACAATTCGTGACGCAGTGCGTCACGAATTGGACAAGTCAGCATTTACGCATTTCCTGGGTCATTCCGCGCGTTCTTGGATTCCCAGCCATAGTGCCGAAGCCGCTCGGTTGCTCTTCGTGGGCCGGATCGTCACGAATACTCGCTGAGTTCACGGTGATCCGGCCCTCATAGACATCCGAAACGACATCGTCCACTTCTATATAACCCGCCTCCCGCAGGCTGTCGAACAAGCCACTGTGAACTTGGTCATTGGCCCATCCGTCTTCATCCGTCACTCCCTGTAATTCTGAGATGAAGGTTCGTAGGTCAGCTCTCCACGCTTCCACGGTCTT
Source organism: Cloacimonadales bacterium (SeqCode) (assembly GCA_963666875.2). Classification (GTDB taxonomy): domain Bacteria; phylum Cloacimonadota; class Cloacimonadia; order Cloacimonadales; family JAIOQZ01. The sequence goes on from CAXXPU010000015.1 coordinate 136,136, forward strand.
CGAGAGGTGAATCCAAGTCATGGTCTCCGCATTTGGATTCAGCGAAATGCTGAAAAGCCGCACACCCTGGCGAGAGAGGAGTTCGTGTGCTTGCTTGGCTCTATCACAATACGTCATTGGTATGTCCATTCGTGTCTATTCGTGGTTCCCCCGCCCTTACCTCCGCATATTCCGAATCAAATCCAAAATCCCCGAATACTTCAGCGCGGATCAACGTATTTCTCCAGCACATAGAACAGGAAGTAGTACGAGCGCGCCGACGCCCACATCAGAATGAACACCAGTGCAACGACCTCCCACCGCGGACAGAAGCAGATAATCCCGCCTGCCCCAAGCACGGCCGTCAACATAAAGAGTATGCCTTTGGCCACAATCAGTTTCTTCGATTTGATGTCGGCCACGGTGGTTAGGTCTTCCGCGCATCGAGGATTTCAACAAGCGCCGCCTGTCCTTTCTCCTTCGCCAACGCCCGCACGGTCCTCCCCTCGTTGTCCTTCAGCTCCGGGTCGGCCCCCTTCTCCAGCAGGAATTCGACGGTCGGGCGGTCGATCGAATCGCTCCGGGCCGCCCAGTGCAGCGGAGTGAATCCGTCCGAATCCTTGGCGTTTACGTCGGCCCCTTTTGCAACGAGGACCTCCGCGACCGGCTTGCTCGGCAACGGTGCAACGGCGTGCGGCCCTTGGAGTCCTTGGCGGAGACGTCCGCACCGCCTTCGATCAACAGGTTTGCGACAGTCGCCTCCCCGTTCTCCGTCGTTTTGTGGAGCGGAGTTTGTCCCCATCGGTTTCGGAAGCTCACGTTCGCGCCGTGGCTCAGAAACGCCCTGACAATCTCCTCCTGCTCGTCCTGGACCGCGACGTGCAGCGCGCCGCCGAACTGCGCCCCTGCGTCCGGGCCGGCCCCGTTGTCCAGAAGCGTCTCGACGATTTCCGGATTGCCCTTTCCCACGGCGAGGCAGATTAACGGAACGCCGTCCTTTCGCTCACAATTCACCAATTTGGGGTTCGACTTGATGGCCACCTTGACGCATTCGAGATTTCCTTCCTGAACCCATTTAACCATCTTCGGTGCCGACACGGCACCACTGCGGCGACTCCCTCACCCGCCCCCGGGGCAGCCGGCGACTGTGGAGAGGAGTGCCAGGATGAGTAGCGTTTTTAGAATGCGTTCCATAGGTATGCTCCTATTCTGGGTAGTGGTTTGGAAGACGCTCTTTCTATACTATTATCGACCATCGGAGCGCGTGTCGCATCGTTTCGTACGAGCGATGTCGGTTAACGATACGGTTTCCACAATTCTCTCGGGCGGATCAACAAGTGTCAACCATTCCTGCGGGGGAAATGGAAAGAATGTGCGGCTGACCGTGGTTCCAGAGGCGAGTAGGTCCAACGGCTTTTCAAACGGGCGTACGTGCTCGTTTTCATTCGCGCTTTCCTCTTCGCTTCGCCGGCGTACCTCGTAGAACGGATGCACCGATCCGACCGACCGCCCTTTCGTTAGTCGGGCCGATCGCCAAGCCAGCTCTGCGAAGGAATTCCAAAAAAAATTCGGTCTCGAATCCCAATAAACGTCGCTCTCCAACGAATGGGGTGCGAACCCGATGGCGTCTACGGCCTTGCGTCGGGCTTGTTTAGGTAAGCTGCGTGCTATAGGTAGTTTGCGGCCCCGTTTGCTGAGACGCCGGTCGGATGTTTGGTGCGAATCGCGACGTAGCGGTTGTCCTCGAGTTTCTGTTACCCAACTTCGTGGAAGGAGTGTCTCTCGTGAAAAGGCTAACGTTTCTGACGGCGTCCGCGGTATTTCTCGCGGCCGTGATGGGCCTGAGCGCGGCAAGGGCCGACGATGTGAAGCCGGTCGCCGTGGTCTCGCTCTCGGGCTACGACAATGTGATGAGTGACGTCGAACTGATCGGCGAACTCTCAGGCAACCCCCACTTGGGCAAAGTGGTTGAGGGGCTCGTGGTCGTGGCGACCAAAGGCGAGGGGCTTGCAGGGCTGACAAGAGTCGCCCTTGGGGCCTGTTGGTCGGCACCGACGGAGAACATGTGGGCGGATGTGCGTTCATTCCCGTCTCCAACCTCGACAAGCTGATGGATGTGGCAAAGGGGGTCGGTAAGGACAAGATCCAGAAACAGGACGACGGGATCTATCAGATCGAAGGGCACAAGAAGACGCTCTACGTCCAAGAGACACACAAGGGTTGGGCGTTCATTGTCGACGACAAGGGCTTGCTGCCGCACATGCCGGAGAATCCGGCCAAGTATCTTGCCGGGTTGAACGTCGCCTATGACGTTGCTGCACGGGTCTATGTGGCCAACATTCCGCCGCAATGCCGCGAGAAGATACACGCCGCGATGGAAAAACACTGCCAGAAGATGGCGAAGCGGCATGGGGAACACGGCAAGCATCGTGGCTGTCCGATGGACGAGGAGACGGCAAAGCATGTGCGCAAGCACATGAAACAGGTCTGCGAAGACCTCGATCAAGTCACGATCGGGTGGCGGCTCGACAACGATTTGAAGCAGGTGCATTGGAACTGTCGGTCCAGGCGAAGAAGGGCTCCAAGACGGCCAAACAGCTTGCCGTGCTCGGCGCCATGCGGACCGACTTCGGCGGGTTCAAGTTGCCGGAATCGGCCATTACCGGCCGCATCACCGCCCAGTGCGAAGCGCCGCCCGCCGAACATCTCGACAAGATGATCGATAAGATGCGCGAGCACATCTGTGCGAAGATCGAGAAGAAAGCCAAGTCGAAAGAAGACGTGGAAGCGGCGAAGAAGATCGCCGGCGTCTTCCTGGACGTCGTCAAGAAGACGGCTGCCACCGGACGCAACGACGCCGCCGTCTCCGTCTCGCTTGACGAGGAATCGGTCGCACTGGTCGCCGGCCGGTTTGTTGCCGACGGACGCAAACTCGAAACCGCCGTCAAGATGGCCGTGGAGGAGATCGCCAAGAAGCACCCGGAGTGCGTTAAGAAGATTGTCAAGCTCGACGCGAAGCGCTACATGGGCGTTAATCTCCACGTCGTCACGATCCCCATCACCGACAAGTGTCCCAAGAAGGAGCAAGCCGTCGAGGCCGTCGGGAAAGACCTGCAAATCGTGCTCGGATTCGGCCCCAAAGCCGCTTACCTGGCCGCCGGACGCGACGCCATGCGGTCGTTGCTGATCGCGATCAAGGACTCGCAAGACAGCCGCCGATGGACGGTTCCGCCGATGGAGTTCACCGTGGATTATGACGAACTGATCGAGTTTGCCGAAGAATTCGGCCCGTGTTGTCCCAAGGAAGACACCGCCAAATTCAAGGCCGCCCTCGATAAGGCGGAAGACGCGTTGGAAAAGGCCCAGGGCCGCGACTGCCTCCGCGTGACCGCGCTGCCAACGGGACGCGGCGTAAAACTCCGCCTGGAACTCGACGAAGGTGTCCTCCGGGTAATGAGTACCATGAAGCACCACCGTCCGCACTCGACGCACAAACCGAAGAAGCCTGAGGAGAAGTGCGAAGTGAAGGCCGAGAAGAAGTAGCGCCGCCCGCTTTCCGGTTTGTTGTGGACGGGTCTCCCGGCCCCGTCCACCGGCTGGAAACTGCCTGTAGGTCCCGGTTGCCGAACGGGACCTTGTGAACGCCTGTTGATTTCCAATATCACCCGCCTTGCGGTTGGACGCGGTGTGGTATAGGCAAAGTTACTTTGCTTCAGGTCCCATCCGGCAGGTGGAACCTACATTCTACCGCCACCAATACGCCGAGATTCCATTCAACTCGCGTACGAAAACCTCATCCCCTTCCACCGCCAGATGACCCCACGTCTCTTCGTCGCTGATCTTACGCGAGTCGAGTAGATCGAATTTCTCCGGCGTGGCCCGAATCAGCAGTAATTCCCCGCGTTCGTCCAGGGCCAAGATGCGGTCCCCCGCGCCACGAGGCTCCAATACCCTCCGTACGGTTTGGTGGTCCACTTCTGTTTGCCGTTCGCCAAATCCACACAGGTGAATCGCTTGCTACGCAGGTGCAAATAGGCATGGCCGTCCAGGACAATTGGCGTGGACATGTATCCCTGCAAGGGTGTTTTCCATGCGATCTTGGGGGCGATCTTGCCGTCGACCCGTTCAAATGTCAACAGAAAGCTCCCGCCACCATAACTACTTGTGAAGATGGAGTCGCCGACCACCACGGGGGTCAGAATATTCATCCCGAGCATGGCCGGAATATCTCTCGACCAGAGCACCTCCCCTGATTCGGGATTGACCCCGGCCATCCTCAGTCGCGTCTGTACGATTAGTTGATCCTTACGAGAAGCCGCTCGTAGACGGGTGACGAGAACGCACTACCGAACATCCCGCCGGCGTCTACGAGGACGCGCCACACGACCTCACCCGTTCGCTTGTCCACCTTGCAGAACCCCGTGCCGGCCTGGACGTAAACGTGGTCACCCACCACCAGCGGCGAACAAACGAAGCCAAACGCCGGGAGCGGCGTCTTGAATTTCTCGACGAAATCGACCCGCCAACGCTCCTTGCCGGTCTGCGCGTCCAGACAGACGAGCACGTCTCGCATTCCGGCCACATACAGTGATTCCCCGTCATAGGCGGGCGTGGACCGAATCCAATCGCCGTTGCGCCTCGCCATGAACGGCACCGACATGGCCCCCGGCCAGGAAGCCCTCCAGATCTCTTTTCCGGTCTCGCGGTCCAGCGCCCGAACGATTTCCGTCTTTTCGTTCTCCGTCTCGGCGACGAAGACGCGATCCTTCGCGACAATCGGTCCGGGGTAGCCGGGGCCCAACTCCACCCGCCATTTTCGAGTCAGCCGGTCTTCCCCCAGGCTGTCCGGCCATGCCGGGCCGGGGCTGAAGCCGTCCCGATTCGGCCCGCGCCATTGGGGCCAGGTTTCGGCAGTGTCGGCCGCCGGACTGGCCTGACCGACCAGCAATAGTACGAACAGGCAGCACGCGATTATCCGAGTTGGTATCCTAATGCTCACGCCATCAACCTCCGATTCCGGTTTGTTATGATTGTACCTTACGCCGTTTACGGGAGTCCCACGAGCTGTCGCCCCAATGCCACCGCGTGGACCGCATCGGCCGCGTAACCGTCGGCCCCCAGTTCCCCGGGTAAGTCGTCCGAATTCCTGAACGCTCCTCCGCCCAGGAGAATTTTGACGTCCGCCCCTCGTGCACTGCTACGGACGGCCTGAATGGCCGTCTCGGCGGCTTCGATCTGAGTTGTCTGCGCAACGGAGAGTCCGAGAAGATCCGCGTCGAAGCAATCGACCGCCTGGACCAGATCTCGTACCGGGACATTCGCGCCCAGCAGGACCGCGCGCCAGCCGTCCATTTCGAAGAAATCCGCGACGGCCTGCAAGCCGATGTCGTGCTGGTTGCCGGCGACCGCCGCGGCAATCATGGTCTTCCCGTTCGGCGGCTTCACGGCAGCCTGGGCAAGCAACTGGG
>CAXXPU010000016.1:0-277403 GCA_963666875.2 Cloacimonadales bacterium (SeqCode)
GATCCGCATCGTCAAGGCCGACGAGGTGCACCTGGTGCTGAACCTTACCACACGTTTCGAGGATCTTCGGGAGATCGTCAAGAGTTTCAGCATTATCAATTTCACCGGAATGCTCTTCACGAGGCTGGACGAATCGACCATCTTCGGAGACATGTACAATCTGGCTATCGAATTCGATAAACCGATATCATACCTTTGTCATGGACAGGATATCCCCGAGGATATCGTTCTGGCGGATCGCAAGGAACTGGCAATGACGATTTTGAGAGGAAAATATGGAGTTCTTTAACGAAGCGAAGAAATTGCAATCGTTATCGCAAACCAAACCGGGACAGCAACATGCGCGGATGATCTGTATCACCAGCGGCAAGGGTGGCGTCGGAAAGAGCAACTTTATCCTAAACATGGCGATCGCTATGTCGATAAGAAACAAAAAGGGTGTTGTTGATCGATGCCGACATGAACCTGTCCAACCTGGACATTCTGCTGGGCATCTATCCGCAGTACTCGATAAAGAATCTGCTGGACGATATCGTCAATGTGGAAGACCTGCTGGTCGAAGGGCCCAAGGGCGTAAAAATCCTGCCGGCCTCCTCGGGTGATATCAACGTGGCGAGGAACGCGAAGAAGATTCAGCAGTCGCTGATCCAGGCGCTCAACGAGCTGAAGCCGAAATTCGATTATATCCTGATCGATACCGGCGCCGGCATCAGCGAATACACGATGGACTTCGTATATTCATCGGACAAGGTGATAGTCGTCACCACGCCGGAACCGACCGCGATCACGGACGCGTACGCCCTGATCAAGATGCTGTTCTACCACAGCCGGAATCCGGATATCTCGGTGGTGATCAACATGACCCAGTCCGAAAAAGAAGGGAAAGTGATCTACGAGAAGATCAGTCAGATCCTCAGTCACTTTCTCAATAAACAGGTTCGGTTTCTGGGCAGTATATTGACGGACAAGAATCTGCCGGACGCCGTGAAAGACCAGACGCCCCGTGATCATCAAGCATCCGCGCGCCACATCTTCCGCGGCGATCCACAATATCGCGATCCAGATTCTGAAAGAGGACAAGAAGGAATTGACGGCGAGAATCAGACTGAAGGCTTTCATCAGAGGCATTTCTCTCATCATGTTCTTCGTGTCCTTTTTCAACAACTACCTGTTCTTCTACGTTCCGCTTCTCGATGCCCTCTTCCGTGGTCTGATCACCTACGTCGTTACCGCGATCGTCCTGCACGTCATTGTTATGGTCTGGCGTTTCTCTTTCAGCCCGACCGAATGGAAATTGATCATCGACGGCAAACCCGAAGAATCCGAAAAAGAGATTTTCAAGGAAGGAAGATCGACACATAAAAAAGATCTTCCAGGCAATGCTTGACCCTAATCCGTTTCCAGAACTGCATTTCCTGAATCCGGTTTTTTTCACCCTTTAATATTGAGTGCGTTTTACAAGAAAAATATTCCGTTTCAATTAAAAATGCTTTGACAACCTTTTCACGCCATTCCAGATTTGGGATTACACATAAACGGGCAAAAAATCGGTTTGCTCGTGCGTGTGTTCGGTTAGTGTAGCACTGTTTCCCGTCATAACATGGTTCTTTTAAAAGGTTAGTCACGTATTCATGGAGGAATTAATGAAACGGATTTCATTCACAGCACTCATTCTCATTTTTATCGGCACTCTCCTGTGTACAACTCTCGAAGTTGGTATCAATTCGCCGTATCAAACCATCAACGCAGCGATTCAAGCAGCAGTTCCGGGAGACGTCGTTCGTGTCCACGATGGGACCTATCAGGAAAGCCTGACGATCGATAAGCGTATCACGATTCTCAGTGATTACTATTACGATCATGATCCGTCCCACATCGAGGATACCACGATCAACGGTTCCAGTTCTGAAGTGGCTGTATTGTTCGATGCAAAAGAATCGAATGTAACGGTCGCGTTCGCCGGGTTTACCGTGATTGGTCGCGACAGCGCGATCAAGCTTCAGGCAAACAGCGAAGTGGACGTTCAGGTGATGTTCTGCGAACTCCACGCGCAGGCAACAAACGATGCCGAGATCGTTCAGGCGATGGCGACGACTTCTCTGAATATCAGAAACAGTCGGATGGGCTCATCCGACGGCAATGGTATTCATGCTGATGGCGCCGATCTGACCGTTTACAAATGCGAAATCGGCAACAACGACGGTTACGGCATTATGTTCGACGGCAACGGCACGGCGCAGCTCGATGTCGAGCGCTCGGTGCTTTACAGCAACGGCGTCGGTATCGACGTTCGTTCGTCGCTGTCTTCGGCAAAGCTGAACAATGTAACGATCGCAGACAACCAGACAGGCGTTAAGCTTCATTCCGGCGATCTCCTCGTAAGCAATTCGATCGTGTATGACAACAGCACCCAGCTTCAGCATCTCGGCGGCACATACTCGATCACCTACACCGATATCGAAGGTGGACATACGGGCGACGGCAATATCGACCACGATCCGCTCTTCGATCCGGGCGACAACGGCACCTACGACCTTCGTTGGGATCAGTACGGCAAGAGTCCCTGTATCGACGCAGGCGACAGATATGCCGTCGCAGACGCGGATGGAACGCCCTGCGATATGGGCGCTTACCCGGCAGTCCCTCACCGCTTCGATGTCTGGGGATTCCCGAGAACCGATCAGAACGCCGGCTGGAGGTGGTTCTGCCTTCCCGCGCTGGACAACGTCCTGAATAATCCGGTGCAGAATACCGGTGAAGCGCTTTTCGGCGGGATGATCGATCTGGATATCCTGGATCAGGTGAAATGGCCAACCGCCAGCGGACTGGAATCGATCAGCCTGGTGGACCACGACTGGACCAATCTCGATCATGTCGTGAACTCTGTACAGGGCTACAAGATTCACATGAACGAGAACGCAACCAGCAACTATTACCTGGAAGTGCCGGGATTCAATCCCGCGTTCAATACTGTGATCGAGCTTGACCAGAACGAGGACAACTGGGTGGGTTACTTCCTTCCCGAGACGCGCCTCGCGGTCGATCTCTTCGACAGTATCAAGAACAACGTGAACTGGATCAAGGCACAGCGTTGGGCACTGAGTCGAATCGATGGAGAGTGGGTCGGTGATACGGATGTATCGCTGGACTATGGCGACATGGTCATCATCTCCGTCAAACAGACTTGCAATTTCCAGTGGGATACGGATGCACAGGTCACAGACCCCTCAGTCTATCCGTTCCCCGAGCATTTCGAGTATGTTGAGAAAGCGGAGTACGTTCCTTTCTTCGTCGAATACACACCAGTATTCGAGAATGAAGAGATCGCTGTTGTGATCGATGGCGAAGTGAAAGGCGCCGCAGTTGTTTTCGAGTGCCTTACCCAGGTAAACGGTTATCTTGCCGATGACGATGAAGATGGATACGAAGGAGGTTCACACATGGGAGAAGTTGACTTTATCATTTGGTGCCCGGTTCGCGGCGAAACCAGAAAAATAGACGATTATTATGTATATAACGAATCGCTTCGTCGGGTCGTCCACAGCGATATCGATATCTCGGACAATCGTGATTACTACTATGTTTCATTCGACGAGGAATCGGTGATCGATGCGCCGCCGGCAATGGCTCTGACGCATTATCCGAATCCGTTCAACCCCGAAACCACCATCAGCTACACCCTCGATCACGAAGACGAGGTGGCTGTTGACATCTACAACGTTCGTGGTCAGAAGGTGCGTACGCTCGTTCGCGGAAGCCAGAACGAAGGTTCCTACCAGGTTACCTGGTCGGGCGATGATTCGACCGGTCAGCCGGTTGCTTCCGGTGTCTATTTCTGCCGCCTCAAATCCGGCGAAGAGACACTCGTCCGCAAGATGATGCTGATGAAATAATTACGGCTTCCGATAAATCGGAAACGAAATAGTTAAACGCCGTAATCCCGATTCATCGGGATTGCGTTCGTAGGATATTCAAGGGATACCGTTTGTAACGGCGGTATCCCTTTGTCTATTTGTTCTGGTTCTGAATGTGTAATTGGTTATTGTGGGAAGCAAGCCCTCGTAGCGGTATAGCTTCTGAATGTGCTGAGTGAAACGAGGCTCTTCTGAATGTTATACCGGAAGTGGAAGAGATAAAATCAACACTCGGAAGAGTTGCTTCGCAACACATTCGGAAGTAGATTTCTCGGGGAACGCCGCTCGAAGTCGTGAAATCGACGGAACCAAGAAAACTATTCGGTCAACGGCATCTCCTTCACGAAGCCGGTCAAACCGAAAACAGGATGACCGACATATCCATACAGAATGATGGAATCGCCATTCAATGCTGCGTGTGGAAGCATCAGATTCTTCGGATCGAAGGACTCGAGAAGCTCGAGGGACCCATCTTCTTTGACCTTGTGGATGGTGATCAGCGATGTCAGCTTAGGCTTCTCAACGGTTTTCTGCGCTCCCAGAATAAGAGTCTCGCCGTTACGATCCAGGAAATCGACCACGTATCCCTTATACGGTATCAGCACTGGTGTCGCGTTGTCATCGACAAGATACAGCAGATTGTCCGAAGGGATCGGGCCGGAATCGGATGGGTCCATCAGCGCGACCAGCTTGTGGCTTCCCCAGTACATGTAGTCGAAATCGAGTTCGCAATCGAAGCCGGAAATGGTTTCCCGCGCGGTTTCTTCGCGGTTCACGATATCGAGTTCCGCGATCGTGAGTTCGCCATCGGAATACATGGCCGCAATCAATATGCCCGATCTATCGAAAGAAGGTCTGCAATAATCGATTCTCCGATCGTAAATCAATGGATCTTCGTTCAAGCCGTCGTTGGTGAATGTGAAGATCACGAGCTCGTCAGGATTGAAAACGATTAGCGTACCCATTTCATCCAGCAAGAACAGGTCGGTGTTCAGCATACCGTCGGTGTTGGCGAACACGTTGCGATAAAGCTCGTTGCCGCTTCGGTCGATGTGCAGCAATTCATACCGGTACCGGTTGGGTCCCAGGAAGCATTGCAGCGTCAGCCAGTATCCGCTCTCCGATTCGGCGCACTGCTTGATGATATTCAGCGAGTCGGTCGGAATGGCGATCTTGCCCATAAGGTTCCAGTCCTGATCGAAACGATAGATAGCGGCTTCGGAATTGAGATTCCCGAAATCATTGGTGCTGGTGATTGCGTCAAACGTGCCATCATCCTGCGGATAGACGCCATAAACCATTGTGTTGGCCTGACGACCTACCAGTCGATAGGGTGCATCTTCCAAAATCGGGTGGTCGCACGCGACGAGAATCAGAATGCAAGATAAAAGTGGGAGTAGTTTCGCGATCATCGATTTCATATACTGCTCCTTATGCTCGGTTCAATCAATATGATGCAAGGTATATAATTGTCAAGCGTTTTGCGATATTTCAGAGCAGCATACCGATGATTTCGTTCGATACGAAGTAGCCTTTGGGTAGAAGGTGCAGAAATCCGCCGATGATCTGGATGTAGCCGTCGTGAAGCAATCGAACCATCTGCGGTTCTTTGTCCTTCAGCAGATTGCGCTGGAACCGGGCGGTATATTCTTCGAGATCGAGTCCTTGCGTCGTTCGCAGACTGAGCAGAATCATCTCCTGGCGAAGCTCTTCCGGGAACAGCTCGATCGCGTTGGGCATGATGTATTCTTTCCGGATATCCTCGCTGTAAGCCTGGATGTCCTTGGGATTGGTATAGCGCCTGTGTTCGACGAATCCCGAAGCGCCGGCGCCAAGCCCGAGGTAATCGACACCCTTCCAGTATGACGTGTTGTGCCGACTGTGGAATCCCTTCTTCGCGAAGTTGGATATCTCGTACTGCCGATAGCTTTCGATGGTAAGTTTCTCTTGCAGCGCGAAATAGAAATCCGCCACAAGGTCGTCTTCCGGCAGCTTGGTACCGAACATGGGTGCGTCGGGCTCCAGGCTGAGGTTGTATATAGAGACGTGTTCAGGCTGGATTTCCACCACTCGTTTAAGGTTGTGCCGGATGTCGTCCATGGTTTGCCCGGGAAGCCCGTACATCAGGTCGATAGAGAGATTGTCGAATCCCGCGTTACGCAGATTGTCGATCGTCTTTTCCGCCTGACAGGTATCGTGCAGTCGTCCCAGCAGCTTCAGTTCGCGATCGATGAAGGATTGCACACCCAGACTCACCCGATTGAACAGCGCGCGGTAGTCCTGAAACGGCGATGCGACAACCGCCGGGTTCATCTCGATGGTGATTTCTGCGTCGTCGTTGTAGTCGAAACGCGAAAGAATGGCGGAGAAATCATCGGGCGTCAGCAGCGACGGTGTTCCGCCGCCGAAATAGATGGTATCGGGCTGGATATCGTATCGGTCTTGAAAGAGTTCGATCTCATGCTGGAGCGTAGAGAGGTAATCCTGTTTCAGTTTGAGAAAACTGCGCTTCTCGATCGGGACGGAGTAGAAGGAACAATATCCGCATTTCCTTTTGCAGAAGGGAATGTGGATATAGACGTTCCGGATCGGTTTCATCGGATCAGATTGAAAAATCGCTCCCAGCGTATGCGGGACGGCGGTTTCTTGCCCTGGTTCATCAGTTTCATTACGTAGGCATATTCGTTCATGTTCTTGATAGGTTCTTCGCCAATCGAGAAGAAGATCAGCAGCGGCGTCCCAGTGATGCACCTTCGATCGAGGAATCCCCAGTAGCGGCTGTCCAGACTGCGGTCGCGGTTGTCGCCCAGCACGAAGTAGCTGCCTTCGGGGACGATCACCGGACCGAAGTTGTCGCGCGTGCCCATCTCCTGTCCTTCGTACTGACCGAAATTGACGTCGGCGCCGGGGTATTCGCCGCGGCTCCACAGGATCGGTTTCTCGATCAACTCACCCTGCCGGTTTCTGCCCATCCAGTTTTGAGGATCGACGTGCTGCTCGTAGTCACGGATCATCGGCTCGCCGTTGACATAGACCCGCTGATCGACCACGATCACGCTGTCGCCCGGCATACCGATCACACGCTTCACGACGTTCTTCGGCGCGTGATAAGCGAAGAACTTGCTGTCGTGGTTCCAGTAGATTGGTCCCAGCAGGCGGGTGTAGTTCTCCGGCGGCTGCGGTTCGACCGGGTCGGCCGGATAACGGAAGGTTACGATGTCCTCCCACTCCGGGTCCGAAAGCAGGAAACCGAGCTTGTTCGCCACCAGGTAGTCGCCGATGAGCATGGTCGATTCCATGGACGACGAGGGGATCATGAAGTTCTGAAACGTGTAGTTGCGGATGATCATCGCCACGACGAACGCGAACAGTAGCGCCTCGACGTAGTCCTGAACGATATTCTTCTTACGCTGGATTTTCTTTTTTCTCATATATGTACCCGATATCCAAACGCATTTGCGAATGACTCGTGTCAAGAAAAACGTGATGCGGGATTGAGGGGGATTTCTTGATCGCATAGAAAACGATTGACAGCAAACATATTCATGTTGATATTCATTGCATGATGAAGAAGGTATAGAATGGACATATACACCTTGAGTTCAGTAAATCCAGATTATTATGGTTATTCGCAAATAATTATGCTGTATCATAGCTATCGAAACGCTGAGTTCGAGCAAGTACAAATCAAGATCAATCAATGGTTCAATGCAAGCTTGTGTTCTTGTTTGGGTAGTATCCTCGATCTGATCCAGAGTAATTATAATGATGTTTACTTCTCGTTTGATGATGATCGTATTCGCTATACTATGCAAAGAAATGGATTCCTGCCTTATTATGGATACGACAAATTATCAGATGGCTATAATACGACCATAGGCTATAAGAAATTGCTACCTCAAGATGGTAAGTGCTTTTCGGAATATGTAAATGATCAGCTACTTTCAAGAAATGATTATCCAGAAAAGTCCGAGTTCTTAAAGCGCAGAATTCATGAATCCATATCAGAGATATTCTCAAATGCCAAACTCCATAGTGATACTATAAACATTTATGTTTGTGGTCAGTGTTTTAAGGGAAAGCATCAAATTGTTTTTACTCTAACAGATACCGGTATTGGGATCAAGGAAAGAGTGAATAATACACTAGGGACTAATTACGATTCAATTGATGCGATTAAGTGGGCGATAAAAGATAGGCACACAACAAAATGGGGAGTTCCTGGCGGGATTGGGCTTTCAATCTTGACAGAATACATCAATGAGAACAATGGCATTTTCCAGATTATAAGCGATGATGGATTCTATGAGCTAAAAGATCAGAAGGAAGAATTTCGGAAATTCGACTTGCCATTTCCGGGAACGGTTGTGACATTGGTTTTTCGAATGGATGATGAAGACGTTAGGCATTTTGATGACAATGATGCTTTCCCATATTGAAGGAGAATAAATGGACAAGATTAAAATTGATGTCTACAATATCGTGAGTAGTCCGTACTGTGTCGAATCCGAAGACGGTGAGCGTATTTTCCAAGCAATTGAAAAAGCTTTGGGAAAGGGACGGGATATTGTCGTTTCCTTCAAGAACGTTGAGATAATAACAACTGCCTTTTTGAATCCAGCGATTGGCAAACTCCTTGAATGTCATACAAAAGAGGAAGTGCTTGCTAAGATGAGTTTCGTGGATATCATCGAGTCTGATAAATTGAAAATCAATCGAGTCATTGAAACAGCAGAATTATATTACAAGGATCCCGATAGAATGCAAAGAACTGTTGATAGTATTTATGAGGATTAATGCATGAATCAGCGATACCGCAAAGGAGACATCTCTTGTCTTTCTGGACAGACCGTGTTCTTTGATGCTAATGTATTGCTGTATTTATTCTATCCAGCATATTCCAAGAATACTTGGGTGCCTGAATATTCAAGTATTTTGAGCGCATTAATGAGAGACAAAATTAATATCGTTGTCGATTTCATGGTTGTTTCTGAATTCGTTAATCGCATTTTAAAAGAATCTCACATAGGTGAGTGCAGGAGAAGGAAAAAATCACCGAAGAAGTATTCATATAAGCTATTCAGGAATTCCAATCTTTGCATGAGCCAAGAAAAAAATATCTATGCGTGGATAATCAATGACATCTTCAAAGTATGCTCAATTCATTCACAGCCAATTACGGAAGCTGATATTAAATCAATTCTTACGGCAAGGCAGCTTGATTTTCAAGACAAATTGATCGAGAAAGTATGCAGGGACAATGGTTTTATCTTGTGCACAAACGATACGGATTTCAAGAATTCGAATATTGATATTCTCAGTGCCCATCCGCAATTGAGTTAATACTATCATCTATCACATCAACATTGCTCTGAGACGAGAAGTTCTCCTCTCTTTTTCCTTGACGGAAAATGTGTCGAATACAGTTTTTTAGGATACCGTACGGAATTGTATGGTTCACAGGAAGGTACGATGATTTATTCGAAACTGTTGTCCGGTTATAACGGGATCGTGCATGGATTCGGCACGGTCAGGGATTCGCTGCTGGACGTTCAGAATGCCTGCCGTTCGCTGGACGGAAGCAGCGCTGCGGTGCTGATCCAGGCGGAGCAGGTGCATGACGCGAAGGTGGCTGTGGTGCACAACAACATGTACACCGGTAACGCGCCGATTCGCAACATCGACGGCATGATCACCCGCGATCCCAGCACCGCGGTTGTCGTTCGCAGCGCGGACTGCATCCCGATATTGATGTACGATCCGGTGAAGAAGGTCTGTGGCGCGGTGCACGCCGGGCGCAGGAGTATCACCAAGGGGATTGTGGAGAACACGATCCAGATGTTCAAGGGTCGCTTCAGCAGCCAGATAGAAAATATGGTCGTGGCGCTGGGACCCGCGATATGCAAGAAGCACTACCCGGTGGATCAGAAGACGCAGGACATCTTCGTCTCGGTGACGGGTATCAAGCAGGACAAAGGCGTGATCGACCTCGTGGGTGCCGTGAAGAAGAAATTCATCGATCTGGGCCTGCCGGAGAAGAATCTGGAGATCATCGACATCTGTACGTTCGAGGACGACGACTTCCACTCCTACCGTCAGCAGAAGACGGAGCACCGGCAATATTCCTTCATCGGATTGAAGCATGAGTGATATCTTCACCGATCCCAACGGACTGTTATCGCTGCAGATTCGTGACGACGGCGCGTGGATGACCATGCTCAATGGCGACGAGATGATCGGCGAAGGTGCGATCCTCGACCTGATCGAGCAGGCAGGGATCGTCGAAGGCTTCGAACGGGCACGCGACTATATGGAAGCATACGGCCTGATCCGCAACTTCGGAGAACCTTTTCCGATCGCGCTACACCAGATGCCATCGCAACCGCAGATCGAGTTTTCACTGCTGTTCGAGCAAGCCAACTGCATCGATCCGGACAATTTCCGCTTCGAAAATCTGAAAGGACTGGAAACAGCCGAACCGGGAAAACCGCTGGCGCATCTCTTCGTTACTCGCTCCGGAAATCTGGGCAGGGACATTTTCGGCGAGACGATCGAGCCGACAGCGGACGATCGGGAAGCACTGCAAGCGAAGATCGGAGAAAACGTCCGGTACGATGCGGATCTGAGTCAACTGGTGGCAGAATCGGTCGGGTATCCCTACCTTGATGGGGAGGGTCGCGTTTGTGTGAAGAGCGAATTCACGGTGGATGGCGATATCGACTTAAACCACGAGAATTTCAACCTTCACGCCAGCCTGACGGTCAACGGCAACATTCAGGACAAGATCAGCATCGAGCTTACCGGCAACCTTGAAGTCAACGGCGATATCGTCGATTCGACGGTTCGCGCGGGTGGCGATGTCAAGGTCTATGGCGACATCATGAACTGCCAGGAAGTGGGAATTATCGCGCGGGGCAATATCGAGTTCGAGAACGCCGAGAACGCCTTCCTGATGGCGAAGGGACGGATTCGGTTCACCGAGCACGCGAATTTCTGCAAGCTGATCGGCGAGAAGGAAATCCAGGGTGATCCGGAAAGAAGCTCTATCGTGGGCGGCATGGTGCAGTGTGGCAGCGATGTGGAAGTGGCTGTTCTGGGCAGCACGGGCGCCATCGGAACCGAAGTGGAGATCACCATCAGTCCGTTTGTCAAGGAAGAGATGCTCGAGCTGACCAAGGAGTTGAGCGATCTGCGCCAGAACGAGCACCTGAACGACGAACGAATCGGACGCATCGAAACGAAGCTGGAAGATCTCGAGAATCAGCTCGAGGAAGAGATCAACCGCACCCTGCTTTCCGACGAAACAAAACCCAAACATATCGTTGCATATAAAAAGGTGTTTCCGGGCACGTACGTCCGGATCTTGAAGAAGTCTCGAACCATCACCGAGGAATATGACAAGATATCCTTCTCGCTGATCGACGGCGACTTGGTGATGGAATCGTATTTAATTGAATGACAGAAAGATAGAATCTGATTGGAGCGAGCATGATCTTTGCAGTTCTCGGAATTCTCCTGATCGTGGGATTCCTCAGTTACAAGACTTTTCGTGCCGACAAAGAGCACAACGTTTTCTACTACTACACGGCGGTCGCCGTTCTGATTTTCATCGTGGGAGGCAAGTTCGTATCCGGCACCAACGTTACGCATATCATTCTTGCGGTGAGTTTCCTGTTTGCCCACATGGTGGGCGTATTCGCGCGCACCTGGGATCAATGGTGATCCCGTTGACAACCAAAGAAAATCGCATCACGATATCATAAAATCAGAAGGAGGCTTCTATGGCGATTGTCCTGAACGGAACTGGTTTAACAGTTGAAAGACTTGTCCAGATCGCACGTCACAACGAGAAGGTGGAACTTCACCCGGACGCGGTGGCACGGATCAACAAATGTCGCGCAATGCTCGAGAAGAAAATTACCCAGCATGAGATTATGTATGGCGTCAACACGGGAATCGGCGAGTTTTCCGAGGTGGTTCTCAACGATGAGCAGATCAAGGATTTCCAGAAGTATCTGATTTACAACCACGCCGCCGGTATTGGCGATCCTGCTCCGATCGAGTATGTTCGCGGTGCGATGACGAGTCGTGCGAACATTCTTTCCAAGGGGCATTCAGGCTGTCGCTTGCAGATCGTGGAGACGCTGATCGCGATGCTCAATGCGGGTGTGACGCCCTACGTTTGCCAGAAGGGTTCTGTGGGCGCTTGCGGAGACCTCGCGCCGATGTCGCAGATCGCCTTGATGATGATGGGCGAAGGTCATGCGTACTACAAAGGCGAACTGCTGCCCGGCAAGGAAGCGCTCGATCGTGCCGGTATTCCTGTACCGGGACTGGAAGCGCGCGACGGTCTGGCGACGATCAACGGATCGAACCTCCTGACCGCTATGAGTGCTATCATGCTCTACGACACCGACCGCTGGCTGCGTCAGGCAGAAATCGCCTGTGCGATGACGCTCGAAGCGTTGATGGCGAATATGAAGCCCTATCATCCGCTTCTGCACGAGATCCGCGGCTTCGAAGGTGCGCAACGAGCCGCCAGAGCCATTCGCACCGTTCTCGCGGGTGGCGACGTCTATGAGGGCAATCTGAAGATGAAGGTTCAGGACGCCTACTCGATGCGCTCCGCTCCGCAGGTTATCGGCGCTGCGCACGACCAGGTGCGCTGGGCGAAATCGCAGGTGGAGATCGAGCTGAACAATGTCGGCGACAATCCCATCTTCTTCCCCGAACAGAACATCCAGCTTTCCGGCGCCAATTTCCAGGGCTCGCCCGTGAGCGTACCCATGGACATGGTCGGCGCTGTCGTGACGATGGTATCCGTGATGTCCGAACGGCGCATGAACCGCCTCAACCACCCGGCGCTGAATATTGGTCTGCCGGCGTTCCTGACCAAGGGCGCGGGCATGATGTCGGGCCTGATGCTGAGCCAATACACCGCCGACATGCAGATCGTGGAACAACGTATCCTTTCCATGCCGGCATCGATCCAATCCATCCCCGCCGCAGCGGACCAGGAGGACTTCGTTTCGATGGGTATGAACACCGCGATCAAGAACTTCCAGATCATGGACAATGCATACGGCATACTGGGAATCGAATACATGGCAGCCGCGCAGGCGCTCGACTTCCGGGATTACAATCTCGGAAAGGGTACCGGCAAGGCGAAAGAAATCATCCGTAAATACGTCGATTTTCTCGAAATCGACAGACCGCTCTACCCGGATCACACCAAGATGAAAGAGCTGGTCAAATCCTGTGAAATCCTGGAAGCGGTCGAAGAACTGGTCGGCCCGCTCGTATAAATCATCAACAAAGCCGTCGGGGACTCGCTCCCCGACGGTATATTCTGGATTAGAATGATAAAACGAATCTTGTTTCTTGCGATAATCGCCGTGGGTTTGTTGTTGACAAGCTGCACCTTTGCCTACCTGAACGTTTTCTACAACGCCGAACAGTATTTCAAAGAGGCACAGGAAGCGCCGCTCCGCGAAAACGGAAAACCCAACGCCAGCGCGACACAGAATTATAACAAGGCGATCAAGAAATGTGGGATCATCCTCACGGATTACAAGGATAGTCGCTGGGCGGACGACGCGCTTTACATGCTTGCGCAATGTATGTACTACAAAGGGAACAGTTACACACAGGCGCGGGAGAAATTCACCGACCTGATTAATTTTTATCCTAAAAGCCCATTTATAGCTGATGCGTGGCTCTATATCGCTCAATGCTATTTCGAAATCAACCAGAAGGACAGCGCATTCAAGACTTTAAAGGATTTCATCGCCAATCCCGAATACGAAGACAAGCATCCTAAAGCGCTGCTTCTGATATCGGACTTCTACGTGCGGGACAAACAGTTCATCCTATCCGAGCGCTATCTTCAACAGCTTCTGGACGAATACAAAGACTCCGACCAGTACGAGGAAGCCTTCTTCCTCCTCGGCAAGATGCACAAGGAACAGGGTGAGTACGAGCAATCGAACCGCGTGTTCTACGAACTTCTCGATTCGAATGTGGACCGCCGCCTCAAGCTGGATGCACAGTACCTGATTGCCGAGAACTACATCGACCTGCATGAGTACGATGAAGCGCTCAAGATCGCGAACAAGCTGATGAAGGACGAATATCTGAGCGAGAAGATCGCCGAGGCACAGCTCCTTCTGGCGCGCGCGTATGTGGGAATCGATCGGCATGACGAGGCCGTGGACCTTTTCGAACGCATCATCAAGGATAACAACCGTACAACCATCGCTGCCGCATCCTCATACTACATGGGCGAGATGTATTTCCTGCAACTGCTCGACTACGACAAAGCCGTCGAGGCTTACAAGCAGGTTTCGCGGCACAACCGGCAATCGGAATACTATGATCTGGCGGAGGTGCGTGAGAAGATCGCCAGTCAGATCAAGACCTACATGGACCCGGAGCGCAAGGTTAGTTTGAACGATCGATTCAAGGAACATCTGCGTCTGGCGGAGTATTACCTCTATGTTCTTGATCTGCCCGATTCCTCGCTGGCGGTTTACGACCGGCTGGATCGGATGGAAGGAAGCATTCTGGCAGAGGTCGATTCACTCTCGACGTGGCGCGACAGCCTTGTTGCGCTCGACGATTCGCTGATGATCGCGCGGATCGATTCGCTGGACGCATCCATAACCACATTGCGGGAAGCGTCGGAATTGCTGATGGATGAATATGTTCCCTTCAGCGAGTTCGTGACGGTCTGGCTCTACATGAACAAAGAGCATGACAACGAGGCTGCGCAACGGGTCGTCGATGAGATGAACGAGCGTTTTCCCGACAACCAATACACATACGCCGCCGGGAAACTGCTCGCGGGTGAGGAGGTGGAAATAACCACTCCGGACGAGAAACGAGCGCTGGCGGAATATCAGGCTGCGATACCGCTGATGGTGTCGGAGCCGGAGATTACACTCGGTCGCATGCGGGAGATTATCGATCGCTACGACAACTCTGTCGCGCGACAGGCGAAGTTCACGACCGGATACATATACTATTTCCTGCTGGACGATTCGACTGCCGCCAGGCCGTGGTTCGAGGAAATCCTGAAGCAGGATGACGATTATTCCGAGTATGTTGAGAGTTTCTACCAGGACAGCATTTTCGTGAAAACCGAGCGGCTCCCGTTCTTCTACGAGATGGAGGAATTGGAACGGCAGCGGCTTCAGGAAATTCAGGACAGCCTTGCTGCTGCCGATACACTGGTCTCCTTCCCGGATACTATGGTGGCGAAGATCCCGAGACCACACGGACTACGACCGGACGGCAGCGATGTCGATAGCGTTCCCCGATCGTTGATACAGGAGATGCCCTTGTATCCTCCCGATATGAAGGAGGATGGCCCCAGTGGCGCGGTGATTCTGACTTTCCTCGTGCTTCCGGATGGCTCCGTGACGGAAATTGAGGTTGAAAACTCGCTGATGCCCAGCCCGAATGTATTCGACGAGATTGCCGTTCGAGCTGCCGAGAAGTGGGTGTTTACGCCTGCCCGTAGGAACGGTGAGGCGGTTCCATATCGTATGACCGCCCCGGTGCCGTTTATCAAGCCGAAAGATTAGGATTGCCATGCGCTTCGGTCCGCTCCTCGCGCTGATCGCATACTGTATCGTATTTTTTTTCAGCGCGTTCGCGAGTACTGCCGCGCTCTATGTTATCGGTGCGCTCAGTGTCTTTCACGCACTCGTCGATCCTCGCTCGATTCTGCTCTGGATACGATTCATCGCGCGCATCTCGATCTTTTTGATCGTACTGATCGTAGCCGGTTATTTTTTCGGTCAATCCTTTCCCGCGCAGATGCTTCTCATCCTCAGAATCGCCATATTCCTGCTTATATCCGCCATGATCGTCCGCTCGATTTCGCTGGACGGTCTCTATCGATCGATCTCCGGAATCGAGTCTCGAAGAATGCGCGATTTTTTCTTCTACCTTTTCTGCACGCTGATGTTCATACCCATTCTATTCGGCGAGTACGACAATTTACGGCGACAAAAGAACGGCAAGGGCTTGAAAGCGCTGCTGCACCGTCTCGAAAACGTCTTCCATAACGCTATGAATCGCGGTGACGAGGTTGCTGAGCAAGCGAAGGCGGCGATGAAGTCGAAGGACGATGTTGAAAATGGATCGAGCCTGTCGATGTTGTTGCTGTTTTTCTATACGGCGTCGGTGGTCGTGGTGTTTTTTCTCGTGTGAAATGCGCTCGAAATCAGCGGTCCCGCTTCTGATGTTTTGTAATGGGATTTGCGAGAAAACTCACCCGGCATCGACCAGTACGACGATATGCGAGCCAGATCCGGATATTGATAGCCGTTAAGCATTGTTGGTCGGTGGATAGCTGTCGATGCCACCCTCTCTTCACGCAAAGAGAGGGTATAAGGTAGCGCTTCGCGGACGATTTATTGGGCAAATCCCCTTCCAAAACCGCAGAAGCTGCGCTTCGCTAATCTGGCATTTGCAAGCAAATGCTACGCCACCCTCCCATTGGAACGAGCGCATTTCTGCAGCCCTCCGAGAGATGCCAAGCTGGAGCTTGGCGCACCATAGAGAAAGGGCAGACACAGAGGTCTGCCCATACAGCAATATCAATTGATTAGATCGACATCAAGGACGCCAGCACGGATGTGTTGACGATGTCTTCGGCGGAGCATCCGCGCGAGAGGTCGCAGATCGGAGCCGCGAGACCCTGGATGACCGGGCCGATGGCTTCGGCTTTGGCGAAGCGCTGCACCAGCTTGTAGCCGATGTTTCCGGCTTGCAGGTCGGGGAAGATCAGGACGTTGGCATTGCCGGCGACCTTGCTTCCGGGGGCCTTCTTCTCGCCGATCTTGGGAACGACTGCCGCATCGAGCTGGAGCTCGCCGTCGTATTCGAAATCGACCTTGCGCTCGTCGAGAATAGCTTTCGTTTCAAGCACTTTGTCAACCAGTTCGTGCTGTGCGCTACCCTTGGTCGCGAAAGAGAGGAGCGCTACCTTCGGATCGTCACCGAGCAATTTTTTGCGGGTGAGCGCGGTGCTCATGGCGATGTCGGCGAGCTGGGCAGCATCCGGATTCGGAACGACCGCGCAGTCGGCGAAGAGGTAGATGCGGTCTTCGCCCATGTAGTCGGGCACGACCATGATGAACGAGCTGGAGACGGTCTTGAGTCCCGCCGCGACGCCGACCACGTGCAGCGCGGCACGAAGCACATCCGCGGTGGTGCTGGCGGCACCGGCTACCATGCAGTGCGCGATGCCGAACTTGACCATCAGCGCGCCGGAGTAGAGCGGGTCTTTCACGGTTTCGACGGCGACTTCCATCGTCATGCCGCGTTTTTTCCGCTTCTCGTAGAGGTAATCGGCGAATTCGGCGTTCTTCTCGTACGTAGCCGGATCGATGATCTGCGTATCGCCAAGCTCGACACCGAGTTTATGGGCTTGCTGATTGACGGTCTCCGGATTTCCCAGCAGGATCGGTTTGGCCAGACCATGCTTGACGATCTCGGCGCAGGCGATGAGGGTGCGATCGTCGAACGCCTCGGGCAGAACCACGGTGCGGACGTTCTCTTTCGCCTTGTTTCTCAGGGTTTCAACAATGTTCATGATTGATCTCCTTCCACAACGATTTTCGCGATATCGGCAATGCGCAGGAAGAGCTTCCTGATGCCGGATAACAGGCTGTATCGGTTTTTTCTTATTGGAATATCTTCGGTGTTGACCAGCACGTCGTCGAAGAACCGGTCGATGGTGACACCGTATTCGACGAGCAGGTCGAGGCAGGTCGTGTAGTTCTTTTTCGGGAGCAGTTCGGCGATGCGTTGTTCGAGCGCCAGGTAGCCGTCGTAGAGCGCTTTTTCGGCATCTTCGACGAGTAATTCGGGATTGACCGGCTTCAACTCTCCCGCTTCCTCGATGATGT
This sequence comes from Cloacimonadales bacterium (SeqCode), assembly GCA_963666875.2. Taxonomy (GTDB): domain Bacteria; phylum Cloacimonadota; class Cloacimonadia; order Cloacimonadales; family JAIOQZ01. Next base: position 17,834 of record CAXXPU010000016.1, read on the forward strand.
TGGAGACGCGCTTGAATCCCAGCACCAGCCGCACGAAGTCTTCGTGGGTCTTGAACTGCTGAAGGGCCTGCGCGCGGTGAACGAGGTCGGGGATGTTGCTGTAGTCGATGTGCATCACGCTGTCGATCACGTCGTAGTCGATGTTCTTCTGTTGCAGGAGCCAATCGACGCGCTGCCGGAAGAAGTTCTGGACGATCTTCTTGTTGTGATCCGGTTCGTCGAGCTTCTCTTCGAGCAGCCGGAAGCTTCTGTCGATCAGTTCGAGGATGCTCATCTCGAACCCGAACTGGTCGATGATTAGCACAATACCGTTGGCGGCGCGGCGCAGCGCGAAGGGATCGTTCGATCCGGTGGGGATCATATCGACACCGATGATGCCGCAGACGGTGTCCATCTTATCCGCGATGGCTACGAGTGCGCCGGGGATCGATGTAGGCAGTCCGTCGTTCTGTCCTCGCGGCAGATAGTGCTCTTCGATGGCGGTGGCGACTTCACTTGTCTCACCGCACTGAAGCGCGTATTTTCCGCCGATGTAGCCCTGAAGCTTGGTGAATTCCTTCTCGCCGAGCATGGTGGTTACCAGATCGGCCTTGCAGAGGAGCGCGGCGCGGTCGGCATGATGTGCGGTACTGTCATCGATATCGGTATGTTCGGCGATGAACTTGCACAGCTCGCGGATGCGTTCGGTCTTCTCCTGGAGATTGCCGAGTTTCGCCTGGAAGGTGACTTCTTCGAGGCGCGGCACGAAAGCTTCCAGCGGTTGTGCGGTGTCCTCGTCGTAGTAGAATTCGGCGTCGACGAGCCTCGGACGGATCACCTTCTCGTTCCCGAGCTTGATCAGGTCGGAGTAGTTCGGGTCGCCGTTGGAGATGAAGATGAACTTGTTGACCAGGTTACCGTCTTTGTCCTGCACCGCGAAGCACTTCTGGTGCTCGGAAAGGGTAGAGGTGATGATCTTCTCCGGCAGCCTGAGGAAGCGTTCGTCGAATTCGCCGATGACTGCCGTCGGATACTCGACCAGGTCGGTAACGGTCTCGATCAGCTTGTCGTCCAGAATGACGTGAAGGTTGTCGCTCATCTCGAGGTCGACAAGTTGACTGCGGATCATCTCGATACGTCGCTCCCGCTCGGGGATGACCCATACGGCTTCGAGCTCTGCGATGTATTCGGACGGCGAGACGATCTCGATCCGGTTCTCCAGCTTCTGCCAGCGATTTCCGAAGGTAAGGCGGTCGCTCTTGAGTCCGATCTCGCGGATGGCGATAACCTCTTCGCCGAACAGCGCCAGGAGCCAGCGAATGGGCCGGGCGAAGCTGAATTCCTTGTTGTTCCAGCGCATCGATTTCGGGAAGTTGAATTCGTGCAGAACGCCGGAGCAGACTTCCTTCAGGATGTCCTTTGCCGGTTGTCCCTTCTTCTCGATTCGTACGCCAATGTATCGGCCCTTGTCGGTCTCTTTGATGTAGATGTCGTTTTCAGTAGCGCCGGCCCCGCGCAGGAAGCCCTGTCCCGCTTTGGAGATATTGCCTTCCGTGTCGTACGCGATGCGTTCGGCGGGTCCGATGCGCTCCATCACCTCGTCATCCTGCATGATTTGGAGTTGTTCGATGAGGATGGCGAAGCGTCGCGGCGTACTGTACAGACGCATGGTTTCGTAGGCGAGTTTATGCTGTTTGAGCTGCTCCTTGAACCAGGATTCCAGCTTCTTCATCGCTTTGTCGATAAACCCGGCGGGGATCTCTTCCACGCCGATCTCGAACAGAAAATCTTGTCGCTGCATGATTCCTCCGATTTACGGATCATTCTTGCGGCAGAAAATATTTATTCGTGAAATTGTCTATGTTTTTCCACTTCATGCATCTTCAAACCTGTGAAAATGATTTTCTGTTCATTCATGGAACGAACATTGCATGATTTCGGGATTCATGTTCACAAGGAGACTCCATGAACAAAATCCCACGAATCCTGCGTGTCTGGCTGAACGAGCCGCTGCTGAGTTCCATCCTGATGATCTGCATGGTGATTGGTATCGCCATGTTCGTGCTGCTGACCATCCACATCACCTACCAGCTTTCGTGGGATGAGCACCTGCCGAACTACAGGAATATCTGGCGTTTGCAGATGACGCGCGAGGGAAGCCTCAACGAGCGATCCTCCACCGTCTCGAACGATATATTCGAGGTCATTCTGGGGAGATTGCCGCAGATTCGCGACTGGTACATGGTTCTTCCGGTTCTGATCGAAAACAACTACATCTATGAGGATCGGTATATCGTTTTCGGCAATTTCGGTTTCTGCTCGAAAAATCTGCCGGAGATGCTCGACCTCGAGATGGTCTATGGTTCACGCGACAACTGTTTTTCCGAAGATTTCTCGACGATCATTTCGCACAAGAAGTCGCTGGAGCTGTTCGGGGATGTCGATCCCACCGGCGAGACGCTCTACAGCCTGGAAGACGGGGTAAAGGTACCCGCAACGACCATCTCGGGCGTCTTCGAGGATCCGCCGCCGAATCAGCATCTGCAATGCGATGCCTACAGGTACATCGAGCGCTACGATCTCGATCGCTCATCCACCGTTTGGGAGAACCCGACCACGGATTGCTTGAGTACGCAAATCTACGCTCTTCTGGAGGACGGAACGGACCCGCAGATTCTGGTGGATGAGGCTAATCGCCTTATCGAAGAGAACCGCGGGCATATCGAAGGACTCGAGGATGGCGATGTAATTTCCTTCCGGGTGACGCGCCTGGACGAAATCCACTACGACGACAACACGGACGACATCTTCGATTTCGAGAGGATGGATCGCACCCGCATGATCAAGTACGGCGTTGTCGCGCTGGCGATCCTGGCGGTTCTGGTCACCAACAGCATGATCCTGCTGACCGTCCGCGTCATGAGCCGCAAGAAGGAGATCGATATCCGCAGAAACGTGGGCGCGGGAAGCCTGGACATTCTGCGGCAGTTCGCCATGGAGCATACCGGACTCTACAGTCTGATGGTCGTTCTGTCGGGGATTCTGGTCTATCTGATCTTGCCGTGGGTGCATTCTACGGTTCCCGGGTTTACCACCGACAACATCATCTGGCACAAGACGATCGCGGTGTCGTTGATCGGATTGCTCGTCGCCGGCTCGATCATCGTGCTGTATCCGGCTATCGTGGCGCGCATGATCCTGTTCGGCAAGCGCTCGTCTAATTTCTGGAAGATCGCCATGCTGGTTCAGCTCACGATTTCGATGATCCTCATTGTCAGCGCGATCCTTCTATACCGCCAGACGCATCTGCTCGACAGCCGCGACCCGGGATTCGACATACAGGGTATCACCTCGTTCCAGGGAGCCGGGGCCCGGACAATATCCCCCGAGAGGCTCGAAAAGATGTTGAAGATTCCCGGCGTCGAGGCGGTCACATCTACGTTCAATCTCAGCTTCAACCCCGGCATGTACTACTATCAGGAAGCACTTACCGTTCAGGGCGAGGAATCCACCGGCAAATACCGCAGATGTGCGTTCGCGCTGGTCGCCGACAATTTCTTCGACGTATTCCGTATAAACCTCTTGCAGGGGCGAACCTGGGAGGGTACCGATTCGACGGGCGTCGTGGTGAACCAGGCCTTCATGAACCGGTACTCGCGGCACGGTATCGACATGGGTACCCCGGTGGAAATATGCCTCGAGGACTATGACTCATCAACGTACAGTGGATCGATTATCGGCGTGGTCGAGGATTGTTACTGGCGCAGCACGCGGAACAAGGCCGATCCGATGGTCTATTTCCGCGGAGACGGAATCGGCGTGTTCTATCACTTCCGCATCACGCCCACCAGAGAAAGGGAGGCGCAGAAACAGATCATGGAGATGCTCGAGGCGGATTTGAGGACCGGGCTTTTCTCTCCGGAGATGTACGACACGGACCGGGAACACGCGTACCAGTACGACGAAGAACGCAACTTCATGAAGCTGACGGTTTTCATCGCCGCGCTGGGCATGTTCTTCACCTTCGTGGGCATCTTCGGTATGACGGCATACACCCTGCGCTATCAGATGAAGAACCTGGCCATACGAAAAGTCTTCGGCGCGACGCCGCTGAACATGATTGCGTACCTCATGCGCAGCTACCTGATTCTGCTCGGAATCGCGCTTGGCGTATCCATCCCGGTCTGCCAGTACGTCTTGCAGAAGTGGCTGCAAAACTTCGCCAACCGCGTCGGCCTGAACGCGATCGATTTTCTGGCGGGTCTGGCCGTGAGCTTCGTCATGATCCTGCTCGCCGTGCTGATCCACTGGCTCAGGTTGCACCGAACCAACCTGATCGAGTACCTGAGAACCGAATAAGGAGAATCCATGCATAAAATCCCGCGAATCCTGCGCGTCTGGCTGAACGAGCCGCTGCTGAGTCCCATCCTGATGATCTGCATGGTGATCGGCATCGCCATGTTCGTGCTTCTGACCATCCACATTACCTACCAGCTCTCCTGGGACGAGCACTTTCCGAACTACGAAAACACCTGGCGTCTCCAGATGACAATGACCAACGAAATCGAACTCAGCACATCGACCATGTCCGTCGAAGTCTTCAAGGTGCTATTGAATCGTGTTCCGCAGATCAAAGAGTACTACATGGTCGATCAGATCGAATTCAACCTGCTCTTCACGCACAATAACGAAAGCGTGCCGCTGAACGACATCAATTTCGTGTCCAGAAACGTACCGGAATGGCTCGGTCTCAAGATGGTTTACGGAACCCGCGACCAATGTCTGGAAGACAGCAAGTCGCTGCTCGTATCCCGATCCCGCGCGCTGGAGATTTTCGGGGACACCGACCCCTGCGGCGAACGGCTCATGCTCAACGTCCAGGGAAACCAGATTCATCGCTATACCATCGCCGGTGTGTTCGAGGACATGCCCCACAACCAGCATATCCAGGGCGATTACTTCACGTTGGACTACAACAACGAAATCTCGGACTCCACCACCGTGATGGAGAATCCGGAGAATTTTTATTCACAATCTCAGATTTACATCGTTCTCGAGGACGGTACCGATCCGAAAATTCTCGAACAGACCGCGGATGAGATTCTCGCCGAATACCGTTCCGGCATCGAAGACCTCGATGAGGAAACGGTGGTGACCTTCCGCGCCGTGCGGCTGGACGAGACCCACTACAACAAGAACTACCAAAATCAGTTCGACACCTTCGACAAGAGTCGGCTGATCAAGTACGGGATCGTCGCACTGGCGATCCTCCTGGTGCTGGTCACCAACAGCCTGATCCTGCTGACGGTACGCACCATGAGCCGTAAAAAGGAGATCGACATCCGCCGCAGCGTGGGCGCGGGATCGGGCAACATCATGCGTCAGTTCATGCTGGAACACCTCTTTCTCTACATCGTGATGATCCTTATCGCGGGATTCCTGATCTATCTGATACTGCCGTATCTGCCCACGCTTATCCCGGGTTATACGCTGGAGAATATCGGCTGGATGAAGGTCGCCGTCAATATAGCGATCGGTATCCTTGCCGCCGGCGCGATCATCGTGGTCTATCCCGCGTTTGTCGCCCGTGCGATCCTCTTCAAGAAACGATCCTCGCGGCACTGGAAAATCGCCATGCTCTTCCAGCTCACCATCTCGCTGATCCTCATCATCACCGCGATCCTCCTGATCCGGCAGATTCACCTGCTGGACAACAAGTACCCCGGTTTCAGTGCAAAGGGAATCACCAGCTTCCATCTGTTCCTGAACACCGGCAGATATCAGGACGAAATCATGGAAAAAGCGTTGAAAATCCCAGGCGTGGAAGCGGCTTCGCACTCGGATTTCTTCCCCGGCAAGGAAATCCATAAGTCGTACCTGACCATCCATTGCGACAAGGGCGTGGCAAAGGATCAGATGTGCAACTTCGGGATTACCGGCGGCGATTTCTTCGAAATGTTCCATATTCCGACGGTTCGCGGCGATATCTGGCACGAAGGCGACTCCACGGGCGTGATCGTCAACCAGGCATTTATGAAGCGCTACGGTCATCACGGCATCGAGCTCGGCACGATGATCGAAATCGGGCAGGACGCTCCGCAGATGTTCTACTTCGCGGGACCGCTGATCGGCGTTGTGGAAGACTCCTATTGGGAAGGCTTGCAGAAGCCTGTCCAGCCCATCGTATATAAGAAGATGAACTTCATCGAGTCCTACTTTCATTTCAGGATCACGCCGGGTGCCGAAGCCGAGGCAAAGATGCGTCTCTGGGACATTTTTAAGGATAACGCGCGGCAGAACGTCTTCTTCGCTTCCATGCACGATACGCCCTATGTTGTTACCCACCAGTACGATCCGGAGCGCAACTTCATGAAGTTGATGGTCTCCGTCGCCTTCCTGGGCATGTTCTTTACCTTTATCGGTATCTTCGGGCTGACCGCCTACACGCTTCGCTATCAAATGAAGAATATCGCCATACGAAAGGTCTTCGGCGCGACGCCGCTGGACACCCTGAAGGAGCTAATGGGCAGCTATGTAATCCTGCTCGGGATCGCACTCGGTATCTCGATCCCGATCGCGCAATACGTCCTGCAGAAGTGGCTGGAAGGGTTCGCCAGTCGCGTCAGCCTGACGATCCTCGATTTCATCGTGGGTCTGATCGTGAGCTTCATCCTCATCCTGCTCGCCGTGCTGATTCACTGGTTGCGGTTGAACCGCATCAACCTGATCGAGTACCTTCGGACGGAGTAGGCTCGGGAAACACAAACTTCCGAATGTCCAAAGGTCTTCTGAATGTTTGGTTTGCGATATCGGAAATCGATGGGTAATGAGCATGGTCAATCAACATTCGGAAGAGCTTCACTTCGTTCAGCACATTCAGAAGTTGATTTCCTTGCAGCGAATCGATTCGGGAAGAAACAAACAATCTCTTGACCGAAAAGGCGTACCGGGTCTGGATCGTGCCGATTGCATGATAGCGAGGATAATCGTTGAAGAAGAAGATCATCGGAGACCTGGTCAAATCGACAAAGCGGGGTCTGTTTCATATCGTTGGTGCGAATGTGCTGCACAACGTCATCGCCTTTTCGGTGTCGTTCGTGCTGGTGCGGATTCTCACCAAGACCGAGTTCGGACAATTTGCATACGCGCGGAATATCATCAACATGCTCTACATCATCGGCGGCATGGGGATCGAATCGGGCATTATGCAATTCTGCACCCGCGCGGACGAGACAGGCAAGCGATCTTCTTATCTGCACTTCGGCGTTCGCATCGAGATATGGTTTGGACTGGCACTGGGATTCGGTATCCTGATATTCACCCACTTCGTGCCGCTGCCGGTGGAAGGCTCGACCCTTCTGCTTCGCATCATGGCGTTCCTGCCGCTGTGTTTCCACCTCTTCCAGGCTGGATTGCAATACCTCCGCAGCCTTTTCTGGAACCACGCATACGCCTACATGAACCTCACCAATTCATCGCTGATGCTGATCTTCGCCATCTCCGGCGGATTACTGTTCGGTGTGCAGGGAGCAGCACTATTCGGCTATTTCTCGTTCGTGATCTCGGCGGTCGTCGTATTCATCCTGATCCGAAAGGAATCGAAGCTCAAAGACGGAAGGATCAATCTGAATCGACAGGAGAAGCGCGGATTCCTGAACTACTCCGTTACTGCGATGCTGACCAACAGCATCACGCAGGTTCTCTATCTCATCGATACCTTCCTGATCGGGCTTATCATCACCGACGCAGATAAGGTGGCGACGTACAAGATCGCGACTGTCATTCCCTTTGCGCTCAATTTCATCCCCAAGTCGTTGATCGTCTTCGTGTTTCCCTACCTGATCAAGCACAAGGATCACAACCTGCGGAAGCTTCTACAGAAGATACAACTCTATCTCGGCGGTCTGAACATCATGATCTTCTCGTTCCTCTTCCTGCTGGCGCCCTGGATCATTCGCTACCTCTTCGGCGCACAGTATCTCGAAGCCGTGACGCCGTTCCGCATCCTCTCGTTCGGCTATTTCGTCGCCGGCACGTTCCGTATCCCGATCGGCAACACCATCGCCAGCCAGCTCAAGATCAAGTACAACCTTATCGTGGGCATCGTCACCACCGTCCTGCATGTCGGGCTCGATATCTGGTTGATCACGACATACGGAATCGTCGGTGCATCCATCGCCACGGTCTCCGCGATTACCTTCTCGGTGTTTCTCAGCGCGTATTTCCTCTACAACAAGGTGCTGGTCAAGACGCAATAGCTAAGACCATAATCCACAACATATAACAACACCATGGGCTAAATATACGAAAGCACCGCTTTCAGAATCAACGCCATACCCATGACAATCAGCAGGATATGAAGCGCGGTTTGGAATCGTTTACCCTTCAGGCGTCCGTGCAGGAAATTGCCGATCAGGAATGCGGCTGCGATCACGGGCAGTGCGGTCAGGTACATCACGCCGACCTGCCTCGTCCAGAGCCCGGTCGTGTAATGGCCGAAGAGGATGGTCAGACCTACCGGGAAGGTGTAGCCCTGAATCGTAGCGCGGAAAGTATCTGCATCCCAGTGTCGCATCGAACCATAGACCACGACAGGCGGCCCGTTGGTGTTGTACGCGCCACCGAGAACGCCGGCCACGAAGCCGAATGGGAAAGCCCAGGTTGTAGATTTAAGATGAAAACGATCCGGATGCAACATGCGGCTTAGCGCCGTGCCGATCAAAACCAGCGCCAGCAGGATCATCATCGCCGATTCATTGATGCCCTTCAACATCCAAAGCCCGATCGGGATCCCCGCCAGCGATGCGACGATCAGCCGCCAGGCGCTTTTCAGGTCAATGCGTCGCCAGTGCATGATCAGGATGGCAAGGGTGATAGTACTGGAGAGCATCGCGGAGAGGGGCGCAGCGACTTTCAAGCCGAAGAGTAACGCCAGGAGCGGCATGTTGATCAGCGCGTCGCCGAACCCGAAGGTGGTGCGCACGGTCAGCGATAGCAGGATCACGCCGATGAACAGCAGAACCGCTTCAACCATTGACCCACTCCATGCCGGGCGCTGCGTCGGGACGCTCTCGAAAACCGAGTTTGCGGTAGAATCCCGCCTTGTTCTTCGCCGAAAATAGCTGGATATCGCGGATGTTGTCTTCGCGGCAACGATTGATGATTCGACGCATAATCTCTTTTCCGATACCCTGATTCTGCATCTCGGGATGCACGATCACATCGAGAATCAGAGCGTGCGCGATACCGTCGCAGATGATTCTTCCCGATCCGATCAACCGGTCGTCGTCAAATGCGAAGGTGTGATACCAGCTTGCTTGAAACGCGCGATAGAGTTCGTCTTCGGTCAGCCTGCATTTCTCGTTCCAGCCGGTGGTTACGAAGAGACCGAACAGAGCTTCGCGTTTCGGCAGGTCGTCGCTGTATCGGATCATGGCTGTCTCCTTTGATACGACATTGATTCGCGGATGAATGAAAGATGTCAAAGGAAATACGAAAGAGAGTTGAAATGAGGGAGAGGTATCGACCTCAATTTTCTTTACAAACCATGGGCATGGAAATCAATGGACTCGGAGACGAGATATGAAGAGGACGGAAGAGGTCGAATACGAAAGCCGGGACAGCTTGAAATCCATCATGCGGATTTCGACGGTGGAAGGATCGTTCGCCCAGGTGCAATTCGCGCTGGCGTATATCGGCAGTGTATTTATCTCCAAGTTCGCGATCATGCTGAACGCGACGCCGTTCCAGTTCGGACTGCTGATGGCCGCGGCGCAGTTCTCGCAGGTATTTCAGCTCTTCGGCGTTATCTTCACGAGACGTCTGCATCATTATCGACTACCGACGATCGTTGTCGCCTTCATCGCGCGGTTCCTGCCGATGTTGCTGATTATCCCGCTTCTCTACATGGAACGAGGATGGGCGATATGGATATTTCTGACCATCATGTTTCTGTCGTGCTCGTTTTCATCCATCACCGGCAACATCTGGGTCGCCTGGGTCTCGAGCATCTTCCCGCAGCGGGTGAGAGGCAGGTTTTTCTCCACGCGGTCGCAGGTCCACCTGCTGGTCGGTATGGTCGTCGGTTTTCTGGCCAGCCTTTTCGTTGATTCCTTCGTCACGCCAAGAGACGGATGGAAGTTCAGCTTGCTGCGGAATTGGGGTATATCGGAATATTTCCTCCCCGCCAACGAGAAGTACGGCATCACGATGGTCATCGTCGCAGGCGCTTTCATCTCGCTGATCGGTCTGATCATTCTTGCCCGTCAGCCCGACAGGAGAAAGCAGCCCGATCTCCGCAAACTCGGCGTAATCCTCTTCGAACCGCTCAAGAATGCCAATTTCCGCAAGCTGCTGCTTTTCACCACATGGTGGATGCTGGCGTTGGGAATCGGCTCGGCGTACTGGCAGCCTTTCATGCTGGACAATCTGGGAATGAGTACCTTCGAGGTCACGATGTACGGTACCATCTCCTCGATTTCGATGATGCTGTTCATCCGCGGATGGGGTCGGTTCATTGATCGCTACGGCAACAAGACCGCCATGAAGATCGCCATCGTGCTCGGTTCGATCAACCCTGCGCTGTGGTGCTTCGTCTCGCAGGACAGCTACTGGTTGCTGTGGATCGAGGCGGCTTCGTCGGGATTCATGTGGTCCGGCGTGGGGATCATCTACACAAATTTCGTCCTTTCCATTGCGCCGAAGGAACAGAGGCAGACCTATTCCGCGATCTACTGGGCAGCGGCTGGGCTTTGGATGATGGTCTCGACGATATTGTCCGGTAAATTCTTTCCGAAAGCGCTCGATCTGGGCTTCGTTGCGCTCGAACCGGAGCAGGTGCTTTTCGCACTTACCGCGCTGCTGCGCCTGACCGCCGAGATCCCGCTCCACTGGGTCGAAGAGCCTCGCAGCGTTCCGCTTCGACGCACACTGAACATTCTCTTCGCGGAGCGCTTTCTACAAATGCGTGGCATGATGAACAAGTTTTTCCGGATTCGTTTGTAATGGTTCTGACAGATTTCCAATATTCGGAAGTTGGAAATTACAATTCAATTGCCGGTAGCGACACGGTCATCCTCGTCCCTCGACCCGGTTCACTATCGATAGTGATGTCGCCTTCCAAGTCCTTGATGATCCCATAGCAGACCGGCAGACCCAATCCCGTACCCTTGCCGTCTTTCTTGCGGGTGAAAAACGGCTCGAAGACCTTATCCCGAAATCCTTCCTCGATGCCGGTTCCGTTGTCTTCGACCTCGAAGATCACCAGGTTATTTTCGTTTCTCGTACGAATTGCGATCGTTCGTTTATAGTCAGGATCATCGGTCTTCGTTTTCTGTTCATCGACAGCGTCGCGCGCGTTGGCAATCAGGTTGAGCAGAACCTGTTCGAGCCGGAACGGATGCCCGATGACAGTCGGGAGCGGTTCTGCAAGCTCCAGTTCGACGGTGACACCGTGTTTCCTGTATTGCTCGTTGAAAAGCAGCAGCGAGTTTTGCACGATGTTGTTCAGGTTGACCTTCTCCCATGTGGTGAGTTGCTGATCTCGGCTGAAGGTCTTGATGTGATCGATGATGAGCTTGATGCGCTCGGTGTCCTCGAGGAATTGCTTCGCTTTCATGACGGTGAAGTCGTTGGTAAGCTTCCCGCGACGATCGGTGAAGAGGATATTATCCAGCCCCATGGAGATGCGGGTTAGTGGTTGATTGACCTCGTGCGCGATGCCGGCTGCGAGTTGCCCGAGCGATTCGAGCTTCGATTTCTGTACGATGATCTGCTGCTGCTCCTGGTGGCGCTTCAGTTCCTGCTGCACGCGCTCTTCGAGTTCCACCGTCTTGAGCCGATAAATCTCGGCGTCCTTCTTCGCCAGTTCCGCCTCGCGCTCTTTCTGCTCGACTTCGTATTTCATCTGCACTTCGGCGATCTTCTGCTGGGTTTCCTCGTTGTAAACATCGTCTCTCAGTTCGACATATTGGCTCAGATTCTCATTGGCGAGTTGATATTCACCCTTCTTCTCGAATATTCTTGCGAGGAGATGGTGGCATTGCATGATCAGGCGTTGCAATGCCGTGCTGCGCGCAATTTGCAATCCTTCCTGAGCATTGATTAGAGCTTCATCGACGTGACCGAGTTCCAATTGCATCCTTCCTACATTGACTAACGCGGTCGTTAGATCCTTCTTGTGACCGAATTCGCGCTTTATAGACAAAGCACGTTGATAATAATCCAGCGCTTCACGCATCCGATTTTCATCATCATACAAGCTGCCTATGTTCAGAAGTATCGTGGAAAGTTTAAATAAATCGTTCTGGGATTCGACAATTGATCTGGCTTCGTTATAATAGGCGATCGTTTCATCAAATCGATCCTTTCTTCGGATTGCATTTCCGAGATTGATCAATGCGCTGGAAATCCCGGATACATCATCCAGTTCCCGATAAAGATTCAGCGCTTCATGATAGAATTCATAGGCCAGATCGTGTTGTCCCAGTGAAAAATATATCGCTCCGACGTTCAGCGATGTGTTGGCAATGCTGGATTTCGGCGAATGCATTTTATGAATACGTAGCGATGACAGTAAATCTTCGAGCGCACCGCCATAATCGGACATTTCCTGCTTCACCATGCCGATCATCGTCTTAAGGCTGGCGTATTCCGGGCTCTCCGGTTCTTGTGAGTATGTTTGCTCGACCTCGTTGAAATATAACAGTGCTTGTTTACAATCACCTCTATGGAAACTGTTTAGTCCAAGATATTTCTTCACGTCCGTAATATTTTTTATATCGCCGAGTGCTTCGAATAATTTTATGGAATCGTGCAGGTATTCAGCCGCTTTATCGCTTTGATTCATTTGCAAATAGCATAAACCGGTGCTCTTCAGATAGGTGGCGGTGTCTTTTTCATCGAGTTTGTCGTGAAGTTCGCTGTATGCGTTTTGCAGGATTTCAAATGACTTCTGGTACTCGCCGTGGCTGAACTTGTCACAAGCGATTTTAAAATACTTCTCAAACTCGGGCAGCATTCTCTACTCCATTTCGATCTATCGGATTCGGGAAACGTTCGCTGAAATCTATCAATGTCGAATATTCGGAGTCAAGAGAAAATGACGCACTGAAGACTACTTGCTTCCTCTCCAATCCCAGCCGAATGGTTCCTGGAAGACGCGCAGGTCAAATTCGGATACAACAGCCAGAAGATGGTCGAAGATGTCTGCCTGGATGGCTTCGTACTTCGCCCATTCGGTGGTGTCGGTGAAGACGTACACCTCGATGGGGATCCCCTTGGGCGTGGGATCGAGGTGCCGCACGAGGAAGGTCATGTCCTTGCGGATGACGGGCAGGCTCCTGAGGTATGCCGCGATGTAGGCGCGGAAAGTGCCGAAATTGGTCATCCTGCGCGAACTGGCGGCTTTGGTGGAGTCCTTTTCCAGTTCCTGATTGAATTGCTCGATCTCCTGCTTTTTATCTCGGATGTAGCCTTCCAGCAGACGAACCTTCGAGAGCTTTCCGAGCAGGTCGTCGTCGAGGAATCGTACGCTGTTCATGTCGATGGACAGGGAGCGCTTGATGCGTCTTCCGCCGGTCTCGACCATTCCCTGCCAGTTCTTGAACGACTCGTCCAGCAGCTTGTGCATAGGGATGGTTGTGATGGTCTTGTCCCAGTTGCGGATGCGGATGGAGTGCAGCGCCATGTCGATCACTTCGCCGTCGGCGTCGTGCTGCGGATAGCTGATCCAGTCGCCGATCTTGATCAGACCGTTGGACGATACGCGTACGCTGGCGACAAACGAGAGGATGGTGTCCTTGAACACGAGGATCAGCACGGCGGTCATGGCGCCGAGTCCGCTTAGAAGGTAGATCGGTGAACGATCGATGAGCACACCGACGATCACGATCAACCCGAAGATGACCAGGATCAGCTTGATGATTTGCAGGAAGCCCTTGATCGGTCGCTCGCGCGAGACGGGCAGTTCGCCGTAGATTTCCTCGATGGCGCTGAGTACGCCGTTGAGCGTGCTGACGCTGATCATGACGATGAGCGAGATGCAGATTTTCTGGATGAATGCTTGGAAGCCGGGGAAGAGGTCGGCGAAGAACCACAAGGTCAGGACGGGCGCGACCAGCACCATACGCCGGAACACGCGGTGTTTACGGAAGATGTCGTCCCAGTAGGTTTTGGTCTTCTCGACCACCTTGTCGATGACTTTCAAGAGGATGTAGCGCGCGACCAGATAAATAATCCAGCAGAGAAGCAGCACGCCGACAGCAGCCACCAGCCTCGCGTATTGCATGGAAATATTGAGCCATTCACCGATTGCCGCGATCGTCATGATACCTCCCGATAGTCTTTACTTTTTATTCTCGCGCGATTTTCTGTGCTTCAGCGCCGCACCGACAAAATCCCGGAAGATGGGCTGCGGACGATTGGGCCGCGACTTGAATTCCGGATGGAACTGCACGCCGATGTAGAACGGATGACTCGGAAGTTCCACGATCTCGACCAGCAGGTCTTCCTTCGTGGTTCCGGTGATCGTCATGCCGTGCTCCTTGATGGTCTCGCGATAGTCGTTGTTGAATTCGTAGCGATGCCGGTGCCGCTCGGAGATCATTTCCTGACCATAGATGCTTCGGGCGAGTGTGTCGGGCTTCAGCATACAGTCGTACGCCCCGAGCCGCATGGTCCCGCCCACCATCTCCATGTATTTCTGGTCTTCCATCATGGAGATCACCGGATGCTCGCAGGTTTCGTCGAATTCGACGCTATACGCGCCGGGCAGTCCACAGACGTTCTTGGAGAATTCGATCACAGCCACCTGCATGCCGAGGCAGATACCAAAATAGGGGATGTTGTTTTCGCGAGCGAACCGCGCCACGACTACCTTCCCATCGATTCCGCGCACGCCGAAACCACCCGGTACCAGGATGCCGTCAACCTCGCGTAGCGTGTTTTCCATCTCGACGCGGTGGTTGGTCTTTTCGGTATCGACCCAGCGGAATTTCGGCTTCAACCGGTGATGTGCGGCCGCGTGGATCAAGGCCTGCTCGACGCTTTTATAG
This sequence comes from Cloacimonadales bacterium (SeqCode), assembly GCA_963666875.2. Taxonomy (GTDB): domain Bacteria; phylum Cloacimonadota; class Cloacimonadia; order Cloacimonadales; family JAIOQZ01. Next base: position 32,866 of record CAXXPU010000016.1, read on the forward strand.
GCGTCCTGATGCTCGACGTACTTTCCGCAAATCGCGATGGTCACTTCCTGATCGGATTTGGTCAGGTTATCCAGGAATTGATCCCAGTCGCTAAGGTCGATCGGTTTTTCGTCGAGATCGAGGCTCTGGCAAATGATCTTATGCAGACCCGCCTCGTGGAAATTGATGGGAACCCGGTAAATGTGATCCGCGTCGATGGCGTTGATCACGTGGGTCTTGGGGACGTTGGTGAAGAGCGCGATCTTTGATTTAATATCGTCGTCGAACGGCTCTTCCGAACGGCAGAGCAGGACGTCGGGCTGGATACCGATCTCGCGTAGTTTATATACGCTGTGCTGGGTCGGCTTGGTCTTCAACTCACCCGCCGCACGGACGTACGGAACGTAGGTCAGGAAGGCGAACAGGCTGTTGCGCGGTCCAACGTCCAGACGCAATTGACGTACCGCCTCGAGGAACGGAAGGCTCTCGATGTCGCCCACGGTGCCGCCGATCTCGACGATGATGATATCGCAATCGGCTTCCTGCTTGCGGATGTTGACGATGATCTCGTTGGTCACGTGCGGGATTACCTGCACCGTCTTACCCAGATAGACACCCTTGCGTTCCTTCTCGATCACGCTCTCGTAGATCTTACCCGCGGTGGTGTTGGAAGCCTTGGTGAGGCTCTTGTCGATGAAGCGCTCGTAGTGTCCCAGATCGAGGTCTGTCTCGGCACCGTCGTCGGTCACGAACACCTCGCCGTGCTGGAATGGACTCATCGTTCCCGGATCGACGTTCAGATACGGATCGAGCTTGATCATCCCGACCTTGTATCCCATCCTTTTAAGCAGCAGCCCAATTGTCGCCGACGCGATCCCTTTTCCCAGCGAGGATACAACCCCGCCAATCACGAAAATATACTTAGCCATTTCCCATCCCCTTATTTTATAATAAATTAGCCGTAGATAATATCTCTGAGTAAATGCTCTTCGTTGTCTGTGATCAACTTCGCGCGGCGGGTGGTCAGGATGATTTCCTCTCCCAGCGAGGAGTACATCTTGATAGCCACGTTACCCTGCATTACCAGATCGTACAGGTAGTAGCCGGTACTTTCGGTAATCTGGTCGTTGAGACCGATGCAGAGCCGGTAACTTCCGCTGCGGTTCATGATGGCGTTACGGAATTTGTTGCCGCCCTTCACGCCGGCGTCGAATTCCACATAATAGACTTTCCCCTCGGCGAAATGGATACGGATATTGCGGAACATGTAGTTCGCGTAGTAACCGCACTCGGCGACGAATACGCCGGTGAGACGTTCCTTGTCGATCTCGAACTCGAGTTTACCGCCCGGCAGGACGAGGTTCTTCTCCATGAACGGATGGCTGGGAATCGATTCGGCGAAGCTCTTGTTCAGGGTTACATCCAATGCCGCCACCTCCGACTGCTCCGCTTCGAAGGTGCCAAGCTTGAAGCTTCCCAGCCTTATCAATTCGTTCTTCAGCTCCTCCGAGATGTGGATGATGCGGTTGTAATCGCAGTCCAGTCCCTTGAAATACATCGCAAGAAGCTTGTCGTATTCCAGGTTGAAGAATTCCGCCAGTGAATGTGTGGGGAATCCGAGGAAGAGAATGCGTTTGCCGTGCCGGTTGATTACGTTCCAGATTTCCTGCGTCGAGTCCTTGATCTTGCCGAAGAGCTTGTCCTCGATCCCGGAGTAGAGCTGCGGCATGTTGCGCCAGCCGATATCGATGAAGAAATCGATCGCTTCCACCCAGCGGGTGTAGTAAGAGAGCGGCAGTTCGTAGATATCTTCCGGCATTTCCGAGAGGAAGCGTCGCTTGAGGTTATCCGTGGAGAGGTCGATTACCGGGAAGGCTTTCTTTTTGCGGACAGCCAGCGCCAGTTCCTCGACAAGCGGAATCTCCGCCAGCACGTCTTCCATCGATTCGTCTTTGGGTGAATTGTGGATGTCGCCGCTAATCGAGACCACATCGTTCTGCTTGACGCCCAGCACGATGTTGGCGATCTTGAAGGCAATAACCGGATAATTGACCATCGCTACCTGCCCTTTACTGACAAGATGGTTCCAGATTTTCCAGGAACCAGGTTTCTCCGAGTCCGACTTTTCGTAGTGGTTTGACATGATTCTGTAGTATCTTCCTCGCGATTTGTTCGAATTTCTGTTCGTTGTCACTCACAAAAAACTGGTCGTGACCCTCCCCGGTTTGCTGTGGGTCGGGAAGAATTTCTTCAAGATGATGTGCGATTGCCTCCGCGCTGTCGATCAGGGTGACTGACTCGCCGGCGACTTTCCGGAGCGTTTCTTTCAGGATCGGGTAGTGCGTGCAGCCCAGAACCAGTGTGTCGATGCCGCTTCCGAGCAGTTCTCCGAGATATTCCTCCGCCACCGAGCGGGTAACGGGATGTTCTTCCCAGCCCTCTTCCGCAAGCGGAACGAAGAGCGGACACGCCTTGCCGAGAATTTCCTGATTCGGATCGATCTGTTGAATCGCGTGTTTGTACGCCTGGCTGCGAATCGTTCCCTCCGTACCGATCACGCCGATCCGGTGATTCTTCGTCGCCTCCACCGCCATCCGCGCGCCGGGTTCGATCACGCCGATTACCGGAACCGGAAATCGCTTTTGCAGCGCCGGAAGTGCAACCGATGCGGCGGTGTTGCAGGCTACCACGATGATCTTGGCGCCAAGTTGCAGGAGGAATCGTGCATTCTGAATGGAATAATTGATAACGGTATCGCGCGACTTCGGTCCGTAGGGAACTCGCGCGGTATCGCCGAAATAGACGATGTCTTCATGAGGGTACTGACGACGGATCTCGCGGAAGACTGTCAGTCCACCAACACCCGAATCGAATATGCCGATCGGCCGCCGCGTGCTCATCAGGCGTCCAGAATGGATTGCAGTGTGTCGTTATTGAAATCCCGGCTGATCACCGTGATCAGTCGGATCAGATTCTCGTAGTCGTCCATGGATATTTGCCCGATATGGCTGTGCGCGTAGCGAACCGGAACGCCCAGCACAATAGAGGGAATTCCCTCGTGCGCCAGATGGATACGGGCGCCGTCTGTACCGCCGCCTTTACGCACCGTAAGCTGGATCGGGATATCGTGCTTCTTCGCGATCTCGATCACATACTGTTTGAGCCCTTGATGAACCAGCATGCTGGGATCGTACAGCCGTACGTGAACGCCCTTGCCGACGCATGTCTGCGGAGTCGATTTCGCGAATTGACCGATGGTGTCGTCTGCCGGTGGACCTTCCAGAATGAACGCGATGTCAGGTTTGACAATGCTGGTGATCACCTGTGCGCCGCGGGTTCCAACCTCTTCCTGCACCGATCCGGCGCAATAGATCGTGCTTGCGTGATCCTCATTCAACGCCTTGCCAAGCTCGATTGCCGCGCCAATGCCAACGCGATTGTCGAACGCTTTGTTGAAAAGTCTGCGGGTCGATTCCGTGTAATGCGGGACGCAGCGCGGGATAATGGCGTTGCCACGCGTGACCTTGTATATGCTGCCAACTTCTTCGAGAGACTCGGCACCGATGTCGATGAAAAGCGAGTCCATATCCATTGCGGTGGATTCGCCCTTCTTCAGGTAGTGCTTGGGGATCGAACCGAAGACGCCATAAACCTTCTCGCCTTCGTCGTTGATAATATCCACCGATTGCGACATCAGTGTGGCGGGATCCCAGCCACCAATAGGCTGAACCTTGATTAAGCCGTCCTTCGTGATGTCGAAGACGATGAAACCGACCTCGTCCATGTGTCCCACGAACAGCAATTTCGGCTGATCGTCCGAACCTTTTTTCTCGAAAACGATCGAGCCGAGGCGGTCCATCTTGTAATTGCCTGCCAGTTCACGAATCATGATCTCCCGAACGGGTTTCTCGAAACCGGAGATGGCGGGCGTATCACACAGTTCTTGAAGAAGTTGCAGTTTTGTCATTCGTTACCCCTTTAGTTTACTGCAAAAATCGACCGCCCCGGTGAACTGTCAAGTAAAACACACGACAGAATTCCCGCCCGAACTTCGTGAAAATCGATAAATTTATCTTTACATCCGGTGAGCGCGCCGCAGACAATGTATTACATAAGGAGATCATCATACGCACAACCATCACCATCGCTCTATTGCTGTTCGCCGCGACCATCTTCGCTTATCCCGTACTACGGGGAGAAGGCACTTCTCAGTTTACCGTATATGGAGAACAACGTTTTGAACTTGTTGATGAAATAGACCTCGGCGTTACCCTTCGGAAATCGGAAGATCTGCAATACTGGGAATGGTACGATGCCAATAACAATCTGTTGAATCGCTGCCCGATCAACCCGCACATATCCGAAATCGTGCCCGTCAACACAAATGGGTACTAAAAATTCTGGGGGTATTCCTGAAAGGAACAAACGATGCTAACTCCCCAAATTCCTGACAGTTATTCAACCAAATTTACGCTCATGGTCTGATTTCATGAATTTGGCAGGATTTGTCGTTTGTTGCAATCAAGTGTGCATAAAAAGAAAATGGTCGGGATGAGAAGATTCGAACTTCCGACCTCACGGTCCCGAACCGTGCGCGCTAACCGGACTGCGCTACATCCCGACTTTCAAGTTATGCAAAGAACGGTGAGTGGCATTTCTTGTCAAATGATTTTTCGAGAGAATCAGAAGGAGTGGATCAGTGTGCCGTCCGGGGAGGTTTTTTGTGCTGGAATCATGGGCTGAGCCAAGATGAAGCGAATCGTGGGAACATGATGAACAATATTCTTGAATTATATAGGAGTATTTATTTGACAGGGCTCGATTGATGCGTTATTATTACAATGTTGAAAACTGAATTGAATCATTTTGGCCGGGATGAACTGTGTAGAAAAAAATACATGTGTTCTGTCGAAAAGTTATCGCTCGAAAATATTCACACTGCCACAACCTTGATTGGAGGTACGAATGTCTTCAGCTATCACGCGTTTTCTATTCATTGCGGCGATCGTCGCGTTTTGCACAATCCTGCCGTTATCGGCTCAGAACTCGACGCTCGGTTTCAACGGTACGGACGGCTATGTGTCGGTTACTGGGCTTTCCGCATCGAGTACATCGACCTTTACAATCGAAAGCTGGTTTCTCTTCGAAGACTATCCCACTTCATCGCATCGATGGGTATATCATCTCCATTCCGGCGATAGGAGAAGGGTACTTCTAGGAGTCAATCAAACAAGTAGTTATATCGCTGTCCATCTTATACCACAACTTACTACGGATACCGGAGCGATCGTCTTGACGTCCGACATTGTCGCCGAAAAGGGGAAGTGGTATCACGCAGCGGTGGTTGTTAATGATACCAATGTGAAACTATATGTAAACGGAACATCGTTATATGAGACAAATTTCAGCTACTCCTGGCAGTTCAACGACAACCACACCCTCTATTTAGCCTCGGATTACTGGTACGGCAGCACCGCCTATTCCGACATCCGCATCGACGAAGTGCGCCTCTGGAGCGATGAACGTTCGCAGAGCGAGATTCAGTCGAACATGTACAAGCAGCTCGCAGGTACCGAGTCCAATCTACTCGCATATTACCGGATGAGTGATGGAAGCGGCACGTCGTTGACCGATGATTCGTCCAACAGCTATACCGGAACGCTGAATGGTGGCGTGAGCTGGGTCACGAACAACACGACGCCGATCGCGATGGCACCGTCAGCCGGTGACGGATCATCGGGCAATCCATATCAGATCGCGAATCTGAATCACCTCTGGTGGCTGGCACAGACCTCATCCGTCTGGGGAAATCACTTCCTGCAAACAGCAGATATCGATCTGGGCGATTATCAGGGAGGCGTTGGCTGGATACCGATCGGAAACGCGACGACACAGTTTACCGGCATCTATGACGGCGATGGCTACAAGGTAATGAACCTCTACCTGAATTATCCCGGCAACGGCGAACCGACCTCGATTGCGGAAGCTCAATCCTTACCGGGAAGTATCGGGCTTTTCGGTTATCTCGAGTGTTCATCGACGGCGGACGCGATTATACGCAATCTCGGAATCCTGAATGCCGACGTAACTGGCGGAAGAGGCACCGGCTCTCTCCTGGGTCGAGCACTCCTTCCCAGCAACGCATCCTACACGACGATTGTCGAGAACTGCTATGCCACCGGAACCGTGACCGTGCGCGGTTTTGGCGCTACGGGTGGACTGGTCGGCGCGAACAACTCGCAGAAGAAGAACATCGTCCCCGTCATCCAGTACTGCTATTCCGAAGCCGATGTACAGAGCCGTTTTCCGACCAACACGATCCAGAATCCAGATGACAACAACGAATATTTCAACATCAAGTACGGAAGCCTGGTTGGCTGCAATGAGAACGGACTAACGATGGATAGCTACGCGAAAGGTGACGTTTATGGCGGCAAGCGCGTTGGCGGAATAGCCGGCTGTTCTATCCGTGGCGCTGTGATTCGCTGCTACGCGACGGGCCAGGCGAGGACAGCATTTCAGGCGCCACCTTTCACCGCGGATGCCGATCCGTTTGTAGGCGGCATCGTCGGACGTGTAGAAGGTCAGTTGCCTCCGGGTCTGGGCGGATTTTCGGGTAGCGGATCGATTCAGATGTGTTACTGGGATACCGCGACCTCCGGCAATACCACGTCCGGAGGCGAACCCGGCGCGCAGGGACGTTCGACGGTTCAGATGCAGACGCAGGCAACGTTCGTTGACTGGAACTTCAATGGCGTGTGGCTCATCTCCGCGAGCCAGTATCCACGCCTCGGCTGGCAAGACGGCGTCAATATCAATCCACTTGCGGATACCTACGAAGGGATGTTGATCCCGACGATCATCGGCGATGTTGCGCAACCCGATCAGCTCTACTCCGCTACCACCGTCGGTGGGCAAGCCGTTTACGTGGGCTTTATGCCGGCTTCGGACGAGACGATGAATATCTCGATCTACGCGATTTATTCGGAAAATCCGGGATTTGTCGAGGGTGATTTCCCGAATCCCGAAAACCTCGGAGCATACTGGAAGTTCTACTGTTCCGACGATGCGGTGCTTCGCGCCGCGCAGTATGTGGATATCCAGATGCCCGTCGAATACACTCAGATTTGGTATCGATATTCGCGGGACGGATCGGAAATCCTTTCGTGGCGGGAAATTCCCGCTGGCGTTTCGAATTACCAGTCAGGAGCTTATATTTACAGGATTACGATCAGCGGGTTGGTGCTCCCCAATCCAACCAGAGCAGGTGAACTTGGCGAAATCGAATTCGCAGGCGATATCGGCGGCGGCGATACCCTACCAGTGGAGCTTTCCTCCTTCACGGCGGAAGTCACTTCCGAGAACAACGCCCTGCTGAGCTGGGAGACACAGTCGGAAACCGATATGAACGGTTACTACGTATATCGATCGGAAGAAGAGCTTCTCGAAGACGCGATACGAGTCTCCGGCTTGATAACTGCCGAGAACAACTCCTCCGGCGCTTCGTACAGCTTTGTGGATTCGGATGTCACGCAGGACGAAACCTATCACTACTGGCTGGAGAGCGTCGAACTGAATGGCGCGTCGCAGTTCTTCGGTCCGGTGGCTGTGACCATCACGCCCGGCGAAGAGGAAGGCGAAGAGACGCCGGAAGCGTTTATCACCGGTCTTAACGGCTGCTATCCGAATCCGTTCAATCCCTGCACGGAGGTATCCTTCACGCTGAAAGAGGACGCGAAGATCGAGCTTTCTGTCTATAACCTGAAGGGGCAGTTGGTTCGCGTACTGACAAGCTCAACCTTTGCGAAGGGTGAGCATCGCATAGCCTGGAACGGTGTTGATCGAAATGGGAACGAGGCCTCCAGCGGTGTTTATATGTTCCAGCTTCGATGCGGAAGAGATATATTCACCCGGAAGGCGATATTACTGAAGTAAACTTCTGTCTGACAACGATAATCGGAAAACCCGCGAGCCAGCACTCGCGGGTTTTCGTTTATCAGATCGAAGCGATTAATCCGTCCTGCGTATTGATGTTCGGGTCGATCCATCGGTCGATTTTCTTGTGGTGCGAACCGGCTCCGAGCAGGCGGTTACGCGGTAGAAGCGATTGGCTTCCGTCAACGCCTCGCTCCAGGATGTGGCATCGACAGCCTCTTCGAGTGTCCAGTCCTCATCGTCCGCAAGCGGATCGCCACTGGAATAGACCCTGTAGGAAGATGCGCCGTCAACGGCATCCCAGCTCAGGTTTATATCTCTGCCTGCAACCGCGATGCGAACATTCTTCGGAGCGTCGAGCGCGCCGGCAGGCATCTCGAACGGATGCGGATTCACCGGATCGCCAATGATCTGGTTGCTGATCACGGTAAGCGCGTTGTCCAGATCGGTGTATTCGCCGCTGTCCTGGTTCCACGTCTTGAAGGTCAGTTCATCCACGTAGTCGTTCGAATAGACGGTCAGGAAGTAGAGCTGGTCGCCCTGCACTTCGATGGCGGAGGCGATACCGCGACATTCGTCGCCGTCGAACGCGCCGATGATCAGGTCGGGATCTTGCAGCATCGAGCCTTCCTGCCAGATGCTTCCGGTGATGTTGGCGGAGAACTCGTAATCGAGCGGATTGATCTCCCAACCCGGGACATCCGGAATCATGGCGATTACGCGTTGTGAGGATGTCTGGCTGCTAAGGCCGCGCGTCAGATCGTAGTCCGGATAGTGGAAGGATCCGGCGTTCGCGGTGTTGAGCATGTAGCCGTCGCCGGGATTCATGAACAGGAGTGATCCGACCCAGCCGTAGCCTTCGACGTATTGCGCGAAGCCGTGCTGGTTCTTGATCAGGTCGCCGGTGGTCAGGTTTTCGATGTCGTCGAGCGCTTCGGTGACGCTGACGCTGACGTGCGGGATATATCCGATCCAGTTCCAGCCGCTTCCGTAGGTGATGGTGGTCGTGTAGGGATCTTCGAGGAGACCGGTCAACAGCAGGTCGTCCGCGCTGGAGAGCTTGATCTTGACCATCTCGGCGGTGGATATCTCGGTCAGCGAGCCGGTCCAGCCTGTTCCTTCGACGTACTGCGCGTACTCGGTCTGGTTCTTGATCAGGTCGCCGGTGCTAGGCTGGAGGTTCGCCAGGAGGTCGTTGACGGACATGGAGGTCTGGTTTTCGAGGTTGGTCGAGAACCATGTCCAACCCTGGCTGCAAGAAATGTCACGAACCAGTTCGGGTTCGGCGTGAACGACAGTCGGCGTCACCGGCGTGCCGTAAACGGCGCCCTCGGCGAAGGTGAAACTCTCGGTGATACCGATGTGTTCCTTGCATTCGGAGTCGTCCCAGATGCGGAAGACGAGTTCCTCGCCATACTCGACATCGCTTTGAACCGTCAGGAAGAATGCGTAGGTGCTTGTCAAGTAGGGCACGAGTTCTGTCTGAGCAAAACCGCGGCATACGTAATCTCCCTCGCCGTCGATGACAAACGCGCCAATGACGTCACCCGCATCATGAGAAATCTCGCCTTCGATGGTCATTTGACCGGTAATCGACATGGAGTAGTCGTAGGCTCCGATCGGCTGCGTTGACCACACGGGCGGGTCTGCCAGGACGCCGATCTCGATCACCAGTGGTTCCATGCCCAGTCCGGGGATGTTTGCGAACAGGGTGTCGAGATACGTACCGAATCCAAGCTGGTCGCTGATGGTGAGAGTTATCGTCTCCGAATCCAGCGGAAGCAGCGTTCCGGAGGATGGATTCACCGAGAGCCATAGCGGAATGTTTTCGATGGTGAAGGAGGAGGTCTGCCCACCGCAGTTGATCAGTTCGGTGGTCAGGGTCATTTCTTCGCCCAGGGGCTTGATCACTTCGATTTTACCGACGTCCCACCCAACCGGGTTGGCATTGACGAAGAACTCCCACTCGACGGCTTCGTCGATGGGGTTGCCGTTGAGGTCTTCCACGCCATCGACGATCACGCGCATGGTGTAGTTCTCCATCCAGTAATTGGCAATATTGGGGGTAATGACAATCCGGTTTTCGTAGGTTTCGATCGTGCAATCGACGATCAGCCCCGTATCCAGTACTTCTACCACGATGTTCTCGTAGAGAACGGTTTGTGGGTCGATTTTCTCGTTGAAGGTGACGGCTATCTCATCTCCGAGCTGCATGATGCCGTCAGCAGGCTGAGGCAATCCGAGAACTACCGGTCCGTGCCGGTCGATTGTTCCGGAGATCGTTTCGGTGTAGTAGGGTGTTCGCACATTGTCGGTTGCTCCGGCGCGTATCTGGTAGGTTCCGTCCGGAAGGCCGATCGTGTTCCACGGGTATTCGATATAGTGTGCACCTGCGGAAAGAGAATCGCGCGGTATTTCGAATCCCGGCATCCAGTCGGTGTCGGCCGGCTGCTTGTATTGCATTACGAGCGAATTGAAATCGGGTTTGTCGAGATCGTAGTCGGTCAGCATCACGATAAGGCTGTCTCCGGAAGCCTGGTTGATGATCCATCCGTCCTGCGGTGAGTTGATCGAAACGCGGCTGTAGGGCGCTTCCCAGGTCACATTAAAGTACTGTTCGATCCAGAAATTGTGTCCATCGGGTCCATCACGTCCACGGTCCCCTTCAGCGTAAAACGTAATACCGAGGTCGGTATATTCGAATTCGTCAGGTCCCTGTGCAATCGTCATTACCGCTTGTACTGCGCTTCCAGCAGGGACATCGAAAGCCATTCTTTCTTCGAGCGTTACCCCATTGATCTTGATTTCCGCTCCATTCTGATTTGTCGCGTGCATCACTTCGAGGAAATACCTGCGGTCTTCCCCGGTCTGGCTGGTATTTCCGAGGGTCAGGATGAATGCCGCTTCTTCGCCTTCGAGCAATCCATTCTGTGAATATCTGTTTGCCGTGAACGACACACCGTCACGGGGTTGTGTATTCGGTTCCCACGGGTTCGAACTTGCGCCGGAGATCAGATCGAAGACAGGCGTACCATATACCGGATCGACCAGCACGTCGAGCGTGAAATAGTCCGCCTGCCAGTTCAGATAGGAACATTCATCATTATCCGCCAAGGTGAAACCCGTTGTGGTGGTTGTCGAGTTGGTCTCGCTTTCCGTCGATCCGATCGTGAGTGCCGCATTGAATTTATAGCCTGTTTCGCCGCCTATGCCGTCAACAGTACCGCCGATCTCCACACCGAAATCTCCACTGACAGTGCTCGAAAACACGATCGTCTGAGTCTCACTCGCCTGGCAGGATTCTTCGAAGCTGTAGCCGGCTCCAGAATTGAACGACAGGTTTTCCGGGTGATTCGGATTTGCTTGGGCATTGTCCTTGTTCTGTTCGTTCATATCCAGATATCCCTGCCACATACTGGCGCTTGCGGTATCGCCGATCGCCTCGAGATTGGGAATAACGGTTTCCCGAATCTGGAGATCGGTGTACATATAGACTGTGGCAAATCCGTCCGGAACCACCATCACACTGGTATCGATGGCGACTGTCTCCTCCAGATCGTCCCACGAAATCTCGTTAGTCACGCCCCAGATAAGGTTGAGGGCACCGCCGACAAACAAGTCGGACTCGCCGCCAATGATCTGGCTGTCGCTGGATGTCGAGTATGCTGTGTTGGTTGTGAATGTAAGCACCTGCTCCCGACTCTCAGTTTGTGCGGTTCCGACTGTGATTCCGAACGAGAGATCGTCGGTAAGTTCGACCTCGTGCTCCACGCTCATCACGGCGCAGCCAGTCTCCCATTTGAAGGTTGGTCCGAGATGGAGGTTCAGGTAGGTGTTATGCTGCATACTCGTGCAAACAGAAGCCTGCATCGCGATTGAGTGGCTGCTGCTCTGCGAGAAGGTGCTCTGGCTGCCGTCTCCAGGAGGATCGTGAAGAATCAGGAACGGAATCTCCGGTGAGGTGGTCGCGTAAGTCGATTCCTTGGGCTTGACGCCCTCGGTCAACGCCCAGTTCACTTGCGACGCGTAGCGGTCCAGGTCTGCGTCTTCGATAGTGAATTCAATCAAATTCTGATATTGCCGATTGTATCCGGAAAGGATATTCGGTAGATACGGCGCGAATTCATATACGTATTCGGTCTCGCCATTGAAATTATCCTCAGTCGCGCCGCTGGTTCCGATGTCGTCGCTGATCGTGATATCACAATCGCTGAGCCAGGTCTTCTGATCCGGATGTCCGTCGTAGCTGTAATCTTCGTATGCCTTCACGGTTACGCTGTACCACTCGTTCTGCGTAAGCACGTAGAATTCGTTTTCGGGATACTCGCTGAAGTGGTGCAACTCGAGCGTATCGGGCCAGGCAACCTCGATTTCGAGCGGCGCTCTCCATTCGAAGCGCAGCGTGTCAAGGTCGTCGCCTGGAGAGGTCATGTCCATTTCTGCGGTTTTCATACTCTGGAACTGCTCATCGATCGCAAGTCCGAAGGGATCGTCTCCTGCCGGATCGACGGTGATGTTGTAGTCCAGCGGCGGGATGTTGTCGATCATGATACCGCCAGCCGCCCAGCTTTCACCGGTGATCTCGTCGAGGTAGCAGCCGTTCACGGACTGCACAGTCACGTCGAATTCTCCGATGGGATAGGAGTCTTCGCCGCCCACGACCTCCAGCCAGAAGTTGGTCTTGAAGGTGTCTTCGAAGTTTATGTTGGTGCGTGGGTAGGTGACCACGCCCAGATCCCAGGTGCGGTTGAAGGGATGGTCGTCGTAGCTGACGGAGATAATGCAGTTCTCTCCGTGCTCCACTTCGAGATTGTAATAGCCGTCTTCGTCAGTCGTGATCAGCGGAACCGCCGTCTCGCCGTTACGCTCGATGATCGCGCCTTCCACCGGGCAGGATGTTCCCTGATAAACTACTCTTCCCGTGATCGGGATCATCGAGTTGTCGGTGAAATCGATGCCGTTCTGGGCGATGTTGCTCTGGCTGAGCGTGACCGAGCGCTGTTCCGGCTGGAAGACGTGTCCCTCCTTGTGCGGGGTGACGGTGAAGGTCGTCGATGTTCCGTATGGAATCTGACTTACGATGTACTCTCCCCACTCGTCGGTCAGCGCGCCCAGCTCGATGCCCGGATCGGCATCCGACCAGTCGCAATTCGAGACTATTCCGTTGTGCGCGCCGTTGGTGCCGTCGAAGAAGGTGTCTCCGGTGCCTTCGTTGAGCGTCCAGTAACCTTCCAGCGCGTCTTCATCGACCGGAGCGATGATGTTCATTTGGTCCACGATCTCCGACTGACTGCGCGCAGCCGACCAGAACCGGATATCGTCCAGATAGCCCTCAAAATCGGGTCCGGATACAATATCTTCGACCGAGGTTCCGCCCAATACCCAGTCAGTACTCGAGGCGACTTCATACTCGTCGAGGTAGAGGGTGACGAGGGTCTCGGTATAGTTGTTGACGAGTGCCACGTGATGCCAGTCGTTGTCCGTGACATCGACCGAATCGGCGAACTGGGTCAGGGTGTGGCTTCCGTTGGTGAAGGTCATGTTGCCGGAGGCGTCGATGCCAAATTCGAAGATGCCCTTCTCCAGAACTGTCTGGCTGCCCAGTGGAGTACGAAGCCAGAATTCGATCGTGTAGTTGTAGTTCATGTCCAGCCCGGGATCGTCGATGGTCATGGTCGAGTTGTTGGCGTTCTCGAACTGCAGGCAGTATCCCGGTGATGGATTGAGGGAAACCTGGACCTCGTTGACCGGATTGTTGTTCGCGGTGGTGACCGTTCCCGAGATCACGCCGTTGGGCTTCATGTACCCGACATCACTGTCCGAGTCGCCTGTTTCGGTGCCGTTGTACGACTGGATGTAGTAGGAGTAGAATTCACCCGGGATCGCGGTGTAGTCGGAATAGGCGGTAGTTTGCCCATCTACGGTGGTGATATTGATATCGTCGCGGAAGATGCGGAAGCCGGATGGCGCAGGATCGTATGCACTGTTGAAATCCCACAGTAACTGAATGTAACCAGGGTAGTCGTTGCTTCCGTCCGATGCGACCAGATTGGCAGGCGCCATGTATCCCGGATACTCGTACGCGCCGATATCGATACGGTCGTACGTAGAGTATGTGTGCTCATGGATACGCGGATTGCCCTGAACATCCACATTCGGAAGATCGAGCCCGGTAATATCGTCTGTACCCATGTTCATGCAGTAGGAATCTGCGTGAAGCGAATAGGGGTCATCTCCGCTTCCCTCGAAGCTGGGATCGATGCAGATGTTGCCGGTCCCAGCATAGACCTCTTTGATATCCGAGTAGGTGATCTCGGTCAGCGTTCCGCTTCCAGGATCCATGGCGTTCGATCCGGTATGCCAGATGATCGTGTTGGTGATGACTGGCTGCGTGTTGATATTCTTGAAATAGACACCGGCATTGCTTCCGTAGTTCGTATTCCCGGCGATCGTACAGTTGAGCAGGGTGACTGCCGAGTCGTCACTATAGAGCGCCGTGCCCGGGAGATTGTTGTGGTTGTCGGCGATCAGGCATCCGGTCAGGTTGAGGGTCGAATTCAAGCAATAGATACCCGCGCCGTAGTACTGTGCTTCGTTGTCGGTTATCCGGCAGTTGACCATGGTCAGGTCATCGTAGTCTTCGGCATAGACGGCACCACCGTTCCGGTGTGATGCATAGCCATCGTAATCCGGGTAACTGGTGTAGGTGTCTTTGTATGCGTTATCGATTATACAGTATTCAAGGTGGGATGAGGTCGGAATATCCGGGAACAGACCCCGGAACACGAGACCATACCATTGTATGTATTCGTTTGAGCGGGTGAACGTGATCGGTTCGGACGCCGTTCCGTTGGCGATGAGGTTACCGAACACGATCCAGCCGGAATAGCTGCTGACAAATTCGAGCGTGACACCCGGATTGACAGTGACAGTGAATCCGGGATGAATCATGAATAGGTAGTTCAACTCCTGGTCTTCTTCGATCACGGTTCCGTCCGGTATAATCCGGTAAGACTCGACCTTTTCATACGGGCCAAGATCGATACGGTCCAGGGCATCGTCGAGGCTTCCGACCGCGCTTTCGCTGTCATAAAAGCGTCCATAACCGTCCAGCGCTTCCAGTGCAACGCCCGACATGGTTGTATTTGGATCACCCGCATTGATACAGGGTGAATTGTTGCCCAGTTGCCATGGATGTTCACCCAGTCCCGAGAAAAGTGGATCCAGATCGAAGCAGTTTTCGTAATCGCCATACCAGTATGCTCCCGAATCATAGCCGAAATCGTCATATCCACCCTGGATGTCGCAATAGTGGAAATCGATTAATGCATTGCCGACAACATAGACCTGATCACCGCTCGTGGCGCTGTTTCCCCAAATAATACAGTTATCAATGGTTTTATTGGATGTATTCTGCATCATGAATGCACCACCGTTCTCTGCCGTGTTGTTCGTAAACGTACAGTTCACCAGTTCCGAAGTAGTGCTCCCAGTAAATAAAGCAACCGCTCCACCGCTTTCGGTGCATGTGTTGGATGCGAAGAGGCAGTTGGTGAATGTGCCGCTATATCTTGTAAAGATCGCCCCGCCCATCATATCGGATTCGTTGTTCAGAAAGTTACAGTTGGTGAAGACGGGACTCGATTCATATATATATATCGCTCCGCCCGAGTTATCGGCTGTGTTTCCGATGAAATCGGAGTTTTCGATTACCGGTGCTCCGAAATGAATATCGATCGCACCGGCAGTATTACCGGAAGCGTTATAACGGAAGGTGCAGTCTTTGATCCCAATACTTGCTTGGTATAACGAAACAGCGCCGCCCAGTCCGCCGTAAAGCGCACATGTATTCGTGTTGTTCCTGAAATCACTGTCCTGAACAAGCAGCTTGTCGAACGTATGAACATACATCGCAGCGCCGTACAGATCACTGCCGGAACCGCTGGCAATCCCGTTTTCGAGCACGCAGTGAACGACCTTGCTGCTGTCGTTGGTCGCAGGTGTGCCATTGAAACGGATACCGTGCCATCCTGTCGATTCATCCGCGGTGAAGCGGATCGAGTCCTGCTCGGTTCCGACCGCCAGCAATTGCCCCTGCACATTCAGCTTGTAGTGTCCCTGGAACTGAACGGTCACGCCCGGTTCGATCGTCAGGGTCACGCCGTCTTCCACGGTCACTTCGCTCGATACATAGACTGTATCGGCAGACCATATCGTATCGCTGTTCAGCGATCCGCATGCGATCTGGTAGAGGGTTATACCGCTGGCGATCCAGTCAGAATTGTCCATGTTCTGCAATATGCCGTCGTTGCCGTTCGCGAGGTCGTTCGCGATATCGCCATCGCCTTCGTTGAAGTTCCAGCAGGCGACCAGATCGTCTTCGTCTCCATCGGGGCTCGTGTACATCTCCGCCGCGGCTTCTGCAGCCGACAGGGCTCGATTGTATATATGCATCTCGTCAATGCAGCCTTCGATGTTGTTGGATATCCCAGTGCGGTAGATACCGCCGATCGTGGAGCGATTGAAGGTTATTGCCGAACGAGTGTATGAGAAATCGGTCGGGTCTTCCACGCCGTCGATGTAGAGGTGCGCATCGCCATTGTTGTCGGTGTAGCAGAAGTGGTGCCAGGTTTCATCGAACACGACGCCGCTCGATACGGCTTCGCAAAGGACAGACCCAGAGGCGGTGCGGATGTAGGTGCGGAAATATCCGTTGTGATACGCTCCCAGACAGAAGAGGTTGTCGCTATCTCCCGTGTTGGATTCCGAATAAACGCGATTGTCATGTTCATCGGTGGCTTTCACCCAGGCGCTGACGGTAAGCTGGTTGCCATTCCCGTAGATGGGAAGTCCGCTGTTTTGCGAGACTGCCACGAAGTCATCGACGCCGTCGAAATCGAGACAGGTACCCGGATCACCGGCAATCAATGCCGTTGCGGCCATCAGAATGACCAGGATATAAATCACAGTAACGTTTCTCATGCTTTACTCCTTGATGTTTATTGAAATATCGAATAGTTTCCTTCTTTGAGTGTCGTGATGAGATGCTGAACGGTGTGGTCAACTACGAGCTGCACGGCTACATCCCGGTAGTTCGTGTTTATAAATTCGAGCAGCGCCACATCGGACAGTGAATTGACTTCCATCAGTACCAGATCGATATTGCGATTATTCAGCGTCGTAGCGATCTGGGTCATCGAATCGACGCTGACGATGCGGTTTCCACTATCGGAAAGCAAGTTTTGCAGCTTCTCGAAAAGCGGTCTGGTCTGATTGACGATCAATATATTCATTCATGAATCTCCTGCGAGTGGATTTGCACAGAAGGTGCCAATGGATTCGAATGATTTAATAATTGCCGTAATGACAATATTGGCAAAGGATTATATGCGGGAATCAATAAAATGATGTATTGAATTACAACAATGCGATTTCGCAGGGTATGCGATTCCGCATAGCAATTTCGCAGATTTTCACTTGAGATTTTCAATGCCAACAGGTGCCGGAATTCCTTGAAAAAACAGCAAGAATTCATTTACAAATTTCTATGTTCGGCGATAACTGGTTTTCATACAATTTCCGCTTTGATAGATTACAAATCGGGATATCTATGAAGGCGGAAATTGTTTTTAGAGAGGATTTTCCGATTGAGTTATCAGAAGAGTATTGCATTTCAATCGAAAAACCGTATCATTCGAGTTAAGGAACATATCATGCGTAAAGTCAAGGTGTTAGCGGAAGAAGTCGCCAACCGGATCGCCGCGGGAGAAGTTATTGAGCGCCCGGCTTCGGTAGTGAAGGAACTGGTGGAGAATGCGCTGGACAGCGGAGCCGGTTCGATCACGGTCAACATCGAGCGGGGCGGAAAATCCCTGATCGAGGTGATCGACAACGGCTGCGGCATGAGCGAGGACGACGCCCTGACTGCGCTCGAGCGACACGCCACTTCCAAGATCCGCACGGTCTCGGACATTTTCGAGATTTCCACGCTCGGTTTCCGCGGCGAGGCGATGCCCAGCATCGCGTCGGTGAGTCGCATGACGGTGTTGACGCGCGACGAGGAGAGTGAGCTGGCGACGAAGATCGAGATCGATTCGGGCGTGATTCGTGGAGTCGAGAAGGCTGCCGCCAATCAGGGTACGACCATTACAGTCCGAAAACTCTTCGCCAACATCCCCGCCCGCAAGGAGTTCCTCAAGTCGGAAGATGTGGAATTCCGCCATATTCAAAACTACATCCACTACCAGGCAGTACTCTTCCCGGGCGTACATTTCCAGCTTAACAGCAACGGGCGGACGAAGCTGAACTACCCTGCCGTCGATTCGAGAGAGAAGCGGCTCCTGGCGGTGTTCGGCAGCGATTTCAAGAAGCTGGACATGGTGGAACTTTCCGCTGAGGGCGGCAACATGCAGATGGAAGGCTACATCAAAGGTCTTGCGGAGATTCCGGAGGGATTACACGATTATCGCTATCTCTTCGTGAATGGTCGCTTCATTCGAGACAAGATTATCCTGCATGCGCTGAAGGCTGCGTACGAGCCCTACGTGCAGAAGCTGCGACTCTTTCAGGGCAGCAGCGTACCACCCTATATTTTGTTCCTGCAGATCGATCCGAAGATGATCGACTTCAACGTGCATCCCGCCAAGCTCGAGATTCGTTTCCGCGACGCGGGAAGCGTACATGGCTTCATCAAGAACGCCATCGGCAAGCGCCTGATGAAATACGAAGACGACCGGTTCCAGTCAGTGCGCGACAGGATCGAGAAGGGCAACGAGAAGCGGGACATCACGCCGGTCGATGTGAAGATTTACCGTCAAAGGACCGAACCGAAGCGATTCAGTCAGGTGAAGGACGAATTCGGAAGTCTCTATCAGCCCGACCTCTTCATCCCCGTCGAACAGCAGGTGAAAGAGCAAACGCCTGTCGATATTCCGCAGGATACGCCGCAGATCAGGCTGAGAGCCGAGGAAGATATGATCAATCCCTGGCAGCTTCACCAGACCTACATCCTGGTGCAGGTCGAGGAGGGCTTGATGATGATCGACCAGCACGCGGCGCACGAGCGTATCCTCTACGAAAAGATTCTGCACCGCATCCACGGAATGCCGGCGCCCACGCAAAAGCTGCTCTTCCCGCTGGTCGTGGAAATTCCGCATCACCTGTACGACGTGGTACAGGACCTCGTAGAAGCCAACATGGAGACGATCAACCGGGTCGGATTCTCGATCAAAAGCTTCTCCGGCAACTCGATCGTCATCGACGAGATTCCCTCCGAGCTCGAGGACTGGGACGGGGGAGAGGTGTTCATCGATATCCTGCGCCAGTTGCGGGACGAGTTCTCCGAGACCGAGGATTTCCGGGACAGCCTGGCGAAATCGGTGTCCTGCAAGGCGGCAATCAAGGCGAACCGCAAGCTGGGGCGCAAGGAGATGATCGCGCTGATCAACGACCTGTTCGCTTGCGACGTTCCATATTTCTGTCCGCACGGCAGACCGCTCATCATCAAGATGACGCTGACCGAGCTGGAAAAGCGGTTCAAACGCATCGAGTCATGAGATTCGTCACGGTTCAGGGTCCGACGGCATCGGGAAAGACTGCGCTCGCGCTGAAGCTGGCACAGGAGCTGGATACCGAGATTATCTCGGCTGATTCGCGGCAGGTCTATCGCTACATGGATATCGGGACCGCCAAGCCGACGAGGATAGAGATGACCGGCATCCGGCATCATCTGATCGACGTGGTCGATCCGGACGAGTCGTACAGCGCCGGGAGATTTGCGCAGGAAGCGCTGTCGATCGTACAGCGATTGAACGACGAGGGGAAGATTCCTGTCGTCGCGGGTGGAACCGGGTTCTACATCCGGGCGCTGCAAAACGGACTCTTCGAATCACCGGAAGTCGATCCCGAACTGCGCGCACGGCTGATGTCGGAAGCGGAACAGGATATTGAAGAGGTTTATCGAAGGCTGGTCGATGTCGATCCCGAGTCGGCGGAGCGAGTACATCGAAACGATGCGAAACGGATCGTTCGGGCGCTGGAGATTTTCGAGCAGACGGGGATTTCGATGAGCGAACACTGGCGCAGACAGCAGGAAGAAAACCGCTTTGTAAGCTATGATATCTTGCTTCAGCCGGATCGCGAGGATTTATATAAACGGATAAATGATCGTTTTGATTATATGATAATTAATGGATTTCTTGACGAAGTAAAACGATTATTAGAAATGGGTTACAAACCGGATGACCCGGGAATGAACGCGGTGGGTTACCGGGAGCTTGTCCAGTGGCAGCAAAACGGTGGTGAAATCGATGCTGTAGTCGCGCTGGCGAAGCAGAAATCGAGAAACTACGCCAAGCGGCAGATGACATGGTATCGGAGCGTCGAATTCGATTTGACATTGGATAGCGCCGATATTAACATATATTCGGTTGCCGGAGCGGCTCAAGAGAAGCTGGCGACCTGAATAGGAGCGAATATGATCATCGCAGAAGTGAACGGTTATCAGATAACGGAAGACAATTACCGGTTCGAGCTGGCACGCGTCATGAAACAGATGCAATTGCAGGATGCGAACCAGGACTGTCGCGAACGTGCGGTGGAACACCTGATCGACGGTGTGTTGCTGCTTAATCGCGCCAGAGAAGCGAAAATCGAGATTTCGGCGGACGAGATACAGGAGAAAGTGCTCGACCTGATGATGGACTACGAGACGGAAGACGATTTCAACACCATGCTGGACGAGACTGGACTCGATCAGGACACGATGCGGGAGCGACTTCGGGATCGACTGATGGTTTCGAGGTATGTGAAGAGCAATATCTGTGTGTGTGTCGAGGATGTCCCGGAAGAGAAGCTGCGCGATTTCTACGAGAAGAACAAGAACCAGTTCAAGACCCGTGAGGTCGTTCGTGCGTCGCATGTTCTGATCAAGGATGCTAACGACGTGGCGGTGCAGGTCTATAAGGAGATTATGGACGAGATCGAATCGCCGGAGGATTTCGGCGCGATCGCGAAGATACTCTCCGACTGCCCCAGTTTTCGGCAATCGGGCGACCTGGGATACTTCCCTCGTGGCGTGATGGTGAAGGAGATCGAGGACGCGGCGTTCAGCATGAAGGTGGGCGAGATCAGCGACCCGATCAAAACGCAGTTCGGAACCCATATCCTGATGCTGACAGATTATAAAGAAAGCCATATCGCCGATTTTGAAGACATCAAGGGAGCCTTGAAGCAACGCCTGGTGCAGATCGAATCGGAACTGCAACTGATCCGGCACATCAAGCAGCTTCGCGCGGAAGCCGATATCCGCATCTACGACGAGAATCTGTGAAAAATCACAGCAGGAGCCAATCATGCCCGAACTCGGCATCAATATAGACCATTTTGCAACCCTCAGACAAGCCCGTATGGGGATCGAACCCGATCCGGTTCATGCGGCATTCATCGCGGAACAAAGCGGCGCCGACCAGATCACCATCCATCTGCGAGAGGATCGCCGCCACATCCAGCTCCGCGACCTGAATCTGCTCCGGCAGACGGTGCAGACGCGACTCAATCTGGAGATGGCCGCAACCGATGAGATGATCGTCATTGCCAAGACCGTCAAACCGGATACGGTCACGCTTGTTCCGGAGCGACGCGAAGAACTCACCACCGAGGGCGGCTTGAATCTCGAACCGGATTCGCTGCGCGGCAAGATCAAAGAACTGAAGGACGCCGGGATCGAGGTGAGTGTGTTCATCGAGCCGGAGACGGAAATGATCAAGCTGGCGGATCGCTACGGCGCGGATGCGGTCGAGATGCATACCGGTCGTTATGCCAACCTCACCGATCGCGAGGATATCCGGAAGGAGATACAGCGCATCGAGAAGGGCGCCAAGCTCATCCGGACGGCAGGAATGCGAATCGTCGCGGGTCACGGACTCAACTACCATAACATCGGCGCGCTGGTCGATCTGGGAATAATCCAGGAATACAATATCGGTCACAGCATCGTATCGCGTGCGCTCTTCACTGGATTTGCCGAAGCGGTACGGGAGATGAAGCGTCTAATCATGCGTGACCCCGGCTAATACAAAATGAAACGCAAAGACAAGCGCTTCCAGAGTCGCCTCGAATACATCCTTTTCATCATCATCCTGAAGACCTTCCGATTGTTTCCGGCACGTGTGGGAGAAATGTTTCTCAAGTGGCTCGCGTTGTTCGTCGGCTGCGTACTGGGCATCAGAAGGAAGATCGCGGAAGCCAACATTGCGATGGTCTATCCCGATTACGCCCGTTCGCAGCGGAGAGAACTCATCCGCAAGATGTATCTGAACATGGCGGAGATGACCGCGGAAGAATATCTCTACGACGACGAGTTTTTCCATGACAGGATGACCATGGTGGGCGAGGAGAATATCCGGAAGGTGCTCGAGCACGGCAAGGGCGCGGTGATGGTCTCGATGCATATCGGAAATTGGGAACTGGCGGGACGCTACATGTCGCGTATCGGTATCCCGACTGGCGCGATCATGAAGCCGCAGCGCAATCCGTGGTTCAACGAGTTTACCGAGAACCTGCGGCGGTCGGCCGGTGTGACGCTTATCCACACACACAAGTCATTCAAGCATATCATCCGCGCGCTGCGTCAGAATATTGTTATCGCTTTCATCGCCGATCAGGACGCGCGACAGCACGGTGTACGGATGGACTTCCTCGGCGTACCGGCATCCGTGCATACCGGACCCGCCAAAACAGCGATCAAAACCGGATCGCCGATTTTTCTGGCAGTTTGTGTTCGCAATCCGGATAAAACATTTACATTGTATTATGAGGAACCTGTTTTCACAGAGGAAATCGATGACACCAGGGAAAATATCATCGAACTGACGCAGCGGATCGTCGAACGAATGGAAGTGTATATTCGTAAGTATCCCGAGCAGTGGTTCTGGCTGCATCGACGCTGGAAGAACGCTCACCGTGCGCAACCGTTATAAGATTTTCCGATTGAGAAGCTATAACTCCGAAAGATGACAATCGGGAAATCTTCTTTGGAGAGCAATTTCCACTTTCCCTGAAATACGGATTTATGACGTTTCAAAGTGGAAATTGTATTACAAGGGAGGAAACATGAGAATTCTGATGGTGATTCCCGAGTTGGAGCCATTCTACAAGTACAGCCGACTTGGGCTCGGAAACAATCTGCACAATCTGATTTTCAATCTCCACACCGAGACATCGATCATCATGCCGTTTTACGAGCAGATGCGCAAGATCAAGTGTCGCAAGCTGGAGGAGTACGATACAATCGACCTTTCGCTGTATCACGGGACCATTCCCGGTACGGACAAGGAGGTTTACTTCCTGAAGCCGACCGACCGCTTCTTTGATCCATTCTACGGCGCGGATGTCGATATGGAGCAGGTACTTCTGTTTTCCCTCGGCGTCGCGCGGTTCGTTCAGGATCATTCCTTCGATATTCTGCATGCACATCACTGGCAGAACGGACTGATCCCGCTTCTGGTCAAGAGCAAGAACCTGAAGATGAAAACGGTCTATACGTTCTACGACTTGCAGCAGCAGGGTTTGATCGAACCGACCGACCTGGACGTGTTCGATATCGACGAGCGATATCTGCACGAGATCGAATCGCTGGGCAATCTGAGCCTGGTGAAGCTGGGACTGGTCTTCGCGGATGCGGTCACGACGACCAGCCGACAATATGCCCAGGAGGTTCAGCAGAGCGAGTTCGGTTACGACCTGGATCCCTATTTCCTCAAGATCGCCGGAAAACTCTACGGGATCAACAACGGTGTGCGCTACGGCGAATGGAACCCCACCAAAGACGAGAATCCGGATATCCGGTTTCGCGATCTGGAGGGGAAGCGTAATCTGAAGACTGTTATCCAGCGCGAGTATGGGTTGAAAGAGGACGGGCGGATTCCGTTGATTCTGTATGGCGGCAGGCTGACCGCCGACAACGGTTGCGAGCTCGTATTGGACGCGATTCCGGTGCTGTGCAGCATGAATCTTCAGTTGCTCGTTTACGGTACGGGTGACAGCGAATACCAGATCAGGCTGAAAGAGATGAATAAACGGTGCAAGAACCTCAGCGTACGGATAGGATACGACCGGACGGAAGAGCACCGATACATCGCGGCATCGGACATGATTCTGCTACCGAGTCGCGAGGCTCCCGGAACCACGACGCATCTTCGGGCGATGCGCTACGGCACTATCCCGATCGCGAGAAGGACAGGCAGCTTCGCGGATACGATCAGAGAAGCGACCAGCGGCAACATGGTCAATGCGAACGGTTTTCTGTTCAGCAGCTATTACTCGAACAGCCTGATCCAGATCATGGAAGAGGCGCTGGACGTCTATCGTGAAGACGAACTGTGGCTGATGTACTTCCAGAACGCGATGAAAGAGAATTGGTCGTGGAAGTTTTCGGCGCAGCAGTATGAGGAATTGCACAAGAAGATGGTTTCGTAGTCCTTCGATACGGACTGCGTCCTACTCAGGATGACAAACAGGCTGGCGGAGAAACAGAGACCCTCTCCCGTAAACGGGCGAGGGAGTAGGAAGGAATATTGATACGATATGGTACATGTAGATAAAATACGAGAGCATTATCAGGAAAAACTGGTCAATCGTAAGGAAAACGCGAGGATTCTGGACTGGGAGAGCAGCGAGGCGCAGGAACTGCGTTTCAGAGCGCTTCTGGACAACGTCGATCTGCAAAACAGCAGCCTGCTGGACGTCGGGTCCGGCTTGGGAGACCTCTGGAAATACATTCGCAGTCGCTCGATCCAGCTCGATTATACGGGCGTGGATATCCTGCCCGAGATGGTGCAGAGAGCCTGCGGAGAACACCCGGACGCGAAGTTCCACTGCGTCGATATCTTCTCGGACAGGGATTTTCTGGAGCATTGTTTCGATGTGGTCTATTGCTCGGGCGTGTTCAACTTGAATCTCGGGAACAACCGGGAGTTTTTCGAAAGGGCGATGGAGATATTTTTCCGTGTGGCGAAGGAATACGTGGTGTTCAATCTGCTGCACAAGCGTTCGCCGAGTCCGGAGGATCGATATTACTATACCGATCCGGAAGAAACCATCGAGATCGTCAGTCCGTACTGCGAGGAATATCAAATCGTCGATGACTATCTGCCTAACGACTACACGGTGATCTGCAAGATTCGGAAGGCATGCAAATGAAGAAACACTACGAATTCCTGCTGTTCGACATCGACGGGACGCTCCTGGACTACGATGTAGCGGAGCGTAACACGCTTGGAAATACCATCAAATACTTCGGAATCGAATTCGACGAAGATCTCCATCTATCGCTGTACCGCGAAATCAACAGCGAGATCTGGCGGCGATTCGAGCGCGGGGAGATCAGCGGACAGAAACTGCGCACGGAGCGATTCGAGACCTTCGCGGAGCGGATCGGCGTCAAGATCGACGCGGAAGAAATGAGTCGCGTCTATCTGGGATATCTGCGGCAGGAAGGCACGCATATTCCGAACGCCCTGGACGTCGTGAAACAGGTGCACGGCAAATTCAAGCTGGCGTTGATTACCAACGGTCTGAGCGACGTACAGTACAATCGCATCGATCAGGCCGGTCTGACGGAGTTCTTTCCCACGATCGTTATTTCGGAGGAGGTCGGCGCTCCCAAACCCGATCCTGCTATTTTCGAACACGCGATGGAGGCCGCCGGTCATCGCGACAGGCATTCGACGCTGATTATCGGCGACATCCTGAATTCGGATATTCTGGGTGGAATCCGATTCGGCATCGACACCTGCTGGCTGAATCACTCCGGCAGGACGAACCACCTCGATCAATCGCCCACCTACACCATTCGAGCAATCGAAGAGCTTCTGGATATTGTGCTGCCTTCGTAATCCCGTGGAGATGATTGAATTTGGATTGCTTCGGTGCTGTCTTTGTAATCCCGTAGGGATGACAGAATTTAGACTGGTACGTAAGTGCCAGAACACGGTACGATACTATGAAAGAGCGCCGGAGGTGCGACAGACGAACAGGTCAACCCGCGATCTGTCGTCCCTACGGGACTTTTTATCAACCGTTATAATCAGCCCCGGCACTTACGTACCGGGTTAAAATCTTTCGTCCTTTCAGGACTTGGGATACTCGTTACAATAGGCTCACACTCGATTTGCAACGGATCCTTACAATATCCACTCGTCCCATAGAAGAGATGCCGAGTTGAATGGGATTCCGGCTTAAAGAGCAAAAATTGGTTGCTAAGATAGCATCTAACTCATTTACTGATTGTCATTTAAATGCAGATTTTTATGTAGGAGCATAAAAATGACTCAAAAGCACTGCCCTAAATGCGGTTCCGACAATACGAAAAAAACGGAAAACGCGGTCGTATTCAACGGTATAAATGCAACGATTGCAGGTATGTTTTCGAGAATGGAAGACGTAAAACCGATCGACTTGAAAAGCGCTTATGGAAAGAATACGTTCATGGCGATCAGAATCTAAAAAGTCTAAGCATTCGCTACGGTCTTTCAACCTGGACAATCCGACGTAAACTTGATCATGCTTCTTTCGAGCACCCACAATATGAGAGTGGTAAATGTGTGATCGTAATGGATACCTGCTATTTCGGTCGTGGCTTCGGTGTCATGGTTTTTCGCGATGAGCTGAGTAAGAGAAACCTTTTCTGGGTCTATGTGAAGCACGAGACCGTGAAAGCCTACATCGATGGGATTCAATCGTTGAAAGACCGTTCGTGGGAAATACTGGGAATCGCTTGTGATGGGAAACGAGGGCTATTTCGTGCCTTCCATGATATCCCTGTGCAAATGTGCCAATTTCATCAAGTTCAGATCGTGATTCGATACATTACCCGAAATCCCAAACTTGAAGCAGGCAAAGAGTTGAAGGACATCGTTCTTCAATTATGTAAATCAACTCGATCAGAATTCGAAGAGATGATTTCAGAATGGGAGCAGAAATGGAAATCATTTCTGCTTGAGAAAACCCGCAATGAAGAAACCGGAAAATGGTACTACACTCATCGAAGATTACGTAGTGCAATCCGAAGCTTGAAATCCCATCTTCCGTTCTTGTTTACCTATCTGGATTACTCAGAACGCAACATTCCGAACACCACAAATTCGTTGGAAGGTACATTCTCAAAGCTGAAACGAAAACTGAGAAATCATCCGGGCATTAAACATTGGAGAAAACGTAGGATGATCGATGAAATCCTGTCGAAATAGCAACCAACTTTTGCCCTTTAGACCGGGATTCCAGGTTATTACCTCCGGTAAAACCTACAGGAGCTCGGCGGTCCATAAGAAAAAAAACCGGACCTTGCGGTCCGGTTAAAAATTTATGCTGAAAGGGTTGTACTACTCTTTGTTTTCCTCTTCATCTTTATCCTGCGGGAATACCTGCTTTTCGAACTTCGGAATCTCAGTGCGGATGCGTTCGACGTCTTCTCTGAGCTCCGGTTTGGCTTCCTGACGATCCTGCAATGCCGGGATGATGGTCGCCTTGAGGATGATCATGAGTTCCTTCGTCTTGGTCTGATGGCTGTTGTATCCGGTAAGGTAGCGGATACCGAACACCCACCACGGCAGGTCCTTGAGAAACGGGATGCCTTTTCGAACTTCCGCGGTTTCCTTGGTAGTCAGACCGCCGATTACGGCTTCCTCGCCGTTGTACAGAATCTTCTTGGTGTTGGCGCTGGATTTCGTCACGATCGTGCTGACGGCTCCCGGCTCGGCGGAGCTGCGCTCCGTGCTGACTTTCAGCTCGATAAACTTGTTGCCGCTCATCTCCTTCTTCACGGTGGGCGTGACGGTGACGATGGTGCCGGCCTTGTAGAATTCGTCGGTGGTGTTCCCCGATTCGTCGATGGATTTGATGGAGAATTCAACGCCGTCGAGGACCTGTCCTTCCTCGCCGGAGGTCACGGTGATCTGCTGCCGCGAGATGACGCTGCCCTTGTCGTTGGCTTCGAAGACCTTGAAGAGGGTGACCAGATCGATGGTGCCGGAGCCGATCTTCCATGTTTCGTTGAATGCGATGGAGAGAATGTCTTCGGTGACCTGATCCGTGGCGTTGAGATCGGCGGAGAAATTGACATTGCCGTCGGTGAGGGACGTCCAGTCAACGCCGACCTCGCTGAGCGCGTTGCGGTCGGCTTCGAAGAATGTCACCTCGATCAGGACTTCATCCCGCGTTTCGTCGTAACTGACACCTGCGGTTGTCGTCGTTGTCACGCCGGTTTTTCGTCCGCCGGTCTGCTTGGCATCGGGACGATTGATGAGGACTGCGTTGTAGGTGTCTTCCCAAACAAGTCCTTTGGCGGTAAAAATGCTGATCATCGCCGCTTTCCAGTGGAGTTTATCGATTTTCAAGCCGATTTCGCCCTTGGAATTGGAAAGATCGACGAAAATGCGCCCTTCATCGCGCATCAGGTAAACCTGCAGAATGCCCAGTGCTTGCTGGAAATCCGTGTCGGCGCTCATACTGACCAGGTCTTTTCCATCGGCATCCGGCGCTGGTTGCGCGGGTAGCGGGATAATGATGGACAGCAGGCTTACTGCGATGATCGCTCGGATGATGGCTTTCATGTCATATATCCTTTGTTTCATATTATTTGAGTTTCATTCTCACGCTTTCCGCGACGCCGTAGCGATTCAGCCGGAACACAGCTTCCTGATTCGCCCAGTCGATGCTTTCCAGGTATCCGTATCGGACTCGATCGCCGACGTTGAAGATCTGGATGATACCCGATGAGTTGTTGCGCAGGAAAACCCGCTCGGGGCTGAGTGCGACGACGGAGCAGTTGTCGAGGTCAAGCTGTTGCAGGAATTCCTCGTCGTCGGAGATTACCGGCGAGTGGATACGCGGGAAGAACGGATTGTAGGCGAGTTTACGCGGTTTGCCTTCGTAGAGTTCAATCCGGTTGATCGGTGTGCCGTCCTCGGTGAAGTAGGCCGTGAGTTCGACGGAAAAATCGACTTTCCCCTTCTGGTCGGGCGGCAGGGCTTCCAGCGCGATGCCTTCGACGGCATAGAAGGGGGGTTGTCTTTCGAGTTGATCGATAAAACTGTAAATTTGATCGGTGAATGCCTTGCCGGTCAGGACGTACTTGTTATACCTGATAGTGGGATCGTCCTTGTCGGCGCCCGATTCGGACAGCCCGAAATCGAAGTGCATGTAGCTGCCGTACTTGTCGGCGAGATAGAAGAGGTACTCGAGCGTCTTGGTCGATGTGTCCTCTTTGAGCATTACCTTGTTGTTGAGGGAGACTTCTTCACGGATTCTGTCCAACTGCGCTTCCAGCTCCGGTTGCTTCATGATCTCGCTCTGGGTCTTGCGCAGGTCCTCTTCAAGCTTCTGTTTTTCTTCTGTGAGGTGGAGGTTCTCTTTCTTCAGCTTTTTGTTGGTGAAGAACCACCATCCGAGAACCGCAAACAGAATTACGATGAGTATGATGAAATTCCGGAATTTATAGTTTGTGCCGCTCCGATAGGATGCGATGATGTACTCGTCCTGTTCTGAACCGCCGTCACCACCGCCTTTCTTCTTCGATGAACGCATCATCAGAAAGAGAAATACGACAACAACGACTACGGCAAAGATTAATAGCTTCGTTAACATAGTTTCTTTCCGGCTTACCGTTTATATTTCGAGAGCTTCTGGCGCGCAATATCCGCGTAGGTAGTATTCGGATAGCGCTGTACCAGATCGTTCCAGAATTCGTGCGCAATGTTCAGCTTGCCATCCTGCTGATTGAGGATACCGAGCATGAGCATCGATTCGGGCACCTTGGCCTTACCTTTATTGAGTACGCTGACAAACAGGCTTTCGGCTTCAGCCTTTTTCCCGAGCTTGTAACTGCACTCACCCAGGAAGTACGTCGAATTGATTACCAGTTCATCCCGGTACCTGTCAATGTATTCCTTGAATTTCACAGCCGCCTGCGCGTGTTTACCTGCGAAATGAAGCTTCACTGCCTCGTCGTATAGCTTTTTGCCTTCTGAAACCTGCGTGGTCTTCGTAGCCGCTTCCTGTTTCTTCTCGACCGATTTCGGCTTCTCGGTGACAGGTTTCTGCTCCTGCTTTTGTACTGCTTCTACGGGCTTGGGCGTTTCTTTCGGTTTTTCTACGACCGGTTCCGGCTTCTTCTGAGTTTTCTTCTCGACCCTCTTCTCTGGTTTCTCTGGCTTCTTATACCTTTTTATATAGCTGTCCGGTTTCTGCGAATCGGATATCTTGGTCGTCAACGGCTCGGGCATGTTGAACAGGATCTGGTAATCCCAAACAGTGTATTCCTCGACCTTCTTCTCTTCGACCTTCTCGATCTGTCCGAACGGGAACATCTGCGAGAAGCCCACGATATTGGTGCGACGAGTCGTCGAACCTTCCAGCTTGAAGCGGTCTTCTTCCTTATGAATATTCGTACTCCAGCTCAGACTGTGATCGAGAAAATTCCGTGAGATTTCTTCAAGAATATAATGCCATTGATTGTCATCTCCAATATATTTTTTGACCCAGGAGATGTTGTTTTCATAGGTTTCGATCCGGTGCCGGATGATGTTGAGCGAGTCGATCATGATCTGGTTCGTCTCGATGAGGGACTTCACATTTTTCGTTTCCACCTGGAGCATCTTGTTCTTGTCTTTCCAATTCACGATGCCGCTGATGGCGAATAAGATCGTCCCCATAATGACGGTGATCATGAAGATACCGGTGAGACCAAGCGAGAAGAGCTTTTGCTGTCGGAGTTGCCGTGGCAGGAATTCCGCACGCAGGAATGCTTTGTTCTTTGGCTGGAGATACATTGCCGCGAGGGTGATGGGGATGATGTATTCTGCCAGTTCTTTGTCGGTGTATTCGTCGGGGCTGTCCGTATTCGGAAGAACCCTGGAGGGCAGCAGCATCTCGATGATGGCATCCGGCTCTTTCTCTTTCAGAAATTCGATCTTTTCTTCGGTGATTCCGTTACCGGCGAGGTAGATTCTGTTCAGGGCGGGGATGTCGTGGTGCGCCTTTTCGAGCAGGTAGCGGGAATAGATCGTATTGAGGATGTTGTCGTTCTTGTAGCCCTCGTTGATGATGGGCAGTTCGAGGTAGAACTGATCGCCCTGCATGAGTGTGATGCGCGAGAAGTCGTTGCCGATATAGAAGATCGCGGTCATGTCCATGCCGAAGATGTCGTGGTTGTAGCGGATCGCATTGACCAGGGCTACTTCGTTGGGCTGCACGCCTGCAAACCGGAAGCGATTCTCGAAGTCCGACTGGTTGATCGAGACCATGTTTTCGAGCAGGTCCATCGATCCTTCGTGGCGGATGCCGACGATCTCGTCCTCACCCGTATAGAACCACGAATACGCGGACATCGTAACGGAATCGGGCGTGTAGTAGGCGCGCTTGATCTTGTCCAGGATCTTCTTGTTGGAAGTCTTGGATGAGATTACGATCTTCTTGTAGCTGACATTGGAGACATCGAGGTTCAGCACCAGTGGCGCAGAGGCGAACTGGACAGCGTGCGCCACACGGGTCAGAGCTTGCTGGGTCTCGTCTCCCGAATCGACCGCGAAATCACCGAACTCCTCGAACTCGAGGTCTTCGCTATTGGCAGCGGGGGTGAAGTCGAAGCTATCGGGCGGTGGCTCGTGTGTACCGTCCGCGAATGTGTCGGTGAAATCCTTATGCTCCGAAGATTCTTCTTTGCCTACCAGCTTCTCCTTGAAAAGGGTTTCAATCGTGATGATATCCTTGTCGCAGGAGAGCAGGGCGACTTTGAGTTCGTCACCGTCGAGATATACACCGAAAACTTTGTTCACTGCCGCCATCGGGCTACTTCCTGTAGTAGTTCATGAGTTCCACGATGCGTTTCTTCTGGTTGGCAAAGGAGATGGCGGTTTCCTTGGTGATTCTCTTGGTCACGTACAGGCGCATGAGGTCTTGCTCGAGCGTGATCATTCCGTATTCTTTTCCCTCGTTGATCATCTGATATATTTCGGAAATATTGTTGTTCATGATGGCGGCGGAGACCCATGGCGTTACATTCAGGATTTCCTTAGCCAGGACGCGCTTGCCGTCGATGGACGGAACCAGCTTCTGCGATACGACTACGCTCAGCACGTCCGCCAGACGCATCCGCACACGGTTCTGCTCGTCCGTGGGACATTCGGCAACGATACGGTGAACGCTCTCCACCGCCGAGCCGGTATGCAGGGTCGAGAAGACCTTGTGACCGCTATCGGTGACTTCCAGCGCTGTCATGATCGTATCCGGGTCGCGCATCTCGCCGATCACGATGATGTCCGGATCCTGGCGCAGCGCTTCGATGGTGCCGTCCTTGAACGAGATCGTGTCTCTGCCTACCTCGCGATGGCGCACGATGCACTTCGACGATTTGTGGAAGTACTCGATGGGCGATCCGATGATCACCACGTGCGCTTCGTTCTGCATGTTGTTCATGTTAATGATGGCGTCGAGCGTGGTGCTCTTGCCGGAGCCGGTGATACCCGTCACCAGGATCAGCCCCTTCTTCTCGTACTGAAGGTCGAACTTCTTTACGATGACGCCCGGGAATCCGATCGTGGAGAGATCGAACGGCGTCGGGTTGATCAGTCGGAAGTTGATGGCGAGGTGCCCCATGTCGATATATGCGTCGGCGCGGTAGCGATACTGCATGTCGCCCACGAAGATGCGGTAGGAGAAGTCGGAGTTGTGGCTGATCATGATCCCGTCGATCTGCCGCTCGGTCATGATACTGCATATCATGGCGGTCGAGTCGTCCCGCGCGATATAGTCGTAATCCGGATGCCGTCTCTTGTCGCCGAAGACGCGATACCAGACCTTGTTCTGAGCGCCTTCCCCGCCGAGATCGATATCGGATGCTTCGATGTCGATCATCTTAAGCAGGAATTCTTCGAGCTTGCGTCGGGCTTCCTGTCGATAATCATCATTGGCGACGATTACGTTGCGGATTTCGGATACCCGATCAACTCCCTGAATGTAATCGGGTATCTTCTGCAGTTCGGCGGAAAACGAAAACTTCATGCTACAGTTCCTTGAGCAGCGCTCGAACCAGATCCATGCGCTCGTACTTGGGATATTGCTTGGCGAGTCGCTGAAGCTCGGTCTTCGCTTGTTCGCTCTGCCCCTGCTGTTTGTAGGTCAGGGCGATTTTCACCATCGCGTCCGGAACCTTCGGTGATTTCGAATAGAAATCGACCACTTTGGTGAATTCGTTCCGTGCTGCGGTGTAGTTGTCCATGCCATAGTAACATTCTCCCAGCCAGTACTGCGAGTTCGCGGCAAGCTGGTGATCGGGATACTTGCGAATGAATTCCCGGAACTGTTCTGCTGCCCTGGCGAGATCGTTCGCCACGTAGGCCTCTCGAGCCTGCTGATAGTGATATTCTTCCATGCTCGCGTTAACGGGAGCAGGCGTTGTTGCAACCGGTGTTTCGACGGGTGCCTGGCTTCTTTCTTCGAGACTCTTCTCGAGCCGCTGCATGCGCACGGCTTGTTCGGTCAGTCTGCGTACGTCGTTCTCGAGATTCTCGATTCGGACGGTCATCTGCTGGATCTTCTGGAGGAGCTGCTGATTATCCTGGTAGTACTGCCGTGTGTCCGGTTTCTCGCTGACGTCGGTTTCATCCATGCGAACGAACAGAGACGTGATGTCTTTCTCGTTTTTCTCGATCTTGTTCGATTGTTTCTCGTCGTTTTCGCGAAGCACCTGCAAATCCTGATTCATGGCACATGCCGATAACAAGAACAGGATCCCAAGTGCAGGCAGTAACAGTCTTTTCATAGACGCCTCACTTGATGGAAAGCTATTTCCAGATCTATACGTCAATCTATTTGTATGTTGAATATTATCTGTCAAGCAAATTCATGAGAATGCAGAAAAAAAACTTTCTAATTGCAAACAAGATAAATAATTAGGGGCATGTTTCCGAGAATTTCATATCTTGCGTAATGTGGTGTAATGCATTGTTGTATGGTGCTTTATGAAAACCGTGAGCATCGGGATTTTTCTCTTGCCAATTTTATACCGCATATTCCACTCTATTTCAGAAAAATGAGTGGAATTTCTTAAGATTGCGTTATTGGATTCGATAACTCAATGGGAGATAATGCCATGTATTCTGAAGATAACGGACTTCCCGGCGTTCGGGAAATACACAGCATCCGCATCGCGGAACGTACCGGCTCTGAGCAACAGCAGCAGCATGGTCAGCATGCGCAGGAAAAGCGTCAGAAAGAGCATGAAGAGGAACAGGACCGGATCGATTCGCTCTCTCATGAATCCGCAGGCAACACAGACTTCATTTTCTACACGATCGAGCTTGGACGCCTGCTGATCGAGAAACAGAATATCGAGCAGACGCTGTACGCCGATTCGATCACGCACGAAACCGACGCCCCGGAGGAGACGACGCACGTCGGTCTCGAGCGGGTTCAGGCTCAGATCGCTGAAATCGAGCAGCGAATCGCCAATCTCGATTCGGCGGTTCACCCCGTCATGCCGATCGACGATGAGACCCAGCTCGACTTCAGTGTCGGGCAGCTTCGGAATCTCGAGATCGCCTACGGAAAATACTACGAACGCACCGAGCGTGAGACGGAGGCGATCGAAGTGGAAGATATCATCCGTCTCCGCAAGCTGATGAACCAGAAAAAACACATCCTCGAACATATCCGTAAAATCCACGGCGCCATCAATTATGATGCCCTCCGCAGTCTTCCTTCCGAGTCACAAAAAAAGGCTAAAGCAAACGCAATTCTTTCCGATATTAACCTGAAAATCAGACGGATCATTGACAAGGAAAACGAAAATAGCGTGGAGCTGCAAAATCGGAAAGAAGAAGTGAGAGTAAAGCTCGGTAAGAGAAGCGCGGGCATGCGCGCCATTTCCAAATACGCATCGATGAAACCCGATTCGCATTACATCGATACGACGAAGTAATTTCGTCGCATCAATCCGCATCACCACATTACCCTCAAACGCAGCAATCTCTAAGTACACACGTACAAAATCAAAGTACCCAAAGGCAAGGATGCCTAATACACATCAAGGAGGATGAAAATGGGACTTTCAATTAACACCAACATGTTTGCTGTTCGCGCAGGAAACGCATTGAGCAGTAACTACAGCAAGATGGGAACCTCCATCGAACGCCTTTCCACCGGTCTGAGAATCAATTCCGCCAAGGACGACGCTGCGGGCCTTGCGGTACGCGAGAAGATGAGAGCGGATATCAGTGTGATGCAACAGGGTATTCAGAATGCAGAGATGGCGATCAACATGCTCGAAACAGCTGAAGGAGCGATGGCTGTCATCGACGAAAAGCTGATCCGCATGAAAGAACTGGCCGAGCAGGCTGCCACGGGTACCTACACCCACGAGCAGCGTCAAATCATCCACTCCGAATTTGCAGCAATGGCGGCGGAAATCGATCGTATCGCAACAGCTACCGAATTCGCCGGTCGTAAGCTCCTCAATGGTGATCTGTCAACCAACGCACACAACAACATCACGATCGGCGGTTGGCTCCAGTCAGGTCCCCAAAACCTGACCGCGAACAACTACGATGAGGACGGCGAATACGCCAACAACGTCGGTGTCAAGATCCATTTCGGTCTGACCAACAACCGTTTGGAAGACTACTACTTCATCAACATCGGTGACATGTCCACCAACGGTCTGTTCAAAGACATTGGTGATCCTGACGCTTCGGCAGCCTCGAAGATATCGATCTCGACACAGCATCTGGCACAGATAGCCCTCGAGCAAATCGATTCGGCAATCCTGGTAAAAGAACACCACCGCGCACACCTGGGCTCCATGATGACACGTCTCGAGAACACGATCACGGCGTTGACCTCTCAGGCGGAGAATCTCCAGGCGGCGGAATCGGATATTTCCGATGTCGATATGGCGACCGAAATGTCGGAATACGTAAGGAATCAGGTGCTGACGCAGGCTGCAACCGCGATGCTTGCGCAAGCGAACTCGCTTCCGCAGATGGCTCTGCAGCTGCTGGGCTAACCGAATTGGTCCAGCCTTCAACGATAGTAAAATAGAGATTGATCGATAACGTCGCAGCTATCATCCACGACCCGCAACCAAGCGTTTAACGAATTCGCTCGAGAATTCAGAGGATCTTTCACCAGAACATAACGTGATGAGAATCTTGTTAGCTGGCACAACAGCAGCTCCAACAGCAGCGCCAAGGTTAATCGTAGCCCGCAAGGATGAATAATGCATCTTCAAGGAGGAAAAAATGTCACTCGTAATTAACCACAACCTCATGTCGATGAACACGGCACGTAACCTTACGACTGCTTACGGCAATCTCAGTACTTCGGTCGAAAGACTTTCGACCGGTCTCCGGATCAATTCCGCCGCTGACGACGCGGCCGGTCTTGCAATCCGGGAAAGTATGAGATCCGACATCTCAGCACTGGGCCAGGGAATTCGTAATGCCCAGGATGGCATTTCCCTGATTCAGACAGCCGAAGGAGCCATGGCCGTAATCGACGAGAAGCTGATCCGTATGAAAGAACTCGCGGAACAGGCCGCGACCGGTACATACACAAACGCACAGCGTTTGATTATCCATTCCGAGTTCGCAGCTATGGCGGCGGAAATCGACCGTATCGCCAACGCGACCGACTTCAACGGTGTCAAGCTTCTGAATGGTAACGTATCGATTGGTGGTACCAACGGTACGTGGGGCGCAAACAACACCTGGATTGCAAACGAAGATATGTACACGAACAGCAGTGGCTGGCAGGAAGTAAACGGAACCGCCGACGCCAACGGTAATGTTACCGGTGGTGTCAAGATCCACTTCGGAACAGGCAACAGCCGTGCCGAAGACTACTACTTCATCCGCATCGGCGACATGCGCACCAGCGCCCTCGGGCTCGGTGCAGCGGATGCGGCCGTCAGTACACAGCATGCTGCCCAGATCGCTCTGGAAACCCTGAACACCGCGATTCTCCGTAAGGAAAACGCACGCGCGGCGCTCGGTGCTGTCCAGAACCGACTGGAAAATACGATCACAAACCTGCAAACCCAGGCTGAAAATTTGCAAGCTTCCGAATCCCGCATATCGGACGTTGACGTAGCGACCGAGATGACGGAGTTCGTCAGGAATCAGATTCTGACGCAATCCGCAGTGAGTATGTTGGCACAAGCCAACTCCCTGCCGCAGATGGCGCTTAGTCTGATTGGTTAATTGGGAGACTGATTTTGCCTCATAGATTGGTTTGGTTTAGCCTAAACACCCACAACAGATGAGCCTACGTAGCGCAATATAGGACATTTGTCTTATATCGCATGGAAGCCCTAATGAACCAATCAAGGAGGAATGATGTCACTCGTAATCAACCATAACATGATGGCGATGAATACAGCCAGAAACCTGACGACGGCATACGGCAACTTGAGTACCTCAGTCCAGAGACTTTCCACCGGTCTTCGTATCAATTCAGCAGCGGATGACGCCGCGGGTCTTGCGATCCGTGAAGGCATGCGCGCTGAAGTTGCTGTGTTGAACCAGGGAATCAGAAATGCTCAGGACGGTATCTCGATGATCCAGACCGCAGAAGGCGCGATGGCAGTTATCGACGAGAAGCTGATTCGTATGAAAGAATTGGCAGAACAAGCAGCGACCGGTACATATACAAACGAACAACGTTTGATTATCCATTCCGAGTTCGCGGCTATGGCGGCGGAAATCGACCGTATCGCCAACGCCACCGATTTCAACGGTGTAAAACTTCTCAATGGTAACGTTTCGATCGCCGGTGCGAATGGCTCCTGGACTTCAAGCAATACTTGGGTCGCAACGGAAGGAATGTTTACCAACAGCAGTGGCTGGCAGGAAGTAGATGGAACCTTCGATGCCAACGGTAATATTACCGGTGGCGCGAAGATCCACTTCGGCGCGGGTAACAACCGCTCGGAAGACTACTACTTCATCCGCGTCGGTGACATGCGCACCAGTGCCCTCGGCATTGGCGCTGCAGACATCGCCGTCAGCACTCAGCATGCTGCTCAGATCGCTCTGGAAACGCTCAACACCGCGATGCTGCGAAAGGAAAACGCACGCGCCGCGCTGGGTGCGGTACAGAACCGTCTGGAAAACACGATTTCCAACCTGTCGATCCAGGTTGAGAACGTTCAGGCTGCAGAATCCCGAATCTCGGACGTCGATGTGGCGACCGAAATGACGGAGTATGTCAGGAACCAAATCCTGACTCAGTCTGCTGTCAGTATGTTGGCGCAAGCTAACTCCTTACCGCAAATGGCACTGAGTCTGATTGGTTAAAGAGTGATGTTGTCTCTCCGATATTGATTGGTTTGGTTAGTCCTAATTGGTTATAGCAGATTGCCCAACCACTGCTATATAGGACAAATGTCTTATAGCAGCATGGATGCCCAAACAACCAATCAAGGAGGAAAAGATGTCACTCGTAATCAACCACAATATGATGGCGATGACTAGCGCCAGGAACCTGAATACGGCTTATAGTAACCTGAGTACTTCCGTGCAAAGACTTTCCACCGGTTTGCGCATCAATTCCGCTGCGGACGACGCTGCGGGACTGGCAATCCGCGAAGGTATGCGCGCGGAAATCGCTTCCCTCAACCAGGGAATTCGAAACGCTCAGGACGGTATCTCGATGATCCAGACCGCCGAAGGCGCGATGGCTGTTATCGACGAAAAACTGATCCGTATGAAGGAACTGGCGGAGCAGGCTGCAACCGGAACGTACACAAACGAACAACGTTTGATCATTCATTCCGAGTTCGCGGCCATGGCTGCGGAAATCGACCGTATCGCCAACGCTACCGATTTCAACGGCGTCAAGCTGCTGAACGGTAACGTTTCGATCGCCGGATCCGGTGGATCCTGGACTACGAAGCAACACCTGGTCCGCTACTGAAGGATATGTACACCAACAGCAGCGGCTGGCAGGAAGTCAATGGTACGATACGACGCAAACGGTAATGTTACCGGTGGCGCCAAGATCCACTTCGGTCCTGAAAACTCTCGCGCGGAAGACTACTACTTCATCAGAGTCGGTGACATGAGAACCAGCGCACTTGGCATCGGTGCAAGCAGACGTCGCTGTGAGTACACAGCACGCTGCACAGATGGCGCTGGAAACCATCAACACCGCGATGTTGCGTAAAGAAAACGCGCGTGCCGCACTTGGTGCGGTGCAGAACCGTCTGGAAAACACCATCTCCAACCTGTCTATCCAGGCAGAGAACGTCCAGGCTGCAGAATCCCGAATTTCGGACGTCGATGTGGCGACCGAGATGACGGAGTATGTACGAAATCAGATTCTGACCCAGTCTGCGGTAAGTATGTTAGCCCAGGCTAATTCATTGCCGCAATTGGCTCTCAGCCTTATCGGATAAAGAAAGGTCTCGTAACCGGAGGGAGGATTTTGCCGAGAAATCCTCATTGTGTTACCCGACCTGATCTATCCACATGTCACTCGCAAAGAGCTGCGTAAGCACTCACCGGGAGTTACACTCCCTTCGTTTGAGGGGGAGTGTCCACAAACACGGTTTACTGTTTGGTTGTCGGTTCTTGCACAAACCACAGTTGGAGTTTTTTTAAAACTCCGGTAACAGCGTTACCGGCAACTGACTCGTAAAACAGTCTCTCGTAATCAACAGTCAACAGTGACATGGACAACACCCCGAGAGCGAATAGATCTACAAAGTAGATTAATTTTGGCAAATCTGCTGTGGCAATGTCGTCGCGGGTTCGACTCGCAAGACGGCATTGGGAGTGCTAGGCTAACCGAACCAGATGGGCGGGGGACGCTCCGCCCATTTTATAAATCTCATCTCCGCCGGATTCAGGGAAGAAGATGCGGAAGCAGGCGGAACCGAGAAGATGGAATTCTCATCACATAAGCTCCTCGAAACGAGCGAACAGAAATTGAAGGGCTGTCGGACGCGGCAGCCTTTTCTACCACCAGCGAATGCCATGAATGCCATCAATCCAACGATATGCGCCACCTGTCACACGGGCAGCGGCGGTTGTTGCCGGATCGAACCGGGCTTTGAAAGCCTCATGTTCGGGCTTCTTCCGCAGGAGGTCGAGAGAATCTCTCTTGACACCGGCATGTCGGCAGACCATTTTACGGTCACGGATAAACCGCGATGCGATTTCATACGCGAACTCGCCACCTGGTTTCCTCCACAGGCGGAAATTCTTCGCGATGGAACGCGCCGGCGGCTGATGACAACGAATGGCGCCTGCATTTTTCTCACCGACCGGGGTTGCAACCTCGATCAGGAAGCGAGACCCTTCTACTGCCGGATCTATCCTTTCCGGTTCGACCTGCAGGGGAATCTGTCTCTGACTCGCAGCAAGGCATGCCTCGCCCAGCAGGATGCGCTGTCCGTCTATAGCGTGATGCGTAAACTGGGCGTCAGCAGAGAGGAGCTCGAGGAGTTATGGAATCGATACACGCAAATGATTCGAGACCGAAAGTCAGCGTAATTATCGCGGTCTATAATCGCGAGCGATACGTCGCCGGAGCGGTCGAATCGGTAGTCAATCAGCATTTTACAGACTGGGAGCTGGTGATCGTCGATGACGGTTCCACCGATCGAACCGTGGAGATTCTTTCTTCGTTCGACGACGATCGCATAAAGCTGATCCGAAAGCCGCACACCCGCTGCTGGGACAGCAAGAATCGCGGACTCGCCGAGGCGCGCGGCGAATTGGTCATGTACATCGATTCGGACGACCATATCTCCCCAAAGTACCTCGAGCGCGGCGTCAGGGCGATCGAGCAGCATCCCGATTTCGATTACTACTATCCCGAAAAGCTCCTGGTGATCGAGGAAGACGGCACGCAGACCAACCGGATCTGGCGCTACCTCGACTACTCGCTCAGCGAGCGCAAAAACCTGCTGAAACTGTTCCTGGAGACCACCATCGGCGGAATTCCGCACACCGGAGCACTGGTTCGCAGAGAAGTGTTCGAGCGATACGGAACATTCAACGGCGAGCTGGAGAATTTCGGCGATACGGCATGGGTAGTTCGAAATGCGCTCAACGTGCGATTTCGCATGGTTGACAGCCTGCAAGACTACTTCAAGCGAAGCCACGGAGCGCAGATTTGCCGCAACATGATACCCAGACTCAAGACGACACTCGGCTTGATGGAATACGTCATCGAGCACCATCCGCCCAATGTCCACAGTCCCGAATACGCCCACTCGGAGCTCGACCTCTACAACCACTACGTGACCAGCTTTATGCGGATTGCCAATCAGTTTGACGCGCCCGAATTGAAAGCGCCCTTCCTGCAAGCGGCTCAGAAGTATCTGGTCAGGATCCGGGAACTCGAATCCGCATGACCGACACCGTCAATCTGGTGATCGTTACCTTCAACCGGATCGAACGCACCGGGCCGACTCTCGCCAGCATCCGCGACAAGACGTCTCATCCGCATGTCCTCACCGTGATCGACAACAACAGTGAGGACGGCACGCGCGAATGGCTCATTCAGCAGCGCGGACAAGGGCTTGATCGACAACCTCTTGCTGCTTGATCGAAACTACGGACTCTCCGCGGCCGCCAACGCCGGCTGGGACCTCGTCGAAACGCCGTTCTATCTGCGCATGGACAACGATATCGTCGTGCACCGCGCGGGATGGCTGAAGAAGATGGTCGAGATCGCCAAAGGCCGCCGAGAGCACCGATTTCGGCGCATTGTCTTACGACTTCTTCCAGCACGAAAACCGTGAGACATCGAGTACTCGTCTTGATTCGAATTTACGGGTCAATACCCCTGCCAATCAATCCGAGATCTACGGTGGCGCCGTGCTGATCCGCGAAGAAATTTTCCGGAAATTTGGCTACTGGTGCACCGACTATGGGCAATACTCGTGGGAGGACACCGACTACGGCGTTCGACTCACTTTCGGCGGCTTCAACAACCACTTTTTCCCCGAATCCGGATGGCTGCTGCACGAAGGAGCACGCGATCCTATCGACTACGAACAATATATGCAGTTCAAACAGCGCAAGTACGAGAGCATGTCCGCAGTCGCCGGAGCCAACCTGCTGCTCTACGCGCTGAAGCTGCGTCCGCTCTACATGCGCAGGAGATACCGCACCGAAATCGAGTCGGACGGGATTCATGCCCGGCTTGTCCCCGATCGTTCGTACGATGAGCAGGAGGGAAAGGTGCTGCGCGATTTCATGCGCTTCCTGAAGAATGAGGGTATTCAACCGAAGTTTCCGCGCGGAACGGACGATGCCTTGCGCTTCGCCGAGACCTGCCGCTCTATCCGACAGAAACTGAACCTTTCTTGATTATTATATGCTACTTCCCATTGCGCTCGGTTTCTGGGCGAGCATCCCTATGTCTATCGTTCTCGGTTTTTCTTGACATTTGCTTGGAGAATGGGCTCCTTTTGTTCATGCGAATAATGCAATCTGAAATCTGGAGGTCTTATCATGAAATGCGTACTCATACTGGCATTCTTGCTGGCAATTGGACTGATGTTCGCGGATGGGGTACATCCGAATGGAACCGGCACCGAGGACGATCCCTACCTGATCGAATCACTGGATAACCTCTTGTGGCTATCGACGACCGAAGAAGCTTGGGAATTTGGGCTTCACTACCTGCAGACTGCCGATATCGACGCTTCGGACACCGAAAACTGGAATGATGGCGAAGGATTTGTGCCGATTGGATCATACCTTGACAGTACTCCATTCCGTGCAACGTACGATGGGGATAACTACCAGATAAGCAACCTTTCATAAATCGACCGGAAACATCCTATCAGGGCTTATTCTCATATTTGTATTGTAGTCTGGTAAAGAATCTGCATCTCGTTAATGCCTCCGTTACAGGTCAAAATCAGACAGGGAGCCTTGCGGGAGTTGCAGGCTGCTCTCAAATCGCACTCTGCAATATCGAAGGCGTCATATCTGGGTATTACAATGTCGGGGGTGTGATCGGTTATTCGTATTCATGCCTGTTATCATGTTGTCATGCCAATTGTGTCGTGTATGGGGGGCCAATGTAGGAGGGTTGCTTGGAGAAGGGCAAAGTTCCATCTATTCTTGCTCAACGGAAGGAACGATCCATTACTCGGGTAACGCTGTCGGTGGGATGGTAGGAGCGGGTGGAGCCGAAATCAATAGCAGCTATGCCGATTGCGATATCGTCGCAACAGAGGACATCGGATATAACATTGGTGGCTTGGTTGGTTCATGGACGCACCCCTCACTTACCAATGCATACTACAATTTCGAAGAGGTAACCATCGATGGTGAACATCGAATCGGCAAGGGGGCAATAACTAACGAACTTGCAACTGCTTGGATCGAAAATGATTACAGCCTCGATATCGACGATTATTTCGAGCAGGACAATGATGGTTATTACCGTATTGAGGATGTCGAGGACCTTAAGGCAATGATGTTCTTCGGTCAGCACACGGCTTATTCATATCGTTTGTATGGCGACATAAATCTGGAGGAGTATCCAGGTATTCATATCCCTGTGTTTACCGGGATTTTTGACGGAAACGGCCACTCAATCCATAATGCATCGATTGATATGCCTTACAACATAGGGATCGGATTTTTCGAATATCTATGTGATGCTACGATCAGCAATTTGAATCTTGATTCGATAATAGCGAGCGGTTATGGGTACACGGGTGGATTATCCGGCTATTGTGGGTGGACAACCATAGAAAATTGTTGCATAGATGGAACGATTACAGGTAATAATAATTTTGTGGCGGGTATGCAGGATGGCTGGAATTTTCAGATATATCCTGCTCTCTGTTCAGCGGTGTCATCTCCGGCTATCACAGGGTGGGCGGTATTGTCGGGCAGAGTGAAGGCGGCAATATTCAGGCTTGTTGTGTTGAAGGAACCGTGGCAGCCAGCGACATCGTATGCGGGGGGATCGCAGGCGATTTCAGGGAAGGCATTTTACGTGACTCCTATCTATCTTCCGAAGCTACTGTAAATGGCGGTGACTATAGAACCGGTGGAATTGCCGGCGTCATTTTGCATGAAGCAACAATCGAAAATTGTTATTCTGCAGGGCTGATAACCCCTTCGGAAGCATCGGCAATCGTATATACCTGCCAGGGTGAAAACGAGGATTATTGGGCGTCCATTGTAAGAAATTGCGTTTGGAATACGGAGACAACGGGTGTTGAAACAGCGATTCTCAACAATTACGGAAGCAGTAGCGGTATCGTTGGGCATACTACGGGAGAAATGCAAGAACAAAGCATCTACCTCGACCTCGGCTGGATTTCGTCGGCGAAACCGACAACGGTACCGACGACATCTGGGGTATATCTACCGGCTGGA
The DNA here is from genome assembly GCA_963666875.2 of Cloacimonadales bacterium (SeqCode). Lineage (GTDB taxonomy): Bacteria > Cloacimonadota > Cloacimonadia > Cloacimonadales > JAIOQZ01. Next base: position 77,187 of record CAXXPU010000016.1, read on the forward strand.
ATAACGGCTATCCCTACATCTACGATATGTGGGAGAACGTTGACAACGACGAGGAACCGACTGCGCCACCGGTCATCGAGACCGCGTTGCACAACGCCTACCCCAATCCATTCAATCCGACCACGACGATCAGTTATTCGCTGAGCGAGGCCGGTTCTGTCGAGATCGCGGTCTATAACATCCGTGGCCAGAAGGTGCGGCAGCTTTTGGATGCGAAGCAGACAGTGGGTGATCATAAGGTCACGTGGGACGGTGCCGATCGCTACGGCAAGCCGGTCGCCAGCGGTATCTATTTCTACAAGATGAGTACGCCGCACGAATCGTTCGTGAAGAAGATGACGATGATAAAATAGGAGGCAGGAGTCTGTAGCGCTGACCTGCGGGCGAGCCATTCTTCCCCCAAGACGATTTGAATAGTCTGCCAAACATTCAGAAGAATCGCTGACGCGATGCATTCGGAAGTGCAAAGTGACACCAAGAATGTCAAATTGTGACACGATTGTCCAAGTGCTCGTGAATCGGCTCGTGGTGCCGGTTACGGGCACTTTTCTTTTGGACTTGTGAAATCCAGTCTTGGAGGGGTTTTGGACAAATTTGTGACACGAAAATGTCAAATTTGGACTGGGTTTGGAGGGATTCGGCGGGGTTGCGAATCAACCCCTTGTGCCGCAAATCAATAGAGCCGGAACTGAAGCACCATCGGGCCGACGAGCACGGTGGACGAATCCGATTCCGAGTCTAAAATCAGAGGGGTAAACTCCAAATTAAATGGTTGCAGGATAACGTGTTTCTTCTTCCGACTCGAACACCACTTTCTTCAGGGTGACCCCATCCTCGGTTCGCACGGCGCAGACCTTACCCTCGACGGCCTGCCAGTCGTATTCGGGACGCACAACGACGATATCCCCATGCGAGATATGCGGTTCCATGCTCTTTCCGTTCACCACGAACACCATGTGGTTGTTGGGGGCTCCCTGAAGGTAAACCCTTGGAATTTCAACGTACTTGCTGATGTCGTATTCGGGTTCGATTGGGAGGGGTGTTCCCGCCGGAATTTGGCCCTCGATAGGGAGCACAATTACACGAGTGTTAACCTGCTCTTGTTGCATGAGCTTAGCCTTCCAGGGGTGGATTAGCTCGAGCGTTTTCTGCCTGAGTCGGGAGCCGAAAACGAAGGCCGCCTCCTCCAAAAACATCTCGCCCTCACCCGTCAGCAACCAGTTCGCGTTGACCCCGTCGCGGGATAATTGACTCAGAAAATCCGAATCCGGACGCCGGTCGTTTTGCTTGTAACGGATAATCGTCGAGTATGAGATGCCATATCGATCCGCAAATTCGTACTGTTTGTAACGGAGTGTTTTCATCAGCACTTGCAGTCGGTCACCCAGGGTCTTATCTGCCATATCCTCTCCAATTGGACACGTGAATCTTGACAAACATTCATATACTCTCTATCATGTGTCCATACGACGTGAATAGCGGGGTGAAAGGATATGTCAACATTTTTATTCAAAGCCGTTTTTTCCGGCGGAATATTCCGGCGGGAGGGAGCACCCCGAAAATAAGTGCCGGAAAAACGTAAATCTCGCGGAAAGCGCTTCCCATAGTATTGCGTGGTGCCCGGAAGGCACGGAGAGTGCGCCAGCGCACTTTGTATGATAGCACCAATACCAAAGGCATGGGAGGTGGTTGTGAACCTACAGAGAACCCAGTGGCGGACGACCCGGCGAGCACCTGGACAAAATGTCCAAGTGCTCAGGCCGAAATGTCCAAGTGCTCGCGCGGGCTTGTCCAAGTGCTCAATCTTCATGAAATACAAGCGATTATCGCCGTACGGACAGAAATCGACGTTTTTTGCCTGCACTTGGACAAAAATGTCCAAGTGCTCAGGCGATTTTGTCCAAGTGCTCGTGCCCAATTTTCGGATACCCGGGGAGGCTGTCATGTGTGACCGGGTAACCGAGATTTGGATGAGCGTCGCGCGGGTGGCGGTGCTTACCGGCAAGTCGGAAAAGACCGTGCGACGGTTAGCGACTACGGGGTATTACGAATCGCGCAAAATCTCGCTCACGACCAGGCGGGGTCAAACCCGCAAGACCTTCATCCGGGCCACGGACGAGCTGCGGGAGACGGAACTGCGCACGCGCAGGGAGAAGGGTTTTCGCGAGGCAGACGTGCTCAAGGTCGAGGAGGTCGAAGGCGAGGAGCCGCTGATGCGCTACTACCTGTCCGACGAAGAGGTGCCGTATGAAGCCTGAGAGACCCAATGTCTCCCGCGAGGAACTCATGCGCGCCCTCACGTATGGACTGGAGACTGAAAAGAACCGCGAGGCGGAGATTTTTACCGACAACCTGCCTCTGCACTCGGACAAGGAGGCCAGACTCTACGGCAGTTTCTGTTCCAAGGTCATCGAACGGCTGGAAGGCTGTGAGTCGAAGGTGTCGGAGTGGAGGGCTATCACTGAAGACTACAACACGGGCCAACTGGTTCCAGCCCTGTTCGAGCTGAAGGGCAGGCGCACAGAGCGTGCCCTGCGACGCTGGGTGGAGTCCTACCAGACCGCCAACTTCGACTGCTACGCTCTCATCCATCAGGGCACGAGCCATCCGCAAGGGTCGCAAGGTCACGGGCGAGGAGCAGGCGGTGTTGCTGAACATCCTGCTCACGCCGAGGCGGGTCAAAATCGGCACCGCGATAACGCGCCTGAAGCAGATGGAGATGCTGAGGATGCTGACCTCGCCCACGGATGAGCGGACGCTCCGCCGCTGGTGCGAGGACTGGTCGAAGCGGCATCCCGCCGAGTGGGCGCAAGCTCGCAACGGCAGCAAGTACGTCGCTGAGAAAATCATCAAGAGCATCCTGCGCGACCAGTCGAAGCTGCGGGTCGGGGACGTGTTCGTGGCCGACGGTCACAAACTGGCCTTCGACATTATAAACCCCGAGACCGGCAAGCCTCAGCGGATGCTGCTCATCCTCATCATCGACTGGGCGTCGCGATATCCTGTCGGCGCCGCCCTTGCCACCAGCGAGAACAGCCAGCACATCTGCGTGGCCTTCCGCAACGCCTTCCTCACCTGGGGCGCGCTGCCGAAGTACGTCTATCTCGACAACGGCAAAGCCTTCCGCGCCAAGCTCTTCCACGGCGAATGGGAAAAGCACGACCTCGAGGACGAACTGGGGGGCATCTTCCCGCGCCTGGGCGTCGGCGTGACCTTCGCCAAGGAGTATAACGCCCAGTCCAAGGTCATCGAGAGGTTCTTCCACACGTTCCAGGAGCAGTTCGAGCGCTTCGTGAGCACCTTTCGCGGCGCGAACGTCGCCGACAAACCGGCCACGCTGATGCGCAACGAGGACTGGATGCAGAAGATGTTCGAGGGTAAGGCCCCGACGGTCGCTGAAGCCATGAGCATGATGGACTTCTACTTCCGGCACGTTTACGGCAACTACCCGCACGCCGGAATCGGCAACCGCAAGCCCTACGAGGTGTTCTCCTCGGCTCCGGTTCCCGACGACCGCCGGGTGGAGCCGACCCGCCTGCACTACCTGATGCTGGCGGTGATGCGCCGCACCGTGAACGCCGAGGGCGTCATGCTACACAAACTGCGCTACTACAACGAGGCCCTCGTCGATTACGTCGGGCAGCCGGTCAACATCCGCTTCGACTACGCCGAGAGCCGCTGGATAATGGTCTTCGACGACAGGACCGCTACATCTGCCACGCCGAGCTGCGCAGGACGCAACACCCCTTCATCCACCTCGACGAGGACAATCCGCAGTCCATCACCGACCTGCGCAAGGAGCTGAAGCAAATCACGCGCATGCGCCGGAATGCCCGGCAGAGCACGAAGCGGGAGGTGAAGCAGGCGCAGGAGGCGGTGGACGTCATCATCAAGCGCGCGCCGCAGTTGCCCGAAGCGGAGACCGGCATCTTCAGCACCGAGCGGATGATACCCGCTCCGCCCCCCAAGCCTCTGAACATCGAGCAGAAGGGCATGGAGGCGTTCAAGCAACTGACCGCGGGTAATGAAGCGGAGCCAGAAGAAACCACCATCGAGACTCCGGTAGTTGCGGAAATTGAAGACCTGCCCTTCCCGCAGGCGAAGCCAAAGAGCTTTGATGAGATGCTTAAAGCCATAGGAATCAAATAGAAAGGAGAAACCATGCTGCAAGGAAAACTAGTGAAAACGCAGAACGTGCAGGAAGCCGAAAACTGCGTTCGCTACCTGCTCGACCGCCCCAAGATGGAGATGGTCGGGCTGGGACTGCTGTACGGCAAGCCCGGACTGGGTAAGACCACCTACGCCAGCCGCATCGCCTTCTCGCGCGGCTATATCTACCAGCGGCTGGAGGCCTGCATCCGGCCAAAGTCGTTCTGCGCCCAACTGCTGGAGGGCTTGAACCAGCGGTTCGGCGAGTAGAGAAAACATACGACCAGCCAGAACAGCGTATTCAGTTTTTTCAGGCTCTGATACCGCATCAACTTCATCTCCTCCCATCCAAAATCCTGCTTGAGGTGACGATGCACTTCCTCAATTTTCCACCGCTGATAATAGCCTTTAATCGCAAACTCGACGATCTGTTTCTGCGACCAGTCGCGCCCGGGAAAGTCGCACAGGAAGTAGAAATAGCCCTTTTTGTGCGGCGCGACAAACCGTGCTACAACAAGCCACATTTCCGCGATCTCCGGATTCTGCACAGGTGCGGGTTCAGGCGGACACCGACCCGTTTCAAACCAACATCGAACAGGTCGTTACCGCTGTGGATCCGATGTACCAGTTTCACTTTTTTCGCAACCTTATCAAACGACTCTTCCCGACCATTCACGACAAGGTTTCGCTTGGCTGTACTGCGGATGATGAACGCGTTACCGTTTCGAGTCAGGTGCCCAAGCATGCTTCGGCTGTCGAACCCGCGGTCCATGGTAAACACGCCGTGGTTGTTGCTATGAAGCGTGATATCGTCGATGCGATCAAGGGTTCGGTTCGCGATGCTGTCGTAATACGCCTCTGAGCTGTGCAAGTCGCTGCAAATCGGAACGATTGCAATCTCGTCGGGATTGCTTGATACGGAAATGAAGTTGATCAGGTTGTAGCCTTTCTCCATCCGGCTTTTGCTGCCGTCGTACACTTTTCGCAAGCCCTCCATTCGTTTCGCTGTGGGCTTGGTGATATCGCTGTCGTCGAGACTGATCACGTCGTTCTTGCCAATCTTGCGACACTGCTTCGAAAGCAACGGTTCGAGGATTTCACGATCCAGTTCTTCGCTCTGCAAATGGCGATAAAACCGCTCACAGGTCTTCTTCAAGAGGATCGACTCGTTCATCTCGATGGCTGCGCGGCGGACGATTACACTCCGGCTGGAGAGCATTCCTTTCGCCATCTCACGCAAGAAACGGAAACGCGGTTTACTGAAGCACTTACGATATGGCTGGAAGAAATTTGATAATTTAGCTTGCACTTCATTGATTTTCTGACTTTGTCATTTGGGCTCCTTTGGCTGTTTTGTGGTGAAACAACTTTGTCTGAGGAGCCTTTTTTTGCAACTAAAATCCTGCCCGAATCCTCTGATAATAAAGCTTAACATGGTTTCTACTCAAGAATTTCGGGGGGATGCATCAAAGGTTCAAATCGTCTTTCAAGACAGATTCCTATCTATTTTCCACCTTTTGCTTCAAGCAACTTGTAGGCTGACTTCTTACCATCAACCTTTGCAACTTGCAATGGCGTCATTCCTCTACTATTCGTAGCATTAATGTTAGCCCCACCTTTTATCAGTTCTTCTATGTTCTTTAATTTCCCACTTGAAGCAGCATAATGCAAAGGACATTCTCCTCGTTCATTAACACTGTTAGGATCATAATCTAGATCAATAAGAAATCTAACAACATCTTCAGATCCGATATTTGCTGCCATATGAAGGAAATAATTCATTTTCGCTTTGGGTTGAGTTGACACCAATGCCCTGAAAACATCAAACCGATTAGGATTACCAACATCTAATAATTCATTAAATGCAACCTGCACTATAGATTGCCCGTAAACATCGGTGCAATCAGTTCTAGCGCCATGAGATACAAGCAACTCTACGATTTGGGGATTTCCTCGATACATTATGCACGCCAAAGGAGTGGACCCAAAATTATTCATGCGATTGACATCAATTGATTTTGACAAAAGGAATTCACAGAACTTAACATTCTCTTTCCGACAGGCGAAATGCAACAAGGAGTCTCCCTTTTTATTAGTCGATTGAATTTCAACATCCAAAGATACTAAGAAGTCAATAAACTCTGCGTTATTCTCCTTTACAGCTAACATTAAAGGTGTTTCGCCATTAATATCTACTGAGTTGATATCAGCTCCTTTTTCAACCAAATACTTCCCTAATCCCACATTGTTGCTTTCTGCTGCCAATGAAAATGGAGTATCAAGATTGTTGTCTTTTGCATTTACATCAACTCCTTCCTTTAGTAATAGATCAACAATACTCTGACTGCTTGTTAAATGAGCTGCTGTGCGCCCAGCAAATCCGGTAGCATTAACGTCAGCACCTTTATTTATAAGAAATGCGACCATCTCTCGGTGATTACCTTCTGATGCCATAAGCAATGGGGTATTTTGGGAGAAGCCCCGAGCATTGATTTCTGCGTTATACTGAATCAATATTCCAGCAATATCGACATTGTTTCCACTTGCCGCATAGTGTAGGGGCGTATCTAATCCAGCTCTTGATATATTCACATCAGCATTATTCTCGCAAAGTAACCTCACCAATTCAATATTTCCATTTAATACGGCATCATGCAAAGGAGAAATCGATTGTTTGTTCCGGATGTTAATTACTGCACCATTCTGTATTAATTGCCTTACTGAATCAATATCATTGTTTTTTACTGCTCTATGAAGAGGAGTAAAACCTTCATCATCCACACAAATAGCGTAAGGTGATGGCTTTTTGCGTTTAAGACGCTTGATCCAGACGACAAAAAAAATTACCATTAGAAAAATTCCAAGAAAAATAATAAATCCCTGCACGCTCTCCTCCATAGTTCACACCAAATCAATAATAGTCGCCAATCGGGAAATCTCATGATGACTTGTATGATAGAAGTCCTTTAATATTGTCAAGTAAATTCACTGAAGCAAAAGAGAATACTTCTGAGTTTTACTGTTCCAGCAGCTCACGATCGACGAAGAGGTCGATATCGATGACGAACTCGAGGATGGCGTAGTCGATGGCTTCCTTGATCTGTGCAACGGACTGCTCATCGCCCTCGACCGTAATCTTGAGATTGACGATGACGGGCTTCTCGAAGGTCTTTGTATGGTTCTGGATCGTCAGTTCGGCAACGATGCCAAGTTGATAGAGAAAGTCGCGGGTGGCCTTGTTGAGGTTTTCGGACTTGCTCTTGAACTTGGTGATGACTTCGCGGCGGCCATCAACCAGCCCACCAAGGCGTTCATGGAGCGCAACCTGCGTCTCGGCCTGCGCGACGCCCAGGTGATGGTTCCGGCGCGTTCCAGCGTGGGCTTGTGGGATCTCGAAGACCAGCTGGACGACCTGAAATACCTGCTGGTGGAGCTTCATCCCACCGGCCAGCCCGAGGCGTTCGTGCTCGACCGCCAGGGCCGCTTCGCGCTCCATCTCGCCCGTCAAGTGGGCTGGGAGGAGCGCGACCTCCGCCTCTTTCTCCTCAAACGCTTCTCCAAGTCCCACTGGAACGCGCTGGAGCCCCGCGAGAAACGGGCTGTCATCGCCATGTTCCAGAACTACATCAAAAACACACCCATCAATAAACCTTTGGAGGATTTTATGCCTAAAAGCAACACACCCAGGGTCTTGGTCGATTCGCAGGGGCGCGAGTTTCCCGCCTCCATCATCGACAAGGAACTGGTTCGCCGCGACACCCTGGTTAATCGTATCGCCGAACGCGCCCGGAAACTGCAGGAGCGCATCGTCGCGGACAAGCAGAAGATGGTCGAGGAATTGGACAAGTACCTCGACGAACTGGCCCGTCGTAACGGTCTCAAGTGGCGCGGCAACGCCGAGCTGGTCAACTTCGACGAGAGCATGAAGGTCGAAGTTCGTTACCGCGAGCGCATCCAGTTCGGGGTCGAGCTACAGCTCGCCAAACAGAAGATCGACGAGTGCCTCTAGGAGTGGACGAGCGACTCCAACGCCAACCTCAAGGCGATTATCTCGGAGGCGTTCCAGGTCGATAAAAAGGGAGAAATCGCCAAGCATCGCATCCTCGCCCTGCGCCGCTACAACATCCAGGACACCACCTGGAAGGAAGCCCTGGAGCTGATCGACAAGGCGATCCAGGTCACTTCGACAAAACAGTACATCGCCATCTACACCCGGCGCGAGGACGGCTCCTACGAGCAGGTCGTGCTCAATTTCTCGGCGCTCTGATGTTTCCAATCGGAGATTTCTTTCGCATCCACGGGCAGCGGTCTTTGACCCCGCGCGGGAACGGGTATAAGCTGCCCGTGGATGACTGAAGAGGAGCGCACGAATGAGTATTTTCAACGACGAACGCTGCTACCGGCCGGACGAGATTGCCGACAAGCTGAACGCCGACATCTCGACGATCTACCGGCTGATCAAGGATATTGACGACCCCCTGCCCGCCTTCCGGCTGAAGAACAACGGCCAGTTGCGGGTGCACGGCAAGGATCTGAACAGCTATCTCGACGCCCACCGGGTTGACCCGCTGAACGAATAGCATGGCCAACACCAAAGAGTTCAAGCTCAAGCGGGACAACTGCCGCGAAGCCTATCTGGACGGCAAGACCGACCCCGCCGAGTTGTGAGTCATCTTCGGCGTGGCCGAGATTACCGTGAAGAAGTGGATTAAGACCGGGCACTGGGAAGACCTGTTCCGCGAGGAGCACAAGCTCGACCGCGAGATCAAGCTGGCTCGCAAGAAGGCCCTCATCCAGGCGCTACGCGAGTATGCCAAGAACCCCGCCGACACCGCTCTGCAGAGCCTGGTGAGCCTCATCAAGCACGACCAGCGGGAGCAGGAACCGGCGAAGGAACTCAACGACTACATCGTCCGTTTCCTCGATCAAACGACCGATTACATGATTGAAAAGGGGCACGAAAGCCTGCTGAAGCTGTTCCAGGAGATCGTGCTCGATCTCGCCGAATACTTGCGCGTGAAGAATGGGTAGAAGATTTATCCAGCGGCAGCAGAAGGCGCTCGCCGAGATCGCCGCCAAGACGTTATCGATCCTTCCATTCCCCGACGATACCCCCGAACAACGAGCCTCCCGCATCGCCAAGGTCAAGGGCCAGGGCTGGGAGGCCTTCTCCTTTTTCTGCCTGGGTTACTTCCCGCACGTCTTCGGCCTGCCCTTCTGCGAGGCGCACGAGGCGATGTTCCGCGAGGTGGAGGATCACAACGGGATTACCGCCATCACCGGCTTCCGGGGACTGGGCAAGACCGTCCTCATGGGCGTCGTCTATCCGATCTGGCGGATCATCCGGGGCGAATCCTACGTCATCCACACCGCCGCCGACATCGACCTGGCCGAGGAGAGGACGGCGTTCACCCTGCACGAGCTGCGAAACAATCGACGCCTGCTCGCCGACTTTCCCGAACTTACACCGATGGACACCTTCCCGCTCGACTTCAACCTGCGCAACAAGTGCCGCATCCGGGCAAGATCGATCAAGCAGTCTCACCGGGGCACCATCAATCCGCAAACAGCGAAACGGCCCGGCATCATCGTTTGCGACGACATCGACAAGGAAGAGAACATGGGCAACCAGTCCATCGGCAGGCGGCGCATGGAGAAAATTCTGCACGAGCTGTCCGGCGCGCTGGCTCCCGACGGATCGGGCAAGGTGATCTGGCTGGGAAACCTCGTGCACCCGAACTACGCCATCTGCCAGTTCCTGGAACTCGTAATCGCCGATCTGAAGGCCGATCGCCCCGACACCGACTTCCAACCCGTCCCGATTCTCCGGACGCGCCAACGGGCCATTCTGCGCTTTCCGCTGGAGACTCCGGAGGGAACCTCGGCCTGGGAGGAGCAGTACCCGACCGGATCGCTCCCCGATCTGCGGGCCAAGTTCGGCTTCACTGGCTACCAGCGCGAGATGCTGGGCATCCCGGTCATCGAGGGCAACATCTTCAAGCACCACTGGTTCCAGCGCTGGCGGTCTCTGCCGCCCATGAAGCGCGTCTGGCTCTACGCCGACCCCGCCTGGGGCGAGAAGGGCTGCTACAAGGCGATCATCTCGATCGGGTACGACGGCCGCCTCTTCCACGCGCTGGACGTGTGGGTGCGGCAGACCGAGAACACGCGCTTCTTCACCAAGTTTCACGAGGTGTGGAACCACCTCAACGGCAGATACGGTGCGCGCTTCCGGGCCGCGATGGAGACCTCCTTCGGACAGGAGCACATCCTGGCGGACTTTGACCGCTGGTGCCTGGATACCGGGCTAGCGCCGATTAGTCGGCACATCAAGCGCATCGACAACCGCGAAAACAAGAACCTTCGCATCGAGCGCACCGAGACCGTCATCGAGACGGGTAAAGTCCTCTTCCCGGACGGCCAGGACACGCCGGTGCTCATCTCCCAGTTCCTGACCTACCCGGACGGCTACATCGACGCCTGCGACGCGCTGGCGGGTTGTCTGGAACGCTTCGCCGAGTACGACATCGGCCGCAACCGCGTGCGGGTTCGACGGCTCGTTTTCTGAGAACGTAGAGGGGGCTTGCGTGGACTATTACGACCGTGTGATGCTGGAATACTATCGCGTCCTCAACAACGCCTGGAAGACCGAAATCAAGGATGCGGCGAGAAGAGCCATCCAGATGCTCTCCGACCTGCCCCGGCACGAGAAGCTCTCCAAGACCCACATCGACCAACTCATCGAGGTCATCGGCTCCCAGCTCGGCGACGACTTCGCGGCGGCCATCAACCAGCCCACCAAGGCGTTCATGGAGCGCAACCTGCGTCTCGGCCTGCGTGACGCCCAGGTGATGGTTCCGGCGCGTTCCAGCGTGGGCTTGTGGGGTCTCGAAGACCAGCGGCTGTCGAACATCGTCCAGCAGCAGCAGACGTTCTGGGTCGGCAATCACTTCGAGACGGATGTCCGCAAGGGTTTTTCCGACACCCTCTCCACCGCCCTCGCCCAGGGTTACACCAAGGAGATGCTCACCGATGCGCTCAAGACCCAGTTCGCCGACCTGGCAGACAAGTCCGCCGCCTACTGGCAGGGTCTGGCGGAGCACACCGCGCTACGGGTGAGGGAGTTCGGCAGGCTTCAGGGCTACAAGAAGGCGAAGGCGCAGTACTACCGCTTGGTGGTGATTCTTGATGACCGCACCTCGGACATCTGTCGTGCCCTGGCCGCGCAGGACAAGGTCTATCTGCTCAACACCGCGCTCGAGGTCATGGACAACCTGCAGTCGCTCAATACCCGCGCTTCCAGCCTGGACGACGCCCGTGACTACATCAAGGCACTGGCACCGTGGGTCAAAGACGACCAGGTGGTCTATAACGACGAGGATGAACCTATCGGGGTGTCGGGTGCCCACACGCCCTTCCCGCCCTTTCACTGGCGCTGCAGAACGACAACGGAGATTGTGGGATAAGGAGAACTACGGGGTAGTGGAGTCCAACGAGGAAAACTGGCTGAATGCCAGTTTTCGCTGCTTAAGAGGGATTATTCGGTTTCGGGTGCGGGGTCTGGTTCAGTGTCTGGCTCGGGGTCGGAGAAGTTATCGGCGCGGTTGGGGTCGTTCATGAAGGTGCCGATGTTCTTCTTCGTGGCGTCCCAGTTGAGGATGCGGCCGGTCTTGAGGTCAATCTCGAGGCGGATGTAGTCGCCCCAGTGTTCTTCGGGCATGAACTTGGGCACCGGGCCGTCGTAGTACTTCAGAACCTTGTCGTTCTCGTCCATGAACGCCGCTCGCACGCCGCTCATTACCTTCGCGTCGATGTACATCTTCCTCGGGGTCGTCTGCCTGGTCTTTGTCGTTTCCATCGTAGTCTCCTTTGTGTTTCTAAGTACATCTCTACGATAAGGATAACGCACAGGCAGTCAAGTCTATTAGCGGGGATATATGCAGTATTTTCAGGGGGTTAGGAATGAATAATGCCGCCGATACATCTATATCGGCGGCTCAAGATATCTTCTTACTTTCTTCTACTCTGTTAGTGTAGAAAGAATGGTTATTTCAAACTAATTGGCATTACGTGCGAGACGAAAGCCAATATTTGTATAAGTTTCATACGGAGAACCACCATAACGCTTGGTTAAACGGCAATTCCCACTATCACTCCAAAATGCTCCTCCACGATGAATACGTCCGGACCCATTTATTGGGCCTGTAGGATTATCTTGTTGTTCAGAGCTGTAAGCTCCGTACCAATCCCAGCACCATTCCCAGATATTTCCACTCAGGTTGTATACTGCGCCGCCTTCCGAGTACATTACAGGATTCAGATCATCTCCAGCAGGATGAGTCAGATTGCCTGAATTCCCAGTATACCATGCTACTTCACCAATGCTGTTGCTACCTGCATAAATGTAATCAGGTGTATTCTGCGCCCCGCGAGCCGCATACTCCCACTCTGCCTCTGTAGGTAGTCGATATCCATTTGCATTCCAATTACATGTTACAGCATCCCACGTAGAATTACTTGATGTGGGAACGGAACCCCATGATGAGGGATCGGTAGTACCATTGATACTATACACTGGTGTAAGATTGTCATTCAGGCTACAGAGATTGCAGTATTTCAGTATGGCATACCAATTGATGTTATATATAGGATAAAAGTCTCCAACACCATAAACGCTTGCAGGATTGTTTCCCATTATACTCACCCATTCTTGTTGTGATACTTCATACTCGCCAATAAAGAAGGCATCCAGTTGCACATTATGCACAGGTAATTCATCAGACTCACCACCACCCAGAGTATTGCCCATCTGGAAGCTGCCGGAGGGAATGAGGATCATATCGGAGTTAGGCACATTCGTCCAGCCGCCTTCTGAGTATAGAGTTTGTATTTCGCTCTCGGAAAGCGAGCCATTGAACAGCTGGATGTCATCCAATACTCCAGCGAAGTACTGATTGTAATCTACTGAACCTCCGATTTCCAATGGCTCAGTGTTTGCGCCGATTGGGGAACTCATTGTGAATTGAGCAACCAGACTGCCATCAATGTAACACATCAGATCTGGCTGGTCGTAACTCACTGCAACATGATACCAGGTATCTGATGAAACATCAGCCAAGATTGTGACATGATTGGATACATCTCCAGATTCAGGATAGTGACAGAAAGTGAGAGCATTCGTTGGCCCATTGTACAGCAATGCCCAGCCATTGCTGTAGTCATTATCAGCATCTTTGTTGAGTAGCCGATGATTGTTGCGTGTTCCGCTCATTTTGAACCAAGCGGAAATGCAGTAGTCACCGGTTAAATCAAGCTCAGGGCTGTCCCCTACGGTTATGATGTCATCGCTTCCATCAAACGAATAAGCGCTTTCGGGATTGCTGAACCTATCACTTGCCGGTGTCGCTCCAGTAACGGTTCCATTATGTCCACTACCTGATTCATCGTTTGCATTGTTATTGAAAGGATAGTCTGCAATAACTGAGGTGACATTCGGCCAGCCACCTTCGGAGTATAGACTGTTGATTTCCGAGCTTCCCAGATCTCGATTGTAAATTCTGAGATCATCGAGAGAACCACTGAAGTAGTAGTTGTTGTATACGGAGTTCCCATTGTAAGACGATATGCCAAGATACAGCGGTGAGGATGTTGAGAAGACACCAGACAGAGTGCCTGAATTGGTTTCGATATATGCCCCATTATCAACGTTGAGAGCAAGTTCTTGAGTTGTGTTGTTCCAAGAGACAACGGCAAGATGCCATGAGTTGTCATACAAGTCTGTTGACGTTTGAGTGCTAATTCGGGGATCACCGGCTGTACCTCGGATATCAGCGTAAAGCACATCAGAGTTCGGGAATTTGAGCCTGAACTCTCCTCCTGTATCATCTGAGATACCATAGATGAACTCGTGGGTTGAACTCGATAATGAGGCCGTCTTATACCAAACCGAAACAGAGAAAGATGATTCATTCGGCAATGCCCCATTTCCCAGATCAATGTAATCATCCCCGCCATCGAATAGAATGGCATTTCCTGCGTTACCAAAACGGTCGCATTCAGGTTGGGGATCTCCATACTCGATCCCGTCAACTGCATTACCCGTAGTCTCTTCGCCCGAACCATTCAATGGATAACGAGCAACCAAACCGCCTGAGACTGATCCTTGTCCGGTGAACTTAGTTATTATGCTGTAGTATCTGGCGTCATTTCTTATCGATGTGAGAGTGTCTCTAAAGCTGTTGGCAGCGGTGTATGCATACTGGGAATGTGTTGATTGTTCTGGCTCAACGCCTGTCAGGATATTATATCCATCAGGAGTGATTAAGGCTCCACCGATTGTTTCTGTCACAGGGTCCCAGTTGAGCATAGCGGTGTCGTTCTCGATGCTGATCAGCAGGTTCTCGGGTGCTTTCGGGGGCATGTAATATACAAAGGTGCAGGTAGCTGCATCAGACTCGTTGTTATTTCCATAGATCGCAACAACTCCTGCTTCATGCTGAACACTTTCGTCCAGTCCAGTGTACGTATACGATGTGACACCTGATCCAAGGGTTGTCACCTGGTTCTGATCGAGCAGTATTCGGTAGCCAGTTAATCCTCGCGTTGATGATGGAGCCGTCCAAGTCAATTCTCCCTCAATAGTGCAGATCACATCACTGGGTGATGTAAGATTGATTGTGACGCTCGATGTTGGCGAGGGGCCTGATACGCCCTCATCATACACAGCTTCTACGAAATAAGTGTGGTTTCCGTTACTGACGTTTGTGTCGATCCAATTGAGAGTTTGTGTATCGTATATCTCATGTACTACGACGTCGTCACGAAGAACTCGATATCCCTGAAGCATTGGGTCTCGAGTCAGTCTTCGACTCGGACTGAAATGCCCAATTTGACGCCTGCTCATCGACCAAGTAACCGATACGTCGTTGTAGTTCTGATTTATTGCAGAGCAATAGGATGGGGCGATGAATGTGTTCGATATAGTAACAAAAACTGGATTGGATGCTGATGATTCGATCGTGTTATTGCCGTTGCTGTAGAGTGTCGCTACAGTATAAGTGTATGTGCCTTCAGCAAGATCCTGGTCTAAGAAACTGAAGATATTCCCGCTTGAGGTTTGATGTATAAGTGTTCCCTCGCGATAGATCTTGTAAGAATGAGGCGTATATGTATCTCGTACTGATGACCATGTTAGCAGAACGTCATTGCTGTTCTGTACACTTGCCTGAACAGTTTCTGGGGGAACAAGGGCGTAAACGGTTGCGTTTAGCGTTGTACTTCCTGTGATGTCTCCCACGTTCTCATCGTAAACAAGCGTCCCATCCGACCAAGTTACCTCAAGATCATATTCACCGATTTCAACTTCAGGGAATTGCACAACCCCGCTGGAATTGGGAATTCCCTCGTAGATATCACCCGCACCATATTCGTCTAATTCGACTTCGAAGTCAGTAGCATCCCCATTAGGACAATTCAGTTGTACAGTTACGGGGACCGTTGGGACATATATTGGCGATATCACGAAATCATCGAAGTAAGCATTAAGAGAGTTCATACCATTGGCATCTATCTTTAGTGCTAATCTGATATTATCACTTGATCCTATGTCTCGTGTATCAATGTCAAATGACCAGATTGTGGGGCCAATGTCCTGATTGAGATCGACTCTCTCAGCTTCACGAAGATTAAATGATCCACGTTTTGTATATAGCACTAAGTCAGGTGCTCCGTTGTAGTACATAAATTTGAATCTGAACTGAACACGTAGCATCCCATAACCATTGGTGTTGAAATAGGGCGAGTATACACCAGTCTCCCCAGTAAAAAATGTCTGTCCATCGGGATTATGGCAAGCCAATTCTCCATTACTACCTCCGGCGTGATCTGATCCTTGTCTTTCCCACCAAGGATCACAACCTGGAATGCAACTCCATCCATCCCAACCAGATTCATAAGAACAATCCCAAGTTACTAATGGGTCACCGACCCCACCTCCTTGATAGATAATCTGGCAGGTTATAATCTCTGACTCACCTTGAGCATAATGAGCTCTAACACCGACGGTGTAACTCTGTCCATCATTGAGGTTGTTGAACTGGTAACTTCTACCATTTTCTCCAGTGGTGCCGACATGACTCCCGTTCAGGTAGATGTAGTAGTTCGGTACATAGATATATCCTCCTGAAGGTGCATCCCAAGAAAGAAGCCCGGTATTCGTACAGGAAACATTGCTTGGTGGGCGGAACTGACTTGAGGTGCTATAGCCCTGGAAGTTCTGATTACCAATATTGGCCGAGACATCAACGATGCCGATACTGGATGGATTGAAGCTATAGTCATTATAAGATGGCGTTATCGTACCAGACCAGCCACTTGAAACCGTTAGGGCGTAGTTGCCATTGTTGTCTGTCGTGTCACTGGTTCCATCGTTTGTCGATACCGTAACTCCACTGATCGGATTTGCGCTTGTTGTTGTAACTTGGCCTGAGATAGCGAAGTTTTGTGGAGCTGGTTCCGAAACTTCAATAAAATCAGCCTTTGTCATGGTCACACTTTCTACACCATCAGAAACGGTAAGCGACACAGTGTACGTTCCTGGTGCAGTGTATGTATGTAGTGGGTTTTGTGAAGAAGAGAAAGTTCCATCACCAAAGGCCCAAAGCCATTGATTCGCAAGCTCCGATGATGCATCATGAAACGAAGTATTGAAAGGAGCTTCACCAGATGATTGTGATGTCGTGAAGTCAACCAACAGCGAAAGATTATCATCTGTTTCCTGCTGTTCAAACCAAGTATACGGTTTGAACCATTTGAAGCCACTTGTATCATTATCTGGTGGGTATTCATTTGTGTGATCACTTTCAATGAAGCATGGGGATGAAGGACTGGGGGATTCAACTCTTTGCGATTGGTCTGATTGACCCCATAATCCACCAAAACGATGCCATGTAATACCACTACTATTCACTAAGCGAGGTAGCACACTTACTTGTGGAGAACCATATTCAGTTCTCTCACTAATCCCGTACCCATAGATGAAGCAAAAGTCCATTATCTCGCTGGTTGATACATCTTGAGGTACTACCCACTGACCATCACCATAATGATAATCTCTCAAATCTAATGCTTGATTAGCACTATGACCTCTGTGAAAATATGAGGCATGGGAGCCATTACATACGTATATGACTGGGTGATCACCTATCTTCTCTACATTCTTCCATAATCGTTTTTTACCCATCCAGCTACCCAGATGACTCGATGTGGCAGCTGCAACAGGGATAGCTTCTGAGTAGTTATCAACAATACTATCCTTTGTAAATACTAAACACAAGCCTTCCCACTCACTTATATGATGATTTGTGAGCGCTCCCCAGACACCCCAACCTTCATTGTTGTTGTATATATAATAAATCCAATATGTTAACACGACAAAGTCATTTTCTTCGCAAAAGGATGCGTAAAGCTGAGTATTATTTGAACCTTCATTCTCCTCATACCAATCAATAAGCCCCTGTGGATCGCTGTCATCTTCATTGAAGTGTATGTAGTTTTTACTACTACATGCTATTGACAGATTGCCAATAGTTGCAGGTAAAACATTCACATCGGGGGCATTGTCTTGTTTCTCCATAATCCAATCGCTGTTTGACATTAACATGTCAATTGCTTTAGGCACGAACACCTCTTCTCCAACAGATGCTCCCGGCCAGTCAGCTTCAAGTTGCACTCCGTTATCCATACGCAGTATTGGCAAGAACTTCTCAGCTACTTCTTCTTGAGCATTTTCATCGAAATCAGCGATTGAAAACGGCACATCAATGATGGCTCGCATTTCATAGTAATCCATGTTGAAGAGGTCTTCACCATCTACTCTTATCAGAAGTTCTTGAATCGAACGAGAGCCAGCTAAAGTTGGAGAAATTGAAAAACCGACTTGTACAATTGTGCCATTATTCTCAGGACCCACAGGAAACAGAATTGGATTTACAATGGTGGGATATCCTGAAGACCATGCTGAAAGCTCATTCGGAACGACCCATAGTTGGCAAGTTTCATTGTCAGTATAGTCTTCGACTCTGACATCAACTTCAACAGTGGTTGATTCATCATATTGAAACCCAGAATAATTAACTGAAACAATATCTATTTGTCCAGCATATATTCTCATTGTGAAAAAGACAAAGATTGAAATCAGCAAGCCACGGTTCATGATTCCTCCAAAGGTTTAGTTTTATTCGTCTATCAATATGCAATCCCCATGCCATCCGGCTTGATGGCGACAATCTCACATTGTTGCAATGAGATAGGTTACCAGACTATATTCGTTGTGTTGCCGATTCACCACATATTGTGGCAAAACCACAACATTCTCTTCTTGTTTTCAGAGAAAATCACTGGTCCTTCCATACTATCTCGGATAGCTTCACCATCTCCCTGAACGTCCCCACCTGATACTTCCTGAACTCAGCTTCCTTCACGAACACGGGTGTCACAATATCACCCTTGATCACATTGATGTCTTCACACCACTGTTTCAGGCGTTCCCACTTCAAGGGAACATCGAGGTCTTCCAGACCTTTGGTTTCCACGATGTAGAGATGGCCTTCTGTGGTTTTCACGATGAAGTCCGGGTAGTAGTTCGATATCTCGCCTTTCGCGTTCACGTAGTCGATGTTGAAGTGCACTGCCAGGTAGTTCTTCGCATAGGCGGCCACATCCGGGCATTTCTCCAGAAAGGAAGCGAATTCGAGTTCCAGTTGGCTATCGCCGATAATCTTGTTGAATACGCTCTTCTGCGGGATGAGAAAGCCTTGTTCCTTTACCACGAAGGGGCGCACCTGCCGCAGTTTGATGGAATCACGAATTTCAGCGGTACCCTTGTCCCGTACAGTTAGATCGTTGATTCGTTTTTTGAAGGTCTCGATGATGGTGCGAACAGCTACCGTTTCAGAAAGATTACGCAAGGTGTTGGGATTGTCAATATCCACCGGAACGTCGAACAGATAGTCCCGGATGAATCGCTTTACCAGTCCGTGCAGAATGTCGAATCCGCTGACCAACCTCATGTCCTTCATGATGATATGGGTGAAGTAGCCCACCACGGCCCGGTAATCAGTAGCGGTTCCTGATTCCAGATAGGTTGTGTGATTCACCTCCCCGGTGGTGATATCGCGGAAGATAATCTCCCGTTGCTCTTCTGGGGTGAACTGCCGGTACGGTATCTTAGCAGTATTGAAGGTGGCAGGATCAAGTTCTTCCAGATTCTTGTATTCCCGATAGATACGAGGCGTAAGCAGGGGAATCTCGATATCGAGCTTCTCGATGTCCTTTTTCGGGTTCTCGCGGTCAACTTCGATGATAATAGGGGACTTGGCCAACGTACCCTCGCCCATGGGCTTGCGCTCAAGGTCAACGCCCTCGCTTTGAATTGATTCCACAAAATCCATGAAGGCGTCGGTACCTACCACACTAACGTACTCCACGGCTTCTTCACCGGGATACATGCGCCGCAGTCCGCGCCCCAGGGTCTGTTCGGGCAGGATGTTGCTCTTGGAGGCATACGCCCGTAAGCCCACGATGGTGGTCACATTGCGCACATCCCAGCCTTCCTTCAGCATCAGCACCGAGACGATCACCTTGGAGGGATTCTCCCAACTGTCGATATCGTTGGCTGTTTTACGCAGCTTCTCCAGTTCTTCCTTGCTCTTCTTGGTGTTTGCTTCGGAAACCTCGCCGTTGTTGTTGGTGTGGATGGTGAACACCGCGCCCTGCAGATCGGGATAGGTCGCTTCGAGGTAGGTGGCCACGTCGTCGCAGTTCTTGGTGTCGTCGGTCATGATGAACAACACGGCCTTCTTGCCCATCTTCTCGTGTTCGGTATAGGCCTTGCGCCATTCTTCCACCCCTAGGGCGATGTAGTCCCGGTATCTCTCGGTGTAATGAACACTCTGAATCTCCCCGAGTTTGGCCCGGCTGGCCTCGTCCGGCAACACAGGGTGTTTCACCACATTCTGGGTAATGGCTTCCACCAGGGGGTAGTCGCAAACCGTTTGTACGAATATCGCCCCGTTGTTGTGCTTGGGGGTGGCTGTCACATCGACCTGCAAGGACAGGAAATGGTCTTTCTGCTTCAGGCGATTGTGAATGTCCTGAATGGAGGTGAACCAGGCGAGTTTGCTGTCGTGAATATGGTGCGCCTCATCGTTGATGACCACCAGTTCATCGATTTCCCGCACAATCACGCCCAGATCGACCCTGGAATCGTTGGTCTTGCCCACAGGACGGGGGCCGAGGAAATAATCCTCCAGATTATCGTCGTCGAACGACGGTTCCACCTCGTTTCCTGCATACACGCGGTGGATATTGGTGAGGAAGAGATTCCCGGTCTTGCGGAGGATCGATACATCGTCCTGAATATGTAGGGTCATCTGGAAGTCGTCGCGCCAGTATTGCCCCTCATAGCCGTTGTCGGGCAGCAGGGGGTCACTCCAGAAGATACGCAGGTTGTCGAAATCTGCGCGCAAGCGGTCCAGCACAATGATGTTCGGGGCAATGACCAGAAAGTTCGTGGAGAGCTGCGAGTCTTCCTCGTAGGTCTTGTGAAAATAGCACCAGGTAATAATTAGGCTCATCACCTTGGTCTTGCCGCTGCCCGTGGCCATCTTTATAACCAGCCGCAGCCATTCCTCGTCGAACATACCCGTGGAAATCGCGCCCGACGAGTCGTAGCGCATCAGGTCGTATTTGTCTTTCACACCTGCGACTTCGTACAGGTATATCACGGTCTCCACAGCTTCGCGCTGTGCATAGTAGTAGCGGAATAGCTGTTCGGTTCCATCGGCACTAATGCGGGTGTGCTCGGTGTTGAACCACCAGTTGAGCAATGCCTTGCTGGTATCGGTCGCGCCTTCATAGCCTCGGTTCCGCCAGTCTTGAACCGCCAGACGAATGCGATGAACCAGTGGGGGAATCAGGTGGTCGTAATGTTGTTCGCGCAGGGCCTCGTCCGCAGGGAACCAGCGATATTTCGGGTCTAACGGGGCATACGGTGATGTGGGGAATGAGGGATGAAGTGACATCACTTGCCTCCCACGTTCACGTCGATGATGGCCATCGTGTCGTTGCCAAAGATGTCCACCACCTTCACGGCTATCTTGCGCCGGCCCTTCTCGCACTCGATGAACGGGGTTTTGAGTTCCAGCGAGCGATTCTTCTTGGTGCGGAACGACTGCCACTCGTTCTCGAAGATGAAATCGCCCGTCCACACGTCTTCAAACTCGCCGGTGGCCTCGTTGCGCTCCCGCACGATCTCCCGCTTGTTCTCGAAGTCGAAGTCCACGCTCCAGTAGTCGATCCAATCCGTCCATTTGCCGGTCAGCACTTCGCGGGTGACGATACCGTTCTTGTCCTTGGTCACCTTGATGATCTGACCGCTTTCCACCACGATCTTGCTGCCGCCGTCCTTCATGCCTGCGGAGGCGTTCTCCACGCTGTCCTGGTTGTAGTGCACCGAGAAGTCGGTGAGTTCGATGGCGACGGAGTTCTTGCCGTAGTGGGGTCTTACCTCGATGAAGGATACGTCGTGGAACACCACCTGGTTTTTCTCGACCGCACGTTTGTCGAACACCTCGCGGGGGATGTACTTGAGCGCCATGTCGATGCCCTTGGCCCTGGCTTCTTCCTGGATGTTGGGGAACAGCCCCATCTCGAATTCGAAGGCGAGGATATCCACCCGACTGACGCGCTTCTCGCGGCATTCCAGAATCACTTCCTCGGCGTAAAGGCGTGTTACAGGCAGGTTCACCGGCCCCACGGCAACCATGCGCCCGGACTTCTTGCCGTTGAAGGTCTTGAAGCTCTCCACCGGTTCGGCACGGTAGGCCCGCAGAATAAGCGCCACGAAGTCCTTCTCCTTCTGCTCGAGCTGGCGTTGACGTTCCTCTTCCCGCAGGTCCAGGTTCACGCCAATGTAGTGCTGGCGCTCATACTTACCCAGGTTGAGAATCTCGAAGGCGCGGAAGTCCTTCCCCTGCGCCTTGAGCTCCCGCTGCACGCCTATCATGCGCTTGCGGGTGGTGTGAATGGCGAACTTGCCGAGGTCGCTACCCAGCCACTTGCGGCCCAGCTTTTCCGCCACTGCGCAGGTGGTGCCGCTACCGCAGAAGAAGTCGGCCACGATGTCGCTCTCGTTGGAGCTGGCCTTGATGATGCGTTCCAAGAGGGCTTCGGGCTTCTGGGTGGGATACCCTACTCGTTCAGAGTGATCCTGAATAACGAAAATGTCGCTCCACCAATCATTAACTGGCAAATAGTCGTTATCTGTAAGGTACTTACGATATATTTGTCCATTAGCATGTTTATACTCTTTGTAATTTCCTTTGGAGTCACGCCCAGAGTACTTCTTCTGTTGTTTCTCGCCAAATGGAATGCCAATCTCTTTAGGGTTAAACAACCAATTATTTGATTTTGTGAAAACCCATAAAGTATCATGTTTCCTTTTGTACTGACGCGGAGAGTGTCCGGTCCCTTGGTAGCACCAAATCACTTCATTCATTATCAGTGAATTCCCGAAAACTTCATCAAGTATCAATCGAAGGTAAGAACTAACTCTGTAATCGCAATGCACATAGATGCTGCCATCTTCGGCAAGCAGATCGCGCATGAGCACCAGGCGTTCGTAGATCATGGCGATGAAGCTGTCGGCGCCCTTGCCCCAAGTGTCGCGGTAGGCAATCTCTTCGAGGATGCCGGGCTTCTTGGTGAAGGTGTCGTCGCCGATTTCGATGTCCATGCTGAAGTCGGCGCCCACATCGAAGGGTGGGTCGATGTAGATGAGCTTGATGCCGCCGTTCTTCTCGATCTCCTCGCGCATGGGGCCGTTCTTGAGGCTGGAGAGGATAAGCTTGTTGTCGCCCCAGATGAGCTTGTTCGTCCATCCGGCTTTCTGGCGGCCGCGCTTGTCGAACACGGAGAGCTGCAGGTCCATGTCCTCGGGCTTTTCGGCGCGGGGTTCGTCCACCTGCTCGATCACCTGGAAGGGTAGCACGATGTTGCAGACCTCGCTGGTCTTGCCATTCCAGACCAGTTCCACCTCGCGCTTATCGTCAAACAGCAGAAAGCGATATTTATCGGGTAGCGGTCGTTCTCTCTCGATGAGTGCGAAGATTTCCCGCTTTTCGTTGTCGGTGAGTTTCATATTATGCGCCCTTTCTATGAAATACGTCAACTAAACGAGCAGTTACTCCGCTGTCAATTCTCTTTTTCTCTTAACTCTGTGCAAGCGCGTTTGATTGGTTCGCTCCAGGGTGCCATCCTGCCTCCAGAACTGAATAAGGAGCCAAGATGGAAAACGCCCTGCTCGCCACCCTCAAGGAGCAACTGCTTCGGCACGAGGGTTTGAAGCTCAAGCCCTATCGCTGCACGGCTGGAAAGCTCACCATCGGCGTGGGTCGCAACCTCGACGACCGCGGTATCAGCCGGAGCGAGGCCATCACCCTGCTGGAGAACGATATCCACCGCTGCGAGAGCGAGATTCTGCAGCGTATCCCCACCCTCTACAACATGCTCAACGACACCCGCAAGGCCGTGCTGGTGAACATGGCGATCAACCTGGGTACGGCGGGCCTGCTGGGCTTTCACCACATGCTCATCCACACCGCCGACGGCGAGTTCGGCAAGGCTGCCGACGAGATGCTCGCGTCCAAGTGGGCGAAGCAGGTCGGCAAGCGCGCCATCGAGCTGTCCGAGCTGATGAGGAAGGGCTGATGTCCGCCGCGATTCCGCTCGAGACCAAGACCGTCTGCGCCATGCTGAACCTGCCGGATGAGATGCGCGAGCGGCCCGTGTTCGACGAGCACCTGCCGCTGGTGCTGGAGCGGCTCCGGCGCGTCACGGACGAGGAAGCCTTCGTCACCGCGCTGCGCGACGTGCCCGAGGACGACCCGCTGTGCATCGCCTTCCGCTTCGGCTACGCCTTCCTGATGCTGGCGTCCGTGGTGGAGTTCCTCAACCTCAAGACCCTCGGCGAGGGGATCGTGAAGACCACCGGCTTCGACGCGCAGAGCACCGAACTGCTGACCGGAAGCGAGATAGAGGCGTTCAAAGCCACGCTGGAACGCCGCGCCCTGGAAGCCCTGACCGACTACCTCAACCCCGTGGGCCGCAATCGACTGGACGCGCTATGCGACCGTGTAGGCCGTCGTATCCGGGCGGTGGTGATATGAGCGGAGACGAACTGATGACCGCCATCTACAAGGCCATCCTGGAAGCGCTGGAATCGCGGCTGCATCTGATTGGCAGCGTGCTGGACGGCGACGCCCGGCGGCTAACCCTCGAACGCGGCATCTACGACAAGGGCGACTTCTACGGCAACCTCGGTTACATTCTGACGATGGAAGACGACGGCATCACCCTGCACGTCGGTTCCAACGTCCGTCACGAACCGTTCGTGCTGGGCGGCAAGGTGCCTTCGTGGACACCGCTGGCCCCGCTGAAGGCGTGGGTGGAGCGTAAACACCTTTCCTGGCAAGACAAAAAGACCGGTCTCGACCTCACCGTCGAGCAGATCGCCTACCTGATCCGGGGCAAGATCAAGCGCGAGGGTATCGCGGAGCGCAACGTTATCGCCGAGGTGATCGAGAAGCGCGAGAGCTGGATTTTTCAGCAACTCGACAGTATCGAGGTGGTGCTGGCATGACCCGCGAGGCGTTCCTGGCCGATCGCCAGCGGATCGTGGACGCCCTGCGCCGGGCGCGTGTGGCCGAGATACGCTTTCACAAGGACGACCTGCCCAAGGCGTTCCCGTCCGCCGTGGCCAAGCTGAAGGCCCTCGACGGTATCGTGAAGCAGGCCACCGCAGCCAGCGCCGTCACCAACCTTTCCAAAGCCACCTACGCCACCTGGGCGGACCGCTTCGAGGCGCTCCTGCTGGCGTTTTCCGACGACATGCTCGAGGAGCAGACCAACTTCAACATCTACGTCGCCCAGCGCGACCTGATCAAGATTCGGGACGAGCTTGCCAAGCGCGAGACCAACGCCGGTGACCGGCTGCTGCTCGAGGGCGGGAACGTCAGTTTCGCGGGTATCCCCGTCAAGGGCCGCCTGCTGCCTTCCGAGACGCTCGTGGCCGGACTCCCGAAGTTCATCATCTATGGTGAGAGCCGACAGGCTCGAATCCTCTCTATCGGATTTGCACGCAAATCCGCAGTTACCGCACCGAGGCGGAAATGAAGGTGGAGCACCACGGCGAGGACTGGAAATACCACTGGTACATCCGCATCCGGCCCGGCATCACCTACGTCAACGGCTTCGTTAAAGTCTTCAAACTCACCACATAGGAGATAACATGGATTTCATCGTACAGAACCAGCAGTTCATCCTCGGCCTGGGCGCGACCCTCATCGCCTGGCTCATTGCCCGAATCACCGGCAAGACGCTCGACAAGACCAAGCTCAACGCCGCGCTGGCAACGATTCTGGACATCGTGCAGGACATCAAGACCGGCTCCACCACCGCCACGCTTTCCGACAGTGAGAAGAAGCAGCTCGCAGTCGAGCGCGTCACCAAGGCCCTGCCGGAGAAGCAGAACTCGCTGCTGACCAAGATGTTCGGCACCTGGTGTTTTGTACCCAAAACACGAATCCCGGTGCGCAAGCGCACCCCTCGGCGGCGCGGTCGAGTTCGTGTTCCACAACAAGAAGTGGCTGTTCAGTCTCGGCAAGGTCGCCCGGAGCATCCTGTGACATGCCCGACGACACCACCACGCCCGACATTCCGCCCGGCCCCGAAGGAGACATTATGCCGATAACCGCCCCGACCTACCCCCTCGGCATGACGGCCGACAAGCTGCTCATCGCCAACCTCATGCCCATCATGCCGGGCGACACGGTCTATTTCGGCTTCGGCCGCTACGCCTCCACCACCGAGTCGGACTCGGCGTTCACCGCCAGCGCGGTGGCCAACACGCTGAACAACAACTACGACCTGCTGGGCAGGCTCTCTATACACTCAGATAGCCACTTGAGTTTGTCCTGATAACGAATCGAAGAGGCATGATAATAGAATTGATCATCCTTTAATCTTCCACAAATGTTACGATCAGATAAACAAGATGTCGCTTTAGAGATAAGGTCGCGCAAGCGTCTGTCTATACCCCAAGCAGCAATAATTGGGGCTTCTGTATTATGACATAAAAGGCTAGTTAGTTCGTCTTTCCGCGAATTGCTGAATATTGATAGGCCGTCTGGATAGTCGTTTATTTTAGATAGGAACTCTTCGCTTTTTGCATTGCGAATATCGCTTAGGTTTAGAACGACGATATAGTTCCATCCTCTCACTTGCATTACCCGCATTATCTGATACTGAGTATTATCTGGCTTCGTATCAAGGAATCCTTCCTCCGTGAGACCTAATAACTGTACTACTGAGTACGTGGACTTACTTTGCTGTTCCTCTATAGGTTGTGAACTACCTGGATTCATCATTACGACAAAGGCATCAGGCTTTGAGGAACTATAGATACCTTTTATGTTGTAGATGATTAGCTTGCTTCGACACTTAAATTCTACCTCATCAATGTTCCGATCTTCAAACTGAGCAATTACCCCGTAGATCGGTTTCAGATCATTAGCAACAATAAAATTCATAGTACCTCCTAAACACAGTAGAAAGTCTTTGTAGTAGGTTCAGTCAATGCTGTCAACAAGATACCACCGTCGCCGCTTTTTTCGCCTACTGGCGGGCCAACAAGCCGAGGTTGCAAGGCTGGCTTGGGCGTTTGGGCTTCGCGGTGGCCTCCGCGACCACCCCTTCGAGAGGTTCGAAATGAACTGCCGCAAGCTCGGTTTCGCCGCCCCGGACTTCGATGCTATGACCATGCCGGAGCTGTATTTGCGGCTGTGCCTGGCCTGCGAGAGGGAGGACTGATGGACGCCGTGATCGCCTGGATCGGGGGCAAACGCCTGCTCCGCAAGGAAATCGCCAAGTACGTGCCGCAGGGCATCCAGGGCTACATCGAGCCGTTCGGCGGCGCGGCCTAGGTGATGCTGTTCCGCGAGCGCTGGGCGGGACTGGAGGTCTATAACGACCTCGACAACCGGCTCGTAAACCTGTTCCTGCAGGTGAAGTACCACCCCGAGGAACTCATCCGCGAACTCGACCTGATGCTGGCCTCGCGCAAACTCTTCTACGACGTGATGAAGCAGGAGGGTTTTACCGAAATCCAGCGCGCGGCGCGGTTCCTGTGGCTCATCACCCGCTCGTTCGGGGGCAAGGGCGACAGCTTCGGCACCTCGCAGAAGCAGGGCGTGTCCAGCCTGCAGAACCGCATCGAGCGTGTCCGGGAACTAAGTCTTCGCTTGGATCGGGTCGTGATCGAGAACCTCGACTACGCCGAGCTGATCCGCAAGTACGACCACCCCGCCAACTTCTTCTACTGCGACCCGCCCTACACCACCGGCTACACCTACGCCAACTCCAAGCGGTTCAGCCACGAAGCGCTCCGGGATGTCCTCGGCAAGGTAAAGGGGCGGTGGATACTCTCGTACGACGACAATCCGCTCGTGCACGAGTTGTATAAGGGCTTTGAGATGAAGCAGGTAACCCGCGCCAAGGGCATCAACCGCAAGGAAGGCAAGATGGACTACGCCGAGGTGATCATCGCCAACTTCCCGCTGGAGGAGCAATGATGAACAGCGTCATCTCGTGGGTGGGCGGCAAGCGACTGTTACGCAAGCAGATCATCCCGCTGATCCCGAAGCACGACACCTACTGCGAGGTCTTCGGCGGGGCGGGGTGGGTGCTGTTCGGTAAGTCGGCCGACAAGAAGGACTGGCTGCCGGAGCACACTCGGCGCGACCGTGGCTACACCGAGGTCTATAACGACATCAACGGCGAGCTGGTGAACTTCTGGCGATACATCAAGATGCACCCGGAGGCCTTCGCCGCCGAGCTGAACACCTTGCTGGTGGGCCGCGAGACCTTCGAGGAGTTCAAGGCCGGGCGTCCGCGCACCGAGCTGGAAAAGGCGGTGTGGTTCTATTACAAGCTGGCGTGCTCCTACGGCAGCCAGAGCAAGAACTTCAGCATCATGCACGGTCACCGCTACATGCCGCTACGCAACGAGGAGCGGGTGAAGGAAGCCTCGGAACGCCTGCGCGACGTCACCATCGAGAACATGGACTTCGAGCGGCTTATCGCGCGCTACGACGGCCCGGATACCTTCTTCTACCTCGACCCGCCCTACTTCACCAAGGAGCGGCTCTACGAGCGCGACGACGCCGAGGCCTTCACCCGGCACGAAGATCTGGCCGCGATCCTGAAAGGCATTAAAGGCGCGTTCCTGCTCTCGTACAACGATGATCCGTTCGTGCGGGAACTCTATGCGGGATGCATGATTGACGAGGTGGAAGCGACCTACTCCGTCTCCGGGCAGAAGCAACGCCAGGTCGAACTGCTGATTCGGAACTACTGATGCCCGAACTGTCGTTTCGCCTGATTATCGATTCCAGCGGGGCCGAGGCCAAGCTGGAGCAGACCGGCGCGCAGGCCAGCCAAACCCGCGAGCAGGTGGAAAAGCCCGTCACCCTCAAGGTGCAGGCCGAGACCGCGCCTCGCCACCATCCGCGACCTGAAAATCGCCTTCGACGGCGTGCTGCAGGTGGTCAGGGGCGTGACATCGGGCATCAACGGCTTCCTGGACGCCTCGCTGAAGCAGCGCCAGGCGGTGATTTTGTCGAAAATCGCCTTCGGGGAAGAGGCCGCCGAGATGGGCAAATTCGCCAGCCAGATGCAGGAGGCGACCAACTTCGGCGACGAGCAATTGCTGCCCCTGATGTCCAAGCTGGCGCAGACCTTCCACCTGAACACGGAGGAGATTCAGCAGCTTACGCCCTCGATCCTGGACTTCGCCGAGGCCAACAAGGCCACCGGCATGACCGTGGAGAGCGCGTTCGACCTGATGGGCCGCGCCCTGAACGGGCACACCGAGATGTTGGGCCGCTACGGGCTGGAGCTGGACGAGAACAAGATCAAGACCGAGGGCGTGACCTACCTGGTCGAAAAACTCACCGACGACTACGGCGGCACTGCCAGCGCCCTGGCCGACCTGCGCACCCAGAACGCCAACACCTGGGGCGACATCCGCGAGACCGTCGGGGACATGCTGAACGTACTCGTCGCGCCGCTGCTGACGGGCCTAAAGAACCTCTTCACCTGGTTCAACAACCTCTCGCCGGTGATGCGCGGCTTCGTGACCGGCCTCGCCGTCGCCATCCCCACCATCGTGAGCGTGACCTCGGTCATCACCGGGCTAACGGTCGCCATCAACGCGCTCAAGGTCGCCATCAATCCGGTGGCGTGGGTCATCGGCATCGTCGTGGGCGCACTGGCCGCGCTGGGGTTCGCCTACGCCTCCACCAAGCTCGCCTCGAGCAACGCCACCGACGCCCAGCAGGACTTCCGGCAGGAGGTCGAGCGCACAACGAAAAGCGTGGACGAACTCGTCGCGGAGCAGCGGGAGATTGCCACCAGCATCGACTACGACGAGGCCCACAGGCGGCTTGCAGCCGTGCAGGAGGAGCTGGTCCGTTACCGGAAGACCATCGAGGCGATGAAGCAAGGCCCGGTGCTGGTGAGCGCGGATTTCGACGCCTCGAAAATGGACGAGATGCTGGCCGAGGAGCAGGCTCTGAAGGAGCGCATCCGAAACGAGGATGCTGCGGCGCAGACAGCGTTCTACCGCGAGAAGACCCGGCTGGACAGGGAGGCTTCTCTGGAGGGAATCGCGCTGCTGGAATACCGGCTGGCCGAGGAGCGCCGGGCTTACGATGAGATGGGTGAATTGGACGCCGCCAACGCCGAGCGGAAGCAATCCGCCTACGAGCGTATCAAGAGCCTGGAGAAGCAGCTTACGCAGGCGCATGAGGACGCGACGGATAACCTCGCGGCCTTCGACGCCAAGTACTCCACTGCCCTCATCGAGGACGCCACCGCCCGTACCCAGCGCGAGCTCGAGTTGGAGCGGGATGCGGAGTTGCAGAAGGCGCAGACCCTCGGGGCGTCGGAAACGTTGCTGCTGAACATCCGCGCCGCCTACGCCAAACGCATCACCCAGGTAGAGGCCGACGCAGAGGCGGAGCGGGTGAAGAACGCCGAGACCGAGGCCAGGGAGAAGGAGCGTGTCGCCCAGGAAGCCGCTCGTGCGGAAGAGGAGAACGCCGACACCCGCGCCGAGTTCTTCCAGGCGCAGCTCAACTATGAGAACAACGAGTATCAGGCGCAAATCGACGCCATCGACAACTACTACGCCCAGCGACGCGAGAAGCTAACGTCCGCCGGTATCACCGAGGAGCAGATTACCCGGCAGTCGGAGATGGCCAAGCAGCGCATCCGCGAAGAGTTCGAGAAGCGGCATATCCAGGGCGTGTCCGGCATCCTGGGTAACCTCGCCAAGACCTCGCAGGCCTTCGGCAAGAAGGGCTTCGCGCTGTGGAAGACCTTCGCCATCGCCCAGGCGTTGGTCGATACCTACGCCTCCGCGACCGCCGCTTTCAAGGCGATGGCCGGTATCCCCATCGTCGGCCCCGGACTGGCTATCGCCGCCGCTGCCGCAGCCGTCGGAGCGGGTCTGGCCAACGTCGCCCAAATCTCCAAGACCGAACCACCGAAAGCTGCGAAGGGCGGTCTGCTGCGTGGCGCGTCCCACGCCCAGGGCGGCATCCTCATCGAGGCCGAGGGCGACGAGTACATCACCGCGAAAGAGCGGGTGAAGTCGCTGGGGACGGGGCTGTTCAACTTTCTCAACTTCGCGCCCCTGGGGCAGGTGAAAGCCGCACTGGGCAATCTCGCGTTCCCCGCGTTTCCCGTGCCCGAACCGAAGCCGGCTTACGCCACCGGTGGCTCTGTGGGCGGCTCCGGATCGCTCTCCGATCTCATCGACGCCGTCTATTCCATGCGGGACGAGATCGTCACCACGATCCGGGCGCAGCAACTGAGCCTTTCGGTCAGTGTCGATCCGCTCTCGAACGATCCCGTGAGGATCAGCGAGCTGGCTGACACCGGCAAGCGCATCCGGGCCGAGGTGTAGGCGTGGCGAGCCTGTTTCGCGTCGACTTCCTGATGTCCGACACCACCGCCTCGGACTACGGTCAGATCAAGCACTCGCTCACCGACGCCGAGACCGACCGCAAGGTCGTCTCCCTCAGCCTTTCCGCCGACAAACTCGCCTCCGTCTCCAACTACACCCGCGAGCCGAAACGCCTGGTTTTCGAGTGCTTTCCGGACGACTGGCTGACCGCGAACATCATGTCCGGTACCCAGGAGTTCGAGCGCTACATCAGCAAGTACGAGGTGAAGGGGTATCGCGACGGCGTCCTCATCTTCACCGGCATCATCGACACCAGCCTGCTGAGCTACGACTACGCCACGCAGATTCTCAAAATCACCTGCTACGACAAGATTCGGCTGTTCACGATATACTCCGACATCGAGCAGTATTTCGGTCTCACGGCGGGTTATCAACCCTCGTGGCTCATCGGTTACTTCATCCAGAACATCCAGCAGCGCATCCCGATAAACGTCGGTCAGAGCAACCAGTTCGTCCTGCCCACGCTCTCCCAGAGCAACCTCACCCTGTGCACCGTCGAGTACCAGGACATGGAGCAGCTTCCGGCCGACTCCGGAGGCTGGACCTACTCCTTCCACGCCTCGGGCTGGGGCTACCCCAAGTACGGCTATATCCTGGACGCGACGGCCAACAAGGCCACCTTCTGCTTCGCGCACAAGAAGGTCATCCAGGCGCACTACGCCAACCCCGCCCAGGACCAGTACCGGGGGCGCTTTCGAGGCCGTATCTGGAAGTTTTTCAATAACATCTGTCCGCTCTACTACGACTACGACGAGACCACGTCCTGGACATCGACCCTGGCCGACCTCGACGACGATTACAACGACCTGGTGGCCTTCTTCTCCGAGCACGGCATCGCCGAAGCCAGCCTGGACAGCCTCGCCCAGACCGGCGCGCTCAACGGCAACGCCTACAACTCCAGTCACAGCGTGCATGTGTCGGTGATGGGGCATTTTTCGGGCAACGTGCTGCCTTCCATGCTGCATCCGGGCAAGGCCTACGAAACCATGCAGGACGACAAAACCGGCAACCTGAAGGCGCTCCAGACCATGCTGCTGCTCTACAACGCCACCATCTACTCCGACGTGTACGGCAACATCGTCTTCCGCAACAAGAGCGCCTACGGCTCCACGATTATCGACATCGCCGACACCGACGTCATTTCCCTGACCACCAAACGTGGCAACCAGGAAAAGCCGGAAATGAGCGTGCTGGAGACCCTCTGCGGCGATACGACCACGCTGGCCGCCCTGCTCCAGAATAACCTGATGGATTTCTATGATGGCAAGTGGGAGATCGAGGCAGTCATCGACGCCCTTTCCTTATATAGTATCCTGCTGTTCAGCCGCATCCGCATCCGGAGCGTCATCTACGTCGTGACCGAGGTCACCCGCGACTTCCAGAACGACGAGTACAAGCTCAAGGCGTGGCAGTTATGAACGGCTGGCGCATGATTCGGGTGAGCAGCGGCAACAGCGTTTATGCCTGCGAGCGGGGCACGGTCGAGTATTCGCCCAAGCTCAAGTACCGCATCGAGAAGAAGAACGCCTTCGACCCGGCATACATCCACCGGCGCGAGCCTTATCGCGAGGACGAGTTCACGCTCGAAGCGCCCCTGCTGCCGGAGTTCTACGCCAGCCTGCTCTACTTCCTCACCCAGCCGGGACAATTCTACCTGGAGTTCGACCACGCCGGTGCCAGGAAGCAGTTCCCGGTTACCATCGACAGCCTGCCCAAGTGCGCGGACGACCTGCACGAGTACCGGGACGCGGTCAAATTCACGCTCGAAAGCCGCTACACCGGCACACCGACCGCCATCAACTTCGACATCATCATCCCCCAGGAAGACGACGACACAACCATAACCACAGGATAAAACCATGTACAAATACGGCACCAGCTACTACAAAATCGAGGGCGAAAAGCGCTTGCCCGTCTCCGGACTGGATGTGCGGCTGCTTCGCCCCGGAAGCGCCTGGCAGAGCGGCCTCATCATGACGGAGGTCGAGCCCGGTTCGGGCTACTACGAGACCGACGAGTTCGGCGCGGACATCTGCGGCCTCTACGAAATCTGGGACACCCGCTACGACCAGAACGGCAGCTTCAGCGGCAAGACCTGCATCATCGGCCCCATCGACGCCCTGGGCCTGCAGAAGGACGCCGTCACCCGCGACGCCATCCTCGACGAGGCGGTCAGCGAGGACAAGCTGGAGTCCGGCGCTATCAGCTCCAGGCAGCTCACGCCGTCCTGCGTGTGCCTGAGCAACCTCAGCACGGAAGTCCAGTGTGAGACCGACGGCAGGGGAGAGACCACGGGCAGAACCCCGGCTACCATCGGTTCGGACAAGTACGCTGTCCACAGCCTCGAGGAGTCCTACGACGTCGAGCCGCTGGTGCTGCTCATCCCGATGTGCGACCTCACGCTCTTCATCGGCGAGGTCTCGCTGGCTCATGGGGTGGTCAAGGTAACGGTAGGTCTTGGGTCAAAGGGTACGGCGACGGCGCTCAAATACCGGCTGGTTGCGATTAGAAATTGAGGGAAGAATGTGCGAAAATTCCACCGATTACGTCGTTGCGCATTTCATTGGCATTGGATACGATATGCCCACCTGCCCATGAACCGCTGCTTTGTATCCATCTGCAAGCCAACCGTTTGAAATTTTCGGTGTCAGAATTTGACATTTTGCTGTCACAATTTGACATTTTCGTGTCACTTTCCGAGGCTCTGAACCGCGGCTGAAAAAGATGATTCCCGCTCATTTGACATTTTCGTGTCACGATTTGACATTTTCAGTGTCACTTTGCAGCCGCACGAATTACGTTAGAATTCATGTCACCTCCTTTTTGCTTGACAGCCCGTTCCGAGCGTCCATCTTGGGGACAGCATATAAGATGCACTTATGTGTGTCAAGTCCTATGTGTAAGGGGAACTAAAATATTATGATGGGGATTGGAGCGCGACTGAAGGAAGCCCGTGTCGAATTGGGGCTTACGCAAACCGACATTGCCAAGACCGTGGGGATCAATCCTTCCGCTATCAACCAGATCGAGCGCGGCAGCACGAATCCGTCGCTATCGACGATCGAATCTATTAGTAGTGCTTACAAAATCAATGCAGATTGGTTACTTACGGGTCGCGGAGAGATGTTTGTCGGCAGTGGAAACATCATCAGTCCGACTCATCTGCTCGTCGACCATCATGGATTGACACTGGAGCCGCGAGGTGAACTCGCCGAAGTTGAAATCGCGGGTGTCATTGCCGCAGGTGCTCCGATCGAACAGACCGGCGACCATGAATTGATCGCTCCGCTTCGTCTCGCGCTTCCGAACAAGAATCAGTATGTGGCGCTAGTCGTTCACGGCGACAGCATGGAACCCGAGGTACGAGATGGCGACTTCGTTCTCATCCGACGCGACGCCGAGTGGTTTCATGCCGACAATAAAATCTGCGCCGTTTCCATCGATCACGAGTACACGCTCAAGCGACTCCAGATCGACGCCTCGAACAAGATGGTCATCCTGCATTCTCTCAACAAGGAATATCGTCCCATCATCGTCGATCCGCTCGACACGGAGTTACGGCTGGCCGGTGTGATGGCATATCTGCTTCGCCGATTCCAGTAATCGTCAATCGGTTTTCTCCCTTTCTGCCTTCCTCTGATTCATCATCACAATCTCGATTTGGGTTCCTTTGGGTTCGAGAAGGGCGTCTGTAAAAACGGTCGTCCGAGCGGACGTTCGCGAACGTTCGCTTTCACGGGGTCGTTTGTCCGAAAAACCGGACGTTCGCTCGATTTTCAAGCGCGGACAATCGATTTTTCAATGAGATAGACGTATCTGCCGATAAATACAGGAACTTAAAGGGCTGCGAAAGTGGAATCTTTGTGCCAAACCGGTGGCACCGAACGGGACGAAACGCACCGTTTTTGCCAAAAGCGGTCGCTCGCGGACAAACGTCTATCGCTTTCAAGTGACGAGAGATAACCCTAAAACGGGAGCGAACGTCCGTTCTGCCAAAGGGGTGTCATTTTATACTTGACGTTCAGGTCGTTTCGCACCATATTCGCAGCTATAGATAATTCAATGAAAAAGGGTAATTTATGGCTGCGTGCAGTAATGATCATTGTTATCCACTGACCTTGGAATGCAACGGACTGATGGTTACAATCGATCCGCGGATCGAGCTTCTCAACATCGTGCAGCGATTTGCCGGCAGTAAGATGGTGCGGAACGACGGGTGCGGGTACAGCGATTCGGTCGATGAATGGTTCGAGCCGTACGCCGCGCATCCAGTCGTCGAGATGATGAAGGAACTGGAGGAAAGAGAATTCGACCACGATGCACCGGTTCACTTCATGTTGTTGTACGACGGTGTTCCGCTCGAGAAAAAGTCGTTTCGATACGAGCAGCACATCGCGGAGAGTCAGGAAATCAGGCTGCAATATATCGGCGAAAAGGAGGAATTCCAAACCTGGATCGAATTGATGAACGATTTCGCGCAGCAAAGCCGGTTTGCGGAGTTCTTCAAGGGACAGGCATCCTTCTACCGTACACAGTTGGACAAAGTCGGTATGAAGCTGGCGGGAATGAAGATTGTCGAGGCGATCACGGACTGGTACGGATATCGTTCAGGTGACTTTACGATCATCATTGCACCGCTGAGTCGGATGGGCGGGTACGGTCCCTGCGTGGTTGATGGAGATGATAACCAACACAACTTCTGCATCGTGGGTTCGGTCGATTTGATCACGCTGGTTCACGAATTCAGTCACAGCTATATCAATCCACTTGTGATGGATAGTTACGAAGAAGTGCAGAAAACCGAGGTCCTCTGCAACGAGCAGGTGCTGAAACGGATGTACGCATGTTATAATCAATGGTGGGTCATCGTGATCGAGCACTTTGTGCGAATTGCCGTCATCCGTATCTTGAGAAGGCTTGAGGACAAATTTCGAATCGAAGTCGCGCTCGAAAACGAGGAGCGACAGGGATTTCTGTACATACGATTCCTGAACGAACGCTGCGAGGAGTACGAGCGCTCGGGAGAAACCTTCAAGGCGTATTATCCAAGGTTTGTCAAAGCGCTGCAAGACCTTGCCGAATCACCCGACGAATACCTGTCCACGTTCAGAGATTTTTCGATGGTGGGTCCGATCAATCGCATCTCAGACAACCTCTATTGCATCTATCCGGATCCGGCGTTGACACATGGGGTGGAAGATAACATCCTGACGGTGGTCGAGTTCATGCTCGAGCGGCTTGGCGGGAAGGCGATTACGGATTTGGAGGCGATGGATATGGATATGTCCGGACACAACCTGATCGTTTTCGGCCCTGGAAACAGGTGGCTGGATCAGTTCGCCGACAAGTTCCCCTTCGAAATGCAGCCCGATCGTCTCGTCGCCGACCGTACCTACATGGGGGACAATCTCCGCATCGTATGCTGCCTGCCCAATCCATACAACGAAGACAAAGGCATGGTCATTTACACTGCACAATCGATTGAGGACATGCATTCTTGCAACCGTTTCATGCATGGCCCCGAGGATTACGTGATCACCGACGCCACTTGTAAGATACTCTCCAACGGAAACTTCGTCAAGACCGACGGTGCATGGCGTTTTCCGTCCTACGATGACATTAATAATCAAGTATATTAAAGAAAATCCGATTTTCTACTGGACAGGAACAAAGCGGAGGTTTAAACTATTTAGGGATATATGTAATAGGGATATAAGGAGTAAGACTATTGTCAGGCAGACTTGGTCAACTTTGTTTGTTTCGCAGTTCTGAGCGTCTGAATGGTAATTCATTCCTGCAATGGAAGATAAATGCGTTCAATGTTTGGCTAATACTTCTATTGGTGCAGGTCTGCTCTTCACTCCAGGCATACGATTTCCAGAACGAGATCAAATTCACGCACCTCACCGTCGAAGACGGACTGTCCCAGAATTCGGTTCACATCATTTATCAGGATCAATTCGGCTATATCTGGTTGGGGACGCGAGACGGTCTGAATCGGTATGACGGCTACGAGATGCGGATATACAAGAATATCCCAGGCAATCCCAATTCTCTGTCAGACAACTGTATTACCCACATGTACGAGGATTGTAACGGACGATTCTGGGTAGGCACCGAGAAGGGCATCAATTATCTGGATCGAGAGAACGATCGGTTCATCCCAATCAAATCGATCACGGGCGATTCGAACGCACGTGAAAAGATCAGCCGCATCGAATCCATACCGGGACGCAGGGAGTTCGTTATCCAGGGTAATGGCTACAACGTTGTTTACTGCAACCCGGATTCTCTGACCTTTGGCGATTTCAAGGAGCGTTTCCGTCCCACGTGGAAGCACGAGATCAAGACAGTCTTCTTCGAAGGCGTCGATTACGAATGGTATTTCAATCTCTACGAAGAATCCAGAGGTAAATATGTAGCCAATATCTACCGTAATGAAATCGGCACAGACGAATTTCAGGACTTGTCGAATCCGCTCGGGCTGGAAGCTCCGATATACATGACTGCCGTCAAAGGCCCCGACGGAAGCATCTGGATCGGCACATGGAATAACGGAATGCTGCGATACTTCCCTTCGCAGAACCGCTTCAAGCAATACACCGGTTTTCCGGTGCGGCTCGATGAAACGACTGGAAACTGCCAGTCCATCATCCTCGACGCGTCGGGAACCCTCTGGATATCCACCTGGGGGGCCGGACTCGGTAAGTACGATCCAGCAGCCGACAAGTTCGATTTCTTCCATCACAATCCGTCGATCTCCCAGAGCCTGACCGGCGATATCGTCAAGACGCTGTATCAGGATCGAAACGGCCTGCTCTGGGTGGGAACGATCGGTGGCGGTGCGGATCGATTCAACCCCGGCACGAACAAGTTTACGCATATTCGTAAGATATTGGGCGAGGAGAATGCCCTGAGCAGTAACAGCGTATATTCCATCATCGAAGACAGCAATGGATTCTTGTGGATCGGCACGGACGGGGGAGGGCTGAATCGGTTCGATCGAACGACCGGGAAATTCGCGACCTGGCGAAAGGACAAAAACAAAGATTCGAGCCTGCGATCGAACACCATTGTATCGCTGCTCGAAGATTCGAAGAAACGACTCTGGATCGGGTACTGGTTTTCCGGACTGGGCCTGATGGATCGCGAAACGGGAGCCTTGAAGAATTACTACTCTCAAACATCGGGATTCCTGGGAGCTGTATGTCGGTCGATATTCGAGGATCGAGACGGAAGGATATGGTTCGGTACTGAAAGAGAGGGGTTATACCGGTATCGCGAACAAACCGATGATTTCGAACAGTTCTTCACCAGCAAGGATGATCCCATTAACCTGTCCAACATTGCCATTCACGATATGGCACAGGACGAAACAAAAAAGTTATGGCTGGCAACCGAACGTGGTTTGTATCGCATGGATATCGATACTGAAGAAATTGTAGCGTATTCATCGGATCCGTCGAATCCGAACAGTCTGAGTAATGAATTCATCTGGGATCTGCATTTCGATGGGAATGGCATATTATGGATCGGTACGCACGGAGGAGGATTATGCAGCTTCGATGAGAAATCGGGCGAATTTTCCCGACACAATGTTTCTTCCGATCAGGGCGCCGGCGTGATCTACGGTATTCTGGAAGACTCGCAGAGAAACCTCTGGCTGAGCACCACGAAAGGGATGTACCGCTACAACATGGATTCTCGCGAGAGCATCCACTTCGACCAGGCTGTCGGCTTGCAGAGCATGGAATTCAATCAGGGGGCTTTCTTCCAGTCGGCTTCCGGTGAGATGTTTTTCGGCGGTAACAATGGTCTGAACGCTTTCCATCCCGATCGCCTCTATACGAATGAGAAGATACCGGAAACGGTCATCACTCGCTTTGTGGTCAAAGGACAGGAAATATTCCTGGAAGACGATGTCGTCAGCGAATTCGAGCACAACCAGAACAACCTTACGTTTGAATTCAGCGCACTCGACTATACCGATTCCGATCGTAACCAATATGCGTTCAAGCTGTATCCATTCGATAAAGATTGGTTTTACGCTGATGCCCAGCATCGCACCGCACGCTATACGAATCTGCCGTCCGGCGATTACATTTTCACTGTAAAAGGCTCGAACAACGATGGCGTCTGGAATCAGGATGGAAAGTCAGTTCAGTTCAATATCGCCACACCGTACTGGAAAACATGGTGGTTCTTCAGCCTGCTGGTGATCGCTTCGGGAAGCCTGCTCTACTACATCTACCACGCCCGTGTAGCCTTTATATCACGCCAGAGGAAGCGCCTCAGCATCATGGTCAACGAGCGCACACTCGAATTGCGTCATCAGACCGAGCGGCTCAACGCGATTTTCAACAACGCGCTGGTCGGAATCGTGATCACCGATCTCGATGGAAAATACACTTATACAAACGATAAATGGAAAGAATTGCTCGGGCAAGATCCGGATATTACGAAAACAATCTTCGACAGCGTCAACGAAGACGATATCTACTCTCTCCTCGATCTTGCAAGTCACCTTACCACGGATAAAATCCCTTCGTTCCAGAAGCAGATCCGACTCATCAACAAGGACGGCGAGCACTTCTGGACGAACCTTTCCGCCTCGACGCTTCACGATCCCGCCGGCGACGTCCGCTCGATGCTGTTCATTATCGCCGACATCGATCAGCAGAAGAAGAACGAGGAACTCTTGCAGGAAATGGAGAAGAAGAACTCGGCGCTTGCGATGGCTGTTACTGCGAATCACGAATTGAACCAGCCGTTGACCGTCTTGCAGGGGAACCTGGAGATGCTCTACTTCACAATTCCAATTCCCGACGGCAAGCAGAAGCGATACAAGAAGCGGATTACCGAGGCGATCGAGAAGATGTCCGAAATCCTATCAAAATACCGTTCAAGCACTGAATTCATCTACGAGAAGTACGCTCAACACACCGATATGGTCGTCTTCAAGTCGGAGAAGAATCCATCGGACGTGTCGTCGTAGCAGACCAATCGAGCACTACGAGAGAAATCAACTTCTGAATGTACCGAAGGTTCTTAAGAATGTAGATTTCGGGTTTCTACCGTTCATGTTCCCAGGGAAGCCAAGCTGGAGCTTGGCGGTCCATGGGGAGAGCAACCACCGTTTCTGCCTTTCGCCATTCTATCTTCCAACTTCTTCATTCCAGGGAGGTTCGCCCGGAGGTCGAACGCTACAAGGGAAGATATACCGAGCTGGAACTCGGCGGTCCATCATCTCCTGACTCCTGGCTCCTGACTACTATTTACCATGGTGCCAAATGTCCCCATAGTTTTTTGGTATACATTCCCGAAAGAAGGGAAAGTAATCAATGAAGAATGCAGTCCCTTCCCTCGGTTTTGTTGTGTGTGTTTTTTCTCTCATCTAACCACCTCACTGTCAACGATTTTCTGATACGTCGTTAAATTCGTTATAGATTGCGATGTATTCTTTTACCACTTTCATGCTTCGCCGAACGATATCCTTGATCTCTGTGGCGGACATCCCTTTCCGGATCAACAGTTTGATCTGGTCGTACTGCTTGATGTAACGATCCACGGCATCCTGACTGTGGGAGGTTTTCAGCACAATATCGGCTGGCGACATCCCCTGTTCGTAGTACGATATGATGATCGACTTGTGGGTCGGCAGACTGCCCATGTCCATCACGTAGCCCTTCAATGGCGGGATTTTTCCCGTCTCCTTTACGTATGCCTTGAGATATTTTTGTATTGTGTTCAAACTGCGATTCAGCAAGACACTAACCTCGGCTCCGCTAAGAAGACCGCCCTGGGACTTTGCCGACTCGAGCAAGCGGATCATCGTCCTGATCTCACGTCGGTCGCAGTGCTCGTAATTCGTGTT
Organism: Cloacimonadales bacterium (SeqCode); assembly: GCA_963666875.2. Lineage (GTDB taxonomy): Bacteria > Cloacimonadota > Cloacimonadia > Cloacimonadales > JAIOQZ01. Next base: position 118,355 of record CAXXPU010000016.1, read on the forward strand.
TTTATTTCCGTTTCGGGTATAGACGCGGTTCTCGATATCCTCCTCGGTCACCAGTGGCAGGACAACCGTTGTCGAGCTGTAATCCTCGGTTTTCTTACCGTAATTCGGGCGTTGTCCGTCGTCCGCGGTGGTGCGAAACACGATCTCACCGATACCCACTGTCGAGGTCGATACAAAATACTCCGAATGAAGTTGCTCGATATCATCTGCCAGAAGCGAAAGGATTTTCCGCGAACCGATGATCTTGTATTCCGTTTCCAGCAAATGAATTAGAGCATTGCGAAAATTGCGCTTGTTGATCGATTCATAGCGATCTCGCTGGTTCCGATTCATTGTTCCTCCGTAACTGCCGCTTTCAGCCCATCGTTTTTTAGCGTTTTTTTTACTCCGTCCATATACTGGTTCTGCTCGATCATGATCGAAAGGGTATCCTGCATGATGGGGGATTGCTTCGCTTCCGATATCAGCGCCCGATACTGCTTGACCAGATAGACCGATAATCCGGTTACCTGCGCGATATTTCGGGAGTCCGTAACACCATGGTGGAGGCTCATCAGCACCTTCTTGAAATCTTCCAGGTAACGCTTGATGGATGAGGTCGTGTGGTAACATTTGCGGTGAATCTCGCTGTAGGTAAAGCCTTCCAGATACAGGCGGATGATCTGGCTTTTGTGAGTCTGGCAGCGTCCGACGTTGTGAAAAACACCACGCGTTACGACATGAACACCGCGATCCTGAATTGCACGAATATCGCGCCTGATTGTCCGCTTACTGCAACGAAGCAATCGGCTCAGGTCTTCCTGGGTAAGGAGCCCGTCCTGCTCGATCGCTTCCTCGGTGATCCGCTGGATGGTCACCTGGCGAAGATATGTCCGCCCGTATTGGTGAAGGATCGAAAGGTCATCCCGCTCATCATCGAGCGTCACGTAAATGGTGCGTTTGCGGATGTTCTCCATGCTTTTACCGCTCTTCTCTTCGATATCGGCTACCACGACAGGAACGACACCGGGATAGACGGTACTGGATCGATAAAGAATGGACTTGGCTGTCTGAAGGATTTGTTCGCTTAATCGAGGGGAGAGTTCGTATGAATTCTGCAACTCATACAAGAACTCTCCCTCATAACTCTTTAACTCATCGCGCCTTAGCGCATTGTCTCGCTGATGCATCGGGTCCCCCTTATTCAGACGCTGCTAAACCAACGTAGCAACTGGAGGACATTTGTCACTATTTCAACAGAAGCATCCTCCGGGTCTGGATCGTATCGTTTGCCTTGAGCCGATTCAGATACACGCCGCTGGCGACCGGTTTGCCGTTCTGATCGCGGCCATCCCATATCCGGTTGTGTTCGCCGGCATCCTGCACCTCGTTGACGAGCGTACGAATCTTCTCGCCGAGGATATTGTAGATGCTGAGTTCGACCTTACCCGGTGTGGCGAGGGAATAGCTTATTTTCGTCTCCGGATTGAACGGATTGGGCGAATTTCCGATCAATGTTGTCGAGTATTCCGGTACCGATCCGCCTGAGCTTCCGCAAAGTGGACCGATAACATACGGATCGGCTTCACCGGTGACATAGACGGCATAGATATTGTAGATGAAGTAGTTAACCGGCATGTTCAAGTCCCAGTACTCCGTATCCTGCTGAAGCTCGACAATCGTGTCGCCGTTGCGCACGATCCGGTAGCCGAGAAGGCTGCGATCGTATGTTTTGGTTGCCTTATGGTATCCGGAACCGAGTGAGATAACTTCTCCGCGAGTGCCGATGATTTCGACATCGTCGATCTTCATCCAGAACTGATCGGTGACATCGCAATGGTTGAACGCGATGTGGCAGGCGTTTCCGGCGTAATTACCGAGATCGACGATTACCTGATGCCATTCGCCATCCGAGAGCGTTTCTTCGTAGATGTCTTCGGTAAAGTCTTCGGGATCGGTGCCTGTGGTTGATAGCCGGACAACATAATGCTCTTCGGGCCAGTACTCGTCCTGGGCGCACACCCAGAAGCTGAGCGAAGATTCGCCGTCGATTCCGATTTGCGGTGAGATGAGCCAGTTGTCCGGCGTCAGAGCGCCCACATTATTGATATAGGATGCGGAACCGACAGCGCATTGCCCTTGATGGGGAGCAAAAGCGCCGCTGACGATTTCCCAGGTATTTCCGTCGTTATCTTCATCGAGCACGATCCAATCTTGCGGCATACCGAACCCTTCGAAGTCTTCGAAAAGGGTCTCCGGCGGCGGCTCCGGGGCATTCCAGAACAAGAGAATATCCTGTCCATCGACTACGCCATATCCTTCGGTAACCGGCCAAAGCGATTCGATCAGCACCACGTCGAATTCCTCGCCGTCCTCATTTTCAATGACCACGTTCTGCTCGATGTAGTCGTCGAAGTCGAAACGCGTAACCGTAAGCGAGTATAGTCCGGGCATGACAGAGGGGAAATATACGGGATTATTCTGGTACACGATCGCTTCGTAATAAAAATCCTCATCGCCGTTGTTGTTCTCCAATTGCACGAGCGCGCCCTGGGGGCTGTCGTCGGAGTTTGTGCTGACATTGATCGTAACGGGTATTGTCGCCGGCGGACAGACTATGGCATTCGACAGAAGGGTTCCGGTCGCGCCACTCGACGATTCATAATGCAATGCCCATTGCACAGGATAGATGCATGTCCCGAAGCCTTCAATGACGTACGTCGAATCGGCGTTGGTGAACTCACCTTCATGGATGATCGTCCACTGGCTCGGGTTGTTGGCGTCTTCCACGTAGAACTGATAGAATGTCATCTGGTAGGTCTCTCTGGTACGTTCTCTTGCATATTGCGGCATCTGGTACCCATCGATATAGACGGGCGCTTCGGCGGTGGATTTTCTTGCAGGCTGGTTTCCTCTCAGCGGATAGTAGATTGCACCATTGTTTTCTCCCATTGCGCGGATGGCGAGATTATATTCGTAACCGTACTCTCCGGGAGTATGCCAGTCGTTTTCGCTGGCGTCCAGGGTCAGCCACTGAGTCCCCTCGATGTACTCGTATGGAGCATAATTGCCATCGTCCGTACCAATGCCCAGGAAGCCCTCCGGGTAGCAGAGCCCGACAAAGAAGCCTTCGGGAGCCAGTACCGGCACGTCGAGTACGTATGTATTCCAGAACATATCCTGGTTCTCGACACCGGTCGTTTCGAAGAGGACGTCGTTCGCATTGGGTATGCCGTTCTCGTCCAAACCATAGATGTAGATGTCAACCTGATCGTGCGGGGCACCTTCATCTGTCAGATACCAGGAGATTTCGTAGAGCACTGCGTCATAGTAGTGCGCTGCACCGAACCGCACATCGTCGCCTCCGGCTGGCCAACCAAGCTGACCGGTGATCTCCCCGTCGTCGTAGCGGAAATCATACTCCTGGTAGTTCGCGTAGTTCCAGGATAGAATGATATCTTCATGATCGGTCGTCTGCGTCGCAATGAGGTTTACCGGAACGAGGGCTTCGAGAAACAGCGCGATCGTGCCAAGATCGATATCCGACTCGCCGATGTATATTTCACTCTCGTACTGGTCATATCCCACCGCCACGACCATCACATCGTAATCGCTGTTTCCGATAACGTCGAAAATGGCGAAACACCCGTCTTCGTCGGTGAGTGTCACATAGTAATTATCTCCATTGAGAACGACTCCTGCGCCTTCGATTCCGACATCGGGCGTTTCATTGCCGACGACGCGACCGGTGACGGCCACAGTGGCGAACATCGATGTAACAAGCGTTGTCAGTACGATAATATGGATCATCCTTTTCATGGCTGCCTCCCGTTATTTAAGCATGAGCATCTTCTTCACGCCGACGGATTTGCCATCGACGGTCATTCGGTAGAAGTATATCCCCGACGACACGCTGTGCCCTGCATCGTCGTCACCCCGCCACAGGACGTGGTGTTCGCCCTTTTCGTAGCGCGTGTCGGTGAGGGTCTTGACGCGTTGGCCCCTGGTGTTGTAAACCTCGATTCCGACCCGGCTATCGCTCGCGATCGAAAATTCGATGCACGTCTCCGGGTTGAACGGATTGGGTGAATTACCGAACAGGTTAGTGGTGCATTGTGGCATGGTCGGATCGTCGTTTGCAGTAACAAGGATCGTATAGGGATCGGCCTCTCCGGTTGTATATACGGCGTAGATGTTGTAATCGCATCCCCAAATATTACTATCATAGTCAACGTAACTTGTCTCTGCCTGTAGTTCGACGATCGTCGTTCCCTCTCTTTCAATCCGATATCCCAAAAGTGAGCGTTCTGGACGAACTGTTGCTTGCTCGTGCCCTTTGGCGTTTCGAATCTCGGGATCCTCTTCATTAAACGTGAGGATACCTCCAGGGTATTCAATCGTTATATTATCGATGAAAAAGGGATTGTTCATTCCATCTGCACAGACACAATTCCATGCGAGTTCAATCTCCTGATTCGCGTAATCGCTCAGATCTACACAGTACTCCCACTCATAAGAGTTCCATACGTTATCCAGCTCTCTGGCATCCCATAAAATATCCCAAGTTACCCCATCATCCACAGAAACCTTGAGATAAATATGGCCATCCTGATCCGATCCCTGCCGACAAGTAGCCCACCATTTAATATGGCAGTCTTCATAGCAGGTGAACGAAGGCGTGATCAGCCACTCGTTCTGCGGTTCATCTGCTCTCCATAGCCCGCAATGATAGGTGCCCAGCGGATCATAATAGGCATCTATGTAATTTGTTACCGTGAAATAGCAAGGTAAAAGCCATGAATCATCTTCGCAGATTCCGCCAATTTCCCAGTTGTCCGGCAGGCATCCACCTTCGAAATCTTCCGTAACAGGCAGAAAGGGAGGATACCATGTCAGTGAAGTACAATAGTGATAGTTCCGCCCTTCTCCATCCGTAACCGGCAGCAGCGATTCAGTCAGCACGACGTCGATTTCGTCGATTTCCATGTCGTCGATGATCAGATTGTGCTGTTCGTAGTCGTCGAACCTCGGGAGATACACGTTGAGGGTATAGACTCCCAGCCACACCGCAGGCAGGAACAGCGTGCCACTCGCCGGGACATACCCCTCATAGACGTGATCCTCGTTGCCGTCGATGTTCTCCAGAACCACGTACGCACCTTCGGGGCTGTCGCCGGAATTGGTGGATACATTGATTTCAACGTGCGGTGTCCATATTTTGGGTATTGTGTTTGAGAACGCGATTTCCCCAGCCGGATACTGTATTGCCCATCGGTGATAGCCCCATTCGGCATCTTGCCATGTCTCATCGACAAAGGTCGTGTCGGAGTCTTCGTAATCGCCTTCTCCCAGCAGCGTCCAGGTTTCGGGATTGTCTTCGTCGCCTTCGAGCAGCCTGTAGAAATACAGATACATGTTTCGATCGGTTCGGGGCGAGGCGGTTTCCGGCATGGTATAGCCATCGATATAGAGCGGCGCTTCCGGCATTGCGTCTTTCGCAAGCGGACGATTCGCGGTTCTTCTCTCCGGGTATTCTATCTCGCCGAAATCCAGTCCGTTCGCTCGGACTGCGAAGTTGTACGGATATTCGTATTCGTTCGGTGTGTGCCAGTCGTTTTCGCTGGCAGCGTTGGTTACCCACTGGGTGCCTACGATGTACTCGTAAGGATCATCGACACCGTCGTCGGTGCCGAGAGCGAGAAAACCTTCCGGGTAATTCAGACCGATGTAGAAGCCATTGGGTGCGAGAACCGGTTCCGGCAGCGTGAATGTGTTCCATTCTTCGTCGGTGTTTTCAACTCCGGTCTGGGAGAATAACTCGATTCCCGAATCCGGCATGCCGGTTTCGTCCAGACCGTAGATGTAGATATCCACCGCGTTGTGCGGTCCGCCTTCGTCCGTCAGAAACCACGTAATCTCGTCGATCTGTGCGTCGTGGTAGTGGGCCGCGCCCATTCGCACGTCGTCACCGCCGCTCTGATAGCCGAGTTGCCCGGTAATCATGCCGTCGTCATAGCGATATTCCACACATTCGCCGGTACCCAGGCTCCATGTGAGTGTCACGGTCTGTTGATCTATGCTCTCGGTCGCGACAAGATGAACCGGGTACGGATCGACCCAGATCAGCACCAGGTCGCCCAATTCGATATCCTCATCACCAACAATCACCTGTCCCATATAGGCATCGTACCCGCTGGCAACCACGAGAACCTGATACGTCTGATTTTCCATTACGCTGTCGAACTCGAAGTATCCGTCATCGTTCGAATAAATCCGGTAATTCACGGCACCGATCAAATCGACGCGCGCACCCGCGATGCCGGTCTCGGGATTGTCCGCGTTGACGCAACGACCGCTGACTGTTACGCAGAAGAGTGGTGCTGTTATTAATAGCAGAATGGTAAAGCAAATCGCAAGCTTCATATCATCCCCCGTATCCCTGTCATTTGTTTTCGCTAAAACACATGTCGAACCACAATGACCACAAAGAGAACTATCGGTTTGGATAAATAGCCGTCAAGAAAAATAACGGGAGAGCCGCCTCAAGCCCTCCCGTGTATCGAATCAATAGTTATTTCAATAGGAGCATCTTGCCGGTGACGGTTTGATCTGTCGACTCGAGACGATTCAGATAGACGCCGCTGGCGACCGCTTTACCGCTATCGTCCAGACCGTTCCACACATGGCTGTGCTCACCCACGTCTTGCACACCGTCGTAGAGCGTCTTGACCTTCTCGCCGCGGACGTTGTAGATACAGAGCGACACCTTTCCGGGCGCGGCGAGAGAGTAGCGGATAGTCGTGTTTGGATTGAACGGATTGGGCGAATTGCCGAGGTAGCGAATGGGGGCATCCGGCGTATCGGTGATCGGATCTTCGACGCCGGCGGTCGAGCAATCGTAAATCCCCAGTCCGTTGCCTTCTGCCACGTAAACGTAACGATCGTCAAGCGCGACGTTGTATGCCACACCGAGATCATTGTAGTAGCCTGTCTCCACGGGGTAGGATGGATCGCGTATGTCGAAGACGCGTAGGCCTGCTCCGTAGTCCGAGACGTATGCGAAATCGCCGTCCGTCGTAACGTCCACAGCGGTGTCCGGTGTCGGGACCATTGCGAGCAACACCGGATTCTCGGGATTGCTCACATCGACGGTGATGAGTCCGTACTCGGTGTCAGCGATAACGGCGGTATTTCCCGTTACGGCAACATCGAATGAATGATAACCCAGTTCGGTAAAGCTTAAGACGATGGGATCGAGAGGATCTTCAATAGCGACAATCGTGATACCGTTATGCGAGGCGATGTAGGCGTAGTTGCCGGAGATGCATATCTTTCTACCTATCAATGATTCCATCTCTACTTCGATGGACGGATTGGTCGGATCGCTGATATCGGCGACACTCATCCTATGGTCTCCGATGCTGAAAACATAGTTCCCCGAGAAGGCTACACCATATACCGAACGTTCGAATTCGATTACTGCAAGCGGCTGGATCGCAGTCGGATCACTCACATCGAAAAGCCAACTGTCTCCCGATATAGTCCCTGCAATCGCAAGTCCGTCCGAAACTTCGATGCTAAAGGCGGTATCCTCAATCTCGTATGAATAGATCAGTACCGGATTGTGTGGATCGGAAATATCCAGTGCGTGGAAGTAGTCGTTCGAGCCGACATAGGCATAGGCACCCGACACTTCAACGTCCCAGACGAATCCCAGCGATGGTATCTCGCCGAGAAGTTCCGGCTGTGTCGGGTCGCTGATGTCGATCGCAAACAAGCCCTTGAGTCCTGCGAAGACATATCCGTCGCTGATCGTCAGCACTTGAGGTCGGATATTTATAGGAATTTCGTTCACAATCGATGGATTGACGGGATCGGACATATCAAATACGGTAATACCTTCCATGCCTCTTGCGCAGTAGAGATAGTTGTTGTCGAGTTTCAGGTCGTAGTTATCACACGATATGTACGTTTCGATGTTCGGATTGACAGGATCGCCGATATCCACGACATAATACCCCTGCGTAACTCCAGCCACTGCGATGTCTCCCTGGACCGTGATTGAATGTATTCCACCAGTGATTTGAAGGCTCGATATGCTTTCAGGATTGGTGATGTCGCTCAAGTCGATGATAGACATCTGGTGACTCGACGAGATCGCGTAGGCGTAGTCGCCCGAAACGACAATGCCGATCACATGGTACATATCGGCAAACGCTACTTGAAGCGGGTTCGCCGGAATGGACACATCCACGACATAAACGCCGGTCTCGTATCCGCCAAACAGGACGTAGTTACCGTACATAGCCGCATCGTAGCTATCTCCTTCCACATCGTAGTATCCCACTTCTTCCGGATTCGCCGGATCCCCGATATCGATGATACGCAGTCCGTCTTCGAGGTCGCATACGTATGCGTAATCGCCGGAAACATCCACGCTTTTGGCTTCGTTCGGCGTGTTGCATATCCCCACGACCTCAAGGTTTTCGGGGTCTTGAATATCGACTATGACAAGTCCTGAAACTTCATCCGCCACGTAGGCGTAATGACCTTCGACTACGACGTCCTGCATTCTTACGATGGGAGATAGAACGTTGCGTCCCACCAAATCCACGTTCGAGTAGTCCTGCGCACAAAGCTGATTCATCAGTCCGATCATGAGCACAAGTAGAATCATGGTGATTTTTTTCACAAATGCCTCCAGTGAGTTTATCGTAAAGATGAAAAATCTTGTTTCTGTTGATGAAACCCTGGCAGGTGAAAATTGTTTCACACAATTAATTCTGTGTCGTTGTGAACAAGGTAAAATCTTCTGGAAGCGAGTGAAAGCAAAGATGAGTATCGTTATTTGAGAAGTAGCATCTTGCCGGTGGCGGTTTGATCGCTTGACTCGAGCCGGCTCAGATATACACCGCTGGCGACCGCTTTACCACCATCGTCCAGTCCGTCCCATACGTGGCTGTGCGCACCCGCGTCCTGCACACCGTCGTAGAGCGTCTTGACCTTCTCGCCGCGGACGTTGTAAATACAGAGCGACACCTTTCCGGGCGCGGCGAGAGAGTAGCGGATGGTCGTCGATGGATTGAACGGGTTGGGTGCGTTGCTAAGGAGGGCGGTTGATTGGCCTGATATGTCCGTTTCCGAAATTCCAACAGCAGCAGAGTAATCGAGTATTTTGAATGAATAGCTATTGGCAAGATACGCGTATTGCCCGTCCATCAGAATTCGATAAACACTACCAACATATGGATAATTTCCTGCTTCATTGAGTTGATTGGCATTTCTGATATCATAAATCTTGTATCCACCTGAATCGTAGTAGCTCAGGTAATTGCCGTTAATTCCATATAGGGCTTCAGCATTTTCCACATAAGCCTCAGAAATTGAGTAAGGATTTTCCGGATCGGATACATCCAGGATGTATAGGTATCCATAAGGAAAATCTTCATCTTCGTAATCTGCCACAAACAAATTGTCATTTTCTAATGCTAAAAAGGATGGGTAATGGTCAACATCCCATTGGCCGACTGTTTCCATTTGAGAGGGATTGTTGATATCGATAATGTAGATGCCGTGAACCCAGTTCAGAGCATAGAGATAATTATCGTTAGACACAAGCCCGACTTCGGAGTATTGTTCGGACCAGTTTCCCACTTCACATGGTTGCGCCGGATCGCTGACATCGATTGCGATGATATCGGTATAATCACCGACAAGATATACGATGTCACCGGATATGGTCATACTCCCCGGAAAAATCGATAATTCGTAATATGTTATTTCTTGTGGGTGTGCCGGATCGCTAACATCCATGTTGATCAACGCGTAGAGTTGATCATCCCAGTTTTTTAAAAGCATGTACAGTTGATCCTCGTAGATTTGCATCGCACTTGGGAAAACATACTCTTCATAGCAGTCCGTCATAACCATATTTTCCGTATCGCTTATGTCGTAGATAAGAAGCCCCAACTCTGTGTCGCTGACGTAAGCATAATCTCCATTAATCGCAAGATTATACACTTCACCAGGTTGATCGAGGTTTCCAACCTGGTAGGCGTAATTTGCGTTCGAGACATTGACAATATCAAGTCCCATTGAAGGCATCGCTAGATATGCGTATCCATTTTCAACAGCGATTCCATGAGGAAAAAGGTTGGGTGAGTCATACGAGTATTTCCAGCTTGGATTCGATGGATTGCTGATGCTGTAGATAGAGAATCCTTCATTCGTGGTGACATAGAGATAACACTCGATCAGCTCGATATGATATGAGAAACTCGTTATTTCTTCTGTTGATATCTGCTGAGGTTGGTCAGGATTCTCAATATTGTAAAATCGAATAATGCCATAATCGAGGATGCACATGATATCGTTCGAAATCGCGATTTCTTTTACAGTGTCCAAATCCTCAATCGTTCCGGTGATCTCTGGTTCCGTTGGATTGCTTACATCGAAAATCTTCGCGCAGTCGTTGCTTTGGACATAGGCGAAATCACTGCAAACCTCTAATTCCAGCAGAAGTTCATCGGATTCAAGCGAACCGAGTTCTACTGGCTCCAGCGGATCAGAAAGATCAAAGATGCGGAAGATATTCGGATTTGTTGTGCCGTAAAGGTGACTGCCTGAAATGGTGCAACGCTTGAAATGATAGTCATCACAGCATTTCCCAATGTACTCCGGTTGACAGGGATCATTTACATCAACGATATACAGACCGGTGCTTGCGGGTTCGATGAAGAGGTAATGGTCATACTTCATTATTTTTACGCCGGTTGAAGCTAAAGGGCACGTTGTGATTTCTACGGGTGTTTCAGGATTACTTACATCAATGACATGGAGCCCGATATTATCATCCAATACATATATATAATCACCCGACACCTCTACAGCACGTAAATCATGAATACTATGGAGAATATCTTCTCCAACCAGTTCCACATTCCAGCTTTCCTGTGCCGCGAGAATCCCTACAACGATTACGAGTGCGATCAACAATCCCTTTCTCATGCTGCCTCCTGATTTTGCGATTGGTTGATAACCAATGATAGAACACGCACAATGGTTTGTCAAACTTAATATTGCTGGATATTAGGAATACCCCCAGTTTTTCGTAATACCTTGGTTCGATACCAATTTGATAACGTTATCCACCATGATCCTTCGATACACCGCTTCGCGGCACTCAGGATGACAATGGTGGAAAACTCATTGTAAAATAATAGTTTGTCATCCTGAGTGCCGCGAAGCGGTGTATCGAAGGACAAACAATTATTTTACACAGCAAAGAACCATTAACACTCAGATAGTCTACCGGATTTTCACCAAAAAACATACATAAATGATAGCATTCCATCACCTTACAGCTACGCACTCAAAAATTCTGGGGGCATTCCTGTAATATTGCTGGATATTGCTTCGGATTCTGTGTTTACGGGATCGTCTCACTGGCACGTGATTTGCACGGTAAATATTTATTGATCGAGTAGGAGTATTTTATATGATATCACTGTTTACCACAATTCTACTCATGATGGGAGTATGTTTCATGGCAGGTCTGACCATAAAACCAGTGGGCAGTTACAAGACGGATATCAATGGCCCGATCCGGATTCCGTTCGAGATGGTGGATAACAAACCGGTGTTCGATGCGGAAATCAACGGAGTGGCCGTACGCATGATGATCGATAACGGACGGCTGTGGGACGAGATATGGCTCTTCGGCAGTCCGGTGGTAGAGAAGCTCGGTCTTATCTCGGAAGAGGGCGGCATGATTGGCGGAGCCGGCAGCGGCGACCCGACGGAGGCTGTTTATTCCGATGGCGTCACCATCCGAATCGGGGATGTCACGTTCTATGATCAATCATGTATTATCTCACCCGTGTCGGCAGGCTTTACGAGGATGTTTCCGCATGTTGACGGGCAGATATCCAATACATTCTTCAGCCACTTCCAGGTCGAGTTCGACTTCGAGAAGAACGAGGTCGTCCTGCATCGCCCTGGTACCTTTCAGCCGCGTGACAGTACTCTATGCCTGAACATGACGGCATGGGAAGACGGAGGCCATTCGGTTCCGATCCGGGTAGAGCTGGCGGACGGCAAGGTTTTCGAGGATATCGTCGATCTCGATTTCGGCGGGATCAACGTCCTCAAGTTTGCGGTGAACGAAGAGCGCGGGATCGTGCCGCCGGAAAAGAATCTACCCGCCACATTCGGTTATGGTGCGCAAGGACCCATCAAGGGATGTTTCGGCAGAGTAAAATCCTTGACCATCGGCGACTACACGTTCGAGAACGAGCTTGCCGCTTTCGGCGACCGGCAGGAGATGCGCATCGAAGGAACCAGCCTGGGGATCATCGGGCTACCGTTGCTCTCGCGCTTCAATCCGGTATTCGACTATCTGGAGAAGCGCTTGTATCTTACGCCAAACAAGTTCTTCAATCGAAAGTTCGAGCACAACATGTCCGGCATGAAGGTGGGGCATGACTATGTCGTGAAAGAAGTCATGCCAGGCTGGGCAGCGGAGGAAGCGGGTATCGAGGTGGGCGATCGCATCATCGAGATCGACGGCGAAGCCATGCAGGAGCGCTCTCTTTACGACTACCTCAACTTCGTGGAAAGCGAGAACGGCAGGCGACTGAAACTGCTACTCGACCGCGACGGCAAGCGAATCGAGACCACGTTGAAACTGAAGAGACTTATCTAACCCGTGTGCGTATGTGTACACCCTATGTTCAGTAATATAAAAGAAAGGATGTCGCGATGCTGTACAAAGCGCTGAAAATGTATTTCAGGCATATCAAGAACCATAAGGCGTTCACGTTCATCACGATCAGCGGTCTGATTATCGGGATGGCCGCCTGCATCCTGATCCTGATGTACGTCGCTCATGAAAAGAGCTACGACACGTTTCATCGACACTACGACGATCTCTATCGCGTGCAGTACAACATCTATCGTGACGGCGAACTCCGCGTCCAGTGCGCGGCGGCGGTTCCGGCTGTCGGTCCGGCGATGGTGGAGAATTTCCCGGAAGCGCTGGCGTTCACGCGTGCATTCCCGTGGAGCGGTGTGATCACCGTCGGCGATAACTCGATCCGGCAGAAGAAGGTTCAACTTGTGACGCCCAACTTCACGACGCTTCTGGATTTCCCCGTGATTCGTGGCGATGCGGATTCGGCGCTGGTTCGTCCCTATACCGTCGTCCTGTGCGAGTCGATGGCGAAGCAGCTCTTCGGGGATGAGGACCCGCTGGGCAAGATCATGAAATTCAACGGCGAGATGGATATGGAGGTTACGGGAATCTGCGAGGATGTACCCGAGAACTCTCATATCAAATTCAGCGCACTTATATCATTTTCATCTTTGGTCGATTTTGCGGGAGAGGCTGCGGAGACGGCATGGGGCTGGTACGATTTCAACACCTACGTGCTGATGCAGCCGGGCGTCGATCATAAAGAATTCAACCGGAAATTCGATACCTGGCTCCACGACGAAGAGAACAATTCCGAGATCGCCGAGCGGACGAAGGACATGGAATTCCTGCTTCAACCGCTCAAGGATATCCACCTCTACTCGAAGCTGTTGCAGGAATCGGAGCCGGACGAGCAGGGCGACGGTCAGTCGGTGGGGCTCCTGACGCTGGTCGCGGTGTTCATCCTGATTCTGGCGTGGATCAACTACATCAATCTGTCGGTCACCAGTGCGCTGGGACGGGCAAGGGAGATCGGTCTGCGGAAAGTCTGCGGCGCCGAGCGTCATGTCCTGATCCGGCAATTCATCTTCGAATCGGTCGTCACCAACCTTGTCGCGATGATCGTAGCGCTGCTGGCGGTCGAGGCGATCCTGCCGTGGTTCAGGCATCTTACGGGTGCGTCGCTCGGTTTCGGGCTGCTATTCGATTCGGGTTACTGGCTCTGGCTGGCGATACTCTTCGTCGGTGGCGCGATTCTGACGAATCTCTATCCGGCATTCGTCCAGTCGGCGTTCGATCCGGTGATCGTGCTCAAGGGCAGTTTTGCGCGATCGCGTTCCGGATCGCTGATGAAGAAGATTCTGGTCGTGTTCCAGTTCACGGTATCCGCGGCGCTGATCGCGGGAACAATCATCGTGTTCTTGCAGATGCGGCACCTCGAGAACAAGGATATCGGAGTCGATATCGATCAGGTCGTCGCGGTGCTGAGACCCGAGGTGTTTTCGTCGGATTCGCTGGTGTTTTCGAGCTTCGAGGCATTTTCTCACGATGCCCGTCAGATTTCCCAGATAGTTGATTTCGCGGTGGGCAATAACGTTCCCGGCGACGAGATATTTTGGGCGAACGGATCCCGTCGGAAGGATCAGGATAAAGAAGAGTCCAAGGTGATGTATATGGTCGGAATTGACGAATACTACGTGCCGTTTTTCCGTATCCCTGTGATCGCCGGTCGGAATTTCGACATCGAACATTTTGCGTCGGACGATACCGCTGCCGTGATCAATCGGGCGGCGCTCGAGTTCTACGACTTCAAGTCGCCGGAGGACGCGATCGGCGTGATGATTATCCAGGGCGGAAAAACGCGTAAGATTATCGGAGTCATCGAGAACTACAACCAGATGAGCCCGAAGGGTCCGGTCATTCCGCTGCTCTTTGTATTCAGAAAGGACAGCCGTAACTACCATCTGTTCCGGATTCACGGACAGGATGTCAACGGGACGCTCTCCCGGATTCGAACCCTTTGGGAGAAGCATTATCCGGGCAATCCGTTCGAGTATTTCTTCCTGGACGAGTTTTTCAATCGCCAGTATAAAAAGGATCGGCAATTCGGGCAGGTATTCGGTATGTTCTCCGGTCTTGCGATCTTCATCTCGATCCTCGGTCTTGTCGCGCTGACTGCGTACAGCAACATACAGCGCAGCAAGGAGATCGCGGTCAGGAAGGTTCATGGCGCGCGATTCTGGTGTTTACTGCTGCTGGTGGTGAAGGAGCAAATTCAGTGGGTGGTTCTGGCGAATATCCTTGCGGTGCCCATCGCGTGGTTTGGCATGGAGCGATGGCTCAGAAATTTCGAGTGGCGCATCACCATTCAGCCCTGGGTTTTTGTGCTGGTGTTCGTGATCACCATTCTGATCGCGGTTCTTACGACGCTCTACTATACGGTTCACACGATCAACAGAAATCCGGCGGATATTCTGAGGTTTGAATAAAGAGAGCAGGCGGGATCACGGGAAGTTGCATGCTATGAGAGAAATCAACTTCCGACTGTCGATTTTTAAATGGGCTAAGTCCACTCAAGTTGCATGAGATCCAAACAAACATTCGGAAGAGTTACTCCGTAACACATTCAGAAGTTTGTTTGTGAAAAACCGGAGCCTTTCGACTCCGGTCTGTGATATCCATCTGAATAGAGACTATTCTTCTTCTTGTTGTTTCAGGTAGTCCTGGAACTTCACGTCCAGCATTTTGACCGCGCGAACGTCGTCCAGGCGGCGTACCGGCGTGCTGAACGGCGCGCCCTTGAGCAGTTCGGGATTCTCTTTCGCCTCGGACGCGATCTCGATCATCGCGTTGATAAAGGTATCGAGTGTCTCCTTGCTCTCGGTTTCGGTCGGTTCGATCATCATCGCTTCGTGTATGATCAACGGGAAATAGACCGTCGGAGCGTGAAATCCCTTGTCGAGAAGCCGTTTGGCGATATCGAGCGTCTTGATCTGCTTGTCGGGATCGTCGTAGAGCTTTTTCTGCCAGCTTCCGTCGGCGACGAATTCGTGCATGCAATGCTCATCGTACTGCACGTGGAAATACTTGTCGAGCTTGCGCATGATGTAGTTGGCATTGATGATGGCGTTGCGGGAAACCTCGCGCAGTCCTTCCGCGCCCAGCATCTTGATGTAGATCCAGGCACGTACGTTCTGGCTGAAGTTTCCGTAGTGCGAGTGCACCTTACCGATCGAGGTTTCGCTGTGCGAGCAGTCGAGGTAGAAGGTTCCGTCCGGTTGTTTGCGAACCATCGGTACGGGCAGGAATTTTACGAGATCCTCGCGCACGCCGACCGGACCGGAACCCGGACCGCCGCCGCCGTGCGGGGTGGAGAAGGTCTTGTGCAGGTTGAAGTGCATCACGTCGAAGCCGATCTTGCCCGGCTGCACGATACCCAGCAGCGCGTTGAGGTTCGCGCCGTCCATGTACATCAGCCCATCGACGCTGTGGATCAGTTCCGCGATCTTCTCGACCTGGTTCTCGAACAGCCCCAGCGTGTTGGGATTGGTCAGCATGAAGCCGGCGACATCGTCGGAGATGACGGCCTTCAGTTCTTCGATATCGACCTTGCCCTTCTCGTTCGATTTCAGCTCGATCACCTCGAATCCGGCGAGCGTACAACTTGCGGGGTTGGTTCCGTGCGCCGAATCCGGCAGGATGATTTTACGCTTGTGGTGGTTGCCGTTGAATTTGTGGTAGGCGTGGATAACCTTCAGACCGGTGAATTCGCCCTGCGCACCTGCTACCGGCTGCAGTGTGACATCCGCCATGCCGGAAATCTCCGATAAATCGTTCTGAAGCTCGTAGAGGAGTTCCAGCGCGCCCTGGACGGTACATTGCGGCTGCATGGGATGGACGTCCATGAACCCGGGGTTACGTGAGAGCGTCTCGTTGATCTTGGGATTGTATTTCATCGTGCAGCTACCCAGTGGATAAAAACCCTTCTCGATGAAGTGGTTCAGGTGCGAGAGTTCGATGAAGTGCCGCATCACGTCCAGTTCGCTCACTTCCGGTAGCGGAAGCTCGCCCTTTCGCTGGAATTTAGCGGGGATACAAAGATTGAGGTCGCCTTCCACGTCGAGTTTCGGCAATGTGTAGCCGAATCTGCCTTGCGAATGTTTTTCAAAGATCGTCTTAGCCATTGTTGACCTCCTCGAGCGCTTTCACCAGTTCATCCATCTGAGCCTTCGTTTTCTTCTCGGTCACGGCGATGAGCAGTCCGTTCTCCATGCCCGTTTCCGCCAGATCGACACCGGCGATGATATCCTTCGCGATCAGCTTCTCGATGATTTCGCTCGCAGGGATGGGTGTTTTCACGGTGAATTCCTTGAAGAACGGCTTTGAATAGGCGATCTCGAAGCCGTTCAGCTTGCCGATTTTCTCTGCCAGAAAATGTGCCTTGATCGTCGATTGCTCCGCGATTTCCCGAAGTCCCTTGCGTCCCATCAGGCACATATAGACTGTTGCCGCCAGGCATGCCAGCGACTGATTCGAGCAGATGTTCGAAGTCGCTTTTTCGCGGCGGATGTGCTGCTCGCGGGTCTGGAGGGTGAGTGCGTAACCGCGTTTGCCATCGACATCGAGGGTGCCGCCCACGATGCGACCAGGCATGGAACGCTGGAGCTTGATGCTCGACGCGAAGAATCCGAAAAGCGGTCCGCCGTAGTTCATCTTGTTGCCGAGCGCCTGACCTTCGCCAATGACGATATCGGCATTGTATTCGGCGGGTGAATTGAGCACATTGAGCGAGATCGGATCGACCGCCGCGATGAGGAGCGCTTTCTTCTGCGCGTGGACGATCTCGTCGATCTTGTGCATGTCCTCGAGGCAGCCGAAGTAGTTCGGGGTCTGGACGAGTACGCCGGCCGTGTCCGTGTCGATCAGCTTCGCCATCCCGTCGATGTCGGTGACGCCGTCTTTAACCGGTGCGATGACCAGTTCGAGACCGATGTCTTCGGTGTAGCTGCGGATCACGTCGTAGAATCTCGGATGCAGCGTTCCGGCGAGGATGACCTTTTCCTTGCGCGTGGCTCGTGATGCCATCAGCAGCGCTTCGGCAGCTGCGGTTGCGCCGTCGTACATACCGGCGTTGGCGATTTCCATGCCGGTCAGTTCGCAAATCAGGGTCTGGAATTCGTAGATGAATTGCAGCGTACCCTGACTCACCTCCGCCTGATAAGGCGTGTAGGCGGTGAGGAATTCGGGGCGAATGATGATGTGATCGACTGCGGCGGGGATGAAGTGGTCATAGACGCCGGCGCCCATGAAGGAATTCATCGCTTCAGTGTGCCGATTCTTCGCCGCGATGCAGTTGATGCGGCGGGTCACTTCGAGTTCAGAAAGCGGTTCGTCCAGCTTCAATAGCCCGTTCAGACGCAATTTTTCCGGGATGTTTACCAGGAGATCCTCGAAACGCGATACGCCGATCGCCTCCAGCATCTCCTTTCGTTCTTTGTCGGTGTTTGAAATAAACGGCATGATTGCTCCTTTATTCTCAATATTCCTGTAATCCGTTCAGTTCGGATGGATCGAACCAGGTCATCGCGCCGTGGATGCGTTCGATCTCGTCCTGGAGAAGCTCTTTGTGGTTGTTTTCCTCGCCGGCGAGGTAGCTGAAAAGCGCTCTTGTTTCCTCGTCTTCGGTGTCGGTCGCGAGCTGAGTATATTTCTCGTGCGCCTGCTGCTCCATCGCGATGGCGAATTGCAGTACGTCGTTGGCGTCCTTCAGATCGATTTCGCTGTGGAACGTGAATATCTCTTCGTGATCCACATCCGGCTTTTCGCCGGGGAAGAGTTTCATATACTGCTCGGTCAGCTTCTTCTCGTGGATTTTCTCAAGCTCGATCAGCTCTTTGAAGATATTACCGACCTGCGCTTTTAAAAACGCCTTCTGAAGCAGCGTATAGAGATTCTTCGTCTTTATTTCATTCTGGATACCGTAAAGGTAGGCATTCTTGATCGTGTCCATTTTTGCTCCTTAGATTTCCCTCATCCCCTAACCCCTTCTCCCGTAAACGGGCGAAGGGGAACCACGGGGTTGGTTCGTTATTCATTACATATTTCGGCTGTCAACCCATCAATCGATCCAGATTCTTCTGCGCGATCTCGAAATCCGGTTTCAGCTCGAGGCACTTCTTGAGAAGCGGTTTCGCCTGATCCTTGCGACCCGAGTCGATCATGATGGTCGCGAGATTGTTCATCGCGCGATAGTCTTCCGGGCTCTGCTGAAGCACGATCAGGTAGTGTCGTTCCGCATCCTGCTGTCTGTCTGTCGTTTGAAGGATCGTTGCCAGCGTGTACCTGGCTTCCGTGAACGCCGAATCGATCTCGACAGCGTTCATAAGGTGTATCTCCGCCTTCTTCGCATTGCGATGGAAGTAGTAATACATCCCCATATCGTATTGCAAATCTGCGGAATCGGGGTAAAACTTCATGTATTTATTCAGAAACTCCCAGCAGGCTCCGTCCGGTGATTTCTGCAAAAGGAGCGCCGCCTGGTTCATGATCTGCTGCAAATCGCGGTAAATATCGAGTTTGCCAAAGACGCGCGATTCAAGCTTCCACTTGCCGTCTTCGTCGATCAGGTGGAGCGTCAGGTCGAGTCGTCCGTTGATCTCGTACTGGATCAGTGCTTCGCGATTGTTTTCGCTCAGGGCGGAGGCGATGAGATCGAAACGGGTCATCCGCTTCATGTTGGGATCAGCCTGCAAGCGTTTCAGGAAATTTATCACAAGCGCGGGATCGTCGTTCGTCCAGCCGCGCCGCAGAAACTTCGGCAGCAAATCCCAGTCCTGTGCAATGACGGTTCGAAGAATCTGATTGCCCACCTGCTCGTGCGATATGGTGCTTTGAAAGCCGGCATCCATACGCAGGTTGAGGATATCCGCCAGGTATTCGACGGGGAATTCGGGTATCAGGCGAAGCTGCTGCGCAATCACATCCAGATCCTGCTTCTCGTCCTCGCTTTCCGCCATCTTCACCGGTGTACGACCGCTAAAAATCTCCTGCGGTTCGAACGCCCAGCGTTTGATCATCTTCTTCAGAAGATCACGGAACTCGCTACGCGATTCAACCTTCACGCCGGTCGCAAAGATTTCGTCCTCGCGTTTCTTTGGCGTGTAACGGCAGGTATCCGGGCACTTACCGTCAATACGCAGTTCGTTGCAGCAATGCCAGCATATCTTCTTCGCACTGCGCATACAGAAGCGGTGACCGAGACGGTCTTTGCAACGTTTGCAACGATCGGATTTAAAGAGGGACAAATTCGCCTCCGACTCCTCTCTTTGGTTTTAGAGATTCCAGGTTGTTGCCTCCGGCAAAACCTGCAAATGAGAGGGGAGAAAAATGAAGAGCGATCATCAGACAAGCTCCGGTGCGGGTGGAAGGCTGCGTTTGAACGAAGACTTGCGGTACAGTTCAATCGCCTTGTCGATATCGGTTGGATTGAATCCATCCTGCGCAATCTCGTCTTTCGTCCATTCCAGATCGACCAGCCGATAGAGGATCTCGTCCAGCATCGCGTAGGTAATGCCCAGTTCGCCCTCGTCGGTCTGACCGTCCCAGAGATCGGCGGTCGGTTTCTTCTCGATGACGCTGTCGGGCAGCCCAAGCATCCGCGCCATCCGCCATACTTCCGTCTTGTAGATGTTTCCCAGCGGCTCGAAGGCGCATGCGCCGTCTCCGTGCTGGGTCACGTAGCCGATAAGGAGTTCGGTCTTGTTTCCTGTGCCGACTACCAGCGCGTTCAGTTTCGCGGATTGATCGTAGAGGATACACATCCGCTCGCGCGCCATGCGGTTTCCGCGGCGCAGGGAATTTGCGTCCGGCTCGTACGTATCGAAATAGGCATCGACCATGGGTGTGATCTCGATAGCGTGATACGCGATGCCGAGATGTTCGGCGACTTCCTTCGCGTGGTTGAAGCTATTGGGGTGGCTTCCCCTGTAGGGCAGCATGAATGCGGTGATGTTTTCCTTGCCGGCCGCCATCACGCTCAGCGCGGCGGCAAGCGACGAATCGATACCGCCGGAAAGCCCGATTACCAGCTTCTTCATGCCGGCTTTTCGCAACTGTTCCTGAATGAATTCGACAATGTGTTCAACCTGTTTTTGCAAATCAATATTTCTCATTGTTTCCTCATTGATCGTATGGTGCACATTTAATCTCGAGTACTTTTGCGTCAACAAAATCAGAAGCAAATCCGGGGACAATCACCGCAGCCGTATCCAGACGGTCTTCCACGCCGCCGATGGAGAGAATCGGCTCGCCCGAAGTCACGATATCGCATATCAATGCCATACTCGCGACACGCAAACACTCCTTCAGCGACGGACTCATCAGTTCGAGGCTTACTTTGACCAGTTCGTGTGGGATACGATGGATATCCACGTTGGGGAGATGCTTTGTCCGCGCCTTCCGGTACTCCTCCGGCACGATGATCCGATGGCCTTTTTCGATCATCCGTTCGCAATATTCCTTCGTGATATCGTTGCGGTATTTTTCCACCGCGAATACGATGTCGAATTGCACAAACAGTTCGATCTGACCGGATTGTTTCAGCGCGACGACCACTCTGTGCCCAACACCCTTTCTTGCGAGGACGTCCGCCACCTCTTTATCGCATTGCCCATTGGGATCTATGATGTACATACAAACCTGCCTGTTGAATATTATTCTCGATTCCGTTTTACTCATCCGCTCAAAACCTGTTAAGAAAAAAAACGGTTTTTTCCTTGCAGGTTTCGCACAACAGGAGATAATGTTTGCAATGATCTCGTTTCGTTCTGGAGGAACCATGAGAATCCTGCTCGGAATTCTGATTCTGCTTGCAAGTATAACGCTTCTTGCAGAAGAATATTTCGTAACTGTATCGAATCCCGATAATCGACTCACAAGCCATCTGAAAGAGACGGACACCGATTTCATGCTCCTGAATGGAAGCGGATATATGCAGCTTCATGCCGACGATGCGCAGATGACTTACCTTACGCAAACGGGCTACGATATTTTATCGGTTTGCACAATGGAAGAGCTCAGTCGCGAGCTGGAGGAATTCCATAATTACGCGGAAGTGACATCCGAGCTTCAGCAATACGCGGACGATTATTCGCAGATCGTACGGCTCGAATCGCTGGGTCCGTCACAATGTCATCTGTACTACGACGAAGGACTCGAAAACTATATCGAGTTTCAGCACGAGATATGGTGCCTGAAGGTCTCGGACAACCCGGATGCAGAAGAAGACGAGCCGAACGTATTCATCGGTGGCGCGATCCACGCAAGAGAATTGATCAGCGTGGAGGTGCCGATGCACGTGTTGCAGCACATCCTGGAAAACTACGGAACCGACGACGAGATCACGCAGATGGTCGATGAAAATCAGATATGGTTCGTGCCGTTGATCAATCCCGACGGACACAAGCTCAGTATAGAAGAGCTGCATCTGTGGCATCGCAAGAACATGCGCGACAACAACGGCAACCAGATGCCGGACTACTCGTCCGACGACGGGGTTGATCTGAACCGCAATTTCGGCTATGTATGGGGCAACCACAACGCGTCCGGTATTTATTTTTCCGAAAGCTACCACGGACCGGAGGCGTGGTCGGAGCCGGAGACCGTATATCTGCGAGACTTGATCCGCGCGCGCCGTTTCTGGGGTGCTATCACCTACCATTCGTCCGGGCAGTACGTCCTGTACCCACTCGGTCACCTCGACGGCGTATGCTCGTACGATCACGAGATCATGGGCGATCTGGCAGAGGATATGGCTATGACGATTCCGCGCATAGACGAATTCGGGTTTTACACACCGATTCAGGCAGTCGATTTCGGCTACACCTGTCAGGGAACCATGGGCGACTGGAGTTATTCGGAGCAGCGGGTATTCGGCTTCACGATCGAGCTTTCCAATACGCATTTCCCCTCGGAAAACGACATGATCCAGATATGCCAGGACAACCTCTCCGCCGCGCTGATGTTCATCGAACGTGGCATGAAATCGACGTTGACCGGCTTGATAACCGATCAGCAGGGAAATCCCCTTGTCGCCGACGTATATGTGGAGGAGATCGACAGCCAGGCTGGCATGACGGACGTCGAGCCATCGCGGAGCAACGAGCTGTTCGGGCGCTATATCCGGCCGCTTCTGCCGGGAAGCTATACCGTACGTTTCGAATATGGGGAATATGTTCCACTAACCTATCATAATGTCGAAATCGTCGAAGATGAAATCACCGAGCTCAATGTCCAGTTCACTACCAATGCGGTGCAGGAAGAAGTCGTTCAATCGCAATTTCATATCGTAAACTATCCGAATCCGTTCAACCCCGAAACGGATATTGTACTCGATCTGCCGCAAGCAAAGCAACTCTCTGTCACGCTCTACGACATCAAAGGACGCCGGGTCAGGAGACTGTTCGAAGGGATGTGTGATAGTCCGAGACTCAAATTGCATTGGGATGGTACGGATGACAGAGGGAAGATGGCGGCATCGGGACTGTATCTGGTTCGGGCAGAATCGGGAGAAACCATTCTAACCCACAAAATCTTAATGGTGCAATAATGAAAAAATTTATATGGTGCGCTGCCTTTGTTACTCTTGTGCTCACACTATCGGGCCAGGAGATGGAATTCACAGTCGCAAATGGCGACGAAGCCTTGATGAAATGGCTCGTCGAAAACGAAATTATTGGTGATTATTACCAGATACCTCCCATCCTTCATTTTACCGGGGACATGAATGTGCGAACGTATCTGGACGAACATCATTATTCATGGACAACGAATGACCGACTGCTTTCGGGATACCAGCCATACGAAACGGTCGTCGATAGCATCGAAACGCTGGCTGCATTATATCCGGATATCACAACGCTGATCGATCTCGGACCCACAACATGTCATACCTATTACCTCGAAGGAAACAACAACTACGAGAATTTCCAGTACGAAGTGCTCTGCCTGAAGCTATCGGACAACCCTGATTCGGAAGAGGACGAACCCAATTACTTCTACTGCGGCGGTATCCACGCTCAGGAGACTATCGGCGTGGAAGTCACCATGCATATCCTGACCTGGCTGCTGGAAAACTACGGTGTTAACGACGACGCGACAAATTGGATAGACAACAACCAGATATGGGTGGTGCCGGTGATGAATCCTGACGGTTACGAGGTGGCGGTACAAGAGTGGCACAGCTATCATCGTAAGAACATGCGGGACAACGATCTGGATGGTATGCCCGATTTCAGCACCCGGGATGGGGTCGATTTAAACCGGAATTTCGGTTATATTTGGGGTAATAACGGCGCATCGAGCTACCCGTCTTCCAACATATACCACGGACCCTGCGAATGGTCGGAGATTGAAACGATCTACATGCGCGACATGATCCGGAGTCATAAATTCTGGGGTGGAATAACCTATCATTCTACTGGAGAATGGGTTATTTATCCGTTGGGGCATATCGATGGCGCATGCAGCCTCGATTACGAGATCATGGACGCACTGGCGCAAAGCATGGCCGTCACGATACCGCAGATCGACGGAACGGGACACTACACGCCGGTTCAGGCATCAGACTTCACCTATACCTGCCAGGGGACGATGGGTGACTGGGCGTATTCGGAAGAACGCGTTTTCGGATTCACCATCGAATTGAACAACGCCAGCTATGGTGGATATCATCCGCCGCAGCCATACATCGATCAGATCAAGGAGGACAATCTCCAGGCGGCTTTGATCATGCTCGATCGGATCAATTATGCATGTCTGTGCGGTCACGCAACCGATGAAAGAGGATTACCCATCGATGCGATCATGAGTGTGGCAGGTGTGGACGATCAGGAGGGTCTGACTCCCGTTGAACCCTTTTACTGCGATGTTACGACCGGTAGATTCGAACGACCGCTCCTTCCCGGAACGTATCAGATCACCTTTTCCGCCGACGGATATATCGATTGCGTTCTGGACAACGTGGAAATCCTCGGTGACCAGATCACGAGCATCGATCCTGTGTTGTACGGTCTGAATGTCTATTCCTGCGACCTGACAATCACGGACGGGGTCGTCGTTATCGACTGGGTCGATCCGGGCGGATTCGGCTACATCGTCCTTTCATGCGATACACCGGATGGGGTTTACGAACCGGATTACACCGGCAACTTCCTTCGTGAACACGTATGGGCGGCGCTGGTAACCGATCCGGTACATTTCTACAAGATTCAACGCGTATCGAGATAATTATTCAGGCTCGGTTGCTTGTTGGGTGGTTGCAGCATGTAATCCCGTAGGGATGGTATATTTTAGACGGGTACGTAAGTGCCAGTAACATAGTCCGATAGCCGCAGGCGCGAAAGGCAGATTATTCTACGAACCATCTGTCATCCCTACGGGACTTCTTATCAATCCCATAATCAAAGCCCGGCACTTACGTACCAGGCTAAAATCTATCGTCCTTCCAGGACTTCAGAATCATCGTTACAAGATGCCCCACTCGATTCGCACCAGAGCCTTATATCATTATAAAATCAACAGTCGGAAGGTGATTTCTGTGTTGTTAGCGATAAACAAATCGCTCCCGATGAGGGGAATCGGGAGCGAATGTTTTCTTCACAGCTTGGGAAGCCGAGAAGAAGGAGGAGATTCAAGGATCTATTTCAAGAGAAGCATTTTCTTCACGAATCGATCGTTTCCGATCTCGAGTTTGTAGAAGTAAACACCGCTGCCAACCGACCTGTCGCTGTCGTTTTTACCTCTCCAGTCGATCATGTGCATACCCTCGTCGAGTTTGTCGTTGACCAGCGTACGGACCAACTGCCCGCGAACATTGTAGATCCTCAGTTTGACATCGGCTTTTTCAGCGACGCTGAAGCGGATCTTCGTCTCCGGATTGAACGGATTCGGGTAATTCTGCCAAAGCTGGTTGACGAATACGGGAACGTCTCCCTGTCCGGATGATGTGAAAATGAGTCCATATACTTCGCTGTATTCGGACATTTCGTCGCCACGCACACTAACGATGTAGTAATCGAACTGGATTCCCGGAACCTCGGTCAGGTCGTCGATGAAGCTGTTGGATGTAACATTCTCCGCGATAACAACATCGTTACGGATGATGGTATAGGAATCGATCGGAGTAGTCGGACTGTCCCAGGTAATTGTCAATACACGTTCCTGGCAGATGCCGACGAGATTCGTCGGTGGCACGAGCGGCATATCCATCTCGATCTGCACATCGTCGATGAACCAGCCTCCGAGATTCGTGTTGCCGTCGCTTTGGAACACGAACCGGAACATGGCATCCTGGTTGGCGTAATTCGTCAGATCGAAGTAGGCCTGCTCCCAATCGAAATCACCGGAATAGAGTGGTGTTTCCTCGGGTATGTGACTGCTGTTGCCGCGGGAGAGGTACGGATATCCGCCTTCCGGCTCGATCTGAATCCAGTTGTCGCCTTCGTCGGTTGAGATTTCGACAAAACCGCCGTCATAAGCGTATCCGGGATAGTTACTGCTTGATTCGGCGCTCATCCGATGCCAGAATGTCAGCCAGGAGTTGTCGGGAACAGCGACCTGCGGTCCTTGCAGCGCGGTGAAGAGATCGTCGGAATACTCTCCGCTATTCGAGGTTGCCCCGCATTTCCAGCAGTATTCACCGTTGATGGTCGTGTTGTCCAGATTGCTGCGGTGCCATTGGTCGTTGGTTCCTGTTTCCAGAGCGAAGTGTTCCCAATCGTAATATTCTGTTTCAAAGTTATCGAGGAAGGGATTGATTGTAAGATTGGCGATACTACCGAGGTGGTAGCCGCGTTCGCAATCGATACTCAGGTAGAATACGATGTTGATCGGGATCTCGATTTGATCGCTGAGTGTAATATTGAAGAACTCGAGATCTTCCATTTCACCCGGTCCGAGGTCGCCGAAGTTCAGGTATTCCGGTGTGATCGAGACATATTCGTTGTCTGTCATGAGTTTCACGCGCAACGAGTCCAGCGCGAAATCGGTATCGTTGACGATCTCGGTGGTAATACGCACCAGGTCGCCGGGATCGGGAAGCCCGTTGCCGTTGCCGGAAAGCTCGACAAAGCTTTCGTTCTGGATGAGCAGATTCGGAACCTGGATCGGGATGCTAATCTCGTATTGCCATTCGTCGGAACCGGAGCTGAATGTAACGATGAAATCGGCAACGGTGCCAACAGGGATATCCATCGCGGTTGTCATCTCGAAACCGGTCGTCGGATCGACAGTCGATTGCGCACCAGCGGTTCCATATTCGATTTCATCCTGTTCGATCGTGATATACTCGCATTCGGTGAAAATAGTCGCTGTCAGCTCTTCCGCCGGGAGGTTTCCGACGTTGTTGGCTGGGATCGACATTTCGAACGATTCGTTCCAGCCCAGTTCGCCATTGTTACCATCGACGATCGTGTAGTCGCCGGGAATGATGAACGCTTCGTCCGGCGCGATGACATCGAGCAGAGTAAATTCGTTCAGCACATTGTGTCCGGTGACGTTCAGCCTGAGTGTCCCGGGAGTCTCCGGCGGTTGGGTGAGTTCGATACTGGAAGATACGCCGTTTTGAACGATTGCTCTTCCGATCAGTTGATCGTCGCAGATCACGGCAACAAGCAGTTCATTAACCGAATCGTCATCCACGGTAACAGTGACATCGAATTCACTGACACCGATCGGTAACACATCCGGTGTGTCGAATGTCACATCGGCTGGTACATCCGTCCAGATGTCCAGCGTCGGGTCGCCGAGAAGAGTCGATTCGAAATAGGACCAGAGCAGCACCGTGTTAGCTGAAAGGAACGGTACCGTGTCGTCCTTGCTGTCTGCTTGCACTTCCGAGATACGGGAAATGTTTTCGCCGTAGAGCGCGTCGTAAAATTCACGTTGAAGGTGCTGGGATGCTCCGTTGGTCGCGGAGCTGTCGCCCCATCCGTAGCGGGAATTACCCACATAGCAGACACATCCGTTCGCGAGATTGTTCCATTGTTCGGAGATCGCATCTTCGTTGTAATAGTAGCCGTTGTCGTCACGGTTGTCGAAGGCGTTGCAGTAACAACCTTGCGTGTAGATGATGTAGAAGTTGTGATTCTCACCGTTGTTGGTCATATTGCTGGTGGTGACAGCGTCGGTGTAGAATTTGATATTGTAGTGCGTCGAGCAGTGTCCCAGATGCCCGATCAGGTTCTTGCCGCTGTTCATCATGTTGAAAAGCTGTGTGGTTGACCAGATGCCTTCCAGGTCGTAGAGGGTTTCGACATCGATATGTTCGGGAATGCCGACGGTGGTGTAACCATAGTTATCGCATCCCAGCCGCACCTCTTCCATGAAGTCCATGCCCCAGCAGGTCCAGCCGAGATCCTCGCCGATCAGTGCGTTGTTGTTCAAGTCTTCGATCACCGGATCAGTCTGGTACATTAACTGTTTGTTCACGAAGTTACCGGCTTCGGTACTATTGTCAACAGCCGCTCTGCCGCCGTAGATTTCGCCGTAGAAATCGATTTCGCTCCATTCGCCCCAATAGTTGTCGCCATCGTCGTTCCAGTCGCCGTCGAGGTTGAAGAAATATTGGTCGCTGGGGATATCGGAATCGGCGTAATAACCGGGATTGACGTACATTCCGCGATGGGGGAGATCTTCTTCGTCGCCGGCGAGAAGTACGTATTCGATACCGCTGTCGAGGTATTCCGCGGTAATGTAGTTGCGGATTTTCTCCTGGTCGTCGTCACCTTCCGCGGTTGCCAGTATGATTTCCACGCTGACGATCGTAGTGCGGATGCCGAGGCTGTTCTTGTATTCGGCAAGCGGTTCGAAATCGTCGATCAGGTCACCGGGAGTAATGATCAGATAATCATACGCAATGCGGCTGCGGTCGTGGGTCGGTTCGATGTAGCGGCTGGCGCTTTGCGGGTTCATGACCATGTCCTGAAGCCGGCGCATCGTGTGGTCGTCTTTCCGCACGAATGCTCCGGTGTCCTGCAATTCCGCGTCGTACGCCGTTTCGATCGTGACATCCAGATGCGAATAATATTCGATCGCGTTTTCAGACGGAAGATAGCGCACCGGGTAGAGAAGCATTGTGAAAATCTGATAGCCGCGATACGTTCCCACGATCTGGTTGCCGCCTTTCTCGATGGGGAAGACCGGCATCGACGTGATATCGTCACGAAGATTCGTAAACGATGGAGTCATCGATTCCAGTTTGCTGAGCGGATATTGTCGCTGTGTGGGATAAATGGGCATATCCAGCGTCATGATGTCGGAATCGCCCTCGATGGTTACGCTTGCGACATTATGAAACTGGGGAATCAGGATGCGAACCGGATATGCGGGAAGAAGCGGCTCGCCGGGCTCGCCGATTTGCGGCAGTCCACGCATGTTGATCAGGCTTTTTCCGTCTTTGTATTCGATGTACGGACGATCGAAATCAAAGCCGTTCTGGATCGTCTCAGAAAAAAGTGTTGCACAAATTATGAGTGTCAGTGCTAAAACTATGAATCTCCTCATTTCGCACCCCCTGGTTGTTTCTTTGTTTCGACACAATGCAAGGAATGTTCCATTTGAAGGATAATTATAGTAATGAATGCTTGTTTGATAGCGTTTCAGGATCCTTACCGCGATCACTGCTTCAATAGCTGATAATACCGGGGAAGAGACCACAGATCGTCTGCCACGTATGACTCCACCAGATCGACATCCATGCGCATTCTTTCCAGTGACGGCAACCCCTCCGACGCATAGTAATCGGCACGCTCGAAGAAGTCGCTTCGCTTTTCGCCTTCGGACAGGATGTTCTTCATGGTCTTGATGTGCTCGCACAGGTTCGTGAAGACCTTTTCCAGAATGCGAATCTCGTCGAGCATGGCGCTGGACGGTATCTCGGCTCCGAGCAGTCCCGCGTAAGTATCGGCGAGTAACCTGAGGTGCCGGATCAACGATGGCATGATGCGGGTGTTGACCAGCTCGATTGCGGTGCGGAACTCGATTTCGAGCGTCTTGATGTATGCTTCGAGCTTGATATCCACCTTGGAGATCAGTTCGCGTTCGGAAAGCACGCGGTATTCGCTGAAGAGCTTCTTCACCTCCGGTTCGAGATAGAATCGGAGCGCCTGCGGCGTGTTGTCCGCAATCGGTAGTCCTCGTTTCCGCGCCTCCTGACGCCATTCGTCCGAATAGTTATTCCCTTCGAATCGTATGGGACGGGTCTCGCGGAGGATTTCCTTCATGACGAGGAACGCGTTTTCCTTCATGCTGCCTTTACGAGCCTTCAGTCGCTTGTATATCTGGTCGTAACCCCAGGCGACGATCATGTTCATCGCGGTTGTCGATTCGGCGCAGTTCTGGTTTGATCCCACGGGACGGAACTCGAACTTGTTTCCCGTGAACGCAATGGGAGAAGTGCGGTTGCGGTCGGCGATATCCTTGGCGATTTTCGGCAGCTTCTGCACGCCGAGGTTGATTTCCTCCATTGCTTTGCCCGAAAGTTTGCCGATCCCTTCAATCTCGTCGAGGAGCTCATCCAGATATTGCCCGAGATAAACCGACATGATACCGGGAGGCGCTTCGCCTCCGCCCAGACGGTGGTCGTTACCCGCGTCCGCGACCGATGCCCTCAGCAGACCGCCGAAGCGATGAACGCCGAGTAGAATCGCGCCGATGGTCATCAGGAAGCTGATGTTCTTGAGCGGAGATTTGGACGGTTCGAGGTAGTTCGCGCCAGTGTTGTCGCAGATCGACCAGTTAAGGTGCTTGCCGCTGCCGTTCAGACCGGCGAAGGGTTTTTCGTGCAGGATCGCCACCAGCCCATGTCGCTCCGAGATCGTGTCCAGCAGCGCCATGACTTGCAGGTTGTGATCGACTGCCAGGTTGGCGTCTTCGTAGAGTGGGGCCATCTCGAACTGATTCGGCGAGACCTCGTTGTGTCGCGTTTTGCTGGGGATGCCGCGACGATACAGTTCATGATCGAGATCCGCCATGAATGCCATGATGCGCGGCTTGATGGAGCCGAAATAGTGGTCTTCCATCTGCTGTCCCTTGGGGGATGGCGCGCCGAAGATTGTGCGCTTGCAAAGTTGCAAGTCGGGGCGCTGATTGTATAGCTCGCGCGGGACGAGGAAATATTCCTGCTCGGGCCCGAGCAGCACACGCGTGCGTCTGGCAAACCGGTTTCCGAGATGTTTCTGAAGTCGGATGGCGGCGTCGTTCAAGGCGCGTTGCGAACGCAGCATGGGTGTCTTGAGATCCAGCACGTCGCCGGTCCAGGCGAGATAGACGGATGGAATCACGAGCGTACGGGATTCACCCGATTCGAGCAGAAACGCGGGGGATGTCGGGTCCCAGGCGGTGTAACCGCGCGCTTCGAAGGTGGAGCGCATGCCGCCGGACGGAAACGAGGAGGCGTCCGGCTCGGAGCGGATCAGTCGATCCGGTGAAAATCGCTCGATGATCTCGCCATCGTCGTCGTAGCAGATGAACGCATCGTGCTTCTCCGCGGTGCCGCCGCGTTGCGGTTGAAACCAGTGCGTGAAGTGCGTGGCGCCGTTGTCCAGCGCCCATTCCTTCATTGCATGCGCGATATCCGAAGCGATCGCTTCATCCAGCGGTTCGCCGCTTTCCATCGTCGCGATGATTTTATAATAGGTATCCTTGCTCAGCTTCCGCTTCATTACGGACTTGCTGAAGGTCAATTCACCGAAGATTTTCTCGAATTCCGACATGCATACCTCCATCCCGACAAATGGGTGAATTTTATTCATTCATCAACCTGATATCGTTGATTTGGAGGCAGATAATTAGAAATACCTCGATAAAATCGAGAAAATGCTGAAACACGGGATCATTGGCTGCAAAATTGGAAGAAAGTGAATGCAGTGGCAGATTCCCGTGCCTGCCCTCTCTCTTCCCTGTATATTTTGCATCGTATATCAGAGTCTCTGTAGCTGCCGATCTCCGAGTGGCGTTATTCTATCTTCTACCTTTTACCCGATTATTTCAACAGGATCGCCTTGCGAATGGACTTGCAGTCGGCGGCAACGAGTTCGACGAGATAGATACCCGACGACCGGTCGTGCGCATCCCATACAATGGAATGGCTTCCAGCGCGCTGTTTGCCAGGATTCATCGTCGTCACGCGCGCGCCTCTTATAGTATAGATGTTTATCAGGACGTCTGATTCATGTGAGAGCGAGTAGTAGATGCAGGTCTGGGGATTGAAGGGATTCGGCGCGATCGTCGAAATGCCTGTCGGAGTGGGAACATCGGTAACGGGATCGACTGCGATGCTGTAGTCGGTGGAAATCGTGACGGTGGCATTCTCGCCCTCCGGCAGATCGAACGTCACGTAGCAGATGACGAATTCTCCGCTGCGATCCGTTTGCTCGAGTTCGCCGCCCGTTACAATGTAACCGTAGTCGGTTGACGGCATGACGAATTTAAGCCGGCAGTGGGTGAAGGATGCTTCGAGTCCGTTGTGAACCACTGCCTGGATCGAATCTGCAACGCCTTCGTTGGACGGCGTATAGGTGACACGAAGATTCTGTCCGCTGTACCCGGCGTAAACAGTTTCCTGTGGATCGACAATGTTATCGGATACATGGATTGGTCGATAGGCTCGAGTGTGGTCGCCGGTGTTGTCGGTCGCGAGGTTGTACGGGTGATAGTGCGTGCTCCCTTCGTTGTAATGGATATGTCCCCACAGTGCCAGATCGACATCGAGATCGTTCAGGTCGATTTGCTCCGAGAAATCGTAGTGGTAAAACAGCACGCGGTTGGTTGCGCTCTGCGAGGATGCCAGCTCGTCTTCCAGCCACTGCATCTGACCGTCGGTGAAACTCTCGAATCCGTAGATCCAGGACATGAAATTATCGTAATTGTCGTATGCTTCCATGCCCATGTAATGGACATCGCCGTAGTCGAAGCTGTAGTTCTGCGTATAGTACGGATCGCCGCTGGGCGGGTCGATCAGTCGATTCCAGCCGAAGAATTTCCACCAGTTTCTGCGTGCGGTGCCGTCCTCCGGCGGCGTGCTGTCCCAACCGCCGATGTCGTGGTTGCCCGATGTGACGAACACCGGCACTTCCAGCTCCGTCAGGAGCCTCTTGGCTCGTGTGAAATAGCGCCGTTCGAGGAAGTCCTCCAGCTCGCCTTCGTTGACAAGGTCGCCGGTCAGCAGCACGAACTCGGGATTGATGATGTTGATGTCCTGGATCACCTGTCGCAGATCGACGGTGTTTGTGGAGTCTGTTTCAGCGCCGTCCTCGTAGTAATAGAGCGAGGTGGGCGTGTGTGGATCGGTGACGTGGATAAAGCTGTAGGTGTCGCGCTCTTCCGGGATCAGTTGAACTGCGTTTTTCTCGAAGTCTTCTTCGATGCCGTCCGCCGTGACGTGAAGGTCGTACAGTTCGAAAAGCGGTGGATTCAGTGGAATCGCGCATTGGATCTGCCATCTCGCCAGGGATGTGTAATAATTCGCCGACTCGATACCGAGTTCGATGGTTGTTGCATCGTGTATCAGCTCGACGTGCCAGTTGTCGGTCGAGGTGGGCGCGTCGCATTCCAGAATGAACGTCTCGCCGGGTAACACGATCTCCGGGATGTTCAAGAGCGGTTTCAGGATGACGGTGAGTGTGTCGCCGATGGCGGTCTGTGCTGCCAAAGCTGTGAACGCGAGGCTGATGATTAGTGCTGTAAGAATCCTTCTCATATCAAGACAGAATAATGAGGGCAGGGATGAATGTCAACCGAAACCAAGTTCTCGAAGGTTTAAATTTTGTCGTGAAGAGTGATTCAGGCTTCATCGAAAAATTCTGTTCTCCGTGTTTGCTGTATATGCTACAGGACCTCGTTTCGCGCGTACATTTCCGCTCCAGAGAGTACAGGTAAAATAAAATCAGCTTAATGCAAGAAAATACTTTACAAATAGCGTTTGGAAAATATTGTATCTGTAAGTGAGGTAATGAGGATGAATCTTGTCGGTTTATTCGTGCCGCTGATGAAGGTGAGCGTGATGCTCTTCTCGGTCAGTACATTGTTCGTGGTGCTGGGCAGTATCAACGGAATCGACAGGATCAAGGGTAAGATTGTAAAACAGAGAAAATAAGATAGAGGAGATACGCGATGAAGAAATTCTTCAAATTTCTGTTTTTTGCCGTCCTGATAGCGGGAGCCATTTTTATAATCAAGAAACATTTCTTCGACCTTTGCGAGGAAGAGGACTGGGACGTTCCCGAAGAACCCGAGGAACTCGAGGAAGAAGACGAGGACGAGGAGTAGTTTTCTCGCTTCGATAATCCGCCGATACCGCATTTAGTGGAATAACACCTTATCGTGCGATGATCGTGCACGAATCATGAAGCGCGATCATCGCACTTTTGTATCTGAGACGCGCTGGAAACAATCCACGTCAATCCAATCGTCTGTGTGAGTGCATATTTATACTTGACAATTTCCATCGTAGCCTGCATTTGAATAAATATCAGATTTTCCGGGTGAATGTCCATGAATTGATGATATGTCCATTCAGGAAGTCGCTCCCGGAGAGTAAGTTCCGCTCTGCCTGATATCGAGATGATTGTATTGCCGAAGCGGGAGTTATTCAAGGTTTGAAGAAAGAGGTAAATAATGATAAATCCTACAATCGTGAATCGAATTATCACCGTAATAGCTTATATCTTCCTTGTTGCGGGTATCGCTGGATTCATATATTTCTTCTACATCTATATGGAAGATACCGATCTGGAATTCTATTTCTTCCTTAGCCTGATCACGATCGTTCTCGGTTTTGCTCTGTTCTTTATCTACAAGCGAATAGCCGATTTGGGTTTCAATCGATTTATCAGCCAGCTTAGTACGCTCAATTCAGAGCCGACTACATACATTCGGGGAAACGAACTCGAAGAAAATAAAGCGTCGGCCGAAGACTCGAATTCAGACAAGAAATAATCATAACATCTACATTCACTGGAGGCGTGATGAACAAGTTTGCGATCGGATGCATCGTGGTCGTTGTAGTCCTGTTACTTATTGGAATATCCATCTTCGTATGGGGCAAGAACACCTATAACAAAATGGTCGGACTGGATGAGGCGGTCAAGGAGAAATGGAGCCAGGTAGAGAACGTCTATCAGCGGCGTATGGACCTGATCCCGAATCTCGTGGCGACGGTACAGGGTTATGCGATTCATGAGCAGGAGACACTCACAGCCGTGACCGAAGCGCGATCGAAGGCCGGCGGAACCATCCAGGCAGGCGCGGATATTCTGAATAATCCCGAGGCGTTCCAGCAGTTCCAGGCGGCACAGAATTCCCTGTCGGGCGCGCTGTCGAGACTGATGGTCGTGGTGGAGAGATATCCCGAACTGAAGGCGAACGAGGGATTTCTGGCGCTTCAAAGCCAGCTTGAAGGCACCGAGAACCGCATCACGGTAGAACGTCAGCGATTCAACGAGACCGCGCGCGAATTCAACATCGCTATCAAGCGCTTCCCGGCGATCTTGATCGCCAACATGCTCGGATTCAGCGAGCGACCGTATTTCGAAGCGAAGCAGGGCGCCGAAGAGGCTCCTGACGTTCAGGAGCTGATGAACAAGGCCAAAGGCGAATGATCAAGCTGAAACAGGAAGAACTGGATCGCATCAGCCACGCGGTGGAAACGGCGGAGAAGAAGACCTCCGGGGAGATCGCACTCGCCATGATCCCGCAGAGCGACAGTTACGCCGTTTTCGAATTGATGGCGGCGGTGATCTGCGGATTTATCTGGTTTGTCGCACTTCTCTTCTGGATCAATCCGATCGGCAACTGGCTCGGCGGATTGTTCTGGGGAACCGGCGCGGAGAACAGCGCGTATCCCATCGTCATGCTGTATGGGTTCAGCAGCTTCCTCTTGATTTCGGTTATCTATGCCTTGGTGAACATCCCCGTTATCGATCGCCTGATCGTGCCACGCAGATATCGCAACGTGAAAGTATCCGAACGCGCGCAGCGTGAGTTTCTCGATTCGGGCGTATATAACACGCGCGACCGTACCGGCATCCTGATCTTCATCTCACAGCTCGAACATCGGGTCGAGCTGATCGCCGACAAGGGAATCGCGCAGAAGATCGAACAGAAGCAATGGGACGAGATCGTTCAGCGAGTAGTCGATGGAATACGAAGGAAACGTCTGGCGGAATCTCTCTGCGAGGCGGTGGCAATGTGCGGCGATCTCTTGGAGAAGCATTTCCCTATCAAAGAGGACGATACAAACGAACTGACCAATAAAATCAACATCCTGGAGCGCTGAAATGAAACGAGTTCTGTGTCTGACGCTTCTTCTGGCGCTTCTGATGCCGCTTTTCGGACTTAAAGTACCAAAACAGAGCGGCTTGGCCGTCAACGATTACGCCAACCTTTTCTCCTCATCGCAAAAGCAGCAACTGGAAACCAAACTTCGGCAGATTCAGCAGGAGACCTCGTCGCAAGTATCCATTCTGACGATCAAATCCCTCGAAGGCGAAACGATCGAAGGGTATTCCATCAAGGTCGCGGACCAGTGGAAGCTTGGAACGAAGGACAAAGACAACGGTCTCCTGATCGTCGTATCGAAGAACGACCGCAAGGTTCGCATCGAGGTGGGGTACGGTCTGGAGGGTGTCGTCACCGATCTGGAATCGGACTATATCATCCGCAAGACGATTATCCCGGAATTTCGCAAAGGCAATTACTTCCAGGGACTGTATGAGGCGACAGGGCAGCTTGGCGGTCTTATCACCAAGGAATTCCAGATCAGTCCCGAGGAGCTGGCAAAAACAAAGAAAAATGCTACGCGTCGCAGGAAAACACACATCCCCGTAGGCTTGATTGTCTTCATCCTCTTCGTCATCTTTGGCGGATTCCGCCGTGGACGTCGCGGAAACGGACTTCTCTGGCTGCTGCTGCTGAGTGGCGGTCGTGGCGGTGGTTCGTCTCGCGGTGGTTTTGGCGGTGGAAGCGGCTTCGGTGGTGGCGGAGGCGGTTTCTTCGGCGGAGGTGGAGGATTCGGCGGTGGTGGCGCCAGCGGAGGCTGGTAGTCAACTGGAGGTTCGTATGTTCCTTTCCCTGCTGTTGATGACCTTTTTCATCTCGATTGTTGTCTGCAATATCTGCGTTCTGATCTTCTCGAAGCCGCTGAAGCTTATCCTTCACCGGCTGATCAACGAAGATATCTACGTCGCCTGGCTGCGCTACATCAAGTTTGCCATTTACATCGTGGGTATCTCTGCGGGTGTGCGGATCAACAGTATCGAGCAATACATCAATCCGTCGCACTATCTGGAAAACGCGAAGGTTATACCGCTGACCTATTCAAGATTGTTTCTGGAGATCTATCGGACGATCATCGGCGCTTTGGCGGGTATCGCGTGGCTGCTGCTGGTTTTCTTTATTTTCGCGTTGATCGCTTATGTGATCACCAGAGCGTTTGAACTAAGGAAGGCGCGTTAGTCCAGAATCCACTCGAAAATGACCGGTGCCGGCAGGAAGAATATCTGTTCCAGAAGCTCGGTGATATCCGGATCCGCTTTCCCGACCCCGGAGTATTTCAGCTTGACTTGATAGCTATCCTGCTTTTTCATCAGAGGATTCTTGTAGTCGAGCATCGCCAGATTACCATGATCGTCATAGTGATAAATCAGGTATCCAGCGGGATCGTCGTAGTTATCGACCTTGAAAATCGCCGCAGCGGTGCGTCGATGGGTCGCGATGTATTCGTACTCGATATCGACCGTCTGTAACGACGGGCTCCCATCGTAGCTCATACGTTTACCGGCTGTCACGACCACGACTCTTTTCGACGGCTCGATCCCCTCTTCCAGAAAGCGCACGATCGCGAAATCGGAATCACCACTGAACCTCACCTTTAATGGGTGCTCTCCAACATATTCGTAGGCTGCGGTGAAACTCCGGGACAGCAGCGTCCAATTCACCTTCGTGATCGCCTCGTTGTATTCCGGCATCATGATCAGAAGCAACTTTTCGTTCGCATCGAAGAATCGAATGTCACTCAAAGAATCTTCCAGATAGCTGAATGTAGCGTATCCGATACGTTTTCCGTTCGCGAAAGCCTCATACATGACGGGATGTACATTCTTCGCTGCATTGATGTCTTGCTTCGGGGCCGGTTCGCTTTTTCCACAGGAACCAAGCGCGATCGAAACGATTATGATAACAAGCAGGATCGTTTTTCTCATCAGCGACTCCATTTTCATTTGAAATACCAATCTGGCGGAGATATTTCATACGCGCAAGGTAAATCTTGAGTGAGACCTATTATGACGTTCAGAATACTTTGTATTGTCCAAAAGAATGGCTCTGTTGCAAACCTGGTGGGTAGAATGGATTTCACAATAACAATCCCGCAGGGATGACAGATATTAGGCGCGTAGGGGATTCATGTTTTCAGCAAGCTGAAATCATACAGGGGCGTAAGCCCCGGTTATTTATGCCAATACACGAATAGAGCGCCGGAGGTGCGACAGGTGTATAACCAACACGTTATCTGTCGTCCCTACGGGACTTTATCACCTTGTCGGATTCGATACCCATGGCTTACGCCTGTGATTTTGCTTGCAAAATCGAATCCCCATGCGGGCTAAATTCCATCGTCCTTCCAGGACTTTATAATCATCGTTAAGATATTCACCCCTTAATATGCAACAGAGCTAAAAAAATAACCTCTCTCCACATTCGTGGAGAGAGGCTGGGGTTAGATAAAATATCGATTTTGTTTTAAAAGCCGATGTCCCACTAACATAATTTCGATAAATCGAAATTACAACGTTCATGATTTCGTTTTGACTGCGTCAAAGCCGAAATTACTTCAGCATCAAAGCCTTACGCGTTTCGGTCGTACTGCCGGCCTTGTAGCGATAGAGATATACACCGGAAGCGACCGGTTGATTACGGTCGTCGATTCCATCCCAGGTCACCGTGTGGACGCCAGCCTGGAACGGTTCGGAGACCAGCTTCTTGACTCGCTGTCCCTTGATATTGTAGATCGTGATCTCGACAGGCGTCTCCTTCGAGAGCGAGAATTTGATATTCGTGCTCGGGTTGAAGGGATTCGGGTAGTTGCCGTACAGGTGGTCGGCGAACGCGGGTGGTTCCTGCGTACCGAATATGTTCATATCGACGACATATTCGATCGATTGCGCGTTGACATCCAGATGGAAGGTAAATGTATCCGCCGTTTCCTGCGGCAGCGTATAGGGAATCCGCATGAAGCTGCCGGTGAATGGTTGTGCCGACATCAGCGATATGCCCATCAGGACGTCGCCGATATATTCTTCCGTCTCAACATCGCCAACAAGCACTTCGGGTTGTCCCGGCACGACCGTATCGGATATCCAGCAGGCGAGATCGAATCCGTAGATTTCGTCATCGGTATGGAAGATGAAGTATTCTTGCGTCAGCTGGATTTCAAGGTTCGCCTGGGCAATCTCCATCTCGGGATTCTGAGCCGGGAATTCGTCGATATTGCCATCGACAAACCGCTGTACGAGCGCGGCGTCGTATGATTTGACCAGTCCGTTTCCATCGACATCCGCGGCGACTGTCCTCGCATCCTCCCAGGGACGCGGGTCAATGGCTTCGAGCGGGTCGAGTCCAGCAGCGTACTGGTGGATATAACCGGTGTCGTCTGTGGATATCGTATTCGAGTCGTCCACGTCGCCATAAGTCAGGCTTGGTTCGTAGTCGCGGTAGATAACGAAATCGTCGATGTAGATACCGTCACCGTTCACGTATGTGTCCGAGACGAACCGGAAACGCAGGTCGATAACATCGCCGAGAAAATCCGAGAGGTCGTATTCGCAGTAAGTCCAGTCGGATTCACCGGTGAAAGACGCGACATTGATCCATTCATTGTCCGAGCCCCGCGCCTGAAGATATACATAATCGTAGTCGGCTTCGATCTCGTATTTCGCACGAAGGGAGACGCTTGCCATCCGTGCGTCGGAGAGATCGAGCGACTGGCTCATGGTGCAGGTGGTGGTGCTGTTGTTATTGTAGCTGCCGGCAGGAGAATCGGACAGGGAGTGAGATGAGCTGTAGTATTCCGTGGAGGTGAGTCCCCAGCTTCCGGACGCATCCCAGTTGTCGAGACCGTTTTCAAAATCGTCGATCATGTATGGCGCATAGAGGAAGAACAGCTTGTTGTTGGATTCGTTCAGATCGACAGTCTTTTGCGTGAGTCCGTAGCCTTCGGCGGATATGGTAATCGCATAGGTGCCGACGGCGATCCCTTCGAAGTCGAATTCTCCGTTCTCATCGGATGTGATGGGTTCGAATGGTGTGTTCTGCATGGTGACCACAGCGCCTTCGTACGGCACGAGCGTTTGTGCATCGCGCACAATACCGTGGAAATCGGTGTTTGGCGCTTGTGATAGCGCGACATCTTCCTGAACGACCTCTCCGTCTTCGACAATCACGATCTGTTCATATGGCTGATAACCGTAAGCGGAGTATGTAACGATATATGCTCCCGGCATGACCATCCGCCAATATCTTCCCATATTGCGCATTGCTCATGTATGGCTCGCGATATTCTCCCGTATCGTCGATGCCCTCGATGAAGATTTCCGCTTCGATCGGCTCTCCCGTATCTGCATCGGTGATGTATCCGGTGATGGTGTTGTAATCAATGCGGTGCAGCAGCTCCATCGCGCCGGGGATGTTGTCTTCGCAGATCGTGGTTATCTGATTCTGCGGCGGAATGAACTCCGTCGCCATTTCGACCGTATATGCGAATATACCGTGAACACCGTAAGCCCAGTCGTCCAGTCCACCCATCGTCGGATACAGGGCATACGAATACTGCGGCGTATAGTGTCCGTATCCAACAGCGTCGATGTTTTCAGCAACAAGTTCACCCAGATCCATCAGCGCGTCTGCATCGGGAGGATATATACCATCTGCGTATCCGTAGGGCACGAGGACCAACTCGCCCATGCGTATGATAACTGATTCCGGCAATGAAGTTACGGGAATCGATAAGATCCCGCACAGCCTGTGTTTCAGGTTCCGAGAATTCGTTCGGACCCATGGTATGTTTCGCCGTTGATATTGTCGGTCGATCCCACGTTGCCCCATGTAAAGCCGTAGTTGCGGTTAAGATCGACGCCGTCGTTACCGGTGCCGTATTGGTAATCGCTGTCGAATGTATGGTTATTGTTGTTGTCGCGGATGGTCTTCCGCCACCAGATATCCGTCTGGTCGAGAACGATCTTTACGCCGTTCGGATTCACGATCGGTACGAACCAGATTTCCTTATTGTCAACATCGTAGGTTATCTCGTCGTCTATTCCGTAGTTGGTTAGAATGTGATCAAGAACGGTCATGCACGCTTCCGTGCTGATCGGTTCGCGCGAGTGATGCGCGCCGAAGTAGTATATCGCCGGTTCATCTTCGTCAACGTCCGGGCTGTCGGAAACCTTCATTGCCCAAATCTCATGCTGGAAATCGTCGTAGTTAGTGTAGCCGTCCTCCGAGTATTCCTTACCCCAGGTGTCGCCGATATCATAGAGCCTGCAAATAGTCGGATAACTGGCTGCGTATTCCTCGAGATCATCGAGGATGCCGAAGTAGTCTCTATAGCCTGCGATGGGGCGACCTTCTTCAGTAGGTCAGATCAGCTTTCACTTCCGCTTCTGTCTTTTCGATCCGGATGTTGAAACCGCGGCTGTTAAGCTGGTCGTATTGCGCTCTTGTCACGATGACATCGATATATTCACCGGGATGAGCCCCCGCAATGTCATACTGGT
Organism: Cloacimonadales bacterium (SeqCode); assembly: GCA_963666875.2. Taxonomy (GTDB): domain Bacteria; phylum Cloacimonadota; class Cloacimonadia; order Cloacimonadales; family JAIOQZ01. The sequence continues at coordinate 159,851 of CAXXPU010000016.1, forward strand.
TTTTCTGCAAGTACTGTATGTCATCTACACCCGGTTGCATGATGCGAGCGACGAATTTCTCGACCGCTGCAAGCGATGTGGTTAATCCCATGATAATGAATAGAAGCGTCAGAATGCGGAATCCTCGTTTCATAGACATATCCTCCAAGATACAATTTCTCATCTTTATACAATACAATATTCGTTCCAAAAAAGAAGTAAAACGATGGTCATCATTTTTTGTTAACTCTGGGTTAAAATTTCTTGACACGCTTTGGCGGAATGTCCTTACTTTGATGTTAATCAGGAGGGGATTCGCGCGTCGTATTGAACTTGCTACTGCCACGAATGATACATGGATTCACAAACGATATGTAGGGAGGGTGTGAACATGAATTATCTGTACAGGATAATCGCTCTGTTAATTGTAGGGGTTAACCTCTGGACTCAAGATTTGAGAATCAACGAAGTGATACCGTCGAATTCTTCGACAATCGAGGATATTCACGGCGAATTTCCGGACTGGGTGGAATTCTACAACAATTCCGAACAAACCATCAATCTCGAAGGTTATGGCTTTACAGACGATCCGGATGAACCGTATAAATGGGTTTTTCCGGATACGGATATCGAGCCGCACGAACACCTTCTTGTTTTTGCGTCCGGCAACGAATGCCATATCAATGGCGGTCACTGGGAAACTTGCGTTGACTGGGGCGATACGTGGAAGTACAAGATTATGGACAGCGAGCCATCGGAGCAGTGGAAACTGGCAGGTTATGATGATTCCAGTTGGTCTGAGGGCCCGAGTGGTATCGGATATGGTGATGACGACGACGCGACGATCGTTCCGCAGACGATTTCTGTTCACATGCGCAAGACGTTCAATGTGGAAAATGCCAGCGACATCATGCAGGCGTTTCTGCATATCGACTACGATGATGCTTTTGCAGCCTATATCAATGGCGAGCCGATCACAATCACAATCTCCTTGGCACAGAATTCGATCAGCCTTCACAATATGTTCACGAGGCGCTGATATATCAGGGGGGATTGCCCGATGAGTTTGAGGTAGATCCGGCTTTGCTCCAGACGGGAGAGAATGTTTTGGCGATCCAGGTGCATAATTGCGATTGCACTTCAGCCGATATGACGATGATTCCCTTCCTTTCCGTCCTGACGCCTGAGCCACCGCTGAACCCGCACGGCCCGGCCGATATCCTTCCTCTCGTCTATCTGCATATGCTACAAACTTCAAGATCTGCGCCGATGGTGAAACACTCCTTCTGAGTGAGCCCGATGGTTCGGTGGTTGATGAAGTGGTGCTGGGTTGTGTACCGCCCGATGTATCGTACGGAAGACAGCCGGACGGTGAGGAAGAGTGGTTTTATTTCGATGAGCCAACACCGGAAGCTTCAAATACGACACAAGGATTTCAGGGTATCACACATGAACCGGTGTTTTCGATACCGGGAGGCGTTTACAATGGAACGCAGCAGATCGTATTGACAACGGATTCACCAGCGGCAACGATCCATTTCACACTGGACGGTTCGGAACCGACCGATACGAGCATGGCATATAGTGGTCCGATCGAGATAACCGAAACGACAGTTATCCGCACGAAACATACGAGGATGGGTGCCTGGCGAGTTCGACAGAGACACGAACCTATCTTCTGGACGTGCAGCACGAACTGCCTATTGTTTCCATCTCAACCAACCCGGAACATTTCTTCGATTGGGAGACCGGCATCTATGTCATGGGACCCGATGCGAACCCGGATTTTCCCCTATCAGGGTGCAAACTTCTGGCAAGACTGGGAGCGTCCGATCAACATCGAGCTGTTCGAGCCGGACGGCGAGACGGCGTTCGATGTGCAGGCGGGAGTGAAGATATTCGGTAATTATTCGAGGGCATTCGATCTGAAATCTCTCGCAATTTTGCTCGGGGTTGTTACGGATGCAGTGAGATCGAATATCCGATTTTCTCCAGTAAACCGATTCAGGAATTCGAGTCGTTCATCCTCAGAAATTCGGGTCATGACTTGTATCGATCCATGATGCGGGATGCCCTGATGACGGGATTGGTCACCGATCTGGATCTCGACCTTCAAGCCTATCGCCCATCCGTAGTGTATATAAACGGTGAGTACTGGGGTATTCACAACATCCGTGAAAAAATTAACGAGCATTTTCTGGAGTCGAACTGCGGGATCGATGCAGACCACATCGACATACTGGAATGCAATGCGAGTGTTGTCGAAGGAAGCGATGAACATTATCTCGCGATGATCGATTACATCGAAACGCACGACATGAGCGATACTGGCAATTACACTTACATCGGAAACACAAATGGAAATCCGAATTTCATCACATACGAGATCGCGGAGATTTTTTTCAATAACACGGATTGGCCAAGGAACAACATTAAATTCTGGAGACCGCAAACAGCGGATGGAAAGTGGCGATGGATTCTGTACGACACAGATTTCGGATTCGGTTATTACTTCATGGAAGAAGAGTATTATGCTGAAAATACGCTTGAATGGGCTACTGATCCGAACAGCACTGAGATCGGCAATCCCCCGTGGTCAACATTCCTGCTACGCAGTCTGCTCGAAAATCAGTCGTTTCGCTACGATTTCATCAATCGATTCTGCGACCTGCCTGAACACGAATTTCCTGCCAGAGACGATCCTTCCGCAGATCGCAGCAAAGGCGGCGGCAATCGAATCGGAGATTCCCGCGCACATTGACAGATGGAACACCATCGTGAACTGGAATTACCATATCAACGTATTGAATACTTTCGCAACCCATCGTAGCGACTGTGTGAAGCAGCACATTCAGGACTACTTCAACCTGGGCGCCATTCATGAACTTACCCTGGACGTCGAACCTGCAGGATGCGGTACGATTCAGGTCAACACTATCGAGATCGATGACTTCTCATGGCAGGGCGAATATTTCGAAGGCATTCCGATTACATTGACTGCGATTCCCGCGCCGGATATCAATTCAGCGAATGGCAGGGGACACGCTGCATGGAGCCTGAAATCACCCTAACGTTGACTGGTGACTGCGAAGCGATTGCCGTGTTTGAGGAATCAGGTCCGGAACCGGGTCTGGTCTGCATCAACGAGATCAACTACAATTCCAGCGACAATTTCAATCCGGAGGACTGGGTCGAACTTTTTAACGCGGGTCAAACTGCGATCGACATCTCGTCGTGGCAATTCAAGGACGAAGAGGATGATCATGTTTTCGTTATCGACGACGATACGATCTTGGGCGCGGGTGAATATTTGGTGATCTGCAACGACTCGGATCAGTTCGAGGAGTGCTTCTCCGAGGTGACTAACTATGTCGGCGACATGGACTTCGGTCTGAGCGGAAGCGGTGAATTGATACGGCTGTTCGACGCGGATGGCAACCTGATCGATTCCGTCGAGTACGACGATGGTGGCGACTGGCCCTCCGAACCGGACGGCGGTGGTCCCACGCTCGAATTGATCGAAGCCACGTACGATAACAGTCTGCCGTCAAGCTGGCGGCTTCTACCGGTCACGGCACGCCCAGTGAACAAAACAGCACCGGCAGCGATGAACCGGGCGATGCGCCTCCGCTCGAATTCTCGATCCGCAACTACCCGAATCCCTTCAATCCATCGACCACGTTCGCCTTTTCGCTTCCCGTTTCGAGCGATGTGGAGATCGCGATCTATAATCCCAAGGGGCAAAAAGTCGTGACGCTGGTGAAAGAAATGATGGGAGCGGGAATGCACGAAATCGTCTGGGATGGCGTCGATTCATCGGGAAGACCGGTCGCTACCGGGGTTTACCTCTACCGGTTGCGCGCCGACGGCAGGGATGTCGAGATGCGGAAGTGCCTGCTGATGAAGTGAGTTCGGATTCGCGTTCAAACCGATTATTACCGGGCAGAATATCCTGTCCGGTTTTATTTTCCCTGAAACCTTTGATACTATCAAAGAAATGTGATTGCGAAAATCCAGTACCTGATTACTATATACATTATGAAAGTACTGGAGAAGCAACATGACGATGAATAAAAATGAGTTCGAGATATCCGTCACGATGATGGCGCAATGGCAGGAGATCGTGGATCTTCTGGCAGGGGATTGCGAACATCCCGGCAGCGCTGATTATGAGATATTCGGAGCCATACATCGAAGTTTTTGTTCGAAGTAACACAGAAGACAATCCATATCACGTTGGGGAGAAAGAGATATTTGAGAGCTCGGGACTATATTGTGAGACCGTGATAAAGTCGAAAGACAAGCTTCTCGTACCGAACGCACTGACAAGCGAGCGCTGGCGTAACAATCCCGATATCAAACTCAACATGATTTCCTATCTCGGATTTCCGATTAACCTTCCCGATAAGACCCCGTTCGGCACACTGTGCGTACTAGACCACGAGGAAAATCGTTACAATGATGTCATCGAGAGGTTGATGATGAAATTCCGGGATGTGCTTGAGTATGATCTCGAGATGCAATATATTAATCATGTACTTGGCGAAGACAATCGACGCCTGTCCGATTACCTTGATGAACTGTAAAAAACTTCGTGGCATGGTTCAAATATGTTCCAGTTGCAAGGCGATAAAGGATGCTCAAGGAAACTGGAAGCCGATAGAACAATTCCTCATTGCTCATCCCCAAGCGAATTTTAGTCACGGAATATGTCCCGACTGCATAAAAAGGCTATATCCTGAACTTGATGATTAGCAGATAGGGCTTCCTTCCTGCCATTCGATAAATTCATTGACAAATGCCGGCTGGAAATGTGATTTATTGAGGCAACCGAGGAGGTGCCTATGCGCAAGTTCCTATACATTTTAACTCTGACTGTTGCGATTGCTTCACTTTCTGCCCAGCCATGGGAGCAAGACGACAGCGTTTTCAATCCAAGCGGCATACCCAGCGTTACCTTTTCCCAGCCGCGCTTCGCCGATCTGGACGACGACGGCGACTTCGACATGATCCTGGGCAGCACGACCAGTGCTCCACTCTATTTCGAGAACACGGGTACCGCCACGGCAGTGGCGTTCTCGCCCGGTGAGGATTTGTTCGCGGCAGTCTCCTCACTGGACGCGGAGATGGGCGTTTGCGTCGATATCGATAACGACAGCGATCTCGACCTGATCACGGGCGGTTATACGGGATTGCATCTGTATCGCAATATCGGCTCGGTATCGCAAGCAGAGTTCTCTCACGAAGCCGGTTTCTTCAACGGGCTGAATGTGGGAAGCAATCCGGTACCGGATCTGGCGGACTGCGATGATGACGGCGATCCCGATCTGGTGGTGGGTTTGAGCGAGGACGGCAGCGTTCTACTCTATGAAAACACCGGTAACGCCCAGCAGGCGATCTTCAGTCAGTCAGATGTCGTGCTTATCGCCGATATCGGGCTGTATGCCTACCCGGTCTTCGCCGATTTCGACGGCGACGGCGACGAGGATATCCTCTGCGGACGCGACAGCCACAACTTCGTCTATTTCGAGAATGCAGCCGGCGACTGGCAGCAGAACGATGCTTTATTCACCGGTCTGGGCACCGATAGTTACTGGAACTCGCCCGACCTTGTCGATCTGGACGGCGACGATGTCTTCGACCTGATCTACGGCACCGCCTCGGGTCCGCTGGTCTATTACATAAACAATGGAAGCGGAATCAATCCTGACTGGGCGGAAAACACCGCACTCTTCGGTGGTGTGCTCGATGTGGGCGGCGCAAGCAATCAGGTGTTTTTCGATTTCGACGATGACGGCGATCTGGATATGATCAGCGGCAGCCAGCTCGGCTATATCAAATACTACGAGAACACCGGCAATGTGCAGTGCCCTGCCTGGCAGGAGGACAGCAGCTATTTTGCCAGCATCGATCACTCGATCTACTCTGCGGTTGCCATCGGCGATATCGACGATGACGGCGACTCAGACGCCATTGTGGGCGACCTGAGCGGCAACCTGTATTTCCATCGCAACGACGGTATGGGCTTCACCGAGGAGACGGGCTTTTTTACCGGATTCTCCGTTTCGGGTTGGTCTGCACCGCGGCTTCTGGACATGGATGACGACGGCGATCTCGATATCGCGGTAGGCGGCGACGACGGCGAGATGACATACCTCGAGAATCAGGGTACTGCGAGCGCACCGGATTGGGTCGAGATCAACGGTTATTTTGGCACGATCGATGTTGGTTCGAACTGCGTGCCGTCGTTCGCGGACTTCGATGCCGACGGCGACTACGACTTTGCTGCTGGAGATCTATTCGGCGATGTGACCTATTTCGAGAATGGTATGGGCTGGGTGGAGAATCCCATGATGTTCAGCGCCATGACGATGGACCAGAACGCTACGCCGGCGCTGGTCGATCTGGACGCGGACGGCGACTATGATCTGGTGGTCGGTTGCTACGACGGCACCTTCAGCTACTGGCGAAACCTCATGTACAGTGGCGAAGTGCTCAATCCTCCGACAAATCTCAACGTGGAAATCGACGCCGATGTCGTCCTGACCTGGGAAGAACCGATCGACGGCAGCACGTCGCCGTTCATTGGGTATCGAGTCTATCTGGATGGGGAAGAGGTGGCGGAGACAACGGCACTTTCCTGGACGCTTACCGACATCGTTCCCGGACAGGCGTACACGGTCATGCTGACTGCCGTGTATCAGGCGGGTGAGTCGCTGCCGCTGACAATCGACTTCATCTACGCGCTCTACAATCCACCGGAGAATCTCACCTACGATCTCTCCAACGAGGCGATCGACCTGTATTGGGACGCGCCGCAGGGCAGCACCTACGACGTCCAGGCGTACCGCGTATATGTCGATTATGAGCTTGTCGGGAGCACCACGGAACAGACCTGGGCTATCGAGAATCCGCAGCACGAGCACACCTATATGGTTGCCGTTACCGCGATGTATCCGGGCGATATCGAGTCCGACGCCGTTTCCGAGGAGATCTATTTCACCGGCTGCGAGGACGTTGTTCCCATGACGCGTGTGATCGGCAACTACCCGAATCCGTTCAATCCGACGACGGCGATTCGGTTCGACCTCGCGAAGAAATCCACGGTTTCGCTGGTCATCTTCAACGCGAAGGGTCAAAAGGTCTCGACGCTGCTGGATGGTGTGCTATCTCCCGATCGTTATTCGATTCCGTGGGACGCGTCCGGTCAATCGAGTGGGATATATTTGTACCGGCTGAAGATTGACGGTAATACATATATTCGAAAAATGGTTTTGATGAAGTAGGGGGGGACTCACCCCAACACCATCTCTTTGGCAAAGAGATGGGTTCTTATGGGTCTATAGCGCTCGACCTCCGGGCGAGCCTCTCTCAATGTAGCGTTCGACCTCCGGGTGAGCCTCTCTCAATGTAGCGTTCGACCTCTGTGATTTTCAGACGAAGTCTGACAAATCGAATCCCCATGGGGCGAACTTCTTCATAAGAGATACAGACGTGGACGTCTGTGTAACCAGTGCGCTCGACCTCTGTGAATCCCCACAGGCGAGCTTCTCTTATAACAAAGGAGCACACATGAAGATACCGATCATCGCGATGATATTGTTGAGCATTTCATTTCTGAGTGCGTCGTCACTCACTGCGTGGGCGGACAGCACCGACGCCTTTTCGTCCGACCTGTACGGCCAGCTCAGCGAGAAGGGCAAGAACCTGATCTATTCGCCCTACAGCATTTCGTCCGCACTTTCCATGACCTCGCTGGGCGCACTGGGCGTTACCAAGGACGAGATGCAAAGAGTGCTGCACTCGGGCGACGAGAACTACGATCAGCAGTTCGGGGTCGTTATCCGGTCGCTGGAATCGGTGGGAAAGTTCGGCAACGTGTCGCTCAACACCGCCAACTCAATCTGGGTGGAGAAGAACTACCGGCTGCGGCAGCGTTTCATCGATTTAAACCGCAAGTACTACAATACCGGGCTCTACTCGGTCGAATTCAGTAAAAACCCGGATAAGGTTCGCAAGGAGATTAACAAGTGGATCGAGGAGCAGACAAAGGACAAGATCAGGGATATGCTTGCGGAGAACGATCTGAGCAGGATCACGCGTCTCGTGCTGGCGAACGCGGTCTATTTCTACGGCCACTGGTTGCATGAATTCGATCCGAACAAGACCGAGGATCAGATGTTTTACCCCATCGACGGAGAAGCGGTCGAGACGCCGTTTATGTTCATCAAGGAGCGGTTCAGGATACACAAGGACAGGACCATGACCGCCCTCGATATGCCGTATCTGGGCGAGGATGTATCCATGATCATTATCCTGCCGAATGAGTCTGACGGACTGCCGAAGCTCGAAGATCGTCTCGAAGAACTGCGCGACTGGCTGCCGGTGAAGGATGTCGATCCCACGCGCGAGTTGGAGGTCTATATTCCGCGCTTCAAGTTCGAGGCGTCGTTCGATCTGCGGGATGCACTGGTCAAGATGGGGATGGTTGCCGCGTTCTCCGATCAGGCGGATTTCCGCGATATCGAGCCGGAGGGCGAGCTTTTCATCTCCAAGGTCAAGCACAAGGCGTTTATCGAAGTCAACGAAGCCGGTACCGAGGCTGCTGCTGCGACTGTGGTGGAAATGCGCATGAAAGGCGCAATGCCGCAAGAGACGCCGCAGTTCCGTGCAGATCATCCGTTTTTATTTGTGATCCGGCACAATATCACCGGCGCGATTCTGTTCGTCGGTAAAATCGAGAATCCGAGGGAATAAGACAGACGTGGACGTCTGTGTACCCAGGGGCGCTCGACCTCCGGGCGAGTCACTCCCTATGTAGCGCTCGACCTCCGGGCGAGCCTCTTCAGAAGAGATGCAGGCAGGGATGCCTGCGCTCCATAAAGATAGGAAAACCATGACGGAAAAGCAGGCACAGAAACGCATCGAAGAGCTGAAAAAAGAGATCGCGCACCACGAGTATCTCTACCGGCAATTGAACGCACCGGAGATCACCGATTTCGCGTTCGACGAACTGGTCAGCGAACTGAAACACCTGGAAGCGGAATACCCGCAGTTTGTCACGGCGGATTCACCGACGCAAAAGCTGGTCACGGACGTTGAGCCGGGAACACGTGTGATCCCGCATCTGGAAAGAATGTATTCGCTGGACAACGCCTACTCGCTGGAAGAGGCGGAGGGATTTCTACTAAAAATCGCGGAGACGAACGACGGCAGATTCCCACGCGTGTCGCTGGAACTGAAGCTGGATGGGTTCAGCGTCAACCTATTTTACGACAAGGGAATCCTGCAATACGCGACCACGCGCGGCGATGGTTTCGAGGGCGAAGACATCACCCGCAACGTGCGCACCATCGCTTCAATCCCGCAGAAGATCGAGCACTCCTACCCGATCGAGGTTCGTGGCGAAATCTTCTTTCCCATCGCGGAGTTCGAGCGGATCAACAAGATTCGTGAGGAAGAGGGTCAGCCGCGGTTCGCGAACCCGCGCAACGCCGCCGCAGGTACGATCAAGCTAAAGGATCACGAGATGGTCAGGGAGCGGAAACTGGCGTGTATCGTCTATGCGACAGGACGATTCGAGAATTCTGATGTAGATTCTCAGGAACGGCTGCTCGAATTTTTGAGGGAAAAAGGATTCCCGGTTAGCGAGCACACGGTTTTCGCGGACGATTTTCAGGCGATTCGGTTTCACTGCGAGAAGTGGGACAGTACTCGCTCGGAACTGGAATACGAGATCGACGGCATCGTGATCAAGACGGATTCCTTCCATCTGCGCGAGGAACTCGGCTACACGTCGAAGAGTCCGAAGTGGGCGTTCGCGTACAAATTCAAAGCTGAGGAGAAGGAGACGATGCTGCTGGACGTCTCGTTCAACGTGGGCAGAACCGGCGCCGTGACGCCCGTCGCGCACCTGGAACCCATTTATATATCCGGCTCGACCGTCTCCCGCGCCACGCTGCACAACGAGGACGAAATCCGGCGCCTCGACATCCACATCGGCGATACGGTGCGTATCATCAAGTCGGGCGAAATCATCCCGAAGATTCTGGAGGTGACGCGCCATGCAGTGGACGGAAAGCCGGTCGAATACCCGACGCATTGCCCGGCGTGTGGAGAGCCTTTACAGAAGGAAGAAGCCATCACCTATTGCGTGAATGCCAATTGTCCGGCACAGTTACAGCGGCAGATTATTCACTTCGCCGCGCGTGACGCGATGGACATCGAGGGCATGGGCGAGAAGCTCGTAGTGCGGCTTCTGGAGGAAAACCTCATTCAGAGTATCGAGGATATTTATCGGCTCGATTACGACAGGATCGCAACTATGGATCGCTTGGGTGAGAAATCGGCGGAAAACCTGAAAGCGGCGATCGAGAAGTCGAAAGAGCAGCCGTTCGACAAGGTGCTGTTCGCGCTCGGTATCCGGCATGTGGGCGCTCGAACCGCCAAGACGCTGGCACGGCATTTTCAGGATATTCAAGCGCTTGCGGATACGGGCATCGAGGAGCTGGAGCAGGTTGGCGACGTCGGATCCATCATTGCGAAATCGATTCACGACTACTTGCACGATCCACGCAACCAAAAGCTAATCGAAGCGCTGAAGGATGCCGGGTTGACCTTCGAGAGCAGTTACGAGAAGGTCGATACGGCGCTCGCCGGTAAGAAGTTCCTGTTCACCGGCGGTCTGGAGAACTACTCGCGCCAGGAAGCGCAGGAGATGGTGGAAAGACTTGGTGGTCAGGTGGTGTCGTCGGTGACGAAGAAGCTGGATTATCTGGTAGTGGGCGATAATCCCGGCTCGAAGCTGAAGAAGGCACAAGATATCGGAACGATCGCCATCCTTACGGAAGTCGAATGGCTGGATCTGATGGAAAGATTACGAGGAGAAGCAGGATGACGCAGAAGGATTATATTCTCAACCAGTATTATCAGGGAAAACACGAATTGCTTCAGGCGATCGACGGCCTGACCGATGAGCAATTGCGAGCGATGCCTCTCGATCACTGGCCGATTGCGTGGGTCGTTCAGCACCTTTGTCTGGCGATCGATTATTTCATCATTCGTGGAAATACAGGTGAGATGATGCAGGAGTACGATGCGCGCTTCTCGCATCAGCCACCGGTAAAACCGACTCCTGATAATGCCTGCCCTGGATTGGATATACTGAAGAAACAGTGGACTGAACTGATGGACCGGGCGATCGAGATTATCGGGAATTTGAACGATGAAGAGATGGATGCACCTTCGAAATATGAGAACCGGATGGTGGGGGATCTTCCCATGGCGGAGATCATTCTACTGATGGAATACCACTTGAACGTTCATCTGCGCAATATCTGGACGATCATTGGATTACTGGGCATCGAAACCAAGTGGGCTGAACAGAGTAAATTCAAATATATCTGAACTACTCGGGCTTCTTCACCATTTTATCGATTAATTTTCTCGATCCTGCACCGCATCCGAGGATTGTCTTGATCGTCTCTTCCGCTTTCGCGTCGATGGGGTGGATGAATCGTTTATCGACGTGATAGATCATGCCGGAGGTTGGATTCGGTCCGGTGGGAACAAACACGGTGACAAGTCCGTCCGGGTGCTCGTCGGTGATAAAGCCGGTTACGTATGTGTCATTCTCGAAGATCTGTGCCATCACCACTCGTGAGAAGAGGAATTTCCTGTCACTGAAGAGTAGATTGATCGTTTCGGTGATAAGCTTGTAGCCTGGAAAGCGGTTGAATACGTGTCGCTCCAGAAAATTGTGCATGCGTGTGCCGGATCTTGTCCTGACCGCGGCGCCGATCATGAAGCAAATGAAGAGGAAGCCGGCGATACAGATCAGATAGGCAAGGATGATCTCGAGTCTGGAATCGGTTCCCAGTAGCCCAACGATCGGTCTGATGATGTGAACCAGCTTGTTGATGATCCATACGATGATCCAGATGGTGACCAGAATGGGAAGCAGCACCAGAATCCCGCCGATGAATGAATTGATGATGAAATTACGAAACCGGTTCAATGGGTTTCATCCTCCTGCTCTTTGCGTATTTGCCGTATTTTCTTGTTCGTGTAGTGGATCGCGATGGGGAATAGGATACTGTAGGGAGCCCAGAGCAGATATTTATATGGCGACTTGATCAGAAATAACGCTATGACGAATGCAATCGCGAAGATCCAGAAATACACCGACATCATGATCATGAACCTTCGTTCTGCCATGCTGTTGGTGTTGCGGATGCTTGCCCAGGTTCCGATGATTCCACCGATCACACCGATACCCGTACCGACAAGTCCGCCGATCAGTCCCGGATGCATGGTTAGTGGATTTCCGGTTTTTGATCCAGCGAGAGTTTTTTGAGAATGGACGCCATCGTGTCGATCTCGGCTATCCGTTTCCGCAAGGCTATAAAAAGAAGGAGAAAAAGGATTCCAGTAATGAAGCCCGGCAATCCGGTATAGAGAATCAGCGTGTCGTCAATCTCGCCGAAGAGAGAGAAGATTGTTGCCACGATAATCATCGCGCCGATGATGAGGAAGAGCCAGGCGATGATATGCATTGGCTTTGTCAACCGACTTGAGCGTAGGATCGACTGCGCCATCTTGATTTCAACGATCGTGAGTTCTGAAGGCATAGATCCCTCCCTGCTATTAGAAAAATTCTTTTGAGCAGATTTCTCTGAACGTAAGATCGTAAACGGTATAGCGGTCTCCAGACTGCATCACGATCCGATCCGGATACATCCAGATATTGTCGGCGAAGAATGCGCTCTTTGACCCGAGCCGATTGAAGTTCAGATCGTAGGTAGTCAGATTGTCGCCGGTCTTGATTACGATGTACTGATCCCGGAACCAGTATTCGTCGGCGCTGAAGACGTCGATTTTACCAAGCTCCTGGAGCTGGGTATTGTAGAAGAAGAGCTGATGATCCTTGAGGGTTACGATGTAATATTTCTCATACCAGAACTGCTCGACAAGGAAGAAGTCCTTCGATCCCAGTATCTGGCAATTCATGCTGTAGATCGAGATAACGTCGTCTTCCTGGATGGCGAAGTAGTTCTCGGTTACCGTCACTTTTTCGATTTTGTTTATTGCACCCAGTGTATTGAAAAGTATGGATCCTATTGCGATCAGAACAAGAATGGCGATATGCCTCTTCATGCATTCCTCCAGATTACTTCATGATCGGAATTTATCGTAATCGCTCAGGATTTGTCAATGAAAAGATGGTAACCATATAAAACCGCTCCCCGAAATCGAGGAGCGGCCTGCTACTGGAAAGCATGTATCAGTCTGCCACAACGACAGTATAGAACTTGGTGACCGAGTCGTATATCGCCAATACGGAATAGAATTCGAGATCGACGGTGATATTGCCGACGTTGTAACCGCCCGACGGAGGCTGGATGGTGAGGGTCGTGTTGTTGTTGCTCCAGCTCATCACCGGTGCGGGGTAGTCGCTGATATCGAGCAGGTTGTCAACGTACCCGATCAGGACCTGCTCGGAGAAGTTGATCACGATGCTCTGGTTGGGTGTTATCTGGTAGTATCCATCGTAAAGCTCCATGTTGGTGCTTTCGATCATGATACCGGGCTGGGTGATGAATTCAGCGGACCAGTCGAAGGGGTTGGCATTGACCGTCTTGCCCTGAACCGTGAAATTGTACTCGTGGTCAAGCAGGAGCGCTTCGTCCGGATCGATCGTCACATGGGTGCTGGAAGTCCATTCGATCTGGCTGATATCGACCGCTCCGTTGGTCTGGTTGGTAAGCTCCACTACGAAATTTTCCGGGTCGATTGCCTGATCGAAGGTGAGTTCGATGGTGTCTGTGATGGGGAAGTTATCCAGGTTGTCGGCGATGACGTTCACTTCCTCATCGATCACTTCCAGCAGAATCGGGTTCATGTTCAGTACGCCCTGCGCCACAGGATAGACGTCGAATGCTTGCGCTTTGAAGGTATGGGAGCCATCCGTCCAGGAATCGATCCGCAGGGTGAATTCGGCGGTCGATGGGAGGTTGGAGAAGCTGAACACGCCGTCGATGTCCGTGTAGGTGGCGTAGCAGTCGGGCGCGAGGTCGAACACGCCGAAATCTGCGATTAGCCTGATGCCGGTCAGATCTTCGATCTCCTGATTCTCGACGAATGCCATGACGGAGCCGTTGACGGTCGCATCGAGCGTATGAAGAACTCTGTCTCTGGTAATCGAGTATTCGAAGTCCTCATCGGTGGGGATGTCCGAGATGCCGATGTCTTCGAGGTCCGGAATGATGATGTTGGAACGCGCAATCGCGTAGTCGTCATTTCCGGAGAAGGTGATCTCGTAGTTACCGGACGGCAGGTTGTTGATAGCGTAGTAGCCGAGGTCGTTGGTCTTGGTCGTATATACGACGCCTCGCACCGCGTAGGTGATGGTGATGTTCGCCATACGGCTGTTGTCGTTCGCGTCGGAAACGACGCCGTGGATGCTGCCGATCACACGCCCGTCATTTTCGTTGCCGGCCTCGTAGTTGCTGGTGGTCGTCTCCGTGCAGGCAAATAGCAGACTCAGGACGGCCAGCAATGTAATCAAACGCAAGGTTGCCTTCATAATACCTCCGATGGTGTTTTGGCAACTGATTTAAAAAAGTGAAGAATCGTCAAGGTAAATCGAATCGATGCCGTTGCGGGATATCAGGATGATGCCTGGTACCTTCCGGCGATATCAGGGAATCGTGGATATGGCTTGACAAACCGGTCATACTACGGTAAATGACTTACAATCGAGGTAATTTCAGATGCGCATACCGATGTTCTGTTTGCTTGTTCTGATTGGATTGAATGCATTTGCATTTCCACTTCTATACGACGTTTCGTATTGCGAAACCGGAGAGGACAGCGTTGCTTGCCGGTTTCATCTTCGTGACGTGCCGAAAGGAGCGAGTGTCGCGCTATACGGTTATCCATCCAACGACATCATTCACACCCATCCTGTCAATGCCGGCTCGATTGTCGATTCGTTTACGGTTCGTGTGCCGTTGTTTCAGGAAGAAAACGTGCGCATCTTCATTCTCGCAGAAGACAGGATGTACGGTGAGATGGTTTTCATTCCTGACGGTCGTTACTCGGTTGTCGGCGGCGGCAGCACAATCGAGCAATACAGCTTGAGGGCTTTCTACATCGGCAAGTACGAGATATGCAACGAACAATATCGGATGTTCATCGCCGCGGACGGATACGACGACGGAGACCTCTGGAGAATTGAAGGAGACTTGATGAAGGACCCGAACATCGGATGGCATTATCAGGGACTGAAGCGGATGTCCAAGCCCTGGGAATGGGATTTTAACGCCAAACCGTGGTTCAAGAACGCGACCTGGAACAAGCCCCTTGATCCGGTATGCGGTATGACGTGGTTCGAGTGCTATGCCTTCAGTCAGTGGTTCGGTGCGGATATGCCGACATGGGATCAGCTCATGGCCTGTTTTCAGGATGAACTGGACCGGGAAAATCCAGTGGAATCGACATTGAAGGTGAGAGGAGTCAACGGGTCTGCCGCCGAGTGGTCGCTATCCGGCATCGATCCCTCAGGCATTTCATGCGGTGGCTGCAACGAGATGCGCATTCTCGAGAATAACGAAATGACAGAAGTTCCATATCCGATGAGTTACTTCAAGTGTCCGTTGTTCAGGAATGAACGACTGGGGTTCAGGATTGCGATACCAGCGACTGATTAGTATCCTGGCGATTCTTTCAGGATCGTTTGCGTTGTCTGCCCATCCACACACCTTCATCGATTACAGTGCGAAGGTGATCATCGATCGCGGTGGTTTTCGGAAGATCGAATTCGGCTGGCTGTTTGACGAATATTTTACCGAATCCATCGTCATGGACTACGACATGGATCATAGCGGCGTCTTCGAAGGCGCGGAAATCAAGGCGATCTACGACGAGGCGTTCATCAATGTCGGGTGTTATAATTACTTCCTGGCGCTGACGCTCGATGAAAAACCGGTGACAATCGATACGACAATGAATTTTTCTGCGGAAATCCAGGGCGATCGAATGCTCTATCGGTTCACGGTCTCGTTGCCGGAGACGAGCGCGAAGCAATTGACCATCATGAGCTACGATCCGACCTTCTTCGTCTTTCTCGAGATGAAATCCTTGGACGATCTGACGATGGAACATCCCCAGGGAATGAAGTGCGACGTCCTGACGGACGAACGCTCGATCGAATTCGAGATGTACGGAGAACTACCGGTCAAGGAATACATTATCATACTGGGATCGAGTCATGAATAGATTCCGTCTCGTCTCCTTCTTGATTCTGATAACGATGTCCTGTTCGCTTATCGCACAAAATCCGTTTTTCAGCGGTGGGGGAAAGCGCGACACATCCCGCACGATCGAGATGCCTGGTAGGCAGCAGGAATCAGACGGGAAGGCATCCATTGTCGCGATGTGTAAGTATAAACTGACCGCTATCCAACGCGATTTACGAGATGCGCTGTATCAACAGAAGGAACGCGCCGGATCGCTTGCGGGGAAATTGTACGCACTGCTTCTTGTCTTTATCTATGGTTTTATCCATGCGCTTGGTCCGGGCCACGGTAAGGTTTTCATTTCTACATTCTCGCTATCTTCCGGGATCAAGACCATGCGTGCCGTGCTTGGCGGAGCGTTGGTCGGGATGCTGCACGGAATTGCAGCGCTTCTTCTCGTGGTGCTACTTCGGCTGATTCTCAAGCTGCCGGTCACTCGTTCATCCGAGTTGATTCGTTCCCATGTCGAGGTGGTCGCATTCGTGATCTTGCTAATAATCGGTATCGTACTACTCATTCGTTCGATCGGGGCGAAATATCACGAGCATAGCCGGGCGTCGTTCTGGGGACTCGTGTTATCCATCGGACTGGTTCCCTGTCCGGGCGCGGTGATGATCACGCTGTATGGCTTCAGCGTGCTTCAGAATCCGGTCTTTACCGTTGTGATGGTGTTGACTATGGGTATGGGGATGAGCCTTGCGATATCGCTTTTCGCGCTGGTGCCGTCACTCCTGCGCAATGCTGGTTTTCTCGCGAACCGCAACGTATGGAAAGGTTTATCCATCGGTGGCGCGATACTCATAATCTTGTTCTCTTCGCTATATCTGATTGCCCTGCTCTGATTCCGTACGCAAGAAACATCAATCACCGCTCAATTATCGACAATACCCCCTTCATATAGCGCAATCAACGTCAAGACGACTCGATATCGGTGGATTAATCTGGCACCATCAGAAAATCAGGAGGTATCATGAAAGAGATCAAGATTAAGCCCATCGGTATCGTCAAGAGGGGAGAGCAGCTCACCGTCGAGATCGAGGAGAAGTATCGTCCGGCGCTCAAGACGCTGGAGAAATTCAGCCATGTGATCGTGCTCTGGTGGGCACACGGACTGGACACGGACGAATATCGCAATATGCTTCAGACCGATCCGCCATACGCGCCGGAACATCGTACGGGCGTCTTCGCGACACGCGCGCCATATCGTCCGAACCCCATCGGTTTCAGCATTTGCCCGATCGTCAGTGTGGATGAGGAGAAGGGCGTGGTGACCGTCACCGACATCGATGCAATCGATGAGACGCCGGTACTCGATCTGAAGGCGTATTTCCCCGTCTGTGACCGCGTGCGCGAAGCCCACATCCCCGAGTGGCTCTCCGACTGGCCAGAGTGGATGCCGGACTCAGGCATTCCGCTGGAGGATTACGGACAGGAGGATTGATCCTGCGACTACATCGTGAGTCCAACTTCCGAATGTGTTGCTGGGCAACTCTTCTGAATGTTGGATTCACGCGTTTCTACATTTCCAGCTCGCTCGATTCCTTGCTTGACAATTTTTCCCGATTCTGCAAGTCATAACAAAAACATATTGAGGACGTGATGATCTGGGTTTACCTGTTGATACCGATCGTGCTGATTACCTATATCTTATTGCGCGGCATATTCTTCCGCTATCCTCTGATTAAGAAGTCCGAGATACCGCACTTCCATTTAAAGACATACCGGCTGATGTGGACGATTGGTTTCTTTCTGATATTTTCCATGATATTCTACATTATACAGGTGATCCTGAGAATTTCGGAGAAAATGTTCTGGGACGACTGGATCCTGTTGCCGGCGCTGGTATTGATCGGACTGGTCGTCTGGAACCGATTGGATTACATATTCACCACGAACGTCGATAAGAAACCGCCCTTATTTTTTAAGAAAAAAGCCGGGAGGTAGCGTGGCAAGATTTCGCAAGATTCATCGGAAGAAACTGGGATCTGCTCCCGGAAGCCTGACTTATACTGGCGAACGAACCGGGGATGCGACACACATTGAGGTTGTTTCCTATAATCAGGAGCATATAGATCAAAGCGTCATCGAGGATATCGTTTCGTGGCAGCCGATCGCGGATCGAGTCAACTGGATCCATGTCTATGGCGCGGTAGATGAGGAGATTGTACGGCAATTCGGTAAACGATTCGGCATCCACGACCTTCATCTGGAAGATATTCTGCACACGGCGCAGTTCTGCCGCGTTTATGAGGAAGAACGCTACGTCTTTTCGCTGCTGAATCGCTACGATATCGAGAACGATCAGCTCAAGAAAGAGCAGATCAGCCTGATCATGACCGGAAACACGGTGATCTCGTTTCAGGAGTCGTCCGACAGGACCTTCCTGGAACCACTCCTACGCAGGGTCAACGAAGGGATCGGCAGGATCAGAAAACGCGGTGTTTACTACCTCTACTACTGCCTGATGGACCTGGTTCTGGATTACTATTTCCCTGTTCTGGAGGAGATTACGGTTAGTCTTGAAAAGACGGAGAACGATGTCATCGATCACCCGGATTCGGATACGATCCGCCAGATTTACCGATATCGTTCGGATGTCCTGGAGCTCCGCAAGGATTCGCGGCATATTTACGAGATGATGAACCGGCTGGACAAGGAAATCCGGCTCAGCAACGGCACCGACCTCAGCATGTTCTACCACGATCTCTACGAGCACGCGGTGATGATTCGCGACGCGGTGGATGCGCTTCGCGAGAGCATCACAAGCCTGATCGAACTCTATATGTCGAATATAAGCAACCGAATGAACGAAGTAATGAAAACCCTCACCATCATCTCGACGATCTTTATTCCGCTCAGCTTCATCGTCGGACTCTACGGCATGAATTTCAAGTACATGCCCGAGCTGAATTTTCACTGGGGTTATCCTGCCGTACTTGTGGTGCTGGTGGCTATCGTGATCGTGATGCTGGCGTTCTTCCGTCGAAAGAAGTGGTTATGATCGAAATCAGACTCGAGCGCCTGTACCACGATGAACGGACACTGTTGCGGGACGTGGAAATCTCCATCCCCGAGGGCGGAAAAGTCGTCCTTAGCGGTGAGACCGGCTCGGGTAAGACATCGCTGCTGCACACGCTAAACCGCATGAACATGGGCTGGAACGGCGTGGTGCGGTTTCACGGCAACGATGTCCGCGAGATGAATCCGGTCGAACTGCGGCACCGCGTGATCGAGGTGATGCAGGAGCCGTTTCTGGGTAGGGGAAAGGTGCGCGACGCGATGCAGATCCCGTTTCAATTCAAGGTCAACCATGATCGCAGCCTCGATCCGGACAGGCTGTTGCTATTGCTGAAATCGTTTTCGCTGCCGGAATCGATCATGGATCAGTCGGTGGACAAACTCAGCGGCGGCGAGAAGCAACGAATTGCGATGGTTCGCGCCATGTTGCTGGAACCGGATGTGCTGCTGCTGGACGAGCCATCCTCGGCGCTGGATCGTGAAATCTCAAAGAAGGTTCTCGATTTCGTCCTGAACAAATGTAGCGCTGCCGTGCTTTGCATCAGCCACGATCCCGTATGGCAGGACGCCTTCCCCATCCACTACACCATCGAGGGCGACCGGCTCGTGCGGGTAAAGGAAATTTGATGGATATCAACTGGATCGGACTGGGACTCAGCGCGCTGTTATTGATCATCCCGATTATAATCTCGCGCCTGAAGAAACTGAATCTGGTGGGGACGCTTCTCAAGGCGTTCGCGCGAATGGTCATCCAACTTGCCATGATCGGTCTGGTGCTGGAGTACCTCTTCAAGTGGAACACTCCCGCATCGACCATCGGCTGGATGCTGATCATGATCGGCGCGGCGGTTCACACCATCATCTCGCGCCTGGACATCAACTGGCGGTTCCTGCTGCCGGTGATAGTCTTTCCGCTTCTGGCATCGTCTCTGATCGTCATGCCATTCGTGATCTACGTAGTGGTCCGGCCCGAACCCATGCTCGACGCGCGTTTCCTCATCCCGATTTTCGGTATGGTTCTGGGCAACAGCATGAACAGTACCGCGCTGGCACTGGAGCGGTTTCACAGCGACATCCGCAGCAGTTGGAAGGAATATTACACCTATATCTCGATGGGCGCCACACCGCGAGAAGCGACCTTCGGGTTCTGCCAGAAAGCGCTCAAGATGTCAATGATGCCGCGAATCATGAATATCTCCGCGATCGGTATCATTGCCCTGCCCGGCATGATGAGCGGTCAGATCCTCAGCGGCGCCAGTCCGGTGACCGCCATCAAATACCAGATCATGATCATGATCGCCATCATCACCGCGGTCACGCTGACTGTTTTCCTTGCGCTCAGGCTCTTCACCGCGCGGATGTTCGACGAACACTACCTCCCGCTACCCGAGGTGATGGATTCGGAAGAATCATGATTTGAAAATCCCGTGTTTTAATCCCCTCTGTAGCGTGCGACCTCCGGGCGCACTGTATCATATTGGTGGTTCAAAACTCCGTAGGGATGATGGATGTCAAGCTGGAGCGTGAGATCCGATTTTTCGCAGATCAATATGAATAACGCTGTAGGTTCGAAAGGGTGAATCTGAATATCTGTCGTCCCTCCGGGACTTTATTCAGTCATTTGGCATATATCACCGGCACTTACGTACCGGTCTAAACTCTGTTGTCCCTCCGGGACTAAACAGATATTTTCAACCACTCACAATACAACAGAGCATCAATTCATTTCACATCATGCGCGTTTCCCTCTGTAGCGTGCGACCTCCGGGCGCACCTCTTAGGTATATGCGTGCAGGCTCGGATGCGCTTCGCTAGGATGTCGGACAATGAGCAGTAATTCATTTGTTGCATTTACTGAGTTTATTCATTTATAAGGTTCTATCGTTTCAAACAAATTCATTGACACGCTGGATGTACCTCGAATCTTTGCATCGAACTGAGAGGTTCGTTGTTTCACATAAGGAGGTAAAAACATGGCGAAAATACGTCCATTCAGAGGTTTGAGACCTGCACCGGATAAAGCTAAAGAAGTGGCTTCACTTCCGTACGATGTAATCAATTCCGCCGAAGCGCGCGAAATGGCAAAAGGAAAACCTCATACATTTCTGCATGTTGTGAAACCCGAGATCGACCTTCCGGAAGACGTCGATCTGTATGACGATAAAGTATATGAAAAAGGGAAAGAAAATTTGCAGAAGCTGATTCAGGACAAGGTTCTGATTCAGGACGAAGCACCCTGTATGTACCTCTACCAGCAGGCAATGGGCTACCACAAACAAATCGGTCTGGTGACCTGCGCCTCCGTGGAAGACTACGAAAACAACGTGATCAAGAAACACGAACACACCCGTGCGGACAAGGAAGCAGACCGCATCCGCCATGTGGATACGCAAAACGCCAACGCCGGCCCGATCTTCCTCACCTATCGCGCTGACGAAGAGATGGACAAGCTTGTCGATGAATACAAAGAAAAACACAAGCCGATCTATGACTTCGTCGCGGAAGACGGAATCTGGCACACGCTGTGGAAAATCGACGACTCGAAGCTGCTCGATAAGATCGTCAAATTCTTCGACGGCATGGACAGCCTCTACGTCGCCGACGGACATCATCGTTCGGCGTCCGCGGCAAAAGTCGGCGCCAAGCGTCGCGAAGCCAACCCCAACCACACCGGTGACGAAGAATACAATTTCTTCCTCGCGGTGCTCTTCCCGCACGATCAGCTCTATATCATGGATTACAATCGCGTGGTGAAGGATCTCAACGGGAATTCGCAGGAAGAGTTCATCGGCAAGATCAAAGAGAATTTCGAGATCGAACCGCTCGAGGGTAACGGTGGCTTCAGTCCCGAGAACCCGCACGAGTTCGGCATGTATATGAACCGCAAGTGGTACAAGCTGATCGCGAAGCCGGGAACCTTCGATAAGAAAGATCCGGTCGCTTCGCTGGACGTATCCATTCTTCAGGACAACCTTCTCTCGCCGATTCTGGGTATTCAGGATCCCCGTAAAGACAAGCGCATCGATTTCGTGGGTGGAATCCGCGGTCTGGAAGAGCTTCGTCGTCGCGTTGATGCGGGTGAAGCAGTCGCGTTCGCAATGCGTCCCACCACCATAGAACAACTCATGGCGATCGCCGACACCGGCAACGTCATGCCGCCCAAATCGACCTGGTTCGAACCCAAATTACGTTCGGGAATCGTGGTTCACCTGCTCGACTGATTCGTATGTCACGTAACATCGTGTTATTATATAGAGGGCTCCCGGTGATTATCGGGAGCCTTCGTTCAAGTAGAGCATGCCATGACGAATAAAATCATTCTACCGGATAAACCCACCTTCGTCGTATTCAGAAATTCGAGTATGGGTAACGCCATCATGGACAGCCCTATCTTTCCGTGGCTCAGGAAACAATGGCCCGATGCGACGATCGTGGCGATTTTCGACCCGGTGAGTGCCCAGCTATTCGAGGCTGAGGATTCGATCGACCGGATCATCGTGCTTCCAAATAAAGCGGGATATGGTAGATTGGTGAAGGTCAGAAGAGAACTCGCCTCGCTAAAAACGGATGTCTCGATCCACCTGAAGACCGGCGTTCGATACGAATTGCTGGCGCTGCTGGCGCGTTGCCCTGTGCGGATCGGGTTCAAGCTCAAGGGATCCCTGCAATATCTCACGCATCGTGCGAAGAAACCCGGAAATGTCCACGCCTCGCAATTCGCGAAGGTTCTCGCCAGGGTGTTGAAACCGGATGCTGAACTGTGTGAACCGAGACTGGTCGTCCCTCCCAATGGATTGCAGGAAGCGGAGCGGATTCTCAGCGGACTCGAGTCGTATATCGTGGTTCATCCCGGTGGCGGCACCATCGGCAGCGACAACTGGAATCTACAACTATACTGCGAAGCGCTGAGAAGGCTCGAAAAACCGGCGATCGTGATCGGCTCCGAGCAGGAGCAAGAAACGTTCAGGCAGACATGCGATCTTCCGTTCGTACACTTTACGGGCAAGACATCCATACAGGCAGCAGCCGGATTGATTACCTCGGCTCGATTCTTCATTGGAAACGACAGTGGGCCCGCGCATATCGCGGAAGCTGTCGGTACACCCGCCATCATCGTCTATCGTTCGAACGACAACAACTACATCCGGTGGTGTCCGCTCAATCCATCGACACACACCATCTTCGCCTATCGGAGCATCGAAGAGAACCTCGCTGAAATCATCGCCTTCAACGATTCTTTCGAAAAGGACGGGTCATGACCTTCCGAATCCTGATGTCGAACTCAAACCCTCCCGATCTCTGGGGTGGGGGAGAGATGTGGCTGATGGATATGGCGCGTAACCTGCGAAACGAAGGCCATCGGGTAACGATCAATTCGCACCGCGAGTCCAGGCTGTATCAGGAGGCGAAGAAGGCGGAAATCGAAGTGTGTGACTTCGGCATCCGCAGCAATCTCGACTTCCTGCGTGCACCGTATTTCGCCCTGAAAATCCGTAAGTACGATGTCCTGATCCTGAACATCATCCGCGACGTGAAAGTCATCGGGCTGGCGGGGAAGCTTGCCGGTGTGCCCGTGATCATCTCCAGGCAGGGCGCGGTTCTCATTGGTCCAAAGAGACGCCATGGTCACTACATGAAGCTGGTCGATGTAATTCTCACCAATAATTTTACCCAGAAGAAGCTCTACGACTCCTATCCCTGGATGACTCCGGGCAAGGTCCGGGTCATATACAACATGCTTCGGATCGAAGGGGCTGTCGAGCCATTCGACATTAAAAACCACCTCGGGATTCCATCCGATTCGACGCTGTTGATTACGGTGGGCAGGTTATCCCGGGTAAAAGGCTATGATTTACTCCTGCCGGCGATAGCGGCAATTGCAAGTCGTTATCCCGGATTGCACCTCGCCATGATCGGGACAGGCCCGTTACAGAATGATTTGATCGATCTCCGCGACAAACTCGACTTGTCCGATCGAGTCCATTTCATGGGATACGCGGAATCGCCCTGGCCGATGATTCAGGCTGCGGACGCGATGGTGCTGTCTTCACGCATCGAGGGATTTCCGTCGGTTGTCCTGGAGTCCATGGCGCTGAGAACGCCGGTTATCGCGACGAATGTGGGCGGCATCCGGGAACTCATCGAGAACGGTGTCAACGGTTACGTAGTGCCGGAAATCACGCCCGATGCGATCGCAGAAACCATCTCCCGCTTCATGGAATCCACTCAAGACCATCCGAAGATCATCGAGAATGCTTTACGGATTATGCATGAAAAATTCTCGCGCGATAAGACCCTGTCCGACATGAACTGCCTGATGCAGGAGATCTATAGCTCGAAACGGTAAATGAACAATCTCGCTTGCGTAACATATTTCAACGAAGTGGTTTCGGGAATTGGGACTTACGTATAAGTGGAAATCTTGCTCCATGCATCAGCGAGAAGAGAGTATGTATGGAGTAAGAGGATGAGGTGACGCAGAGTCAGTGGCGTTTATTGATGGGGATTCATCAGTCCTATTTCACGAATGATGGGGAGAATGCTCCTGTGGAGCGTGGTTTCTGGATTGATTGTGTAGAGTTCTGCAATAAACTGAGCCACGATGAGGGGCTTGATCCCTGCTATAGCTGATGTCTTTACAACTTTTCTTAATAAATCGAGGATAATCCACTGTCCCTTTCCCACAGTCTCTGTAATCGTCCGGCAGGCTATCCAATTTCTTTGCTTGACAGCGTATGACGGCTCGAAAACTGTATCGATTCACGGATCAACGAAAAGGAGATCAATCATGTTGAAGACGGGAGTTATCGGCGTCGGGCATCTCGGAAGGCACCACGCCAGAGTATTGAATCAGATTGAAGGCAGCCGGATGATGGGTATCTACGACCAGGACGCGAACCGGGCGAAAGAGATCGGCGAGCAGCTTGGCGTACCGGTGTTCGAGACGAAAGAAGCGCTTTTCGACGCGGTTGACGCGGTGGATATCGCGGTGACGACCACGTATCACTTCGATATCGCCAAGGCGGCGCTGGAAGCCGGAAAGCATATCTTCGTGGAGAAACCGATCACATCCGAACTGCACCAGGCGGAAGAGCTGGTGGAGCTGGCGGAGAAGAAGAGACTCAAGTTGCAGGTGGGGCACATTGAGCGCTTCAATCCGGTGGTTCTGGACGCATTCGACCAGATCAAGGAGCCCATGTTCATCGAGTCGCATCGGCTTGCGCCGTTCAACCCGCGCGGCAGCGACGTCCCGGTGGTGCTGGACCTCATGATCCACGACATCGATCTGATCCTGTCTTTCGTACACAGCAAGATACGCGATATCCGCGCCAGCGGCGTGAGCATCCTGACCAAGTCGATCGATATCGCCAACGCGCGACTGGAGTTCGAGAACGGCGCTATCGCCAACGTAACCTCCTCGCGCGTCTCGCAGAAGCAGGAACGCAAGATCCGTCTATTCCAGCGAAACGCCTATATCTCCATGGATTTCAAGGAAAAGAACGTGAAGATACTCAAGAAATCGCCCAAGCTGATCAAGGTTCTGCCCAAGATCATGGCGGGGAAGACCGATTTCAACCCGGAAGATCTGGTCGATATCAAGGATATCGATTCCAACGACCATCCGAAAGACGCGCTCACCTACGAGCTGGAGGCTTTCGTCCAGGCGGTACTGAAGAACAAGACCCCGATTGTGGACGGCAAGGCTGGCACGAGGGCGCTGCGTATCGCGTTCGAGATCATGAAACGGATCAAGGAAAATACACCCGATATCAAGCTGTAGGAGAACTACATGAAAGACGTATTCATCAAATACATTAAAGATTATCTGGGAGAAGAGGTCAGAATCAAGGGCTGGGTGCGGAACTACCGCTCCAGCGGCAAGCTGATCTTCATCATCCTGCGGGACGGTACCGACGAGATTCAAGCCGTCGCGTTCAAGCCTGCGCTCGGAGAAGAAGTCTTCGAGACGGCGAAGAAGCTGACCATCGAATCGTCGGTCATCATCACCGGCGTGCCGAAAGAGCATCCCAAGCAACCGGGCGTCTATGAGCTGGACGTGACCGGCGTCGAGCCGATCCAGATCGCCGAGGAATACCCTATCGGCAAGAAGGAGCACGGACCCGACTTCCTGCTCTCGAACCGGCATCTGTGGCTTCGGAGCAGCAAGCAGTGGGCGCTGCTCAGACTGCGCCACGGCGTCTATAACGCCATCTGCCAGTACCTGCACGACAACGAATTTATCCGGTTCGATTCGCCCATCCTCACGCCCAACGCCTGCGAAGGCACGACAACCCTGTTCGAGGTGCCCTACTTCGACCTCGGCAACGCCTATCTTTCGCAGTCAGGGCAGCTCTACCTCGAGCCGGCGATCCTCAGCTTCGGTCGCGTTTACGACTTCGGTCCCGTGTTCCGCGCGGAAAAGTCAAAGACCCGCAAGCACCTGACCGAGTTCTGGATGATGGACGCCGAAGCCGCGTTCGTCGAGCACAAGGAGAACATGGCGATCCAGGAAGGGTTGATCCGCTACGTGATCCGTACCGCCATCGAGAAGTTTCCGAAAGAGCTGGAAATCCTCGAGCGCGATGTCGAAGAGCTGAAGCGCGCCGATGCACCGTTCAGGATCATCACGCACCGCGAGGCGATCGACCTTCTGAAGTCGAAGGGCGCTGACGTCGCGTACGACAGCGATTTCGGCGCGGCGGAAGAGGCGATGATCACCGAGGACTCCGATGTTCCGGTCTTCATCGAGAAGTGGCCCAAGGAGATCAAGGCGTTCTATATGAAGCGCGATCCGGAGAATCCAGACCTGGTGCTGGGCGCAGACCTCATCGCGCCGCAGGGCTTTGGAGAGATCATCGGCGGTTCGCAGCGCGAGGACGACTACGATGTCCTTCTCGGCAGGATCGAGCACGAGAAACTTCCGCGCGAGTCGTTCGAATGGTACCTGGATACGCGCAAGTACGGCTCGGTGCCGCACAGCGGATTCGGAATCGGACTCGAGCGTCTTACCGCATGGATGGGCGGCGTGCACCACATCCGCGAGGCCATCCCGTTCCCGAGAATGATCTATCGCATACAGCCATAAGATAATAGCAGAATAAACCAATCCCAGCTTCATGTCACCCTTGTAGTGAAGGGCGAGAAGCTGGGATTTTTGTTTTTCTCGCGCGATTACCGATTGTGCATCCACTCAATGAAAATCGCGTGAGGGCAAAAAAAAGATTGACAGCAGAATTTTTATTAGTGATGATTTGATCGATATATAGTGTGAAGACGAAAATAAAATATACAAGGAGGAATCATGAAAAAGACATTGATTCTTTTTTCGTTCATGGTTTTGGTCGGTATCATGATGGCGACCACTTTCAACTCACCGACAGTCAACGGTCTCATTCTCATTGATAATGGCTTCGACTGGGAATCGGACGAGTTAATGGAACGTGAGACGTTCGGTGGTGCTAACTATGACCTGTTTATCACATGGGACGCGACCTACCTTTATATTGGCATCAATCGCTCCGTAGCCGATGCCGACAACCGTTTCCTTGGCGATAGTGCTGAAAACTTGAGTCTCTTTGTTGCAATCGACACGGACCAGATTCCGGGATCCGGTGCAACGCAGGATGGTTACCAGACCGTAACCTGGGCTACCGGTAGCTATCAGCCGGAATATACGTTTTGTTTTGCCGGCGATCCGAATTGGGGAGAATCGAATCATTGGAATGGAACCGGCTGGGACTGGAATGGCTGGTTTAATGACCTTGGTGTTTATGGTACAGCATCCGGGAATGAAGATGATGAATTGTATATTCCCTGGTCGTATATCGGAAATCCTTTTTTTGTAACAATTCGTGCCTGGCTTACTGAAGAATCGGCCAATCAAATGGAAGTGTTGGCAAGCTGGCCTTCAGAAAATCCGGTTGGTATCGATCCTGAATCTCCCTGGGCATATCAGTTCTATGAACCGCATGTTCCCGGTTACATGCCTTGTGACGAATTCGCACCGGGTGGCGTTGAGCACTCCGTGCCGGTCACACTTTCCGGTTTCAACGCTGTCATGACAGCCGATAACAACGTTCTTCTTCAGTGGATCACCGAATCCGAATCCGACATGCTCGGATATCAGGTGTATCGCAGCGAAACCAGTGACCTGAGCGACGCGTTCGATCTCGGATTCATCCAGGCGAACAACGTCTCCGTGCAGCAGACATATCAATACACCGATAACGACATCGATATGGATATGACTTACTACTACTGGCTCGAAGCAAGAGAACTCAGTGGAAGCTCCAACTTCTTCGGACCGCTTTCTGTTATTACCGAAGAAGGCGGCGATGAAGGCGAGAGCGTGCCGGATATGGTTTCTGTGAACGCCCTTCACCAGAACACACCGAATCCGTTCAACCCGAGCACCTCGATCAGCTTCTACATAGCCGAATCGAGCGAAGTCACACTGAAGATCTACAACATGAAGGGTCAGCTCATCAACACCCTGATCGATCATCAACAGCGCTCGGGTGGAGCGACTCATTCCGAAGTCTGGGAATCCGACGATCAGCCGAGCGGTATCTACTTCTACCAGCTTACGGTTAACGACCAGACCTTTACACGCAAGATGATGCTTCTCAAATAAATGGACTTGACTTGCAAGAAGCAACCGGCGGAGCAATCCGCCGGTTTTTTTATTTCATGCCGAAAAAAGTGCTGGACAGGCAACGAGAAGCAGGTTGAATCAAAAAAAAGATAAGGAGAAGAGAGTATGAAATCAGTACTGGAATTGAGCGAAGAACACAAGGGAATCGCGGTCATCGTGATCCCGAAGATCCGCGAGGTCTTCAAGAGCCTGGGTAACGTGGTGCTGGTCTTCGATAACGGCGACAAGCGGACAATCGATACGCCGAACGCGAATGAGCTGGTTCAGGATATCATGCGGAAAATCGAGCTGTATTACACGACCTGACAAACTATGAAACGGACAATACCGGCAATCATGCTTGCAGCGGCGATCGTGCTGTTCTGCGTGGCTGCACAAAACGAACCGGGGGAGAGCAAGGTGTATTTTACAGAAGATATCAGTTCAGATGGCGTCATGAAACTGATCGAGAAGGTCAGGGGAAACATCAGCGGAAAGGTGGGCGTGAAAGTCCATTTCGGCGAAGAAGGCAATGAGTGGTATCTGTCGCCGGAACTATCGAGCAAGCTAATTGAGACCTTCGACGGGACGTATGTGGAGACGAACATTCTCTACGTGAGTACGCGACGCTACACGGACAGCCATCTCGCGCTCGCGAAGCGGCATGGATTCGATCCTGTACGCATCCTCGAATCGAATCGCTACAAGGAAATTCCGGTCAACCTGAAGCACTACAAATCGGTCCGCGCGGCAGAAGACATCGACGATTTCGATACCTATATCGTCTTCTCGCACTTCAAGGGTCATGCCATGGCGGGATTCGGCGGTGCGATCAAGAACGTCTCGATGGGGCTTTCTGCGATTGCAGGGAAGATGGCGATGCATGCGTCCAGCATCCCGATATACCATCCCGAAAAATGCATTCAATGCGGCGAATGCGTGAAAAATTGTCCGGGAAACGCGATCTCACTCAATCCGCTGACGATCGATCAGGAAAAGTGTATCGGCTGCGGAGCCTGCATCGGGATATGCCCTGTCAGGGCGTTCTCCATTCCGTGGGGATCGACCGACAACGAACCGTTCATGGAGCGCCTTGTCGAATACGCGTACGGGATCACGAAAGGCCGCAATATGATCTACGTCAACGTGCTGAAGAATATCTCACCCGATTGTGACTGCATGGCGCACGCGCGGGATCCCTTCGTACACGATATCGGTATCCTTGTGTCCACTGATATCGTCGCGATCGAACAGGCGAGTCTCGATTTGGTCAATCGCCATTTCCGCGACGGCAAGCACGACGCATTTGTGGAGAATGTCGGTCACTCCGGCGAACGCCAGATCGACTACGCCGAGGAGCTTGGTTTGGGTAAAAGGGAGTATCGGCTGATTGAGGTAGAGTAGTTCACAGGGTGATACAATAAAAAAATATCGCCTGCAATTCCACAGCGTAGCAGGAGGACGCGCTGTGTACTGAATTGCAATCAGTTGTGGCGTGATTATTTTTGTCCCGCGCGGAAGGATTATCTTGACAAATCCTGTTCTCGGGCGCTATTCTTACATATAAAATCTTTAAAGATGGGGTATGCCTATGAAAATACTCGCTATCGACGATGACTTCAACTTTTTGCATACCCTCAAAGACATCATCGAACAATACCTGCCGCAGAATGAAGTAATCCTTACCGTCGATGGGATGCAGGGTCTCGAACTGGCGAAAACGCTCGATCCGGGCGTCGTTCTTCTGGATCTGGTAATGCCCAAAATCGGCGGATACGACATTTGTAAGAGGCTCAAGAACGATCCCGTGACCAGCCACATCCCCATCATCATCATGACCGGCATGGATTCGGATCACTCGATGAAAGCCAAGAGCCTCGACGCGGGTGCGGACGCCTTTCTGTCCAAACCGCTGGAGATTCCCGACCTCGTCTCGCAGATCAAGGCGATGCTGCGGCTTCGCAGTGTCGATTCTTTATTGCGGAAGGAGCGGGACAAGCTTCGGCACATCCTGGACGAGAAATCGACGGAGCTGTCGAAAAGACAGGAGCGATGGGAACTGATCCAGAAATCGACCAACGAAGGGATCTGGGACTGGAATATCTTGACCGGCGAGACGAGCTTCTCCGACCACTGGCTGGAGAATCTCGGTTTCGAGCCCGGCGAAATCGACTCCAACATCCTGTCGTTTTACGAATTGATCGATCCGAAGGATCATCAGGCGGTGCGCACAGCGATCGACGATTATCTTCAGAAGCGGGTTTCTCACTTGCACGTGGAAATCCCGATGAAGTGCAAGGACGGGCGACGCAAGTGGTTCGCGTATCGCGGACAGGCTGTTTGGGACGATGACGGCAAGCCGGTTCGGCTGGTGGGTATCCAGGCGGATATCACCGAGCGCAAGCTGATCGAGAAGAAGCTCCAGCACATCGCGCATCATGATACATTGACCGGTCTGCCAAACCGCGTTCTTTGCCTTGATCGCCTAAGCCACAATCTGGCGCGTGCATCACGGTTCAACAACATGATCGCGGTGCTGTTCACCGACCTGGACGGCTTCAAGCAGGTCAACGACAAGTATGGTCACAACATCGGCGATGTCCTCCTTCAGCAGGTTTCGAGGCGATTCGAGCACTGTGTGCGGCGCGTGGACACGGTTTCGAGGTTCGGCGGCGACGAATTTCTCGTCATACTCGCCGACCTGAAGACCAAGGAAGACGCCATCGTGGTCGCAAACCGCATCGTTACCGATATATCGCGCCCCTACGCGATCAATCATCACCAGATCGAAATCTCCATCAGCGTCGGAATCAGCATGTTTCCGTCCGATTCCGAGGATGCGGAAATTCTGGTCAAGTACGCCGATATCGCCATGTACAAAGCGAAGAACAGCGGCAAGAAACAGTTCCGGTTCTACAATCCGCAGTTCTCGCGCGATGCAGGCGCTTTCCCGGTATCCGCTCAGGAACTCATCGACGCGATCGACAACCGTGAGATTCAGATCGCCTATCTTCCGCATTTCGACCTCGAAGGCGGCAGGATCAGCGGACTGGAAGCGCTGATGACCTGGGATAAGGTGCATCAATCCGTTTTCCATCCCGAATACCTGTTCAATCCCAACGAGCACAGCGAGATATTCCACAAACTGCTGCTGTACCAGTTCGATTTCGCATGCCGTCATCTGGACCAATGGAATCACATCAGGAAGAAAGACCGCGTACAGGTCAATGTCGCTGCGGGTCAATTCTTCCACATGAATCTGGTCAGGGATATCCGGAAGATCATGGATGAGTACGGCGTCGAGGGCAACCGGTTCATCCTGGGCGTGAACGAAAACACCATCCTGCAGGATATCAATTTTTCAGCGGAGATTCTGGGGCAGTTCACGAGCCTCGGATTCGAGATCGCTCTGATCGAGTTTGGGACGGGCTATCTGTCGCTGCAGCACTTCATCAATCTGCCCATCCACATCATCAAGATCGATTCATCGTTCATCCACCGCATCGGCACCGAACAGAAGATCGACGACATGATCGTGACCATCATCAAATTCGCCCGCAGCATCCACGCGAGAGCGGTGGCGTCCGGCGTCGATACCGAGGTGCAAAGGCGTTTCCTGCTCGATAACGGATGCAAGGTCATCCAGGGTGAATATTGCAGCAAGCCGCTTGCACCGGAGAATATCGATCAGGCGATACGAGAGAACACCTGCTGAAATTCCTTTACACCTTCACGGAAATTCCCCTCAATGACACTTAAATCGTAAGGAGTGCCCATGAAACGATTTCTCGTAGCAATCATTTTGCTGCTAACCGCACTTTTCATATCTACATGCAGCGATTCCGACGACGACAACAACGACAGCGCAATAACATTCCCGCTTGAGGTCGGTACGACGTGGAGATACCTAATATCAATGCCTTATTATAATTACGATACGGCGACAATCGATACAATAGCCTATTATGCAATGCTTTCGGCGGATTCGCTGGTGCAGACGCCCACCGGCATTATAACTACCTGCATCAATTCGTGGGAGGAAGGCTACGAAACCCATATGAGTGCAGACTATGTCGCCTACGCGGACGACGGTCTGCGTCTATATGGAACTTCCGGGACTGGTGGTGTGCCGATCGTGTTCGCCGCACCGAAACAGATCATTAAGAGTCGGGGTATCACTGTGCCCGGTGACTATGGCATTCTCAAATGGTACATCGATCTGCCCGACTCGAACGCCAATCTTATTCTGCCACGACCCACGATAGCAGAATTCGCATGGACTTTCCAGCCCGATGCGGAAGAATGGATTGCTTCGGAGCATGATATCGTCGGAACAGAAACGCTGGAAACTGCTCTTGGCAGCCAAACATGCATACATAAACACATCTTTATCTCGTTTGGTGATGAAGAAAATTACGATTACGATTATTACTACTCGAATAAAGGTATCATCTATTCCTGGTTTGATTTAGGTATGCAAAGAGTGCATAACGAATATGGCGTAGTGGTCGCCCAGTATTATGCCTGGCAAAAATACGAACTGGTGGAATACACGCCCGGGAGATAGATGAATTTCGATAAGGTATTTAATGAGCTGAGGAAGCATTTCCAGATGGTTAAAGCGCCGGTCATCGACCTGATCGAGGCGCAAACGAGCGATCCGTTCAAGGTGCTGGTGGGGACGCTGCTCAGCGCCCGCACCAAGGACGAGACCACAACGCATGTTACGATAAAACTCTTTGCTGTCATCGATTCGCCGCAGGACCTTTTAAAACTTTCTGTCGGAGAGATCGAAGAACTCGTCTTTCCGGCCGGATTCTACCGAACCAAGGCGAAACATTTAAGAGAGTTGGCGAAAATGCTGATCGAACAGTACGATTCGAAGGTTCCTGATACAATCGAAGAGCTCGTTAAGCTTCCCGGCGTGGGCAGGAAAACCGCCAATCTGGTGCTGGCGATCGGCTTCCATAAGCCGGCGGTCTGCGTCGATGTGCATGTACATCGCATCATGAACCGGCTGGGGTACGTGAAGACGAAGAATCCTCTCGAGACCGAAATGGCACTCAGGAAGAGGATGCCCGAAAAGTACTGGCTGGAGTTCAATTCGTTCTTCGTCGCGTTCGGACAGAACCTTTGCAAGCCGGTCAATCCGCGCTGCGACCGCTGCCCGATCTACGACGAGTGTCCGAGGATCGGCGTGAAAACCAAGTACCCGCGCGAGGAGAAACAATGAACCTGATGTCGTGGAACGTCAACGGCCTGCGTGCCGTGCTGAAAAAGGGCTTTCTGGACTTCATCAATACAGAGAAGCCGGATATCCTGTGCTTGCAGGAGACCAAGCTGCAAGAGGCGCAAATTCCGCAGGAGATCATGGATCTGGAAGGCTATCACGCCTACTGGAGCTTTGCCGAGAAGAAAGGCTATTCCGGTACGTGCATCCTGACGAGGGAAGAGCCGCTGTCTGTCTCGCACGCGATCGGCGAGGAGCGCTTCGATCGTGAGGGGCGTGTTGTCCGCTGCGATTACAAGCATTTTTCGCTGTTCAACGTCTATTTTCCCAACGGCAAGATGAACCACGATCGCCTCAAGTACAAGCTCGATTTCTACGACAGATTCCTCGAAGTGATGGACGAGGTGGTCGCGTCAGGAAGGAACATCGTCGTCTGCGGCGACTACAACACGGCGCACAAGCCCATCGATCTGGCGCGACCGAAGGCGAACGAGGAAGTCTCCGGATTTCTTCCCATCGAGCGTGCGTGGATGGATAAACTCATCGAGCACGGTTACATCGATACCTTCCGTGCGTTCAACAAAAAACCGGACGAATATTCGTGGTGGTCGTACATCGGTAATGCGCGATCGCGGAACACGGGCTGGCGGATCGATTACTTCTTCGTGAACGCGTCATTCATGACGAATGTGAAAGATGGCTATATCCGCCAGGACGTCATGGGATCGGATCACTGCCCGGTGGGGATCGTTGTCGAAATCTGATGCAATTTTCATTGACAGGCTATCTCGATATCGGAAAATCTCGCGGAAAGGATGTATGAATATGCAAAAAGGAATTCTGTTATCTCTGATCGTGTTCGTAATGATTCTCGCGGCTTGTAATTCACAACCCAAGAAGACGGATCCCACTGTTCGCATCACGGAACGCCTCACCGGCACATGGAAGGAAACGGGCGGACTGGAAAGCGTCCTGGAGTTTACTGCGGATGGCAAGATCATCACAGTCAGCGGTGAAGAAGCCGGTACCTGGACGATCGAATCTCCCAATATCCTGATTCGGAAAACGTGGGGAATCGCCACGCGTGAGAAAGTGCATTTCGCCAGTGTCAACGATCTCGAGCTTACCCGCATCGAAACGAAAGACGCAGACGGTAACGTGATTGAAGGAGACGAGGCGGTTACATCCTATCAGCGGCTCGAAGAATAGCTCAATACTGTCGCCAGAATCGAAGTAGATAGAAAACGGCTCCGAACAACGAGACAATTCCCAGAAGCATTAGCGACAGGCTGAAATGATCTTTTTTCCTGCGATGTCTTCTCGCATTGATCAACAATCCAATTGCACTGATGAGAAACCCTGCGACCATGACGAAGAAGATATATAATGTAAGCTGGTAATCCCAAACGGTTGCCGCAGAAACGTGAAAAAACCGATCGAAGAAGGTCAACATGTGCGGTTTTGCCACATCGAACAGGACCAATGCAATCACCATCAGAATCCATCCGATAACGCTGAGCCACGAGATCATTTTAAACCAGACATCGGGACCGCTCCTTCTCTCGCCACGTCTGTCCAAGCTGAAATTCTTCATACGCCACACTCCAAAGATGTTATAAACAATGCTCGTAAACTCTTACGCCCATACCGATAGCGTCAAGTTATTTCAATGGTTGATGCTCTTGGAGGCAGACAACCGTGCCAGCCAGTTTCATGGATCCGTCAAGCTCATGCTGGATATTTCCAACCTTTCTTGTAGTGTTCGACCTCCTGTGAATTTGCATGCAAATTCGAATCCCCCCCATTGGCGAACCTCTTCGTCACGTATGGTGCACCGATCATTCAGTGCCGCTCGGAGATCGGCAGCTACGGAGAGGAAGGGTCTATGCGTGACCCTGGGTGCTTTCTTTGAAACCAACATTCGGAAGACGCTGGCGCGACACATTCAGAAGCTGGTTTTGGAAGCGAGCCGAATCTGCGTATCTCCGGACGGTATCAAGCCCCACTCGGCGACGACGAATCCGGTGCGTTCGAAATCAGGGATTGTCGGCGTCTGAAGCTCGAGATCGGGCGACTCGATCGAATCCACGTAGTAAACCAGGCGGATAACGTTGTTCGGCGGCTCTGAGATATTCAGCGTGATGACCGGATCGATCTGCGCGTTGTACTGCGGGTAGATGGCGTAGTATTCGGAATGGGTGAGACGCGGGATCCACCATTCGATGAAGTCGTCGATTTCGGACTGGATGAAGCCGGTCTCGCGCAGGTTGCCGGTGAAGAAGTCTTCCAGATCCTCGCGTGCGACGACCCAGCCGGCAGAATGCTGTGCAACTGGCGGCGTCTCGGCCTCGTAGAAGAGGTAGCGATGCTTGCCGTCGATGGTGCCGTCCGGTTCGACCCTGATGTTTTGCCACTGCTCAGGATACTTAGGATCGGAGATAGTTACATTTCCGCCCTGCGGGAATTCGAGATTGACATCGAGCGTGATGGCTTCGGTGGGGTAGAGGTAGATGTTGGGTTTGGCCCAAATAGCGCTGTCCAGTGGAAAGTAAAGCTCGTTAAATCCCCTGGAAAGATGGAATGGAGTATCGATGAGTGTCGTGAACGGGTCATCGAGATCGGGATTGATATAGGCGATGTAATCACCCGGTGCGAGGTCGGTTACGAACCGTCCGTCGGTGTCGGTGTAGATCGAATCGACGGTAACGCTATCCGTTTCACTATATATCGAGATATCGTGGTCTTTAAACAAACCCGAAAATCTATTCTGGGATGCGGATCCCATGATGACGATACCGCAGACGGTTTCGGGATCGTAGATTTCAAACGATGTCTCGTAGTCGATTTCCAGCGTTGAGTATTGTTCTGAGGAATAGAATTGCGTGTAGCAACCGTTTTTCCTGGCGAGAATCCTGAAATAGGCTTGTTGCTGATCCGACGATTCAGGAAAGTACGAAATCACGGAGCACACCAATTCGCCCAGCACTTCATCGCCACTTGTGACACTGATCGAGTCGCCGTGGTTTTCCTCTGTGATGTGGAGCGTATCCACCGCTACGCTATCCATCAGAATAACGATGTCGATAGCCGGTTCTATCGGTGCTGCCGTGGTTGTGCTGTCGTTGTCGTCGCAGCCTGTCATGAACACGACGAGCAGAATGAATATTGCCAGAAGAAAAATTCGCATAGGGTCCCCTGATATATTCTCGATTCATCTGATTAACGTAGCTGCAATGTTAATGTGTCAAAATTTATCAGTATAATCGAAATCCCGACAGCTAAAATAATGAAGAACCTCGTATCGCCCGGCACATTCGAAAGCGGGTTATCCGCGAAGACAAGAAATCATTTGCCATATTATCGTGCGTTTTGATATTTTGATAGAAACCATTGCGATTGGAGACAGGATGAAAACAAGACTTTTGACGGTGTTGTTGCTGATGGTGGGACTGCTACAAGCTTCCGGGGCAACGGATCTGTTGAATCAGGCGAGGACGATGCCCGATTCGAGCGCTATCGTGAAGCTGGAGACTGCGAGAAAGATGGCGCAGGATGATGACGATATCGAGCAGGAAATCGTTGTAATGAGAGCGCTTTTCGAGCGATACAACCAAATCGGTGACCGCAACAAGGCGATCGAGGTGATCGACGGGATATTCTCCCTGTACAAGGCGAAAAACGAGAAGATTTACGAGACCAACCAGGCGCGCTACTGGAAGATCCGGATGATGATCATCATCGGTCTGGGTGTATTCATCGTTCTTGTCGTCACGATGCTGCTGGTCCTCATACATCGAAACAGACAACACCAGTTCAATCAGAAAGAGATCGAGAAAGCCAATCGCAAATTGAACGAAACCATTACCAGGCTGGAAGCCGTCTCACCGCACGACGCGGTTACCGGACTACTCACCGCCAACGCGATGCGGGAGCGATTCAAGTACGAAGAAATACGCTACGAACGAAACCAGATCGATTTCTCCTATATCGTCTGCGAGATCGACGATTTCGATGATATCAAGTCGGAACACGGGATGCAAATCGCAGAGCATGTCTTGAAATCGATTGCCACGATGATTCGGGATTCCATCCGTAAGCAGGATATTGTGAGTCGCTGGAGCGAGGCGCGATATCTTCTCCTTCTGCCGCAGACCAATCCGCGAGGCGCAGCCGTAATCGCCGAAAAGATTCGCGGAAAAATCGAGACGAACTCCTATCAGTATCGGCAGAATCTTTCCGTGACCCTGACATTCGGTATTTCGGGATACGAGCTGGAAAAGGGTAGCAATATCTGCATCCAGGAAGCGGAAAACGCCTTGACGCAGGGAAAAACACAAGGTATGAACCAGGTGGTGGTCTATGTGCCGCCCAAGGGGTGATTACCAGATAACTCGCAGCGTATTATCGGAATAATTCACTCTCTCGAAGATATCCTTCACGGGCAATTTCCGTAACTCATCCGCAGGCAGTCGCTTGATTTCCGACGCAAGACAATAGACCGGTTTGCCCTTCTTCTGAGCCGTATCGACCAGCTTGTTCGTGCCGATCTTGTTGATCAGCATATCCTCGCAGAAGGCATCGCAACCAATCAGGACACAGTCGATTTCATTCAGCTCCGTCTCGACCTCGTTGTCCTCGATCAATCGCGCGTCAAGCTTGTTGCTGCATAGTCTCTCGCAGAGGATTTCACCCTCGCCGCCCGGCAGCGATTCGATGCATACTACCCGTTCAACGTTGTCGTGGCTATGTTTCAGTGTCCATTCGATCATGCTGCTGTTGCTGAAGGTCATCACACTGGCGATGGATGGATTATCGAAAATCGCGGATGCGTGCACGACAGATTTGGATACATCCAGTTTCTGTTCGAATTGCCGGATCGACGCGAGGTCCATCGATGAATGAAGCTCCCGGTAAAGGTTGATCACGACTGCCATGGAGGGAAAAGTATCGCGCAGTCTGGTAAGAAAACTCTGCGCTTCTTCCAGTCGATTGTATAGGATCAATAGCTCCAGAAACGACAGGGACTTCCGTACGATCTCGATCGAGCCGGAAGTCCTGTCGGAAAGTATATCGTTCATGTTACTTGAGTAGCAATACCTTGCGTATCATCGTCTTCTCGCCGTCGATGGAGAGCTTGCAGAAGTAAACGCCGCTGGCGACCTTTTTACCGTGCTTGTCTTTGCCTTTCCATGTCGTCTCGTGAATGCCCGATTCGAGGACATCGGAGACCAGACGGTTCACGCGCTGACCGCGAATGTTGTAGATGCTCAGTTCGACCTTCGAATCCTTCTTCAGCGAGTAGCGGAAGGTTGTTTCGGGATTGAACGGGTTCGGATAGCTCGTGAAGATGCGCTCGTACGCGATCGCGTCGTCGCCGGTACCCATCACCTGGTTGTAGATGCGGACTGTTCCGTCCATGTGAAGTTGATTGGGGAAGAACGATACCGAATCGACGTCGGTCATGTTGAAGAAGTGATCCCCCACGTTGACCAGAACCGAGTGTTCCGCCATGAAATTCGTGCGATCCAGCCT
Source organism: Cloacimonadales bacterium (SeqCode) (assembly GCA_963666875.2). Taxonomy (GTDB): domain Bacteria; phylum Cloacimonadota; class Cloacimonadia; order Cloacimonadales; family JAIOQZ01. Next base: position 199,542 of record CAXXPU010000016.1, read on the forward strand.
CAGCGTCACCTCGGAGAGGAGGTTCAGGTCGAGCTGGAAATCCCAGGTCTGCATGTCCTCGTCGAAGTACGAGAACGGCCTCTTGAACTCCTGGAAGAAGGTCTGTTCGGTATAATTACTGAAGGACGGTGCTTGTACGATCTGGAGGTTAAATCCGATCGGCTCGGGTCTTTCCGGCGGTTCCGGCGTATCGTAGAAGGGATCGAAATCGATGGTGGTGAATTCGTTAGCGCCCATGACGATGCGGTCGTGATCCTCCTCGGTCTGGGACGCGATCAGATCGAGCGTCCATTCGTTACGGAAGGAATCGAACAGCGGATGATGCGCGAACGGTGCGATCTCGATGCCCAGATCCGGTATGTGGCAGTACAGGAAGAACGATTCTTCCGGCTGGATTTCGTGAATCAACTGGTATCCATCGCGGTAGGCATAGATCGCCTTGGAAATGTAACCGTTCCGTACCGCTTCGGTGAAGGTGTAGTCGAAACCGTTGACCTGTATGGTGATATCAGTGTAGGGCAATGGTCCGTAATGCGGGTTGGGAATGAAATTCCAGCCCTGTTCGAGCGAGGTCTCCCATCGTGTAAGCAGGAAGTCGATGCCGCCCAGATACATGCTCCAGGGCTCGTATCCGTACGTCCAGTAGGGAGTTCCGAACCGGTATGAGTTGTCGATGTTGAATCCATCCAGCGGATCCCAGGTGTAGAGGTCGGTGCTCTCGCCCGGAGACATCGGCGCGTTGGTAACGGGGTTCGCCGAAAGCTTCCAGCCCTCGGGGATAGCGAGGTCTATACTGCTGGGTATGATACCGAAATGGTAGTCAGATTCGTACTCTGTGAAAGAGCCGTCCTCGAAGAATGCCCGTGCATACATGGTGCAGTTGGTCATCCAGATGGAGTTCGGAATCGTCCATACGTAGGTCTCGCTGCCGGCGGCGAGATTATCAGCGACAAGCAGGCTATCTTCGCCGGCGCGGGTGAACAACTGGATGTGATCGATCACGACGGGATAGCTGGTATCCCAGTTGATCGTGAATACATCGCCGGCCTGGAAGTATTGATTGGTCATGGAATTGAACGCTATACCGGGTTGCAGATCACCCCAATAAAGCGTGAAATAGACCCAGTCGGTACTCGTGGTGGAGAAGTGGGCGGCATTTTCGGTCATGTCGGTGTATGCGCCAGTAGATTGATTTCTCAGATATAGTTTTTCGCCGTTTCGGTTCAGGAAATCCGGAATTTCAATTGTGAAATCGGTTCCCGACTGGTTGGTTCGGACGCGCAATACCCATGTATTGAGCCAGGAATCTTCATCGTAATCGGCGTCGATTTCCTGAAACAGACTACGATAGTTCGCTTCCCAGTATTGCTCATAAAATTCTGCCTGCACATAGCTGCCCGAAGGTGCATCGGTATTAAGCCGATCGAAGTTCGAGTCCCAGCCGGTTGAGGCGTAAGCGTTCTTGCCGAATCGCACGGAGTCCGCGATTGTGCCGGTGCCGTTGTGGATATCGATCCGGTGGGTTCGCTGCACCTGGGCTGCCTGATAGTCGTTGTCCCAGGCGATGACGCCGTCGAGGTTTTCAGAATTGACGCGATAATAGTAGGTCTGACGATCCTCGACGTCGCTATCGACGAACGAGTAATCAACGTCTTCCTGATCCGAACCGACCAGCGCTGGGTTGGTTTCCCAGGATGCGATGGTCACGTAGGGTTCGTTCGGATCGGTTGTTCGATCGATGATGAATCCCGCGTTATTGGTCTGAATCGTGGCGGTCCACGAGATATCGACCGTCTCACTCCTGCCGTAAGCGCCGTACGCAGAGATGTTGGCAGGCCCGGTGTATGTTTCGAGCTCTTCTGATACCGCGCTGGTGTTGTCGTTGTAATCAACGGCTCGCACGGCAAAGTAATATGTCGTGTTGGGCGTCAGGTTCGTGACGGTCGTTGTCGGTTCGGCTTGGCCGGAGAGATGCCAGTCGTTGCCGCGATCCCAGACGAAGTAGTTACCGTTTGCGATTGGTTCGGTGGAATAAAGAATTTCGTATGAGAAGAAATCGTAACCGCTCGATCTTTCCCATCCCAGCGTGACCGAGCTGTATCCCGAAGTGACGGTCGTCGGTGCGGCCGGCGCAGTGGGCGTATAGCCGTCGTCTAATGTGAAATAATCTTCCAGCGTACTTCCGATCGCGGTCAGAAGCGGCTGATAGAACTGCATCACGCGGTCGTGTACCTTGCTCATCTCGTATTTTTGTGTAACGGGATCATACGCGCAGAACCAGCGCCAGTAGTTGGCCGTATGCGGATAGCATGAGGGCAGCTCGTCCATTTCGATGTGGAGGAACGGCTCTCGCTGGTCGTAGCGATTCTGTCCGCTGATTGAGTATTGCATCTGGCGGTTGGATGTGTAGCCGGGCAGATCGATATCGCTTGTAATGTTTATCGTATCGCCATCGGCGACGTATTCCATTCCGCGTGTCGTGTAATAGACCGCGTAAAATTCTTCGATGGTGACGGGATCGTGGATCCCGATGGCATCTTCTTCATGTACGATATAGGGTGTCGCGTTGATAAAATCGTTGTGATCGTATGAGAGATCGCGAATGGGCAGGTTGGGATAGTCCCGATTCCAGTTGCCGACCGAGATCTGGCAGTTGTTGTACCCGAGGTGAGAACTCCAGTCGTAGCTGTGCAATTGGACGCAGAATTCGTGTCCGCCGGTGTCTTCGCGAATCTGGTCGCAGAATCTGCGATAGGCGGTATTGAATGGATGGGCGTACCAGCGTGTCGGGTCGCTGATCGATTTGGAGTTGGTGTAGTCGTACCCGTCGTCGTTCCACATCACTTCTCTGCCTGCGCCGCTAATCAGAAGAAATTCCGCGTTCCATTGCTGGAAGGCATTCACGCCCATGGCTGGTGTGGGGTAGTCGTCGTTGGGGTGAGGGATTGTGACCAGCAATGGATATGCGTCGAGTTCGAGGCTTCGGATGTAGAGACCCCATCCGTAGTCGAAGCTGCCGGTAACGTCGTCGTACGTGTCCGAAGTGGCGTTGTCGTCGTAATAGTCCATATTGAGAAGTTCACGAAGCATATGATACGTACGTCCCGTTTCCGAGTCGTGCAAGATCACCATCTCGTAGGGTATGTCATACTGATCGAGGAGCAAATCGACCTGATTCGTGTTGCCGTCGAGAAAGGCGAGAACCACCTCCTCCCAGTGTGCGAGCTGTTCTTCGGACGGATTGACGTAGGTTCCGAATCCGTTCAATTGCCGGTCGAAAGGCGCATAGACATTGTAACCGGGTATGGCGATTCCTTCGACTATATGGCTTTGCCAGTTGTCGTAGGAGCATCCGTCGGCAGATTTGTAGATAAATTTTGAAAGAGATTCGTATTCCTCGACGTAGGAGTGACAAAACACCGCAACAAGAATGATAAGTGCTGTAATCCAAATGTGTTTCATGCGTACCGCCTTTGTTATTAATCTGATCGTGTATCAGCTATTGAATTTGGCAATCTTTTTTTGTGAGTAAATATCAGCCATGCTCCGGCTGCCGCCGGAAGCGCTGCATTGAACAGGAATATCGCCAGCGATGCCGCAACCGCAACCTCGGGATTGATGCCGTATCGGGGCAGGATCAGGATCGCCGCTGTTTCTCGCATGCCCAGGCCGCTGTAGGTAATCCCGATGAGGGTTACCGCAAGGATCAGCGAGACGCCGATGGATGTCGAAAACAGCGAGATTATCGATGTTTCGGTGGGGGAGAGCTGGTTGCTCAGCAGGATGAAATATTGATAGAACGTGATCAGCGTGTAGATCGCCTGAGAAGCGATGATGCGCGGTGTGATGAGATAGAGTCGCTTCGGGAATTCGCTCTTCTTGCGCAGGAGCCGAAGGGCCATCGGCAGGAGGAAGGGCATAACGATCACGATCGCGAACGCCAGGATCTTCCAGATCAGGCTGATTTCCGTGAAATAAAAATAGCTGCTGATGGAGGCGAAGAAGAGGACGATCCAGGTCTGGTAAAACTTCTCGACACCCACCGAGACCGCAGTCGCCTTTTTGCGGTTCTCGACGAAGAACATCTTCCCGAAGGTGGCGTATCCGCCTGGAACCACGAATCCCAGCGCCAACCCGATGAAATAGGACTTGAGAACCTCCAGGCGATTGGGAAGGTAGTTGGGATTGATGCGCAGATACCAGTACCAGTTGTAGTACTGCGTGACGTGCTTGACTGCCGAAGTGACCAGCAGCATGACCACCACGGCGATGCTGTAGGAGGTCACCTGAGTCATCAGGACGTTGAAATCGACCTTGCGGAAGACGAAATAGAGGATCGCGGCGCTGATGCCGATCTTAAGCAGAAATAGAAAGCGTTTCACGATCATTTTTCGCATATCATTTCCATTTCCATTTGCGGACAGCGCCCATCGTGAACCAGTATATCAGATAATACGGATATCCGATCAGGTAGAAGGCGTGGCGGACGTCGAACTTCTGTCGGTGAAGATGGAGATTTGCCGACCAGAATATGACCAGGCCCAGCCAGTGGGTGAGAAACGTATCGAATTCCCCTCGCAATATGCACAGAGGAAGATATATGAAATACGCCAGCGCGACCACCATCGCGAGTTGAAAGGCCGGTCGAGACTGCCCGAACTTGGAGTATCGGCGCAATTGCTGGTTGTCGTAGGTTTTTCGGTCGGGAATCGTATAGACCGGCGCTTCCGGATTGTAGCCGATATCGTAGCCGGCCTGGTGGATGCGGTTCAGCATTCCTTTATCGTCGCCTGATGGGATGTGACCGTCCTGCTCGTAGCCCTTCACTCCGAAGAAGGCGTCGCGCCGGATCGCGAGATTCCTTCCGGTGCAACTGAATGGCATGCCCAGCCCGATGGGCGCAGCGAAGGTAGCCGCCGATCCCAGTTGCGTGAAATTCCTGAACTCCGAAACACCCTTCTCGGGAGAGAATCCCGCGACCATGCCGGTGCGGTCGGAAAAATAGCCGTCGTAGGATGAAAGCCAGTTCTTCGGAACGATGCAGTCGGCGTCGGTGAACAGCAGGATTTGTTTATGTGCCTTCCGGGCCCCGAGCGTGAGCGCCGCCTTCTTGCCCTTCAGATTCTCGTCTTTCTCATCGATCCGGTAACAGGTTGCCCGGTCGTTCGTCTTGCAAAAATCTTCGAGAATGGCGAATGTGTTGTCTTCAGAGGCGTCATCGACGAGGATGATCTCGTAGTCCGGATACTCGATTTCACAGAGCGATTGCAGCAACGAACCGAGGTTGTTCTGCTCGTTGCGACACGCGACGATCACCGAGTAGCTACGCGGATGCGGATCGTCGATCCGCTTATTACGCAGCAGACCCCACGCAAGAACGATCATGAACAGGAAGAAAAGAAGTGCGAATCCCATCCGTACTATCGGATCAACGAACGCCGATCGCCTTGCGCAACTTCACCAGCTTACGCATCGCGCGCGGTCTAACCCGCTCCGAGCCTTCGTCCAGAATACGGTCAATCTCCCGGGGATTTTCCATCAGAGCGTCGTATTTCTCGCGGAACGGCGTCAGAACCTCGTTCATCTTTTCGAAGAGCGCGTTCTTGGCATCGCCCCAGCCCATTCCGCCGGCTTGATAACGCTCGCGCATCGTCTTGATCTCTTCTTCGTCCGCGAAGAGCTTGTACAGCGCGAAGACATTGCACTGATCGGGATCTTTGGGTTCTTCGACTGTCTGCGAATTGGTCACGATACGCATGATGGTCTTGCGCAGTTGCTTCGAAGGTAGAAACATGGGGATGGTGTTGTTGTAGCTCTTGCTCATCTTGCGTCCGTCCAGCCCCTGCACGAGACTGGTCTCCTTACGGATGAGTGGTTCCGGAATGCGGAAGAGTTCTTTGCCATAGACGTAGTTGATCGATTGTGCGATATCGACAGCCATCTCGACGTGCTGCTGTTGATCCTGCCCGACGGGTACATAGTCCGCGTCGAAGAGCAGAATATCCGCCGCCATCAGGACGGGGTAGGTAAACAGCCCCATATTGACGCCGTCGTCCGGATCCTTTCCGGCTTCGGCATTGCGCTGAAGCATTGCTTTGTATGCGTGGGCGCGATTCATCAATCCCTTCGGGGTGAAGCAGGAGAGAAGCACCGTGAGTTCGAAGGTCTCCGGCACCGAAGACTGTCGATAGATGTTGACCTTCTCAGGGTCGAGTCCGCAAGCGAGCCACGCCGCCGCGATCTCGCGCGTCCACTGACGGAGTTCGTTCGGGTCGCGAATCGTGTTCAGGCTGTGGTAGTCGGCGATGAAGTAGTAGGCGAAGTATTCTTCCGCCAATTGCAGACCCGGTTTGATCGCGCCGAGATAGTTTCCCAGATGGGGCGAACCGGTCGGTTTGATACCGGTCAGCGATATTTTTTTATCCACGTACGTGCTCCTTATATCAATAATTGTCCCCGTGCTCCTCAAGCCATTCCTCGGAATAAGCGCTGCGGAATTTGCGCTCGAAAAGCGCTTTCAGTTCTTTCGCGGCGACCTCTTCGTCCGGGCCTTCGACGACCATCTCCAATTCGGTGCCGTGTTCCGCTGCGAGGGTCATCACACCCATGATGCTCTTGCAATCGACTTCCATATCATCCTTGCGAAGAAGGATATCCGATTGGTAGTGATTAGCGCTCTGGGCGAGAAATGACGATGGACGGGCATGTAAGCCGTATTTATTTCGTACGGTGACTTTCTGCATTATCATAAGCAATCATCCATTTTTTAACATTCATTTTCAACAGATGGAGCGGTTTTTTGTCAATAGCAAACTACAGCAATCCCCAGCGTTTTCTGAGCAGCAGCTCCAGTCCGTAGGAGATAAGGAACAGCGCCAGCAGCCAGTACTTGCGATAGAGCGCGATTTCGCGGAAAGATTCGAACGTGACGGCGGACGTCTTTTCCGGCTCGAATTGTTCGGTGACGACATCCCCGCCCGTCTCTCTCGCGAGGTATCGAAGAAGCGGTTCGTTGATTCCGCGATCCGACGATTCCGCGTCGGAGGAAGTCACACGGAAGCTTCCTTCCGCCTTCTGCGCAGTTTTATCGTCCCGTACGACGAAGGTGTATTCTCCGGGCATCTGCGGTGTGTATTCCGCACGATAGCCCTGGTCATCCACCTTAAGGTAATCTTCGTAAATGGTTTTGTCGTTTTCGTCGAGAATGCGGATCGAGGGATTCAGATTCCCCTGATGCCGCATGGTTTCGTCGAGGGCGAAGAGGCGGATGTCAACTGGTTCGCTCAGAGTAACTACTTGCTTTTCGGCGAACGCCTGGAACCGGTCTTTCGCTTGCGCGGTCAGCCAGGAGACGATATCGGTGACGAACAGCCGGTAGGGATTTCCGTCTTCCCACATCTGCCACTTCCAGAGGTTGAGGAAGCAGAAGTAGAGCGCCTTGCCCTGTCCGTACGGGTGATAGAGGATCGCCGGACTGCGTTGCTCGTTGGCGACGATTGCGAGTTGCCTTGCGTCCGCGACCGGATTGACGTAGAGGTAATCGACCGGCGGGATGGTTGTCGCGTCACGTGCGGTGAAGGTTTCGTAGCGTTGCGCGTCATCGGTGAAGAGGATCGCGCCCTCGAAATTCTTGCGGATGTTCGAGCTGCGAGCCGGAAGCAGTTCTCCCAGAATGGGATAGCCCATCACCCAGAGTCCTCGTCCGGACTGCACCGCCTGCTCGACCTGCTTGACGAATGGTGCGGGAAGCCGCAGATTGCCATGATTGATCACGATCAGAAGGTGAAAGGAGAGATCGTTGACTTCTCGATTGCCGAGTCGCGTGCGGTCTCGGTAGAGCGCACCGCCCTGGAAACGGAGAATGTCGATGTTCCAGTTGCGGTCGAGTTTCAGCGCGTCCTTGAGAAAGCGCGTGTCCCATCCGGGGTTGTCGGTGACGATCAGGATATCCTTTTTCTTTGACGATATACTGACGCCGGTAGCTTTGCGGTTGTTGCCGGTGTTCGTCTCGACAAGGTCTTTCGCTGTCGGCTCGATCGCCACTTCGACCAGATGCAGACCTTCGCGCTGGAAGGTGTGCTCGAACATGGCTTCCCGATACGATTGGTCCTTGAACGATATCGTTTTCTGCGCCACCGGTTTCTGATCGATCAGGAGTGTGAGCTGCGCATCGCCGTCGAATTCCCTTGCAGCCGCCTCCACTGCGATGGGCGCTTCTTCACCCGCGAAAGCGTTGCGGTTGGTAACGACATTGGTAACCTCGAGGTCGAACTGCCGGTCTTCGATATCCGGGATAATCACATCGACAGGGATGCCCAGCTTACGCACGAAATCGAGATTCTCGTCCTGTAGCCAGCCGTCGCTGATCAGCAGGATACGGCTGACGCGATCGAGGAGCTGCTTCTGCGCCAGTTCTTCGATCGTCGGCTGGAGTCGGGTCGATTTGACGATCAGGGTATCGGGTCTTTCGATCAAGCCGCCGGCAAATGTTTTTTCGTCGATACCGAAACCGGCCTTCTCGTAACCTTTTTCAGCTATATCACGGGCGTTGCCGAAGAAATCCGCTTTCTCCCGCCCGTCGATCCGCTGCCGCATACTGAGCGAGCGATCTTCGAGGATCGTGATTTCCGGCTCGAACATTGTCCGCTGCATATAGCGCAGGATCGGATTCAGCAGGTAGATCAGGATAATGACGGCCGCCGCGGAGCGCAGGACGATCAGCGTATAGCGCTTGAGCGGCTCGATTTCGGGTATGGTTCTGCGGTAGTACAGAAAGACCGCGACGATGAAAGCAATGGAAAGAATATAGATCATGCAGTGCTCGATTCAATCAGTATTTCAGCCTCAATTGCAGTGAATAACCGCTTCCTTTGGCTTTGCCGGAAGGGAATATCTGTTCGTATGTCTGGATAGCGTAGTCGATATCGAATTTCGGAGTGTGTACGCCGATACCGTAGGTCATTGAATACGCGTCGTACCGCGCGTCGTAGGAGTATCCGATTCGGAACGGAACAAGATCGGCGATGATGTATTCTCCTGCCAGCGCGATGAACGGTTTGTCGGACGAGACGATCGACTGCTCGGGCGATTGCTTCCAGTCGATCGACACGGAGAGATCGTCCCAGGTATAGCAGGCGCCGAGGTTGAAGATCATGGGAAATTCCGTCGTGTACGTTTCGCCGTCTTTGGTCTCTTCTTCATTCTCGATCGTATCGGCGTCCGCTTCGCTGATATTGACCGAATCTGCGCTGATATGATAGTATTTGTCTTTCGTTGTCGCACCCCAAGCGATAAAGCCGGGGAGGTTGTCGATCGTGAATCCGAGCGAGAGATTTTCGACGAGGTCCTCGACCGAGAGCCCGACGAGTCCCTTCATACCGATACCGCCTGAACCGTATCGAAAACGGATGGTCTGATCGAGGTTCAGCGCTGTGCTGTCAGCGGAAGTGGAGAAATTCCCCTCGAACTCCTTCATCTCGGCTACCACACCACCGAAGAGCGCGCTGAGCGTGAACCCGATGTAAACCTTCGGCATCTCGATATCGAAGTGCTTGCCGATCAGTTCGTGAAGCGGGTAACCGCCGTGAGAGATCGAAAGGTCACCGTAACCGAGGACATTTATATCGTTATTCTCCTTGGTGAAGTGATAGTCCTCACCATAGTCGTTTCCGGTCAGCAGAAGATCGAAGTATTCTTTGCTGATCTTCGCGTCGGCGTATAAATGCGTACCGACGGAATATGCGTTTCTACCTTTCGACCACGCGACGAGAATGCCGCTGAAATGGCCGTTGGAGTTGAAGTAGTTACCGTCGATGTCGTCGAGGAATTCCTGCCTGGTCTCCAGGGAGATGCTGTCGCCGTTCATCTTGTTGTAGAGGTCGATGTCCATGGCATTGTTCCAGAAGGATCCCTGCGAACTGAGCAAGATTACGTCACCGCAGCCTTTCGGATTGGTAAACAGACGTGACGGATTCCAATAGAGCGCGTTGACGCCTTCGCATCGCTGGAGATAGCTGTCCGAATAGAGTGCGGAACCGGGTATGGTCGTGCTGGCGAAAGCGGTTGCCGATAGAACAATACAGGCGATGGTCAATAGTATCCGTCTCATGTCAATCTCCAAAATGAAGTACGATATCCAGGTCGCCGTTCAGTCTTAGGAAGTCATCCGGTGCTATATAGATGGTTTCCCCTTCTGTACTGTCGAACAGGAATTCGATTCCGAGGTAGTATTTCTCGTTGGTAAAGAAGCGAACATCGTCCTCGCTCAGACTGAACGTGAAGTCCTTGGTCGTGTTGGCAGGCGTGTAGGTATCCTCGCCTTCGCGCGGGATCAGCAGATTCCAGGCTCCGAATGTGGAGTCCGGTTCGTGGAAAAGCGTGTCGGGATGCTCGATCGTGCTGAAGTAAAGGTAGGCGTGCGCCGCAGTGGGGGTTGTGTTCTCGACGGTCAGGCTGATGGAGGCGGTTTTCGCGAATTCGCGGATGCGGTCTCGGACTTCGTCGGAAAGCTCGGTGACGTAGGTCGAATCGTTGCGGATCAATCCCTCTTCCAGCATGAAAAGGAAGGGTACGCGGCCCTGGAAATCGCCGTAAGCATGGTCGCCAGCAGCGGCAAAACCGTATTCACTTGCGCTTTGTCCCACGATAAAGTAGGCATCGGTAAACTCGATGCGGGTCGGGAATATATTCAGCAGATAGGCGACCGAGTCGGTCAGCGTTTGTGTGGAGAACGCGGCTTCGCCTGGCGTCAGCGACGGATCGAAGATCAGGTTGTCGTTTTCGTCAATATAGATTGATCGAAACTCGCCACTGTCATTGTATCCTGTCATCTTGCCGCGGATACCAACCTTGTATCCGAGTGTGTTGTTGATATTGAAGTGCATTCGCGCCTGCGAGATCGTGAGTGTGGAGTCGAGATTGTCTGGATAGTCTATGCCAATGTTTTCGATCTCGTTTTCAATAAACATACGTTTGTTATAAATGTTTCCGTGCATCTCCTGGAAAAACAATCGATCCTGGAAGAACACCCTTACTTCGCATACTTCTTCGTTTTCGGGAACCACGATTTCGGGTACAATCGTGAATTTCAGGCTGTCGATGAGCGTATCGTTATCCATGGTTCCGATCCGGTAGAAGCGACCATTTGCCTCATCACCGTCGAGCGAGACGAAGGTCGTGTCGTTCAGTTCTGTGATGGCGAGTTGAAGCTGATCACCGTTTGGTGAATAGATATCGTCGAAGAGGATCTGGAGAGACTCGAGATTCTGGTGCGGATTGCGAACTTCGATCAGCATGGTCCATGACTTGACCAGTGCATAGCTGATCGTGATATCGTCATCGATTCCTGCCTGGCTCAAGGCGAGATAGCCGACATTTTCCACTCCGGTCGTGACTGGAGCCCATTGATTGAGCTGAGAGTGAGCCCAGATGCTTAACAGAGAATCGACCAGATAGCTGGAGATGTTTCCGCTCTGCATGTAGAAGATGCTGTCGTTCTCGACGATGAAATCGGTGGAATCTTCCAGATCATGGATGTAATAATGCTTGTTGATGAGCGGTAACTTGAAGGTTGTGTCGAATTCAGGCTCTTTCGGTAGCTGCATACAACCAAGGACGATCAGAGTAATCGCCGCTGCGAAAACGGTCAGGCGAAGTACTTTCATGGCTTGATCCTCTATTTGTTTTTTACCAGTATATTTCGGGCACTCGATCCATTATTTCCATCATGCCTTTTGGAAATGATTTGTCAATAACAATCGGTATTCTTCTCAGATTCCATTTCCGCTTCAACTGCTTCAATCCACGCTGATCGAATCCCAACAACAGCGAAACATCCCGATCCGAAATACATAGCGTGCCTTGCAGCCGATCGGGAAGATTGCCGATGCAGACTTCCGCTCGAACCAGTTCGCCGAACGCCGCATGCCATGGCCCGGCGATAATCGATCCCACATCGAGATCCCCGTGCAGACCGGTCTTGATCACCGCGATTCCGTTCCGCTCGAACCGGATTACCGCTTCCGCGCAACGATGGACGGACTCGCTAAGCGACAGCGGCTGGAATTCGCCTTTACGATACATCTTCGCCAGGAGAGTTCCTTCGAGCACCACGCATGGATAGAGCCGCGCGTAATCGGGCTCGATACCGATGGTAGCAACGACCGACCTCCGCCAGGTATCCTTGTCGTCTGCGGGTAAACCGGGAAGGAGCTGGATGCCGAGTCGGATCTCGTGTTTCTGGATTCGCTTGCAGGTGTCGATTGCTGTCGATGCCTCGTAGCCTCTCCCGGAAGCTATCAGCACACCGTCGTCGAAGCTCTGGATACCCAGTTCGATTGTCGTCACGCCGCGCGCCTTGAACATCCGAAGCTGGTCGTCGTCGAGGCAATCCGGGCGGGTCGAGAAGCGGATACCGTGTAATCGAGGCAGAAACGGCTCGATGAATGTCAGCCAGCGTTCGATTTCATCTTCGGGTAGTGCGCTGAACGTACCGCCGTAGAAGGCGACTTCCAGTTCCAGACCGGGATTGTACTCGATGAAGCGCTCGATGTCGTCCGCGAGTTTGTCGGGATCGGGCGATTCGATCGAGGTGAAAGTGTTCTGATTGCAGTAGATGCAGTGGAAAGGGCAACCCCGGTGCGGAATGAAGATGGGGTAGAGTTTCATAGCCCGAGTTTGCCGCATGCGATACGGGCTGCGTCTTGCTCGGCCTGTTTCTTCGATCTCCCGGAACCGGTACCCAGAATCTGGTCGCGGATCGCAACGGATACCGTGAACGTCTTCTGGTGGTCGGGTCCTTCTTCGTTGATAACCATGTAGTCGGGTGGTTTCTGGTATTTGCCCTGAGAATATTCCTGCAGGATGCTCTTGAAGTTCCGTAGATCTTCGCTCTGGATCTCTTCTTCGAAGTTCTTGAGAATATGCCGGTGAATGAAGCTGCGAACCCGTGGCATCCCCGAATCGAGATAGATCGCGCAGATGAGCGCTTCCATCGCGTCGGAGAGGATCGATTTGCGCATTCGACCACCGGAGCGGTCTTCCTCCGCGCTGATCAGAAGGTATTTACCCAGGTCGATGCGTTCGGCGACCAGCGCCAGGTATTTCTCCGACACCAGCTTGGACTTCATCTTGGACATGATCCCTTCCGCCTGATCGGGAAAACGGACGAACAGTTCTTCCGCCACCACCAGACCCAGGATCGAATCGCCGAGAAACTCCATGCGCTCGAAAGCCGAGACGGACTGCGGTTCGCCCGTCATCCGGTTCAGATAGGAGGCGTGCATGAATGCAGCTTGAAGAAGATCGATATTCTTGAAGCGGTATCCGATGATCTGTTCGAACTCGGGAACCAGCTTCTTCCAGGCGGGATTTGCGATTATCTTTTCATCCAGCCTGTACGAGAAGAAATCAAGGATGGAATTCAGTAGTTTCTTCACGATATCTCGAATCAACGAACGATTGGTCAATCAATCGACTGACCAACCGAACATTATGGTATTTAATTGGTTAACGTTTGTATTTTCTAAAAACGAGAACGCCGTTGTGTCCGCCAAATCCGAGTGAATTGCTGACAGCGATGTTCACGTCTTTCTCGATCGTACCTTCGGTGACGTAATCGAGATCGCATTCAGGGTCGGGATTGATCCGGTTGATGGTGGGATGGATGATGCTGTCGCGGATGGACAGACAGCAAACCATGCCTTCGATTGCCGCCGCCGCACCGAGCGTGTGTCCCACCATGGATTTGGTGGAGCTGATCTTCAGCTGGTAGGCGTGTTCACCGAATACGGTCTTGTAGCTTGCAGTCTCGTTCTTGTCGTTCAGCGGAGTCGATGTTCCGTGCGCGTTCATGTAATCGACTTCGTGCGGTAGTACGTTCGCGTCTTTCAGCGCCGCCTTGATGGCTCTCGCGCCGCCCTCGCCCTGTTCCGCCGGAGCGGTGATGTGGTAGGCGTCGCAGGTCGCGCCGTAGCCGACGATTTCCGCGTAGATCTTCGCACCGCGAGCCAGCGCGTGCTCCAGTTCTTCCAGAACCAGGATGCCGGCGCCTTCCGCCATGATGAATCCATCACGTTCTTTATCGAACGGACGGCAGGCGGTCGATGGATCGTCGTTGCGCGTGCTGAGCGCTTTCATGGAGCAGAATCCCGCCACGGCAAGCCTTGTAACCGCGGCTTCCGTTCCGCCGCTGAGAATTACATCCGCGTCACCGTACTGGATGGCACGCAAAGCCGTTCCGAGGGCGTGGTTCGCGGAAGCACAGGCGGAAGTCGTCGTGAAGTTGATACCGCGGAGATTGTGCTCGATGGCGATATGCGCACCGGCGATGTTGGATATCATCTTGGGAATGAAAAACGGACTGATTCGCTTGGGACCCTTTTCAAAGAGCTTGAACGCCTCTTCTTCGAAGGTCTCCATACCGCCGATTCCGGCGCCGATGATCACCCCGATCCGTTCCCGATCCATTTCGTGATCGGTCAAGCCGGCATCAATCATCGCCTGACGGGCGGTGATAATTCCAAACTGCGTATATTTATCGAGTTTTTTTACTTCCTTACGATCGAAGTGATCTTCCGGGTTGTAGTTCTTGACCTCACCCGCGATCTGGCTTGCCAGTTCACTCGCGTCGAATCCCGTGATCGTTTGGACTCCACTCGTTCCAGCTTTCAGATTTTTCCAGGTTTCTTCAACGCCGGAACCAATGGCATTGATCGTTCCGAGACCGGTAACAACCACTCTCCTTCTCATAAATAACCTCTCATTAGGATGTTGAATTTGTGCAGGCAATAATGGATTGCAATAAAGAAAGAATCGCCCGGTTTGCACCGGGCAATTCCCTTTCCAACCTTACTTGACTTTTTCTTTGAGGTAGGTGATTGCCTTGCCTACTGTGTCGAGTTTCTCGGCATCTTCGTCCGGGATATCAATGTCGAATTCTTCTTCGAATTTCATGATGAGTTCGACAGTGTCCAGTGAATCTGCACCGAGATCTTCGATGAAATGCGCGTTATCAGTGACTTCGCTGGATTCTACGTCCAGTTCTTCCACGATGATTTCTTTTACGCGTGCTGCAATATCCATTGTATTACCTCCTGTTGGATTTCTCTACATTATCAGACCACCGTCAACCTGTATGGTCTGACCGGTGATATATGAAGCTTCTTCCGAAGCAAGGAAAACACATAAGTTGGCGACATCGACCGGCTGTCCCATTCTACTCATGGGGATCACTTCCGCGTATTGCTTGATAACATCTTCCGGAAGCCTGGTCATGTCGGTCTCGATGAAACCCGGTGCGATCGCGTTAGCACGAATGCCGCGTTTCGCCACTTCTTTCGCCGTCGATTTGGTCAGTGCGATCACGCCACCCTTGGAGGCTGCATAGTTCGCTTGGCCGATATTGCCCATGAGACCGATAACCGACGCCATGTTGATGATCGATCCCGCCTTCTGCTTGAGCATGTAGCGGACAGCCTTCTTCGTGCAGATGAACGTCCCCTTGAGATTCACGTTCATAACGAAATCCCAGTCGGAATCTTTCATCTTCATGATCAATTGATCGCGGGTCACGCCGGCGTTGTTCACCAGGATGTCGATATGACCGAATTCCTCGTGGACTTCTTTCATCGCCTGCTCGACAGCCTCTTCGTCCGTCACGTTCACAACGTGTCCTTCCGCGTCGTAGCCGAGATTGGCGAGTTCCTGCACCGCCGTTTCAAGCTGATCCGCAAGCAGATCGAAGAGAACGGGAGTCGCGCCTTCTTCGGCGTATCGTTTCGCGATGGCGAATCCGATTCCACGGGCGCCACCGGTTATGATTGCTATTTTCCCATCAAGTCTTTTCATAGCTCTTCCAGTTTCGCGCAGACCGCTTCAACGTCCTCGAGTTTATCGACGCTGAGAATCGTCGCGCTACGGTTTATTTTCTTCATCATACCAGCGAGAACACGCTGAGGACCAAACTCTATGAAGATCGGGTCAAACTTGTCAATTATTAATTCCATCGACTGCACCCACTGCACGGTCGAGGTGACCTGTAGCGCGAGGTTCTTCTTGATCGAATCCAGCGCTGTAACCGGCTTTGCATCCACATTCGAAACGATCGGGATCACTGATAAATTAAATGGAGTTCGTTCAATTTCTTCTGCAAGCCATTCTCCTGCACGGGCGATCAACGGTGAGTGAAACGGTCCGCCGACATTGAGCGGAATGACCCGTTTGGCCCCCTTCTCGGCTGCAATTTCGCCAGCCTTATCGACGCCTGCTTTCGAGCCGGAGATCACCGTCTGCACCGGTGTGTTGAAGTTCGCCGCGATGACGACGCCTTCCGATTCGGCTTCCTTGCAAATATCCCGTACTTCGCCAGGAGAAAGACCGACGATCGCGGTCATACCGAAGGGTTGACCGTCGTTGGCGCGGATCATGAAGTCGCCGCGCTTGTGTACGAGGTTCATCGCGTCCGATAGCTCCAGGACGCCATTTGCGACGAGCGCTGTGAATTCGCCCAGTGAATGTCCTGCGACCACGTCGGGTTGGATGTCCAGCTTCTCTTGCAGGCTGCGCATGGCTGCGATGCTGTGGAAGAGGATCGCGGGTTGAGTGTAAGTGGTCTGGGTCAGGGTTTCTTCCGGGCCGTCCTTCATGACCTGATACAGTGTGGTGCCGTTCTTCTCGTCGAAATTCTTCAGGATGGCTTCGTACTCGTCGTTGATGTAATCCATCGCCATGCCGACGTACTGCGCGCCCTGTCCGGGAAAAAGAAAGGCAATGTTGCATCCTTTATATGCCATTTCGGTTACTCCATCAATATCGGAAGATCATGCTTCCGGAGGTGAGTCCTGCGCCGAACGCGACCGTCATCACCGTGTCGCCGCGACGAATTTGGTTGATCTCGATCGCCTCGCTGAGGGCGCATGGTATCGTCGATGCGGACGTGTTGCCGTATTTCTCAATGTTGATGATCACTTTATTTTCGTCGACTTTCAGTTTCTTGCCGACGCCTTCGATGATGCGCAGGTTCGCCTGATGGGGGATGAGCCAGTCAACGTCCTTGATATCGAGGTTGTTTCGCTTCATCACCACTTCGCAAGCGCTGGCCATCGATTTGATCGCCAGCTTGAAGATCTTGTTGCCTTCCATGTAGATGGTGTGCTGGTTCTTTCTGATCGTGCTCTTGGATGCCGGGTATTTCGAGCCGCCTGCCTGCTGGATCAGAAGATCGCCATACGCGCCATCGGCGTAGATGACGGAATCGAAGAAGTGCGAAATGTCGCTTCGTTCCGCTCGAGAGATTATAGCCGCGCCTGCCGCGTCACCGAAGAGAACGCAGGTGTTGCGATCTTTCCAGTTCACGATGCGGGTGAGGATTTCCACGGCCACAACGAGGATGTTCTGGTACACGCCGTTTTCGATGTACTGTCTGGCGATATCGGCCGCATAAATGAAACCGGTACAACCTGCGGACAGGTCGAATGCGGGGCAGTCGTTCTTGATCCCCAGTTTGTGCTGTAGGATGCATCCCGTGGATGGGAAGGCGTGATCGGGCGTAACGGTGCCGACGATGATCAGGTCGATGTCCTTGGCGCGAATTCCCGCTGCCTGGATGGCTTTTTCCGAAGCCTTCAGTGCCAGATCGGAGGAAGCTTCGTCATCCGCAGCGATGTGGCGCTCGAACATTCCCGTTCGTGTACGGATCCATTCGTCCGTGGTATCGACGATCTTCTCGAGATCGTAGTTATTCAGAATCTTGGAGGGATGATAATGACCCATCCCGGCAATTTTCGCGTTGTATTTTTTATGCATGATAACCTCTGTGGTTACGATGATTCATGTTCAAAGAATTCTCTGGCGTGTTCGAGGAAGCCGGATTCCGCGATCCTCGCGCTGAATCGTACAGCGTTTTTGATCGCGATCGCGTTCGAACTGCCGTGAGCCACCAGGACAGTGCCGTTCAAGCCGGTCAGAAGCGCGCCTCCGTGTTCCGAATGATCCAGCTTCTTCTTCAGATACTGATAGACCGGGAAAGAGAGGATTGCGCCGATCTTGGCGACCCAGTCTTTCTTGATCTGTTCTTTCATCATTCGGAAAATGGAAACAGCGGCGCCCTCGAGCGTCTTGAGCATGACGTTCCCGACGAAACCATCACAAATCACGACGTTTACTTCGCCCTTCATCACCTCTTTACCTTCGATATTACCCACGAAATTGATGCCGGGTTCGACAAGCAGTCTCTGGTGGGTCTTCTTGGCGAGCTCGTTGCCTTTCATGCTTTCTTCGCCGATGTTCAGAAGTGCGATTTTCGGATTATCTATCTTGAAGAAGAATTGAGAATACAATGATCCCAGCCTCGCGAACTGCACCAGATAATCCGGCGTGCAATCCACGTTCGCGCCCACGTCCAGCATGATCGAATTCCCGTGCATGGTGGGAAGGTGGATGGAGATCGCCGGGCGTATCACATTCTTGATTCTTCCGATGTTCAGAAGCGCTGCCGCCATTACGGCGCCGGTGTTGCCGGCACTTACGGCGGCATCCGCCAAACCGTTCTTGTGGAGAAGGATCGTCTGCACGAGCGACGAATCCTTCATCGACTTCCGAACCGAAGTCGATGCCTTGTCGTCCATCGTCACGACCTGCGACGCGTTGATCACCTCGATGCGAGACGTATCGTAATAGTACTTCTCGAGCTCCTTCTTGAGGATCTCTTCCTTGCCTACCAGAAGTACCTTGTCACAGGCATTCTCTTTAATTGCAAGAACCGCTCCCTCTACTTCTGGCAGGGGAGCGTGATCTGTTCCAAAGGCGTCAAGAGCTACGATCATCAGGCTTTTTCTTTTATCTCGATGACCTTTTTCCCTTTATAAAATCCACACTTCTCACATATCTTATGCGGTCTGGTCGGTTCGCCACAGTTCGAGCATGTGCTCCAGGTCGGCATTTCGGCCTTGTGGTGCGTTCTGCGTTTGTCGCGGCGTGCCTTTGAGGTTTTCCGTTTCGGTACTGGCATTATCAGCTCCTTCTATTCTTATCTTCTTTATACTAATTAAGCATCTTCGCATCGCATCCCGGTCAGGATATAATCCAAGATGCAAACAAGATTGCCACAATATTTTCCAATGTTTCAGTGTCAAGAAAAATGCACGACCTCAATTCATGCGCTTGTATGCGAGTGCGGATAACACCTTTTTCTCGAAACGTGTTGAAATCCACAATACAATCAATGAGTCTGTGGTGATCGTTTTCATGTCGGACTGCCGAGTGCGATGGATTTTGCATATCCAACGGACGATGGGCAAGGCTTCTTCCTTTCAGATTCATTATGCTGTGCCAATGTATGTATCCGGATACTAATAAGAATTAATACGCTTAAAAAAGTATTGACAATTAAAATGACATCAATGACATTTGCCTGTCGTGTGGAAATGTAAACAGGAATCTGCCTGTTGTGGTGATCAACAATTATTTTCTTCACAAACGATAACGAACAATCAAAGGAGTGAAGATGGGAAGAACAGAGAGTTTTTCAATTCAAGTTCATCCAAATGATGAACAAGCCCAGATCAACTTGATGCAGAGGTTTGGCTGGAACCTCCTGAGTTCTCAGGAAATCAAAGTCATGGATTCACACCTTGAGAGAAGAGGGGATACAATCCAGTCTGTGACGAAAAGCGAGCACTACATCAAGTTGGTGTTTTCGAGAGAGGTTGATATGCCAAATCTGGATCGCATCAAGAGATTGGAATCCGAGTATTTCTCATTCTCATATCCTGGGAAAAAAGGATTTGTCGGTGCGATCATTATCTTGATTATCAGCATTATCTGTTTTGCTGGTGTCGAGGGCATTGCTGGTGTTGCTGCAGGTGTGTTGTTTCTGGCGTTGTTCGCTTTTCTCGTTTACATTACAGTAAAGAAAAACAAGGAGCTTCAGGAGCTTGCCAATAGCAATGCTCGTCGGCAGCAGGAGATATTGAAAGAGGTCGATCAGTTATTCGCTTGATATTAATCATCAGAATGGCATTGAAAATCAAAAGCCATCTCCATATCTGGAGATGGCTTTTGAAATATAGATATATCTACTCTTTATCCACGCCCTTCGCCACGTCGTCGGTGATGTCCACTGGCTCGATCTCTTCTTTCATGTAGAGGACTTCGAGGGTGGTGATGTCGAAGATGATATCGATGTCGCGCGTGACCGCGATCGATTCGATGATCTTCTGGGTCTTGTCGATGAGAGGCGTGATCATCTCGGCGTGCTTGGTATCCGCAAATCCGCCCTGACCGAAGATGTCCTTGCGTTTCTGCTGGAACTGCTCGTCCTTCTTCTTCAGGCGGTTCGCGGTTGCCTTCGTCGTATCGCCGGCATTGACCAATCCCTGCAGGCGTTTGACTTCTGCTATCATCAGCTCCAGGTCGTTTTTCCAGCCGATTTGCAGCTTGTCGTAGTCCCGGGATGCGGCGCGGTATTGCTCCGACTTGATCAGCAGGCTGTCCGGGTTGAGGTAACAGATCTTGGGCAGATCTTGCGCGTACAGCAGCGCGGATGCGAGTAGTATCATTATCGCGAGGTATTTCACGTTTCAAGACTCCTTTGAATTTATGGTGTCTGCTCGGGGTGGAATCCGGCTGCTACGATGAGCGTGTCGCCGTTGACCACCGTTTTGCGCAGATAAGCGATCTTGGTCACGGGTGTCTTCGTGCCGGGCTTGGGCCAGAGGTATTCCATCCAGATTTCGTCGCGGGTCTGAAGCAGTTCGATTTCTTCCTGTACGTGATGTCTGCCGTCCGGATCGGTCAGTCCCATGACGTTTGTGCCTTCCAGTTCGGGGAACGCGGGATTCAGGAGTTCGATGCCCTGCATGTTCTTGATGAAGACGTAGCTGTCGAGGAAAATGAACTCGCTGGCGCGTGCTCGCATGGCATCCATAGCGTTTTCGCCGTTCTCTTGAAGCAGTGCGACCGCGTCATCGACGGCTTCCTTTACAAACGCCTTTTCCGGCTTCGGATCGTAGATGCCGGAACCGACCAGCACTTCCTTGCCGTCCGGAAGCGTTGCGCCGACGATGAATGTCGCTTTCCAGACGGGAACATTGTCTTCGGGACGAGGCCACTCGTAGAAAACCCAGCCTGCGCCTTTCACGGCTGCATCGACGATCATCTTGCCGATGGGCTTGCCGTTGACATCCTTCAGATCCATCATGTTTTTGCCCTCGCCGCTCGGATCCGGAGGATAGACATAGCGTTCGCCATCCATGCCCCAGACGAAGATGTAACGGTCATCCGTAAACCACTCGGTGTCTTTCTCTCGAAACGCCGGATATGCCTCTTCTCCTTTTTCGGAGATAAGGTTGGCGGCTCCGTTGACAAACGAGATCAGGTCTTTGGTTGCCTGATGCTGAATCAAGGTTTCTTCATTTGGTTTATCTTGTGTCTGAGCGGCTTGTTCTTTGTTTCCCGCAGGCGTGCAGAATGTCAGTGAGAGCAGTGCGAGTATCGATAAAACGATGATCGTTGAACGCATAGTTTCCTCCTCGTGTATGCTGATTAGCAATTTATCCCAGCAGCCCGTTTCAAGTCAAGAAAGCTCTTGAACAATATTCGGAAACGCGCTCGGGAAATAGGGTGAGTGGGCAATGCTACGAAGTGGCAGGCAGGAAAATTGCCTGTATGCGTTTACGAACGACACCTCCGATCGAAGAGAGGGGGTTTGGGTGAGTTTCCCATCATTTCAACATCAGCACTCTCGACGAGTAAATATTCTGCCCTGATTTCATACGGACGAAATACACGCCGCTCCCGCATGGCTTGCCGTCGTAGTCACAACCATTCCATTCTGTCTGGTGGTTGCCTTTTACGTAGAATCCGTTGGTGAGCGTGCGAACCTTCTGACCGCGAAGGTTGAATACGCAGATTTCGGCATTGTCGTCCTTCGCCATGGAGAACGATACTGTCGTGCTGGGGTTGAACGGATTCGGGTAGCAGTGTTCGATGCCGGTGTGAAGTATGATCCCGGGGTGATCCTCTTCCTGTTCCTCTTCTGTGATGGAGACCGTTACCGGACCGAAAAACTCGATGCTGCCGCTCAGATCGACGCTCTCCAGCCAGTAGTGGTAGGTTTGCTCCATTTCTACGTCGCGATCGGTGAAGCTGTAGGTCTGAGAGCTAGTGCAGCCCTGCGCCTCGACCAAGCCGGAGACGGCGATCGCGCTGTCAAGCTCGTCGCTGTCGGAACGATACACGTAATAGCCGTACATGTTGGTTTCGGACTCCGTCACCCATAAAAGCATGGCACAGTTGTCCGTCGTCTGCACGGCGGTGAAGGAGGACAATTCGACCGGCAGGGTCTGCTCGCCGGCCAACTCACCGGGTGTTCCGGCTGCTGGCGTTCCGATCGACCACGCACCGATCGTCGATTGATCGGCCTGTTCGTTTGCGCCGACGTTGATCGTCATATCGATCACCGCGCGGGTCTCGGGAGAGCTGAGACGATACGCGAAGCCGGAAGCGATCGCCAGATCGGATGAGCCGGGTTCGTAGTGAAGATATCCCGGTATATCCCATGCCGCGGTGAATACGCTTTGGTCCGCGCCGTTGCCGATGAGGAGGGTCCCGTCCGGCGATATAATGGCAGCGTCCAACGTGTACTGGACTCCAGAAGGCGTGAAGGCTCCCGCGTTGTTGTAACCTTGCTCGAGTATCAAACTGCTTACGTCCATGAAGCTATATGTGCTGTTGTACAACTCGATGAAACCGGTGGATTCGAGTTCTCCGGGAAGGTTGTCACTCACTTCGGATATAAAAAGCTCACCCGTTCCATTCGGCACCGGTATTCCAGACTGGTAGAAATATACGCAGCCTGAATTGGATACGACCTCATCGTTGGCTGGTGCTCCAACCATAAGTTTATTCTGGTAAACGTCTATACAGGAACCGAAGGACTGGAGTGTCGCTCCTCCGTCAGGATACAGATCGAGCAATGGTGCCCACACTCCTTCCTGACGTTGATACACATAGAGCACACCTTCGTAATTATTGTATGCAGGAGCGGTTATAAATGCATAGCCCTCAATGAGAAAGATACTCGATCCAAACAACTGAGCCGAGTCGAGATTCGGCGGTTGAAGCTCCTGAACGATTGTGCTGGTGTCAGCACCTGTATTCCACTTGATCATATACACCTTGCCGGTGCGATAGCCGTTTTCTTTGTCGTGGATTGCGCTTACGGCAGCAGAAAAACAGTTATCCGTGTTTTCGTACGTCAGGGCAAGCCCATACCCGAAACGGTCGTCGAAAGCAAGATCGTCGGGTACGATTTTATCAGCCTGTACAGGGACGGAGGAGTTGTTAACCGCCATCAGATACACCGCTCCGGCGCTCGTGCCCATCTCGTCGTTTTCGTATGCTCCAGCGAGGACAAAGTAACGGTTATGTAAATAGTTATATTCGATATCGACGCTGGTTCCGAGTCTTTCATTCGCGACAGGTGTATCGACGATCCCCGGAACGTTGATCATCGTCCAGTTGTCGTCACCATCATTGTGAATAAGGTAAACGCATCCTGCGTCAACCGGTCCGTCGATAACTTCATGACCGGGTGCACCGACGGCGATATGGGAGCCGGAGAAATCCACCGACCAGCCGAACTCCGAAGCCCCGTACGCGTCGTCGGGAGTGAATTTCTCGATCTGATTCCAGGTGGTTCCGCTGCGCTTGAAAAGGAACAGGCTGCCTTCGTTGTAGTTGCCTTGATCGTCGTACGGTGCTCCAACCGCGATGTATTCATTGAATATCGCGACAGACCAGCCGAAGTAGTCCCAATCGTCTCCGTCTGGGTCCGTCAGGATAGCCTGAAGTCCCCAGGTGCTTCCATTCCAGTGATAGACATACGCGCAGCCGGCATGGTTGTTCGCGTTGTAGTTACCGATTACGGCATATTCGTAATCGAGAGCCATGTTTGAGCCGAACAGATCCGATTCACCGGCGTTCGGATTCTGGATTTGCTGAAGGTACGAATAGCCTTGCGCAGAGAGTCCGAAAGCGACGAATGCCAACATGATAAATAGTGCTGATTTCCTCATTAGTCCCCCAAGTTCGGTTTCATCGTTGT
Organism: Cloacimonadales bacterium (SeqCode); assembly: GCA_963666875.2. GTDB lineage: Bacteria > Cloacimonadota > Cloacimonadia > Cloacimonadales > JAIOQZ01. The sequence continues at coordinate 223,645 of CAXXPU010000016.1, forward strand.
AAGCCCATATTAAAAGCATGTAACGACAACAAGATAAGCCTTAATAATGACAGAATGTCAAATAAAAAAAACTACACCCAAAACCAATTAATGATTGGTATTCATAATGTTGGGGAGATAGTGAAGGTAACCGGCTATTGGGAAGCAATGAAGTCGGGATTCGATGAAGGTCGAATTCACCCAAACTCCGATATCACACTTGACTATGCGGTTACATTCGGTGCGAGCAGGAATAGATTTCGACACCTGTGTGGATTTCCCTTGACGCCAGAAGGTAGAAGCTTCCTATGAACTTCGGGAAGGAATATGGCAACGAAAAAGAAGAAATTGAATATAAAGAAGCGTAAGGGCTCGAAAAAACGCAGCGGAACATCGAGGGGCTGCCTGCTGACGATCCTTGCGATCGTCATTCTTGCCGGACTGGCATGGTGGGCAATCAAGCACTTCGGTAAGACGGAAGAGGCTTTGAAGCCGACGAGTACGGTAATGGACTCGGTGTATGTGGCGATCGACAAACTCGGTATCCCACAGAAGCTGATCAAAACCGTCCAGAAAGGCGACAGCATCCGCGTCGAAGTGGGACTCGATCCCGAGCGGCACGATCTGCCATTCATCAACATGCTTTTCTCCGGTATGCTCGAGCAGGCCGGCGCGGAGTTTCTCACCGGCGTGACCGGTCCGGGGGAGCGTTACCACACGCTTCGCTACCACGATCCCATCGACGACAAGACCGTCATTATCTATTTGCACTTCGCGCGCAGTCGCGAATTCCCGGAGGAGAAACCACTCCTCGCGATCATCGTCGATGACTTCGGCAATATCCATGGTGAGGAATTGACCGAATTCTGCAATCTCGCCGATCGGAATATCACCTTCGCCATCATGCCGGGAACACCGCACGCGAAGGACGCCATGAAGCAGGGCAAGGCCACCGGTCACGAACTCATCATCCACATGCCCATGGAGCCGATCGGTTATCCGAAGGCGGATCCGGGCAAGAACGCCATCTTCGTCGATATGAGTCCGCGGGAAATCCGCGCCACGGTACGTAACTACATCTCGGAACTACCCGGATGTGTAGGTGCGAACAACCACATGGGCAGCCTTGCGACCACCGATTCGGACGTGATGAAAGCTGTGATGACCGAGCTGAAGAAGGCCGGTCTCTATTTCATCGACAGCCGCACCATCGCCACGTCCGTCGCATACGATGTCGCTCGTAACGAAGGCGTGATGACGGCCCAGCGCAATCTTTCGTTCCTGGATAATCCGGACATCTCCGACGCGACACTCAACAAGCGGATCGCGGAGCTGAAGAAGATGAAAGAGGACGGCGTGACCAGGGTGATCACCATCACGCATTGCTATCCGGCGAAGAAACTCGAACATCTGGTGCGGTTTGCGGACAAGGCGAAGGACCTCGGATTCGAGCTTGTGCCGGTCTCCGCTCTCCTGAAAGACGAATACGAAGACATTTTTTAGTAGGTATCAATGGAACTGATTAAATCCATCGTTCTCGGCATCATTCAGGGTCTTACCGAATTTCTGCCCGTGAGTAGCAGCGGTCACCTCGTGATCGCCGAACACTTCATGCGCTTCGACAAGCCGGACATGTCCTTCGATGTGCTTTTGCACTTCGGGACGCTGCTGGCGATTCTATTATACTTCCGCAACGACATCATCAATCTTTTAAAATCGCTCAACCCGTCCGCGAAGGGCGAGGCAGTCAAAGATAACCGTCGCGTTCTACTCTATCTGATCATCGGAACGATTCCCATCGGTCTTGTCGGCGTTCTGCTGAAAGATCCGATCGAAGGACTCTTCTCCAATCCGATGGTGGCGGCGACCATGCTCTTCTTCACCGGCGCGATCGTGCTGGTATCGGATCTCGTGCGTTCGCGTGGAATCGAGATGGGGAAGATGGGCATCTTGCGCTGCATCCTGATCGGGATTGGTCAGGCGTTGGCGATTGTTCCCGGGATTTCGCGTTCGGGCATGACCATCTCCAGCGGACTCTTTGCAGGGCTGAAGCGCGACGACGCGGCGCGATACGCGTTTCTCCTGGCGATTCCCGCCATCCTGGGCGCGACCGTGCTCGATATCGGCGCGCTCTTCGAGATCGAGCCGCATTACATCGTTCGTTACATCGCGGGGACCATCGCGGCGTTCGGCTCGGGATACGCGGTGATCTCGCTGCTCCTGTCCATGGTGCGCAAGCAGAAGATGAAGTACTTCTCGTTCTACTGTTGGGCTGTCGCCATCGTCACGATCATCCTGATCTGGAAAGGATTATGAAGCAGTCGCAGACCTTGCAGGCTCACGAATTTCTCGCGCGAAAAGGCGGTATTCCGTTCTCGCCGGTGTTCTTCGTGTTCGGTAGCGAGTCGCTGCTGAAAGCGAAGGTGGCGAGCGCGATCCGCAAGCAGTTTCTGACCGACGGTTCGGACGACTTCGACACCGCGCTCTTCTACGGTGACGAGGCCACGGCGGAGAGCGTACTGGAGCAGCTCGAATCGCTTCCGTTCCTCTCGCAGCGGCGGGTGGTGACGCTCAAGGACGTCGATACCATGCGCGCGAACGAAATGAAAAAGCTGATATCTTACCTCGAATCGCCCTCCCAATCGACCGTTTTTATCCTCACCGCCGAGAAGCCGGACAAACGCCTCAGCTTCTTCAAGAAATTGACCGAAGCTGCTTTCGAGATCGAGTGTAAGCCGCCGCGCAATCCGGAGGATATCCGAAGATGGCTCGGTAATGAAATACGCAAGCTGAACCTCTATATGGACGCGGACGCGATGGACGTCTTCAGCGCTAACGTGCCCATGGACTACGCCGCCGCATCCAACGAACTGGAGAAGATCATCCTGTTATCCGGCGAATCGAAGAAGCTCACGAAAGATATCATCATGGACAGCCTGACCCGACTCAGCCGATTCAGCGAGTACGACCTGGTCGATGCGATCGGAGCGCGGAATCCGCAGGTCGCGATGAAGATACTCAAGGAGCTTCTGGAAAACGACGCCAGCATGATCTACGTGGTCTCGCTCCTGACGAACCTCTTCATGACGCTGTGGAAGATTCGCAGCCTCAAGGACAAGGGTATCAACGAGAACGAGATATCGAACAAGCACATCCCGGAGGTTTTTTACTGGCTACGCAAGAACTACCTCGGTTTCGCCGGCAAGTACTCGATGGGCGCGATCCGCGAAACTCTTCATCTGCTCTACGAACTCGACTGCAACCTTAAATCGATCGAATCGGCGCTGGTTCCCATACTGGCTTCGACGACCATCTACAAAATCGTGACGGCGAAATAATGGATCCACTCAATATCCCCAAAGATTTCAAGGCCGGCTACGTCTCCATCGTGGGACGCCCCAACGTCGGCAAATCGACCCTCATGAACGCCCTCATCGGCGAGAAGCTCTCCAGCGTCACACCCAAACCGCAGACGACGCGACAGAACATCAAGGGCTTCTTCAACGACGAGAAACGCCAGATCGTCTTTCTGGATACGCCTGGTTTCCTGAAGCCTCGTTATACGCTTCAGGAAAAGATGCGCGAGTACATCCAGATATCGCTCTCCGACAGCGATGTGGTGTTATTCGTGACCGACACGAAGAATTTTCCCACCGATTACGACCAGGAGCTGTGCCAGAACCTCTCGCAGGTGAAAAACCCGCGCATCGCAGCGCTCAACAAGATCGACTCGGTAGATGAAGAGACGCTCGAGAACGCACGGAAGACGATCCTGAGCTACGGATTCGACAAGGTGCTGGAAATCTCCGCGCTGGAGAAAACGAATCTCGATACGCTGCTGAGCACCCTGACCGAATTCCTTCCCTTCTCACCGCCGCTCTACGATCCCGACGACCTCTCCGACCTGCCGCTTCGGTTCTTCGTACAGGAGATTATCCGCGAACGGATCTTCATGAACTACGGCGAGGAGATACCCTACGCGACGGCGGTGGTGGTGGAGACGTTCAAGGAATTGCCCGAGATGGACGTGATTCACGCCAACATCTGGATCGAGCGCAAGTCACAGAAACCGATCATCATCGGCGCGAAAGGCGCGGCTATCGGCAACCTCCGGCGTGATTCCGAGCGCGAGATTCGCAAGCTAACCGGTAGGCCGGTCGAACTGAATCTGTGGGTCAAGATCAAGCCCAACTGGAGAAAGAAGACGAACGCACTGAAAGAGTTCGGGTATAAGTAGATGCGTAGCCCATGGTTCACACCATTGGTTATTTATAAGGAAACGATGTTTTTCAAGCTTGATAGAAGGTATCAACACAAATCTCGTAGGGATGATAGATTTTAGACTGGGGCGTAAGCCCCAGTGACATAAGCCGATAAGAAAAAAGAGCGCCGTAGGTGCGACAGATGGATTGTTTACTGTCTGTCGTCCCTCCGGGACTTTGCTCCTGCTTCGAATCCATTACCCGGCACTTACGTACCGGGCTAAAATCTATCGTCCTTACAGGACTTAAAGATCATTATCACGTTTGCCAACCACTCGATTTCCAACACAGTAAAATTATCTTGACATCGATAAATATTGTTCTCAAACTTGATTTCAATTCGTAACAAATCAAAGGAGGATTACATGTGGATATGCCAGAATTGTACAACCAAGAATGAAGATTGTTGTGATTTTTGTTGGAAGTGCGGTGCCGACCAACAAGGCAATCTTCCGGATTCTCTGAAGGATAAACCTGTAGAGCAAAATTCAGATAATAGTAAAAATTCTGATGACTCGGAACTATATCAGAAATCAAGGGTTAAGGACATTCTCAGTATGAAGACCATGATTGCCCCAGGACTGATTGTTTTTATCTCCTGGCTGGCAATGATAGCGTGTGCTATAATAGGTATTGGACTTATGTGCGATGATTCTGAATGGATAATCCTTGGAATATTGGTATTTCTTATCGGCCCATTTCTAATAAGAATTATTACAGAATACGCAATTGTTCAGTTTCAGATCAATAATACGCTCAACGAGATTCTCATTGAGCTAAAGAAGCAGAAATAGCGTATCGATAATGCTTACTTAAACTTCTCCTCGCCCTCGAAGCTCCTGTACGGATCAAAGCTCTTTAAAATCTTCCTGTCGTCTTCGGATACCTCTCCGGCGACGATGCGAGCGACCAATTCTCCCATGCCCGGTCCCAGCATGAAGCCCTGACCGCACATACCCACGTCGTGGACGTAATTATCGTAGGTATCGACCATGCCCACGATGGGGTATCCGTCCGGCGTCATCGGATACTGACCGCGCCAGGTGCGCCTGACCTTGAGGTTCGCAAGCCTTGGATAGAGGTCGATCATGCGCGGCGCGACCTGCGGAAGAAAGACCGAGGTCGAGTCCTGATCGATATCGTAGATGGGCGGATCGGGCGTGATGCAGAAGATGACCTGACCCTCTTTGCTCTGGTAGAAGTAGTAGTTAAGCGAGTCCGCGGCAGGGCGCATATCGACGACCATCGGCTCGAAGAAGCGCTTGACTGGCTCCGTGATGGCGGCTTCGTGCGTGTCGGGTCTGACCGGGATGTCCAGATCGAGAAGCTTGCCGATTGCGGCGGCGTTGTTGCCCGACGCGTTGACGATCCAACCGCAATTGCAGGTACCCTTGTCGGTCTTGACGCTTGTGATCCGTTTACCGTTTCGTTCGAAACCTGTGACTGCCTCGTTGAAGCGGAAATCGACACCCAATTCCTTCGCGCGGAAGTAGTAAGCGCTCATCGAGAGCAGGGGTGAGGCGCTTCCGTCTTCGGGGGAATAGGTGGAGCCGCGCAGTCCGTTCATGTTGATGCCCGGCACGAGCTCGTTGTATTCTTCCGGTGAGATCCAGTCGATGTTGAGTCCGAACGATTTTTGTATCTTCAATAAGTCTTTGAGCTTCTTTTCGTCGGCGTCGCTATAGGCGGGATAACTGTACCCGTTGGAAAGCCAGTCGATATCGTGACCGTATTTTTCTTTCCAAGTGGAGAAGATTTCGATGCTGCGTAGGCTGATCTTGATCTTTCCATAGTCGGAGTGAGTGGCGCGAATTCCACCGATGGCTTTCTTGTTATTCATCTGTCCGGGCGACGGATTTTTCTCGATCACCAGGGTTTTCAGTCCCTTTTCCGCCAGCGAGATCGCGGTCGGCATTCCGACGCTTCCGGCGCCGATCACGACGACATCATATACTTCAGCCATGTTATTCTCCCTTTCCTTGCGCGAACACACTCAGCGGAACCTCGACAAACACGGGTCGAACCGTGTGTGGAACCACATTCTCCGGCGGAATACCCTCCTCGCGGAAAAGCTGTTTGAGTAAGACATCGCAGGTCTTGCTGCCGCACGGTCCCATGCCGAGGTGCGTGACCGCCTTGATGTGGTTGATATCGGTGATGCCATCCCGGATCAGCTTCCTGACTTCGCCGGCCGTGACCCGCTCGCACAGGCAGACCATCGCGTCGTCAGACGTCAGAACCGGCATGACGGTCTCGTCCATCGGTGCCGAGACAGCTTCCGGCTGGATGCGGACGCCGACGATCTTCTTCGCGATCGCTTTCGGCGCGGCGACCTTGACCAACTGCGTTTTGCGGTTCTTCACGACGGTGACGCCGGTCACTTCCAGCTCCGCCAGCTTCTCGCCGTCGATGTCTGTCACCTGAATTGTGTCGCCTGCCTCGATAGGGTTGTTACCGACTTCGTAGGGCAGCGACACGGTCGGGTTTTCGGTGTCCTTGCGGTAATCGACCAGCGTGATGGCCAGTCCCGGACAAATCGCCACGCACTGACCGCAGCCGATGCATTTACCCTCGTAGTACGGATTGCCCATGATGGGGTCGCCATCCAGATGGATCGCGTTCGTGGGGCAGATGGATGTACACGGATTGCAGGGAATCTCCTGGATGCAGTGCAGGATGGGGAAGACGCCAGTCTCGTCTGAGCAAACCTTCTGCGGCTTGATCGGGCCCGGATGCTTCTTCAGAACCTCCGCCTTCTCGTACCAGCTCTGCGGGATGTTGCCCGACTGATTCTGCATGTCGTCGGCGATCTGGAGTCCGGCGATCTTGCCGTTGAACATCGCCGAGGATGCTTCCGCGATCTCCGCCGCGTCCCCCGCCGCATAGACCGGGATACCGGCTTTCTCCGCTTCGGTAGTAAATTCATCGACGCTGCTGAGCCCCACCGCGATCAGGATGGTGTCGCAGCTAAAAGTTTTTTCTGTGCCAGCGATTGGCTGGAAGTTCTTGTCGATCTGCGCGATGGTGATCGAATCGACCGTCTCGTCGCCGTTCGCGGAGAGGATCGAGTAGGATGTATAGATCGGGACGCCGAGTCGTTTGAGCTTGTCCGCGTGAACCTTGTAGCCGCCGCACATGGGCATGGCTTCGACCAGCCCGACCACCTCGATATCCGCCTGTAGCGCATGGTAGCCTGCGATCAGTCCGACGTTGCCGCCGCCGATGATGAATAGCCGTTTGGTGGGACGCACGAGGTCGCGGTTGACCAGCGTCTGGAACGCGCCCGCGCCGTAGATGCTGGCGAGGGTGTTGCCCTGGAATTTCAGGAATTTTTCGCGCGCGCCGGCGGTGTTGAGCACGACTTTCGGCGTGACCAGCTTATAGACGCCGTCCTTCAGGATGCCGACCTTCCTGTCCTTGAACACGAAGAGTGCGGTGCTGTTTGCCCAGCAGGTGATGTTGGGATCGTTCGCGGCCTTCTCTGCCAACATCTTTCCGATGTCGTTGCCGCGCGTGCCGGCGTAGGAATCCTCCACCGAGCCGAAAAATTTATGGGTCTGCAAGACGAGCTTGCCACCGAGTTCGCTCTTGTCATCGACGATGAGGGTCGGGATGCCGCGTCCACCGAGTTCCAGCGCTGCCGAGAGTCCTGCCGGGCCGCCGCCGATAATCAGCACGTCGATAGAAATCTCCTCGATCGGGCTCATCTGGATGGCCTCGTTCATCTTAGGTAGTTCTGGAAGGCCTTCCACGCTCTCGACGATCATGTTTTCCCCGACCGGTGTCATGCAAGACTTGACCGGTACACCGTTGGCGATCACCGCGCACTTGGCGCACTGTCCGTTGGCGCAGAAGATACCCTGCGCGCTTCCGTCCTTCTCGTGGTGACCGAAGATTTTAATGCCGTTTGCCATCAGCGCGGAGGATATCACCTCGCCACGGCAGGCGGTCAGAGGGGTTTTGTTCCAGTAAAAGGTTATCTTGTCGCATTCCTTCTGCGGCAGGATCGGATGTTTTTGGATTCGATTTGTGTCCATTCTCAACTCCCGGGTCGCAATTGGAAACACAAAAAATGAAGCGGGAGTGTTGTCAAGGAAAAGCGGATTGCACGCATACCCCCAATTTTCATATGAATTTGACGCGGAGCTGTAGAGCGTCTCCCCATCGTTCTTTCCAGGGAGTGATGGAATATTTCTCGACTTTGTTGAAACACAGCGATATTGCGCTCGTAAGCCGATAATAGATAAACGATTTCTTGTTGTTCCAGTCCGATTTCCGATCAATGAAGATCGATGGGAAGCATGCCTTCAAACCTTGCACCATACCTTTCAGCGAATAGAGAAAGCATACGACCAACCAGAATAGCGCATTCAGGTTTTTGAGGCTTTGATAGCGCATCAACCTCATCTCCTCCCAGCCAAAGTCCTGCTTGAGTTGCCGATGTACTTCCTCGATTTTCCAACGCTGATAGTAGGCTTTCATCGCGAACTCGACGATCTGCAACCAGTCGCGCCAGGGAAAGTCGCACAGAAAGTAGAAATAGCCCTTTTTGTGCAGCGCCACATACCGTGCGACCACAAGCCACATTTCCGCCGTCTCCGGGTTCTTCACAGGATGCGGATTCAGGCGGACACCAACGCGCTTTAAACCAACCTCGAAAAGGTCGTTGCCGCTATGAAGCCGATGTGCCAGCTTCACGTTTTTCGCAACCTTATCAAACGGCTCTTCCCGACCATTCACAACAAGCTTTCGTTTGCCCGTGCTGCGGATGATGAACGCGTTTTCGTTTCGAGTCAGATGCCCAAGCATGCTTCGGCTGTCAAATCCGCGATCCATCGTAAACACGCCGCGGTTGTCGCTGCAATGTCCCGTCCTGAAATAGTTGACCAGCTTTTTGTTGTTTGATTTCATTTCGACGTGATTCCTACGGCGCGTTCAATATATCGTTTGGTGTTCGATAATTCTGCGTGATGATGATCCGTTCCTCGTTGTAGATCCGAACCGCCTCCTCGACGTACTTCATCGCGTCGTCGAAGTCCTTGAATCTCTGCTTAAGCCCCAATTCATGCTTCAGAATCCCGTTGATGCGCTCTGCTTTCGCGTTGTCGTAGCACTTGCCTGGGCCGGTCATGCTGGTGCGGTAGCCGTAGCGTCGTAGCGCGTTCTGGAAACAGGCACTGGTGAATTGACACCCATGATCCGAGTGGTGGATACATCCTTCGAAATCTACGGCTCCAGCCTTGTGGAGCGTCTTGATTGCCCGTTGCAGCGAAAGCGCGGGACCATGCGTGCGCAAGTCGGGTTGTAGCGAATACCCCAGGATTGCATCCGAGTACTGATCCGAGGTCAGCGAAAGATAGGCGAACCCGCGCCGCAGGCGGATGTAGGTGATGTCGCTCGCGATGATCTGGCCGACGCGGCGGGTGACAATGTCCTTCACCAGGTTGGGGTGCTGGCTGCGACTGCCGAGGCTTGTACGGCGATACGAGCGGTACACCGTCGACAGCAGACCGTTGTCCCGCAGGATGACGAACAGCCGGTCGCGACCGACCTCGAGGCCATCCGCCTTGAGCATATACTGCTACTTGCGTGCGCATAGACGACGGTTCCTTCGTCCAGGTGGTTTATGATCGCCCGTGAGCTTCCCGACTGCACGGTGTGGTTGTATTTCCATGCGACGTCGTAAACACTGCCGTTGCGGTCGATGTTGCGAAGGATATCGGGGATGGTTGTTGTGGGGTGGTTCATGGGACGCTCCTTTACGGGATAGATTGGAATTGAGACACGTGAGGTGCATTAAATATGTTTATGGTTTACGATTATTATCTTGACGTAATTCTGCAAAGAATGTATAAATTGAATGAAAAAGTTGAAACGTGAAATTACAATAGCGATCTTTCTTGTTGGAAGGCGTGGGTTATGTAGGGCAATAACCAATGGCAGTATGATGATCAGGATGGGTAGATGTCGAAACTGTGTAGTGACCGGAATGTGGATCGTCAAGTAATGAAATCGACCTGAAAACCAATTGACAAGAATCTGAGAACGCTCTATTGGAGGAATTATAAAACGGATAGCCGTACTCGCGTTAATCACCTTTATTACATCAGGCTTATTCTGTGCAACAATTGTCGTCAACCAGGACGGATCCGGTGATTGCACAACAATCGAAGAAGCCTTTATCGAAATCCTAGGCAGTTCCGACACGAATTTTACAATTGTCGTTGCAGCAGGGATATATGCACCAATACAACCCATTCTATTTCACAATTCAAGTTTGGCCGGAGACGTCAATGTCTGGCTTCGAGGAATCAATAAAGAGACGTGCATTCTCGATTTCAGTAACCACAATGGATATGGCCCTTCTGCGCTTGATTATCCCGGGATATGGCTTGATTATGAAAGTGCAACTTCTTCAATGTGTAAAATCTCCGGATTTACAATTAGAAACGCAGATCCTGCAATCGGGATTGTGAATGGAGAGATTACGGTTTGCGACTGCATTTTCGAAGATTGTGTACAGGAGTCCGTGAGTAATCAATATTCCATCATCCGATGTCAGCATGGAAGCGCAATCTATTGTGAAACGGGCATGGTCGTGGATAACTGCACGTTCGTGAATAACGAATGCTATCCTGCGCATGAAGATGATCTCGATACGGGATACGGCGGAGCGATATATCTCAACATACCTGAGGGAAATATTGCCGTGATTGAGAACTCGACCTTCAATTCTTGTTTTGGAGTCGATGGAGGGGCGATATACAGTGAAGGGGCTGGAAATATATCGATATCTGGATGCATGTTCCATCATAACGGAATTGTCGATCTTTCTTCTCAGAGTGGAAGCGTTGCTTGTGTGGGGTATTTTGGATCAGGTGAATTCAACTTCGACCATAACCGATTATACCACAATATCCCACATGGAGACACAGATTGTGATATCGTATTATGCTATTGCATTGATGACACCGAATTAAACATTATCAACAATACGATTTGCTATCACAGCTACCTTCGCGCTTTGCTCGTTCACACTTGTACTCAGAATTCGATTGTCAACGTCATCAATAATCTGGCTTTCGGAAATCGACACGGGATAAAATGCGTAATTGAGGGTGAAAGCGTAATCCAATACAATCATTCCCAGAACCAATACAACGATTTCGACGGCTTTACGCCGGATGACACAAATCGCGATGGAAGCAAGGTTTACGCCCCGATGACATCAGACAAGACTCCAGTCTGGGATACTTATCATCGCTCTAAATGCATCGACGCCGGTGATCCAACCATGCAGGATCCGGATGGATCCCGTAGCGATGTTGGCGCAATGCATGCTGAGCCGCATGGTTATGAGATGAAATCTCTCGTTTACGATCCTTTGGATAAATTCGAATGGGTATGTTTCCCAATTATCGATATGCGCACGTCGGGTAACAACGTAGCAGGAAACTACTTCGGTGATATGCTTGATACAGATATTATCGATAACATTGCCTGGTCAAGTGATCCAGATGATATGATTTGGTATGACGAGCAACTTCATGATTGGATTCTTGCTGATACTCATCAACTCACGTATGTCCAAGGTTATGTGGCTTGTATGAATGCGAACTACGATCTTGAAGCAAGCGGATTTCTCGCACCTTCGAATACACGTATCTATCTTGAGACCAATCATGGAACTCCGAAATGGAACTGGATCGGCTACTTCATTCCGGAGCGAATGGACGTGATGGATGCGTTCGAGTCCGTGCTGGACGATATCACCGAGGTTCGAACCGAGCGTTGGTCCACGACTAAAATGCATGACGGAACCTGGTCGGGAGAGGGCAAGAAGCGTGTCCTTCGCTATGGCGAGGCAGTGAAGGTCTATTGCGTCAATGACTGCGACTTCTGCTGGGGCGACAACAATATCGTGCCCGGAGACGATGATTTCAAGGAGACGAAGCATTATGTATATGCGAAGGACGCGGATTACGCATCCGTTCTTGTCGAGCTGGACGAAAACCAATCGTTGCCGAAAGAAGTTGCCGTCTTCCTCGATGGCGAATGTAAGGGCGCGTCCGTGGTCGAGGACAGTCTCGTACAGATCAACGCGTATGTGCTGGACGACACCACCGGCAGCGATATCGAGATCGAACTGTACTACGGCGACAGGACTCCGGGCAAAACCCATAAGGAATTCGCGGTGCGCGACGTAGCCACGGGCAAGATTACCGGGAATCGCCTGCACATCACCGGTAACGGAACGTACTATGTATCGCTCGATATCGATCCCGAAGAGATTGTTCCCGCCGTCACGGTGATGGAGCAGAACTACCCTAATCCGTTCAATCCGACAACGACGATCAAGTACTCGCTCAACCAGGACGGCCCGGTCGAAATTGTGGTCTATAATCTGAAGGGACAGAAAGTCCGGCAGCTAATCAATGCCAACATGAACGCTGGTTTCCATGAAGTCGTGTGGGACGGTAGAGATTCCTATGGCAAAAAGGCTTCAAGCGGAATCTACTTCTATCGCATGAAAACCGCCGATAAAACGTTCGTAAAGAAGATGATGATGTTAAAATAATTTCGGCTTCCGATTTATCGGAAACGAAATCATCGAACGAAAGCCTTTCGCGAAGCGAAATAGCGAAAGTGGATTGTTCTAATACCTTAAACTCTCCCTAAATCCCTCTCTTGGAAACAAGAGAGGGACTTTCCCTGCTCCCCCTCTTTGCACAAAGAGGGGGTTGGGGGGAGTTGGAGCCACCATGAGAAACCTGATAACCTTGATCCTTCTCACCGCAGCGATAACTCTATCTTCAACCACCCTCACCGTCAAGCAGGACGGATCTGGTGACTGGACAACCATCCAATCCGCCGTGAATGCGTCCGCAGATGGTGACACGGTATTGGTTTGGCCCGGGACATACTACGAGAATATCAACTTCAATGGTCACGGCATCACTATCGCCAGCCTCGAACTTACAACGGGAGAAGATAGCTACATTGGCACAACGATTGTGAATGGGAACCAGACGGGGAGTTGTTTTCTACTTAATCAGGAAGAACAGGATGCCGTCATTAGAGGTTTCACGATAATAAATGGAAGCGGGTATGAAGAGGATAATACGATAAATGGAGGAGGTGTATTCATTAAAACGAATATTGGATATGAGAACCGGACGAATGTTTCGATTAAAAATTGTCAAATCAAGTATTGCGGAGCCTCAGTAGGCGGAGGGGGGATATATGTTAAAAGAGCAGAACTATTCCTCAGTGGTGTCTCAATTCATGACAATTCCTCGGTAATTGGTGGAGGTATCGTGACGCCGGGTTTTTCGTTGATAGAATTTGACCCGAATAATCGGTGTAATATTTATAACAACTATGCTGGAAGTGGAGTGGATATCAGAATAACAGATATCGACCAGGACATCTTCTGTTATCTTGATACATTTACAGTAAATCCACCAACGCAATATTTCGCGAAAGTACACAATTCATCAGTATATAATGGTGAATTAGTATTCGATGTATGCGAAGGTTGGATGGTAGAGGTTGATCACGACCTATATGTGTCCCCAGAAGGTAGCGATAGTAATAGTGGACTCACGATCGATGAACCGCTGCAGAACATCTCATGGGCATTGCATAAGATCGCTTCCGATAGCCTGAATCCGAATACTGTTCATATCGCTTCAGGGACTTATAGCAGGGAATTAACGGGGTTAATCTTGCCGATTGTGTACAAAACAGATATAAATATCATCGGCGATGAGGCTTCACCGCCTGTGTTATTCAATGATAGTGGATTAGCTTTTATCAGTTGCACGTTTGATTCAAAGAATGTTGCAATTAAAAATCTGATTCTGGACAACTCCTGTAGTACTATTGGGCTTGTTTCAACAGCCTATGGTAATAACATAGCATTTAGAGATATTGAGATAATGAACGGATATGGTTGTGAATACTATGTAGCAAATTTCTATATGATCAATAATGGTGAATGGCAGAATATTGTCATCCATGATAATGAAGCTGATTATCATTCAGGCTCTCGAATATCTGGCGAAAATGTATATATGCATAATTGCCGCCTGAATAATAATTATTCTACAGGTAATGGGCTTTACGACGTTGGTTGCTCACACCTCTCTATCAGTATGTTTGGCAATGCTTTGGTTGAGAATTGCACATTCAGCAATGGTTCAAATGCAGCGACATACGGAAGCACAGCGATATCCGTCAGCAGCATGAACGACCTCGAACCGCACCTCACCTTCCGCAACAACCTGATCTACAACAACACGGTTTCCACGGATGCGACGGTCAGGCTGGAAAGCCGCGGCGGTGCGGATATCTACAACTGCACCTTCGTGAACAACGATGCGGATGTTGCGGCCCTTCAAGTGGAAGGCTACGAGGTGAACATCGCCAACTGCATCTTCGACAATTATTCACCCAAAGAGATCACGTTTCACGATTGGACCAGCGACCCCGTTGAAACCACCGTCAACATCGATCACTGCAACATCAAGGGCGGCGAGACAGGCGTGTTTGTCCCCGAACTCGATATCTACACCCTCAACTGGCTCGAAGGCAACATCGACGCCCCGCCGGACTGGGCAGAGTACGATCCCGATAATTTATTCCCCTACCGCTTGCCGGACGGCGATCTCAGCATCGATGCAGGCAGAGCGGACACAACGGGAATGTACCTGCCCATCTACGACTTGATCTATCATGATCGCGTCATCGACGGCGATCAGGACGGTGCTGCCCGGATCGACATGGGCTGCTACGAGCATGATCCGTATCCCGTCGCTGAAGAGGATATCCCACGCTACGAGTCGGGACTTACCAACTACCCGAATCCGTTCAATCCGAGTACCACCATCCGCTTCACGATACCAGCTACCTCTACAGTTAAAATCGCAATCTACAACATGCGCGGTCAGAAGATACGCGATCTTGCCGGCATCACGTATCAAGCCGGTGAATATGAAATCGTGTGGGATGGACGCAATAATCGACAATCGACGGTCAGTAGCGGCGTCTATATCTGCCGGATGAACTACTCCGGCAAAACGTTGTATCGCAAAATGCTGTTGATGAAATAACTCTCCCAAAATCCCTTTCTTGGATTTTAGGATTCCAGGTTGTTGCCTTTGGCAAAACCTACAAAAGAGAGGGCGTTGGCGAAGCGAAGATATTCGTTACGCGACGCAATAACCTCTCTCCTCCCCCTCTTTATTCAAAGAGGGGGCTGGGGGGAGTTGGAGCCAACCATGAAAAACCTGATATCACTGATCCTTCTCACTGCCATAATCTCCCTCTCAGCAACCACCATCACCGTCAAACAAGACGGAACCGGTGACTGGACGACCATTCAGTCCGCCGTGAATGCATCTACAGACAGCGATACAGTTCTTGTTTGGCCCGGAACCTATTACGAGAACGTCATTTTCAATGGTCACAGCATAACCGTTGCCAGCCTGGAACTCACCACAGGTGATGAAGGCTATATCGGCACAACGATCGTCAATGGAAATCGGGCGGGAAGCTGCTTTGTCCTGAATCAGGAAGAACAAGATGCCGTTATACGTGGGCTTACAATTATAAATGGGAGTGGGTATCAAGGTAGTTCATGGATTTTTGGCGGCGGGATCTATATTAAGACAGAGGTAACTTCTGAATCTCGAGTGAGTGCATTGGTAGTAAACTGTCAAATTAAAGCTTGCTTAGCCTTAGATGGAGGCGGAATATATGTTTGTAATGCTGATCTTGATTTAATTGGTGTTTCCATTCACGATAATTCTGCAGTTGATGGAGGTGGGATTTCAGCAGGCCATCACGTAAACATTCAATTCAATGAACCCAACCGATGCAGCATATATAACAACTATGCAGGCAATGGTATCGATATACGCATGAATAATTTGTATGATGACGTATATTGCATCCTTGACACGTTCACCGTGAATCCACCAACGGATTACTTTGCTTCTGTACTCAATCAATATGGAGACGGTGAGTTACTTTTCGATGTAAATGAGGGCTGGATGGAAGAAATAAACCACAATCTGTATGTGTCCCCCGATGGTAATAATACAAATAGCGGTCTTTCACCGGACGATCCACTTCAAAATATCTCTTGGGCTTTGCACAAGATTAAATCCGACAGCCTGAATCCTAAAACGGTTTACATTGCGCCAGGAACATACAGCAAAGAATTGACGGGATTGATATTGCCACTTGGGTACAAAACGGATGTAAACATTATCGGGGATGCCTCTTCACCTCCTGTTTTGATAAACTCTGATGGCATGATGTTCATTTGTTTAATGTTCAATGCTGAGAATATTGAAATCGCAAATCTTAAACTACATAATTCGTGCTCAATTTACGAGGCAATCTCGGCGGGTCACGGCGAGAATTTCAGGTTTAACAATATCGAAATCGAGAACGCATACGGATGTACTAATTTTGTAGGATTGTTTTATTTGATTCATAACTCGGAGTGGTCGAACCTCTATGTTCACGATAATGAAGCTGAATATAATGCCGGATTGGAGATTACTGCCGAAAACGTCTACATGCATGACTGTCGCTTTGTGAACAACCATTCTATCGTTAGTGGTGAGTACAGTAGCGGTACTTCTCATCTAAAAATCTACATGCACGGTGATGCACTAATCGAGAACTGCACATTCGGCAATGGCTCGAATGCTGCAACCTGGGGAAGTACAGCTATATTCATCTGCAGCATAAACGACCTGGAGCCACATCTAACCTTCCGTAACAACCTGATCTACAACAACACCGTTTCCACGGATGCGACGGTCAGGCTGGAAAGCCGAGGTGGTGCGGATATCTACAACTGCACCTTCGTGAACAACGATGCGGATGTTGCGGCCCTTCAAGTGGAAGGCTACGAGGTGAACATCGCCAACTGCATCTTCGACAATTATTCACCCAAAGAGATCACCTTTCACGATTGGACCAGCGATCCCGTTGAAACCACCATCAACATCGATCACTGCAACATCAAGGGCGGCGAGACAGGCGTGTTTGTCCCCGAACTCGATATCTACACCCTCAACTGGCTCGAAGGCAACATCGACGCCCCGCCGGACTGGGCAGAGTACGATCCCGATAATTTATTCCCCTACCGCTTGCCGGACGGCGATCTCAGCATCGATGCAGGCAGAGCGGACACAACGGGAATGTACCTGCCCATCTACGACTTGATCTATCATGATCGCGTCATCGACGGCGATCAGGACGGTGCTGCCCGGATCGACATGGGCTGCTACGAGCATGATCCGTATCCCGTCGCTGAAGAGGATATCCCACGCTACGAGTCGGGACTTACCAACTACCCGAATCCGTTCAATTCGAGTACCACCATCCGCTTCACGATACCAGCTACCTCTACAGTAAAAATCGCCATCTACAATATGCGCGGTCAGAAGATACGTGACCTTGGCGGCATCACCTATCAAGCCGGCGAACATGAAATCGTGTGGGATGGACGAAACAACCGTAAATCAACAGTCAGCAGTGGTGTCTATATCTGCCGGATGACTTACTCAGGCAAGACGTTGTATCGCAAGATGATGATGATGAAATGAGGTTTCACGATGGCGTCTTGAATTTCAATCACCGTATTCTTTTCGTATATCTACCAATTCACCAAGATACGCTATATTGTCCTCTATTTCCCTCATTCTATAGCCCAATTTATTACATATATCCTTGATTTTCGCATGAAAAATATCCGCTTCCAAATTGATGCATCCACATTCCTTTTGTATGAGAGTCTTTTTGAGTACTGTGCCACTGCCTTTCATCATCCAGAGGTTTAACCAACGCTTCGACAGGGATATCCTTGACGAACCAGTCATAATTATCCTGATCGTTATCGAAAAATCTAACTCGATGATATAGGCTTGATATACTCGAAAAACGATCAGGCGGTTTGAGTTGCCGTCGTCGTATTCGACACAGTAGTGCTATCGAAGAAAAGGAGCTGACATTGTTTTGCCAAGTAATGACGGATCGTGAGCGAATAATTTATCGGATGGTTGATACAGCCGGTATCAGCGAAAAAGCGCTGAGGGAAATGTTCTATTCATTTACTGGGACCTGTTGGGAGAAATCTTTGCCATTATCAT
Source organism: Cloacimonadales bacterium (SeqCode) (assembly GCA_963666875.2). Classification (GTDB taxonomy): domain Bacteria; phylum Cloacimonadota; class Cloacimonadia; order Cloacimonadales; family JAIOQZ01. Next base: position 242,057 of record CAXXPU010000016.1, read on the forward strand.
CTCTCATGTACGAGCATGATATTCAGATTCTGCAAGACAACTATAATCGCTTCATAAAAAAGGAATTGAGCGCAAGCAGAACGCTACGTGACTTCGAGGATACTCTCTACGAGTTAATTATAAAGAATGCTTCAGCAGGCATTCGCTGGTGGTTAACAGGGTCTGCCGCTTTGTATATAAGAGGGTTCGATGTCCGTCCTCATGATATTGATATCATGACATACCTGACAGAGAAGGAGAAGATCATCGAAACGTTCGGTGACCTCGCTGTTGAGCCGTTCCATTATCCGGAAAACTGGGTGGTGAAGGGATTTGGTGTTATCGATCCGGGATATCGCGTCGATGTTGCATTTGAACCTCAGGAGTGGGTGGATGATCGAGAACCCATCGATTTCGGACCTTACGCTGAAAAACACCTTGAATCAGTATTGTGGAAAGGATTGACGGTTCTCGTACCTCTGGTGGAACTGCATCTTCCTTCTAATACTACTCGTCAACGGATTGCCATTGTGAATCAAATCCGGGAGCGATTGAATCGTCCAGTCCAATGATGGCTGAGATGTGGGGAAGAGTGATATTGCGAAACAGCATTTACTCTGCGGGATTATCGAGAAATAAACGAGATATCGATGGCTGGATAGAATCCACCCAGAGTAGAAATCAAATTGAGATTGGCGGTCATCTATTTCTGGATGGAGTAAGATCAGGACGAAAGTATCTTTATGAAATACCGGTTACCTGCGAACAACCGGTAAGCTGCGAACAATCTGACAAAAAACTTTACAACAAATACCTTCATGGATTTGTTTGCCTGAGACCCGTTTGATTTGAGCGTGGTCATTTCGATAACGAAAATCAGGGATAGTCTATGAGACGATTCATATCGATCGCTTTATTATTCATCGTCTTCTCGGCGCTTGCTGCTGAGAAGGTCGATTTGAACACCGCAACACTGGACGAGATTCTAACCCTTCCGATTACGGAACAACAGGCCCTGGACATCTATGAATACCGGGTCTATGAATCCTACTTCGAGAGCATCTACGACCTTCGCAAGCTCGATTCGATCGACCAGGAGACGCTCCTCAAGCTAAAACCGCTGGTCAGAATATCGCATTACACCGACCTGGACGACGCCGAACAGCGACGCGAGGAGATCGGTTATCTGATCGAACGCCTCGGCAGCAATGAAGGCAGCCAGGAAGGGACGTCCGACGTCTGGGAAGACTATCTGATCACGCCGCGCAATGTTAACCGTATGTTTTTCTCCGACCTGCTCAATTTCCCGAGCGTATCACCACAGGATGCCGCATCCGTACGCCAACGGGTCGCCAAGCAGGACACCATCACGAGCTGGCGCGACCTCCGCAGCACAACAGGCGCTTCCTATTACGGCATGCGAAACCTCAGAAACTACGTATATTACGACGAACCGCCAGTGGGCGACAGGCTGTTCTTCGATTACCAATTCAAATACAGCGACGCGCCACCGGAAGAGGACGAAGAGGAAGCCGAACTGACGCAGGATGCGTCATCGCAGGACTATCGGCTTCAGGATAACTACGAACCGGAGATCATGAACAAGCTCCGTATCCGCTACGGTAACAACTGGAAAGCCGGCATGATGGTCTTCAACCGCAAGGGCGAAGAAGGCTTGTTCGATCAAACGGCGACCGAGATGTGGGAAGACGGCAAGTTCTTCGTCGGTTACGAGGACTTCCAGCCCTGGCTGTTCGACAGCTACCTGAAGGTCTATATCGGGAACTACCGCGCCACCTACGGCGAGGGGCTGGTGATGGAAAACACCGATTTCTACAGCTCCCGCAAGACCGGTATGGGATTCAGCAAGCGCATCACCGGCATCATCGGCGACCTGTCCCGCACAAGAGAATACGCCCTGCGCGGCGGTGCCGTGGAATGGAAGCACGATAAGTTCAACGTCGCCTTCTTCGGCTCGTACGACAAGAAGGACGCAGTGCTATACGATAGCAATGACGACGGCGTGTTCGGTGGCGACGAAGATGAATCGATGGAAAACCGGGATCGGGTATTTTCCTATATAACGGTAAACAACCGCCCGGACGGTACGTCCGTGGATATGGTCGGCAGCGAGAATCTGGCGGTTGTCAGCGATGCGCTGGAAGAGACCATCATGGGTACGCATGTCGAGTATTCGCCGTTCATCGGAACACATGTCGGGTTTACCGCTTACGAAGCGCGCTACAACCGCTACTTCTCCGTTCCGTCGGATATCGATAGTCTGGAATCTGTTCTTCTTGGTGACCCGGAAGCGGACGCCGAAAAGGTGAAGATCCCTGACAGCGAAATCCTCGGGCTCTATTCCACGAAAACCGACACCTACGAACGTGATTATCGCCGAGTCTATGGAATCGATTTCGGCACCACACTCGACTTCCTGTCGATCCAGGGCGAATACGCCGAACTGGAAACCGACGGCTCGTTGACAAAAGTCGGCGACGATCCGCACGCTGTGATCACCAGTACCTACACGCAATTTGATAACCTCAACTTCCTGGCGCTGTATCGCAACTACGATCTCGACTTCGACAATCCCTACGCACGTGGTTTCTCCGAGCATGAGAAGTTCGACGACTCCATGTTCGACAAATACGATTATATTCTGACCAACACCGATCTGGTCTATATGTACCTGAATTCGGCGCAGGCTCAGGCCGAAGAAGGCGTCTATCTCGAGACGCGCTACCAGTTTAATAGATACCTGACCATCACCCGTGCCTACCTGGATATCTGGGAGAGGAAATGCGACGCGCGACGCTCGGTTCGCTTCCAGGGCGAGCTCGAATTCAAGCCGTTCCACCAGCTTCGCATCCGGCCCAAGTACAAGCATCAGGTCAACCGATACGACGATTACATGGATCGCGCAGTCTCCATCACGGACGAATACACGATCCAGTTCCGTACATTCCTTTCGAAGCGGGATTTCTTCCAGCTCGAATATCGCTACAACCAGGTGGAGATGCCGCCCTACCCGTATCTGACCAATACACCCGATTCCGGCGATGATACGCTTACCCAGGGAACCGTGTTGATCCACGGCGACTACATCAACGTCGATTACACGCACTATTTTACCGACAATTTCAAGGTTAAGGGTGCGTTCCTGTTCTGGGACGGTCACGGTATCAGCCATTGGGACTGGGAAGACATGGAGATCGATTTCATGGGCGAACGCGGATACAAGTACTGGTTCGCGGTGCAGGATCGTATCTCGAAGAATGTGTGGGTTTCGATCAAGTATAAGTTCAAGAAATACAAAACAAAGGTTCTCGACCTTCGCGAGTGGGACAATAGCGAATACGACGGAGAGCCGGATTATACCAAGGTCGAGAAGGAACAGCAGTCGATTCGGTTGCAGATCGACTGGAAATTTTGACTTAGAATGTAGAAGTTAGAATTTAGAAGATAGAATATGAGAGAATAGAGTGAAGCCTGCGAGATCTTTCGAGGACTTGCTTACCTGGAGAAAAGCACATGAATTGGTATTGCAAGTATATTCGATTACTTCGGGATTTCCTCGTGATGAATTATATACGCTGACATCTCAGTTGAGAAGGGCTGTGATTTCTATTCCAGCTAATATTGCTGAGGGATTCAAGAAGCAATCAACTGCGGATAAAGCAAGGTATCTGAATATCGCTGAAGGATCATTAGAAGAATGCAGGTATTATTTCATCTTGAGTAGAGACTTGAAATATATCCAGGATGGAGATTACATTGTCTTGAAACGTCTTGGAGATGAGGTCGGGAAATTAATAAACAGATATAGGAGTGTAATGATTGAAAACGATTAAAACTGATATTGTTGAGCTCCTGAGTGATAGTAATTGATAATACATAGCGTGTTGGAGGAGAGCACTAAGTGGTTGGCTGCATGCCTTTCCATTCTAACTCCTATCTTCTAACTTCTATCTTCTATAAATGGAGGAATAATGAACTGTCGTTTACTGAAACGAATGATAACGATTGCCGCTTCGATGGCGATAGCGACGTCCCTGATGAGCTATTCACTACTGGAGGCCGGCTACGAGCCGTACAGCCAGACTGACGGTATCGGCAATACGGTCGGCGTAACCGATGCGCGCTCCGCTGCAATGGGCGGTGCCGGCGTATCTGGCGGAATGCACTTTCTGGATACCGCGATCAATCCCGCCAGCCTGACGTTTCTCAAGACCGGCTTTGGCTGCCAGTTCAATTACGGCATCCTGCGCAACAACGACCGCCGCAGCATCCCGATTTACAATTTCTTCGATTCGTATATCGACGAAGCAACGTACTCCAATAACAGCAACTGGTACGACGAAGCCGCAGTGGGTGGCTATTACAACTACCAGTTCGGACGCGCAGGCGTGGCGCTGGGTCTGTCCTATACGCCGGAAATCAATTTCGACGCGGACTATTCCGAAGACGTGCGCAACGATGAAGGCTCGGACAACAACGCCTATCCGGTCATCATCGCGCGTAATACGCTCGAAAGCGAAGGCGCGATCCGCTCCACCAGCATGACGCTTGCAGGAAATTTCGATAATCTCGGACCAATCGAGCGTTTGGGCTTCGGCGTCGAGATCGCGATGTATGAGGGAGAGCACTACCGCACGAAGAAAATCATCTGGTCTGATGAAGCGCGGCTGATAGTGCAGAACTTCGTGCTTCCTGATTACAACGAGAAGATGGAACGCGAATTCAGCGGAACCGGCTTCAAGATCGGCGCTAATGCACGTTTCGCGGATTATTACGGATTCGGATTCGCATATACGCCCAAGACAGAACTCGAAGTCGATTACAAGCTCGATGGGGTAGAGATGGACGTCGATGACTATGTCATGCCGTCGAAGATCCAGTTCGGACTGTTCTATTCACCTCAAAATGTAATGAGGACATGCGTCAACATCGATATGGAGATCGTGAACTGGTCGGAAGTGGAAGATTATTACGAAGACGCGATCAACTTCTACCTCGGTGTGGAGCACAAGATATTCATGACCATGCCGGTTCGACTGGGATTCCGCTACGAAACCTGCCCGATCGAATCGATCGCCATGCCGACATTCACCTGCGGAACGGGCGTTCAGGTTTATGGACCGCTCTGGTTCGATTTCTCGATGGAATATTCGCGTAGGAAATACCAGGGCAAAGACCTGTTCCCGGAATCGTACTATGACGACGAGAATTACGCCGAAAGCGCGTCATACGAGTCTCAACTCTGGAATTACGTAACGCCGACCGACCGCGAGGAATCGGACAAGATCGAGGAAACCTTCCTCAAGTTCCAGGGCGCTCTGACGCTAACATTCTGATAAAGGATACACAATGTACCGCGTGATCACACTGGTTTTTCTTCTTCTGTTCTCGCAGCTCTTCTGTGAGAATTTACGGCTCGATATCATGTTCACCAACGATGTCCACGGCGGCATCGATCGATACGAAGCAACATTCATGAATCCCGACTTCCCGCCCGTCCTGGGCGGCGGAGCATCGGCCGCTACATATATCCAGGATGTACGGAAACTCACCGACGGCGTCGATCGAGACAATCTGCTGATCGATGCGGGGGACTTCTTCCAGGGGCACCCGGTGGGAACCGTCAGCAACGGTGTATCGGTCATCCGGTTCATGAACCAGATCGGATACGACCTGATGGTGATCGGGAACCACGAATACGATATCGGCGAAGATGAACTCGTCAAGACCCTCGCCTACGCCAAATTCCCCATACTTTCGTGCAACATCACCGATAAGAGAACCGGTGAACTGGTCGATTACGCGATTCCGTACATTATCATGGAGAAAATGGGACTCCGAATCGGTATCGTGGGCGTCACCACGACCGACACCGAGCTGATGAGTTTCCCCGATCATATCAAGAACGTCGATTTTACCAACGCCAAGGAAGCGCTCGAAAAATACATCCCCATCGTACGGGAACAGGGCGTCGATCTCTTGATCGTCGTCGGTCACATGGGATTGCCCTACGAACCGGAGCCGGCATATCAGAAACGATATATCGAAAACAAATACGCCGGCAGGGAGCGCTACTGGGGCTACGATTCACAGGAACTCGCTCATGAAATCGAAGGAATCGACCTCTTCATTGGCGGTCACATGCACCGCGGATTCTACGAACCGTGGGAAGATCCCGATACGCATACGCTCGTGATCCAGGGGTATGCTTACGGCAGCAATGTCGGGCATATCACGCTCTTGATCGATAAAGAGACCAAGACCCTCGCCGGATGGGAACCGCCGGCATACGACGGTATCCTCGTGACGCTGTTCGAGGACGAACTCATTCCCGATCCGGTTTTCTCCGATACCATCCTCGCGATGACCGCGGAAGCCGAGAAGGGCATGGACGACGTGATCGGTGAATCGAGCATCCATCTGTCACGCGATGGCAACGGACCGCAAAACCTGGTGGGCAACCTCGTGGTGGAAGCCATGAATGCCGAGATGAACACCGATTTCGCCTTCATGAATCTTGGCGGCATCCGTGCCGATCTTCCGCTTGGACCGATTTCCTACCGCGATGTGTTCAACGTGCTTCCGTTCGACAGCCAGATCGTGGTCTTCGAATGCGACGGAAGATTCCTCAAGGAACTCATCGAACGGCGCGTCGAAGGTTCACGCCACGGCTTGCGCACGGCAGGTATCATGGTGATGGTCGATCGCGACCGTCCCGATTTCGATCGCGTGGTCGATTTGTGGGTCGGCGGCGAGTACTGGGATCCGAACAAGACCTATCGCGTCGCCACGAGCGATTTCCTCATGCAGGGTAACGCGGGACTGACCGAACTGACCAGGGTGCCGGAAGAGAAGATCGAGCGGCAGGGAACCATCATCCGCGATGTGGTGGTGAGTTACATTAAGAAGAACTCACCCGTCAGTACCCAGATCGACGACCGTTGGGTGCGTCGCGACGGCGCTGGCTACTCCGACCAGATGAAGGAAGCGCTTCAGAAAGCCAAGTAATCTCACAGATTCCGCAGTTTCTACTCGTTTGCTTTATCGAATCGCAATATGACGAAGTTTGAAAAAACAGTTGACAAACATGCAGATACCGGTATTTTGTTTATTGATGATTGAGTATCGACAGATTCATGACTGATCTCGATTCGGGTGGCAAATAATCAAGACCAAACCAGGATAATCAGACCATAATTCAACGAGTTTGCTGATTGTGTCGTAACGTGTTGCAATGAGATTCGTTTATTCTGTTGAAAGCAATCGAAGCGATCCTGTAAACCATATCCGGAGAACCGGTATTACGATCGACGAATTGAAAACTGATCAATCGAATAGGATACACTATGGAGAATAGTATGCTGAAGGACATTGGAAGGCTCGATTCCGATATGACAAAGGAAATCGATGCGAGACTGAGTGAGATTTTCGAATTGCTGGAGAAGAACACAGCAAAATCCAAAGCCGATGCTGAGAAGAAGCTGAACGCAATCGCGAAATCTCCGAATTATTTCATACGTGAATACCTCGGCAAGCAGATGCTGGGATACAAGAATCGCGAGATGATGTGCGAGATCGCCCGGAAAATGCTCAAGCACAAGTTCTACGGAATACGAGCAACGGCGCTTTTCTTCTTCATCACCGTTTACGAAAAGGATCCCGAGAAGGTGCTGGAGACCCTGGAAGACCTCTTCGAGAGCGTACCGTGGGAAGTGGAAAGCGTAATTAACGATCTCTGGCGCAATCATCCGGACGTGATGAAGCGCAAGATGCTGGAATGGCTGGAGGCGGAGAACGAAACCAAGCGTGCGCTGTCGTTCCACGGCATGGAGAACATTGCCAACCAGGATCCGGTTTATATCATGGACTTCATCAATCGTGCCATCGACGACCCGAGCATGGAAGTGCAGAAGAAGATCACGCACATCCTTACGCAAGTCGCGCGCTCACGCCCGGCGGAATGTTATCCTTACATTCACGAATGGCTCCTGGAAGCGGACGAGAAGCGGATGAAGACGCTGTGGGTATCGATGAAGAAGCTGGCGAATATCGTGATTCAGAAGAGTCGCAGGGATAAAACGCAGGAATTTATCATGCTCACTCACCGCACGATTCAGGACTGGCGTCACGACGACAATCCGAACGTCGCGGAGATGGGCGGAAAATTATCCGGTATTCTGAAGAATAACCGTAATCAATCCTGATTTGTCTGATGATCCCGGAAGGAATCGATGATTTCTTCCGGTAGAATCGGGTGAATTCCCACTTTGCCACACACTTTCCCAGCGGCGTGATTCGCAATCAGCGCTGCGCTTGCAACATCACATCCTACCGCCATGCATAGCGTCAAAGTACTGATAACCGTATCGCCGGCGCCCGATACGTCATAGACTTCCATCGCGAACGTCGGTATGCTGATCGGCTCTTCGCCCTTCGTGAACACTGTAAGCCCTTTTTCTCCGCGCGTGATCACCACGTGTTTCGCTTCCAGCCGGTCTAACAGATGTTCTGCCGCCTGCACAAAATCCTCTTCCGACTTCACCTCGATACCGAGATTCTTCTCCAGTTCCTTGATGTTCGGCTTGAAGACGGTGACCTTCTCGTAGGCGAAGAAATTACGGAACTTGGGATCGACTGTGACGATTTTGTTTTGCTCGTTACACCTTTCGACCATGGCTCGGATCACCCTCTCGGTCAGAAAACCTTTATTGTAGTCTTCGATCAGAACCGCGTCGATGTGGGGTAGAAGCGCGTTGAACCGATCGAGAATTGTCTCCTCGACCTCGCGTTCAACATCGTCGGTCTTTTCGCGATCCACGCGCACGACATGCTGGTGATGTGCGATGACGCGTGTCTTGACGGTCGTGCTACGGTTTTCATCGATGATCAGTTCGAGATTCTCGATACCGTTCTGCCTGAAGAGTTCACGCATGCGATCGCCGTTCAGGTCTTTACCGATCAGGCCGAGGACGTAGGGTATTCCGCCCAGCGTGTGGATATTGTTGACTACGTTGGCGGCTCCGCCAAGGTGGAAGTCCTCGCTATGCACTTCGACGACCGGAACCGGTGCTTCCGGCGATATCCGATCGATCTTGCCCCACAGATAGTGGTCGATCATGAGGTCGCCGGCAACCAGTACCTTCTTTCCTCTCACGTCGCTCAAAATCTTCTTCAGTCTGTCGAGTTGCATATCGATATCCTCCTATTGAATCGGGTAGCGCCCGTCGAAGCAGGCGTAGCAATATGAATCGGGAGAGGTGACCGTCTGCCGCAGTTCGTCGATGGATATATAACGCAGGCTGGTGACGTTCAGATATTCCTCGATCTCCCGGGTGGATTTCAGATTGGCGATCAGCTCTTCCTTCGTCGGCGTATCGATGCCGTAGAAGCACGAATTCATCACCGGCGGCGAACCGATCCTGAGATGGACTTCCTTCGCGCCGTGAAACTGGATCAGATTGACGATCTTGCGGAGGGTGGTTCCTCGTACGATGGAGTCGTCAACCATGACGATGCGCTTGCCCCTGAAGAAGTTGGGCAGCGGATTGAATTTCTGCGATACGCTTTCGTCGCGAACCGTTTGCTGCGGCTTGATGAAGGTCCTGCCCACGTAGTGGTTACGGATCAATCCCATCTCGTAGCGAACACCGCTCTCTTTGGCGTACCCGAGCGCCATGGAATTTGCGGAGTCCGGCACCGGAATCACGGCATCGGGATGCAGATCCCGGTCGCCTCTGGCAAGCATTGCGCCGATCCGCTCGCGGACTTCATAGACATTTTCGCCAAATTGAAAGCTGTCCGGCCGCGAAAAATAGATATGCTCGAAGATGCAATGCCGGTTGTCATCGGTTTTGCGGTAATCGGCAGGATCGTTCTCGATTTCGTTAATGCCGTTTTGATCGATGTGGATGATTCCAGCCGGTTTCATCTCCTTCTTCCAGACGGGTTTCAGGATGTCCAGTGCGCAAGATTCGGATGCGACGATGAAGGCGCCGTCCTGCGTCTGCCCGTATACCATCGGACGGAAGGCGTACGGATCGCGGAAGACCACCATCTCGTCACGGAAAGAAAACACCGTGGAATACGCGCCCTTGAATTCGCGCATGAGCGAACGAATCGCGTCCAGCCAGACCAGCTTCTCGATCTCCATCTTGTAGGAGAGATACTTGAGTAGCAGTTCGCCGTCGTTGCCGGAAACGAAGTGGACGCCTTTTTGTTCGAGCATTTTGCGCATCTCGTCGTAATTGACGATGTCGCCGTTACTCGCCAGCGCATAGATCGGTCCGGAGAGGGTCTCGACAACATGCGGCTGCGAATTATTCTCGGTGGAAGTACCACGCGTGGGATATCGAACGTGTCCAATGGCAATATGACCTGGGTACTTATCCAGCACATCGGCGTTGAACACGAATTTGACCAGACCCATCTTCTTGCGAAGCTTGAAGCCTTTTCCGTTGGAAACGGCGAGTCCGCAGCTTTCCTGCCCGCGGTGCTGTTCCGCGAAAAGCCCGAGCGTTACCATTTCGGCGGCGCGTTCATGCCCATAGACTCCGAGAATTCCACACATTTATTTTTTCTCCTTCGATTTGAACGTAAGGCGATTTTCCGAACCGGACAGCAGCCGTTTGATATTCGCGGTGTGCCGTGCGATCACAAGAAGTGCGACCAGCCCGGTCAGCACAAGATAGACAATATCGGAAAACCCGTTATGGATATTGATGATCAGATTGCTCAAGAAGAGGACTGCCGCGGCCAGGATCGATCCCAGCGATACGTAGCGCGAGATCCAGGTTGCGACAACGAAGGTGAGGATGGCGCAGAGAAACGATATCGGCGTCAGGACGATGAAGACTCCGGCTGAGGTTGCCACGCCTTTCCCGCCCTTGAAGCTGAGGAATATCGTGTAGTTGTGACCGAGGATCGCGACCAGCCCGATCAACGCCAGCAGAATCGGATTGCTCCCGATCAACAGTTTTGCGACATAGACTGACGCGGCGCCTTTGAGGATATCCAGCGCCAGCACAGGCAGGCCGAGCTTGAGACCGAGCACGCGAACCGCGTTGGTCGCGCCCACGTTTCCGCTTCCGTATTTGCGGATGTCGATCTTGCGAAACAGCTTTCCGAAGATGTAGCTGACCGGAATGCTGCCCAGCAGGTATGCCAGAACGATCGAGACGATCAATCCTTTTCCCATATACCGAGCTCTATCATTTCCTTGCGGTCGCGTTCGGAAATGTGATCCTTGCCGCGAATGAACATGCGTATGGCAGCGCCGGAGAAATCGAATTCCTCGCGCAGCCTGTTGTGCAGGTAGCGGCGGTATTGTTCCGAAACCATTTTCGCATTGTTGACGAAAAAGACGATGGTCGGTGGATGCACCATCACCTGTGTGCAGTAGTAAAACTTGATATGCTTGCCGGTGGGATGCGACGGCGGGTATTTCGCCACAGCCGATTTCAGGAACTGATTCAGTTTCGCGGTCGGGATGCGCTGACTGGAGTGCGAGAACACCTCCAGCACCTTCTCGAGCATCTTGCGAATCCGCTGTCCGGTCAGCGCCGAACTGAACACGATCGGTGCGTGTTCGAGGAAGGGGAGCTCGCGCGCGAATTCCTTCGAGAATTTGTTGACCGTGTTGGTGTCCTTCTCGACCAAATCCCACTTGTTGAACACCACGAGGATATCCTTGTAGTTTCGGTGCGCGTAGGAGGCGATCTTCTTGTCCTGCTGCGAGATTTCGGTGGTGGCGTCGAGAATGAGCAGCACAATATCGGCGCGGTTTATACTTTCGATCGTGCGCATGGAGCTGAAATACTCCACGCCCTTCTTGATCTTCGTCTTGCGGCGCAGCCCGGCAGTGTCGATCAGCACCAGCTTTTTGCCGAAGTAATTCAGCGCGGTATCGATCGAATCGCGTGTAGTACCCGGTATTTCGCTGACGATCACGGTGTTTTCGCCCACCAGTCGGTTGACGATGGAGGATTTACCCACGTTGGGTTTCCCCACGATCGCGATGTTGATCTGGTTTTCATCCTTGTCGGGACCTGCGTTTTCATCTCGTTTGGACGGTTTCATACGTTTGAGGAGCTCATCCAGAAAGTTGCCGACGTTACGTCCGTGCGAAGCGGAAATGGGGAAGGCGTCTTCGAATCCGAGTTGCAGGAAATCGTAAATTTCGAGCTCGAATTTTTCGTTATCGACCTTGTTCGCCACCAGCATCACCCTGTCACGATAGGGCGACAGAGTCCGTGCGATATCGAGATCGATGTCGGTCGCGCCGGTATGGGCATCGACGACGAACAGGATGAAATCGGCTTCCTCGATGGAAAGCTCTGCCTGAAACCGTACCTGCTTGTCGATGGTGTTGTCCGAATAGGGAATGATCCCGCCGGTATCCACGACGACAAACGTGTGGTCGTTCCAGGTCACTTCTTCATATTTGCGATCCCGCGTGATCCCGGCTTCCGGATCGACGATAGCTTTCCGCTTGCGGCACAAGCGATTGAACAGCGTCGATTTCCCGACATTCGGGCGTCCCACGATTGCGACGATTTTCTTCAGCATTTTTCATACTCCATTTTGATAGAGAGAATTTCAGATTCTGCCGAACCTATTTTCTGTCAACCAGAAACATGGTTCGTAGGCACCCATATTTTCATAAGAAGTTGACGCGAAGCTGTAGAGCGTCTCCCCATCGTCCTTTCCATGGAGTGATTGTATGTTTCTCGACTTTGCTGAAGCACAGCGATATTGCGCGTGTATGTCGATAATAGATAAACGTTTTTTTCTTCCAGTCCGATTTCCGGTCGATGAAGATCGAAGGGAAGCATTTCTCCAAACCTTGCACCATACCTTTCAGCGAATAGAGGAGGCATACGACCAGCCAGAACAGCTTTTCAGGCTCTGATACCGCATCAGCTTCATATCTTCCCAGCCAAAATCCTGCTCGAGTTGCCGGCGTACTTTCTCGATTTTCCAGCGCAGATAGTAGGCTTTCATCGCGAACTCGACGACCTGTTTGATTTCCAGGCGGCTCGAACCTGATATCGAACCATACTTGTTAATGATGGATTTTGGTGCTTGACACGCGTAAACCTCTGTTCATGATCGTGACAACGACGCAATCAGGATGGATTATGAATCGATTTGAACGCAACCACGAGATCATATCGGAAAGGGAAAGCATAAGGATCAAGCCGGGACATTGCCGGTTCACGCAGGAGTTTTCACTGGTCGGGAGCAAGGAGGATTTTCCCGGGCTGGTGCTCGAATCCGACGGCGAGAAGGTGACCATCCACAGCAGCTATTACCCGACGCGCGAGGCGGTGCGCTGGGCGGATAGTTTGCGGTGTGACAGGGATCACGTCGTCTGCTTCGGTATGGGACTCGGTTATGGTCTGAAACCGCTCGCCGAAAGGTTTGCCGGAAAGCGCATCACCGTCATCGAGCCGGACAAGCACCTCTTCAACCTCGCCATGAAGCACATCGATCTTGGCGAATTGCCGGAAAACATGGCGTTCCTGATCGGCTACGAGGATTTCGAGATTCCGGCGCTGATGGGCGATGCGGGGGATATATGCGTCGTCGAGCTGAAGCAGCGCGCCAGGCTGCTAACGCGCTACTTCGACGCGCTGCGAAGACGACTGGATGGCAGGCCGACGTTCGACCTCAGCGAGAAGTGGAAGTACCCGAAATTCACCGATCCGCGCAAGGTGCGGGTGATCTACATCGACAGCGGCTATGTGCTGACCAAGGAATGCCTTACGGCGCTGCAACAACTCGGGCACGAGGTGCAGTACATCCACATCGACAAGGATAACTACCAGTACGACGAATTCGTGCGCAGCTTTCTGACCCTCATCGCGCAGTTCCATCCCGATTTCGTGCTCACCATCAACCACCTCGGGTTCGACCAGGAAGGCCGCATGACCGAGCTTCTCAGTGAGCTGGAGATCCCCTTCATCTCGTGGTTTGTCGATAGCCCGACCGTCGTGCTGAGCGGCAAGGGCACCAACATCTCGGACTTCTGCAACATCTTCGTCTGGGACCGCGACTACATCCAGGACGTGCTCGACGCCGGCTATCCGCACGTCGATTATCTGCCTTTGGCGACCATGCCCAAGCTCTTCAAGCCGATGGGTCTGCCATACCGCTGCGACGTCTCCTTCGTGGGCAGCAGCATGGTCTATAGCACACATAAGAACCTGCGCAGCATGGTCTTCCGGCGCGATTTGCTCTACCATCTGGACACCGTCGCGCATGAATTCCTTAAGCTCGACAGTCGCTACGTGTGTCATGCGATCGAGAACGTCCGCGCAAACGGCACCGAACTTGTCTTCGACGATTCGGAGCAGCAGCTCGATTTCGAGGCCGCTGTTTTGTGGCGCGCGACGCAGATGTACCGCATGAGCGGCGTGAAGAAGCTCGCGAATTTCTATCCAACCATCTTCGGCGACCCGAACTGGGATAACCTGCTGGACAGTCGCTACCGCATCGAGCGCGAGGTGATGTACTACGACAACCTGCCAGCGGTCTATAACACCAGTCGCATCAACTTCAACATGACCAGTCGACAGATGAAGAACGCCGTCAACCAGCGCGTTTTCGACGTCCCGGCGTGCGGAAAATTCCTGCTGACCGACTACAAACAACAGCTTGAGGAGATTTTCGACACCAATGGGGAAGAGGTGGTCTTCTTCACCGATGTGGAAGAGGTCCCTGAGTTGGTAAAATTCTACCTCGATAACGAACCGGTCCGCGAGAGATACGCGCACAATGCCTATCGTCGCGTGACATCGAACGAGACCTACCGCCACCGGCTGACGAAGATGATCCACATCATGCGGAAGAGGTACCGGTAGCTCGATTTCTGGAGGGTACCATGCGATACATGTATATAATGATTCTACTCATCACTTGCGTACTACTATCCGCCGAGAACCAGCTCGATATTGTATGGCAGATGCAAGGAGAGCAACCAAGCGATGATTTCGGTTACCACGTCATTCCTCTCGATTTTAACGGCGATGGAATCGATGATTTAGCCGTAAATGCGGATCGGTACAGAGGAAGTGATGAATACCCGAATCAGAGAGGGAAGCTATATATATTCTTCGGGTCAGATAACGGGTTACCCGATACACCGGATGTGACAGCCTCAGTTGAGATTGACACTACGTTTTTAAACATAATCCCATGGAGAAAACTCCAGAACCTCGGCGACATGAATGCTGATGGATATGAGGACATGGGATATTTTCGAACAAAAGTTACCTACGATGGCAATTATCATCCATATTATTACATCGATATCCTTTTAGGTAATGCTGTCAACGACACGATACCCGATTTTTCATTTCAATCCAACGCTTCCAGTCCGGAAATCCACCCCCTCGGCGACATCAACGGCGACGGGTATGATGATGCCGGGATAACGGAAGAATTGAGCAATACACTCACCTACTCGATCGTCTATGGCGGCAGCTTCGAAAAGGTGACGTTCGTGGATGGGATTTATACACGTGCAAGCAAAGGTTTTTGGGGTTTGGGTGATGTGGATGGCGATGGATACGATGATTTTATTTACAATTATGAAGAGCCATATAATGAGCATTACACCTTCCATAATTGTTTTTTCTCAGGTGGAGAAGTTCAAGAAACGACTCCCGATTATCATATGGTGAGTGAATCGACTGCAGGATATAATCTTAAATTGGTTCCTGCCGGTGACTGGAATGGGGACGGATATGATGACTTTGCATTTTCCAGTTATTTTGAAGCTGGTGAAAATGGAGAGCCTTCCCCTGGATGTCGATTATAGCGAGGTGGTGAGACACTTCATTGGGACTGGTATAGCTACATAGAGTATTATGGTAAATTTTACCCCTCTTTTGGAGATTTGAACGGAGACGGAAAAGGCGATCTGGTCGATCCCTATATCATTGTTTCGGGCGATGCCGGATACCTCTATTTCTATCTGGGCGATCGGAATGGAACGTGGGATTATCATGGCTATACAGGAGAACAAGGGTATGGCTCGTTTTATAGTCATGCGGTCGGTGACTTCGACAACGACGGCTTCGACGATATCGCTGTGGGTGCGTATGGGGACGGCGGCAGCTCCAGTTCCAATTGGGGCTATGTGTTCGTGTATGGCGGACATGCCGAATTGGTAGAGCAGGATTCCAGCACGGTCGATCCCGAATACGTACCCTCGGTGGATATTACCTTCAACGCCTATCCGAATCCTTTCAATCCGGAAGTGTCGTTCGAGATCAAGACAGATAAGGAATTTCACGACTTGAAGATAGAGATATACAATGTCAAGGGTCAGAAGGTGGAGACGATTGCGGTCGATCATGCCGGTGAAACCGTGACCTGGAGACCAAAAGACAAGTCCAGTGGCGTCTATTTCTGTAAGCTCAATGCCGGAGACAGAATCGTACAAACAAGGAAGGTGACGTTGATGAAATAGAGACCCTCACCCTGTCCCTGTCCCTGTCCCTCTCCCACTTCGTGGGCGAGGGGACGTCTGATTCAAGCTGATAATTCCTTATAGCTCCTTCGCCCATTTATCGGAGAAGGCGGGGGATGAGGGTAAATAAAATAACTTGATACCTATCCTGCGATATCCTTTTCTTGTCATGAAAAATCATCGATGGAGTCAACATGCGAAACATACTGTATTTACTGATCGTTATCACGATTGTTCTTGCCGGTTGCGGTGCGGAAAAGGGGCCGCTGGGCAGCAAGGGCAACCCGATCAAGATGTACTTCGTGCCGTCCATGGAGGCGGGACGCGTGATCACGGGCGCGGAGGCGATTTCCGAGCTTCTGCACGAGAGTACTGGGCTTTTCTTCAAGGTCGATGTGCCGACCAGCTACGCGGCGGTTATCGAGACGATGAACACCAAAGAAGCCGATATCGGCTGGCTGGCGACGTTCGCCTACGTGCTGGCGAACCAGAAGTACAACGCCCACGTTGGGCTGACCGTCGTGCGAAACGGTTTGAAGGAATACCGCGGGCAGTTCGTGGCGCGCGCCGACAGCGGAATCGAGACGCTCGAGGATGTCCAGGGGAAGGTCGTCGCCTACACCGACGCGGCATCCACTTCCGGGCACATCTATCCCTCCGCGATGCTGAAGGGCTTGGGCATCGAGCCATCGAATTACTACTTTTCCGGCGGTCATCCGCAGTCGATTCTCGCGGTGTATGAAGGCAACGCGGACGTGGGCTGCACCTACTGGTCTCCCGATCAGGACGGCAAACCGCAAGACGCGCGGACGCACATTTTAGGAACCTATCCCGACGTGATGGAGAAGGTGGTTCCCTTCGCCTATACCGAGTGGATTCCGAACGATACGGTCACCTTCCGCGCGGACTTCCCGGAAGACCTGAAAGAGCAGATCGTCAACGCGCTGCTCGAGATCGTCGAGACCGAAAAAGGCCACGAGATCATGTATGACCTGTACGAGATCGACGGCTTCGTGAAAGCGCAGGATTCGGATTACGACGTTGTGCGTAACACGCTCGAAACCTTGAACATCACCGCCGATTCCTTCATCAAGTAATTCGATGCTGACCATTCGATCGCTGCACAAATACTACGCGGACGGCACGCACGCACTGAAGGGCATCGACCTGACGATCGAGCCGGGCGAGTTCGTGATCCTACTCGGGCTGTCCGGGTCGGGCAAATCGACGCTGCTGCGCTGCATCAACCGGCTGATTGAGCCGACCAGTGGCGAGATCGTGTTCAACGAGATACATATCGAGAATTCCACATCGAAAGTGTTACGTCATATCAGGCATCATATCGGCATGATTTTCCAGCAGTTCAACCTCGTTCGCAACCTCAGCGTGATGACCAATGTTCTGACCGGCAGGCTCGGTTCGCAGCGTGGCTTCGACCCGCTCGTTCTGCCGTGGAAGCGGGAAGAAATTCACCGGGCGCAGGAAGCGCTGAAACGCGTAGGACTTCTGGAATTCGCGTCCCGTCAGGTGCGAAACCTGAGCGGCGGACAGCAGCAACGGGTCGCCATCGCACGGGCATTGATGCAGGAGCCGCAACTCATCCTGGCCGACGAACCGGTTGCGAGCCTCGATCCCGCAACTGCCGACACGGTGATGCGCTATCTGGGTGAGCTGAACAGAAAGGACGGCATCACGGTCGTCTGCTCGCTGCATTTCCTGAGTCTGGCGAGAAAGTACGGCTCGCGTGTGGTGGCGCTGAAGGACGGTATGGTGGTATATGACGGCACGCCGGAGACTGTCGATAACGAGCGTTTCCGCGAAATCTACGGAGAGGACGCCGAGGAGGTGGAAATCCGATGAAAGTCCGAAAGAAACGCACGCAAGCCATGGGATTGGACATCCTTCTGTGGATTTACCTGGCGGGATGCCTCACGTATCTGATCAACAAATGGCTCCTTCCCGATGTGGAGATATGGTATTATGCGCTTTTCGCCTGGATTCCCGCGGTGATTCTCAATCTGATCGGGCACAGCCCTGGTTGTCGCTACATCCTCGGGAAAAATGGAACTCCGTGGTTTCGCAGTGTCGGATGGTGGACGCTGACCCTCTCGATCGTCCTCACCTTCGTGGTGGGCTGGGTGATCGTCGAAATCAACCCCTATAAGCTTTTTACACGCGCCGGAAACGCGACGCATATCGTGTCCGGCATCTTCCATCCAAATTTCAAGCTGATGCTGCCGCTTCTGAAAGCGCTGGCGGAGACAATCTACCTGGCGTTTCTGGCAACGGTCCTCGCGATCCCGTTCGCCTTCGGCTTGAGCTTCCTCGCTTCGAGAAACCTGATGCCGCGCACCTGGCTGGGCAATAGCATCTACATGCTGATCCGAACGATCGCGACGATCTTCCGCAGCGTAGAGGCGATCGTCTGGGCGATCATCTTCTCGGTGTGGGTCGGGATCGGGCCCTTCGCCGGCATGCTGGCGCTGATGATTCATTCCATCGCGGCCCTGACCAAGCTCTACTCGGAGCAGATCGAGAACATCGATCCGGGTCCGGTCGAGGCGATCAAAGCCACCGGCGCGGGTGGATTCTGGGTCTGGTGGTACGCGGTAATCCCGCAGATTCTTTCACCCTTTCTGGCTTTCACCATCTACCGCTGGGACATCAACGTCCGCATGGCGACCATCGTCGGCTTCGTGGGCGGTGGCGGGATCGGGCTGGCGCTTCAACAGCAACAGCAGATGCTCGCCTGGCAGAACGTGGGCGTGATCATCTGGCTCATCGCGCTGACCGTTTGGCTGATGGACCTGGTGAGTGGTAAGGTCAGGGCAAAATTATTGGATATATGATGAAACGCGAGATTGACGCAGTTATTTTCGACTTGGACGGCACCCTGATCGACTCGATGGGAATCTGGACGCAAGTGGATGTCGAATTTCTGGAGAAGCGCGGGATCGCCGTTCCGGACGACCTCTTTCAGGATATGGAGGAGGGAAACAGTTTCTATGAGGTGGCGATCTACTTCAAGCAGAAATTCGGGCTTCCCGAGTCGCCGGAAGAGATAATCGCCGAGTGGACGGATATGGTCGCGCACCACTATCGGAACGATGTCGGACTCAAATCCGGTGCGCTGGAAATGCTGGCGCTGCTGGAGGATCACGACGTTAGGATCGCGGTCGGGACCAGTAATTCGAAGTTCCTGGCGGAGACGGTGCTGAAGGCGAACCATGTGCTGCGCTACTTCGACACGGTCGTTGCCGGCGAGGGAGAGCTGCGTGGAAAGCCATTCCCCGATATCTTCCTTCGTGCGGCAGAGCTTCTCGATGTAGCGCCGGAGCGATGCCTGGTGATCGAGGATGTCCACGCCGGCGTGAAGGCAGCGCTTACGGCGGGGATGCGCGTTTTCGCCGTTCGGGACGATTACTCGAAGATGGAGTGGAAGTCGATCGAACAGGATGCCCACATCTTCGCCGATCGACTCGACGATCTTCTGATCGCGACAGGCAAACTCCTGTAGCTCTTTGCGTCGGAAAAAACGGTCTCACCAATCGTAACCGATTGCGGTATTTACACCTGTTTGTTGTCGGGATCGATTCTGGGATCACGATTTATTTGTTGACGTCTGGTCAGGTACTTCACAAAAAGCACACAGAAAGCCGATAGTTATGGGGAGAGTGGAATGAGTGTGGTCACGACCATCTTGCAACTGATTGGTTCCTTGGGTGTCTTTCTCTATGGAATGCGCGTGATGAGCGACGGAATCCAGAAGCTTGCCGGCGAGCGCATGCAGGGCATTATGAACTTCATGACGCGCAACCGTATGATCGCGGTGATGACCGGCTTCCTGATCACCGCACTGGTGCAGTCGTCGTCAGCGACAACCGTGATGGTGGTCAGCTTCGTCAATGCGACGCTGCTGAACCTGCAACAGGCGATCGGCGTGATCATGGGCGCCAACATCGGTACGACGGTGACCACCTGGATCGTCTCCTACTTCGGCTTCAAATTCAAGATCAGCGCCATCGCGCTACCCATCATCGGTATCGGATTCCCGTTCATCCTCTCCAAACGGCGCGGAAGGCGAGACTTCGGCATGATTCTGGTGGGCTTCGGTCTGCTGTTCCTCGGTCTGACCTTCCTCAAGGAATCGGTACCGGATATCAAAAACCATCCTGAAATCCTGGAATTCCTGAAAGATTACGCCAGCATGGGATTCTGGTCTTACCTGATCTTCGTGGCGGTCGGCTCGATCCTCACGATCGTCGTGCAGTCGTCCAGCGCAGCGATGGCGGTGACGGTCACCATGGCGTTCAAGGGGTGGATCGATTTCCCCACTGCTGCAGCGATCGTGCTTGGCGAGAACATTGGCACGACCATCACGGCGTATCTGGCATCGATCGGTACGAACGTACATGCGCGGCGAGCGGCGAGGGCGCATTTCCTGTTCAATGTCTTCGGCGTGATATGGATCACGATGCTGTTCCAGCCATTCCTGCGATTTATAACCTGGCTGGCTCCGTGGGATGCCTCGCTCCAGGAAAACCTACCGCTCAATCTTTCGCTGTTCCACACCGCATTCAATATCTGCAATACCATCGTCTTCCTTCCGTTCGTAACGCCGTTCGCCCTCCTTGTTGCCAAGCTGGTCAAGGAGAAGAAGGGCGAGATCTCGCGAGTGTATAAACTGGCTTTTATCTCGACAGGTTTGCAGGAGAGCGTTCAGATGAACCTCTTCAAGGCGCAGTCTGAGATCAAGAAGATGGCGCGAATCAGCGCGGAGATGGTGCGAAATGCGCTCGAAGTCTTCCACAATCCGGATAAGCGGATGGGCGAGATGGTCGATGAGATCAAGCAGAAAGAGGATTACACCGACCAGATGCAGGAACAGATCTCGATGTTTCTGGTTCACTGTATGGAAGAGGGTGTGGGGGAGAAGACCACCAACAACATCAACGCCATGCTGCGTATGGTGCACGAACTGGAGAATATCGCCGACAGCGCGTTCCGGCTGATCCTGCTCATCGAGAAAAAGCGCCATAAGAAGATCCAGTTGCATCCCTCCGCCGACGAGGAAATCACCGCCTTCTCCAGCATCGTGATGAAGTTCATCGACTTCTTTCTGGAGCGCATGATACGGCACTTGAGCGAAGACGAGCTTCATCTCGCGATCGAACTGGAGAAGAAGGTCGATCAATCGCGACACAAACTTAAAAAAGGAGCGCGGAACCGGATCCAGGAAGGAGCCGATGTCCGCGCCGAACTTCTCTATATCGATCTACTGAGGCATCTTGAGCATATCGGCGATCACTCGCTCAATATCGCCGAAGCCCTCCGGACGTATCAGTAATATCCCGTCTTTTTAATACCCGTGGATCGTAGTAGCGCGCGCCGTAGTGGTACCCGTCGTCTTTCAAATGGTTCAGGTTGAAATCGTCCTCCGGCTCCTTGCTGTAATAGGTAAACTTGGTTTCCGGATCGCCGGTTTCCGTGCTCAAGCCGGCCATCTTCATGCCGAACGGGTAATAGTGGTCTTCCTGCATGATCTCGTTTCCTGTTGTCGTCGGTTTGAAACTCACGCGCGTATTCCCCAGGTAATCCTTGATATCATATACGAATTCATAGACATCATTGGTTGCATTGTATGCAATGCGCCCCTCGGATGTAAAGAGAAATTTACGCGCCTTCATTTTCGCGATAGAAAAAGCGCGGAACCGGATCCAGGAAGGAGCCGATGTCCGCGCCGAACTTCTCTATATCGATCTACTGAGGCACCTCGAGCATATCGGCGATCACTCGCTCAATATCGCCGAAGCGCTAAGGGCGTATCATTGATGGTGTCTATTCCACATCCTCGAAATACTCGATTTCGCGAATTTCTGCATCCGGTGCCGGGAGACGACGATCTCCCTGCCCATCACTCTCGATCATGAACTGCGAAATCATGGCCTTCAGGTCGTGGGACTGGCTGCGCATCTCTTCGGACGCGCTCGAAGACTCTTCCGCATTGGAGGCGTTCGACTGGGTGACCTGGTTCAATTCACTAAGCGCGACGTTGATGTTGTTGATCTCGGACGTCTGCGCCTGGGATATCTCACTCACCTGCTGGATGATGCCGTTAACTTTCTCGATACTCATCTTGATTTCGTTGAACCGCGAGGTTGCTTCCTGAACGATCTCGACACCGCTGTGCGCGTTCCGTTTCGATTCCTCGATCAGCTTCCCTGTATCGTTCGCTGCGGTTGCGCTACGCTGTGCCAGATTCTTCACTTCCTCCGCCACGACTGCGAATCCCTTGCCGGCCGATCCTGCTCGAGCAGCTTCGACAGCGGCGTTCAGCGCGAGAATATTGGTCTGGAACGCGATTTCGTCGATGGTCTTCAGGATCTTGCTGGTTTCGTCCGATGAGGTAGCGATGGCGGAGATCGCCTCGTTCATCCGGTCCATTGCGTTCGTGCCGTCATCGACCTTCGAGAGGGTTTCGTTGGAGAGCTTCGCGCCCACCTGTGCATTTTCGGTATTGTGCCGCGTGAGACGCTCCATTTCCATCACATTCGCTGTAACGCCATGCAGCGACGCAGCCTGCTGGGAAGCGCCCTGCGCCAGGCTCTGCGCGCCTTCGGAAATCTGCACGGACGCGGAATCGATCGATGAAACAGCGAAATCGACCTGTTGCAACGCGTTGCGAAGGTTTGTGGCGGCATTGTTCACGTTGTCACGAAAGTCCGCCAGCTCGCCCTTGTAATTCCCTTTCACGCATGGAGTCAGGTCTTTCTCTGCGATACGTTCCATCACGCACATTACCTCTTCGATCGGCTTCATGATGGCGTTCATGATCTGGTTGATCCCGCTGATAACCGTGCGGAATTCTCCCGAATACTGTTCGAGATCCGCGCGCTCGCTGAGATTACCTTCAAGAACCGCACGCATCAGCCTCCGGGCTTCATCGACCATCGAATTGATCGCCCGGATCATCGCCTGCAGCGACGGCGTCAGGATATCGTTATCCGAGAGCTTATGCAGCTTCATGAAGTCGGCGAGATTCTGCATGTCGCCTTTGGATATCTTGACCGCGGCATCCTGAACCTTGTAGAGGTTGTCGATAACGGAATTCACGGCATGAGAAATGTCGTAGAAGATGCCCCGGGTAGTTGACGGAAGCCTTCTCCGAGAGATCGTTTATGGCGACCTTCTGCAGGATGCGATTTGCGCCTGTGAGAGCCTGCAAGCCGTCGATTGCAGTATTGATGCTCGTAATGAGGATATTGAAGTCGCCTTCGAACTGTTTTTCGACCTTCGGTGGAATTATGCCTTTGCTGATGGCGAGAATTTTTTCGGATGTGATCTGAATCGGAGCCACGAAGTTTTCGACAACCTCGTTGATTCCGTAAATGAGCTTCGCCCAGCGATTTTCGAACTTCGACCAGTCACCGCGAACGTCGAGCTTACCCGCCTTGATCGCGATGATGAGAAGACGCGCTTCACTGAGCAGGTTCTCCGTAGTGGTTATCGCCTTGTTGATACTCAGGCGCATCAGATCCATTTCGCCTTGATAGACCTTCTCGATCTTCGGCGGAACCTGCCCGGTCGCAATTTGTTCGATGTGGTCCCGCATGATCACCAGCGGTTCTCGATAGGATTCGACAACGCGATTGAAGTCATCGAGAATGTCAGAGTATTCGGCATCGACATTACCAGCCTGCGCGCGATAGGCGAGGTTTCCTGCGCCAATTTCGATTGCCATCTGTCCAGTTTCAGCCACAACCTTCTGCAAGGCTCTTTTTGTTTTACGATAACAAGCCAACAAGCTGACAATCATTAACCCCAGTCCAATCAGCCATACAATCAGGAAAGCGACAAACCAGGTAGAACCCGATTGTGCGTTTTTCGCAATCAATTGGCTGTTCAAACCGAAAATGGCGATCAAGCCAACGATGCCGGGTATCAGATAGAATAAGAGCATGATCAATGAACGCATTAAATGTTCCTTCGATAAGCGTCGCGTATCCATAATACCTCCTGCAAACCATGCGAGTTTTTCATAAACAGGATTTTAGCCTTAACAATGTCAAGTAATATCCCGGAAATTGAAAGAATGCATCATTATAATGAGCGGAATTCAATAAAAGAGCTTTCGTTTGATGCTGTTAATGATTTATGAATTATCCGAAAAGTGTTCTTATGCAGTAGTAATTCATCAAATTGTGTCTATGAAATTATTGTTTTGTTTATGTCCCGACTGAATTGTGATTCATGAAAAAAACACTGTTGCTGTTCCTGAAAGTATTTACCGTCCTGGGAGAGGGTACAGAAACGCGTGTCAGGAAAATGAATATCGAATAGGCGTGTTTCCGGCTTCCGGCTTACCTGAATGTCTCGTGTATGGTAGTATTCGTCCACATCGAAAGTAAGATCGCATGCGAACGTCGTATTATCGATCTGCATCAGTTCTCCCATTGTATGTTGAAAATCCTTTTTCATTTTGACCTCAATCAACATGCTGAGATAAATGCATAAGCAGTGCCAAATTGCGGAATGGACTTAAATGATAGCTATTATGTTACATAACAACGCATTGGGAACACATGATGAATGGTGATACGGAAATACGCGATTCCGTCAAAATGAGTGACTCGGTCAAATTGACCGATCATCATGAATTGTCGCGATCAGAACATCTCGAGGAAACTCTCGATACGCAATCGTGATCTGGAGTCGAGCTCTCCCGGGCGATCGCCTTCGAGGGTGAGTGTGGGAATCGGGATACGCTTCTTGAGGATGATATTATCGATCTGACGGTGACAGAACGCCTGCGTGTAGCTGATAATGCCGTCCAGCCTGCGTCGTTCGATCTCTTCGGATATATCCTGAAGGCGGTCGAAGACAGTATAGGGATAGGTGTAACAGAGGTATTGATCGAGGATGTTTTCCTCCAGATACGGCATGGCGAATTGACGTTGAATCTCGTTGAATACGACTCTTGCACCGTTATCTTCGAGGTAATCGTAGAGATTTCCGATGATGGGCGGGACGCCGATGTAGCCGAGCCTGATCCCAGTATTCACCGGTTTTCGCTTCGATGCTTCGGACATAAAACTGAGCAGCCGTCGTTCGAATTCGTCGGGATCACCCTCGAAATCGGAGGCGTTCACCATCCAGAGGTGGTTTTCGTTTCCGGTTATTACGCCGTCCTGCCAGGTCATTCGGTCCAGCTCGATGAGCAGTTTTCGTATCTGGTCGAGTCGCTTTTTCGCAGTCATCGTCTGCTGTCGTGTAACGCCGAATCGCGCTTCCAGACGACCGATTTCACGATCCAGTTCCTCGCGGTTCCTGTCGTAGGGGAAGGCGAACGGAACGACCTCGATGCCGTTCTCTTCGTAGAGGCTCATGAGGGAGTGGGTGTTGGAGCAGTCGCCGCCGGTGATGCCGACGATGGTGTTGAACTCGCTCTTGCCGATCGTGTAGAGACCTTTGATCCATGCGCAGACGTTTCTCGGGAAGCCGTCGAACTCGGCCGCTTCGACGCAGCTTTCCGCGTTGCCGGTCACGAAGATATTGTTCAGATCGACCGGTTTCAAGCCTGCTGCGAAGACGGTTTCGACCGGGAATGTCGAGGTAAAGCCGACTCGATTCATCAGTTGCTCAGCTCCAGATAGCGATCTTCCATTTCTTCCTTCTCGCCGATCAATCTTTCGATCTCGTCCTTCAGGCTGTTGATGTCCTGTTGCAGCACCCTGATTTTCTCCGGATCGCTGTAGGTCGAAGGATCTGCGTAGGCGATCTCCTTTTGCAGGAGGAGACCCTTCCGGTGCCGGATATTGCTTTCTTTCGCATCGATTTCTTCCATCAGGCGTTCGAGGATGATGGGGTTGGTTCGGGCTTTGCGACTCGCAGTGCGCTGCGTTTTATCCGATCGATCGGTCTTTTTATCGAGCTTTCGTTCCAGATCGAAGAGATCCTGAATCGAGAGTTCGGTTTCCTCGAGCTTATTGTTACCGAAGAACCACTTCCTGGTCGCGACATTCTCCACGAAACAGAGATCGTGCGAGACGAAGATGACGGTGCCGGTGTAGTCTTGCAGCGCCTTCTCGAGGTTCTCTACGGTGAGAATGTCGAGGTGGTTTGTTGGTTCGTCGAGGATCAGCAGGTTGGGTTTCTGCATGATCAGGACGGAGAGATAGAGTCTTGCCTTCTCGCCGCCGCTGAGAACATCGACCATCTTTTCGAGGTCGTCGCCGTAGAATCCGAAACGTGCGAGGTAGCCGATCACTTCACCCTGCGGCGCGCCGGGCATCAGATCCCATATCGTTTCTCGGATGGTCTTGCCTTCCGCCAGGTTGATGTGCATCTGGTCGTAGTAACCGATGTTCAGGCTGGCTCCGGTGTACAGGTGTCCGGATAAAACGCGATGTTCGCCGATGAGAGATCGCAGAAGGGTAGTCTTTCCGGTGCCGTTTCTTCCGATGATGGCGATACGATCCTGATAGAATACGTTGAGATTGACATCCTCTGCCAGCCTCATGTTCGGAAATCCGATCGCGCAGTGTTCCAGCCGGAAGACGTCGTTGCCACTCCTGCCCTGGGTTTCGAAGCGAAGCTTGACCGCCGATTCGGTCATGGGTTTTTCGATGCGCTCCAGCTTGTTGAGCATCTTGAGACGCGATTTCGCCTGAAGCACCTTCTGACCGGCCATGTTCTTGCGGATGAAGTCCTCGGTCTTGGCGATCAGCTTCTGTTGCTGTTTGAACTGCTTGAGTTGCGTCTCTTCCTGCCGTTGCTTCTCGAATTCATATTGCGAGTAGTTGCCGCCGTAGAGGAAGAGTCGTTTCTCGCGGATTTCGCCGATCTTGGTGACGGTCGCGTCCAGGAAATGCCGGTCGTGGCTGATAATCAGATAGGGCTTACCGAGGGCGGGTAGATACTTCTCGAGCCAGAATATCATGCTAAAGTCGAGGTGGTTGGTGGGCTCGTCCATCAGGAGCAGGTCGAACGGTTCCAGGAGGATGCGCGCGAGCTGGGTGCGGGTCTTCTCGCCGCCGCTGAGCAGCCCGATCCTGCGGTTCCAGAGTGGACGCAGAAGGCTGAGCCGGGTCAGAACGATCTCGAGTTGATTCTCGTAGCCGAAGCCGTCCAGCGCCAGGAAGCGGTCGTTCAGTTCCGCCAGCAGTACCTGGTTTTCGGTGGTGTTGTGTTCCGCCAGGGCGTGTTCCGCGTCGCGGATTGCCTGATGCAGATCGAGGATATCCTGCCTCGCGCCGGAGACGTACTGATAGACCGTCTGATCTTCCGGTAATTCCGGCTCCTGCGTCAGATAAGCGATGCGGCAACGACCGGCCACCTGCGGCGTGCCGATCATGGGCATCATTCTGCCCAGAATCATTTCCAGCAGCGTGGTCTTGCCGCAGCCGTTGCGACCCACCAGCCCGATGCGGGTGTTGTGCTCGATCGAGAGCGACAGATTATCGAACAGGGTGAAGCCGCCAAAGTGGTGCGTCAGCCCCGATACTTGTACAAGACTCATTTTTGTATCCTTCAATGTATCCCAACTTCCGATTGTCCGATCGGTGTCACCCTGAGCGAAGTCGAAGGGTCATCTGAATGTTGGGATTCAAACATTCGGAAGAGTCTAACTACGTTCGACACATTCAGAAGTTTGAATTCACCGAACACATTTTCCAAACGCATGATATCGCACAAGATTTTTCTTGCCATATAACGCTATACAGGAAGTTTGGCGTCAATCAATCCATGGAGGTGTGTATGGCTTTCAACCTGAAGAACAGACATTTCTTGACCCTGCTGGACTTTACGCCAAGGGAAATCCGGTTTCTGCTGGACCTTTCCAGAGACCTGAAGAATGCCAAGTATGCCGGTATCGAAGAGAAAAAGCTCGCCGGAAAAAACATCGCACTGATTTTCGAAAAAACATCGACTCGCACCCGCTGCGCCTTCGAAGTGGCAGCCTACGATCAGGGTGCTCACGTCACCTATCTGGGACCCTCGGGCAGCCAGATCGGGCATAAAGAGACTATGAAAGACACCGCGCGCGTACTGGGCGGAATGTACGACGGTATCGAATACCGCGGCTTCGGACAGACGATCGTGGAAGAACTCGCAGCGAACGCCGGCGTGCCGGTATGGAACGGTCTGACCGACGAATTCCATCCGACCCAGGTGCTGGCGGATTTCCTCACCGCGCACGAATGTTTGCGCAAACCCTACGAAGACATGACCTTCGTCTATATCGGCGATGCGCGCAACAACGTCTGCAACTCGCTGATGGTCGGCGCTGCTAAAATGGGTATGGACTTCCGTGCCGTCGGGCCGAAGAGCCTTCAACCCAACGCCGAACTGCTCCTCAAATGCCGCGAGATCGCGCAGGAAACCGGCGCGAAGATCACCGTTACCGACGACCCCGCCGAAGGCGTCAAGGGCGCGGACGTGATCTACACTGATGTTTGGGTCTCGATGGGCGAACCGAAGGAAGTATGGGAAGAGCGCATCAAGCTGCTCACACCGTATCAGGTCAATCAGAAGCTCATGGACATGACCGGCAATCCCGGAACCATCTTCCTGCACTGCCTGCCGTCTTTCCACAACACCGATACGAAGGTGGGAAAGGAAATGTTCGAGAAATTCGGCATCACCGAGATGGAAGTGACCGACGAGGTATTCGAAAGTCCTCGCTCGCACGTATTCCAGGAAGCCGAAAACCGCATGCACACCATCAAGGCCGTGATGGTCGCCACACTCGGATAACACGACTCATACGTACAAACAAATAGACCATAGGGACGAAGCGATTCGTCCCTTTTCTTTTATCATCCGACGACCTGTAGCCGCCGATCCTTCGACTTCGATCAGGATGACAAACTATTATTTTACACCGAGTTATCCACCATGTCATCCTTGTGCGACGAAGGAGCGTATCGAAGGATCATGGTGAATAACGTCATTAAATAGGTATCGAACCAAGGCATTACGGACCAATGGGGGTATTCCCGTAATTTCGATTTTACACTTGACATAAGTCACTACGAGTACAAAGAATTGAAAAGACAGTTGCAGTCTTTGATCCTTGACAAGGAAATATGCCACATGTTTCCGCTATGCAGGGCTTGTATGGGTCATGCTGTTGCCTTGAACAAGAAAAGTGACTTCGTCATTATATTTTAGCCACCTGCAAAATCGTCCGAAGCTTGAAATGATGATTTGGCATAAAAGGATAGCAGTGTGGTTAAAGGAAACCAAACATGCCCTTCCGCGATTGCGGAAGGAGTCCGGCGAACCTGAAAACGCACGTTATTTTCATGAGGCAATTGGGGCGGAAAAGAACGTAAACACATATATCGCAATCAATTGCGGTAGCTTTTAGTCGAGCCTCGCAAATCGTTGCAATCTATGAAGTTACGTGCACTCCGGCGAACCTGCCCGTTTGGGGTCTATAGGGGAGCGTGTTTTCATGAGGTTCGCCGAAACGGGTATTTCGAGCCGCTTGTGAAGCGGGCTCCCAGAGTGGCTATTGTATAGCATGCCTTTCGCGAAAGAGTTACGACAATTCAGGAGTTGCACCGATGAAGATGAGTGTATCGATAATTGTATAGCATGCCTTTCGCGAAAGAGTTACGACGATTTCCATTGCTTTGGCGATGACTTTGCTCTTCTTTTCATTGTATAGCATGCCTTTCGCGAAGGGATTTGTCTGAAGCTGTGAGTTTTGCCGAAGGCAACAACTCGAATCCCCAAGAGATTTTCAGGATTAACACGATTAACAGGATGTGGAACGGCTCGCTCTCGATATCTTTATTCTGTCTCCTGACTTCTGTCTCCTGTCCCTATTCTATCTTCTGATCAAAAATTTCGATTTTAATCTTGACATCGAAAGCTGTCACATAATAACCTACCTACCGGTAAGGAGGTCGATGTGGATACGAAAGAAATCATCATACGGACTGCGCTCGAACGGTTCCTGAAATTCGGATACGATAAGACGTCCATGCGCGATATCGCGAACCAGGTCGGGATCACGAAACCTGCCGTCTATCACCATTTCGAAAGCAAGCAGGTGTTGGCGGAAAGCGTGATCGACTACTTTGAAGAAAAAGTCAGGGCATGGAGTCGCAAGAATGTGCTCGAAGTACGCACGTTCGACGATTTCCTGCATCACTTGATCACCTCGATCCCGCAGTATGACCACATCGAGCAGGTGCTTCTGGACCTCGATAAAAGCGATGACTTCTCCATGGGATTCAACGATCTCTGTATGGCGCTTGCGCGGGACAACGACATTATCCGGCAGAAGATCGACCATATCTTCAAGAAGACCGAGTCCATGCAACGCGAGATCATCGAGAAGGCGCAGGAGAATGGCGTTGTCCGTAACGACGTGGATGCCGCAACGCTTTCTCTTGCGATTCACGCAATTGTCGAGGGGATGTCGTTCATTCATACATTCGATCGCGATAACGATTTTACTGAACAGGCTAACGATATCTATAAATTACTGAAAACCATGGTGAAACCAACACGGGAGGAACAATGAGGTTCATTGCTGTATTGATTCTGCTGGCCGTCACGATGATGGCTTGCAGCGACGCGAAGATCAAGATGTTCGAGAAATTCAAAGGTGGTGAAGTGAAACCGCTGGATGGCGAGAAGATCGTACCATTTGAAGTGTATTCGGGGCATGTGATAACCGTCGATGCCCTGTTCAACGACCGTGCTGTGCCGGTAGTGCTGGATACGGGTGGTATGACCATGATCGGAAACGACGTCGCCGACAGCCTCAGTCTGGAGCTTCACGAGACGCCGCAGGAAGGCGTTTCGCTGGCAAAGGTGGAGCACATCCGGCTCGGGGATGTTGACGTGCAAAACCTGAAGGCTGCCATCATGCCTTTCGGCAAGACGTTCAAGTTCGGCAATGTCCAGATTCTGGGGATGGTCGGCTCCGATTACTTCCGTTTCTTCCAGACGACCTTCGACTACGAGAAGGAGGAGATCCTGTTCCGCAATCCCGCGAAGCTGGTGGCTAAGAATACCGACGATCTTCTATTAAAGATGAAGATTATACCGCCGTATTTTCCGACAGTCGAGACGACAATCAACGGCGAACTGAAGCTGGATGGTTTGGTCGATACCGGACTGAATCACGCCTTTGTGATGCCGATCAATCAATTCGAGACGATGCCGCAATCAATCAAGGACAGGGCGATCAACGTGAAGGGATTCTTCGCCAAATGGCCCTATACGGATCAGACACGCAACGTGCTGGCGCTGCTTGATGAAGTACGGATCGGCGATCTGGTGCTCAATGATGTGCCGGTCATTTTCGCCGACCTGCCCAATATGCTGAACGAAGGCACCTTGCTGATCGGCAAGCATTTCATGGACGACTACCGCACGACGCTGGACTTCGACAACCGTCAGGTGCTGTTCGAAAAGGCGAAGCCCGTCGAGCAGTCGATCCGGTTCTCGACCGGGATTAACATCGTCATATCGGAAGACGTCATGAGTGTCCGGGGATTGTGGGAAGGTTCACCGGCCGACATCGCTGGATTCGTGCCGGATGAGGAGATCCTGTCCATCAACGGCAAGGGCGTCGATGAGCTGACGAACCGGATGATCCGCGAGTGGATGGACGACCCGGCGGTGAAGAGCATTCTCATAGGACACACGGTGAATGGCGAACCGGTCGAGGTAACGCTCGAGAAGGTCGATTTATTCGAATAGAACTCTGCATTACGAAAGAAAAACGCCCCGTTTCCGGGGCGTTTGGGTTGGCTTACAGTGACGTTATTTATGGTTTATTCTTTGATGTTCTTGAAGCAGAGGAACCAGTCCAGGCATTCGTAGTCTTCGCCAGCTTGGCTTACGCGGTCGGCAGCCTGTCCGCACGATCCGGGCGGCGGGATGATCACCTTCTCGCCGGGACGCCAGTCGGCTGGCGTTGCGACGCCGTGTTTGTCGGCTGTCTGCATGGCGACGAGCATTCGCTTGATTTCATCGAAGTTTCTGCCGGTTGCCAAGGGGTAGTAAAGCAACGCTCTGATTTTCGATTCGGGATCGATGAAGAATACAGCGCGAACTGCCTGCGTGTCGGATGCGCCGGGCTGGAGCATGCCGAATGCCTTCGCGACGTCCATCTTGAGGTCGGCGATCACGGGGAATTTCACTTCGACATTCTTCATGCCCTTCCACTGGATCTTCTCTTTAATGGTTCTGAGCCATGCGATGTGTGAATAGTGACTGTCGATGGAGAGCCCGATCAGCTTGGTGTTGAGCGCTTCGAAATCCTTCTCCATGGACGCGAATGTCATGAATTCTGTGGTACATACTGGTGTGAAATCGGCCGGGTGGCTGAACAGGATGACCCACTTGCCCTTATAATCTTCCGGGAAGTTGATCAAACCTTGTGTAGTCAAAGCTGTAAATGCGGGTGCCTTTTCCCCGATCAGGGGGATTCTCGGTGTGCTTTCTTCGTTCATTCCGATACTCCTTTTTTACTTATTTGGTCTTGTTTCTTCATACATGATTCGCAAATTCCGCGGATTTCAATGGTTATCTGCTCGACCTTTCCGATATCGGGCAGGACTGGCAGGATGTTCAGGCAACTGAGTTCCTGATTGTGGAAGTCGAAAACCTCTCCGCAGAGCCGGCATGTGAAATGATGATGCTTGTCCAGATTGACATCGAAACGAGTCTTCTCGCGAGAATTGCCAAGCGCCTGCAAGATCCCCATTTCAACCAGAAGCCACAAGGTGCGATAGACGGTATCCAGCGAAACGGTGGGCAGGCGCTTGCGTACGTTTTTAAAGACCTTGTCTGCGTCAGGATGGTCATAAGCGCGAAGTACCTCCAGAAAGATCTCCAGTCGTTGATGCGTAACTTTGATCCCCGCATTGCGGAGTTTCTCCTGCAGCATTTCGACCATCTCGTTCATGTGTATGTCAGTCATTTCCTTCATCGTAATCAATCCTAATTTGTAATCAATCTTAAATAGGATATACTCGGAATGCCGGGATGACAAATTTTTTCTTGTTTTTTTCCACCGAACGCTGATGATTGAAAAAGCTTTACATGAAACCACCGGTAGTCTTGCTTGTCATAGATTCACGCATAAAGAGGATATCATGAGCGTAAGTTCGTTCAATTTCTTAGTGTTCGTGCTGTTCACCGCGATTCTGTTCCACGGACCTTTACGTCGGTTTCGGTGGCAATTGCTTCTTTGTGCAAGTATTGTTTTTTATGCTTTGTGGGGTATCGGATATTTAGTGATTCTAATCATTGTCGCCGCAATCAATCACTTTCTCGCTATTAAAATATATGCACAGGAAACAAAACCGCTCCGGCGACCGTGGTTTTATAGCGGCTTGATTTTCAATATCCTGTTTCTGGTACTATTCAAATACATCGAGGCTATTAACCATTCGATCTCGCAGGTTTTCTCCCTTATCCCCAGTCCGGGATTCATTGCAATATCGAGGTTGGTTATCCCGCTTGGAATCTCGTACTATTCGTTCAAGAATATCAGTCACTTGATCGATAACTACCGTCATACAGGCCAACCTGCGGAATCGCTTGGGAAGTACCTTACATACGTCGCTTTTTTTCCGGCTATCACCTCAGGACCAATCGACCGTTCCCGTTTGTTCCTTCCGCAACTGGACTCATTCAGGCTTACGAGAGAGGATGTCGATCACGCCGTCACATTGATTGTTTGGGGATTTTTCAAGAAGATCATGATCGCTGACTCGCTGGCGGTCATCGTTGGGAAAATATACGGACAGGCTGAAAGTTACAGCGGGATACCGCTCTGGATTGGAACCTGGGCATTCGCATATCAACTGTACTGCGATTTCTCCGGCTATACCGATATCGCCCGTGGAACAGCGCTTCTCTTCGGTATCCGGCTGGATGAAAACTTCGACAGACCGTACGCCTCGAAAACGGTTACCGAATTCTGGCAGCGATGGCATAAGACCTTATCTTTCTGGCTGCGTGACTATATCTTCCTTCCACTCGCCTATCTTGTATCGCGACGGATCAAATCGGACCGACTGCTTGGCGTCACCAACGAGATGTGGAGCTACGGTTCCGCGATCGTGATCACATGGCTGATCGGTGGCTTCTGGCACGGCGATTCATGGTCGATGATATGCTGGGGATTGCTGCAGGGAATCTATTTACTGATGGACCGAGCCGTGATGAAACGCCGCAAGAAGCTCCTGAAGGCGGCGAAGAAAAAACCGCTCACCATGTCTCTTTTCAACGGCGCAAGTATTTTTCTGACTTTCAACCTGATTTCGTTTTCCTGGATATTCTTCCGAAGCGGCAATTTCGGACGTGCCTGGTATGTGGTGACACATCTGTTCTCGAATCTTTCTCTGAATAATCTCAATATTGGGATGAGACGGCCTCGAATAATACAGGTTTTCATGCTGATCATTGCCATGGAAATTATCCAGAAGCTCGCAACTTTTCCAGGATTTCAGCGATTCTTCAGCAGAACATGGGTACGTATTTCGGCGTTGTTTCTACTTGCAATCGTGATCCTGCTGTTTGGTGAATTCGGTGACAGCGTTTTCGTCTATTCTCAGTTCTGATGGGGGAGTTTTGAAGATATTCAAGGTACCGATTATTCTGATAGCGCTCTTGATGGCAGTGATGGCCGGAATAACCATCTATTTCTGGATTGAACTGGACAAAGTTATCCCCGCACCGCCGATAACGAATAATGCCGTGCTCAACGAGAAGCTGAACTTCATCAAGAAGATGAATCGAAAGAATTTTGAAGTTATCGCCATCGGTTCGTCCATGACGGCCAACAATATCCATACCGTACCGCTGAAAGAAGCGTTGCAGCCCGATTCGTATGTC